>CAWIEF010000004.1:0-167944 GCA_963835135.1 uncultured Alphaproteobacteria bacterium
AATCCGCTCGAGATCGTCACCCTTGGTCGAGAGCTGCTGCAGCCGATCCGCGACATCAAAGAATCCAGGCTGCCGACCCATCCCTAACCCCCGCAATCGTCAGATCAACGGAATCAGAACACCTACGATCTGACCAGTGGGTTTTTGGAGGTGTCCAGCTACAAATGCGGACAGTCAGGTCCTCTAACATGCGGCGGCGACGGGAGCTCATCTCGGTCATCGGCGGACCTCCCGTTCAGGGTTCGGGAACACCCAAACCTTCGCAGACCAGAGAGCTCGCTCGCCGCGATCCCGAGGTCATCACGCGTCAGCGGGTTAGTTCAATTCTAAGTTTCCACAGGCCCTAGCTTAGTGTTGTGGCCGAACTCGCGGGTCAGGCTATGATGCCACCGTCGCGACGAGGTGGTCATGCGGAAGCTGGCGAGGCTGATGATTTGGCTGTTGGCGGTCGCGGCAAGCGCCGCGCAGGCACGCGCCGGCGAACCGTCGCTTGCGCTTAGTCGGGCCGGGGTCACACGTCGCTTGACCGCCTCCGAAATGCTGGCGCGGCCGGATGTCACCGAGGTGGCCATTGCGAATGATGTCGCTTTCGGGCGTGCCGCGCGTTATCGCGCCGTGCCACTGCTGGCGCTGCTGGCAGAGCTGCCGCCCGACAATTCCTCCGACACGCTGGAATCGCGTGCAACGGACGGCTTCGTCGCGCAGATACCGCTTTCGCTTGTGAGGAGGGCCGCGACCGGCGGCGCGGTCCCCTGGATCGCCGTCGAGCCGCCCGGCCAGCCCTGGCCGGATCTGCCCGGCAAGGCGAGTGGTCCCGGCCCTTTCTATCTTGTCTGGCAGAATGCCCCGCAGTCCGGCGTGTCGAGCGAGCAATGGCCGTATCAGCTGGCCAGCCTGGCTCAAGTCGAAAGCCCGGCGCATCGCTGGCCGCAACTGGCCACCGACCCTTCGCTGCTGCCGGATGCGCCGGCCCGTCGGGGCGAACTCGTGTTCGTCGCCAACTGTCTGCCCTGCCACCGGCTGAACGGCGGCGGCGCGGGCGAGATGGGGCCCGATCTCGGCTCACCGATGAACGCGACGGAATACCTGACCGAGCAAGGGCTGCGCGCGATCGTGCGTGACCCGCGCGCCGTGCGCTATTGGCCGCTGCAGCAAATGCCTGGGTTCGGCGCCGAGGCCGTGCCGGACTCCGACCTGGATGCGCTGGTCGCCTATCTGCAGCAGGCCGCCCATCGGGGGCCCGCCACTGCCGGGGTTCCATAACCCTTCGCTTAGGATCGTAGTCTCGCTCGCTCGAAATCGCACGGAGGTGCGTTGTCCCGCCCATCCGCCGGCATAATCGCGATTGCCAGCCTCCTCTGTTCACTTGCGCCCTTGGCCGCTCCGGCAGAGTTGCGACGTGACCGTGATCGGTTCGCAGGCCTCGAGCGCGGCTTGGAGATTGCCCAGCCCGGTGGCGGCATCGCGGCACGTCTCGATCTTGGCGAAGCCCTGACGAAGCTGAACAACCCTTCCGTAAGCATCGCACTGATCGACCACGGCGAACTGGCCTGGGCACGGGCGTTCGGCGATGCCTCAACGCGAACGCTCTACCAGGCGGCCTCGATGTCGAAGCTCGTCACCGCGGTTGCGGCTCTACGCCTGGTACAGCAACACCGCCTCGATCTGGACCGGGATGTCACGGCGGAACTGGTCTCGTGGCACCTGCCCGCGAGCGACCTGACGGAGGGCCACCCGGTCACCCTGCGCGGCCTGCTGAGCATGACGGGCGGCGTCGGCGTACCCGGCTATCTCGGCTACGAACCGGGAGCGCCACTCCCGGGTCTCGGGCAAATCCTCGACGGCGTGCCTCCGGCGAACTCGCGGCCGGTGCGGGTCGAGCGCGTTCCCGGTCAGGCTTACGCCTATTCCGGCGGCGGCTACGAGATCGTTCAGGCGCTGATCGAGGACACCACCGGACGGCCCTTCGCCGAGGCGATGCAGGATCTGCTGTTCCGGCCGCTGGGCATGTCGGACAGCGTCTTCGTCCAGCCGCCGCCGCACGCGCTGCTGGGGCGGATCGCGGCCGGACATCTTGCGAACGGCGCTGAGCTGCCGGGCGGCTGGCGTGTGATGCCGGAGTTGGCCGCTGGCGGCCTGTGGTCCACTCCCACCGACCTGGCCAAGCTGTTGATCGTCATCACGCGCGCGTACCGGGGCGAAGACAACTGGCTGCTCGACCGGGCGATGGCCCGAACGATGCTGTCCCCACAGAATGGCGGGCCCTACGGGCTCGGTGCGGCGCTCGCCGGGTCGGGAAGCGGTCTCGTGGCCATGAAACGCGGCCAGAATGTCGGCTACCAAGGCTATATGCTGGTCTTCCCCGAGACCGGGCAGGGCATGGTGGTGATGACCGCCTCCGACAACGGCACGACGCTGGCGACGGCTCTCCTGCGCCGGGCCGCCGCGGTCTTAAACTGGCCACCGCTCGGCCCACTGCTGGATTGAGCGCGAGCGGCCGGCGGCAACGCCAAACCGGCGCTCAACGGTGGTCGAAAATTGCTAAAGGGCTGTGCGGTCCTGTCAGCGCGTGACGAGGCTCGCGACCAATTTGTGCGCGGCCTCGGTCAGGCCGAAGAACATGGGAAAATCCACACGATTGACTGCGACGAACACCCCGACATCGCGGCCCGGCGCAAACACGATGTTGCTCATGAACCCCGCGCCGCCGCCGCTTTTCTCGAGCAGCGCCGGCTGGATTCCATGTGCCGCCGCGAACACCCACCCGAGGCCGAGGCCAGCCATTGGCGACGCCTCATCGAAGCCGATCGCCACCGGTATGGCCTGACGCGGGCGGTAAACCGCGTGGCTAAGGGTCAGCACCCCGTTTGCATCGTCAAGATTGTGCCGCAGCCAGCGCGCCATGTCGTTCGCCGTGCTGTAGAGGCCGCCGCTGCCCGCGGTCGCGCGCGTGTCGCCGCAGGGCGCGGGGCCGCCGATCCCGGAGCCGATCATTAGCCGCGCGCATTGCTCCGGCGTCGGCGCGAAGCCGGTGTCGGTCATCCCGAGCGGCTCGGTGACCCGGCGCAGCAACTCCGGATAGGGTTGGCCGCCGGCCACCTCAACCGCGTCGGCCAACAGGTCGAACCCGACATTCGAGTAGGCGGCAACGGTGCCGGGAGCCCAGGGCAGCGTGTAGCCCGGCAGCCATTTCCAGCGGTCCTCGCGCGTGGGCCAGGCTCGGGGGCTGACACCCTCGGGTGCGTCGCCCATTTCGCGCGGCAGCGCGGCCGAGTGGGTGGCGAGATCGAGCAACGTGATCGGGCGCGCGCCGAAGCTGGGCACCTTCGCATCGCCGGCGAACCGCTGCAGCGTATCGGTGAGGGCAAGCTTGCCGTCGGCGGCGAGCGCGACCAGCACCTCCGACGTGAACACCTTGGTCATGGAGTTGATCCGCAGCAAGCTTGCACCGTCCGGCGTGCGCTTGCTGCCCTTCTCCGTTTCCCCGTAAAAACGGAACAGCGTCGCGTCGCCGCGCACGACCACGAGGACCATGCCGGGCGCGCCGGAGTCCAGGAACATGACGCCGCCAAGCAGGTCGGTCGCTTCGGCCAGGACCGGGTCGTCGACCGCGGCGCGGCAGGCGGTAACGCTCGTAAGCGCGAGGACGAGCGCGAGGAGGATCGATCGCATCAGTTCGCTCCCGGTCGCGAGACACCCAAAACGGAATCGAAGAACTGCAACGCGACGCTCCCGATGTAGTCATGCAGCTTAGCCCGATCCACGCTGGGCGCATCGACGCACCCTTCGGGATAGTTGTCGCGTCCGATCTGGTCGCATTCGTTGTCGAAGATCTCGTGACCGACTGGACCCGGGAGAACGTCGAGCCGGGCGCCGGGGATGTATTTCGCGGCGAACTCCGCGTTGTCCTTGGGCGGTGCGGTCGTGTCGCCGGCGCCGACGATGATGTAGGCTGGGATCGCCATCTTCTGCAGCCCGGCCGCATCCATGCCAAATCCCGGCAGGTCGCCGGGCGCCATGGCAAAGGCCGCCTTTACGCGCGCGTCCCGCACGTCGAGCGCTGGGCCGACATCGAGGGTCATCTGCTGGCGCAAATAGGCTGGCACCTCCGCCCGGTTCTTCCAACCGCGCAGATAGTCCGCATAGAGCTGGGGATTGATGGCCGCGCCGCCGATCCAGAGGGAGGTGAAACCACCCTGCGAATGCCCTGCAACGCCGATGCGGTTCGGGTCGATCCGCGGCCCCCAAACCTTGTCCTCAAGCAGGTGCGTGATGTCCAGACCGATATCGTGGGGCCGCTGCCACAGCCTGTTGCGGACATACAGGGCGCTCGAGTTCGAACGTGTTTGCCCGATAGTGATAGAGCATCGCGACGATGTAGCCGTGCGAGGCGAGGTACTCGCCGAACCACGCATAGGTCGAGGCGTTGCCGCCGGCCCCATGCGAGAAGACGATGAGCGGCCGCTTCAGCCCGTCGGCCAGCAACGGTGCGTCCTTGTACAGATGCAGGTTGCTGGACAGGAAGACTTTGAACGGGGCGGCGGCGTTGTCCGGAGCGGCCGGATAGATCAGCATGTAGTCCAAGGGTCGCCCCCCCTCGGCCGGGTCGACGAACTCCTCCTGGATCACCCCGACAGGATAGGTCGCGGTCGGCACGCCGGATTGCGCGAGCACAGGGCCAGCCACCAGACCGCAACATGCAGCGCACAACCATACTTCGACGCGGGCAAGTAAGCGGCCGCACACCTCACGCCGCAAGAAACCCCATCCCATCCGCCTCTCCTAGCCTGCTGTTTCCGCTTATCCCTGCTTAGACTTTCCGCTCGACCGGGCGCAGCCTCGCTCAAATATCGAGGACCACCTCGGCCCCGGGCCGCGGCACCGAGCAGCAGAGCAAAACCTCCCCCGTCTCGAGTGGCGCGACCGGCTCCTCCAGGTAGTCGACCGCACCGCCCAGGATGGGTGTCGCGCACGTCCCACAAATCCCGGAGCGGCAGCTGAATGGCGGCGCGATGCCCAGCGATTCCGCAAATTCGAGCAGCGTCCCTCGCTCGCGCGACCATTCGGCGCCGATGTCGGAGCGGACGAAGCGCACCGGTGCGGAGGCGGCCTCCACCGGTGCGGTCGGGGCCGGCGCCGGTGCCTCGCGCTTCAGTACGGTGGCCGGGCCGAACGACTCGTAGAAGATCCTGTTCGTGGCGATACCCATGCCGGTCAGCCCTTCGTACAGCGAGCGCATGAAGGCGGCCGGGCCGCACAAGTAGAAATCGTAGTCGCCGAACGGCAGAGTCCGCTTCAGCGTATCGATGGACACCGTGCCGTCCGCTTCGTGGCTCGCGCCGGCCGCATCGCCCTCGCCGGCATGGCTGTAGCTGATATGCACCTTGAACTGCGGATGCGCCGCCGCGAGCGCGCGGACATGATCGCGGAACGCGTGGACCCGGCCATTGCGCGTGCCGTGGATGAAGTAAATCGGCCGGAATCGGCCAGTCCGCTTGCCCTCGGCGACGATGTGCTCCGCCATGGCGATCATCGGCGTGAGGCCCACTCCACCCGAGAGCAGAACGACCGGGCGGTCGCTGTCCGCGAGCACGAATCGTCCGCGAGGCGCCATCGCCTCGAGCTTGAACCCGGGCTTGGCGTTGGCATGCAGGAATTGAGAGACTAACGCGGCGTTATCACCACGCCTTATGCTCAACCGGTAATAGTCGGGGTTGCTGGCGCAGGAAAGCGTGTAAGTCCGCCGCACCAGCGTGTCCTGGCCCGGGATGGCAAGCCGGATCGGCAGGAACTGGCCGGGCTGCCAGGGATGCAGGGCGGCGCCGTCGGCGGGGCGCAGGTAGAACGAGGTTATGAGGTCGCTCTCCCGCTCGACGCGGGTGACCTCGAGCACGGTATAGAGGCCGCGGTCTTCTTCGGGTGCGACGGAGGCGGTCGGCTCGACGGAAACGCCATGAGTGATGCCTTCCGGCGGGACCGAGGCGACGGCGGCCAGGGCGGCGCCGTCGCCCTTGAGCATGTGCACGACTAGTTTCTGGAAATGCCCGACCAGGTGCTCGGCGCCGGTGAGATAGCGGCCCTCCTTGACGATGTCCGCCCGCAGGCCACGCTGCACGGAGTTGGTCAGGTCGTCGTCCTCGACCCCGACTTGGCGGTTGAATTCGATCAGATCGCGCGCGAACTCTTCCGAGACGCCGGGCGCGAAATATTGCTCGGAGAACCCCTTGGTCCCGTTGGGCCCGTTCGGCCACCAGACGTCGATCGACAAGTTGGGGAAACCCGGATTGACGTTGACCGTCATGTTAGGAAACAGCAGATGATACTGCGCCTGCGCGACCTCGCCCCTCGCGTCGTAGATCTTGACCTGGCTCCGGCCCTCCAAGGCGGACTGCCGCACCATGCCGACCTGGCTGGAGAACCAGCCATGCACGGCGAGATTGTAGTTGTCCGGCATGACGTCGATGGCCGCGCTGAACCCGGGATGCGCGATGGCGCAATGGTAGCACTCGAGGAAGTTCTCGAGCATCGTCTTCCAATTGGCGTAGGATTGCCAATCTTCGCGAGAATGCAGCACGAGCGAGTCGAAGTCGACTCCGCTCTGGGCGACGATGTCGAGCACCTTTCCGTACTGCTCGCGCACGGGCGGCGCGCCGGGGTCGGCGTTGACGAACACCCAAGGACCGAGCGTCTCGGCACGGAGCGGCAGCAGCGGGTAATCCTCGAGCCGGAAGCCGGGTTCGCCCGTGGTGCGCGGCGCGCCCTGCAAGCGGCCGGCCAGGTTGTAGGTCCAGCCATGATATCCGCACCGCAACGCTTTGACGTTGCCGCGCCCCTTCATCACTTCGTGCCGGCGATGGCGGCAGACATTGACCAGCCCGTGCAGCCCGTCCGGGCCACGCACCGCGGCGACCGGGATGCGTCCGCCGATGTAGCCGGTGATGTAGTCGCCGACGGCCTTCAGCTCGTTCGCCGGGCCGACATAGGCCCAGCTCTTGCCGAAGATCTGCTGCAGTTCGCGCTCGGTGATGTCCGGATCGGTATACCAACCGCTCGGCAGCATCCTGCCGTTGTCGATTGCGGCCAGCAGCGTGTCCGAGTTATCCAAGAGCTGGTTCATCGTTTGGCCCCGTACTGGGAAAGAAAAACTTGGGTCACGACTTGGCCGCTTCGGCGTCCGGGCCCTTGACCAGGAGCAGCGGTATGAACACCAGGAGCGCCATGCTGGCGCCGAGCAGGATTTGCGGGACGCTCATCCAACGGGCGGCGGTGCCAGCCAGCGCATTTGTTGTCATCATGCCAACCGAATAGGCGATGTTGTAGACGGCGTAGACCGCGGCGTAGCAGGAGAGGCCGAGCCGATCGACCGCGTCGCCCAGCTCGGCCGAGGCCGGATTAAGCGTGAAGGCGAAGGTCGCGCTGAGCATGCAAAGTCCGCAGCCGATCGCCAGCGTGCCGCCGAGCTGACTGATGGCGGCCAGGCTGCACGCCATCCCGACAACGCCGAAGATGATGACCCGGCGGATCGCGATGCGTTCCGATGCCCAGCCGACCAGCGGCGCGCAGAGTCCGTAGGCGACGGGCGCAGCGGTGAACATCAACCCGATCTCCGACGCGGTAGCGCCCCCGCGCTCGAGATAGAGCGGCAGCAGCGGCTCGGCCGTGCCCCAGCCGAACGCCGCGAGCGCCGTCGCCAGCGCCGGTACAAGAACGGACCTGTCGAGCAGCAATGAACGCAGGTCCGGACTCGACGGCGCATGGGTGCGCTCCGCCGGGAGGACGAACACGCGCATGATGAAATCGACGGCGACCAGCGCGGCCGTCGCCGCGAGCGGTAGGCTGTAGCCGCCCAATTGCTGCAAGCCACCACCCATGACCGGTCCGATGATCGAACCGGCCGTGCTGCCGATCAGCGCGTAGCCCATCATCCTGACCCGGTTCTGCGGATAGTGCTCGGCAACCAGCGCGAGACCGACGGTCCAGGTGGCCGCCGCCGATGCGCCCTGGAACAAGCGGGCAAGCAGCAGCAACGGCAAGTTCGGTGCGAGCCAAAACAGGACGATCGCGACGCCGGACAGCGCGACCCCGATGATCATCGGCCGCCGGTAGCCGATCCGCTCGCCGAGATAGCCGAACAGCGGCGTCGCGGCGAGCACACCGAGCGCGTACGAGCTGTAGAGCAACGCCAGCCGATCCTCGGTCATCGCGCCCGCCGGTGAGTAGGGGGCCAGGGGCACGATCAGGCCATAGATGAGGTAGTCCATGAACAGGGCGAACGTGACAACGCCCAGCACCCTGAGCCGGCCAATGCCGACCAGGACCGTCATTTCGGATCGAAGCTGAAAACTTGACCTTCATACGGCATACGATTCCGAACTAGCCGCGGCGTCCCGTATTCCACCGTCAGCGCCCCGCCCATGTCATAGGTGTCGTTGGCGGCCCTGTCAGTGCCGATGACCTGTCCTTGCAGGACCTGTCGATCGAACACGAACGGCAGACCGACCGCATCGAGCGCCGATGGACGGTCCATGACCTGGAAATGCAGGTGCGGCGCGCTTGAGTTGCCGCTGTTGCCCAGCTGTCCGAGTTGCTGGCCCTGGCGCAGCCTTGCGCCAGGAACGAGATTGCCCGGCACGGTATTCGTCTTCAGATGCGCATACAGAATATAGTATCCGCCGCCGACATACTCGATGATGTGGTTGCCGGGCGCGTCGATCGGCTTGATCCCATCCGGATTTTTGCCCGGGACCTGCTCCGGCATGCCGTCCACCGCTTCAACGACTACGCCATCGGCGGCCGCCAGCACCGGGGCGCCGAAGAACGGCCAGGAGCTGAGGTCCGTGACAGGTCCTGTGCAGCAGCCGCGGGCCGGCGTCAGCTGCTCGAAATCGATCGAAAACTGCTCCGGCACTTGGAGTTCGCCATTGAACGGCAGAACCGCGCCGCGATGCGGCGCATAGGTTCCACAGCAACCGTTGCTGTTCCACCAGCGGGGACCGGCGAGTGGCGGCGCGAGCACGATCGGTTGCAGGCAACCGACCGGAATGGGGTCGGTCGCTTCGTCAATCTCCGGCGGCTGGAGCCCATCGACCTTGACCGATATTCGATGGGCGAGGGAGCGAGGGACGTCTTGCGGTCGGCCGTAACGGACATCGAAAAAGCTGACCGCGGAACCGCCGGGCTCCAGCCCGGTGCTGGCGATGAAGTGTCGGAACGGGAACACCTTACCGGTGACATCCAGCCCGTCTCGGTCGACCACGCGGTTGATGCCGCTGGGCTCGAACCCGGTCGCTGGGTCCGCGGGCACCATCGACGAGATCACGACCGCAAAGGGACTGACGTTCGTGACCTGTGCCGCGTAGGCCAGATGGACAAATCCGTCAGTCGCCGGAACGGGGATCAAGCTCGTCTGCAAGATCCGGAGCGTGACCGGCGTCATGTTCAACGGGGCCTGAACGCCGGCCCGGCAGTCTTGCCGGAAGTCTTGCGCGGCATCGCCTTGCGCCCATGCATTTCCCACAGCAAACAGCACCAGAAGGGTCAAGCCCACGGCGAAATAAGCCCGATAGGAGCTGCGCACGCGATCTACCTCCTGACGTGACGGAACGGCGAGCCCACTGTTCCGGCACAGAAATGATGATCAGGGAAAGCCTCCAGCGTGTCAATCGGCACGGCAGGGCGATCCGGTTCTGACGAATACGGTTGAAAGGGCTGGCGTCGGCTACGGGCGGCGATTCAGGCTGTTCCTGGTAATGGTTGGGACTGGTTGTGTCAGCGATTGCAGAGGACGGATGCATCAGCTTGTGGGCGGCGCTTAGCCGGGTTCGGGACCATCGTCGCCGCGAGGGTCAGCCGAAAACTCTCACCGCGACCGTGCTGCCCGCCTTACCCCCAAGCCCGGCACCAACGGCGCACGAGATCGAGGCGAACAAGCGCATCCTCCAGTCCCTGCAGGAACTTAATCGGATGACTTAACAGCGATGCCTCGATCGGGCGGTGGCTCTTGCGCAGCAGGCAGCTCGACGACGTGGCCCGCTGGTCGAGCATGTCCTTGAGCTCGGGCGGCGCTTTGGGGAGACGCTAAACGCATCCCAAGAGCCGACACTGCGGCTCGTCGAGGCCGGCACTGTGAGCAAAGAGGAGCGGATCTAGGTCACCGTCTCCAAACACGGCAGCATCATCGCGACGATGAAAGCTGGCGAAATATGAAGCTCGCTGGAGAGCGGTTCACCGCTCGTTCATCGACGGCGGGTTATCATAGGTTATTCGCGTTGGACGGTATTCCCATCCGCAAGCCCCCGCTCCGCTCTCCTGGCGGGCCAGCGCGAAAGAGGAGAGCAGACGGCATTGGCGCCGCAGACGTGGCCTGAATGGAACTTGGGTCGCGACGGCTGGTAGAAATCCAGCCTCTCACTTGAATTCACCGACGGTTAATCTGCTCCGGCTATCAAGGCCTAATCGCTTGGGATCTGGCCATGCGGCCCTCGCGTCGCCCCATCTCGTTTGTGTAGGAACCGAGACTAAACTCCGGACCCAAGTTCTGGATTCGTTTCTCCAAATGCCAGAGCTGCTCTACGACCGAGCCCTCGCGCTCGCCGCCCAAGTCCAGACGATGCGCGACCACTTCCTCGAGGTGTCATGCGGCTGTGGCGAGCGCCGGGTGATCGCCCTTGGCGTGATGGCGAGGGATCGGCGCATTTCGACCGCTACGCTGGCCCACGTGGCGCTTCGGATCACCTGTCACGGCTGCACCAGCGGCCCGGACGAGGTGCACCTCTGCGCGACGATCGACGGCCGGGAAGCCGCACAGTTCGGGGGCGGGGTGGTGTGGACAATGCCACTGGTCTCGCGCGGTGTGCAGCCGTCGTGTCATCGGCGGTATCGGGACTGACGAGGTCCAACTCGCTTGTCTGTGCCATCGTCATTTCCGATGGGGCTAGGCCAGCCAGCTGAACCCGGGACTCCGACCCGGTGCCCCATCCATGATCTTCGGAGGTGCGCATCGGAGGCACGGGATGACGGTAGCATCGCGGCGCTGGGTAATGCGCCACCTCGGCGCCGGCCGCATGGAGCTGCTCGACCCGGTGGCGGACGACGTCTGGACCTTGCCCTGCCCGCGCGCGCTCGATCATACGCCGCCTGGAGACTGGACGCTCGCATTCCGGCGTGATGCGTCCGGCCGGGTTGTCACGGCCCAGGTCGGCTGCTGGCTCGCCCGGAACCTGGCCTACGATCGCATCGACTGAGGCTTCGCCACCCACTGCTTGGCAATGCGGCATGCGACGGTGAAGGCGGGATTGAAAACGTTTCCGACGTCGTAGCGCACGACCTGGCCCATGAGGTGGCTCGCCGCGCGCGCGTCCAGCCCGTAGTCCTCCCCGAGCCAGTGCAGCATCTCGGTGGTGGCGTGCTGCAGCGCCTGATCGAGCGGCCTTGCATTGCCGATTGTGAAGATGTCGTCCGCCGTCTCGCCGCGTGGCCAGGCGATACTCCGCTTCAGCACCCGGAACGTCACCTCCATCTGGAACGACGTCTCGATGCCGGTGCCGACGATCTCGCCATCGCCTTGGCAGGCATGGCCGTCGCCGAGGTAGAACAGCGCCCCGGGGACTGCGACGGGGAACCAGGCGGTCGTACCCGGCGCGAACCGACGGTAGTCCATGTTCCCGCCATTCTCGGCGCTGGTCGCCGTCGAGAACGCCTGGCCGAGCCGCGGCGCGACGCCGAAACACCCGATCATCGGCGCGAGTCGCGGCGCGAAATTCTCGAGGCCGGCCGACGGCTCGCGCAGCCGCACGGTCCCGGCGTTGCCGTCAATGGTCCAGATCGCGCGCTCATTCGCTGGACGCTCGGGAACTGCGTCCGGGTCGAGCACGGTGAAGGCGAGCGGGGAGAAGGTCCAGCCGGTGGCGCGGCTGGGCGTCAGCCGGTCGATGCGGACCGAGAGCGTATCGCCGGGCTCCGCGCCCTCGATGTAGAACGGCCCGGTCATCGGATTCGGCCGTGGCGCGAGCTGCGCCTCGTCGGCGTCGAGCCCGGAGGCGTCGAGCGTATCGGTGATGATGGTGTCCCCATCCGCCACGCGCAGGCACGGCTCGGCGGTGCCGATCGCGTTGTAGTAGCGGCTCGGGCGGAAGCGATGCGTGGCCATCCTGTCTCCGGAGATTATAGGCGCGCCATCCCACAGCCGCGTCCGAGATTTGGCAACTCGTCCTTTGGCGCCCGCGCCCCAGATTGAGCCATGGCAAATTGGCCTGCTACGCCGAGCTTCGGCGCTGACCTCGGCCCAGATCGCGAAGGCGCTGCATTCTCTGGGATCCGGTGCTGATCCTAGCGGGCATGTCGACGGCGATCCCGTTCGTGCTGTTTCACGGCGCCGGCGCTGGCATGCTGACGATCGTCCGCCGCACGCTGCCCCTCGCTCTGTTCGGCCCAGCCGGTCACGGCCTACGCACCGGCCTCGTCGCCGCCCCGGCGCGCATCCAGCAAGGCGGTGCGCCGCTCTTGTTCGGTCTGGTGCCCGACCGGGCCGCTCCTGCCGCGACACTGACTGTATCGATTTCGCAACTTGGCTCATTGCTGGGCAAGCACGGTCCCTGCAGGAACCGTCATGCGGCTCCAGGAGTGCACCAGGAAGGGTAGTTCGGCATTGTGCGTCAAACGGATCGTGGCTTGCCGGCCGAAACGGGTTTCGCCCGTGCTCGCCACGACCTGGATCGTGAACACGCTGTGCTGGGATTGGCTCAAATAGCCGTTTGGGGGCAGGGCGGGGCCGGGTGCGCCGGGTGCGGCGGCGCGCGATGCGTTCACGATCGCCGCCAGTGACGGATCGTTGCCCGCCAACGCTGCCAGGAGTTCGGGGGCGGTCACGCTCGGGTCGATGCCCGTTGCACGCGTGAGCACCGTGAGGAACGGCGCTGCCCGTTCGTAGAGCGCCGGCGTCATGCCTGGGATCGCCAGCAGCTCGGACGTGGTCTCGAAGCCTTTCGGCCTGCCGGTGACTGCTCCGCGTCGCAAGTCCGAAATGCCCGCCGCGATCGAGGAGGCGGTGTCCGACGAGGCGCCGCAGATCCGAAGCAGGGTCGCGACCATCTCGGGCGGGGCGGCGTTGATGTCGACCTTTCCGGCCTCGTCCACGATCCGGATCTCCACGGAGATCTGGTCGAGGACGAACCGGTGGACCTGGCCGTCGGCACGCCATGCTGCTTCAGGCCGCAAGTCGAGCATCGCGACGATGGCGCGGATGACCCCTGCCTCCGCGGCCGCTTCGGTCTGGGCGAGCAGGGCGCCGTTGCGGGAAAGCATCCCCTGTTTGCGGGCCTGACTGCTCACGCTCGCCCCGACGATGCCGACGAGTAGCAAGGTCCAGAGCACGACCAGCAGCGCCATCCCGCTTTCGCGCGACCGTTTCATGACGGGTGGAAGCTCTCCAGCGAGACCAGTCGCTTGCGCGCCGGGTCGACCCACATCACCCGCGCGGCAGCCCGGCGCGATGCATCCGCCCCGAACGAGAGCGGAGGCAGCACGCCCGTGGTGAAATCGGTGATGCCAGCGATGGTGTCGCGGAGCCGCGCCCGCGTCAGCGCTGGACCAGCCGTGCCGAGCGAGCGCTCGAACAGCTTCACGCCGACATAGGCGTCGCGCAGCAGCTCCGGATGACCGCCGCCGAGCTCTCCGACCACACGCCTGAAATCGTAGGCGCCCCGGGAGCGAGGATCGACACCGCCATAGCTCGTCACCAGGAAGGCGGCGGCGCAGGCGTCCAAGGCCGGGTCGCGAAGCACGGCCCCCAGCTGCTGGCTCCGGCCGAGCAGCACGGGATGCCAGTCGAGCGCCTTGATCGCTGCAAGGAACTGCAACGTCTGCTCGCCGGATGCGAAGACCAGCACCGCGTCCAGGCTGGCCTGCCGAAACGCCGCAAGGTTCGCCGCCGAAGCGGAGTCCTGGGCCACGATGACGGCGCCAACGCGCCGGGCCTCGTCGCTGGCCGCCGCCGCGGCTACGTCGTTCTCGCGGCCGCCACCGCTGAGCACACCCAGTCGGAGCGGCCGGTCCGCGACCGCTGCGGCAAACGGCATGGAGGAGGACTGCGCCGCGACCTGGACCAGGGTCCGCGCCTGGTCCGCGACGCTCGGCTCGATCCACACGGAGCCCCGGTCGGTATCGTCGAGCGGCGTGGCGATCGGCGCGGGAACTGGAAAGTACGAGTAGGTTTTAGCCGACGCGAAAAGCAATCTAATGTTGTCGTTGCGCGCGTGCCGACTTCGCGCCGATGCAATAAGCCGGCTCCGACGCTGGAGGTTGGGATTAAACCGGCCGTGCGGTGTGCCACGGCCGCTCTCGACCACACGAGGTGGCAGCCGTAGCAGGTCCGGTGTTGAATGCCATCGAATGAGCCTCATCCGAGGACGACATCGAAGATCAACCGCGGATCATAATTTCGACGGTATCGGCTGGAACACCGAATGTCAGCGCCAATCGCCTCTTCGCTTCCGGGATAGTTATTCCGCTTTCAGCCAACGTATTTACCTTTGTGGATTTCTGCCCTTTTTGGGCATCCGCCACGACCTCACGGTCCACCTGCGCCAGAGTGTCGGCACATCCTTGCGCCATCTGCCCTCTGCCTCTCAAGCTGTAGAACCACCGCAGGCGAGTTTTGTGCCTCTTCCGGCCCAAAATCAAACCTCCGCAATGATTTCGCTCGATTTCGGTGAAGAAGACCATCATTTCCTCTACGGTAATCGACAAGGCCTTCGTGATTGGTTCTCCGGTCGTTTCAACAGCATCAGGTCCTGAGCGGCTGCCCGATCGTAACCGCGAGTTAGTATGTGGTCGTATTCATAGGATTTGCGAAGAAGATCCTTAACGACGTTCATATCAAAGAGCTCAGGCTTGCCTGAAACCCTAAGTCGTTGACGACGCGTCACATACGGTTTCATGGCCTCTCTCGTTGAAAACGGCTCGATACTTGGCGCTAGCGTCTATATGGCACGATAGAATTCTTATGGGGAGCTACATGAGTCTTACATGGCTTTTGACGGCTTTATCGGGCGTTACCGCTCGGGAGCAAGCTCTTATTGGAAGATGGTAGGAGCGGGTATCGAGGCCCATTTGGATCCTTCGCAAGACTTCTTCGTAGGTCGTTTGCAAGCTGCGGGCTGTTTCGGGCGGCATGTGGCCGGAATTCACTGGCTTGGCGGCTCGCGATCACCACTGCGTCGGCCGGCAGCATCCCGTCCTCGGGCTCAACGCCGCAGAGCCTCTCGCCCCGGCGCACCAATGGTGTCCGATGAAACGGTGAGATCACGCGTGAGATCAGCGAACTCTGCTGTCGGTAATTAGGAGCAAATCAAGATGGTTGCGCGTCCCCGCAACCAACACACATCCAAGGTCGAACGCTGGCGTCCGGTCGTAAGTCCTATGGTGTGAGATCACTCGATCGTAATCTGGGTGAAGTCTTGATACCAGCTTTGTGCCGGTTTGAAGTTTTTGACTGTCTTGGCAAGGCCGCGTGGGTTTTGGTCGTGGACGATGAACAGCCAAGGCGCCTCGTCAACCACGATGGAATGGGCTTGGGCTAGTAGCTTGGTCTGCTCCGTCGGGTCGAAGATGGACTGCGCTTGGCGCAGCAGCGCGTCCAGCCGATCGTTCTTGTAGTGACCCCAGTTGTAGTTCGTTGGCGAGAAGCTGTCCGACGCATAGTATCGGAACATACTGGACGGGTCGGTGTAGCTAAGACTGATGTTGACGGCGTCGTCGCCATGTGAGGCCGGGGCGTTGGGGGCGCTGCGGATCGCGACCAACATAGTGCCCCACTCGACCACGTCGAATTCGATGTTCATGCCGACGGCCGCGAAATTCTGCTGCATGAGCTCGTTCATCGGGATCGGCACCATCTGGCCGGAGCCGGAGGTCGAAATCATGATCTTGGCCTTCAGAGTCCGCGTGGGACCGTAGCCGGCCTCCTTCAGCAGCGCCTTCGCCTTGTCCGGGTCGTACGTGTAATGATGGGTCGGGGTGCCGAACTCCGGACTGCCCGGGGGATACAGCCCGGCCGCTGGCTTGCCGGTCTGGTTCAGCATGCCGCACATACCCTCGCGGTCGATCGCGTAATTGGCTGCTTGGCGCACGCGCACGTCCTCGAACGGCGAGCCCGGCATCGTGTTGAACACGTAGGGATAGGTATGCGGGTAAGGCCATAGACTGACCTGGAACCCGGCTTGCTTCAACGATGGAATGGAGTCGGGCGGGGGCACCTCGATCCAATCCACCTGGCCTGACCGCAGAGCCGCCAGCCGCGTCGTCGCTTCCGGCATTGGGTAGACGGTCATCTTCTCCAGCTTCGGAATACGGGCCTTGTCCCAATACTTCTCGTTCCGCAGCATCTCCACATACTGGCCGGCGACAACACGGTTGATCTTAAACGGACCGGTCCCAATCGGCTTCTTTGCGAACTCCTGCCAGCTCTTGCCCGATTTCTCCCATTGGGTCGGGCTAACGATCAGGATCCGGGTCACAAGATACGGAAAGAAACCGAACGGATACTTGGTGGTGATTGCAAGCGTATTGTCGTCGACCTTCTCGTATGTGTCGAGCATCGACACCGTCGCCTTCACGATCGGCGCGGCGGGAGCGTCGTACTGCGGGCTCTTGTCGTCGTAGATGCGTGCGAAATTCCACAGGATGGCGTCGACCGTGACCGGGGTGTCGTCATGGAACATGACGCCCTGGCGCAGCGTGAACAGCCAGCGTTTCGGCGTCTCGGCATCGACCTTCCATGCCGAGGCCAGCCCGGGAACAATCCCTGCGGTCGCCTCGGGATGGCCGAAGTCCCAGTTCACCAGAGCGTCGTACGCGGGGTAGCCGAGAAAACGGAACCCTTCGCCACCATTGTTTGGAATGCCGGTGACGGTCGGCAGGTCTGCCGACGTCATCCCCACCCGCAGCACTTGCGGCAACGCCGCCCGCGCGGCGGGAGCCCGAGAGAGCAGGGCAGCCGCCCCGGTGCCGAAAATGACGCTGCGACGATCGGGCATGTTCAAACCTCGAGGCTTTGTGTCTGCAGAGTAAGGCGGGAATGGCCGCAGCAAGGGGCGTGCCACTCCGCTGCACAGCTCGACCATACGGGGCAATCAAGCTCATCGCGGGTTCTACCCCGGGGCCACGGCGTGACCGCCTCGCCAGACTCCTCTCGACAGATCTGCTTACTAAACGTGCAATCAATACAAAAAGACCATCCCATGTGCAATTTCCAAACGCCTCAAAGTCGGGTCGAGCATACAATAGGCAAAATTAGGTAGCCGGCTGGCACGGCTGAGGTTAGCGTTCGCTGGCCGAGCGTAGCCCCGCCGGTCCAAAAGGAGGAGCTCGGATGCTCATCTTCACGGGACGACGCCTACTCCAGGCGATCCCAATCCTGCTTGGCGTTAGCCTGGTCATCTTCGGACTTGTGCATCTAGCGCCCGGCAACCCGATCGACATGCTGATGCCGCCTGAGGCGTCTCCCGACATCATTGCGCAGATGAAAGCCGCCTACGGCTTCGACCGTCCGCTCTATGTCCAGTATTTGCTTTGGCTCGGCCGGGCTCTGCGCGGTGACTTCGGGCTGTCTGTCTTCAATGCGGCACCGGTGCTCGGCCAACTCATGACGGCCCTGGCCAACACCCTGATCTTGGCCATCGCCGCCGCCCTGCTCGGCTTCACGCTCGGCGTCGTCCTCGGCATCGTGGCCGCGCTGAACCACGCCCGCTGGCTCGACAAGCTGCTCAGTGCCATCACCACCGCCGGCGTGAGCCTGCCGCACTACTGGTTCGCCATCGTCCTCGTGCTGTATTTTGCCGTGTTCCACGATTGGTTGCCGGCTCAGGGCATGGGCGACGACAGCCTGCCGCTCTGGCAGCGGCTGGACCACATCGTCCTGCCGGTGATCACGTTGTCCATGATCCCCATGGGCGTCATCGGCCGCCTCGTCCGCGCCACCATGCTCGAGATCCTCGGCCAGGATTTCGTGGGCGCGCTCGCCGCCAAAGGGCTGACCCGCCGGCCGGTGTTGCGGCATATCGTCAAGAACGCCGCCCCGCCGGTGCTGGCCCTCATGGGCCTACAATTCGGCTACCTGCTGGGCGGGTCCATCTTGATCGAGACCGTGTTCAACTGGCCCGGCACCGGCAACTTGCTGAACCTGGCCATCTTCCGCCGCGACATCCCGGTGCTGCAAGCAACGATCCTCGTGCTCGCCAGCTTCTTCGTCGTCCTCAACCTGCTGGTCGACATCGCCCAGGCCGCGATCGATCCGCGGATCCGACGGTAGGAGACAGTCATGTCTGGAACCACGCCCGATGCGCTGGCCGCTCTCATCACCGATCGCGCCGGAACGATCGCGCCGACGCCGGGCTACTGGGCGGCCGTGCGCCGCCGCCTCGGCCGCGACCCGGTCACCATCATCGTGACGATCATCCTGCTGGCGATCATCCTCGTCGCCGTCTTCGCGCCTTTGGTGACGCCCTACGACCCATACGCCGGCTCAGTTCTGCGGCGGCTTAAGCCGATCGGCACGCCGGGGCACTGGCTCGGAACCGACGAGACCGGGCGTGATCTCTGGACCCGGCTGGCCTATGGCGGCCGGCTGTCGCTGCTGGCCGGCGTCGCACCGGTGCTCGTCTCGCTCGTGGTGGGCGGCGTGCTGGGCATCACCGCCGGGTTCATGGGCGGGTTGGCCGGCACGCTGATCATGCGCACGATGGACGTGTTCTACGCCTTCCCGTCGATCCTGCTCGCCATCGCGATCTGCGGCCTGCTCGGCAACGGGCTGACGAACTCAATCATCGCGCTCGCGGTCGTCTTCATCCCGCCAATGGTCCGCATCGCCGAGACCGTGACCACCCAGTCCCGGCATCTCGACTTCGTGGAGGCGGCGCGGGCCAGCGGCACGACGACGTCGCAGATCATCCGCCACCATGTGCTGGCTAACGTGCTCGGTCCGATCTTGGTCTATGCGACCAGCCTGGTCAGCCTATCCATCATCCTCTCCGCCGGCTTGTCGTTTTTGGGCTTGGGCGTGATCCCGCCCAACGCGGAATGGGGCCTCATGCTGAATTCGCTGCGCCAATCGATCTACGTGCAGCCCTATGTCGCAGCCCTGCCTGGCCTGATGATCTTTGTCACGTCAATGTGCTTCAACCTCGTGAGCGACGGCTTCCGCTCGGCGATGGACATGAGGCTCGGCAAGTGAGCACCGCGCTGCAGGCGGCCCGCGTCGATCCGCGGGACCGGGGCGGCCCGGCTCAGCCGATGCTGACCGTCACCGGCTTACGCAAGTATTTCCCGGTGCGCGGTGGCCTGCTGAACCGCCGGGTCGCGACGGTGCAGGCGGTCGACGACGTTGGCTTCGCCATCGCCAAAGGCGAAACGCTGGGTGTCGTCGGCGAAAGCGGTTGCGGCAAATCGACCACGGCGCGGTTGCTGATGCATCTGCTGCAGCCGGATTCGGGTAGCATCGTGTTCGACGGCGAGGAGGTCGGCAGTCCGGGCGGCCTCTCGGTCAGCGAACTGCGGCGGCAGATGCAGATGGTATTCCAGGATAGCTACACCTCGCTGAACCCCCGCCTGACCATGGTCGACTCGATCGCGTACGCACCGCGCATGCACGGCCTGGCCGCGCGCGCGGCCACGGCACGCGCAGAGCAGCTGCTCGGCCAGGTCGGCCTCAACCCGGCGCAATTCGGCCGACGCTATCCGCACGAGCTCTCCGGTGGTCAGCGCCAGCGAGTGAACATCGCCCGTGCCTTGGCGCTGGAACCCCGCCTCGTCATCCTCGACGAGGCTGTCTCCGCGCTCGACAAGTCGGTCGAGGCGCAGGTCCTCAACCTGCTGGCCGAACTCAAGGCGCGGCTGAACCTCACCTACCTGTTCATCTCGCACGACCTGAACGTGGTCGAATACATCTCCGACCGCGTGCTGGTGATGTATCTCGGCCGGGTCGTCGAAGCCGGACCGGTCGATTCGATCTACGCCCGCCCGCGGCACCCCTACACCCGCGCGCTGCTCGCCTCGAAGCCCACGCTCGACCCGGATCGACGCACCGCCGTGCTGCCGCTCACGGGCGATCCGCCCAACCCGATCAATCCACCGTCCGGCTGCCGGTTCCGTACTCGCTGTTCCTATGCCCAGGCGGCGTGCGCCGACATCGTGCCGTCGCTGCTGCCGCCAATGCACGATGCGGAACCCGGCCACATCGTCGCGTGTATCGTGCCCGACGCCCAGGCTGGAGGAGACATCTCCCGTGCCGCTTGATGCTTCCCCGCTCGTGCCCGCCATCGAGGTGAACGACCTCACCGTCCGCTTCCGCAAGCGCGGCGCGCCGGAGGTCTGCGCCGTCAACGGCGTGTCGTTTGCACTCGCGCAGGGCGAGGTGCTGACCATCCTCGGCGAATCCGGCTCCGGTAAGAGCGTCAGTCTCAAGGCGGTCATGGGCCTGCTGCCGGAGTTCGCCCGCGTCGACGGTCAGGTCCGCCTCGCCGGCCGCGATATCCTGGCGCTGCCGCCGCGCGAGTTGGCCAAACTGCGCGGCGGCGAGGTCTCGATGATCTTCCAAGAGCCGATGGCGGCGATGGATCCGGTTTACACGATCGGCGACCAGATCGCCGAGACCATCATCCAGCACGAAGCCACCACCCGCGCCACCGCCATGGCCCGGGCCCAGCGCCTGCTCGAGCGAGTCTCGATCCCATCGGCCGCGCGCCGGCTGAAGAACTATCCGCACGAAATGTCCGGCGGCATGCGCCAGCGCGCGATGATTGCGCTCGCCCTGGCCTGCAAGCCCGCCATCCTGCTGGCCGACGAGCCGACTACGGCCTTGGACGTGACGGTCCAGATCCAGATCCTGATGCTGCTTCGCGAGCTGCAGGCGGAGCTCGGCATGGCCGTGGTCTTCGTCACCCACGACGTCGGCGTGGCCGCCGAGATATCGGACCGCATCGCCGTCATGTATGCCGGGCGGTTCGTCGAAGCCGGCACCGTGCGTGAGATCATCCGGTCACCGCAGCATCCCTACACCAAGGGCCTGCTCGCCTCGACGGTGCACGGCGGCATGCGCAAGCAGCTCCTGCGCACGATCCAGGGCCATCCGCCGAGCCTGGCCGCCTTGCCGGCCGGCTGCCATTTCCGCCCGCGCTGTCCCGAAGCCCTGGCCCGCTGCGCCGAGGAGCCGCCGGTCGTGGCCGTCCATCCCGGCGCGCTCGTCCGCTGCGTCCACGCCGAAGCCGCCATCCCCGCCTGAAAACCAGGAGTACGCCTGTGAAACCTTCAATCAGCGAAGCCGACTTCACCGTTCTCGTCACCCGCGCCGGCCTGCCGCTCACCTCCGCGCAAAGCCACGACATCTACGAGATCTACGGCCTGATCGAGGCGATCCAGGCGCGGGTCCACGCACCGCTGCCGCGCGAGGCCGAGCCGGCCGCTATCTTCACGCCGCACGCGGGCGCGTAGCATGGACGCCATTCCGACCATCGCCGAGGCGAGTGCGCAGCTCGCCACCAAGGCCATCTCGCCCGTGGAGCTGACCCAGGCCTGCCTGGACCGGATCGCGGCGCTCGATGGCACGTTGCACGCCTTCGTGCTGCCGACGCCCGAGCGCGCCATGAGCGACGCCCGCGCCGCCGAAGCGCGGATGATGCAGGGCGCCCGGCTCGGCCCGCTCGACGGCATTCCGATCGGGCACAAGGACATCTACGCCACCGCCGGCATCCGCACCACGGCGCACTCCCGCCTGCTCGAGCACAACATTCCGGCCGCCGACGCGACGACGGTGGCCAAGCTGGCCGCCGCTGGCACCGTCATGATGGGCAAGCTGGCCACCCACGAGTTCGCCATGGGTGGCCCATCGTTCGACCTGCCCTGGCCGCCCGCCCGCAATCCGTGGAACCCCGATCATCTCACCGGCGGCTCGTCGTCGGGCACCGGAGCCGCGGTCCCGGCCGGCCTGGTCTTAGGTGGCACTGGCTCCGATACCGGCGGCTCCATCCGCGGCCCGGCCACACTCTCGGGCCTATCCGGCATCAAGCCCACCTATGGCCTATGCTCCCGCGCCGGGGTGCAGCCGCTGTCGTTCACGCTCGACCACACCGGCCCCATGGCCTGGACCGCCCAGGATTGCGCCCTCTTGCTGCAAGCCATGGCCGGTCACGATCCGGCCGACCCGGCCAGCGCGGACCGTGCGGTGCCCGACTTCTCCGCCGCGATCGATGGCGATCTGAAGGGCCTGCGCATCGGCGTGCTCCGCCACTTCCATGAGATCGACGCACCAGCCGGCGGGCCGACCGTGCAGGCGTTGGACACGGCCGTGCATGTTCTGGCCAAGCTGGGCGCGGAGGTTCGCGACGTCACCGTATCGCCGCTGCAGGACTACGCAGCGACCGGTTGGATCATCTTGCTCGTCGAGGCGTTCGCCGTGCACGAACCCTGGCTCAAGACCGACTACCACCGCTACGGCGCCCTGCTGCGCGAAAAGCTCGCCATCGGCGGCCTGCTGACCGGCAGCGACTACGTGCAGGCCATGCGCCGCCGCCGCGTCCTGTGTGACGAGATGGCGGCCGCCATGGCCGACCTCGACCTGGTCGTCACGGCGGTGCAACCGGGCGAAGCCGTGCCCATCCACGAGGCCCCGCGCTGGGGCATGCTCGAGCGTCCCAGCTACACCATCCCGTTCAACGTCACCGGCCAGCCCGCCATCTCGGTCTGCACCGGCTTCGGCCCAGCCGGGCTACCGCTGGGCATGCAGATCGTCGGCAAGCCGTTTGCCGAGCCGATGCTGTTCCGCACCGCCCACGCGTACGAGACCGCCACCGCCTGGCGCCAGACGCGGCCGCAACCGCAATCCGTCCGCGCCGCGGCCGAGTGAAGGGAACCCAAATCGTGGATCAGGACCTGCAATACAGCACGATCGCCGCCCTCGCGCAGCGTATCCGGAGCAAGAGCCTCTCCCCGGTCGAACTGACCCAGAGCTGCATCGAGCGCGTCAAGTCGCTCGACGGCCAACTCAACAGCGTCATCCTGCTGCTCGAGGATGAAGCCATGGCGGAGGCGCGGACCGCCGAGGCCGAGATCGCCGCCGGGCGCTACAAGGGACCGCTGCACGGCATTCCGATCGGCCTGAAGGACATCTACAATACGGCCGGCATCGCCACGACCGGGCACTCGGCGCTTTTCCGCGACCACGTGCCGGCCGAGGACGCAACCACGGTCCGCCTGCTGCGCGAGGCCGGCGCGATCACGCTCGGCAAGCTCTCGACGTGGGAGTTCGCCATCGGCGGCTCCTCCTTCGACCTGCCTTGGCCGCCGGCGCGCAATCCCTGGGATACCGCGCTCGACACCTCCGGCTCGTCGTCCGGCTCGGGCGCTGCCGTCGCGGCCGGCCTCGTGCCGGGCGCCATGGGCTCCGACACCGGCGGCTCCATCCGCGGCCCGGCCGCATGGTGTGGCATCGCCGGTCACAAGCCGACCTATGGCCTGCTCAGCCGCCGCGGCATCCTGCCGCTGTCCTTCTCGCTCGACCATGCCGGCCCGATGTGCTGGACCGCCGAGGATTGTGCGCTGATGATGCAGGTCCTCGCCGCCCACGACCCAGCCGACGCCGCCAGCGCCGACCCGGGGCCGCTCGACTTCTCCGCCGGCATGGGTAGCGGGGTCGCCGGGCTCCGGGTCGGCGTCGTGCGTCACCTGTTCGAGCGCGACGTCGAGTGCGAACCGGATGTGCTGGCCGCCATGGAAGCGACGCTCGCCGAGCTCGAACGGGCCGGCGCCACGCTGCATACGGTCAGTCTCTCGCCCTATGCCGACTACAATGCCGTCGGCAGCATGATCTCGCGTTCGGAATCCTACGCTGTGCATGAGCATGATCTGCAGACTCGCCCGCATCTCTATGGCGAGTACGGCCGCCGCCGCCTGATGAGCGGCGCGCTGATCCGCGCCGCGGACTACGTCAACGCCCAGCGCCATCGCGCCCGCCTGGTGGCCGAGGCGGCGGACGTCTTGCGCGGTGTGGACGTGCTGGCGTTCCCGACCGCGCGCAAGACCGCGGGCAAGCTGGGAGAAGAACTCGATGACCGGTCCGCAGCCGTTCCTCAACCGCGTCTTCAACGTGCTCGGCGGCCCGGCGCTGTCGGTCTGCAACGGCTTCTCCGCCAGCGGCCTGCCGCTCTCCATCCAGATCGCCGGGCGGCCGTTCGAGGACGGCCTCGTGTTGCAGGTCGGCGATGCCGTGGAACGCATGATGGCCACGCGCGACCGCCGGCCGATCATGGCCGTGCCGGTCCGGGCGGCGGCGGAGTAGGCCGATGAGCGTGACCATCGAGGATCGACTGGCCGCAGCCGGCCTGACCGCCACGCCGGAGGACCTGCCCAAGCTCGCCGCCGCGATCGAGGACATGGACCGGTTGGCCGTTACCCTGCGCCGGGCCCGGCCCTATGCGGACGAGCCGTTGAGCGCGTTCCGCCTGCCGCGCGCCTGACTTTGGCCGTCCCGTTCGCCGATCTGCCGCCCGGGACGGCGGTGCGTCCCTCCTGACGACCTGCTCATTGCGTGTTCTGCGCCGAGCGCGGCATGGTGGTAGAACAGGTCGAGCGCCCGCCCTCAAGGAGACTGGAGATGGTTGCAACGTGGCAGCACCAAGTGCGCCTCTATGTCGACGAATCGAGGCGCGCGCCTCTCGACGACCCCGCCCATCAACTCCATGCCGTGCTCAAACGGCATGACGCGGTCCTGGTCAGCCAACTCGACGCGTTCGAGGCCTTCCTGGCCGACCCGGCCCAAGCGGCCAGCCCACTCGGACGCTGGACCGCCGCCACGCTGGCCGATCCGGACAAACGCGCCAAACATCGTCTCGCCATCGCCGTCCGGATCGGCGGCGCCGAAGTCTACGACGAAGCGGCCGCGGACGCAGTCGAAGCCGATCTCCGACCCTTCGTCGCCGACGGAACCATCCAGCGCCTCTCGCGGCACGACACGAATCCGGCCGGCAACCTTCCGATCCCGGCCGAATTCCAACGCTGACGGCCCCAGCGCGCCAATTACGCGTCCCGCATCAGGTCCGGTCCTTGCGGCTCATGGGCGCAGCGAGACGCCGATCATGCGGACCAGGCCGTCCGGCCGCGGCACGAAGCCGGCAACCCGGTCGGTGACGCCCCAGAACCACGTGAAATGATACAGGACTATGTAAGGCATGTCGCGCATCCAAATCGCCGTTACGTCCCGGTAGGCCGCGACCCGGCCCGCCTCGTCGGGGGCGGCGGCGCCGCGGTCCAACGCCGCCTCGAGCTCCTTGCTGCACCAGCCGGTCCAGTTCAGCGCCGCGCCACATCGCATCCACAAGCTCAAATTGCCATCCGGGTCCGGCCGGCCGCTCCAGATCACGAGGTCGGCCTGGTACTCGCCGCGCATCGCCGCTTGGGTCTGCGCCACCGCCTCGCCCTTCTGCACCGACACGTCGAAGCCGGCCTCGTTCGCCATCGCCTGGATCACCTCGCCCACTTGCACGTCCGTCGGGCTGTTCGTCACGCTCAGGACCAGTTTCGGATGCGGCACCCCCGCCTGCGCTAGCAGCGCCTTTGCCCCCTCCAGGTCACGGCCCGGCACCGGGAACGCCGGGTTCCAGAACCTGCCCTGCGGCGTCTCCGTCTGGTTGCTGGGGATCATCCGCCCGTCGAACACCACCTGGTTCAGGCTCGTGCGGTCGATCGCCTTCGCGAACGCCTGCCGCACCCGCACGTCCTTGCCGAACGGGGTGTCGGCGGCTGTTCCGTGATCGAGGTTGAACGACATCATCTCGAAGCCGAGCGAGGGTGACGACACCACCTTCAGCCGCTTGTCCGCCTGCACCGCCGGCACGTCCGTGGCCGCCAGCCGGTTGGCGACGTCCAGTTGCCCCGACTGCAGGTTGACCAGACGCACCGTCGAGTCCGTCATGATCTTGAACTCGATGCCGTCGAGCTTGACGTGGGCAGCGTCCCAGTAAGTCGGGGACCGCTTGAGCGTGATGTGGTCCTGCGCCACACGCTCGCCCAGCGTGAACGGCCCGGCGCACACGGGGTGTGCGGCGATCTCGTCCGTCGACTGGCCCAGGATGCGCGGCGACAGCATCACGCCCGGCCGGTTCGCCAGCAACGCCAGCAGCGGCGCGAACGGCTCGGACAACCTGATCCGGACCGTCCGCGCATCCACGGCATCGACGCCGGCCACCGATTTCAGCTCCGTCCGCCGGAAGCTGTACGGAGCCGTGCGGTACCGCTCGATATTGACCCGAACCGCCTCCGCATCGAGCGGCGCGCCGTCCGAGAACACCACCCCCTCCCGCAGATGCAGCGTCAGCGCCAGCTTGTCCGCCGACCACTCCCAGCTCGTCGCCAGCTGCGGAACGAGGTTGAGCTCCGGATCGATGTCCAGCAGCTGGTCGCACATCGCGGTGTTGACCACGCGCTCGATGTAGGAGCCGCTGCGGGCGGGATCGAAAGTCTCGAAGTCGAAATCGAGCGCGAACCGAAGCGTCCCCGCGGCGTGCGCGCGGGGCACCGCCATGAGCGCGACGGCCAGCAGGACGGAGGCAGTGAACCCTGGGCGCATCGTTATCCCTCGCAAGAGCACCTCGTGCCCGAGCAACTATCGTGCCGTCAGCCGCGCGATCTCGTCCACCATCGCCGCGGTGCCGACCTGCCGCGCATAGCCGCGGTTGTTGCGCAACGACCAGTCGTGCCGCTCCTGGCTGTGCGTCGCGCAGGCGTCGGTGACGGTGGTCACGAGATAGCCGAGGTCGCAGGCGTCGCGCACCGCGCTGTCGATGCACTGGTCGGTCAGCACTCCAGCGACGATCAGCGATCGCACGCCGAGATTGCGCAGCACGTAGTCGATGTTGGTCGAAATGAACACCGACGACGAGGTTTTGGGCAGCACGATCTCGTCCTCGCCCGGCGCGATCGCGTCGATCACCTTGCCGTCCCACGATCCCCGCGGCACGTTCAGCCCGCTGATCTTGTAATCCAGACTGCGGTCGCGGCCGTCTCGGGTCAGATTCTCGATCACCGTGTAGAGCACCTCGATCCCACCGCCGCGGCAGGCCGCCTGCAGCCGCCGCATGTTCGGGATCGCCGTCTCGCGCATCGTCCGGAAGAAGAACCCATACGTCGCATCCCGCTCGGCAGCGCTCACATGGGCGTATTCGCCCCCATCCGGTCCGGCGACGTAGTTCTGCACGTCGATGAACAGCAGCGCCGCATGGGCGGCATCGATCTCGACCTCACGGCTCAAACCTGGCGCGGTGCTCATTCTGTGGTCCCCTAGTAGATCGCGGCGTAGCGGTCGCACACGCCGGCGTCGTCGAGCTCGGCCACCGCCCTGATCTCGGCGCGCTTGGACAACAGATAGACGTCCAGCAACGGCCCGAACCAGCCCGCAGCCTCCGGCGTCGCCTGCAATTGGTCCAACGCCTCCGCCAGCGTGGCTGGCAGCGGCACCGCCCGGTGCGCGCCCAGACGGCGGCGGCGGCGCAGCCCGTCCAGCCCGGCCCAAACCACGGCGCCCAAGGCGAGATACGGGCTGGCCGCCGCGTCGGCCACCCGGAATTCCACGTTGAATTGCCGCGCCACGCTGTCGGCCGCCCGGCCATAGACCGGGCAGACGCGCACCGCGCTGCCGCGGTCGCTCTCGCCCAGATCGGCCGCCGTGGGCGCCCAGCGGCCCGGCCGCAGCCGGTAATACGACGCCACCGACGGCGCAGTCACGGCCGCGAGTGCCGGCAGATGGTGCAGCATGCCAGCCGCCATGTGCTCGGCCGCCGCCGACAGGCCGTGCCGCCCGGCCGGATCGTGCGTCGCCGGCTGCCCGACGGCGTCCAGCAGGCTCCAGTGGATGTGCGTGCCGCTGCCGGTGCCGTCCGGCGTTATCATCGGCGCCAGGATCGCGCGATGTCCAAGCCCATGCGCCGCCGCCCGCACGATCTCCCGCACGGCTACCGCCTGGTCGGCCGCCGCGAGCCCGATGGCCGGCCCGGTGGTCACCTCGAACTGCCGCGGCCCATACTCGGCCAAGAACGAATCCGGCGCGAGCCCTGCCTGCCGCATCGCCGCCAGCACCGTGCCCCCGAACGCACCCTGCCGCCGCAGCGCCTCCAGCGTATAGGGCGACCCGGCCTGCGCCTCCACCCCGGTGTAGACCAGCTCCTGCTCGAAGGTGGAGAGCAGCGTCAGGCCGAACTCGTCCCGCAGCGCATCCAGCGCCCGGCGCAGGAACCGCCGCGGACAGTGGGCCCACGGCGTGCCGTCCGTCTCGTGAAAGTCGCCCAGCAGCATTTGGATGTCCGGCGCCCCTGGCACCGGGATCGCGCTCTGCGTCGCCGGGTCCGGGATCAGCATCAGCTCGCCTTGCGTGCCGAACGGCGTCTCGTAGATCGGCCCGAACACCGACAGCAGGAGGTTGCTCGGCGTGACCCCCACGCCCCGCCCCATGCGCCCCTCCAGCTCCGCCAGCGGAAACGACTTGCCCCGCACCATGCCGGCCAGGTCGCACGTCCCGATGAAGGCAAGCGTCTCCGGCGTCACGCCGTCATCCCGTAGGCAGCCGCGGCGGTGTCGTGGAACAGGCGCCGCTGCTCCGCCGGGCTGTATTCCGCGACCACCGCGCGAAAGCGCTGCACCAGCGCCGGATACGTCATGGTCCGGCGTGCGACGGGATAGTCGCTGCCAAACATGCAGCGGTCAGGCCCTAACGCGTCGATACAGGTGCGCAGCGTGTCGCGGTCTGACTCGAACCGCCGGTCGGGCGCATAGGCGGCGTAGTTCGACAGCTTAATCGACACGTTCGGCTCCGCGCCCAACGCGGCTAGACCGCGGCGCCACCGCGCCATCCCTTCCGCATCTCGGTCGTTCGGCGTGCAGCAATGGTTCACCACGAAGCGCTGGCTCGGCATCGCCCGCGCCAGCCCGGCGACCTCGATCGCCTGGTGCGGGTTCATCAGCAGCTCCAGCAGCCATCCATATTGAGCCAGCCGCGCAACGCCCGCCCGCCAGGCGGGATCATCCACGATGCCCGCCGCCGTCCAGCGTTTCGCCGGGTCCGGATGCCAGCGGATGGTCTCGCGGATGCCGGCCACCATCGGAAACGCCGCTTGTGCCTCGAGCAGTTTCGGCAGCGCCGGATCGGCCATCGGCGCCGCGGCCACGCAGCGCGCGGCCATCCCCGCCGGCCGGGGCAGCGCCATGAGCCACGCCGTCTCCTCCACTGCCGGCCGGCCCCGGTCCCAGAGCGCCTCGACATGCACCGACGCCACGACGCCCTGGCCGGCAATGTCGGCCGCGTAGTCAGCCGGGAGGTAGTCGCGCTGCAGATAGGCGATGTCGCCCAGCGCACCAACCGCGGAATCGCCCGTCAGCCACGGATACCGCCCGGCGGAGAGGTCCCACAGATGGTGGTGCGCATCGATGATCGGGCCGTCGTACCCGGCGTGTTCGAGAGCCATGGCCTGGATCGTGGCACCTTCGGCCAAGCGGGCCAACCATCCAGGCCCTCGTGGATCAGGTCGGCTGCGGCGGAGGCGGATGGGAATCGAACCCACCGCCCGCTTTCGGCGGGCCACTGGTTTTGAAGACCAGGGAGGCCACCAGACCCCAATCGCCTCCACTGCGGCACCATGACATGGCCCGGGAGGCGGTCCAACTGCTCACGCCTCGATCGTGACGCCCGCCCCGGGTTCCATCACCCCCAGCGCCGCAGCCTGCGCGAAGCCGGCGCCCCGCAGCCGGTCCAGCACCGACGCCGCCGCATCCGGTGCCGCCGCGATCAGCAAACCGCCGCTGGTCTGGGGGTCGCACAGCAGGCTGCGCTGCCAGTCCGCAATCCCGTCCCCCATCGTGACTTCCGCCCCATAGCTGGCCCAGTTGCGGCCGGACGCGCCAGGCGCGACGCCGTCTTGCGCCAGCGCCGCCGCGCCCGCCAGGATCGGCACGTCCCTCGATCGCAGGCGCGCTGACAACCCGGCCCCCCGGCACATCTCCAAGGTATGGCCCAGCAACCCGAACCCGGTCACGTCCGTCATCGCATGAACCCCGTCCACCGCGCCGATCTCGCGGCCCACGCTGTTCAACTGCGTCGTGGACGCGATCATGACCTTATAGGCCGCATCTGGCAGCCGCTCCTGCTTGAGCGCCGCGCTGAACACGCCGATGCCCAACCCCTTGCTCAGGATCAGCACGTCGCCGTCCCTCGCCCCGCTGTTGCGCTGCAGCCGCCGGGGTTCGACGGTGCCGATCGCCACCAGGCCGTAGATCGGCTCGGCACTGTCGATCGAGTGGCCGCCCGCGACCGGAATGCCCACCGACCGGCACACCGCCGCGCCGCCGGCCAGGATCTGCTGCACGTGCTCCACACTGATCTTGCCCAGCGGCATCCCCAGCAGCGCCAGCGCCAGGATCGGCGTCCCGCCCATCGCGTAGATGTCCGACAGCGCGTTCGTCGCCGCGATCCGCCCGAACTCGTAGGGGTCATCCACCACCGGCGTGAAGAAATCGGTGGTGGCCACGACCGCCAGCTCATCCGACAGGCGGTATACGGCCGCGTCATCCGCCGTCTCGCTCCCGACCAGCAGGTTGGGGAAGGCCTGCCCGGCAGGCAAGCCGGCCAACAACTCCCGCAGCACGGACGGCGCCAGCTTGCAGCCGCAGCCTCCGCCATGCGCCAGGGATGTCAGCCGCGGTGTGATATGGTCCAAGAAGCGTCTCCAGCTACGCGGACCCCATACGTATGAATGAACTCGCCGGCGCAAGGTTGCGCGGACTGCCGCAGGTGCAGCGGCTGCTCGAATTGGCGCGGGGCCACCGGGTGAGCGTCCACCCGCATGCGGCTCTCGTCGGCGCCCTGCGGCTCGCGCTGGATGAGGCGCGGACGGCCCTGTTGCGGGGCGAGACGTCACCGGTGATACCGGAACGCTTGCTCGACCGCGCCGACGCGCTGCTGCGGGACGGGCAGGGACGGGGCGTGCGCCGGGTCATCAACGCGACCGGGATCATCCTGCACACCAATCTCGGCCGCGCCCCGCTCGCCCCCGCTGCCCTGGCCGCCGTGGCCGCCGCCGCGGGCTACTGCACCCTCGAGTTCGATCTGGCCCGCGGCGAGCGCGGCAGCCGCACCGCCGGCATCGAGCCGCTCTTGCAGGCCGTCACCGGCGCCGAGGCCGGGCTGGCGGTGAATAACTGCGCCGCCGCCGTGTTGCTGGCGCTCAGCGGGCTGGCCGCCGGCGGTGAGGTCGTGGTCTCCCGCGGCGAACTGGTCGAGATCGGCGGCGGCTTCCGCATCCCCGACGTCATCCAACAGGGCGGCGCCCGGCTCGTCGAGGTCGGCACCACCAACAAGACCCGGCTGGAGGACTACGCCGGCGCCATCACGCCCGCCACGCGCGTCTTGCTCAAGGTCCACCAGAGCAACTTCCGCATCACTGGCTTCACCGGGGCGACCCCGCTGAGCGAACTGGCCGGCCTGGCGCGCGAGCGCGGGCTGATGCTCGTGCACGATCTCGGCAGCGGGACCGTCCAGGATTTGCGCACGCTCGGCCGTCCCCACGAGGCGACCGTGCCGGAGAGCATCGCGGCCGGCGTCGACGTCGTCGCGTTCAGCGGCGACAAGCTATTGGGCGGCCCGCAATCCGGCCTGCTCGCCGGTGGCGCCGCCGCGATCGCCACCCTGCGCCGCCACCCCCTGTTGCGCGCGCTGCGGCTCGACAAGCTCACCCTCGCCGCGCTCGAGGCGACGCTGCGCCTGCACCGGGATGGCGGCGCCGTGCCCGCTCTGGCGATGATGGGCCAACACCCGGCCACCCTCCAGGCCCGCGCCGAACGCCTCGCCGCGCTCATCGGCCCCGCCGCCCAACCGATCGCCACCACCGGTTTTGCCGGCGGCGGCACCCTGCCGGACGCCGGCATCCCGAGCGTCGCCGTGGCGCTCCGGCTGGACGCGCCGGACGCCGTCAAGGCGGCGCTGCGGCACGGAAGCACGCCGGTGATCGCCCGCGTCGCAGACGGCTGCCTCCTGCTCGACATGCTGACCGTGGCCGACGGCGAGGTGCGGGAGATCGCCGACGCGCTGCATGCGGCGCTCGCCCTGTGACGCCGCGCCGGGCTGTCGTCGGCGTCATCGGCCATGTCGACCACGGCAAGACCGCGCTCGTCCGCGCGCTGACCGGCATGGAGACCGACCGCCTGGAGGAGGAGCGCCGCCGCGGCATCTCCATCGCCCTCGGCTTCGCCTACCTGCGCATCCACGACGCGGTCATCGACCTGATCGACATGCCCGGCCACGAACGCTTCGTGCGCACCATGGTCTCCGGCGCCACGGGCGTCGATGCGGCGCTGCTGGTCGTCGCCGCCAATGAGGGCATCAAGCCGCAAACCGTCGAGCACCTCGACATCGCCGGCCTGCTGGGATTGCGGCGGGCCATCGTGGCCGTGACCAAGGCCGACCTGGTCCCGCCGGGACAGGCCGAGGCGGTGGGCGTCGCCGCAGCGCAGCTGGCCGAGGCGGCCGGACTGCAGGTCGGCGCCCGCGTGCTGACCTCCGTCCATGACGGCCTGGGCATCGCGGCCCTGGCCGACGCGCTCGCCGCGGTCGTGCCCGACGCGGGCAGCCGCGGCAACGACGGCTTTCCGTATCTGCCTATCGACCGGGTGTTCAGCGTGGCCGGCCACGGCACCGTCGTCACCGGTACGCTGCGCCGCGGCCCGCTCGGGACCGCCGACGAGATGGCCCTCGCGCCGCAGGGCCGCCCCGTCCGCCTGCGTGGGTTGCAAGTCCACGGCGCCCGCACGGTCGAGGCGCTCCCGGGACAGCGGCTGGCGGTGAACCTGCGCGATGTGGCCGCCGCCGACATTGCCCGCGGGGCGGCGCTCACCGCCCGCGGCATGCTGCCGGCCTCCGAATGGCTCACGGTGTCGCTGCGCGCGGTGCCGGGCGCGCCGGCCCTGCCCACCGGCACCAAGCTCATGCTGCTGTTCGGCACCGAGGAGCTGGAGGCGCGGCTCCGGCTGCTGGAGTGCGACGAACTTGCGGCCGGCGGTCGGGCGCTCGCGCAACTGCGTTGCGCCGCGCCCGTCGCCCTGCCGGCCCGGGAGCACTTCATCCTGCGCCGTATTTCGCCGCCGCTGACCATCGCCGGTGGACGCGTGATCGACCCGGCCGCCACCCGCCTGCGCCGCCACGCGCCGCGCACCCTGGCCCGGCTCGCCGCCCTCGCCGGCGCCGATCCCGCCCGGATCGTGGCCGCCGAGATCGACGCCGCCGGAGCCGCCGGCATCCCGCTGGCCCGTCTCGCGCAACTCGCCGGGCTCGCCGAGCCCCGCACCGCCGCGCTGCTGCCGTCGGTGCCAGCCATGCTCGGTGCAAGCCGCGTCGTGGTCGCCACCGCCGAGTGGGAGCGGCTGCTGGCCAGCCTTCCCGGCGCCTTGCCCCGCGACGGCGCCGAAACGCCGTCGGACCGGCTCGCGGCCTTGCTGCCCTGGGCCGGACGCGCCGTCCTGGACGATGCCGTCGCCGACCTCGTCCGGCGCGGCGCGCTGGTCCGCGGCGGCGGCGGCGTCCGGCCGCCCGCCCCGGCCCGCGACCGCGCCCGCGCCGACCAGGAGAGCGCCGCCGCCGCCGCCATGGCCGACCGCCTTGCGCCAGGCCGGCCTCAACCCGCCCGACATCTGGACCATCGTGCCCGACGTCCAGGCCAAGCGCCTCGCCGACCGGCTGGTCCGCGAGGGCGTCGCGATCCGCGTCGTGGACAAGGTGCAGAAGCGCGAGCTGCTGTTCCATCAGGATGCGGTCGACGAGGCCAAGCGGCGGCTGCGTCCGTTGCTCGGAGGCGCCGGGCTGGGCACCGGCGAGGCCGGCAAGGCGCTCGGCATCAGCCGCAAATATGCCGTGCCGCTGCTCGAGCACCTCGACAGCATCCGCTTCACCCGCCGCATCGCCGACCGGCGTGTGCTCGCGGTCACAGAATGAACTGACGCTCCCGCATAAAACTCATCGCACAGCATCACGGAAGGGCTGCTTCGATGGCAAACCGCACGGTCGCGTTCCTCTTGTGTCTGGGCCTGGCAGCCGCCGCACTCCCCGCCCATGCCTGCGGCTTTGGCGAGGCGCCCGGCGATTGTGGCGAAAACCCCGAAACGGTCGCGCAGCACATGCTCCGCCGCGTGGTCGCCGCCATCCAGGCCGACGAACCCCGAGCCCTGCAGGAGGTCGCCCGCGGCGAGGACGGCTTCCGCACCATGGACAATTACGTGTTTTGTGTCGATCCGAGCGGCGTCATGTCCGCCCACCCCAACCCGGCGCTCCAGGGCACCGACGTCCGCGACCTGCACGACTCTCGCGGCAACCGCTTCATCGCGACGATGCTTGAGACCGCCAAGCCCGGCCAGGTCGCCAGCATCCACTACCTCTTCTCCCGGCCCGGCGGCTCTCGCGAGTCTGCCAAGACGACCTACTACACCCGTGCCGGCGACCAGGTGTGCGGCGTCGGCATCTACGACGGCAGCGAAGCCGCCCAGGATGCGCCGCTCTCGCCGCAGGTTCGTACGGCGCAGCTCCGCAGCCGCCTGACCGCCGCCATGCCCGCCACCCTCCAAGCCGACTGGGCGGCGTTCCAGCGCCAGCTCGACGAGTCCGACGCGGCCAAGGCCGCAGCCCTGGACAAGCTGCGCGAGCAGATCGGTGCCGCCGAAACCGTGTTGGCCACCAGCGCTCCACCCACCGACTAGGCAACCTATCCCGCGGCCGGATGTTCCGCTCTCACGGCACAGCGGAGACGGATCATGCGCAGCCTTTCGGCACTGGGAACGGCGGCCCTCGTGGCAAGCATCATGGCCGGGGCGCCGTTCGCCCGCGCTGCCGACCCCGCTTCGGTGCAGGCGCCGGTCAAGGGCTCCGACGTCATGGGCGACAAGGGCCGCACCGGCCCGGATGGCTGGGTCTGGGCGCCGCAGACCCGCGATCAGGTCCCCGCCGACAGCGCCAGCCGGACGGCTGCCAACGGCCGCAACGACCTGAACAGCCAGCCCGGTCCCGAGGCCAGCAAGAAACTCGCCCCCGGCGACGACCCCGGCACACCCGCCGCCACCGACCCGCACGGGCCCGGAACGATGGACAGCGCCGGCCCGCACAAACCTTGACGTCCGCGGACGTTCCGACATTTAGTTAAGGTTATAACGACGGGAGCGGGAACGAATGACGATGCAGATGTCCCGCCGGACGATGCTGAAGGGCGTCGGCGCCGGTCTCGCGGTCTCGTCGCTCGGTTCGCTCGGCTTCGCCGCACTCGAGCCCGCCATGGCCGCGTCCGTGCGCGCCTACAAGCTCGCTCAGACCCGCGAGACGCGCAACACCTGCCCATACTGCTCCGTCGCCTGCGGCGTGATCATGTATAGCCTCGGCGACAAGTCCAAGAACGCCCGCGCCTCCGTCCTGCACATCGAGGGCGACCCAGACCACCCCGTCAACCGCGGCACGCTCTGCCCCAAGGGTGCCGGGCTGCTCGACTTCGTGCACTCCGAGACCCGCACCAAATATCCAATGTATCGCGCTCCCGGCACCTCCGAGATGAAGCGCGTCTCCTGGGATTGGGCGCTCGACCGCATCGCCCGCCTGCTCAAGGATGACCGCGACCGCAACTTCGTCGCCAACTCCAACGACGTTACCGTCAACCGCTGGATCACCACCGGCTTCCTCGGCGCCTCGGCCACCACCAACGAGACCGCCTACCTCACCTACAAAGTCGTCCGCAGCATGGGTGCCCTGGTCTTCGATAACCAAGCCAGGGTGTGACACGGTCCTTCGGTAGCCAGTTTGGCTCCAGCATTCGGACGCGGCGCGATGACCAACCATTGGGCGGACATCAAGTTTGCGGACGTCGTCGTGGTCATGGGCGGCAACTCGGCCGAGGCGCACCCGTGCGGCTTCAAGTGGGTCATCGAGGCTAAGGTCAAGAACAAGGCCAAGCTGGTTGTCATCGACCCGCGCTTCACTCGCACCGCCTCCGTCGCCGACATCTACTGCCCCATCCGTCCGGGCACCGACATCGCCTTCCTCAACGCCGTCACCAAATACCTGCTGGACAACGACAAGCTGCAGCACGAGTACGTCAAGGCGTACACCAATTGCGGCTACATCATTAAAGAGGGCTTCGGCTTCCAGGACGGCCTCTTCACCGGCTACAACGAAGAGCTGCGCGACTACGACAAGTCCACCTGGGAATACGAGATCGGCCCCGACGGCTTCGCCAAGGTCGATCCGACCCTGCAACACCCGCGCTGCGTCATGCAGCTCCTCAAGCAGCACGTCGCCCAATACACGCCCGAACTCGTCGAGCGCATCTGCGGCTCACCAAAGGCCAAGTTCCTCGAAATCTGCGAGCTCATCGCCACGACCAGCGTGCCGGACCGCACGATGTCGTCGCTCTATGCGCTCGGCTGGACCCACCATAGCAAGGGCTCGCAGAACATCCGCGCGATGACCATCGTGCAGATGCTGCTCGGCAACATCGGCATGCTCGGCGGCGGGCTGAACGCACTCCGCGGCCACTCCAACATCCAGGGCCTGACCGATCTCGGCCTGATGAGCAACCTGCTGCCGGGCTACATGAACCTGCCGCAGGAACGCGAACCGACGCTCGCCGACTACATGAGCACCAAGCGCTTCAAGCCGCTGCGTCCCGGCCAGACCAGCTATTGGCAGAATTACAGCAAGTTTTTCGTCTCGTTCCAAAAGGCGTTCTACGGCAAGGCCGCCACAGCCGAGAACGATTGGGCCTACGACTACCTGCCCAAGCTCGACGTCCCCGCCTACGACGTGCTCCGCGCTTTCGAGATGGCCATCGAGGGCAAGATCAACGGCTATGTCATCCAGGGCTTCAACCCGCTGATGACGTTCCCGAACCGCGCCAAGATGACCGACGCGTTCAGCAAGATGAAGTTCATCGTCGTGATGGACCCCTTGCAGACCGAGACCGCCCGCTTCTGGCAGAACGAGGGCGACTACAACGACGTCGATCCGAGCGCCATCCAGACCGAAGTGTTCGAGCTGCCCACCACCTGCTTCGCCGAGGACGAGGGCTCGCTCAGCAACTCGAGCCGCTGGCTGCAATGGCACTGGGCCGCGCAGGAGCCTCCCGCGGAAGCACGGCCCGACACCGAGATCATGGCCGCGCTCCATCGCCGCATCAAGGCGCTCTATCAGAAGGAGGGCGGCGCCTTCCCCGACCCGATCCTCAACGTCAACTGGCCCTACGAGCTCGCCGAGAGCCCGCGCCCCGACGAGTTGGCGCGCGAGATCAACGGCTACGCCCTGGCCGACATTCAAGACCCGGGCGGTGCCCCCATCGCGGCCGGCAAACAGTTGGACGGCTTCGCCCAGCTTAAGGACGACGGCACCACCGCCTGCGGCTGCTGGGTCTATTCCGGCTGCTATACTGAGAAGGGCAACCAGATGGCCCGGCGCGACAACGCCGACCCGGGCGACCGCGGCATCGCGCCGAACTGGGCCTGGGCCTGGCCCGCCAACCGCCGCATCCTCTACAACCGCGCCTCCTGCGACCCGCAGGGCAAGCCCTGGGCGGAACGCAAGAAGCTGATCGAGTGGAACGGCTCCCGCTGGGTCGGCTTCGACGTGCCCGATTACGGCCCCACGGTGGCGCCGGACAAAAATGTCGGCCCCTTCATCATGAACCCGGAAGGCGTCGCCCGCCTCTTCACCCGCGGCCTCATGCGCGACGGCCCGTTCCCAGCCCATTACGAGCCGTTCGAATCGCCACAGGTGAACCTCACCGCGCCCAAGATCCGCGGCAACCCGGCATCCCGCATTTTCAAGCGCGACCTGGCCCAACTCGGTAATGCAACCGACTACCCCTACGCCGCCACCTCCTACCGGCTGACCGAGCACTTCCACTTCTGGACCAAGCACGCCCGCGTCAATGCCATCCTGCAGCCGGAGTTCTTCGTCGAGATCTCCGAGCAGCTCGCCGCCGAGAAAGGCGTCAGCCGTGGCGACTGGGTGCGGGTCTGGAGCCCGCGCGGTTCGCTCAAGGCCAAGGCCGTCGTCACCAAGCGGATCAAGCCGCTGATGTGCGACGGCAAGGCCGTCCACGTCGTCGGCATCCCGCACCATTTCGGCTTCACCGGCTCGACCAAGCCCGGCTTCGGCCCGAACACGCTGACCCCCGTCGTGGGCGACGCCAACATCGAGACGCCGGAGTTCAAGGCCTGGCTGGTCAACCTGGAACGCACCACGCCGCCCGTCGGCCCGGTCGCGTAGGGGAGGGGGCATGACCGACTACACCTCGCTCGACATTGTCCAGCGCTCCGCCTCCACCGATCAACCCCCGACCGTGCGCAGCAAGGCGGAGGTCGCCAAGCTCATCGACGTCACCCGCTGCATCGGCTGCAAGGCCTGCCAGGTCGCCTGCCAGGAATGGAACGACATCCGCGACGGCGTCGGCGAGAACACCGGCGTCTACGACAACCCGCACGACCTCTCGGCCAAGACCTGGACCTTGATGCGGTTCACCGAATACGAGGCCACGCCCGAAAGCGGCCTCGAGTTCCTGATCCGTAAGGACGGCTGCATGCACTGCTCCGACCCGGGTTGCCTCAAGGCCTGCCCATCGCCCGGCGCGATCGTGCAGTACGCCAACGGCATCGTCGACTTCGTCGAAGAGAACTGCATCGGCTGCGGCTACTGCGTGAAGGGCTGCCCCTTCAATATCCCCCGCATCTCGCAAGAGGACCGCAAGGCCTACAAGTGCACGCTCTGCTCCGACCGGGTCGCGGTCGGCCAGGCGCCGGCCTGCGCCAAGGCCTGCCCGACCGGCGCCATCATGTTCGGCACCAAGGAGGCGATGATCGAGCAGGCCGACAGCCGCATCGTCGACCTCAACAGCCGCGGCTTCGACAAGGCCGGTCTCTACAACCCGCTCGGCGTCGGCGGCACGCATGTCATGTATGTGCTGCACCACGCCGACAAGCCGGAGATCTACGCCGGGCTGCCCAACAACCCGCGCATCTCGCCGCTGGTGACGTTCTGGAAGGGCGGCTTCAAGGTGCTTGGCCTGGCCGGCCTCGCCTTCACCGCCATCGGCGGCTTCCTGCACTACATCACCGCCGGACCCGACGAAGTGCCGCAAGCCGAGGAGCAGGAAGCGGCCAAGGAAGCGGAGGACTTCATCAAGTGAGCGTCACGGCGCCAGAGCTCGAGCGGGAGGTCCTCGTCTCGCGCTACAGCGGCGTCCAGCGCGTCAATCACTGGATCACCGCGGCGCTGTTCACCCTGCTCGGCCTCAGCGGCCTGGCCATGTTTTCTCCCTACTTGTTCTTCCTCACCGGCCTGTTCGGCGGCGGCCAGTCCACCCGCGCCGTCCACCCCTGGTTCGGCGTCGCGCTGATGCTCAGCTTCGCCGTGCTGTTTCTGCGCTTCTGGCGCCTCAACCTGCCCAACCGCGACGATGTCCTCTGGATGCGTCGGCTCGGCGACATCGTGCAAAACCGCCACGACCGTCTGCCCGCCATCGGCAAGTACAATGCCGGCCAGAAGGGCGTGTTCTGGTCGCAGACCGCGCTGATCCTCGTCATGTTCCTCAGCGGTCTGGTGATCTGGGACCAGTATTTTTTCACCTACACCGGTATCGATCAGAAGCGTTGGGCGCTGCTGTCCCACTCGCTCGCCGCCATTGCCGCCATCACCATCATCATGGTGCACATCTACGCCGGCCTGTGGATCCGCGGCACCAGCCGCGCCATGATCCGCGGCAGCGTCACCGGCGGCTGGGCCATGCGGCACCATCGCAAATGGTTCCGCCAAGCCACCAAGGGCGGCGACGTGCACCGCGACACCGGGCACGGCTGAACCGGTTTTGCCGCGCAATCGCCGCGAGCCGCTCGACCCCGGCGCGGCCTTCACCGCCGTACAGCCCGACCCCTCCCAGGTCGGCGGCGTCGCCGAAGCGCCGTTCGTGCGCCTGCCCGATCCCGCCACCATGTTCGCCGCCCGGGCCTCCCGCCTTCGGGCGGTGGCGGACGCACACACGCTGGCGCCGTATCTGCTGTTCCTCGCCGGGGTCGTAGACGTCCAGGCCCGCGCAGTCGCCGCGCTACCGCCGCCGGAGCTACCCCCCGCATCGCAGCTCGCCTTGGCGGCCGAGCACGCGATGCCGCCGCTGGGCGGCCAACCCCGCCAAGGCGACCCGGCTTTCGCCGCGACACTCGCGTGGCTGCTCGACCAACTCGATCTGTCCGCCGCGCCCGAGGCCGCCCAAGCCGCCGCCACGGTCGTCCGCGCCATGCCGGACGCCGAACGCGACGCGCTGGCCGCCGATATCCTCGCCGGCGCCTATCCGCTCGACCGTGTTGCCGAGACCCTGTTCGTCGCCGCCGCCCTCCAGGTCCATCTGTCGCGCCTGGCCACCCGCCTCGACGCGACCACGGTGCTACCCTCGGCCGAGGGCGTCTGCCCGGCCTGCGGCGGTGCGCCGGTCAGCAGCCTCGTCGTCGGTTGGACCGCCGCCAGCAAGGCCCGCTACTGCGCCTGCTCCCTCTGCGGCACGCTGTGGAACCACGTCCGCATCAAATGCACCGCCTGCGGCTCCACCGACGGCATCGCCTACTACACGATCGAGGACGGCTCCAAGACGGTCGGTGTCGAGACCTGCACGACCTGCCGCTCCTACATCAAGCACATGCAGCAGCACGAGGACCGCGCCCTCGACCCGGTCGCCGACGACGTCGCCACCTACGCCTTGGACCTCCTGGCGCGCGAGCAGGATTTCCGCCGCTCCGGCCTCAACCCGCTTTTCCTGACCGGCTGAGATGCTTGCCCGCTTGCGCGACCGGTTGCGGACGCTGGTCCCCCCCGAAGTGCAGCTCGACCGCGCCCGCACTTTCAGCCGCGCCGGCCGCATCGCGGAGGCGCTGGCGATCTGGATCCCTCTGGCCGAGGCCGGCATCCCTCGCGCGCAGACCAATCTCGGTGCCTGCTACGCCACCGGCGCCGGCGTCCCCGTGGACCTGCAGGCCGCCCGGCTCTGGCTGCAGCGCGGCGCCGAGGCCGGCGACCGCCTCGGCCAGCGTAATCTCGGCTCCCTGCTCCTGCCGCACGACGCCGCCGCCGCCGCGGCCTGGTATCGCCGCGCTGCCGAGGCCGGAGACGCCGAAAGCCAAGACCAGCTCAGCCGCATGCTGCTGTCCGGCGACGGAATTCCCGCCGACCCGGCCGAAGCCCGCCACTGGGCCGCCGCCGCCGCCGAGCAGGGCGTGCCCGCTGCCGCCGCCCGCCTCGGCACCATGTGCCACGACGCCGCCGGCGGCCCGCGCGACCCGCTCGAGGCCGTCCGCTGGTGGCGCGTCGCCGCCCAAGCCGGTGACGGCGACTCCGCCGCCCGCCTCGGCGCCGCGCTGCACTTGGGACAAGGCATCCGCGAAGATCAGGTCGAGGCGATGGCATGGCTCCTCCTCGCCTCCGCCCGCCACAGCATCCTAGTGCGCGCCTTCTTCACCAAGGTTCGCGACCTCCTCACCCCCGCCCAGCTCGCCGCGGCCCAGGAACTCGCGCGGAGCTTCGGCGCTTCCTGACCCGCCAGCCCTGACAATCCGGCCCGCCGCGCCGATATCCCGTCCGTGTCGCGCCCCTGGATTCCCCGCTTCGTTCTCGCCACCCCGTCCGCTCTCGCGTGGCCCGAGGGCGCTGCCATCGTCGAGCGCGCCGCCGCCCTCGGCGCCGAAGTGATCCGCCTGCGCGCCGACCGCCTCACCGGCCTGCCCGACGCCTATCGCGACGCCAAGCGCACCCTCGCCGTCGTGACCGCCAGCCCGAGCCGGCGCCGTCTCCAGCCGATCCCGCCATCCGCCGACTGGCGCTTCGACCTCGCCGAAGGATGCCCCGCGCACTGCTCCTACTGCTACCTGGCCGGCTCGCTCGCCGGGCCGCCGATCATCCGCGCCTACGCCAATCTGCCCGAGATCCTTGCCGAATTGCCGCAAGCCCTGGGGCAGGGCTCCGTCACCTCCGCCTCCGCCGCGCGCGCCCACGAGGGCACCACCTTCGAGTGCTCCTGCTACACCGACCCGTTGGCGCTCGAGCACCTCACCGGCCATCTCGCCGCTTGCATCACCAGGTTCGGCGCCTGGGACGCCCCCGTCCAGCTCCGCTTTACGACGAAGTTCGACGCCGTCGAGCCGCTCCTCGGCCTGCCGCACCATGGCCGCACCCGGGTCCGCTTCTCGGTCAACGCCCGCGAGGCCGAGCGCCACGAGGGCGGCGCGCCCCGCATGCCGCAGCGCCTCGCCGCCCTTCGCGCCATGGCCTCGGCCGGCTACCCGGTCGGCCTGACCGTCGCCCCCATCCTGCAGTTCCCGGGCTGGCCGGAGGCCTACGACAGGTTGTTCGCCGAGGTCGCCACGTCGCTCGAGGACGTGCCCGGGGTGGACCTGACCGCCGAGCTCATCACCCACCGCTTCACGCCCAAGTCGAAGGACATCCTCACCGGCTGGTACCCCGGCAGCCCGCTCGAGATGGACGCCGACCAGCGCAGCCGGAAGACGACCAAGTTCGGCTCCGTCAAATACGTCTATAAGCGTGACGACATGCTCACCATGCGCACGACGATCGAAGCGTCGGTCGCACGGTGGCTGCCAGCGGCACGGCTGTTATACTGGACATAGTCCACGCTAATCGAAGGCAGCCTCCGGGATGGCGATCGGCGGCTTCTTCGCTCGCGTCGCGGCATACGCCTGGCCCAAGATCAATAGCGCGCACAGGCCGAGAAACACCGCGCTGATAGGCCGGTCGATGAACGTCGACATCGCGCCCCGTGACAGCAGCAGCGACCGGCGGAAGTTCTCCTCCAGCCGCGGCCCCAGCACGAACCCGAGCAGGATCGGCGCCGGCTCGAACCCGAGTTGCAGCAGCAGGTAGCCGAACGCCCCGAACCCCAGCGTCGCCACCACGTCGAACATCTCGTTGCGCGCCGCGAACACGCCGATGCACACGAAGAACAGCGCCGTCGGATACAGATACCGATACGGCACGCTCAGCAGCTTGACCCAGATCCCGATCATCGGGACGTTCAGCACCACCAGGATCAGGTTGCCGATCCAGAACGAGGCGATCAGCCCCCAGAAGATGTCCGGCTGCTCGACGATCAGCCGTGGCCCCGGCTGGATGCCGTGGATCATCAGCGCGCCCAGCAGCAGCGCCATCACCGCGTCACCCGGGATGCCCAAGCTCATGGTCGGGATGAAATCCCCCTGCACCGCCGAATGCGTCGAGGCCTCCGGCGCCGCCACCCCCTCGATCGCCCCGTGCCCGAACCGGCCTGGCGTCTTGCTGATCTTCTTCTCCGTCGCATACGCGATGAACGACGCGATCGTCGGCCCCGTCCCCGGAATGAGCGAACAGAGGCTGCCGATCACGGTCCCGCGCAGCACCGGCGGTAGCGCCTGGCGCAGATCCGCCCGGCTCGGCCGCAGGTCGCGGAACCCCAGTTTGACCTTCGTCGTCCCCTCCGGATTGACCGCGTTCACGCTCTTGAGGAACTCGGCGATGCCGAACAGCCCCAGCGACACCGTCACCAGCTCCAGCCCGTCCGACAATTCGAGCTGGCCAAAGGTGAAGCGCTCGTTGCCGGTGTTCACGTCCGTGCCCACCAGGCTCAGCAGGATGCCGAGCAGCGTCATCGCGATGCCTTTGATCGGCGATCCCTTCGCCAGCGTCGCGCCGGCGAGCAGGCCGAGAAGCATCAGCGAACAGATCTCCTGCGGCCCGAAGCTGAACGCGATCCGCGCGATGTACGGGGCCATGAAGATCATCTGCATGATCCCGAACGCCGCCCCGATCACCGCCGCCAGCATCGTGATCCCCAGCGCCACGCCGCCGCGCCCCTGCTTGGTCATCGGAAACCCGTCGAGGCACGTCACGGCATGCGGCGGGTGGCACGGCAGGTTCAGCAGGATCGAGCAGATCGCCCCGCCATACTGCGCGCCGTAATAGATGCCCGACAGCATCAGCAGCGCGGCCACCGGATGCATCGAGAACGTCAGCGGCAGCAGGATCGAGATGGTCGACAGCACGCCCATCCCGGGCAGCACGCCCACCATGTTGCCGACGAACACCCCGAAGAAGCACCACATCAGGTTGTGCGGCTCGAGCGCCACCGAGAACCCGTGCACCAAGCCGAGCAGACCAGCGTCGATCACTGCAGCACCCCGCGCAGGATGGGGAACTGTACCTGCAGCCCGTAGCGGAACAGCACGATGGCGAACGCCGTCACCGCCGCGCCCAGCGCCACCGCTTCCCTCAGCCGCGTCCCCCGTGTCCCGAGCGCGCCGACGGACACGCAGGCGAACGTTGCCGGCGCCAGCCCGGCCCGGTTCGCCAGCAGCACGAACAACGCCACTGCTGCAACGATCGCCGCCGCGCCCCGCCAGTTCGGCGCCTGGATGCCATGGCCCGGCCCGGCCGGCCGCATCAGCGCCATCGCCGCGCCCATCACGATCATCCCCGCCCCGAGCATCACCGGAAAGAAGCCCGAGCCCATCGCGGTCAGGCTGCCGATCCCATATTGCGCGCCCTCGTAGATCGCCCCGCCCCCGATCGCCGCCACCAGCAACCCGGCGTAATGCTCCCGATGCCGCTCGAACCCGGTCATGCCGCCAACTCCCGCATCAGCGCAAACAGCCCGGGCTGCCGCTCGAAGCCGATCCCCGGACAGTCCGGCAACTCGAGCGCACCCTCCCGGACGTGCATGCCCTCGGCGAACCCGCCGAACGCCCCGAACACGCCCGGATAGGCCTCGCACCCGCCCAATCCCAGCCCCGCCGCCACCGCGAACGACATCATGTTGCCGCCATGCGGATAGATGCGGGAGCGCTCGCCCCCGAGTTCCTCGACGCGCGCCACCATCGCCGCATAAGCCGCGATCCCGAACGCCTGTGGCGGATCGACCTGCAGCACGTCATGACCCGGCCGGAAGCCGCCGAACCGCAGCAGGTTCTCCACATCGGCCAGGCAGAACAGGTTCTCCCCCGTCGCCAGCGGCGGCTCGTACCGCGCCGCCAGCGCCGCGAAATCGGCGAACGCCTGCGGACCGCACGGCTCTTCGAACCAGCGCAGCCCATATGGCCCCAGCCGGTCGGCATAGGCGATGCCCCGCTGCGGCGAAAGCGCCGCGTTGGCGTCCACCGCCAACGCGTCCGCCCTGCCCAAAATCTCCAGCACCGCGTCGAGCCGCCGGCAATCGTCGTCCAGCGCCACGCCGCCGGTCTTGATCTTCAGCGCCGTGTACCCCGCGTCGAGATGCCGCCGCACCTCGTCGCGCAGCGCCGCCAGGTCGTCGCCCGGCTGATACCACCCGCCGCCGACATAGACCGGCACGGTCGTCGGCCCGGCCCCATCCCCATACCGCTCCCGCAGCAGGTGCCACAGCGGCCGCCGCCCCGCCTTGGCCACCGCATCCCAGATCGCCACCTCGATCGTCCCGATCGGCACTGAACGCTCCGCCTCGCCCCCAGGCTTCTCCCGCAGCGCCATCCGCGTCACGCAGGCGCCCGGGTCGAGCAGGCCGTCCGCCCCGACCAGCGTCTCCGGCGCCGCTGCGAGCAGCCGCGGAATGAACCGCTCCCGCATCGCCGCGCCGCACGCATAGCGCCCGGTCGAATTGAATGCATACCCGATCACCGGCCGCCCATCCGCTACCGCATCGGTCACCACCGCGACCACGGACGTCGTCATCTCCGAGAAGTCGAAGGCCGCGTTGCGCATGGCCGACTGCACCGGCACGGCACGCTCGCGGATGTCGAGGATGCGCAATCTCAGACCTGCGGGATCTTCGCGTCGCGGATGACGTCCCGCCATTTGGGCACGTCGGCGGCGATGCGTTGCGCAAACGCCTCCGGCGTGCTCGCCACCACCTCCAGCCCGGCCCCATGCAGCTGCTCGGCCACCGCCGTATCGTGCAGGATCTCGAGCGACGTCTTGGACAGCAGCGCCACGATCTCCGGCGGTGTCTTGGCCGGCGCCAGGAACGCCTGGAACGTGTCGGCCACAAAATCCGGATACCCAAGCTCGACCATCGTCGGCACCTCCGGCAGGTCGAACCAGCGCACCGATCCCGTCACCGCCAGCGCCCGCACGGAGTTCGCCGCGATCAGCGGCCGCGCCGGCGGCAGCGCGACGCAGGCGAGCGCCGTCGTGCCGCCCAGCACGGCCTGCACCGCCGGGCCCGCACCGCCGAACGGCACCGATGTCATGCTGATCCCAGCCTTCAGCTTCAGCAGCTCGCCCGACAGTTGCGGCGTGGTGCCGATGCCCGGATTGGCGTACGAGACCGCGCTCGGATCCGCCTTGCACTTGGCGATCAGGTCCCCGATCGAGCTGATGCCGGTCGCCGGACCCGCCACGAACACGTTCGGGGACGTGCCGAGTTCGCCGATCGGCGCGAAATCGGTGAACGCGTCGTACGGACACCGCTTGTAGAGGCTCGGATTGACCACGAACGCGCTCGAATCGATCAGCAGCGTGTAACCATCCGGCTCCGCGCGCGCCACGAACGCGGTGCCGATGTTCCCGCCCGCGCCCGGCCGGTTGTCGACGATGAAGGACCCGTTCAGCCGGCTGCCCAGATAGTTCGTCAGGATGCGCGCCATGATGTCGGTCGGCCCGGCCGGCGCGAACGGAACGATGACGCGCACCGGCCGGGTCGGATAGGCGGCCGCGCGGGCCGGCGGTGCAGCGAGAGCCGCGGCCAGCGTCAGCACGCTCCGGCGGTTGAGGATGGTGGTCATGCCCGAAACCTCCCTTGGCGTGCGGTCTGGCGCCGCATCGCCGGTTCTGCCTACCGTATCGCGATTGGGTTGAGCGGTGAACCGACCGCGCCGGTGATGGGCAGCGCGGGCGCCACGAACAAGAAGTCGTAGGTGCCGTCCGCCGCGCACGCCTTGGCCAGCTCGTCGAGCTTGAAGATCTCGCCCATCGTCAAGCCCATGATCGGGATGCAGATCCAGTGCCAGGGCTGGTTGATCCCGTCCGTGTTGTTCGGCCGCACCTCCACGCCCCACGTGTCCGTCGCCACCGCGGCGACCTGCTTGTCCTGCAGCCAATCCAGCGTTTCGAAATCCAACCCCGGCGCGTCGCCCCCCGGATACCCGTCCCACGACCCGGCCGCCAGGCACTGTTCCATCTGCCCGGTCCGGATCAGCAGGTGATCGCCACGCCCGACCGCCACACCCTGCGCCGCGCAGCACGCATCGAGCAGCTCGTTCTTGATCGCGAAGCCTTCGGGCAGCCACTCCATCCCCAGATGCCGCGCGACGTCGAGCAGCACGCCGCGGCCGACCATCTTCTCCTTCGTGAAATGGATGCCGGCCTTGGCCGCGCCAAACGACGACACCTCGCGGCAATCATAGCCGTTCCACATGTGCCCATCGTAGAAGATGTGGCCCAGCCCGTCCCAATGCGTGCCTGCCTGCAGCGGGAACAGCACCATGTCGTCGGCCGACCGGATGCCGCGCTTGTCCAGCGTGCCGGCATAGGCGTCCGACCCGCTCCGCAGCATCGTGTGCACCGGGTTGAACCGCCCGACCGGCGGGAACTTGGTCTTGCCGCCCTGCGGCCCGTCCTTGTCGTAGTTCAGCGCCAGCGAGATCACCTGCCCCTTGCGCACCAAACCCGCGGCCCGGACGATGTCCTCGGCGGTCGTGTAGTTCAGCGTGCCGATCTGGTCGTCGGCTCCCCATTTCCCCCAGTTCCGCAGCCGGTCGGCCGTGGCGTCGAGCTCGCTGCGGGTCACGCGGGTCGGGGTCGGGACGTCGATGTCCATGATGGTCCTCCTGGTTATTGCTTGGTCTTGCAGCGTGGACGGCGCACCGGCGCGGCCCGGAGCCCGGCCGCCACGAACGGCACCAGGTGCGCCAGCGCCAGCTCGGTGTCGCCCGGATCGCACGCGCCGCCGGTCAGCGATTGGATGCGGCCCGGATTGGCCATGGTGTAGAACATCGTGCCGAGCAGGAAGTGGAACCGCCACGCCAGGTCGGCCGCAGGCAAGTCCGGCAGCACGGCCTGCAGCGCCGCGATGAACGCTCCGCTGGATTGGTCGAACGCCCTGGCCAGGATGCGCCGGCTGAACGCTTCCGGTTCGGTCGCCAGCCGGGCCCGCAACTTGACGAACGGGGCGCCGCCAAACTGCGTGTCGACCGTCAGCGCCGGGCGCAGGAACGCCTGGACGATCGCCTCAAGCGTCGGCGCGCCCTTGGCCTCGATGATGCCGAGCAACCGCAGCCGTTCCGCCGCGATCGGGGCCGCCCGCGCCGCGAAGATCTCCGCAAGCAGGTTCTCCTTCTCGCCGAAATGGTAGTTGAGCGCCGACAGCGTCACGTCCGCCTCCGCGGCAAGGGTGCGGATGCTCACGACCTGCCAGCCATGGGCCGCGAACAGCCGCTCCCCGGCATCGAGCAACCGCTGCCGCACGGGCCGTTCCTCCCCCCCTGCCAACTGGACCATCACGCGCCTTGACTGATACGAACGTTCGTATAGCGTCCGCGCCGACGGGTCGGTTGTCAAGCGACCCCAAGACGATATGGGAAACGTAATGAACAGAACGCTATGAGGACGATCGTGAGCTGCGCCGTCACCGGCAACCAGACCACGCTGGCCCAGCACCCGGGCCTGCCCGTCACACCGCAGGAGATCGCCGAAGCCTGCATCGGCGCCGCCAAGGCGGGTGCTGCCATCACCCACATCCACGTCCGCTACCCCGACGGCCGCCCCTCGATGGAGGTCGAGCACTACCGCGAAGTGGTCGACCGGATCGGCAGCAGCGGCACCGACGTCATCATCAATCTCACCACCGGACCCGGCCAGCGCTTCATCCCCGGCAAGGACGACCCGAGCGTGGCCGCACCCGGGACCACGCTGATGGCGCCGATGCGCCGGGTCGAGCACGTCGTCGCACTCAAGCCCGAGATCTGCACCCTCGATCTCAACACCATGTGGTCCGGCACCTCGGCCGTGATCAACGCCCCCGACAGCATCGCCACCATGGCCCGCGCCATGAAGGAAGCCGGCAGCAAGCCCGAGCTGGAAGTGTTCGACAGCGGCGACATCCAACTTGCCAAGCAGCTCATCAAGGATGGCGTGCTGGACAGCCCGGCCCTGTTCCAGATCGTCACCGGCATCCGCTACGGCTTCGAGATGACCCCGCAGACCATGGCCTATGCCCGCTCGATGCTGCCGCCGGACGCCGTCTGGGCCGGCTTCGGCATCGGCCGCATGGCCTTCCCGATGGTGGCCCAAGCCTTCCTGCTCGGCGGCCATGTCCGCGTCGGCCTCGAGGACGCCGTCAACCTCAGCCGCGGCGTGCTCGCCCCCGACAACGCCGCCATGGTCGCCAAGGCGGTCCACATCGTCGAACAATTGGGCGGCGAGATTGCCACCGTCGCCGAGGCACGGAGCATGCTCGGCCTGAAACCCCGCTCATAACTGGGAGAACCACCATGCCATCACGAAGAGGCCTGCTAGGCGCTGGCCTGGCGTTCTGCAGCTGCTGCCTGCTCGACCGCGCGAAAGCCCAGCAACCCGCTCCCGTTCGCCGCCCCGTCAGCGTCGGCGGCCAGCCCGTCCGGACCGTCGACACCCACGCCCACTGCATTTTCCAAGACGCGCTCTCCCTGATGGGCGGCGCCGGCCAGAACATCGTGCCGCCCACGCGGGGCGTCAACGAGCACTTCCTGCTCAAGGGCGTCGAGGGCCGGCTGCGTTCGATGGACGACATGGGCATCGACATGGAGATCCTCTCCATCAACCCATTCTGGTACGGCACCGACCGCGATACCGGTGCCCGCATCGTCGCACTCCAGAACGATCACCTCGCCGAGCTCTGCGCCGCCAACCCCGACCGCTTCGGCGCCTTCGCCTCGCTGACCATGCAGTTCCCCGACCTCGCCGTGAAACAGCTCGAGGATGCCATGCGCAAGCCCGGCATCCGCGGCGCGGCCATCGGCGGCAGCGTGCTGGGCGCCAGCTTCGCCGAGCCGCGCTTCCGCCCGTTGCTCGCCAAGGCCGAAGAACTCGGCGCCGTCCTGTTCATCCATCCACAGGCCCTGCCCGAGATGGCGGCCCGCTTCGTCGGCAACGGCTGGATCGCCAACACCGTCGGCAACCCGCTCGAGACGACGATCGCCTTGGAACATCTCATCTTCGAAGGGGTGCTCGACCGCTTCCCCAACCTCAAGATCCTGGCGGCGCATGGCGGCGGCTTCCTGCCCTCATACGCCCCGCGCATCGACGTGAGCTGCTCCATCTCGCCGCAGAACTGCAATCCGGGCATCGTCCTGAAGAAGAAACCGACCGAATACCTCAATCAGATGTTCTACGACGCCCTCGTTTTCACCCCGGAGGCGCTGCGTCACCTCGTCGCCCAGGTCGGCAGCAGCCAGATCGTGCTCGGCACCGACTTCCCCATCCCCTGGGAGCTCCACCCGGCCGACATGGTCCTGGCGACCTCCTCCCTGACCGATGCCGACAAGGTCGCGATCCTGGGCGGCAATGCCACCAGGCTGTTCGGCCTGCCGACTTGATCCGCGCGTTCCTCCTGCTCCTCGTCCTGGCCAGCCCCGCCTTGGCGCAGGACTATCCGGCCCGCCCGATCCGCATCCTCGAGCCGCTCGCCGCCGGCAGCGCGGTCGACGTCGTCACCCGCATCGTCGCCGACCGCATGGGCCGTATTCTGGGCGGCAGCCTCTTCGTCGATAACCAGCCCGGCGCCGCCGGCCTGCTCGGCATGCGCGCCGGCTCCCGCGCGGCGCCCGACGGCTACACCCTCCTCGCCGTCAACGACAGCGTGGTCACCGTGCTGCCGAACATCCGCACGGATGCGGGCTACGACCCGCGCACCGCCTTCGTTCCTGTCATCCAGCTCGTGCGCATCCACTGGGCCCTGGTCGCCAGCCCGGCGCTGCAGGCGGACACCTTGGCTGGGTTCATCGCTGCGGCCAAAGCCAAGCCTGGCGCCATCGACTTCGCCTCCGGCGGCCAGGGCAGCCCGCAGCACATCGCCATGGAGTTGTTCGAGCGCGCCGCCGGCATCAAGCTGCAGCACGTGCCGTTCCGCGGCGCCACGCCGGCGCTCAACGAAGTCGTGGCCGGCCACATCCCGGTCATGTTCACCGCATTGCCCACCCCGCTGCCCTTCCTCGACGACCATCGCTTGACCATCCTCGGCATCGCCGACCCGGCCCGCGTCCCCAGCCTGCCGAACGTACCCACTTTGGCCGAAGCCGGGCTGCCAGGCTTCGAGTTCTTCGCCTGGGGCGCGCTCCTCGCCCCTGCCGGCACGCCGCCCGCCATCGTCGACAAGCTGAACGCCGCCGCCAACCAGGCGCTGTCGGATCCGGCGGTGAACAAGCAGCTCACCGACCTGGGCTACGAAGTCGTCGGCGGCTCCCCCGCCGCGCTGAACACGCTGATCGGCCAAGACTACCAGGCCAAACGCGATCTCCTCCGCGCCGCCGACATCCATGCCGACTGAACGGCGCGTCGCCGCCGCCGCCCTGGCGGCGTTCATGGCGCGCGCGTTCGTCGCCGCCGGGCTGCCCGACGCCGACGCGGCCATCGTCGCCGGCCTGATGACGGAGGCCGATTTGGTCGGCGCCGACGCGCACGGCGTATTCCGCCTGCCGCAATACATCCGCCGTCTCGAGGGTGGTGCGGTCAACCGCACGCCGGACATCGCCGTGCAGCGCACCGCGCCGGCCACCGCGCTCGTCGACGGCGACAACGGCATGGGTCATCTCGTCATGCGCCGCGCCGCAGACACCGCGGTCGAACTGGCCGAAGCGGCTGGTGTCGGCTGGGTCGGCGTGCGCCGCTCCAACCATGCGGGACCCGCCTCGCTCTACGCCACGATGCCGCTCGCCCGGGGCATGATCGGCATCTATTCGGCCGTCGCCAGCGCCAACCACATGGCACCCTGGGGCGGCACCGACCTGCTGCTCGGCACCAATCCGCTCGCCGTCGCGCTGCCGGCCGGCGACGCGCCTCCAGTCGTGCTCGACATCGCGACCACGGTCGTGTCGTACGGCACCATCAAGAACTACGTCCTACAGGGCAAGACGATGCCGGAAGGCTGGATGATCGACCGCACCACCGGCGCGCCAATCACCGACTCGGCAAAGAGCGGCGACGGCGTGCTGCTGCCGATCGGCGGCTACAAGGGCGCCGGGCTCGCGCTCATTCTCGGCCTGCTAGCCGGCACGCTCAACGGCGCCGGCGTGGGCCGCGCCGTCGTCGATTTCAACGCCGATGACGGCACCGAGTCCAATACCGGCCACTTCATCCTGGCACTCGACGTCCGCCGCTTCATCGACCCGGCCCTGTTCGCCGCCGCGGTCACGGCCCATCTCGACGAGCTCCACCGCTCCGCCCGCCTGCCGGGCGTCGACGCCATCCGCTTTCCCGGTGAGGAGCGCGCCCGCCGCCGCGCCGAGCGGGAACAGCAAGGCGTCCCGATCCCGTCCGCCCTGGGCGCCGTGCTGGACGGATTGGGGCGCCGCCTCGGGATCGGCCTGCTTGCCTAGAGCGACCGCCCGCCATCCACCACGAGCGTGGTCCCGGTGGCAAAGCGCAGCGAGGTCGCGCACGCCAGCACCGCTTCCGCAACGTCTTCGGCCGCGGCGACCCGCTTGAGGGGCGTGGCCTGCGCCGTCTTCGCGTTGAACACTGCGTCCCGGCCTGGCACGAACTGCGTGTCCACCACGCCCGGTGCCACCCCCATCACCCGCACCGCCGGCGCTAGCACGCGGGCCAGCGACTTGGTCATCACGTCGATCCCCGCCTTGGCCGCGCAATACGCGATCGACGAGCCCGTCCCGGTCTGCCCCGCCACCGACGAGATGCTCACGATCAGACCCTGTCCCGACGCGGTTAGCAACGGCGCGAACACCCGAATGGCCGCGAACTGGCCGCGCCAGTTGACCGCGAACATGCGGTCGATCAGCGCGTCGTCCAACGCGTCTAGATCGGCATGGGCGATCGGCTTGGTGAAGCCCGCGCTGTTGACCAGGATATGCAGCCGATCGCCCGACCACGCGGCCACCTGGTCGCGCAGCGCTTCCAGCGAGCCCGTATCTGCAACGTCCGCCGGGAGCGCGATATGGCCCGATCCCGCCAATCCGCCCACGATCTGCGCCGCCGTCTCGGCCGATCGCGGCGTATGCGTGATGGCCACCCGCGCACCCTCCTCGGCCAACATCCGCGCCGTTGCCGCGCCGATCCCGCCGGAGCCGCCGATGACGAGCGCAACCTGTTCCTGCAACCGCATGCCTGGCCTCCCTGAGCTCCAACACACGGACGAACGTTCGTCTGTGTCAAGAGCAGCGGATGCTTGTGCGGCGGCGACGGAAATGGTTCGCTCCGCCCCAACGTTCGTCCAATCAAACAAGCAATGAGAACGTCCATGCCGCTCCGCTTTCTCGCCGCCGTCCTCCCCCTGCTCGCGCTCTGCGCCGCCGCATCCGCGCAACCCAGGATAGGCGACCCGCCGGAGGCCTCCAACATGCGTCTCGTCGGCGCCGACGGCCTGCAGGCCCGCAGCGCCTACCAGCCCACCATCCACCACCAGGGTGACCGCTGGATCGCCTATATCGGTCATCACGGCGGCAGCGACGACATCCCCAACCCGGTCAACTCCCTGACCGGCCAGGCCGAACCGAACGGCACCTCCATCGTCGACGTCACCGACCCGGCGCATCCCCGCTACCTGCGCCACATCCCCGGCCAGCCCGGCACCTACGAAGCGGGCGGCGCCCAGATGGTCCGCGTGTGCGACGGATCGGCGCTGCCCAAGGGCGACAAGTCCGCCGTCTACATGCTGCGCACCTTCGGCAGCGAAGCCCACGAGATCTGGAACGTCGCCGACCCGGAAAATCCCGTGCTGGTGACCCGCATCGCCGGCCTGAAGGACACGCATAAGAGCTGGTGGGAGTGCGACACCGGCATCGCCTACCTCGTTTCGGGCAACCCCGACTGGCGGATCCGCCGCATGACGCAGGTCTACGACCTCGGCGACCCCGCCCACCCCGTCAAGATCCGCGATTTCGGCCTGCCCGGGCAGGAACCGGGCGCGACCGGCGCGGTGCCGACCGAGTTGCACGGCATGATCTCCACCGGGCCGCAAGGCAACCGGATCTTCTTCGGCTACGGCACCGACAAGGGCGGCATGATGCAGATCGTCGACCGCGACAAGCTCCTGCACGGCCCGGCCGAGCCCACGCCCGAGAACCTTCGCTCCCCCGAAGTGGCGCGGCTCTATATGTCCGCGCTCAACGGCGCGCACACGACCTTCCCCATGCTCGGCATGCCGATCGCCGAATTCGCCCAGGACAAGGAGGGCAGCCAGCGCGACATCGTCATGTTCGTCGACGAGGCGATCCAGAACGAATGCGGCGAGGCCCGCCAGATGGTCTGGTTCGCCGACATCAGCGTGGAGAACCGCCCGATGATGGTCTCCAACTACACCGTCCCGGAAGCCAGCGGCAATTTCTGCAGCCGCGGTGGTCGTTTCGGCTCGCACTCCTCCAACGAGAGCATGGATCCCGTCTTCTACAAGAAGATGGCCTTCATCAGCTTCTTCAACGCCGGCGTGCGCGCGCTCGACGTGCGCGACCCCTATCACCCCAAGGAGGTCGGCTACTTTATCCCGTCCATCACCGCGGCCACCGATAAGCGCTGCATCCAGGTGGACGGCAGTCCGCGCTGCAAGGTCGCGATCCAGACCAACAACGTCGAGACCGACAGCCGCGGCTACATCTACATCGTCGACCGCGCCAACACCGGCCTGCATATCCTCGAGCTGACCGGCCCGGCGCGCGCGGTGGCCGGGCTGCCGTAGGCGATGGCGGCGCGGCTGCCGTTCATCGCCGTGGCCGCGCTCGCCACGATGCTTACCGCCTCGGCCGCGGTGCCCCCTGCCTCGACCGCCTGGCGGGCCGTCGCCTGGCCGTTTCCTCGCGATGCCTGGCCGGCCGGCATCGCCTTCGAGTGCGCGCCGGCGACGTGCGGCGCTCCCGTCCGGCTTTATATCCGGCCCAAGCGCGGCTTCTGCGCCAATTGCGACACCGGCGTGACCAGCGATGCGGAAGTCGATGGCGTGGCCGATCTCGACATGGTCGCCGCCGATTTCACGCCGCTTGCGTCCGGCGAACCGCTCGCGGTCGGTGACATGGCCGGCCGCCAGCGCGCCTATACGCTGCTGCTGCCCCACGGCCGGCGCTCCCCCGCGCTCGGCATGGCCATGACCCGGCGCAAGCAATGCGACCTCGTCGTCGCGGTCGCCGAGGGCGCCGTGACCAGTCGGGCCAGGAACGCCATCGCCACCCTACTCGCCTCAGGCCGCGTGACGCCCTGGATCGGCCGCGCACTCGATGGCCGTTAGCGGGCCTGTTCAGCCCGCGAACATCAAACCCAGCGCGTCGTGGTCCGTCAGGAACGCTGGCGGCGCGGCAGCCACCGCGCGCAACGAACGGGCGAACTCGATGGCCCCCATCGGTCGCCCATACACGTGGGCGTGCACGGTCACGTCCAAGCAGGCTGGGCGGGGGCGCAGGATCGGCCAGCCGTCCAGGATGCGCTGCAACGTCCGCGTATAGGCCTCGGGCTCGTTGCCGTAGCGGACACTCATCGGCATGTCGTTCACCTCCATCGTGAACGGCACGGCGGTGACCGGTCCCGAAGCGGTCTGCACCACCCGCGGCAGGTCCTCGTCGAAGAAGTCGCTATGCCAGGCGAGCCCTGCTTCCCCCAGCAGTTCGGTCGTGCGCGCGCTCGGCGTGCAGCGCGGGCTGATCCACCCCCGCGGACGCATGCCGCCCGCCTCCAGCACGTCGAGGCAGCGATGCAGGTCGGCACGCTCCTCGACCTCGCTCTGCGTGGCCGGGATGATGTGCTGGGACCACCCATGAGCGGCAAGCGTGTGGCCGGCGCCCACGATCGACCGCATCAGGTCTGGATATTGCTCGGCTAACACGCCGCTCACATAGAAAACCGCCCGCACCCGCTCGGCCGCCAGCACGTCCAGCAGCCGCCAGGCGCCCGCTTTGGCGCCATACTCGGCCCAGGACCGCCCCTGCAAATCGAGCGTCCCCGCCTTCAGCACGTTGCCCATCGGCCCGACGCCCGGCGCCGCCCCCTCGCTCCAGCCCTCGAGCATGACGCTGACCGATACCGCCAGCGTCCGTCCCTCCGGCCACCCGGCCGGCAGCGTCGTCATATCGCTCATTCGAAGTGCGCCAAGATTGCCTTCGCGTTCAGCCGCTCGATCCGCGCCAGCGCTGGAGCGTCCAATCCGAACGCGCGCAGGCCGTTGGCGGTGTCGAGCGGAGAGGCCGCCGGGAAGTCCGACCCGAACACGATGTGATCGACCGGCATCAGCTTCGTCAGCGATGGCATGGTGTATTGGTTCCAGGCCTGCGCGGTATCGAAATACAGCCTTTGGATGAGCGGCACGGCCCCGCCGGGCTCCGCCCGCATGAGCTCGGGGTCGCCGCCGGCCATGCGCGCGAAGCGGAACGTCAAGAACGGCACCGCGCCGCCGCCGTGGGAGAAGATGAAACGGATGTCCGGGAAGCGGATCGTCGTGTGGCTCGTCAGCAGGCTGGCGATCGTGCGCGACGTCTCCGTCCCATACTCCACGACCACGTCCGGCACGCCGGGTATGACGTTGGAGCAGCAGGCCGGCTGCAGCGGATGCACGAACACCGCTGCACGACGGCGGTTCAGCTCCTCCATGACCGGAACGAAGGCCGGGTCGCCGAGATATTTGGTGCCGTAGCTCGTCATCATCCCGACGCCCTGCGCCTTCAGCACATCCATGCCGTAGGCGATCTCGGCCAAACTGTTGTCGACGTCCGGCAGCGGCAGCGTGGTGAACATGCCGAAACGCCCGTTGTGATCGGCCACCAGACGCGCCTGGTAGTCGTTGCAGTCGCGGGCGAGCGCACGGGCTGCGTCGTAGTCGCCGAAGAACACGCCCGGATCGCTGGTCGAGACCACGGCGGTGGCGACCCCTGCCGCATCCATCGCGTCCAGCGACTTCTGCACCGTCCAGCCCATGTTGAACGTCTGGTTGGTCCGCCGACCCTTCATCATCGCGAGGAGGGCAGGGGACGTATAGTGATGGTGCACGTCAATGCGCGCGGCCGCCTCGGTCGCACCCTGCGCGCGAGCCCGCCCGGCCGAAGCCGCCAGTCCTGCCGCCGCCCCGCGCAGCAGCGAGCGGCGGCCCAGCCCTGACGCATGCAGGCTGCAGCCGCAGGGCGGCGAAACCGGGCCGCGATCGACCCGGTCACACTGGATGAGCATACCCATCTCCCTCGTTTGGCGCGGCTCTCACGCGCTCGAGCACGAACCCGGCCGTGCGCTGGTAATGCGCCTCCAAGCGGGTCACGGCGGTCTCGGCGTCGCCGGCCAGCGCCGCATCGAGGATGTCGTTATGTTCGCGCGCCACGTCGCGCTTCGGAAACGCCGTCGACATGGCCTGGCGCCGATACCGCACCGCATGATCCGAAAGCTGGCCGCAGAACGTCACCAGCCAATGCGACGCGCACGAGGCCAGCAGCGCCATGTGGAAGCGGCGGTGGATGTCCTCCCACGCCGGGTTCTCCACGAACGCGTTGGGGTCGAGCGAGCGCGGCGTCGCCGACAGATCCTGCCACGCCTGGCGCAGCGTCGCCTCCCACCCTGGCGTCCGGCGCCCGACCGCCTCGCGCAGCGCGATCGCCTCCACCCAACAGCGCGTCTGCGTCAGGTGCTCCAACTCCCGCTCATCGAGTGCGGCGACGGTGAAGCCGTGCTGCTCGCGCCGCAGCACCAGTCCCTCCGAGACCAGTTGGTTCAGCGCCTCGCGCATCGGCGTGCTGGTGACGCCATACCGCTCGCAGAGCGCCTGGATACGCAGCTTGCCGCCGGGCGGTAGCTCGACCGCGAGGATGTCGTTACGAAGCTGGGTGTAGACTCGGCGCGAGATCGTCCCTGTCACGACGTCACGCCCGGGCCCGAAAACTCCATCACCGACAGCCCCGCATTCGTGTCGGTAACGAATAGCAGGCCCTCCGTCGTGGCCAGCACGTCGCAGGACTGCGTAGCCAGCGCCGCGCCAGGCCGGATATCGACCAGCCGGGTCGGCGCATTGGGCACGCAGTACCCCACCTCGCGCGGCTGGAACGGATTGGACAGGTCGAACACGCGAACCCCTGCATTGTGCCACGTAGCGAATACCAGCGTCTCGCTCTGCAGCGTTCCGGGGCGGTTCTCGTGCAGGTTATGCGGCCCGAACTTGCCGCCCCGCGCGCAGTAATCGGCCTCCGCCGGCTGCGGTAGCGTGGCGAACGGCACCGGATTGGCCGGGTCGCGCACGTCCATCACCCAGGCATGCGCCAGCCCGTTCGCGCAGTTGTTGCTGGTCGCCTCGTCCGCCAACAGCAGCAAGCCGTGCCCGGGCAGCGGCAGCGGGGTATGGGAGCCGCCGGCGAACGGCGGCGACAGCACGCGATGCGACAGCAGGCGAGGGGCCACCGGATCGGACAGGTCGTGCAGTGTCACACCGCCATCGCGCCAGGCGGCATAGCCCCGATCGCCGGCGACGATCATGTGGTGCAGCGCCCACCGTTTCCCCGCCGGCCAAGTCGGGGCCTCGCCGGCCGCCCGGTCCATTCCCGGCAACGCCCAGCGGCCGACCAGTTGCGGTTTTGCCGGGTTGGCGATGTCGAAGATGGCCAGGACGTGGTCCGTAAAGCCGTCGAAATGACAGGACGCATAGGCGTAACGGCCGCCCACCCACCAAATCCGGTGCAGCCCAACGCCCTCGACAGGGCAGAAGCCGATCTCGCGCGGCGCCGCCGGATCGCACAGGTCGAACACGCGCAGCCCGGCGGTGAACTCCCGCTCCCGCCGCGTGAAGCTGTCGGCCAACGGCGCGGTGAAGTAGTCCGCCTGGTGGCCGTAGCGCTGCATGGCCCAGATGTTGGCCGAGTTGGTGGCCAGCAGCAGCCCGTCATGCACCTGGATGTGGTGCGACCGCGTGTTCGGCGGGCATGCGACGAAGCCGACTGTGCAGGGCGCGCGCGGCTCGCGGACATCCAACACGCTGAACCCGTCGCTGAACATGTGGCCCACATAGGCATGCCCCGCGTGCAGCATCACCTGCACGCCGTCGGGCCGGCCCCCCATGTCCGAGTGGCCGATGACCCGCAGGTTGTCGCTGGCTGCGATCACTTGCCCCAGATCGCCCTGTAGTGGTCGCGGTAGCCGTTATCCGGGTCGAAGCGGTTGTTGGCGCCGCCATCCTGGCCGACGTTGTCGTGCGTGACGAGATGCACCGCCGTCACGTAGCCGCTCCAGGGGGAGCCGGCGAAGGCGCGGTTCAGCTCGTCGACCGCCATCCAGCCCTGAAGGTTCAGCGGCTCGGGCACCGTGGCGGCCTGGTATTGCCCCGCCTTGATACGGCCATAGGCGGACACGCTGCCGTCCCCGCCCGACACCAGCAGCGGCGGCCCCTCCGGCCCGGCGCCGGCCGCGCGGAGGGCGGGGATCGCGAAGTCGAAATACAGGTCGTTGATCGCCAGCATCCACGTCAGCTTGCCCGAGAAACGCTGCATCAGCGACGAGGTGAGCGGGGTGACGCGGGTGGACGTCTCCACGATCGGGATGACGTCGAACGACAGCACCGCGCAGCCGGTGCACGCCTCGATCCGTTGCCGCATCAGGTCGCCCTTCAGGCGGCCGATCAGCGTCTCGCTATTGCGCATGATGGCGACCTGCGCGTGACCCTCCGACTTGGCGATCACATAGTCGGCCGCCGTCATCGCGATCTGTTCCGGCGGCGTGGTGATGTTGGCGAACACGGCCGGGCTCTCGATGGGCCCGGGCTTCGGGCTGGAGTGCCAACCCACGACCTTGATGCCGAGCTCGGTCGCGCGCTGGATCGTCGCACGCTGGCCGGCGGCGTCGATCGTGCCGAGGACGATGCCGTCCGGACGCAACGCCACCGCCTGCCCAATGGCCGCGGTCTGCTGCGGCACGGAGCCCTGGCCGTCGATGACCTTGAGCGTCCAGCCAATGGCCGCCGCGGCCTCCTCGACGCCGGCGCCGACGCCGAGCGCGCCGCCATTCCGCTGGTCGGCCGAGATATAAATGATGGTCTTGCCGGGCTGCGCCTGCGGCCCCGCCGTCGGGCCATCCCAGCGGCTGGCCGGAGCGGCGGCCGACGCGACCGTCTCGCGCGCAGCCGCCAGTGCATCCTGCGCCCGCGCCGGCATCGACAAGGCCGCCGTCGCGAACAGGGCCGCGTAGAAGGAATGTCGTCTCATGTCACGCTGCCTTGTTGATGGTTTCGGTTTGCGCGGCCGCCCCTGCGGTCCCGCGCGAGACTCGCATCCGTCGCCGCGCGGCCCAGCCCGCCATGCCGACGGCGATGATCAGCGTGCAGCCATTGAACAGCGGCTCGACATAGAAGGCGCCGCCCATCTGCTGGATGCCGGAGATGCCCACCGCCAGGATCAGCACCGCGACCACGGTGCCCCACACGTTCACCCGGCCCGGCCGCACCGTCGTCGCTCCCAGCAGCGCGCCCACGAAGGCCGGCAGCAGGAACTCCTGCCCCACATTGCTCTGGCCAACCTGGATGCGCGCGGCCAGCAGCAGCGAGGCGGCCGCGGCGATGACGCCCGAGACGCAGAAGGCGCCAATCACGTAGCGGTTGACCCGGATGCCGGTCAGCTCCGCCGTGCGCTCGTTCGCGCCGATCACGTAGAGGTAGCGGCCCACCGGCAGGAACTCGAACGCGATCCACATCACCGCCGCAAGCGCGAGCAGCAGCACGGCCGGCAGCGGGATGCCGAGCACCCGCGTGCTGTCGAGCGCCACGAAGCCGGCGCGGAATCTCGCCGATGATCTGCTCGCCGCCGGTGTACCAGCCCGCCAGACCGTAGGCGACCGTGCCGACCCCGAGCGTGGCGATGAAGCTGTCGATCTTGGCGAACCGCACGAGCACGCCGTTCAGCAGCCCGATGCACAAGCCAATCCCGAGCACCAGCAGGCATACGGGCGGCCAGGCCATGCCGCCCACCATCAGCCCGATCGCCAGCGAGTGCAGCAGGCTGACCATGAAGCCCACCGACAAGTCGAACTGGTTGGCCGAAATGACCGTCATCTCCGCCAGCGCCAGGAACGCCACGATCGACTTGTCGGACAAGATCGACTGCGCCGTCAGCATGGAGGGGAATGTCCGCGGCAGCAGGACCGAGAACAGCACGATCAGCGCCATCGTCAGCAGCAGCAGCGCGTGGTTGGCCACCAGCTTGAAAGCGGTTCCGCGGGCTTCAGCCATGGATGACGTCCTCGATTCGAGCCGGGATGCTGCCGCCGCACGCGCCGATCAGCCCGGCCGGTGTCAGCTGCTCGCCCGCCAATGCGCCGGCCAGCCGCCCCCGGTCGAAGATCAGCGCGCGGTGGCAGATCGCGGCGATCTCTTCGAAATCGGTCGAGACGACGATCACCGCCCCGCCGGCCGCGACGTGCCGGTCGAGCAGCGCGTAAATGTCGGCCTTGGCACCCACGTCGACCCCCATCGTCGGCTCCTCCAGCACCAGCACCGCGATGCCGCCGCCCAGCCAGCGGGAAAGCACGACCTTCTGCTGGTTGCCGCCGCTAAACGTGGCGATAGCCGGCTCCGTCAGCAGCGGGCGCGCGCCAACGGCGCGCAAGCGCGTGAGCGCCTGCCCGGCCTCGGTCGTCTCCGTCAGGGGCGACAGCACTCCGCGCCGCTCGACGGCCGGGTTGACGAACAGGTTCTCGCGGACCGCCAGCGGCATGGCCAGGCTTTCCTCCTGCCGCTTGCTCGAAACGAACGCGATCCCGAGGCGGACCGCGTCGGCCGGCGTGCGAGGATCGATCGGCCGGCCACGAAGCTGAAGCGTTCCCCCGGCGCGCTCGAGGATGCCGCAGATGGCGCGGCCCAGCGGCTCCTGCCCGGCGCCCCGCAGCCCGGCGAACCCGACGATCTCGCCCGGCCGCACCGCAAAGCTGATCGGCCCCGCATCCTCGGTGACGACGTCGTCGCCGGCCAGCAGCGCCGTCGCCACGTCCACCGGTCGGCGGCGCGCGAGCCCGAGCGGCGTGCGGCCGACGATCAACTCAACCAGTTCGCCCGGCGTCGTATCGGCAACGGCCCGCGTCGCGACCCGGCGGCCGTCACGCATCACCGTCACCCGGTCGGCGATGCGGAACACCTCGTCCAAGCGATGGCTGACATACACCATGCCACCGCCGGCCGCGCGCAGCCGCTCCAGCACGGCGAACAGACGTCCGACCTCGGCCGCGGGCAGGCTGGCGGTCGGTTCGTCGAGCACGATCGCCTCGGCCGCCGTGGCCAGCGCCCGGGCGATCGCGACGACGGACTTGTCCGTGCGGGACAGGTCGGCGACCGCAGTCGCCGGGTCAATCGGGCAGCCGACTTGGGCCAGCGCGCGCTGGGCCTGAGCGGTCACCGCGGGCCAATCGACCAGGCGCAGGCGCGTGCGCGGGTAGCCGGCCGCCAGGGCGATGTTCTCCGCCACGCTCATCCACTCGACCAGCCCGAGATCCTGATGAATGAACGCGACCGGCAGCCGGTCCGACGTCGGATCGACGACCATGCCCCGCACCCGGACCTCGCCGGCATCGGCGCGGTGGATCCCGGCGAGCACCTTGATGAGGGTCGACTTCCCCGCCCCGTTGCCACCCAGCAGGGCGTGCACCTCGCCAGGCCGCACGTCGAACTCGACCCCGTCCACCGCGCGCGTGCCGCCGAAGGCTTTGACGATGCCCGACATGCCGATGATGGGCTGCACGAAATCCTCCCCCGGGCCGTGTTGCAGCCTTGGCGGCACGCTGGGCGAATTTCAAACCGACATCAAGGACTATGCATTTTCCTCACACCGCGAGATTGATCGTCGTGACCTGCTCCAGATCTTCGCCGAACCAGGCATGGATCGCCCCCTGGCGTGCACCGATGACGCGCACCGCTCCGTCGTCCTGCATCAGTGGCAGGTCGTGACCGGGGATGACCATCGTGCCCGGGCGCTCGCGCCATAGCCGCCAGATCAGCGCGAGCGACGCCGCGCTCAGGGCCGGATCGATCGTCATGTCGGTGGTGCCCGAAACCAGCTCCGCCCGGTTCTTGGCGGCGTCGCCGGTGAAGATGATGTCGTGCTCCTGGCCCCGCAGCACGAAGATTAGACAGCCCGGCGTGTGCCCCGGCGCGACATGGGCGGTGATCCCCGGCAACGCCTCGTCCCCGTCGCCCAACCGCCGTACGGTCGGCCACCGGTCGAGCTCACGGACGTATAGCTCGGGCACCGAGGTGATGCCCCAAGGCTCCTGCACCGCCCAGGCCAGCTCCTCCCGCCCGATCGCGATCGTCGCCTGCCCGAACATGGTCCAGTTCACCGAATGGTCCCAATGCGCATGCGTCAGCAAAACGTCGGTCACGTCGCCCGGCGCCAGCCCGTGCGCGGCGAGATGGGCGATCAGCGCGCGGCGGATCCCGAACGAACCGACGTCCACCAGGCCGATCCGCCCATGCCCGCGCAGCAGCACGATCGTGCTCCACCCCAGCAGGCCATGGCAGACGGTCTTGCCGGGATACCCTTGGACGAGAATGTCGACCGTATAGCCCGCGAGTTTCATGCGCCCTCCCGGCGGTTTGCGTCACCTTACCATCGTAGATGTCCGACGTCCTTCCGCCTTGCCCAGCGGAGAGGAACGATGGTTAGGTGCGCGACGCGGACGAAGATCCGTTCAGGAGGAAAATCGATGACGTCCAGACGCTTGTTTGCGTTCGGCCTGACGGTGCTGATCGCCGCAGCCGCCCCGGCCCGGGCGCAAGAGCCCGTGCGGATCGGCGCCGTATTCCCTCTGACCGGCCCGGCCGCCTCCGAAGGCACGGCGCTCCGCGACGCCGCCGAGGTCGCGGCCGACATCATCAACAACCCGCATCCGGAGCTCGCCGCCCTGCCGCTCGGCGCCGGCGCCGGCCTGCCAGGACTGGGCGGGCGCAAGGTGGCCCTCGTGTTCGGCGACCATCAGGGCAGCCCGGCCACCGCGCAAAGCCAGGTCTTGCGGCTGGTCACCCAAGAAAAGGTCGTCGCCATGACCGGCGCCTACCAATCGAGCGCGACCCTGACCGCGAGCGCCATCGCCGAACGCTACGGCGTCCCGTTCGTCTCCGGCAAGTCGACCGCGCCGAGCCTGACCGAGCGCAACTTCAAGTGGTTCTTCCGCACCACCCCGATCGGCGGCGACTTCGGCGAAGCCTACGCGCTGTTCCTCGACCAGCAGAAAGCCAAGGGCATGGCCGCGCCCACCGTCGCGCTGATCAACGAGAACACCGAATACGGCACCTCGGTCGGCGACGCGATCGTCAAGGCGCTCGCCGGGCACGGCTACAAGGTCGACCTGCGCATCCCCTACGCCGCCGCCAGCACCGATGTCAGCGCCCAAGTGCTGCAGCTCAAGCAGGCCAATCCCAGCGTCGCGATCTTCGTCAGCTATACGTCCGATGCCATCCTGTTCACCAAGACGATGCACACGCTTGACTGGAAGCCCGCGATCCTGATCGGCGACGATTCCGGCTTCTCCGATACGGCCTACATCGCCGCCGTCAGCGACTTGGCCCAGGGCATCATCGACCGCGCGTCATGGGACATCGGCAAGCCCGGCAGCCTCTCCTATGCCGTCAACGAGCTGTTCAAGAAACGTACGGGCCGCGACATGAGCGACACGGCCGCCCGCGGCATGCAGGGGTTCTTCGTGCTCTGCGACGCCATCAACCGCGCCGGGTCGACCGATCCGGCCAAGATCCAGGCCGCGCTGAAAGCGACCGACCTCAAGCCGAACCAGCTTTTCGTCGCCTATAACGGCGTGCGCTTCAACGCCCAGGGGCAGAACGAGCTGGGGTCGACGTTGCTCGTGCAGTTGGTCGGCAAGGACTACGTCCCGATCTGGCCGGATGCCAGCGCGACGACGGCCTCGAAGCTGCCGTTCGTGGGCTGGGGAAACTAGCCTAGAGGCTGAAAACCCTAATGGTGAGCAGCTGGCGGTGAGTGCCGAGCAACGAAGCGGAGCGGACGTGAGGTCCGTGAGTATCGAAGCGCAGGCAGTCGCCGTCAGATGGCCGCCAGCGGGGTTTTCCGGTTGATCCTTCTCCAGGTCATCGTCAGCGGGCTGCTGATCGGCGCCGTCTATGCGCTGTTCTCATCCGGTCTGACGCTGATCTGGGGCATGATGAACGTCGTCAACTTCGCCCATGGCGACTTCGTCATGCTCGGCATGTATGTGGCGTTCTTTGCCTTCACCCTGCTGGGCGTGGGGCCGGTGCTGTCCGTGCCACTGGCCGCCGTGCTCCTGGGCCTCCTGGGAGCGGCAGCGTATTTCGCGCTTATAAAACATGTGATGCGCGGGCCGATGCTGGCGCAGATCCTGTCCACCTTCGGGTTGGCGCTGCTCCTGCGCTACGGCGCGTTCTGGGCGTTCTCGGCCAACTTCGTCACCTTGCCCGACCAGCTCGTCGGCGGCACGTTCGTGCTGGGCGGCATACGAATCGAAGCGGCACGCTTGCTCGCCGGGCTGGTCGCGCTGCTGCTGACGGTGGGCATGCACCTCATGCTGACGCGCACGGGGTTGGGCAGCCGGCTGCTTGCGGTGTCGGAAGACCGATCGGCCGCGATGCTGGTCGGCATCAGGCCGGACCCGATGCAGGCGCTCGCCTGGGCGATGGCCGGCGCGAGCACCGGGATCGCCGGAGCGCTGATCGCATTGTTCTTTTATATCTCTCCGACGGTGGGCGAAGGGTTGACGCTGATCGCCTTCGTGACCGTCAGCCTCGGCGGCTTCGGCAGCGTGCCGGGGGCCCTGCTCGCCGGATTGCTGATCGGCGTGGTGCAGGCGCTCTCGGCGTTCTGGATCGGCGCGGTGTTCCAGGATGCGGTGATCTATGCCCTGTTCCTGCTCGTGCTGTGGGTCAGGCCGCAGGGCTTGCTGGGGCGCGCATGAGGCGGACGGCGCTGACTGGGCTGGCCGTGCTCGTAGTGCTGGCAGTGCTGCCGCTGTTCCTGGCCGACGTGTTCTATCAGCGGGTGGCGGCCTTGGTCCTGCTCGGCGCCATCTCCGCCTCGGCCTGGAACCTGGTCGGCGGCTATGCCGGGCAGGTCTCGGTCGGCCACGCGATGTTCTTCGGCGCCGGCGCCTATGCGTCGCTGCTGGTCTACACGCTGTTCGGGTGGCCGCCCGTGGCCGGAGTGCCGCTCGGCGTGGCGGCCAGCATGGTCCTGGCCACGGCGATCGGCATGCCGACGTTCCGCCTGCAGGGCCATTACTTCTCCATGGCGACCATCGCGGCGGCCGAGCTGGTCCGCATCCTGGTCAGCAATTTCCCGCTCCTGGGCGCTGCCGTCGGCCTCATGGGCCCCGCCGTGCCGCGCAGCCCGGCCGATCTGCAGTTCAACGATCCCCGCATCTACTACTGGATCTTCCTCGGCGTGCTGACCGCGCTTCTCCTGCTTACGGCACTGATGGAACGGAGCCGCATGGGCTACTATCTGCGCGCTATCAACGGCAGCGAACGGGCGGCGCGCAGCCTCGGCGTGCCGGTGCGCCGCTTCAAGCTGTTCGCGCTGCTGCTGTCGGCCGGCTTCACCTCGGTGGCTGGGTCGCTCTACGCGCTCATGGTCGGGTTCGCCGATCCGGACAGCGTGCTGGGCGTGCTGGTCTCGGTGCGGATGGTGATCATGGCCGCGCTGGGCGGGGCCGGGACGCTGTTCGGGCCGCTGGTCGGCGCCGCGATCCTGATCCCGCTCGAGGAGAGCACCAATGCCGCGTTCGGCGGGTCCGGCACCGGGATCACCTACGTGGTCTATGGCGCCGTGGTGATGCTGATCGCGCGCTTCCTGCCGGGCGGCCTGGCCGATCTCCTGCGCCGGCGGCACTCCCGTGCTGCTTGAGGCCAGCGATCTGGTGCGTAGCTTCGGCGCCTTCCGCGCCGTCGACGGGGCGAGCCTGCAGGTCGGCAAGGGCGACGTAATCGGCCTGATCGGTCCCAACGGCGCCGGCAAGAGCACGTTCTTCAACATGCTCGCTGGCGATCTGTCGGTGAGCTCGGGGCGCATCGCGTTTGACGGACACGACATCACCGGCGCCACGCCGGAGGTCCGGGCCCGGCTCGGGATCGCCCGCTCGTTCCAGGTCCCCGTCACGTTCGAGGACATGAGCGTGGCCGAGAACGTCCTGGTCGGCGCTTTCCTGCGCCACCCTGGCCGCGCCGCCGCACAGCGCGCGGCGGACGAGGTGTTGGCGTTCACCGGCCTGGCGCACCTGTCGCGCAGCCCGGCCCGCGCGCTCGGCACGCCCGGCCGCAAGCGTCTCGAGATCGCCCGCGCGCTGGCCACCCAACCGCGCCTGCTCCTGCTCGACGAGGCGCTGGCCGGGCTCAATCCCGTCGAGGTCCGCGACGCGATCGAGCTGGTGCGCCGCATCCAGGCGCGCGGCATCACGCTGGTCATCGTCGAACACATCATGGAGGTGATCCTCTCGCTGACGCGGCATGCTGTCGTGTTCCATCAGGGCCGGGTCATCGCGGCCGGTCCACCGCGGGACGTCGTGGCCGATCCGGCCGTGATCAGCGCCTATCTCGGCCGCAGCATGGCCAGGCGGCCGGCCACCCCATGACATCACCCGCCCTGAGCATCCGCAATCTGGCCGTGCGCTACGGCGACTTGGTCGGCGTCGCCGACGTGTCGCTCGACGTGCCGCAAGGGGGCGTGGTCGCGTTGATCGGCTCGAACGGCGCCGGTAAGACCACGACGCTGAACGCGATTGCGGGCTTGGTTCCGGTTGCGGCAGGGACCATAAGCTGGCAGGGGCAGGACATCACCGGGCAGGCGGCCTATGTCGTGGTGCGCCATGGCCTGGCGCTCTCGCCCGAGGGCTGGCGGCTGTTCGTGGGCCAGACCGTGGAGCAGAACCTCCGCCTCGGGGCGACGGTGCTGGCGGACAAGGCCCGGCTGCCCGCGGTGCTGGACCAGGTTTTCACCCTGTTCCCGCGCTTGGCCGAGCGCCGCCGCCAATCTGCCGGCACGCTCTCCGGCGGGGAGCGGCAGATGCTGGCCATGGGCCGCGCGCTGATGTCGGAACCGCGCATGCTGCTGCTCGACGAGCCGAGCCTGGGCCTCGCCCCCGCGGTCGTCGAAACGCTCTACGAAACGCTGGCCCGGCTCCACCAGAACGGCATGACCCTGCTGCTGGCCGAACAATCGGTGGAACTCGCGCTCGAGATCTCCCAGCACGCCTATGTGCTGCAAACCGGCAGGACCGTGCTCGACGGCCCGGCCGACGCGTTGGCGCAAGATCCGGAAGTGCAACGGATCTACCTGGGCCTTTGACCGCGCGAGCGGTCCTCACGGTCCCCCGGGTGCCGGGACGTCCTGTATCGGTCCGACCGGCACGATGCCCGTTGGATCGAGCCACGGATGGCTGAGATAGTAGTGCCGCTTGATGTGCGTCAGATCGACCGTCCCCGCGACGCCGGGGACCGCGTAGAGCGCGCGGGTCAGGCGCAGGAGCCCGGGATAGTCGGCGAGCCGGCGGAGGTTGCACTTGAAGTGCCCGTGGTAGACGGCGTCGAACCGGATCAGCGTGGTGAACAGCCGCCAGTCGGCCTCCGTGATTGAATCACCCGTCAGATAGGGCTGTCGCGAAAGCCGGGCGTCGAGCCAGTCGAGCGTGTCGAACAGGGCTGTTACGGCCGCCTCATGCGCCTCCTGCGTGGTGGCGAAGCCGGCGCGGTACACGCCGTTGTTGACGGTCGCGTAGATGCGTTCGTTGAGCGCGTCGATCTCGGCGCGCTTCTGTTCTGGATAGTAGTCGTCGCCCGTCGCACCGGCGGCGTCGAACTGGCGATTGAAGATGCGGATGATGTCGGCGGACTCGTTGCTGACGATGGTGTTCTCCACCGTATCCCAGAGCACTGGGACGCTGACCCGGCCGGTATAGTCGGGCTGCGCGCGCGCGTAGATCTCGTGCAGCGCGTGCGCACCGGCTGGGTCTGGAACGACACCCTCGCCCGGCGCGAAGGTCCATCCCTGGTCGCCCATCAACCAGTGCGTGATCGACAGGCCGATATGGCGCTCCAAACCCTTCAAGCGCCGAAAGATGAGCGTGCGGTGCGCCCAGGGGCAGGCGAGCGAGGCGTAGAGATGGTAGCGCCCGGCTTGCGGCGGGAAACGGCCGCCAGGCTCGATTGTGTTGCGGAAGACCGACGACGGGCGCGCAAACGCGCCATCCTTCACCGGCGCGGCCGCCTCGGCGTTCGACCAACGGCCGTTGACCAGCTGACCCATCAGGCGTGGCTCTCGAGGTCGCCGGAGATCAGGCTGGCCATCTTGTCTACTCCTTCAGCACGCCGTGGCGGGGGTCAAAAATGCAGCGAAATCTCCGTCATGCCAAAATCCTGGGATCGCGCATGGGCCGCACGCAAGAAGGCGGCCGGGGCGAAATCCACATACGCTCCGGTGAGATCGAGGAACCTGTTCAAGTGCTACGTCGCTTCGACCTGCTGCTCGATGCCGGTGAAGCGCCGCGACGTGCCGTCCGGCGGGACGAGCGCGACTGTCGGCGCCGCGTAGAACGCGTCGCGCACGCTGTAGCGCCACAGCCCCTCGAGCGTGTAGTTTAGCGTGACGGCCTCGAGCGGATGCAAGCCGAGCGTAGCCCCAACCTGGACGAGGTTGGCCGGCGCCTCGATCGTGGCCTCCGTGGAGTAGGCGTAGTTCGGATACAGGGCGTTGAAGGTGTGGACGGTGCCGCTCGCGCCGCCCCCGCCGCTCAGGATGTCGGTCCGCAGGCCGAACCGAGGCGTCCACGGCAGCTTCGACGTCCATCCGGCGTCCGCATGCGCGCCCCAGGCCACGACGGCTCGCTGCGCGAGCGTGCCCACCTGTCCGATGCCGCCGATCGAGCCGTCGAGGGCACCTTGCGATGCGAGCAGGCGCAGGCCGAGCGTGTGCGTCTGCTCCTTGCCCGACTGCGGATAGAAGCGAACGTTCGGCATCGTGTTGCCGTAATAGAACGCCGTGATGTTCAGAGGGGCGATCGGCGCTGGCGACGCCGCGACATGAACGCCCCAGAGCGTCTGGCCTCGGAGCGATCGATGTCGGTCGGCACCGGCTCCGGCGCACGTCCCGCCTCGGTCTCGTTGCCCAACTGAATGAAGACCTGCACGCCGTCGTAGTGGACATCGCCGAACAGCAGCAGCCGGTGCAGGTCATAGGCCGTCACGCCCCTGTTGCTGAAGCCGAGCAGCGTGTTGGCGCTGACTTCCACCCGCTCCCGCAGGTCGCCCCCGAACGAGATGTAGTCGGTGAACTCACGCGGCGATCGGACGACGGCATTCTGACGATGCGGCGCGACGGTGAAGGTGTTGATCAGCGTGAACACCTCGGCCGCATCGTCGATCATGGCGCGCATGGCTAGCCTGACCGCCTAACCCCCCGCTCCGAGTTTGGAGATGATCTCGTCGGCCATGATCTGTTGCGCCTTCTGCCCCTCCGGCGTACCGAAATTGCTCACCAACTCGGTGACGGCCTGATTGACGACCGTGACCGTGATCCCGTGACCGCGGAGCCGGTCGTACGTGAGCGTATCGCCCAGGGCCGACATCGTCCCGCAGGCGTCGGCCACGACCATGACCCTGTAACCGAGCGTGCTCGCATCGATGGCCGCCCAAAACAGGCAGATGTCGGTCGTCAGCCCGGCCAGGATGATGTTCCGGCGACCGAGCGCCTGGACGCCGTCCCGCAGGTCGGTGGCGTCCCAGCAACTCAGCTCGCCGCCGCGCTTGTACCGGCGCGCGAACGCCTCGGGCGCGAGATCGCTGATCTCGGGGATGGTGGGTCCGACATAGTCTTCCATCGTGGTCGTCAGGACCAGCGGCATGCCGTAGGTGAGCGCCATGCGCGCCAGGACGCGGCAACTTGCGATCGTCGTCGTCTTCGGCAGGCTTTTCACCCAGTCGATCGTCATCGTCTGATGATCGACGAGCATGACGAGGCTGTCAGCGGTCGTGAAACGCTCGAACTGTGGCACGCTCTGCTCCTGTTCTGCTGCCGATCCCCGATTGACCGGAGGGTGACAGAAGCCATACAAACGCCGTTGAATTGGGATAATCCTCTCAATCGGAAAACAGTTTCCCGAATTCGGGATAAGGTGCGGGCGATGGACCATCTTCGTGACCTGGCCCTCTTCGTCGCAGTCGCCGAAACCCGCAGTTTCACCAAGGCGGCGGTCCAGCTCGGCGTTCCGACCTCAACTCTGTCCCGTCGGATCGCCGAACTCGAGGCCGCGCTGGAGGTGAAACTCTTCCTGCGCAGTACGCGCCGGGTCGAGTTGACCGAGGCCGGCAGCCTCTACTTCTCGTTGGGCGAGGGGATCGTCGCCGCGGCCCGCGAAGCGCATCAGCACGTGCGCGGCCTGGCCGAGCGGCCGCAGGGCACGCTGCGCATGTCCGTCGAGGCCGAGATCGGCCCCCGGCTCGTCGCACCCGTCATCGCCGAATACCTCGACCGGTATCCGGAGGTGCGGATCGACGTCGACCTGTCCCCGCGCCGGGTCGACCTGTTGGCCGAAGGCTTCCACCTGGCGCTTCGGATCGGCACGCTGCCGGACTCCGCGCTGAGGGTCCGGCGGCTGGCCCTGCTGAGCGCGAGCCTCTACGCGGCCCCCGCCTACCTGGCGCGCTACGGCACTCCCGCGCACCCGTCGGCGCTGTCGGGATACGCGCGCATCCACCTCCTCCATCGTGGCGACCGCGGCGAATGGCGCCTCATGATGGGCGACGAGGTCGTGGAGGTGGCAGCCGACGGCGTGTTGTGCGCGAACAACATGACGATGATCCGCGACCTCGCGCGGCTCGGCGTCGGCATCGCCGTGGTCGATGATCTTATGGCCAGCGAAGACGTGGGTCGAGGGCTCCTGCACCCCGTCTTGCCGGGATGGACACTCGAGCCGGTGCCGGTATCCATCCTGACCCCCACCCGCCTGCTTGCCGCCAAGACCCGCGCGTTCGTCGATCTTCTTGCCCTGCGCGTGACCGGGATGGTTGGCTTGACCCCCTGATCCGCGTCTTGGCAGAGACGCAGCGCTGCGCGAGTGTCGCGTTCCGGAGCAGCGCCGGACCGCCCAGGACCCACCCCCCTTGAGCAGCAGCAATCCTCGTGGCATTGGCGCATTCGGCGTGCCGTCGCGGCGAGTCCAACGAGAACTCATGGAGAGCACCGATGTCCCGAGGTCATGTATTCGCAACCGCTTTCGCCTTGGCGGCCATGGTCGGGGCGGGCGCGGCCCAGGCCCAGATCAAGATCGCCACGGCAGGTCCGATGACCGGCCAGTACGCCGCCTTCGGCCTGCAGATGAAGGAAGGCGCGCAGCAGGCGGTCAACGACATCAACAAGGCGGGCGGGGTGCTCGGCCAGCAGCTGCAGCTCACCGTAGGTGACGATGCCTGCGACCCGCGGCAGGCCGTCTCCGTCGCCAACTCCTTCGCCAGCCAGGGCGTCAAGTTCGTCGCCGGGCACTATTGCTCGGGTTCCTCGATCCCGGCGAGCAAGGTCTACACCGAGGAGGGCATCCTCCAGATGACCCCCGCCTCCACCAATCCGGACTTCACCGACAAGGGCACCTGGAACACCTTCCGCCTGTGCGGGCGTGATGACCAGCAGGGGATGGTTGCCGGCGAATACATCGCTGCGCACTACAAGGGCGACAAGATCGCGGTGCTGAACGACAACACCGCATACGGCAAGGGCCTGGCCGAGCAGACCGAGAAGAACATGAAGGCCAAGGGCGTCGATCCCGCCATGGTGGCCACCTACACCCCGGGCGAGAAAGACTATTCCGCCCTGGTCAGCCGCATGAAGGCGGCCGGCGTCAACGTGATCTACATCGGCGGATACCACACCGAGGCCGGGCTGATCATCCGCCAGGCCAAGGAACAGGGGATGAACCCCACGTTGATCAGCGGCGACGCTTTGGTCACCAAGGAGTTCTGGCAGATTGCGGGAGCGGCCGGACAGGGCACCATGATGACCTTCGCGCCGGACCTGTCCAAGCGCCCGACGGCCGCGGCTGTCGTCAAGGAGTTCAGCGACCGCAAGGTCGATCCGGAAGGCTACACGCTCTACACCTACGCCACCGTGCAGATCTGGGCGGAAGCCGCCAAGAAGGCCAACAGCACGGACCCCAAGAAGGTCGCGGCAGAGCTGAAGAGCGGCGGCCCGTGGCAGTCGATCATCGGCCCGATCTCCTTCGACAAGAAGGGTGACGTCGAAGGGCCGAGCTACGTATTCTACGTCTGGAAGGACGGCAACTACAGCGAGATGTGACCTGCTGGCTAGCCGGCCCTCGCACAGGGCCGGCTAGCCTGCGAGGCCGCAACGAGCGGGAGCATTCGTTCTTTGGCATATGCGCTACAGCAGCTGGTGAACGGCATCACGCTCGGCATGATCTACGGGCTGATCGCCGCCGGCTACACCATGGTCTACGGCATCATCGGCATGATCAACTTCGCCCACGGCGATGTTTTCATGATCGGCTCGTTCCTGTCGCTCATCGCCCTGCTCGGCCTGGCCACGCTCGGGGTCACCGCCGTACCGCTGGCGCTGGCGCTCACGCTCGTGTTCGCCGCCGCCATCGCCGGACTGTATGGCTGGACCATCGAGCGCGTCGCCTATCGCCCGCTGCGGGGCTCGTTCCGGCTGGCCCCGCTCATCAGCGCGATCGGCATGTCCGTCGTGCTGCAGAACTTCACCCAGATCGCGCAGGGAGCCAACGTCAAGGCCTTCGCCCCGCTGATCCCCGGCGGCTTCGAGCTGATGCGGGAGGGCGATTTCGTGGTCCAGGTCAGTTGGATGCAACTGGCCACGGTGATCACCACGGTCGTCGTGCTGACGGTGTTCACCTGGATGGTGACCAAGACCCCGATCGGCCGCGACATGCGGGCCTGCGAGCAGGACATGCGGATGGCCAGCCTGCTCGGGATCGACACGAACCGCACGGTCAGCCTGACATTCGTGATCGGCGCCGCGTTGGCGGCTGTGGCCGGGCTGCTCTACCTGCTGCGCTACGGCGTGATCGATTTCTACATCGGCTTCCTGGCAGGGGTGAAGGCGTTCACCGCCGCCGTGCTCGGCGGCATAGGCTCTCTGCCTGGCGCCGTGCTCGGTGGCCTGCTGATCGGCCTGATCGAGACGTTCTGGTCCGCTTATGGCTCGGCCGAATACAAGGACGTGGCCGCGTTTGCCGTACTCATCTTGGTGCTGATCGCCATGCCCAGCGGCTTGCTGGGCCGGGCCGACGTGGAAAAGGTATGAGCGCCGCCCGCCGCGCCGCGCTGGCGGCGATCGTGGCGGCCGTGCTGCTGATCCCCCTCGTGGGATTGCGGATGCAGTCCGGCCCGACCGGCCTGGTGCTGGACTGGCGGCCGGCCGTGGTCGCGGTGCTGGTGCTGGCCATCTTCGCCGTCGTGCTGGTGGGCGGGGCGCTGGGGAGGTCGCGGCGGACGGCGGTGCCGGCCAATCGCCGATTGGCCGAGGCCATGCAGCGATCCGGCCGTTTCCTCGCACCGGCGCTGCTGCTGCTCGCAGTCCTGCTGCCCGCCGTCGCCGGCCGCTATTACCTGGACCTGGGCGTGGTCGTGCTGACCTACGTCATGCTGGGCTGGGGGTTGAACATCGTCGTCGGCTTGGCCGGCTTGCTCGACCTCGGTTACGTCGCCTTCTACGCGGTCGGCGCCTACAGCTACGCGCTGCTCTCCACTCACTATGGTCTGGGCTTCTGGACCTGCCTGCCGCTGGCCGGCCTGTTCGCCGCGATATTCGGGATCCTGCTCGGCTTTCCCGTGCTGCGGCTGCGCGGTGACTACCTGGCGATCGTCACGCTAGCGTTCGGCGAGATCATCCGCATCGTCATCAACAATTGGTCCAGCCTGACCAACGGCCCCAACGGCATCTCCGGCATCCCGCGGCCGACCCTGTTCGGCCTCAGCTTCTCCGCCTCCGGCGAGCCGGACACCTTCGCGGGATATTTCGGCTTGGACTACAGCCCGTCACAGCGGGTGATCTACCTGTATTACGTGATCCTGCTGTTGGCGTTGCTGACGAACTGGGTCACGCTGCGGCTGCGCCGCCTGCCGCTCGGCCGCGCCTGGGAAGCGCTCCGCGAGGACGAGATCGCCTGCCGCTCGCTCGGCATCAACGTGACGGCCACCAAGCTGACGGCGTTCGCGATCGGCGCCACTTTCGGCGGCTTCGCCGGCGCTTTCTTTGCCACCCGGCAGGCCTTCATCAGCCCGGAGAGCTTCACGTTCATCGAGTCGGCCATCGTGCTGGCCATCGTGGTGCTGGGCGGGTTGGGCAGCCAACTCGGCGTCGCGCTCGCGGCCATAACCATGATCGGCGGATTGGAGCTGTTGCGCGGCCTGCTGGACCGGCTGAACAACACGCCCGGGTTCGAATGGATCGGCACGGTCCTGGGCGATTTCGGCCAGTATCGGATGCTCATCTTCGGCCTAGCCTTGGTCGCCATGATGGTGCTGCGGCCCCGCGGCCTGGTCTCCGGCCGAAAGCCGTCCGTCTCCCTGGGCAAGCCGAAAGAGATCGCGGCCGAACTGGTGGCGCAAGGCCGTGGCTGATCTGCTCCGCGTCGATGGCCTGACCATGCAGTTCGGCGGACTGAAGGCGGTGTCCGGCCTCAGCTTCGGGGCGTCCGCCGGGCAGATCACCTCCATCATCGGCCCGAACGGGGCCGGCAAGACGACCCTGTTCAACTGCATCACCGGCTTTTACCGCCCGACCTCCGGCACGCTGCGGCTCCAGGGCGCCGATGGTCAGGTCCACGCGCTGGAGAACCTGCCCGGCCATCGCATCGCGCACCGCGCCAAGGTGGCGCGCACGTTCCAGAACATCCGCCTGTTTGCTGGAATGACGGTGCTGGAGAACCTGCTGGTCGCCCAGCACAACAGCCTGATGCCGTCGCTCGCGTCCGGCCTGTTGGCCGTGGTCGGCCTGGGTGGTTATCGGCGCGCCGAACCGAAAGCGATCGACCGCGCCCGGCTGTGGTTGGACGCGATCGGCCTCCTGCCCCGCGCCGACGACCCGGCCGGCGCCTTGCCCTATGGCGCGCAACGGCGGCTCGAGATCGCCCGAGCGATGTGCACGAGCCCCGTGCTGCTGTGCCTCGACGAGCCCGCAGCGGGGTTGAACCCGAGGGAGAGCGACGAACTAGCCGACTTGCTGCGCCGGATCCGCGACGGCGCCGTGGACACGCCATGCTCAGTCCTGCTCATCGAGCACGACATGGGCGTGGTCATGCGTATCTCGGACTTCATCGTCGTCTTGGACCACGGCAAGAAAATCGCCGAGGGCCCGCCCGCACTCATCGCCGCCGACCCGGCCGTGATCGCCGCCTATCTCGGCGAGGGCGAGGAGGACGAGGACGATGCCGTCGTCCATCCCGGGGCTGCCGGGTGAGCATGCTCCGCCTTGAAGGCGTCACGGCGTTCTACGGCGCGATCCAGGCACTGCGCGGTGTCGACCTGCACGTCGAGAACGGTGAGATCGTCAGCCTGATCGGTGCCAACGGGGCCGGCAAGTCCACCCTGATGATGACCGTGTGCGGCACGCCGCGGGCCCGCGACGGCTCCGTCACGTTCGACGGTCAGGACATCACCCGGGTTCCCACGCACCTGATCATGCGGCGCGGCATTGCCCAGTCGCCGGAGGGACGCCGGGTGTTCAGCCGCATGACGGTCAACGAGAACCTTATGATGGGCGCGCGGGGCGCCGGCAGGACGGAGTTCGAACAGCTGCGCGAACAGATCTACACGCTGTTCCCCCGGCTGAAGGAACGGATCGGCCAACGGGCCGGCACGCTCTCCGGCGGCGAGCAGCAGATGCTGGCGATCGGCCGCGCGCTGATGACCCGGCCACGCCTGCTGTTGTTGGACGAGCCCTCGCTCGGCTTGGCCCCGCTGGTGGTGCGGCAGATCTTCGGCGCCATCCGCGACCTGAACCGCACCACCGGACTCACGGTGCTGCTCGTCGAGCAGAACGCCTTCCAGGCGCTCCGGCTGGCCCATCGCGGCTACGTCCTGGTCAACGGCGCAATCACGATGGTGGGCACCGGACGCGAACTGCTGGCCCGGCCGGAGATCCGCGCGGCGTATCTCGAGGGCGGCAGGCCGGCGGAAAGCGCGCCCTGACGCGCCGGCGCGCAAGCGGGTGCGCGCCGGCCGCCCGTTTACCAGCTCCAAACGAGGGGGAGCTTGCCTGCTGGAGCCGCCGGCTCCCTGAACCACGGCGGGAGACTTGACGATGAACTGGCTACAGATCGTGCCTTCGGCGAGCGCCGCGTTCCTCGGATCGTTCGTCGAGTGCGTCGAGGCCGCCACGATCGTGCTGGCGGTCGGCACCGTCCGCGGGTGGCGCTCCGCCCTTGCGGGGGTGGGGCTCGGGCTAGTGGCGCTGATCGCGCTCATCGGTTCGCTCGGGCCCGCTCTCTCGCATGTGCCGGAGCGCGCCCTGCAATTGGCGGTCGGCCTGCTCCTGCTGCTGTTCGGGATGCGCTGGTTGCGCAAGGCGGTGTTGCGCGGTGCGGGCGTGATCGCGCTGCACGACGAAGACGCGGTGTTCCGGCGCCAGACCGCCACTCTTGGGCTCGCCCGGTGGTCGGAAACGCATCGGCTCGACCCGGTGGCGATGGCGACCGCGTTCAAGGCCGTGTTGCTCGAGGGGGTCGAGGTCGCGTTCATCGTGCTGGCGGTTGCGGCGGTCGGTCCCGATCTACTCTCGCCGGCGCTGTTGGGTGCCGCAGCCGCCGCCTGCTTGGTGACGGTCGCTGCATGGGCGCTGCGGCGTCCGTTGGCGCGCGTGCCGGAGAACGCGCTCAAGCTCGGCGTCGGCGTGCTGATCTCCGCGTTCGGGATATTCTGGTCAGGCGAGGGGCTCGGGCTCGATTGGCCCGGCGGCGAGCTCTGCCTGCCGGCTCTGGCATGCGCGCTCCTGGCCACGGCCTGGCTCGGCGTGCGTCTGGCGGGGCGGGCGTCGCGTCCGACCGTCGCGGAGTGCCGGCCATGAGGACGCTCCGCGCGGTCCTGGGTGAATTGGCGGGGCTGTTCGTAGACGACGGCATGCTCGCGCTCGGCTTGATGCTGTGGTGCGCCGTCATCGGGATCGGCGCCTCGCTCCGTCCGGAATTCGCCAGGCTCGGCGCCCTCCTACTGTTTGCCGGCTGCGCCGTCATCCTGCTCGCCAACGTGACCACGGCGGCCCGTCGCGTCCGCCGCGGCTGATCGGCCGCGGACGGAAGGCATTGCCGTGCTGCGCACGGGTTGGATCCGAGCGCCGGAGGAACTCGCGTGAGGCAACGACCTCTAAAAGCGGCTTGCATCTATTACGATATCGTATAGTATCGATACCGTAATAGATTAACCGTTCGGCGAAAGGTCGATGCAACACGATGGGAAAACTCCTCCTCGCGACCGTCTCCACCTGTGCGCTTCTGGGCGCTGCCAGCAGTCACGCGGCCGACACTGTCGTCGTGCAATGGAACGACGTGTCGCTTGACGCGATCAGGACGACCCATCCGGGCCCGCCGATCGTGGCGCGCATGCTGGCGATCGTCGATACCTGCATGTATGACGCCTGGACGGCCTATGACCACAACGCCGCGGCGACCCGCCCCTCTGCCGTCCGCAAGCGCCCAGGCGCCGAAGCCACGATCGCCAACAAGACCAAGGCCGTCAGCTTCGCGGCCTACCGCGCCCTGATCGACCTGTTCCCGACCTACACCACGAAAGCCACGGCCCAGATGGCCGCGCTCGGCTACGATTTGAACGACACGAGCACGGACGTGACGACACCATCCGGGATCGGCAACGTGGCGTGCCGGGCGGTGCTTGACTATCGCCACAACGACGGGTCGAACCAACTCGGCACGCTGAATGGCGGCGCGCCCTACAGCGACTATACCGGGTTCGTCTCGGTCAACACGCCGGACGTCATCTCGGACCCGAACGCATGGCAGCCGCTGCGTGTGTCCGACGGCAATGGCGGCGTCGTGGTGCAGAAATACATCGCGCCGTTTTGGGGCAACGTGCTGCCGTTCAATCCGAGGCTGCGCATCCCGAAGACGGAGGGACCCGACCGGTTCCCGAGCAGGGATTTCGAGGCGGGTGTCGACAGGATCCTACGCTACAGCGCCAACCTGACGGACGAGCACAAGGTCATCGCGGAATACTGGGCCGACGGGCCGAAATCGGAGCTGCCGCCGGGTCATTGGTCGTTGTTCGCCAAGTGGGTGTCCGAACGGGACCACAACACGTTGGACCAGGACGTGAAGATGTTCTTCGCCGAATCCAACGCCATCTTGGACGCGAGTATCGTGTCCTGGGGCATCAAGCGGCAATACGATTCCGTCCGCCCCGTCACCGCGGTCCATTTCCTCAAGGCCGGGCGTCCCGTCACCGCCTGGGCGGGCCCGTATCAAGGCACCAAGACAATCGACGGCGCTCAATGGCAGCCTTACCAGGCCGCGACCGTCGTGACCCCGCCCTTCCCGGAGTACCTGTCCGGGCATAGCATCTTCAGTGCCGCAGGAGCGGAGATCCTGAAACGTTTCACCGGCAGCGACGCCTTTGGCGGCTCCTACACGCAACCGCCGCACAGCTCGCGGGTGGAGCCGAACACTACCCCGGCCACTGCTGTCACCCTGACCTGGCGCACCTTCACCGAGGCCGCCGACCAGGCCGGGATCTCGCGCCGGTATGGTGGGATCCACTTCATCCCGGGTGACCTCGATGGCCGCGAGCTCGGCCACAAGCTCGGGGCGGCAAGCTGGCGGTTGGCCAAGGCCTATTTTGAGGGCCACCCGCAGACCGCGATGGTCGACGACGACGAGAGTGACGACTGACGCACCGGCGCTACTCCAGCCGCGCAGAGTTCGACGATGCGCCACGCCCGGCCGCTCGCCCCGGGTGAGATCTGGACGACGGTGCGGCGCCCGACCGCCGCGCCGTCCGCCGTCGCGTGGCCTCCACACCGACCACCGCCAGCCCGGACCCGGCGCTGCCCAGCAATCCTGTATCCTGGCGCAGCGCCCTCAGGGCGGATCTGACGGCGGGCGGCGCGACCGCCGGGTTCGGGTCGCCATCCCACCAGAGGCTCAAATTGGGCCGGAGGCGGGCTAGCAGCTCCGGCGTCATGCCAACCACCTCCGTGAGTTCGTCGAGGTCACGAAACGGCGCGGACGGCGGCGCGTAGCTCTTGCCCGCCGCGGCATAGACCTGGGCCTTCTCGCCGCCGCGGCTGGAGCGCCGGCCGCGGCTGCGCCACTCCACGATGTCGTTGGCGAGGAGCCGGGCGGTGGATGCCTGCTCGCCGAGGGCGACGAGCAAGGCCTGCAGCAGGCGGGCCGACGCCGTGTTCGGGTTGACCAGCCCGCTCTGGTCATCGAGGGCGACCGACACCGTGACGCCGCCGATCGCCACCGTGTGCCGGCTCGGGGCGCCCCACCGGTCCGGGGCTGTGGGTAGCAGGTGCAGGATTGCCGTCTGGGTGGCGCCGTCGACCGCTGCGTCCAGGACAGCCGCCCGCCGCAGCGTGACGGCTAACTCAGCATCCTGACGCCCGCCGGACGCCAGGTGCGATCCGAGCGCGGCTAGCAGGACCAAGGCCCAAAGCACGATCAGCAGCGCGAACCCGCGCGCGGCACGAGGCCGGCGGGCCAACCGCTAGATCGCCTGCTCGCGCCGGACCGGAATGACGATATCCGGCCAGTGCGTCGCACGGCCGTCAAGGACGCCGAGACGAATGCGGACCACGGTCGGCCAGCGGTCGGATGGCCACGACCCGGCGTCGCCCAGCGGGAGCTCCGCGTCGCCATAGGAGAAGGAGAGTGACTGCACTCCGCCAAGCAGCTCGACCGATTGCTCGGCCGGCGCGGACCCAAGTGGCAGTCCATGCAGGCGCGGGCGCCAGCGCAGCACGAGCCGTCCGCCCTCGAGCAAGAGGGCGGCGTCGATCGCCCGGGTGGATGCGGCGGGCGGAGGCGAGGTGAGGTGAGTGACGAAGCTGAGCGCATGGGGCTCGGCGCGCAGCGGGCTCGGCGACGCGGCGGTGCCCGGATCCATCTCTTCGATCAGCCGGCGGAGCGCGCGGGCCGCGCCCTCGAGATCGGTCGTCTCGGTCGAGTAGCGTGTGCGCAGGTCGGCGGCGCGGACCAGCACATCGGCGCTGCCCTGTAGCGCAGCCATCAGCAGTCCGAGCAGGGTGACCGCCACGAGAAGTTCCAGCAGAGTGAAACCGGCGGCGCGCGACGATCTCCGAACGATTGGACCCATACTGTAACAATAACCGGACAAACGGTTCGAGGTCGATGGGGTCAACATCGTGAATGCCGCGCTTGCGTACCGAAGCCAAGCCGGCCGGTCGGCGCTAGCCCGGCACATCTCGGCGACAGTGCTGCTCCGACGGAGGACAGGCTGTGAGCGCTACTCGTGATTGACGCTGTTCTGATCCGTCGCATCCAGACGGACGAGGTCCGGGCGAGGTGATCGCGTTGCCCAGACCGCCACGCGTTCCGTGCCCCCGCGGCCGCCATAGCAGAAGGGCATCTCCTCCGGCTCCGGTTCGTCGACGCCCTGGTCGCGCCGTTCGAGCCAAGGTATCTCGTCGAGCAGCGTCTCCAGGACTGGATTGACGTACAGCAGGATCGTGGGGCGGGGATGCGCGGCCAGGGAGACGGCCAACCTGGCGAGCACGGCCCGCATGACCGGACGTTCAAACGGTTGATAGAGGAACAGGACCAGCGGCTTGGCCGGGAAATCGAACTCGGCGGCATCGCCGGCAACGATCTCGATCCGCGGCCGGTGCGGAAAGCCGACCTCCACGATCTTGGCATTGACCTTGGCGACGTCGGCCAGCACCGCGGCGATCTCAACCCCGATCACGCGCTGGAACGGACGCTCGCTGGCGACGATGGCCGCCCGTCCCTTGCCACATCCAAGATCGATGAAGACATACGCCGAAGGCTCCATGACCGCGGCGATCAACCGGCGGGCCACTGAAGGGATCACGCCGAAATAGCCGGAGATGTAGGGGTCGTTCGGTCCGCCGGCCTGCAGATCGCGCCATCCGACGAACCCTCCGGTCTGCACGCCGAATGCGAGGTCGAACGGGTGTTGCCCCAGAGGAGGAGCAGAGGCTGGCCGATAGGCCTCCGGATCAGCGCGCCGCAGATGTCTGAGGACGGCGCGGGCCGTTGCCATCGGTCCAACGCCAAACCACGCGCGGCGCAGCATGGCGGAGAGCATCGACAACCGCTGGCGAACATTCATCCGTGGCGAGGTTTTCACAAAAGCCGAATCGTGTCGACATCGACGCCCGCTCCACGGCGGCACTGCTGGCCTTGCAGTGACCGGACCGGGTCCGAGCTGCCGCCGCGCCTTCCCGTCACATTACGGCGCGCCCGCCTGGCATTTCTCACAATCCGAGCTAAAACCCGTTAAAGCGACATTCGGCGCTGCATGCTAGGGTGAGTGGGGTCTAAGGTCCGCCTTCTCCAAGGCACTCGCGTTGTTGAACATCGAGGTAGGCGATGCAGGTTGGGCCCGGTTTGCAAAGCTCTGTTGCTCCATTCAGGCTGCGCCCGCCGCCGAAGGATGCATTCGTCCATCCTGCATGGGCCCTCGCCGAGCGGCAGACTCACGATGTGATCGACCGCGGCGGGCGCGTCCTGCTGCTGGGCCTGCCGGGAACCGGTAAGACGTTCCTGCTGCAGTGCTTGGAACAGAGTTTGCGCGGTCGCGGCTTGGACGTTCATCGCCTCGTCAGCGGAGGTGCGCCGGACGGCTTGTCCGCACAGGCCGTGATCCTGATCGATGAGGCCGGGCTGCTGAGCGAGACCGAGCTCTCGGACATCATGCGGCGTCCGAACCCGGTCGTCGCGGCCGGGCTGCCAAGCCTTTCGGAGCGGTTCGAGCCTAACCCGGACGCCGTTCGCACGATAACGCTGGAGCCTCTCTCGCCCGAGAATGTGGCACGATTCGTGATCGCCCGGCTGGCAGCGACAGGCCGTCCGCGGGAGAGTTTTACGCCCGAAGCGCTGGTGGCGCTTGCGCGGCAGTCCGGCGGATTGATGCGGCTCGTCATCATTCTGGCAGGCGCCGCCCTGTTCGTCGCCGAGCATCGCGGCGCGGCAAAGGTGACGGCCGACGACATCGACCAGGCGGCTTCCATGCGGAGCGTGGTGCCGCTCGAGCCGCAACCGGACCTGCCCCCTCGCGTGGAACTGCCAGCCGTCGAGGCCGAGGCCGCCGAAATGATGCCAGCATGGCTGGCCGCGGCGAGTGCGGCGAAGCGGCCTTTGCCTCGGCATGTGGTGCGCGGTGGACGGTTCGTCCTGCTCTGCGCGTCGCTCGGAGTGATCTTCCTTGCGGCCACGGCCGCGCACCGGGTCGGGTCGATCCCGATGGAGGTGCAGGAGGTCAAGGGACGCTTGGACCCGCAACTGGCCGTCGCTGCGGTGCCCAGTTTGATTGCTCCTCCAAATGCTGAAACCGCCACTCCGGTTCCGGTGAAAGCGGCCTCTGCCGTGCCGCCGGTCCAAGCGCTGTCCGTGCCGCCGGGGCCGCCCGACCTATTGGCCCCGCGTGACGCGGAGACGTCCTACGCCGAAGCCCCACCGTTGCCGCTTGCTCCGTCCACGACCAGCCCGGCGCTCGCGGACACGGCCGAGCCCTCGACCGTTTACGCCTTCGCCGGCCCCATCATGAACGAGACCATGGGGCGTGGCGGCCAGCTTTCGCTCAAGTTGCGGACCCGCGGCACACGCGGCCCGGTCGCCGCCGTGTTCAGCGCCTCCAACGGGCTGATCGGATCGGGCGTGCTCCGGGGCGAGATGGGGAGCGACGGGCGGATCACGCTATCGGGCCGGCTGATGATGGGTCGTAATCCGTTCGATTGTGCGCTCGAGGCGACACTCAAGGGCGGTCGCCTGGTTGGTGGGGCCACGTTCGTCCGGGCGACCAGTGGCGCGTCCGCGCACAGCAGCTTCAGCTTGACCAGGCTTTAATCCACTCGCGCTCGCCCGGCTGCCCGTCGGGCATCATGCACCAAAAGGGGCAAGGCCCGCCGGGTCGGACCGGATCGTGGTGATGCCGCTTGCCGCGAGCGGGACGATGGGTGTGCCGGCCGAGTGTTGCTTGTGATATGGACCGAACGTGAACAGCTTGTTCGTACCGCGAGGCTGCGCCTAAGGTCGGTGCGATGACCGGCTACATGCTACGACGCGTGGCGTCCATTGTTGTCCTGCTGTTCGGCATCAGCCTCGTCGTCTTCCTGCTCATCCACCTGATTCCCGGCGATCCAGTGGCCGCCATGCTCGGCACCAGCTCCGCCGACCCGTCCGTGATCGCCCGGCTCAATGCGCAACTCGGCCTCGACCGGAGCTTGCCGGTGCAATACGTCACCTGGGTCGGCAACGTCTTGCGCGGCGACTTCGGGTACTCCTTCGTGCAGCAGCAATCGGTTGCCTCCCTCATCGGCGACAATCTGCCGGCGACGGTGCAACTTACCGTCGCGGCGCTCTCCGTCTCGCTGCTGCTCGGCTCGGCCGCCGGCATCGTCGCGGCCCTGCATCGCAACGGCCTGGCGGATGCGGCTTCCATGACGGTCGCGCTCGCCTTCATGTCCATCCCGTCGTTCTGGCTCGGCTTGCTGCTCATTCTACTGTTTGCCGTCGAGCTGCCCTGGTTCGACGTGGTCGGCGGAACGTCGCTGAAGGGCTTGGTGCTGCCGGCCGCCACCCTGGCGCTGGGCACGGCCGGGTTCAACGCGCGCTTCGTCCGATCCGGCGTGCTCGGGGCGATGACGCAGCGCCATGTGATCACCGCGCGGGCCAAGGGCCTGGCCAGCGGGCGTGTGTTCCGGCGCCATGTGCTGCGCAATGCGCTGCTGCCGGTGCTGACGATCGTGGGGCTCCAGCTCGGCCAGTTGCTGTCCGGGGCCGTAGTGGTGGAGACGGTGTTTTCCCGACCGGGTATCGGACGCCTGCTGGTTCAGGCCATCCTCGCCAAGGACTACCTGACGGTGCAGGCGGTCGTGCTGGTGATCGCGCTCGCCTATGCGATCTGCAATTTCTGTGTCGACCTGCTCTACCCCGTGCTCGATCCGCGTGTCGGCCGCCGCTGACCGCATGCAACGGCGCTGGCGGGTTCGCCTGCCCCGTGCCGTGCGGCACCGCTCGTTGCTGATCGGCGGCCTGATCTGCGCCGCACTGCTGTTCTGTCTGTCGGCCGCGCCGCTGCTGACCGCGGCCGACCCGGCTGCGCAGGATCCGGCCGCCGCCTTTTCTCCGCCCTCGGCGGATCACCTGATGGGGACGGACGCGTTCGGCCGCGACCTGCTCTCCCGGGTTCTGTATGGCGGCCGGGTCACGGTGGTGGCGAGCTTTGCCGTCGTGGCGCTGGGCGCCCTGGCCGGAGTGACGATCGGCCTCGTCGCGGGCTACGCGGGCGGCGCGACACGCTTCGTGGTGATGCGGCTCGTCGACCTGCTGCTCGCCTTTCCCGGCATTCTCCTCGCGCTCGCGGTATCCGCGGTGCTGGGCCCGGGGCTCGTGAACGGCGTACTCGCGGTCGCGGTGGTGGTGACGCCGATCTACGCCAGGCTGGTGGACGGGGCGACGAGCGAGGTGCGGCACCTTCCCTATGTGGACGCGGCGGTGACGTTGGGCGCCGGCGCGCCCTGGATCGTCCTCCGCCACGTCCTGCCCAATATCTCGCCGCCCATCATCGTGCTCACCACCACATGGGTCGGCGTCGCCGTGCTCTGGATCGCCGCCCTGGGCTTCATCGGCGTCGGCGTGCAGCCGCCGCAGCCGGAATGGGGTGTGATCCTGAACGACGGGCAGAACTACATCACCCTCGCCTGGTGGATCACCGTCTTTCCCGGCCTGTTCCTGGCCTTGTTCGTCATCGGGGTGAACCTCATCGGCGACGGCCTGCGAGACCAACTCGACCCGACCCTGTCCCGACCCTAGTCCGCAACACGGAGCTCCTCATGCGTCGCCTGTCCTTCGCCGCCTTTGCCGCCTGTCTGCTGCTCGATGCGCACTCCGCCCATGCCGAGGCCAACAAGAACGCCAAGATCACCATCGGCTGGGCGGGGCCGTTCGACACGCTCAACCCGGCCACGACCGGCGCCCGCAACGTCGGCCCCATCGCGGTCAACATCTTCGACACGCTGGTCTGGCTCACGCCCGAGTTCCAGGTGACGCCAGCGCTCGCCACCCGTTGGGACATGTCCGCTGACGGCAAGACCTACACGTTCACCTTGCGCGAGGGCGTCAGCTTCCACGACGGCACCCCATTCGATGCCGCAGCGGTCGTCGCCAATTTCGACTACATCAGCGACAAGACGACACAGTCGAAGATCTCCGCGAGCCTGCTCGGCCCCTGCACCAAGGCAGTTGCGGTCGCGCAATACAGCGTGGCCATCACCTGCACGACGCCGTACGCGCCCCTGCTCACGCAGCTCGGCGAGCCCTATCTCGCCATGCAGAGCCCGGCGGCGATCAAGCAATATGGGGCCGATCTCGGCCTGCACCCGGTCGGCACCGGCCCGTTTGCCTTCGTGTCCTACACCGCCGGGCAACAACTCGTGCTGAAGCGCAACGACGACTATCGCTGGAACCCGCCCGCCACCAAGCACCAGGGCCCGCCTGATATCGCGCAGATCACCTTCCAGATCGTGTCGAGCCCGCAAGCGCGTGTCAGCCAGTTCCAAGCCGGCCAATCCGAGATGATCCAGGACGTGCCGGGCGTGTTCTGGAACGCCCTGACAAAAATGGATCGTTTCAGCGCGCTTCCCGTACCGATCACCGGTATGGGCGTTTTCGCGCCGATCAACGCCGGCTCGGGCGCGACAGCAGACGTGGCGGTCCGCCGCGCCATCCTCCACGCCGTGGACCGAAAGGGCGTCGAGCAACTCGCCGATGCGGGCGCCTATCCTACGAATGCGACGCCGCTGATGCCCGCCATGCCCGGCTACGACAAGTCGCTCGAGGACATGTATCCATTCGACCCGGCAAAGGCCGAGGCGCTGCTGAAGGGCGCCGGTTGGAACCGCAACGGCGATTTCTACGAAAAAGAGGGTAGACGGCTCGAGGTCAAGCTGGTCGCCATCTCGACCTCCACCTCCTATCCGCCCCTGGCGCAGGCCATCCAGGGCTACCTTCGCAAGATCGGCATGGACGCCTCCGTGCAATTGCTCGCAACTCCCGCCTGGCTGCAGGCGATGATCAACGGAGAGGCGGCATTGGGCATCGCCCAGTATATTGCGGTCGATCCCGACGCCCTGCGCCTCTGGTTCACGCCTGGCCAGTATTTCAATTGGAGCCATTTCGAAAACGCGGCACTGACCGAACTGATCATGCGCGGCCAGCAGGAAACCGACCCGGCCAAGCGCGCGCCGCTCTATGCCCAGGCGCAGCGGATCATCATGGAACAGGCGATCACCCTGCCGCTGCGCCAGAACCTCGACCTGGTGATGACCACCAGGAAGCTGACCGGCCTGACCTGGTCCGGCGGCGGCTTCGAATATTTCGGCGCCGCTTCGATGGCGCAGTGATGACCTCGGCCCTCGTTCTCCGCGCCGACCGGTTGCTCGACGGGACCGGCGCGCCACCGCTCGCGCCCGCCACTCTCATCATCGAAGGCGGCACAGTTCGCGACAGCTTCGCCGGGCCGGCGCCCGACGGTGCGATCCCGCCCGGCGCCGACATCCTCGACCTGCCCGGTTGCACGATCCTACCCGGGTTGATCGACGCCCACGTCCACCTCAACCTTCCCGGGGATGGCAGCACGCTCGAGGAGGCGGTGCGGGAAAGCGATGGCGTGCTGACCGCGACGGCGACGCTGAACGCCGTTCGCGCGCTCAATGCCGGCATCACCACCGTGCGCGACCTGGGTGCGGCACGCGGCACCGTGTTCGACGTGCGCCGCGCGCTCACGCTCGGCCACGGTCCCGGTGCCCGCATCGTCGCGTGCGGCCAACCGCTGACCATAACCGGCGGCCATTGCTGGTATCTTGGCGGCGAGACCGACGGCGAGGACGGCGTGCGCCGCACGGTGCGCGCGATGTGCAAGGCCGGCGCGGACTACATCAAGGTCATGGCGACCGGCGGCGGCACGCTCGGCACGATGTCCTGGCGCCCCTCGTTCAGCCGGGGCGAGCTCATGGCGCTCGCCGACGAGGCGCATCGGCAGGAACGGACCATCACCGCCCACTGCCTCTGCGCCGAGGCGATGGACTGGGTCGTCGATGCCGGCTTCGACGGCATCGAGCACGCGAGCTTCCTGGTCGACCGCTCCGGGCGCCAGGTTTTCGATCCCCGCGTGGCCGCGCGCGTGGCCGAGGCCGGCATACCCTGCACCACCACCCTCGCCGTCGGCGACTACACGCTGCGCCATCTGCGCTCCCTCACCGCTCCCACGGCGGCGGAGCAGGCGATGCGTGACCGGTGGGAACGCATGGCAGAAGACAATTTGCGCCAGTTCGGCCAAATGCGCGAAGCCGGCGTCACCTGGGTGGCCGGCACCGACGCCGGTTGGCGCCATACGGCGATCGAGGGCATGGCGACCGAGCTGGCCTTGATGCAGGCCGGCGGCATGACTGCCGCGGAGGCGATCCGGGCCGGCACGGCGGTGGCGGCCGAGGTGTCTGGGATCGCCGAAACCGTGGGGACGCTCCGCCCCGGCATGGTCGCCGACGTGCTGGTGGTGGCTGGCAACCCGCTCGAGGATGTGCGGACGCTCGAGCAGGTCCGCCTGGTGCTGCAGGCCGGCGCCATCCGGATCCGACACGCGGCATGATGGCGCCGCTGCTCGCGGTCGAGGACCTGAGGGCGCATTTTCGCACCGATCGTGGCGTCGTGCGCGCGGTCGACGGGATTGATTTCACCCTCTCTGCGGGCGGCAGCCTCGGCATCGTCGGCGAATCCGGCTCCGGCAAGACCGTGACGACGATGGCGATCATGCGGCTGCTCGAACCACCCGGCTTCATCGCCGGCGGGCGTATTCTGTTGGATGGCCATGACCTCCTGACGCTGCCGGAACGAGACATGCAGGGGTGGCGGGGCCGTCGTCTGTGTCTGGTGTTTCAGGATCCGATGTCCGCCCTGAACCCGGTCTATCGGGTCGGCGACCAGGTGGTCGAAGCGATCGAGGCCCATGGAACGGTCGGTCGGTCCGAGGCCCTGGCGCGCACGGTCGAGCTGTTCCGCGCCTTGGGCATTCCGGCCCCGGAACGGCGCATACGCGAGTATCCGCACCAGCTCAGCGGCGGCATGCGCCAGCGCGTCGTCATCGCGATGGCGCTCGCCAACCGGCCGGAGCTGCTGATCCTGGACGAGCCGACGACGGCGCTGGACGTGACCGTGCAGGCGCAGATCCTCGACCTCGTGCGTGACCTGCGACGCCGCACCGGGACGGCCGTTCTGCTCATCACGCATGATTTCGGCGTCGTTGAAGAGCTGTGCGACGACGTCGTCGTGATGTATGGCGGCCGGGTGATGGAGCAGGGGACGGTGGCGCACGTCACCGCCGACCCGCTGCATCCCTACACGCGCGGCCTGCTTGCCTCCGTGCCCTCGCGGGACAAACGTGGCGCGTCCCTTGCGGCGATCGTCGGCAGCGTGCCGAGCCCGCTCGCCATGCCGCCGGGCTGCCCCTTTCAGCCGCGCTGTCCCCAAGCCATGCCGGTGTGCGACACCGACCCGGGCCGGCGTGGGCTCGGCAACGGGCGCAGCGTCGCGTGCTGGCTGTACTGACGCGATGTCGCACCAGGCCAACGAGACGGAGCCGTTGCTCGAGATCCGCGACCTGCGCACTTGGTATCCGGCCTCGGGCGGCTGGTGGGGGCGTGGCGCAGGCTGGGTCAGGGCGGTCGATGGCGTCTCGCTCTGCATCCGCCGCGGCGAGACGTTTGGCCTCGTGGGGGAGAGCGGCTGCGGCAAGAGCACGCTGGGCCGCACGATCCTGCGGTTGGAACGGCCGCGTTCGGGCGCCGTCCTGTTCGAAGGCGAGGACCTCCTGTCGATGCGCCCCGCCCGGCTGCGCGCGACGCGCCGCCATATCCAGGCGATCTTCCAGGACCCGATGAGCTCGCTCGACCCGCGGATGACGGTGCGGCAACTCGTGGCTGAGGGGCTGGTGCTCGCAGGCATGCGCCGGGCCGAGCGGGACGAACGCGTGGAGGCGTTGATGCAGACTGTCGGGCTGCGGCCCGAGCATCTGTCCCGCTACCCGCATGAATTCAGCGGCGGACAACGCCAGCGCATCGGCATAGCGCGCGCCCTGGCGTTGCGCCCGCGCCTAGTGCTTGCCGACGAACCGGTCTCGGCGCTCGACGTGTCGGTCCAGTCGCAAGTGCTGAACCTGCTGCGCGAGTTGCAGGCCGAGTTCGGGTTGACCTACCTGTTCATCGCCCACGACCTCTCCGTGGTCGAGTATTTGAGCGACCGCGTCGGCGTGATGTATCTCGGCCGGCTCGTCGAAGTGGCCCCGGCGGAGGCGCTGTATGACGATCCCCGGATGCCGTACACGCGCGCCCTGCTCTCCGCGATCCCGGGCACGGGCAGCCGGACGCAGGCACGGCGGCGCGAACGGATCGTGCTCGAAGGCGATCTCCCGAGCCCGCTCGACCCGCCGTCCGGCTGTCCGTTCCGGACCCGCTGCTGGTTGGCCGAATCTCGCTGCGCCGTCGAGCGCCCGGAGCTGCGCGAGGTCGCGCCCGGCCATTTCGCCGCGTGTCACTTTGCCGACGACCCGGAGCATCTCGCACGCAGCCCGGCGGTACGGTGAGCGCGCTTGTGTGTTTGCAAACCCGAGACCGTGTTGCCAGCGGCGGGACTTACTAGACGAACGATAGTTCGGACATGTGCGCTCGACTAGAACAGCGTCAAGAGCAAATCATTCTGATGCGAGGCGCGTCAAACCAGCGCACGGCACTGCGTTTCTGCAGTTGTTCCTGTGGAGACGATCATGGACATCAAAGAGACTTATCTCACCGGCTTGCGGAATCAGCACGCGGTGGAGACACAAGCCATCGGCACGATCCAGAACGAATTGCCGCGTATGAAACACTATCCCGAGCTGCAGGCGCGCATGCAGCAGGACAAGGATCGTTCGGTGTCGCAGGCGGCTCGCCTCGACCAATTGCTCGAGAGGCACGGCACCAGCAAATCCTTGGTCAAGGAGATGGTCACGGGCACCGTCGCGACCGTCGCCGGTTTCGTTCACGCGCCATCGAGCGACGACGAGATCAAGAACGTGCTCGCAGCATTGGGCTACAAAGCCTACGAGGCCGGCTCATACAGCGTATTGATCACGCTGGCCGGGCTGGCGGGCGCGAGTGAGGATGTTGCGACCCTCCAGCAGATGAAGGCCGAGGAAGAGGAGATGGGCACGTGGCTTGCGGGTTATCTGCCGAACATGGTCCAGCAATTCGCTGAAGCTGCCTGATGGTGCCGGCCCCGGTGCGGAACACGTGCTGGGGCTGACGTCCAGACGCCTCGGACTGCATGAGGGCGGACCTGCCGGCTACAGGTCTATGACAACCCGGCCCGTGGCATGGGCCTGACACAGTAGGACAAACCCGTCCGCCGCGTCCTGCTCGCTCAGCCCATCGGCGCACTCATGCTGCACCGACCCTTCGACCACCATCGTCTTGCACGTGCCGCATTGGCCGGACCGGCACGAGAACGCCGCTTCGACCCCGGCTTGGAGAGCGACGTCCAGGATGAAGTCGGAGCCGTCGCACGCGCGCTCCATACCGCTCTTGGCGAACACGACTTCCGCCGCGGCGGAGGGTGCGCCGGTCGCGCGGGGAGGAGCGGGGGCACCGCCGAAGCTTTCCTGCTGGAAGCGCGACATGTCGAACCCGAGTTGCTCGACGATGTCGCGCGCCGCGCTCATGAAAGGCACGGGGCCGCAGAGATAGATCGAGCGGCGGCTCAAGTCGGGAACGATGCTGGTGAGGAGGTCGGGGGAGATGCGGCCGGCCGGTCCGGACCAGCTCCCGTCCGCAGGCACGCGGCTGCAGACGAGGTCGCACCGGAACCCCGGCATCCGACGCTCCATCAACCGCAATTCCTGCGCGAATACCAGGTCGTCCGGCGTGCGGGCGAAATGCAGGAAGCGGATATCAGCGTCCGGCGCCGTGTCGAACAACCAACGCGACATCGCCATCAGCGGTGTCACGCCGCTGCCGCCCGAGATGAACAGGTGCGTGCCGGCCGGGTCACCGTCGCAGGTGAACTTGCCATGCGGCCCGTCGGCGGTCAGCGTGGCGCCGACGGTCAGATTGTCATGCAGCCAGTTGGAGGCGCGGCCACCGTCGACGCGCTTGACGGTCACAGCGATGGCGAAGGGCCGGGACGGGCTCGACGAGATCGTATAGCTCCTCCGCACTGTCTTGCCGTCCATCGGCAGGTCAAGCGTGACGAACTGGCCCGGGCGGTAGCTAAACAGTTTGGGCGGATCGCTGACGAAGCTGAAGGTTTTCACGTCCTTGGTCTCGTCGACGGTCTGGATGCACCGGAGCGTCACTTTGCCGGAGTGCCAGACCGAGTCGACGCCAACCGTCTCGACGGGGAGCATGGCCACGCGGGCCGCGCGGGCGTGCTCGGCAGCGATTGGCGCGACCGCGGCACGGGCCGGTGGCCGGCGGAGCAGATTCTCTACCTCGCCGAATGCCGCCATGGCATCCGGATTGCGCTTGGGAAACAGCCCGCCCGCGCGCGCCGCCTGCAGCAGCGTGCGGCAGAGATGGAGCAGGTCGGCTTCGATGTCCGGCCGATCCTCGGCGGCGCTCGAACGCAATACGGCGTCAAGGCAGGTGGCGACGTCGGTGGGTCCGGCGCGGAGTTGGCCGGCGATGTATCGTTTCCAGAGGGTGCCTTTCTCCGCCTCGGTCACCGCCAGCGATTGGCGCAGCAAGGCCGAGCGGCACCAGTCGCGTTTGGCGAGCAGGGCGTCGAAACACTCCATTTCCCGCGCGGTCATCGCCCCGTCGCCGTCGGCTAGGCGGAGGAACAGCAGCATCGGAAGTTCGACCGCAGCGGACGCAGCCTCGGGAACAATCACCGACATCGCTTGGCTACGCTGCTGCTTGCGGCTGTCTCGCCGCGGCGGGGTCGCGCGGCGCGGCCTCGTCGGCGAGCGTATCGAGCAGGTATCCGGAGACCAACGTGAGGATGCCCCGGACCGCGTGGGGGTCGCCGCCGATGCAGGTCTCGATCACGTCGCCCGGGATCGCGACCACGGCGGCGGCCGGACTGGTGACGCTGATCGAGGCGCCGCGCGGCCGTCCCGTGAGCACGCCCAGCTCGCCGAACACGGCGCCGTCCTGCAGCCGGCCCACGACGTGCCGAAACCCGCCGGTGTCGATCCAGACCTCGGCCGCGCCATGGGTCATAACGAACATGCTGTCTGATGTTTCGCCCGCGTGGCAAATGGTATCACCGGCCTTGAAGGCCAGCATCGAAGACCGGCGGGCGATGTCGGCCAGCGTGCGCAGTTCGAGGGCCGCGAACACGTTGACGTTCAGCAAGTCGGCCATGAGTTGCACGAGGGCGGACCGTTCGCCCAGGGCGGAGGCTGCGACGGCGGCGATGGCCGGGTCACGATCCTCGGCCAGGGCGCGGAAGACGTCGTCGGCGGGGACGGCGGCTTCGATGACGTCGAGGTAAGACGGAAGCGCGAGGTCGCGGGTCGAGGGCCAGATCGGATCGTCGCCGTCTGCACATTTGGGCAGGGTGGCCTCGACGTCGCTTCCGAGCAGGCTGCGAAGCGAACGCGCGAACGGCAGGGCGCGCCTGTCGTCGCCGATGGACGGGAGCAGGTTCGACGCCTCGCGGACGAGGACGCGTTGCTTGAGGAGCAAGGCATGACGCAACAGGCCCGCTTGCGGCCGCTCGTCGAGGCGGAGCGAGAAGCGCGACGCTTCCAGTGCGCACAGAGCGTTGAGCGTGAGCCGCATCCGCTCGGAGAAGACCGTTTCGTCGCGGGCGACGTCGGCGACGATGCGGGCGTGATCCTCGGGCGGGACGTTGAAGAGCGCGCGGGCCGGTTCGGCGGCGTGCATCGCCTCGTCGCTGGCGAGATAGTCGGCTGCGGTGACGCCGGTGACGCGCGCGCTCTCGACCAGCGAGACAATGAATTTGCGATAGTTCTCGTGCCGCAGCCGCCGCTCGACGCCGCGCACGATTTGCGGGTCGAGCAAGGTCGGGTCGTGGATACCGAGCACGTCGACGATCGCGTGGTGCTCTGCTTCGGAGAGGCCGAGCTGGGCGCGAAGATGCTCGAGCAGGTCCAGGCTGTCTGGAGTCCGGATCTCGCCGGTTTCGATCGCCTCGGTGAGGATCGCCCGGTAGGCGTCGCGCTTCTGCTGGGCCGAGAAATTGGGGAGTGTCTTGGCCAGCACGTAGACCTCGTCCGCCGACAAGCGGTCGATCGCCCGGCCGTCGATCACGTCTTCCGAGTGGAAGCCCATCCGCGTCAGTTGTTCGCGCAACGACCGCGCGAGCCGTTCGCGGCGATACATGTCGGCGTCGCGAGCGAGCGAGCGGACCAGCCAGCCGACCGAGGTCGCCACGATGACCATGTCGATCAGGCGGGCCGCCCAGACCGGCATGAGCAGGATGTTCGGCCGTCCCGCGAAGGCGTAGAACAGGTTGAAGGTGACGAACGCGCATGCCGTCAGCATGTGGTGGCGCAGCCGCGCCTGGCTGATGACTTCGCCGCGCCAGGCGCGTAATCGCGCATAGCCGCGCTCGGCCAGGGCGAACAGTCCGTATGACGCGGCCATGCAGCACGCGACGTAGAGCGGCGCCGCGATCAGCTTCGGGACCGCGACGGCAACCCCGCCGAGATAGAACCCGGGCGCGAACAGGCTGGCCATCTGGTCGGCCTCGTGGGTCCAGAGACCGGACATGTAGTAGGACCAGCCCCCGGAGTAGACGTAGTAATACGTATAGAACCCGAAGACGAGCCCAAAGAAACTGTAATAGACGGTCCGCGTCTGATCGGCTTCGAGCGTCTTCCAGTAGGCATTCTCGACGTCCACGTCCGGACAAGCGGGGCGGCAGCCCACGCAAGCGCTGCGGTCCCCGTCCGGGCCGGACACCCGGCAGGTCGACTGCCCGAGCAGGGCGTGAGCTGTGTGGGCCTTGGAATCGAGCAGGCCGCCGGGACCGGTGTAGATGCCCTGGATGACCGCGACCGGGCAGAAATAGTTGCACCACGTCTTGCCGCCGTAGAGCGAGCCGACGATCAGCGCGGCGCCACCGACGACGGCGAAGGCGGCGGCGAGGGCCAGCCGGTCGGAATTGTAGAACAGCAGACGGCCGACCACGCCGACAGCGAGGACGCCGAGCTGGAGGTAGAGATGATTGCGGCCCAGCCAGGACTGACCCGGGATCAGCGCCAGCAATCGCTCGACCCGGCCGGAGCTGCGGTTCAGCGTCTTAACCCGGCGCTGCCGGCCGAGCATGCGAGGGAGCTGGCTCAGATGCGACAACGGGCATACCCGTCGCCAGGTCTCGTGCCCCAACAGCATCAGCGCGAGCGGCACGCAAGGCAGCACCATCGTCCAGAACACCCGTGCGCCCATCGGATACGGCACCGCAGCCAGCGCTTGACCCTGCACGTCGACCACGGCGTCGCGCACGCGGAACGGGCTGGCCAGGTTTCCCGGCGACGTCAGCGACGCCGTGATCGGATCCCAAAGCAGCGAAGCCGACAGGACGCACCACCCCACCAGCAACGCGCTGCGGACGAAGCGCATGGTACGCTCAGGCGCACGGGAGAGCATCGGCCCTTGCTTCACACCCTGCCGGCAGGCGTCACATCGGAGGCCGCACCCCGTTTCGGCCGACGGTGATATAGATCGCGGCCAGGGTTCCGTCGTTCAGGGGCCGGGTCGCGATCAGCACCGGGGCTTGCGGCTTGACGTCCGCCCAACTGCCGGGGACGACGTCGACCACCTGCATCTTCGGCGGCACCGTGATGGTCTTCTGTCCGCCCGCATAGTTCACCGTCAGGGTTCGCCCGAAGGCGCCGACCGTCTGTCCCGCGCCCACGCTGCCGTTGGTCATGGTGCTTTCCGGCGCGAGATCCCAGGCATAGTGCCCCTCGCGCGTGCCGCGCAGCTCGGGCGAGAACACGTGCACCTCGAGCGCTTCGAGCGTCCCGTCCGGCAAGGCGTGGGCGGCGCTGCCGATGAAGCTGCCGGGCGTGATGTCGGCCAGCGATCCCGATTGGGCGGCAGCGACCGGCGTGGCGGGCGGGACCATGACGGTCACGTGCCTGCCGGTCAGCGTCGTCATGCTGACGATCCGATCCGTCACCGCGTCGATGGTGCCGCGGTATCGGGTTTGGCCGGCGACCGGGTCCGACTGGGCGCTTGCCGCAGCGGCCCAGACGATGCTGAACAGGGTGGCGAAGCCAATGCTCGACCTATGCATAGCGAACGATCCCTTTTTGGGCTGTACTTCGTTCAGACCGGTGTGAACAGCAGCGCCGCGCCATTCATGCAGTAGCGCAAGCCCGTCGGCGGCGGCCCGTCTTCGAACAGGTGGCCGAGGTGGCTGAAGCAGCGCGTACAGTGCACTTCGGTGCGCTCGACGGCCAATCGGTGGTCGGGTTTCGTCGCCACTGCGCCGGCGATCGGCTGATAGAAGCTCGGCCACCCGGTATCACTGTCGAATTTGGCGTTCGAACTGAAGGCGGGCTGGCCACAGGCCGCGCAGGAGAAGATGCCGGCCCGATGCTCCTTGATCAGGGGGCTCGACCCGGGCGGTTCGGTCGCTTCGGTTCGCAGGACCGCGTATTGTTCCTTGCTGAGCGATCGCTGCCACTCGGCCTCGGAGTTGATGATCAGCTTGCCGTGCGGCGCCGGGTCGGCCGGCGCCGCCGACGCCCGTCTCGAATACGGCAGAGCTGCTGCCGACGTGGCCAGGCCGATCGAGGCCAGGAGCTCCCTACGACGCATGATCCATTCCTCCAAATGCGAAACGATACCGACAATCCGTTGCCTATACGAATCGCTGAGCGTGCGGGATCGTTCACATCCCTGTGATGGTGTAATAGCAGAGTGCGGCCCAGTGCGCCGACATGCAGCATGCCAACAAGGTCACAGTGGCAGCGACTGCCTCGCACAAACCGCCCAAGCCGAGTTTTGCTTCGTCGTTCTCGGCGAAGCTCTCCGTCTGACCCGGGTGGCTCGCGAGACCGGCTTGGCCGAATAGGCTGCCGACTGGGCTGAACTTGTGCTCGGATGCCAGGAAGCCGTCGATGTCTTGGAGGACCATTTTTCCGCTCCTCGTGTGCCCAAAGCAGGACGACACAACGACCGGACGTTACCGCTCTCCCGAGCAGCGGTGTGTGACGCGCAACACATCGGACGCAGGCCGCGCGACCCCCTGGTTACGCGCTGCGGAGACGCGCCCGATAGATCAACGTGACCACGATCGCGCCGAGCAGGACGCTTGCGGCCGGCGGCTCCGGGACGGGCTCGGCATCGACGAATTCATCCTGCACCACCCCGGTATGGTCGACCCCGGTTACCGCGATCAGCACCGGCGAGGTGGCGTTCCCGGTCGCGTCGAAGAGCGCGCTCGAGGTGCTGCCGTCGGAGAAGTCCCACTCCACCGAAAACGGAACCTGGTAGTAGCCGAGCGGGCCGCTGGTGTCGTTTCCGGGAAACGAGAAAAAGACGGAGGAAACCCGGCCGGCGATCAGGCAGCCCGGCTGAAACGTCAGGTCCAGTTCGATGCCGCCGCTGAACAGAGGGTTTATCGTCGAGCCGGCATCGCCGCAGTTTTCGGGCAACTGCGAGACCGGCGTGTGGATGACACCGTGCAGGGGCAAGTCTTCGACCGCCTGGTCCAATGCGGTGCCGCTGAGCCAGCGGAACTTGACCCCGAGCAGCGACTCGTTCGTCGCGACCGGTCCGACACCGAAGAAAAGCGGGCAGTTCAGCGCGCCCGCTTTACAGTAAGGCTGGGCCGGGTCGACTGGATCGGCGCCGGCTGTCGCGCTGGCGAGGTTGACGGTGAACAATTGCTGGTTGGCGCGGGCGATCTGATCGTTGTTCTGCACGCCGCTGATGAGGTCGATGGTGGTCGCGATTGCCGGGTCGGTGATCGAAGCGGGGACGTTGCGGAACGTGCTCTGCAGCAGGTCGTTCGCGTCGGGCGCGATATTGTCGACATGGGTGAGGCCCAGATTGTGACCGAGCTCGTGGGCCAGCGTGTCGACATGGGCGCCGGTGTCGATGACGGCGCCGTTGGACGCGATCAACCCGTAGCCGTGCACCGTCGCCCCTATGACGGGTTGGCCGTTCAGCGTCAGGGCCAACTGGTTGACGAGGTACACGTTCAGTGTCGTCGGCGTGCTGCTCGCGGCGACATTGGGCAGCCGCAGCAGCTGATGCGCTTGGTCTATCGGATTACCGACGACCGAGGTGACCCCGTTCACGGTGGTCGTGTCCTGGTCGATGACCGTCGTCAGATAGCTGCTGTTGTTGAGAAAGTGGGCCGGCAGGATGTCGAACGTCACGCCCGGAAAGGCGGTCCCGGTATAATCGGCCGCGGCGGTCTGCGCGTAGATCTTGTCCAAAACGGTTTGATCGAACAGCGTGCTATAGGTGCTGCCGGGCGCACTCGGGTTGCCACCCGCGCAACTGGCACCGGCGTCGTCGCAGACGACGATCGGCTGAATGAGGATCGGAGCTGCCCTCGCTCCGTGCCAAGCCGCAGCGACCGCTGCCAACAGGACCGCACGCGCTAGACGCACATTTTGCTCCATCTCGCCAACAGGACCCGGAAAACCCGCTATCACGAAAGTTGCCGGCGAGCAACGATCGATCGTCCGATCGCCATCGCGTGCTCATGTGAACCCGGCCCTGGTCAGGCCTTCCACGATATGGGCCGTCGCCGCAGGCACGAAGTATTCGCCAAGATGCGCCTCGGCTGCGGCGAGGTCCGTGTCGAGGCGGCGCAGCAACGGCATCGCGGCGGCCGCGGCGGCGGTCTCGCCGATTTGGCCGAACGCGGCGACGACGTAGCGAGCGACCGGAAGATAGTTCGAGTTGGCCGCCAAAGCCTCCTGTCCGGCCCGCAACGCTGCGCGGTAGTCGCCACTAAGATAGTGCGCGCCGGCCAGCGCCGGCAGCCACAGGAATCGCCGCGGATCGTGCGGGCTCAGGCGCAGCGCCAGCGATACCTCGGCGAGGGCCTCTTGCGGCCGGTTTTGATAGTTCAGGCAGAACGCCAGGTTGGCATGCGCCGCCGCGTGGCTCGGATTGAGCCGGATCGTCTCCTGCAAGCGGCCGATCGCATCGCCGACCGCGCGCATGTGATACAGCGCAATGCCGAGCGCGAAGTGGCTATGCGGATTGCGCGCATCGGCTTGTATCGCGAGTCGCGCCTGCTCGAGCGCCTCCTGCCGCGCCGCCTTCGGGTCGTCCTCCCAGCGCGCCTGAGCGGCGTGCGACAGCGTCAGAGAGAGCGCGGCGGCGGCCTGGGAGTAATTCGGGTCGATTGCCAGCGCGTTGCGGAAGAACGCCCTCGCTTGCTGGCTCCCCTGCGGCGTGTAGCGGTAGTGATGCCAGTTCCCGCGTTGCAGGAACTCGTAGGCGGTCGAGCTATGCTGCGTCTTGCTTTCGATCCGGTCGCGCTCGCGCCTGACGAGTTCCGGCTCGATCGCGCCGACGATCGTGCGGACCATGTCATCTTGGCCGGCCGCGGCATTGTCGAGGTCGGTCTCGTAGGATTCGCTGAAGAGCACGTCCATCGTCTCGACATCGTGCAACTGCAGGAAGGTCCTCACGCGGGACCCCAACGAACGCATCGTGCCCTCGGTGACGTATCGCGCGCCGAGCTGTTGCGCCACGAACGGCAGCTCCAGCGTCTTGCTCTTGAAGGCGAACACCGAGTTGCGTGAGATCACCGGAAAGCTGCGCCAGCGCGCCAGCGCACTGATGAGCTCTTCCGTGAACCCGTCGGCGAGATACTCGCTGGATTGACCGGCAGGCTGCGGCTGCAGAGGCAGCACCGCGATCGCAGGTCGTTCGCCGAAGCCGCGCACCAGTGATTGACCGGGCGGAAGCGACAGGGCCGCCGTCTCGCCGGCCATGGCCACCTTGTAGACCCGGAGTGGCCGGCCGACATTCTTGAGCGGCACGAGGCCGAGCTCGAGAAACGTCGCGCCGCAGCCTTCGGCCGCCTGCGCGATGGCTTCGGACACGGCGATCCCGCCCACCTCGGCCGCGCCCTCGAGCCGCGCTGCCAGGTTGACGCCGTCGCCGAACAGGTCGCCGCCGTGCACGATCACTTCGCCCAGGCTGATGCCGACCCGCAGGCGCATGCGGCGTTCGACCGGCAGCGCACTCTCGATCGCCTCGTTTTCGTGCTGGATCGAGATGGCGGCGCGGACCGAGGCGGCGGCCTCCAGGAACTCGACCAGGGCGCCGTCACCGGTCGTTTTGAACAGCCGTCCGCCGGCGCGCTCGAGATGCGGACCGATCACGTTCGTCAGCTTGTCCTGCGCGCGCCGAAACGTGCCGACCTCGTCATCGCCCATCAGCCGGGTGTAGCCAGCAATGTCGAGGGCGAGGATCGCGCTGATCCGCCGCTCGAGAGGCGCCTCGCTCATTGCACGATCAGACTAGGAGGAAGAACTTGCGGATCCGCTGCAGCAGCTCGCCCTGCCGGTGGCCCGGCTCGGCGGACGTGTCCGCCTCATCCAGCCCGCGTACCACCCCGTCCAACTCCTGCTTGCGCTCGACCAGTAACCGCGCGATCGCCTCGGCCACCTCCGGCCGCCGCTCGAGAATGGAGCCGAAGCTCGCTTTGTCGAGCCGGTAGCACATCACGTCGGTGATCGCCCGGACCGTCGCCGTGCGCAGTTGCCCGGTCATCATGCCCATCTCGCCGAACACGTCGCCGGCGCCGAGCGTTGCGACGACCGACGCCGGGCCGTTGCGGCTGGTCACCGTGACGCGGGCTCGACCGCTCGTCAGGATGTAGAGATAGTCGGCGACCTCGCCCTGTTCGCTGATGCTCTCGCCGTCGCGGAACGGCGCCATCTTCAGCAAGCGCGCGAGATCCTGCCGTTCGCCGTCGGTGAGCACGTCGAACAACGTGACGCTTTCGATCGAGGCGATCCGCCGCTCCAATTCGTCTGCTGCGAGTTCACCTCTGTTCGCCCTCGCGCTCGACCTGAGCTGGATCGTCTGTTCGACCGCCGAAAGCTCGATCCCGGCCCGCTGCAGCGCCACGAAGGCGCGGTGACGCATATCCGAGGTAATGCGGGGGAGGCGAGAGACGTTCGAGGTCCAGAAATACAGGCTGTAGGTCGCCGTTCCGTGTTCGAAAGAGGACAGCAGGCAGTATGGCCGTGGTGACGCCACGTCCGGGATATCGGCCGTCGACACCGCGCGCGAGACCGCATCGAGCACGCTCGCCGGTGCAATCCGGGCATCGACGGCGAACGAAACGTTGGCCAGGAGCAGCCGGGAGTGGCCGTGACGCCGGCCGAGTACCGTCACGATCGATTTCGCCAGCATGGTGTTCGGGATGACGACGACGTTGGCTTCGCGGGTCTCGATCGAGGTCTGGCGCCACCGTGCCTCGCGAACCACACCCTCGATGGTTCCCACCCGGACCCAGTCGCCGACCGTGATCGTCCGCTCCGCTTGCAGCGAGATCCCACCGACGAGGTTGCCGAGCGTGTCCTGCATGCTGAAGCCGATGATGCCGGTCAGCACCGCGCTGGTGGCGACGATGCCGCTCAGATTGACCCCGTTGGCCGCCAGCAGCAGCAGCAGCATGGCGAGGTAGACGAAGCCGGCCAGGGCGTCGAACAGGATCGGTGGCGTGTTAATGCCGGCACTCGGCAGCAGCAGCTTGAACAGCAGCGCACTGCCGATCTCGATCCAGGCCAAGGCGAAGCAGAGTTCGGCGGCGAACCGAAGCAAGTCCCAGAGGAACGGTCCCGAACCGTCCGCACCATGCGGAAGCATCGTCACGTCGACGAGCAGCAGGATCGCTGACATCAGCAGCAGCAGAACCGCGGCCCGGAGCCGCGACCGCGCGATCGGGCGCGTGGCGGCCAGGAGCAGCGCCAAGGCGACACCCCCGAGCAAGCACCAGCCGTAGGCCGAGCCGATGCCACTCGCAGTCCCGATGCTCCGCCAGAACTCCATGCCGGTCCTTTAAGGTCTAGTGCTTGCCATCATCGCGCCGGCGAAATGGTATAGCATCGGCCGACGACGGCAACGTCACGAGCCTGGCGAGACGATCCGGAGGGGACCGTCAAATCCTCTCGGTGGACGCGCGGTGCGCCGGATCGGGCCAATTCGGCCCGTCCAGGCCGGTCTCGCGGGCTTCGGTCAGCCGGGCCTTGCCTGCGCGCTGCTCCCGACGGATCTTCAACGGCAGCAACAATGCCCAGTGCGGCTTGGAATACGACGGAGCGGTGAACGGGTGGACCCCGAACGCCATGCGGGCGCGACCGCGGGCCGGGGTCGCCCTATACGTCCCGAAAGCCCGGTCCCACAGCGAGAAGACCGTTCCGTAATTGGTGTCGAAATCCTGCTGATCCGACGAGTGGTGCACCTGATGCATCCCCGGCGTGACCAAGACGGCCTGCAAGACCGCGTCCAGCCGGCCGGGTCGTCCGGCGTTCACGTGCTGGATGAGTGAGCTGGTGATGCCCAGCACGGCGTAAACCGGAAAGATCCAGTCCGGGATCCCGACCAGCCCGAACAGTAAACCGCCGATGGTCGTGCTGAGCAATACCTCGATCGGGTGGTGGCGCAGGGTGGTGCTGACATCCATCTCGACATCGGCGTGATGGACCGAATGCAACCGCCAGAGCGGGAAGCACGCGTGCTGGAGCCGATGCATGCCGTAGGCGTAGAGATCGAGCAAGAGGATACCGACCAGCAAGGCCGGCACATCGCCGGCGACGGCCTGGAACCGTGTCACTGGGTGCCAGTCGACGCCGGCGGCGTGGAGCATGATCTCGGCGACGGCGGCCGGCGCCAACACCGTCAGGAGGATCGTATTGGTAGCCTGCAGGCCAAGATTGGTGACCCAACGGATCCCTGTCGCGTCGCTTGCGGGCCGGGCCGGCCAGAGCGCCTCGATCAGGCCGAGGCCTACGATGACGCCGGCCAGAACCCAATACCAGAGGCGATCCGCAATCGGCCCGATCCACTCCAGCATGGCCGAGGGATCATTTCCGCCGCGAGCGTCGGCGGAGCGCGAAGATCCCGGCGACCCCGGCGCCGAGCAGCGCAATCGAGGCCGGCTCCGGCAATGAGTGGACGGTGCCGGTGCCGCAGGGCCCGCCGGCTCCTGCTAGAGCGGTACCGGCCGAGATCAGGACGATCAGGCCGGTGATGGCAATAGATTGGGCAACAGCAACCATGGTCAGCTCCTCATTCAAGCGTCATGACCGTCGACTGACGGCAACCACCCGGGGTCGCCGCAGCCAGATCGTGGATAGCATCGCAAAGGCGGCAGGAAGCCACGGAACACTTGGCTCCGGCACTGACGTCGTCAAAGGATCGAGTGCGTCGGCCAAGTCCACCAGGATTTCGGGCGGCGGCATCTGCCCCAATCCGAGGGTGGGTTGGCCGATGAAGCCGACGGTGATCGGGTTGGTCGAAGAGGCGACCCCCGTGGTCGCATCGAACAGCCCGGTCGACGTCACGCCGTCGCTGAAGTCGAACTCGAACGAGAACGGTAGGGTGGCATTGGCGAACAAGTTGAGCGGCACCTTCGACGCGTCGGCGATGCACCCTGGCTTGAGATTGATCACCGCTTCGAGACCGCCTGTGATCGGCGTTTCTTTATCGAAGTATTCTATTGATAGCTGATTGGTGGAGGTAATCTGCAACGCGCCCGCCCCGGTTCCGTCAACAAGCGACGCCGAACCGCTAGCGTAGCAATTTCCGAACTGGGAAATCTGCAGTACATCGAGGTTGCCAGCCAGCACCTTGCGGGCATCGAGGTATCTGATCTTCAACGCCGTCAGCGACTCGCCGGAGCCGTTGCCGGTGAACGACAGCGTATAGTCTTGCAACTCCTGCTGAATGATATCGTTGAAGTTCACCTGCGCCGACGCACCCTTGATGGTAAATAGCGGTTGCTGCGCCGTGGCGATCTGACTGCTCGTCAGTACGTCGGTCTGCCCCGACGTGATGTCGCCCAACGAGGTCGGCACCGTGCGTCCGACGCTGCGCATGAGGTTGGTTTCGCTGCCCGGCACTTTGTCGGTGTGCAAGAGGCCGAGATTATGGCCGAGTTCGTGGGCGACCGCATCGACCTGCGCCGCCGCGCTCACCACGGCGCCGTTGGATCCGGTCAGACCGTAACCGTAGACCGCCCCGAGTGGACTGGTGAGTGAGTCGACGAAGTAGAGGTTGAGCGTGCCTGCCGCCGCATTCTGCCCGTGGCCTGGGCCGCGGACCAGTTGGTGCGCCTGGTCGGTGGGCGTATTGTCCGAAAAGGTGGTCAGATAGCTTGCATCGTAGAACTTGGTGATCGTGGGCAGGAACGTGAACGCGATGCCCGCCTGTTGCCAAATCGTTTCCGTTACCGCAGCGGTCGGGTTGATCGCGTAATCGTACAGGTTTTGCGTTGGGTTTATGCTGACCGGCGCGCAATGCGTGCTGTTGGCCGCGTTGGTGCCGTTGCAGACGTCGATCAACTGCACGGTGACATATTCGTTTACTGGCAACGCCAAAGACGCAGTCGGTCCCGACAACAGCAACGATCCAACGATCAACGCGGTCCTGGGCACACCTCACTCCCTCTTGGAGAGGCTTACAGTATCAAACTGATATACTTTGTGCAACGGTCGCGGATTTTTTCGACCATTGTCCTCTCTTTTGCGACAACTCGGCGCGGGTGATGACGGACAGGTTGGTCCACACACAACTCCGGGAAAACCCGCTACAGGTGAGTGAGACAGAAACACACCGAGGGGAAGCGCAATGGACGTTTCGGAGTTGGAGGATCTCTCCTACCGGTATTTCGAAAATGATTATCGTTGGTCGCATGGCGTTTTGATCGGGCTGAACAGCGCACCTTGGGGCGGAGCCGAGATCGGCGAGGTCCATCGGATCGGCCTGCGGTTGCAGGGGCGCGAGGGCGACGACCGGGCTTGGTTCGCCGAGTGGGCGGCGGAAGCGCGCAAGCTCGAGGAGGCCGGGCGCTCGCGCCTCGCAAGCGGTCACGTGCGGAGCGCCGCGGCGTATCTGCGGCGGGCCGCCAACTATTACCACGTCGGCGAGCGATTTCTGCAGCCAAAGACGCCGGAGAGCCAGGCCGCATACAAAAGCGGCGTCGAGTGCTTCCGCGAGGCCGCCGGCCTCGTCGGGTCTCCGCGAATCGAGCATGTGGAAGTCCCGTATGACGGCGCCAGCCTGCCGGCCATCCTCGTGCATGCCGAGCGAAAAGCGGCCGGCCCGGCACCCGCGATGATCTATTTCGACGGGTTCGACGTCACCAAGGAAATCCAGTACTTCAAGGGCGTCCCCGATTTGGTCGCGCGCGGGATCGCCTGCCTCATCGTCGACGGGCCCGGCAACGGCGAGACCATCCGTTTCCGCAACCGTCCGCTGATCGCCGAAACCGAGCTGTACGCCAGCGCCGCGTTCGACTACCTCGCCGCCCGGCCAGAGGTGGATGCGGGCCGGATCGGCGTGATGGCACTGAGCTTGGGCGGCTACTATGCACCACGAGCCGCCTCACTCGACCAGCGCTTCGCGTGCTGTGTCGCCTGGGGCGCGCAGTGGGACTACCAGGCGACGTGGCAAGGCCGGTTCGACCGATTGGCGCAGAGCGGCAATCCGTCCCTGTCCGTCCCCTGGCAGCATCTGCTCTGGGTGTTCGGGGTGGGCACCCGGGACGAAGCCATGCAGCGCCTCGCCGGCTTCAAGCTCGACGGAATCGTGCAGAAGATGACGTGTCCGTTCCTGATGGTGCATGGAGAGGGCGATGAGCAGATCCCGCTGCCGATCGCGCAACGTTGCTTCGATGCGGTGGGATCGGCCGACAAGACGTTGCGGATCTTCAGCCGTGAGGAAGGTGGCTACCATCACTGCCAGATCGACAACGTCACGATCGGCATTCATGCCATGTGGGACTGGCTGGAGGAGAAGCTGCTCTAGTACCCCGCAGGATGCAGCCTGTAATACTCGACGTCTTCCGCCGAATTGACGAACTCGGGATTGGTCGGCCACTCCAGGATTCGGGTTTCCATGTCGGCGCCATATCGAACCCGGAACAGCAATGACCGGGTGGCGCCGTTGATGTATTCATGGACCTCCCCCGGCGGGTGCACGCAGAACGCACCGGGTTCTACGCCGATGGTCTCGGTGGGCGTGCGCATCGTGCCGCCACCCTCGAAGCAGAAATAGATTTCGGTCGCGTTCGGATGGCAGTGGTTGGGGCTGGTCTGGCCCGGCTCCCAGCATGCGACCGTGAAATCGCCCGCTCCCATCCGTCCGAGGATGTTCTCAACGTGCTTCTTCGGGTCGAAGCGCTGCTCGGCGGTAAGATTGAACGTGATCATGACGGCCCTCGACACTCGATTTTGGCAAAACTCTAGGGGCGCCCGTCCTGCGCCGGCAAGCGCGCCACCGGCCCGGGGCTGATTGACGCGACCAAGGCGCGGCCCAAGAGTGGCAAAAACACCTGGGAGAATGGTCTTGCGCTACCGCGAAGTCAGCGACATCCGCGACGGCATGCGGATCGACTGGGACATGCCGATCACGATGGATGACGGCCTCGTGCTGCGCTGTGACATCTACCGGCCGATCGCGGACGGGCACTACCCCGTTCTGATGACCTACGGCCCCTACGGCAAGTGGCTGCATTTCTCGCACGATCTGTACGCGTTCCAGTGGAACCTGATGTGCCGCAATCACCCGGACGTTCCAGCGAACTCCACCAACAAATACCAGAGTTGGGAAGTCGTGGATCCCGAGAAATGGGTGCCTGACGGGTATGTCGTCATTCGCGTGGACAGCCGGGGCGCGGGCCGGTCGCCAGGCATCATCGACATCTGGTCGCGGCGCGAGGCGCAGGATCTGGCGGCGTGCGTCGAATGGGCGGGTACCCAGTCATGGTCGAACGGCAAGGTGGGGCTGAACGGCATCTCCTACTATGCCGAGAACCAGTGGCAAGTCGCCGCAATGCAGCCCAAGCACCTGGCGGCGATCTGCACGTGGGAGGGCGCCGCCGATTTCTATCGCGACATGGCGCATCACGGCGGCATCTTTTGTAACGGCTTCGCCCGCGATTGGTCCCAAGGCCAAGTGTTCACCGTGCAGAACGGCCGCGGCACGCGCGGCTTCCGCAGCAGCATGACCGGCGGCTGGGTGTCCGGCCCGGAAACGCTGACCGACGAGGAACTCGGGGCCAATCGGCATGACTTCGGCAGCGAGTGCCTGGCTGCCAAGCTCGACACCGACGCGTTCTGGCAATCGCGCATGCCGGATTGGACCCGGGTGAAGGTGCCCCTCCTGTCCACCGCGAACTGGGGCGGACAAGGCCTACATCCCCGCGGCAATTTCGAGGGGTTCGTCCGCTCGGCCAGTGAACATAAATGGCTCGAGGTGCACGGCCTAGAGCATTGGAGCGAGTTCTACACCGATTACGGCGTAGACCTGCAGAAGCGCTTTTTCGGTCATTTCCTCAAAGGTGAGGAGACAGGCTGGCTGAGCCAGCCCAAGGTCTTTTTGCAGGTGCGGCACCCCGGCGAGCGGTTCGTCGCCCGCGCCGAGACGGCCTGGCCGCTCGCCGACACGGTGTGGACGAAGTATTTCCTCGACCCGGCCACACTGTCGCTCGGCGCTGACACCGCTGCGGCGGCGAGCGTCACCTATGCGGGAATGGGCGACGGCGTGACTTTCCTCTCCCAGCCACTGCCGGAGGAGACTGAGATCACCGGGCCGATCGCGGCCAAGCTGTTCGTGTCCTCGGCCACAGAGGACGCGGATCTGTTCCTGGTCGTGCGGGTGTTCGCACCCGACATGAAGGAGGTCGTGTTCCACGGCGCGCTCGACCCGCACACGCCGGTCGCGCAAGGCTGGCTGCGCGTGTCGCATCGCAAGCTCGATCCGGTGTTGACGTTGCCGTATCGGCCGTACCACAGCCACGACGAGATCCAGAAGCTCACGCCCCAAACGGTCTACGAAGTGGACGTGGAAGTCTGGCCGACCTGCATCGTCGTCCCCGTCGGGCATCGGCTCGGTTTGACCGTCCGCGGCAAGGATTACGTCTATGGCGGAGACGTTGCGCCGTCGGAACACAAGACAGCCAAGCCCTGGACCGGTGTCGCCCTGTTCCGCCACGACGACCCGGCCGACCGGCCGCCGAGCGTCTTCGGCGGCGAGGTGACGCTGCACGCCGGCCCGGAACGCCAGCCGTTCCTGCTGCTGCCCATCATTCCGAAGCGCTCGGCATGAGAATTGAACTCGTCTCGATCGCGACCGGGACGGAGCCGCTGACGGGCCTGTTCTACGAGCCGGACCAAGGCCCGATCCAGGTGGCCGCATTGCTGATGCACGGCAACTGCCACAACTTCTACACCGGGCCGAGCCGGTTCTTGCCGGAGCATTTGCTCGCCCGGGGCATCGCCTGCCTCGCCTTCAACCGGCGTGGTCACGACATGGTGTCGTCGTCGTCTGGCCGGGAGGTCGGTGGCGGGTCGTTCCAACTCGCCAGCGAGAGCGTCGCCGACAACCGCGCCGCGAGCGACTGGCTGGCGGCCCGCGGCTACCTGAGGCCGGCCGTCATCGGCCACAGCAACGGGGGCATGCTGGCCGCACAGCATTGCGGCGACGACTACGGCCAGCCCCGCGCCCTGGTGTTGATGTCGGCGCATTGCGGCGGAACCAAGAACGTTCCTCTCATGAGCGAGGCTGGGTTGTTCGCCGGCGATCAACTCGCCGCATTGACGGCCCAGGCCGAAGCGATGGTCCGGGCGGGCCGTGGCCTCGAGCTGATGCTGCTTCCCGGCTGGTGGTGGGTCATCAGCGCAGCCAGCTTCCTCGATCGGGTGCATCATACACCGGATACGCTCGCCAATGCGGCCCGTATCCGTTGCCCCGCGCTCTATCTCCGCGGCGATCGGGAGCATGCCGAATCCTACCCGGCCGAAGCGTTCGCCGCGGCGTCCAACGGGCTCTGCGAGGCGCGGATCCTGCGCGAGTGCGATCACTTCTATACCGGCCAAGAGGACGACGTCGCGACTCTGGTGGCGGATTGGGTAGTCGCGCATTCGAATTGACGCCACGCAGCGCCCCGTGTTCAGCTTTGTGCAACGAGAAGATGGGTCGAACGCGACCCGGCGGGAGCGGGAATGGCCACAGACAAGAGCGATGTCGGCATGGTTGCACGGCGCCCATTTCTCACGGGCGTGACGGCGGCGAGTTTTCTCGGGACGCGGGCGCGCGCAGCTGCCGGCGACCCTATCCGCATCGGTTTCCTCACCGCGTTGACCGGGCCGCTCGCCAGTGGCGGGATCCAGATGCAGCGGGGCCTGGCCATCTACCTGAAGGAGCGGGGCAACAAGCTGGCGGGCCGGCCCGTTGAGGTGTTCACCGCCGACACCAACGGGCTTCCCGCCATGGCGCGCAACAAGACGGTCGAGCTCGCCGAGCGGAACCAGGTCGACGTCATCGTCGGGCCGCTGGGGGCCAACGAGGCGCTGGCGATCGATGACTACATCCGGGCGCGGAAACTGCCCACCGTCGCCGTTGCCGCCGCCGAGGACATGACGCAGCGCCTGGCCAATCCGTGGTTCGTGCGGGCGACGTCCAGCTCGGCTCAATGCAGCTATCCGATGGCCGATTATTGCCGCAAGGAACTTGGCTACAAGCGGATGGCGACCTTGGGAGAGGACAACGCCTACGGTCATGAACAGGTCGCCGGGTTCCAGCGGCTGTTCGAGGACGATGGCGGGCGGATCGTCCAGAAGCTGTTTCCGGCGCTGAACGCGATCGACTACGCGACCTATATCGCGCAGATCAAGCCGAACGTGGACGCCATCTACATGGCGCTGGCCGGATCGAACGGCTTCCGGTTCTTCAAGCAGGCGCAGGAATACGGGTTCGGCGACCAGGTGAAGATGGTCGGCGGCATGACGATGGTCGATGAGAGCACGCTCGAGCAGATGGGCCCGGCCGCGATCGGCATGCTCTCCGCCTGCTGGTACTCCGCCCAACTCGACAACCCGGCCAACCTGAAACTCGTCGCGGCGATGAAGCAAGACTACGGCGCCGTGCCGGGCTTCTACGCTGCGGCCAGCAACACCTGCATGGCCGTGCTGGACCACGCGCTGCAAGCCGTGGCCGGTGTCACGGAGGACCGCGAACGGCTGATGCAAGCGCTGAGAGCCGCGGTCGTGCCGGACACGGTACGCGGTCCCGTGAAATTCGACGAATACGGTAACGTCGTCGGCGACGTCTATATTCGCAGGGTGGAACGAAAGAACGGTCAGCTCGTCAATACGGTGATCAAGACCTACCCCCATGTCAGCCAATTCTGGACGTGGGCTGCCAAGGACTTCCTGTCGCATCCGGTGTATGGCCGCGACGAACCGCCGGCCCGTTACTTGGAGTGAGTGGCCTCTTGAGAGTGCGGCGCCGCTTCAGTCGAGGCGCCGCCGCCTGAGTTCGCGGAAGACGACGCTGTTATCCAAATCCCCGTCCCCGGCAGCGACGCAGGCCTCGAGAACGGCGGCGTGGACCGCCTCGAGCGGCAACTCCTGCCCATGGCGGGCTGCCAAATCGAGGATCAGGCGGGCATCCTTGAGCGTCTGCCGCGCCCGGCCTTGCGGCGCGAAATCGCCGTGAGCCATTTTCGCGCCCTTGGTGTCCATCACCTGGGAGTATGCCGCCGACTGCTGGGCCACGGTCAGGAACGCCGCCGGGTTCATGCCGAGACGTTCGGCGAAGGCCATGCCCTCGGCCAGCGCCAGGCGGTTGAGGCCCAGCACAAGGTTGATCGCCAGCTTGCCCCGATTGCCGTCGCCGCACCGCCCGACATGGTGGCTGGTGGCGAACAACGCGCGCAGCACGGCGGCGGCCGCCTCCATATGCAGCTTGTCGCCGCCGATCAACGCGACGCCGTCCCCTTGGCGAACTTGCTCGCTGGTGCCGGAGATCGGGGCCTCGAGGAAGCGCAAGCCGCTTGCCGCAGCCCGGTCCGCCAGCGCGGCGATCGCGTCCGGATCGCAGGTGCTCGTGCATAGGACGAGCGGTCGGCTGCCTCGGGTCGCCGGCACCAGGCTCTGCTCGACGACCTCCTCCACCTGCGCGGTATCGAACAGCGCCAGGACGATGCAGTCGCATGTCCGCGCCATGACGGCGGGACCAGCCAGGACGGCACCGCCGGACTCTGCGGCCGCACGCTTTTCAGGGTCGATGTCATGCGCCATCACCGGGAACCCGGCGAGCCGAAGCCGGCTCAGCAGCACGCTGCCCATCAGGCCGAGGCCGATCACGCCAACAGGGTGCATTGCCGCTCCGCTCCTTGTTGCGCGGGCGCTCCCGTCGCATGCTGCGGGCTCAAGTTAAATAGCCGGCGTCCTCGTGTCGCGGCGAAACTTCAAGCGGAGGACACCCTTGGCCCGACATACCGAAGTGGCAGTAATCGGCACCGGCTGGTGCGGTGGGATCCGGGCCGAGACCTTGGCGCGCTCGGCCCTGGTCGACCGGCTGCACATCTGTGAGATCCGCCCGGACCGGCTGGCCGAAATGGCGGCGCTTACCAAGCCCGCCACGGCGACGGCCGACTATCAGGAGATCGTGGCGAACGAAGCCATCGACGTCGTCTACATCTCAACGACGCCGGAACCCACGCATTTCCCGATTGCTCGCGACTGCCTGCGCGCCGGCAAGCACGTGTTGCTGGAAAAGCCGATCGCAATGGAGTTCTGGGAGGCGGACCAGCTCATCGCCATCGCCAAGGAGAAGGGCGTCAAGTTCACCATCGGCTATTCGCAGCGGTTCAACCCGAAGGTGGCCTATGCCAAGAAGAAGATCACCGACGGCACGCTGGGCCGGGTCGTTAGCGTGATGGTGAGCCGGCACCTGTCGCGCTCGCTGGGCAAGAAGATTGCGTCGCGCGTGCGGATGTCGCCGGCCGCGATGGAATCGACCCACGACCTCGACCTAGTGTTCTGGCTGCTCGAGCCAGCCAAGCCGATCAAGGTGTACTCGCAGGGCGGCTACGGCTTCATGAAGCCGATCAACGGCTCCTACGACGTGATGTGGTCCACGGTTACGATGGATGACGATACGCTCGTGGTGATCGGCGGCGGCTGGAACCTGCCGCCTTCCTACCCGAATTTTTGCGCGACCTGGATCGAGATCACGGGCACCGAAGGCTCGCTGTTCCTCGACGACACGCATCGCGATCATTGGCTGAACACCGTCAAGGACGGCACGCAATACCCGATGTCGACGATGCCCGGCGAACAGGTGGATCACGTGTTCGCTGGCCAGATGGGGCCGGAGACCATCCATTTCCTCGAGTCCGTGCTGCTGGACCGGGCGCCGATGGTCTCGCCGGAGCACGCCCGCACGGTCATGTCGGCCTACACCGCGGCCGATTTGTCGGCGGCGACCGGGGAGCCGGTCGGGCTGCCGTTGTCCAATGCCAGCATGGCCGCGATCGCCGACATGAAGGCCGCGGACTTGAAGCTGGCCAAGGCGAGCTGACGCGCGGAAAATTCGCCTCGCAGCCAAGGCGATGCTGCATTATCGTCGCCATTAGTGATCGCCCGCATAATAGGGCGACGGAGGATCAGCAATGTCCCAGGGCCGACAGGTATCGCGCCGCCTCCTGCTGAGTGCTGCGGCGCTGTCGGCGCTGCCGCGGCCGTCGCTCGCGCAGACCGACCGCGCCATCACCTTCTTCGTCGTCAACAACCTGTTCAGCACCCCGGCTTACGTCGCCGCCGAGAACGGCTACTGGGCGCAGCGCGGCCTGGACGTAAAGCTGCGCATCACCAGCAGCGGCCGGGAGGTCACCCAGGCCCTGCAGGCCGGCGAGGCGCAGCTCGGCCACGTCGCTTTCTCGACCACCACGGCCGCCGCACGGGCGAGCGGCAATCTCATCAAGGGCGTCATGCCCTACTACAACGCCGCCGACTACGTGGGCCGCGCCGGCGCCATCGGCATCATCGGCCGCAAGGATCGCGGGATCGATGCAGCCGACCCCAAATCGCTATACGGCAAGACGGTGGCCCTGCTCACCGGCTCGATCGTCGAGGTCTATCTCAAGGAATGGGTCCGCAAAACGGGGCTGGACAAGACCAAGATCAACTTCGTCAGCGTGCCGGTGGAGAATATGCCCGTCACGCTGAACCAGGGTGTCGTCGACGCGGTCTGCGCTTGGGAGCCTTATACCGCGCAGGTGGTGCGTGAACTCGGCGCGAACGCGGCGATCGTCAGCCGCGGTGCGGCCGGCGTGATTTCCGCCGTGCTGGGGGCCTGCGCGAACGAGGTGTGGATCAAGCAGAACTACAACTTCGTGGTCGACTTCGCGACCGGCTTGGCCGAGGCGGCACAGTTCGTCCGCAAGAACCCCACGGACACGGCAGAGATCCTGACCCGTTATCTCGACGGCTTGAATGCCAAGGACGCCGCCGAAGGGTTGCGCTGGGGCAATTGGGACTCGCGTCTGTCGCTGTGCACGCTGTCAGGTCTGCTCGAGACCGGTAACGCCATGGCTGCGTCCGGGCTGATCAAGGTCGCCAAGCCGTTCGTCGCCACCGATTTCTACGATCCGGCCGTGCTCGACCGGGTGATGGCCAAGTCGCCAGAGCTGTTCGACGACTTGCCGCCGCTCCCGGCCTCCCTGGCCGCCTGCAAGGGCCAGCTTTCATCCTGACCGAGACGATGGCCGTGGCCGACATGTCTGGCACGACCGACAAGATCGTGGTCGCCGGGCTACGGCATTTCTTCGACACCGATGGCGGCCCGGTGCAGGCCACCAGCACCATCGACCTGCGCATCCGCGCCGGCGAGTTCGTCACCCTGGTGGGCCCGTCCGGCTGCGGCAAGACGACTCTGCTCAAAGCGATCGCCGGGTTCATTCGGCCGACGGAGGGCCGCATCACCTGCAACGGCCAGCCCGTCACCGGCCCCGGACGAGACCGAGGCGTGGTGTTCCAGGAACTCGCCATCCTTCCCTGGCGCACGGTGCGCCGAAACATCGGTCACGGGCTGGACATCGCCCGGACGCCCCGCCCCGAACGGGACCGCATCGTCGCCCGGCTGATCGACCTGGTGGGTCTGGCCGGGTTCGAGGACCGCTACCCGCACGAGCTCTCGGGCGGCATGCGCCAGCGCGTCGCCGTCGCCCGGACCTGGGCCGCCGACCCGGACGTCATCCTCATGGACGAACCTTTCGCCGCCGTAGACGCCATGACCCGCCTGACCTTGCAGGAGGAACTGGCCCGCCTCTGCGCGACGACGAACAAGACGGTGTTCTTCATCACCCACGGCGTGGAGGAGGCGGTGTTCCTCGGCGACCGGGTTCTCGTGATGACCCGGCGGCCCGGCCGCATCAAGGCCGAGGTGGCGGTACCGCGCCGCCATCCGGGCGGGCGCGATTGGGAAAGCTTCACCGCGGACCCGGAGATGCAGGCGATCTGCGAGCAAGTCCTGCGCCTGGTGCGCGACGAACGCGGCGTGGCGGCGCCGGCCGCCGCCGCCTCATGAGCACAGCCTCCGTAACGTCCCTCCCGCTTCGACCGGGAGCCGGGTTCCTGCCCGCGCTGGGCCGCCCGGTCCGACGGCTGCAGATCGTGCTGCCGTTTGCCGCCGTGATCATCATGTGGTGGGCAACCAAGGTGGTCTTCGGACTGGACGACAAGGTTCTGGCCTCCCCGCCACAGGTCGCCATGGCCGCCTACACCCTCGCCGCCCATGGCATCCTGGCGGACTACGCCGCCACCAGCCTGCGGCTCATCGGGGCGGCGGCGTTGATCTCGATGGTGGTGGGCGTGCCGCTCGGCTTCGCGATCGGCTCCAACCGGGTCGTCGCGCGCGCACTCGAGGGCACGCTGCGTTTCCTGCAGGGTATCTCCGGCGTGGCCTGGCTGCCGCTGGCCATCATCTGGTTCGGCTTCAGCGACACCACCAAGGCGATCGTGGTCATCTACACGCTGATCGTGCCGATCATCGTCAACACGGTCGTCGGCGTCCGTGCCGTGCCGGAAAACTATGTGTTGGCGCTGCGCTCGCTGGGCGCGTCGCGGCTGCGGATCATGTGGGACGTCTATTTGCCCGGCGCGCTGCCCTCCATCGTGGTCGGGTTGCGGCTGGGCATGGGATACGGCTGGCGGGCGCTGATCGCGGCGGAGATGCTGGTGCGCCGCGGCGGCCTGGGCGACCTGATCTTCGGCGCGCGCGCGTTCAGCCAGATCGACCGCATCATGGTCGGCATGATCCTGATCGGGGTGCTGTACATCATCGTGGACCGGCTGCTCGTGGCGCCGGTCGAGCGGCTCACCTTGGCGCGCTGGGGCGTGTTGCGCAAATGAGCGACGCGTTCCGGTCGCCGGCGCGCATCCAGGTCGACCGGGCCGTCTGGCGGCTGTTGCCGTTCACGCCCATCCTGCTGATCGCGGCGGCCTGGTCGGTGTATTGGGCCATCGCCCGGCCGCCGCTTTCGGTGCTGCCCTCGATCGGAGACGTGATCGGCGCGGTCGCCGAACAGGCGGGTTCCGGCGCCCTGCTGACCGACGTCGCCGCAAGTCTTCTGCGTCTGCTCCTGGGCGCTGCCCTGGGCATGGCAATGGGTGTCGCCGCCGGGTTCGCCACCGGCCTGAACAAGCGCGCGGCCGCGTTCTTCAATCCGCTGCTGATCTTCTTCAACGCGATCAGCGGCATCGTCTGGCTACCGCTGATGATCGGCTGGATCGGCATCGGCACCGGGCTCGCCGTGTTCCTGATCTGGAACTCGGTATTCTTCATCGTCTTCCAGAACACGGTGCTCGGCGTGCAGCTGGTCCCCGAGGTGCTCGAGCAATCCGTGGCCACGCTCGGCGCCAGCCGCTGGGAGACGATCCGCAGCGTGACCTTCCCGGGTGCGCTGCCCTACATCCTGAACGGGATGCGTTCGGGTCTCGGGTTCGGCTGGCGCGCCCTTATCGCCGCCGAACTGGTCGGGGCCACCACCGGCCTGGGGCAGATGATCTTCCGCGCCGCCGATTTCAGCCGCACCGACATCATCGTCGCCGGCTGCCTGTTGATCGGGGTCCTGGCCATGGCGATGGATCGCTTGCTCCTGTTACCGATCGAGCGGCGAACGGTGCAGCGCTGGGGCTTGATCACCCGGGCCGAAGGGGGCGGCCGGTGAACGGCCCCATGCTCCGCCTGGCAACCGGAGTGACCCTGATCGCCGCGATCTTGTTCGGTCAGGACATCTACGGCGCCGCCACCGCATCCACCCGCCTGGACCCGGCGCTGGCCGGCGCCACCGGCGCCTCGGCCGTTATCGTCGTGCTCGATTTCACGCCGGAGCGCTTCCACAACGAACGCCTTGGCAGCTACGGCACCTTCGCCGGGCGCGATGGCGGCCTCAACCGCATCCGGCTGCGCAACGTGTCGCCGGACAACCTCACCCGGCTCTCGCACCTGGCCTGGGTCTCCCGCATCGAGCCCGTTCCGGCCCGCAAACCCGGCTAGCTGGACGACAGCGCCCGGAGCGCCGGGTCCAGGGCCGCCAGAAGCCGCTCGCGCACGGGCTGAACCGCCATCCGGAAGGCGGCCAGGTCGAGGTCTGCCGCGCCCAGCACGGATGCCCCGCCGGCGTGCAACGCGGTCAGGCCGCATATCTCCTCCTGCGCCGCCATGCCGCGCTGAACCACCGTTGCGCCCGCCGCGGCCTCCAGGAGTATCGACCTCATCTCCAAGGCTAGGCCGTCGAACCAAACCCGATTGGCCAACAACAGCGCCACCCCGAAGAAATGTCCGGTCAAGCTGTGTTGCCGATGCCATTCCTGCAGTCCGAAGCCGACGGTGTTGGCCAACGGGTTCTCCTGCGCGTCCACCTGCCCCGACCGCACCGCCTGCACCAGGTCCCGCACATCCACCGTGATGGGCGCGAACCCCAGGCTCGAGAACACGGCATGGTGCAGCGCGTTGTCGAGCGTGCGGATGGTCAGGCCCCGGCAGTCCCGCGGATGCGCGATCGGCCGCACGCGGTTGGACAGGTGGCGAAAGCCGTTGTCCCAGAAGCCGAGCACGCAGTAGTCGCCCTGCCGCCGCACCGCATCGGCGATGAACGCGCCCAGCGCGCCATCCAGCCGACCATATGCGTGGTCCCGGTCCGCCTCCGGGAACGGCAGGTCGAACATGGCCAACGCCGGCACCTGCCCCGCCAGATAGCTCGACGCGAAATAGCAGAGATCGAGCTGTCCCGACGCCACCCGCGCCAGCAGGCTGGTCGCCGCACTGCCGTCCGCGGTCACGTTCTCGGTCAGCTCCAGCTGCACCGCCCCGTGCGACAGCCGGTCGAGCGCCGCGCCGAGAGCCTGCAGTCCTCGCGTATGCACCGAGCCCGGGCCCTGGTAGCCGCCGGCCCGCACCACCGTCATTCCGGCAGACGCTGGGCCAGCGTGTCGCTGATGGGATACAGGGTGGTGAAATCGTCGCCCGCGCGCCCGTCCGCCACTGCCAAGTCCAGCAGCGCGGCCGTCAGCCGGGCATACGGGGCGGGCTGCCCGAGCTGCCCGGCGAACTCGGCCGCCATCGCCAGATCCTTCGCCAGATTGGACACATGAGACCGGCCGTCGAACCGCCCGGAGAGGATGTGGTTGGGAAATCGCGCCTCGCTGATGTAGCTGCGGGCGTTGCCGGCATTGATAACCTCGACCACGCCGTCGAGCGGCAGCCCGGCCTGTTCAGCCAACCGGCAGCCCTCCGCCATCGCCAGGAAATTCGTGTGGCAGATCATGTTGTGCACGAGCTTCATCGTGTGCCCGGCGCCGACCGGGCCGAGGTGGAAGATCCGTGCCGCGATAACCTCCAGCAGCGGCCGGCACCGATCCAGGACCGCCGCGTCGCCGCCCATCATCAGGGTCAGCGTGCCCCGGTCGGCCCCGGCCGCCCCGCCGGACATCCCGGCATCCAAGTAGCTGCGCCCGGCCAGCGCCGCCCGTGCCGCCAGTCGCCGCGTGTCCGCAGGCCGCGACGTCGTGAGATCGATGAGCACCTGTCCGGGCCGGTCCGTCTGCAGCATGGTGTCGAGACAGGCCTCGATCTCCCTCGAGGACGGCACGGCAAACAGGACCATGTCGACGCTGGCAGCGACGTCCGGCAGAGCTTGGATGGGCACGTCCGCCGTTTTGCACGCCGCTTCGCTCAGGTCCCAGGCAGCGCTCAAAAAGCCGGCTCGGTGCAGGTTCGCGGCGATGCCCGCGCCCATTTGGCCCAACCCGATCACCGCAGCTTTCATTCCATCTGTCCTAATGATTGGCCTAGTGATGAATGCGGTTCCGACCGTTCCGCCCTTTTGCAAAGGCGGTTCTTAGGCAGTGTTCGGGAGGCAACAGCCAGCATCTTCATGGACGCAGGGCGGCCGACGGCCATTGCTCGTTTGCCACTTGCTGCGGCCTTTCAGCACAGCCGATCAACGTCAACTCTATCGCGATTGTAGTCGATGATCACGACCAACAGCATCGAAGCAACCCAGCGCTCTCCTGCCGAGAACGCTTGCTTTAGCTCGGGGCGAGTGAGCAGCCTTCTTCGGACAGAGGCTTCCACGCCTCATTGGCCGGCGTCGTCGCGATCAGCTTCTGAAGATCCCACTTCGAGGTGCTCTCCGCCGGGCTCTTCACCTGGTAGAGGTAAGCCGGCAACAGGCACAGTCCGTCGGCTCGTATCTTGTTTCGACCGAACGCATCGTCTTCGGTCGGCATCGCCTTCATCTGCGCGCAGATCGCCGCTCCATCGCGCGCCCGCTCCACGCCCATCGCAGTCACCGCCTTGAGATAGTGCAGAGTCCCGGCGTAGCAGCCGGCTTGGATCATGTTCGGCGGCTGCCTGTTCGGCATGGCTTGCTGGACCGTGTTGGCGAACTTGCGGGTTCCGTCGGTCTGGTCCCAGTAGAAGCTTCCCGTGAGATACAACCCAGCGCCTATCTCCGTGCCGATCGCCTCCACATCGCTGATCTCCATCAGAAGCGCGGCGGCTTTCATGGTCTGGAGCAGCCCGAACTCGTGCGCCTGCTTGATGCAGTTCGAGGTGTCGACACCGGCATTGGCGAAGCCGATCACGTTGGCACCAGACGCCTTTGCGTCCAGCAGCAGGGCCGAGAAGTCGGTCGTCGTGGGAAACGGGTATCGCCGTTCCCCCAGCACCTCGGCGCCTCCCTCCTTGGCGAACCGCATCGCGTCCCGGGCAAGCTGTTGGCCGAAGACGTAGTCCGCCGTAACGAAGAACCACTTGTTCCCACCAAGCTTAGTGACCTGGGACGCCGTGGAGCGCGCCAGCATGTAGGTGTCGTAGGACCAATGGATCGTAACCGCGGTGCACTGGCTTGCCGTCAGATCCCCCGTGCCGGCGCCGGTGTTGATATAGAGCTTGTTCTTCTCCTTGGCGACCGTGTTGACCGCCAGCGCCACCGACGAGGTCGGAACGTCCATGATGACGTCGACGCCGTCGCGGTCATACCACTGCCGGGCCAGTGCCGCACCGACATCAGGCTTGTTCTGATGGTCGCCCGGGATGACCTGAACGTCGAAACCTGCGCTGGCAAACTGCTGTACGGCGGCCTGTACACAGACGACCGATCCGGTGCCGGTGGCATCGCGGTAGGGGCCAGACATGTCGTTCAGCACGCCAATCTTGATGACCGGCCGCGGTTGCGCCCGGGCGGCGAACGGCATCAAGGCACCAGCAATAACCATATTACGGCGACGAAGTGTCACGCCACGGTCCTCCATCCTCTTGCGACCGACTATTCGCCCGCGCCTTCACTCGCGCAACCGGCCATATCGTCTCGAGCTGCGTGGCCCCAACTCAGCCTGGCCTGTCCACTTCCTGCCAGAACCCGGCCTTGCGGCCGAGCGCGGCATGCAGCCCGGGCTCGTAGGCGACGGGCTCAGGCAAGTTCCCGAACGTCTCCAACCGCGCTGCCGCGTCGCGAGGGCGCGCTTACTGATCTCCGCGCGGCTGCACCTGGTAGACGCCACCGGCTCCTGCGGTAGCAGACGAAGAAGCACGTTGCGCCCTTGCAGACGTCCTAATCTCGCGCCGTTCCAAACGGGATGCCTGCTGGTTGAACACTCTCAATCCCGGTCGGGCGCGCCGAGTGGGAAGTAAGCGCGGTATGGTCGCGCGTCGTCGATGCAGCGCGCGACCGACGGTCGGGCGATCAGACGGCCGCGATAGGCTTTGAGCGTGGCGTGCTGTTCAGCGATCGGGTGCACCCAATCGGCGTAAAAGAGCGAGGGGGCGGCGGCGCAGTCGGCGAGGCTGAACTCCGCCCCACACGCCCAGTCGCGGCCGCCCAGTTCTGCGTCGAGCCAGGCATAGATCCTGTCCAGATGCGCGTGGGCGCGCTCAACTCCGTATGGGTCTCGGTGCTCCTCGGGGCGAAGCGCATCGCCAACGATCACTGTCATCACGTTCATGACGTAATTGTCGAACACCCGGTCCATCGTCCGCACCTTGACCGCCGCTTCAGGATTGCTGGGGATCATTCCCACCCGACCGGGATGGACCGCTTCGAGATACTCGATGATCGCGGTCGCCTCGAACACCGACGCTTCGCCTTCGACCAACAACGGGAACTTGCCCATCGCCGACCGGCGCGAGAGTTCGGCGCTGTTCTCCGGATGCTCCGGATCGACCATCCGGAATTCAAACGGGATTTCGTTCTCGTAGAACGCGATCTCCGCCTTCCACGTGTAAGACGAGAAGGGATGGCCGAAGAGCTGGATCACCATGTGCCGTCCCGTATGTGCCGCTGCCGCTCGTCTTCGCGCACGCTCTCGATTGAGCCGAACGACCCCGTTTCGACCGAACCCGCAGGCTCGTACGTTGCGATGACGGTGCCGCCGGGCGTGACGCGGTGATCGACCAGCTTGAGCGTTCCGGACGGAGTACCCTCGCCGAACAGCCGCTTGCCGCTGCCAAGCAAAATCGGAAAGGTATATAGCACAAGTCGGTCAAGCAGGCCCGCTGCGAGCAACGCGGGATAGATCGTGCTCGAGCCCTGGATCAACAGATCAGGGCCATCGCCACGCTTGAGCATCGCAACGTCGTCCATGCCACGCATACGGTGGCTGTTCGCCCAAGGGAACGGGGGCTCGCGCCTGGTCAGGACATATTTGTTCGCTCCGGTGAACGCCTCGGCCATCGCCGCGCCCTCACCGTCCACATAGGGCCAATACGCGGCGAAGATGTCGTAGGTCCGCCGCCCGAGCAGCAGGTCGTACGGTTGCGAGAAGAACGCGCCGATCGCCGCACCGACCTGCTCGTCCGCGACGGGGGCCATCCAGCCGCCATGCACGAAGCCGCCGGTCGGGTCTTCGGTCGGTCCACCCGGCGCTTGGATGATGCCGTCGAGCGAGACGAACATGCCGCCGACGATCTTACGCATCCGTCGTTCTGCCGGTGCGAGCCGCTTCGATCTGGGCGATGTCGATCTTGCGCATCGTCATCATCGCTTCCATCACCCGCTTGGCGGCCGCGGGGTCGGGATCGGTCATCCCGGCCATCAGCGGCCGGGGCACGATTTGCCATGAGAAGCCCCAACGGTCCTTGCACCAGCTGCACATGCTTTCCGCACCGCCGTTGCCGACGATCGCGTTCCAATAGCGATCCGTCTCCTCCTGCGTGTCGGTGAAGACCTGGAAACTGACGGCCTCGTTGGGGCTGAAGCGGGAGCCTCCGTTCAGCCCGACGAACGACTGACCGAGCAACGTGAACTCGACGGTGATTTCTTGTCCACGTTTGGTCGACGGATTGTCCGCGGGCGAATTGAGCGCCGGCCCGACATGCGTATCGGGGAACACGCTGGCGTAGAACTCGGCGGCTTGGCGGGCCTGGCCATGGTCGAACCATAGGCAGGTGGTCATCTTTGCCATCGTCTTTGCTCCCTATTGTCCGCCCACCAGCGCGAAGGCGGCGCCTTGCGGGTCCGTGCCCATCACGATGTGCATGCCGCCGGGCACTTCATGCGGACCCATGGTCACGATGCCACCACCACCGGTGATCTTGGGCATCGCGGCGTCGATCGAGGGCACGTTGAAGTAGTAGGTCGCGCGTGTTGGCCAACCGGCGCCTGCGGTCATCATCGCGCCAATTCGCTGACCGGCGTGATCGATGAAGCAGTAATCGCCCATTTCGCCCATCGGCATCGCCTCGGTACTGGCCCAGTGGAATAGTTCGCCGTAGAAGGCGAGCGCGGCTTTATGATCGCTGGTAACCAACTCGTTCCAGCCACAATGACCCGGCGCAGTGACATGGAACGCTTGTGGAACCTGCGGGCCGTCTCCGCGCATGACGTAAAACATCAAGCCCTGCGGATCCGCCACCATCGCGAAGCGGCCTACGCCAGGAATATCCTGCGGGCCCGTATGAACGCTGCCGCCGAGCGACCTGATCTTCTCGGCAGTGCCGTCGACGTCCTGAACGCCGATGTAGCAAAACCAACCGGGCGTTATCGGCGCGCCGTCGGGCAGCGTCATCAGCCCGCCTACCCCCTGGCCGTCGGGCGCGGTGAGGATGCGGTAATCGCCAGCACCCTCCATCCCAAAGGGGCCGATGTTCCAGCCAACGACGTCGGCGTAGAACTCCTGCGCGCCGTCGGCGTCGGTGGTCATCAGTTCGTACCAGATCGGGGTGCCGTCAGGGCTGGCCATTTTCTCTCTCCACCGGCTAAACTGTTACGATCTAGAACGATACCGCGCACGAATTCAGGAAGCCCAGCGTGTCATGGTTGGGATGCAGCGTGACCCGTTTCTTTCACGAAATATCGCTCGAGCTTAGCCAGCGCGCCGGTCCAACCCCATGCGTGACTGTCCCGAGACGCCAAAGTCTGCAGCCGCTCATGGGTGAATGTCAGTTCCGTCCCGTTCGCAATCGGGCGAAGATCTATCTCGACGCGCGACTCCTCGCCGGTCTCCGCGGCCTCGCCGCCAACGGTCCAGCGCCAACTCATCACCAGGCGTGTCGGCCGCAAGACCTCGATATATTCGCCGCTGCTCTCATGCTCCGTTCCGTCGATCATACGAAAGCGCACCCTGAAGCGGCCGCCCAAGCGGACATCGGTTTCGGCGATCAGCACGGGACCATCGTCAGGCCCCCACCAGCATCGGATGCCGTCCGGTGTCGTCAGTGCATCGAACACGATCGACGGGCGGGCCGCGATGCGACGCACCAGTGTCAGACTGGTCATGGATCGTCCCTCGACGCCTCATCCGCCCGTACTTTCGCTTCCATGGCCTCGGCATGGGCGGCCAGCCGGTCGAGCCGAGCCGACCAAAACCGCTCGTATCGGCGCAACCAATGCATCGCTTCCTCCATCGGACCGGCTGCGAGCTCGAACTGCGACGGTGCGGCCCGTCTTGGTTCGGGTGATCAGCCCCGCATCGCCCAAGACACCGAGGTGCTTCATGACCGTCGGCAGCTTGATCGCGAACGGGCGCGACAACTCGCTGATCGCCACGCTGCCCTCTTGTTCCAGGCGCGCCAGGATCGCCCGGCGCGTGGGATCGACAAGAGCCGCGAAGGTGCGATCGAGGTCTGATGCTGAACACTTCGCCATATGGCGAAGTGTTAGGGCCCCGTCGGGGATCCTGTCAACGACGACCGCGTGCGATATCGGCAGGCGGTTGTTCTCTGCTGTTGTCGCCGCGTGGATCCGACGCTCTCCAGCAACACCGGCGAAGGCTTCAACAGCCCTCGATCATCACCCCGATATGGGTGCCTGGTGGCAGCCGGCGAAGCACTCCCACATGCATGCCATGAACCAACCGATCGTCTTCACGCGCGCCGCCGCGCTCGCCCGCCTGGCCGAGGTGGTGCCGCGCTCCGGCCCGGCCTATGCCGCCAATCGCAACACCGACGCGGGGCCGCAGGCGGAGCCGACGACCACGGCGCTGTCTCCCTACCTGCGCCGTCGCTTGCTGCTGGAGCAGGAAGTGGTCGAGGCCGCCCTGGCCGTACATGGGCCGGAGCGGGCGGCCAAGTTCGTCGAGGAGGTGTTCTGGCGTTCCTACTTTAAAGGGCATCTCGAGACGCACCCCTCGATTTGGTCGCGCACCAACGACACGGTTGCGGCGGAACGGGACCGGCTGGCCGCCAATTCCGGCCTGCGCCGGGCCTACGAGAACGCCGTGTCCGGATGCACCGGCATCGACGGCTTCGACGACTGGGCCCACGAACTGGTGGATACCGGCTGGCTGCACAACCACACCCGGATGTGGTTCGCCTCGATCTGGATTTTCACCCTGCGCCTGCCCTGGGTCCTTGGCGCCGACTTCTTCCTCCAACATCTGCTCGACGGCGACCCGGCCAGCAACACCCTGTCCTGGCGCTGGGTGGCCGGGCTGCACACACGCGGCAAGGCCTACGCCGCCCGCGCCGAGAACATCCGCCGCTACACCGCCGGCAGGTTCTCGCCCACGACCCTGAACGAGAGCCCGGTGCCGCTCGACGAACCCGAAGCGCCCGCCGCGGTTGCGCTGCCGCCTGCGGACGCACCGCCGTCCGGCGATGTGGCGCTCTTGTTGCACCTCGACGATCTGTATCCGGAAAGCCTGCCCTTGGGAGCGGCCACGGTCACCCGTGTCGGCGGGCGTCTCGTTCATGCGCCACATGCGTCGGAGTTGGTCCGGAAGGCGGATCGGGAGGCCATGACGGATGCTCTGGCGCGGTCGCAACGACACTTCGGCTGCACCGCGGACGCGGCCGTGCCGGGCTGGGCCGGTGACCTGCCGATCGTCACGGCGTGGCCGCCCGTCGGCCCCTCTGCCGACGCCTTACCGCCCAACTGCCTACGGCTGCGCCGCTCTTGGGACGAGCTAACCTGGCCGCATGCCAAGCGTGGCTACTTCCCAGTGAAAGCTGCGATCCCGTCCATCGTACGGGCCTTATCTTTGCTCTGAATTAGTCGCGCCAGGAGCCATAGATCCCGTGGCTTGATTGCTCGGCAGCGATTCTCCGTCTGCTGCTTCGGCGGCACGACGCGTCCCCCGAACACGGCGCGCATCCAGCGGTCCACGTCGCGTGCGTCGGCGATCGCGCCACCTGCCGCCTGCGCCTTCATCGTGCGAACGTCGCGTCCCGACAGGGGGAGGTTCCAGGATTGCGCGCAGCTTGGCCGATAGTCGGCGCAGGCCGGGTTGTGAAAATGGCCGCTGGTGGCACGACCGGGATCACAGGCCGATCCGAGAGATCGAGCGGCGTCAGTATCGGCCCGACGCCGGGTGGATGACGTCCGGAGTTAGCTCCTTGATGGTGCGCCGGCCAGACAGGCCCATCGTCAGGTCTAGTTCCGCTGCCAGGTTGCTGATGACGTTGGCGACACCTACTTCGCCAGCGAGAGCCAGACCCCAAATATAGGGACGCCCGATCAGCACGGCGGCCGCGCCAAGACAGAGTGCCTTCAGGATATCCGATCCCGTGCGGATGCCACTGTCGAACAGCACAGGAATCTGGCCCGCCACGGCATCGATCACCCCCGGCAGGGCGTCCAGCGCCGCTACTGCCCCGTCTACCTGTCGGCCGCCATGATTGGACACGATGATACCGTCCATGCCGGCAGTAATCGCCTGTTTAGCATCGTCCGGATGGACGATTCCTTTCAGCAGGATCGGTAACCGCGTGCGTGTTCGTAGGAACGGCAAGTCCTCCCAGGTCAAGTCTGGGCGTGAATAGATGGCGAGGAATCGCCGCACCGACGCGAGCGCCGCACCGGGGCCCGATCCCGGTGCCAGTGCCCCCGGATGTGCGCTCAGGAGTTCGAGCAGCGACCGGACCAGCCCCAGGCCTGGCTTTGGCCTGGGCATCGCGGCATGATCGACGGAAAGCGACTGGAAGACAGGATCAGAGACATAGTTGGCGATGCCTCGGCCGCGCAGGAACGGAAGGTAGCCTCGATCCAGGTCCCGGTTGCGCCATCCGAGCATGGTAGTGTCCAACGTGACCACGATCGCTTCGTAGCCGGATCGCTCAGCTCGTTCGATAAAGCTTGCCGTCAGCTCATCACGGCTGGACCAATAGAGCTGAAACCAGCGTGGCCCGGTTCCGGACGCTGCAGCAATCTGCTCCATGGTGCGCGAGGCCTGGCTGGAGGTGATGAACGGGATCCCGGCAGATGCGGCGGCACGGGCCGCGGCGATGTCAGCGTCCCGGTGTGCCATTTCCAATACGCCGATCGGGGCGAGCAGGAGCGGCAACGGCAAGGTGCGACCGAACAGCGTGACGGACAGGTCCCGGGCTGAAACGTCTCGCATCATCCGTTGTACGATGCCGTGACGGTCGAACGCTGCCTCGTTGGCTGCGATGGTGCGCTCGAGGCCGGCGCCGCCGGCAAAATAGGCGGCCGCATCCTTGTTCAGCATTCTCAGAGCAGCTTGCTCCAAGGCCCTCGGTGCCGTCGGTATCACCGGCCGCCGTCCGGCAAAGCCTGCGACATAGATGGCCTCTTGGCGCTTGCGGCCGAAGTTCATCGATCCAACCCTGGCTAGCCCAGTGCTATTATTCAACAAAATTAGGCGATCTGATAGTTGCCCAAACCACTGTCCGGTTATTCTGCCTGTCTATTCAGGCGGTGAGCGTTGATCGTCTTTCACGAAAATAACTGTCTTGCTTGTAAATCCAATAAGAAATAGGAGTGATGCCAATTCTCTTAGATCAAATTTTCCCTTCTAGGCAACGTAGGCCAATAACGCCAATGGGGGTCACCGCATCACTGAAAGCCTAGTCCGGACGACGGTTTCCGGCAGCATGGACCGTTTGAAGCTGTACTACCGATGTAAGCCCACGGTACTAGGGTCAAATGGGACTGCTTCGCCTGGATGTCCCTGGCGGATCTCCACGTCGATGACCGCAAGGACATCGTGATTCCTGGAAGCAACATATTTGCACGAGGGTGGTCCACGATTTCGATAACCATGCATGGGTCGGACGGTTATAAAGCGCGAGGCCAGCTGCTGCTGGCGGCTTCGCTCGGAGCGAAACGGGCCCAAAACAACGAGGGAAGCTGAGCATGGCCAAAGGGCAGAAGAAGGGCAATCGCGAGGCGAAGAAGCCAAAAGCTGCGGCGAAGAAGCCGGCACCTGCAGCCGCCTCTCAGTATCAGCTTCCCGTCAGAAACACTCCCGGTAAGAGCAGCGCGAAATAGCCGAAGGCGATCTGGATGAGCAGCAATGTTGACGGGAATAGCGGTGATGACCTCGTCGGGTTCGAGATCCAGGACGGCTCGCGCCGCATCAAATGCGAGGTGTCTAATGAAGCGCTAGAGGCGGCGTCTGGGCTCGCGGATGGCTCGTCGGCAACGCTGCGCCGTCGCTCCTTCGACCGCTTCCGCACCCTTATCAATGCCGCGGCGGTGCTCCGCATCAGCGCACTTCCGCCGGGCTTAACGAGCCGAATCCTGCTGACGGAACGGGATCTGCGCCGTGTTCCGGCCGAAACTGGGGCGCCTGCGTTCGGCGTCGCGGCGCGCGTGTCGCCGCCGACTCGCGCAGCGTCCGGCAAGCCGGTATGACGGACGACTGTCCGAACAAGGACACCTCTTTGCGTTGAGGGGCCGCGAACATTGCCGCCTTGCTCAGCGCGACGTCGCCGCTTGCCGTCGAAGCAACGCCGTTCTGGGTTTCCCAGGAGGTGATGCAGGAGGCCATTGAGCGGTGCGAACGGGCATGTGCCACGCCCGCTCTTCTCGAAAGCAATACAAGTTAGCACTCTTCAGCGTAGAGTGCTAAGACTCGTGGAGGCGGACCGGACGGCGAGTGAAACTCCCGGCTGCACCGTTCGCCGGGAGTAATTTATGAAATTTCGTCCGTTGCACGACCGCGTCGTAATCCGCCGCATCACCCCGCTCGAGAAGTCGGCCGGAGGCATCATCATTCCCGACACCGTCAAGGAAAAGCCGATGGAAGGCGAGATCGTGGCCATCGGCTCCGGTGTACGTGACGAGCGCGGTACGGTTTTGACGCTCGACGTGAAGACGGGTGACCGCGTCCTGTTTGGCAAATGGTCCGGCACCGAGGTGAAGCTCGACGGCGAAGATCTGCTGATTATGAAGGAAAGCGACCTGCTGGGCATCATCGAAGGCGCGCCCGCCCTCGCTAAAGCCGCTTAAATCAACAAGAAAGAACAAGAACATGGCAGCCAAAGAAGTTCGTTTCGGCGACGACGCACGCAGCCGCATGTTGCGCGGTGTTGATATTCTCGCTGAAGCGGTGAAAGTCACTTTGGGCCCGAAGGGTCGCAACGTGATCATCGACAAGAGCTATGGCGCACCCCGCATCACCAAGGACGGTGTGACGGTGGCGAAAGAAGTCGAACTAGCCGAGAAGTTCGAGAACATGGGCGCTCAGATGGTGCGTGAGGTGGCCAACAAGACCAATGACGTAACCGGCGATGGCACGACATCGGCGATCGTATTGGCCCAGGCGATTACGCGCGAGGGCGGCAAGGCCGTTGCGGCCGGGATGGCTCCGATGGACCTGAAGCGCGGCGTTGATCGGGCAGTTGCCGCCCTGGTCGAGGAACTGGCGCAGCGCACCAAGAAGATCACGACCGAGGCCGAGACAGCCCAGGTCGGCACCATCTCCGCCAACGGCGACTCCGCCATCGGCAAGATGATCGCCGAGGCTATGCAGAAGGTCGGCAACGAGGGTGTCATCACCGTCGAGGAAGCCAAGGGCATGGAGACCGAGCTCGAAGTGGTCGAGGGCATGCAGTTCGACCGCGGCTATCTCAGCCCTTACTTCATCACCAACGCAGAAAAGATGACGGTCGATCTCGACAATCCCTACATCCTGATTCACGAGAAGAAGCTGTCAGGTCTGCAAACACTGCTGCCGCTGCTCGAAGCCGTGGTGCAATCGAGCCGTCCGCTGCTGATCATCGCCGAAGACATCGAGGGCGAAGCTCTGGCCACACTCGTGGTGAACAAGCTGCGCGGTGGCCTGAAGGTCGCAGCCGTGAAGGCGCCGGGCTTCGGTGATCGTCGCAAGGCGATGCTGGAAGACATTGCGGTGCTGACGGGAGGCCAAGTGATCAGCGACGATCTCGGCATCAAACTCGAGACGGTCACACTCGATATGCTGGGCCAGGCCAAGCGAGTGCTGATCGAGAAGGAGAACACGACCATTATCGAGGGTGCCGGATCGTCGGAGCTGATCAAGGGGCGTTGCGAGCAGATCAAGGCGCAAGTCGAGGAGACCACCTCGGATTATGACCGCGAGAAGCTGCAGGAGCGTCTGGCCAAGCTCGCCGGCGGCGTCGCGGTGATCCGCGTCGGCGGTGGGACCGAGGTCGAGGTCAAGGAGCGCAAGGACCGTGTCGACGACGCGCTGCACGCGACCCGTGCGGCCGTGGAAGAGGGCATTGTGCCCGGCGGTGGGGTTGCCCTCGCCCGTGCGAGCCTCATCCTCGCGCACGTCAAGGCCGACAACGAGGATCAGCGGTTCGGCATCGAAATCGTCCGCAAGGCTGTCCAGGCTCCGCTCCGGCAGATCGCTGAGAACGCCGGTGAGGATGGAGCCGTTGTCGGCGGCCGCGTTCTCGAGAACGCAGAATACAGCTTCGGCTTTGACGCCCAGGCCGGCGCCTACAAAGACATGATCGCGGCTGGGATCATCGATCCGACCAAGGTCGTCCGGGTTGCGCTGCAGAACGCAGCGTCGGTAGCCGGGCTGCTCATTACGACCGAGGCGATGGTGGCCGAGCGGTCCGAGAAGCGTGAGCAATCCTTGCCGCAAGACACCGGTCACGGGTCCGACGGCATGAACTTCTAAACATCCACACGGCGGTATCGCACACGATACCGCCGTGTGTCTCAAGCGCAGCACTAGGCGACCCAATACCGCCAGCTTGCAACTGGTCGTCCCCGATTAAAACGGTAAAAGATCGCGGCGTGGGACGGGCGCACGAAGAGGCCCGGAGCGCCCTTCCGCTTCGCCCTTGGAAGAGGGCGACGCCTTTCGCCTTACTGACCCTCCTGGCCCACTCCAACCCTTCGTAGAAAGCCGAGGCTCGGCCCAGGTTGGTTACCCTCAGGGCAACGAGGCTGAGGCGGGGTTGCATAGCTCAATGCAGCTCAGATGACGGCTCATCTGAAAGGACTGGTTTGCCGGGATGGGCAGGGAGGGCCCGCTCACGGTTCAGCGCGTGCCACGACGAGCGCCTGAAGCGCCCGGGTCCCGACAGTGACAATTCCTTCAGCAGCGCACAAGGTTGCGAAACAGCCGCTCGCGAACAGCTCGTATTCAGCATATCGCCACGGTGCGTGCAGGGAGGACATTGCAGAAAACTCGCCGGGTGTCGTGCAGTGGAGGGCAAGATGAGTCAGCCCCTGGGGAAGGTCCCGCAGGACGCCGGCCCAGTTATCAGCGAGCTCATCGGGGCTGACGGCGAGTGTGCCGCGGCAGTGATCGACCACGGGCACGCCCTCCGCATCCAAGGCACCGACAGCGGCGCGGTACGATCTGCTGTCTGGTGGCCACGAGATCGAACGTGGCAGCACGGGAAACAGCCCATACTCTCGCGCGAGTTGCACGTGTATGCCGAGCAACTCCGGGAGCATGGCGGCGGCCATGTGCGCGTCGATGTGGGTGGGCCGCATCCCTAACGAGAAAGCGCGCTCGATCTGCGCCCGCAACTCGGCCTCTGCCGCCTCCACCACGAGGTGGCGGCGCACACCGTCCAGATCACGCCAGAAGTATCCGTCGTCATCGACAAGACCGGACGCCTTGCTCGTGGTGGAGATGGGGGCCCACCGGCACGCTGCCCACTCGCTGGTAAGGGTCAAGTGGACGCCCAAGTCGAGCGACGGGTCCGCACACGTAGCGTCCACGATCTCTTTGAACCAAGGTCCAGGGACGATGACCGATCCGCACGTGACCAGACCCGCGCGGGTCAGGTTCAGAAAGGCGTGGTTCGCGCCATGGCTGGCGCCCAGGTCATCCACATGGGGGATGATGGCACGGGCCGCCGCCAAGCCGAGGTCGCGAAGGATCATCTCCTAACGTTACTTGTCGACATACCGCGCACCATGGCCGCGCAGCCTAGTTGCTCTGATCGGCAAGACCCTTGCCCATGAGCAGACCGAGTTCACCGGGTCGGTCGCTATACTCTCGCATGGTACGATAGGAGACGGCCGTCACTTCCGTGATCACGTTGATCTTGTCGGCGACATCGAGCGCGCTGAACCTCCCGCCCCCTGGTCTCCGTTCGAGAACCGTAGCCACCGCACGCAAAGTTCGCTGGGGTACGGCTGCCAACACCCGCAGATGTTCTGGCGTGATGTCTTCAGCGGTCAACGAGCGCACCGGTGCTTGATAGCTCGACCCGGCGGCTACCCTGCTCCTAAGCTTTTCTCCAGGCGTCTCACCGACCGTTGGCGGTGTGGCAGTCAGGTCGCTGACCAAAAAATCGAGCTCGGCGCCATTGTCTTGCGCGATGTAAACTCTGTCATCATCCACTTCCAGCACGGTCCCGCTGCGTTGTCCGTTTCGGTGCCAGACCTTCTGTCCTAATGAAAACATGCGCTCAGTCCCTTCGGGGCGGAACTCGTGACACAGCATCCATGGCATGATTTGCCCAGTAGCGCGCACCTTGCACCGGCATGCCACTACCGTTGCGGTACATCTACGCGCGGCGTCGCTCAATTCCTCCACACTCTCAGGTCAGCCATGACCTTTAAGGTCGCGGCGAGAACGAGCGCGCAAAGGACAGCCTTCGACACCGTCTCCATCGTCCCCTCGATCAGCATGGCATGGACGGTTCCCCCCGCGACGATAACCACCGCGAGCACCATGTGAGCGACACGGAACGTTCGCGGCCGAAGTCGCAATCGTCGCCGGAATACGGCCAAGAGCCCGACGGCGAAGATGGCCCACATCGCAATCACACCGAACGGGGAGAACGGCGTCGGCGATATGAACGAAAGGGCGTCTATCATGTCAGGCGGGCTGGTGATCCAAAGGCCCGCGACGTGAATGATGACCGCTCCAACCAGTGCTCCCCCGATCCAGCGATGGGCGCGCCGTCTGCGAACGGCTGACAGTCCCGGCAAATAGCCGCCAATTAGCAAAGGCTGAACGAGCACTAGGCTCAGGACCACGATCCCGGCGAACCCGGCCAGTATGTAGACCGGGTCGCGCCATACGAGCAGCGGGCTCGCCGCTGCGGCGGCAATCGGCACGCAAACGACGGCGGCAACGGCGGCCCATATCAGGGTCGCCCGGGCCGATCTCATCCCTTAGCCGTCAACCTGGTCAGGCTGGCTGAAGGACAAAGTGCGCCTCGAGGGTGGTCTCTTTCGCGCTCCGCATCACTGGACGCAAGAAGACGGTTTTATATTCGCCGCTGTCATAGGCCAGATGGCCATGCGGCTGGCCGAAGACGGGAATGATTTGCGGCATTTCGAGACGGAATGCCCCATCCTTGTCGGTGAGTGTGGCGCCTTGGCTCTGCGGTTCGTGCTCCTGCCCTTCGATCGTGTGCGCCCAAATCTGAACGCGCCGCCCGGCCAGCGGAGCCCCATCGCCAGCGCGACGCATTGTGCCCGTCATCCAGAACCCGCCCTTGCCGAGCCGATCCAACAGCGGCGCGCCTTTGCGGTAGTTGTTTGACCCGCCCGACATCGACTCAGTCGGTGCAAGACCCTGCGCACGGGCAGACGAGAGGACCCCGAACATCCCATGTGCCAACACGGAGCTACCAGCAAACGCGAGCGTACGACGATTGAGCACGACCGTAGTCATCTATGTGCCTCTCAGAGCGAATGCATTTCGCCAATCAACCGGCGTCGGCTGCCCCGAACGGTATACGGCGTGCCCGAGACAATTGCCAGATGAAGGAGGATAGCGGGCGCGAGCAGAACGCTAAATCTCCCGCTTACCGCGCTCGGGCGTAAGGCTGTAAACGATAACGCCGTTGGTGTGACGATTGGACGTCAGCCTGCCCCTACGGCATCCTGATCGACCAGACACACTTACTCGCCCAGCAACGCTCCTCCGTAGCGCCGCACGAGCCGTGCCGCCGTCGCGCCAAAGCCGGGGCCGCAGGGTTCCGGGGATGAAGACCACCCTCCATCCGGATCGTGGTCAGCTATGAGCGCATCCGCGCGTGGGGCCTGCGCTTCGGCCGCTGTTCGAGCGGTGGGCGGGACGCCCCATATGCGTTAAGCCCTCGCCATGATCTTGTTTACATGCTGCCTGATCGGCACCGGGCTCTGCTACTATCTCGGGGTGAGGACCCCTGGTGCTCGCGGGCACGGAACGGCCAAGGGATGGGCGGTTTCGCTTGCAATCGGCTTCGTGCTCGGGGCGCTCTACTACGGGTTCTCGGCCTACGGGATGTTGTTCTCGCTCGATTCCCTTCTGGACAATCTCTGAGACAGCGCGGGTGCTAGTTGGCCTTTTCCCCCGCCGTATACCAGCGGCACGAGATACACAGCGACCGCGCCGTCACCAACATCCGCAATCGCCGCCTACACCGGCGTTGCGATCAACCCCTGCATCGTGGCAATCCAACCCTCGACGCACCGGCTAGCATAATGGCGGGCGAGGGAGGAGCGCATCGATGTTCGACCGAACCAGGATCAGCCGCCGCTATCTGATCGCGAGCGGCACAGCCCTCGCCACGCTACCGCTCGCCCCCGCGCGCGCCGAAGACGTCAGGACGGGCGCCGACGTCGCCAAGGCCGAAGCCGAAGGCGAGTTGCTGTTTTACACCCATGACGGCGAATCCGGGGCTGCCGCCGTCGTCGAGGGCTTCAACAAGGACTATCCAAAGATCACAGCAAACTACCTGCGAGCCCAGAACGGCGCGCTATACAATAAGATCCTCTCCGAACGCGGCGCCGGACGGTTTAGCGTCGACGTCATCCAGTTCTCCGAGATCGGGACCGCCATCGACTTCCAGAAGAAGGGCGGCTTCGCGCAATACGCCTCGCCGCAACTCGGCGCCTACGAGTCGAAATACGAGAGTACGCCGCCGGGGTTCTGGACCTGGAGCGGAGTCACCTTCGCCGGCATCGCCTACAACACCGACCGGGTTAAGCCGGAAGAAGCGCCAAAGACCTGGGAAGACCTGCTCGACCCCAAATGGCGCAACGCGGTCAGCGTCAAGCAAGCCACGTCCGGCATGCAATTCGCGCAGTGGTATACGTTGCGCAAAGAATACGGCGACGACTTCTGGAAGCAGTTTGCCAAGCAACGCCCCAAGGGCTTCGACGCCCGAGCGCAACTCTTCGACCGCCTCGCCAAAGGTGATGACAAGGTCTGCGCCCTGGCGGAATATGCTGGATACTACCTCTACAAACAAAAAGGCGCGCCGATCGCGTTCGTCGCACCCCCGAGCGGCCTGCCAGTCACGCCGACCTGCGCCGGAATCGTCAGCAAGGCGGCACACCCGGAAGCCGCCAAGCTGTTCATCGACTGGCTGCTCTCACCCCGCGGGCAGGCCGTGACGCAGGGCAATCCTTACTTGATCTATCCATCGCTGCGAAAGGATGCGCCGCCGCTGCCCGGCGGTGGTCGCTTGTCGGACTTCAATCTGCTTTGGCCGAAGGATATGGACGAGTATCTCGCCAGCCAACCCGCTTTCTCCAAGGAATGGAACGGGATGCTGGGGCTGTAAGCGCCAACCTTGTCCGCAGCTCGGCGGCCGAGGCTCCCCGGCCAACTCGTGATCGGCGGCGGTGTCGCGCTGGTGGCCGCCTTTTGCGTGCTTTACCCCGTCTACTTCCTCATGCAGGCGGCGTTTGACGTCGGCGAGCCCGAAGCCCGCCCGCCGAGCGCCTACGGTTTCGACAACTTCGTCCGCCTAGCCGACTACTGGCAGATCCTGCTCAACACCTTGGTGGTTTCGCTCGCCGCCACGGTCATGGCGCTCGTCCTCGGCTTCCTGACCGCTTGGATTCTCAACCGCACCGAGGTTCCGTTCCGGCGGACGCTCGAGCAGGCGATGGCCGTTCCGTATTACGTCACACCGCTGCTCGGCGCCCTGGCCTGGAGCCTTCTTGGCTCGCCCGAAAGCGGCTTCATCAACCAAGTCTGGCGCCGCTTGGGCGGGACCGAGTCGCTGATCGACATCACCGGCCCAATTGGCATCGCCTGGGTGATGGCCCTGTTCGAGGGCTCCGTTGCGTTCGTCATGATCGGCGCCGTCATGAAATCGATGGACCCGTCGCTCGAAGAAGCTTCGCATGTGATCGGCGGCGGCCGGCTGCGCACCATGTTGCGGATCACTCTGCCGCTGGTCGCGCCCGGCGTGCTCGGCGCCGGCATCTACGTGTTTGCCGAGATGCTGGGCTCGTTCTCCGCCGCCCTCGTGCTGGGCCTGCCAAACCGCTTCTACGTCATCACCACGGCCATGTATCAAATGGTCTCGCAATATCCGCCCCGCATCTCGCTCGCGGCGGCGATGGGCGTGTCGCTGTTCGGCGTCATGTTCGCCATGCTGTTCCTGTACCGCCGGGTCATCTCGCGCGGCAGCTATGTCACCGTTACCGGCAAGGCGTTCCGCCCGCGGCTGATGGACGTCGGCCGGCTCCGCTGGATATTGTTCGGGGTATGCGCGCTTTACGTCCTACTGTCGGTCGTGCTGCCCCTTCTCACGTTGATCTACGCCGCGTTGCAAAAGCTCGCCGTCGCCCTGCCGGCGGCCAGCAATTTCACGCTCGACCATTTCCGCGAGGCGCTCATGCTCAACGCCGTCCGCTCTGCGCTCGTGAACTCTCTCCTGCTCGGCCTGTTGACGGCCACGATCGGCGTCTTCGTCACCTTCCTATTGGCGTGGCTCATAAACCGCAGCCGCCTGCCCGGCCGCGGCGCGCTCGAATACATTGTCATGTTCCCCCAAGCCGTGCCGCGCCTCGTCTTCGCCTTTGGCATGATGTGGGCCTGGCTCGCCGCGCCGGTGCCGATCTACGGCACGTTTTGGCTGCTGCTGATCGCCTACCTGACGGTGTTCCTGCCGCTTGGCGTGCGCACCATCTCCGGCGTGCTCGTCCAGCTTGACAGGAGCCTCGAGGAGTGTGGCCAAGTCTGTGGCGCCGTCTGGGGGTATCGGCTGCGCACTATCACCATGCCGCTGCTACGACCCGGCCTACTTGCCGCCTGGCTGCTGCTGTTCATCGCCTCGGTGCGCGAACTCGGCGCGTCGATATTGTTGCAGGGCCCAAACTCGAAAGTGTTGACCCCCGCTATCGTAGAAGCATTCTTTGCCAGCTCGTCGGAGCTCACCGCCGCGATGGCGCTTATTCAGACGGCCGTCGTCGGGGTCATCATGATCGTATTCACCCTTAGCACGCGGCGTCTGGCCCGGATCGGCCCTCCAATTGGCGGGTAACATGCAGATCGAGGTCGAGAACCTCGCAATCAGTTATGGCCCGGTAGTCGCCGTCGGTCCCGTCAGCTTCCGCGCAGAACCCGGCCAGCAACTGACGCTGCTTGGCCCCTCTGGCTGCGGCAAAACCACGACCTTGCGCGCGGTCGCGGGGCTCGAGCGGCCGAGCGCGGGGCGGATCCGGATCGGCGACCGCGTCGTCTATGACGGCGCCGCCGGACTGAATATCCCGGCCGAAGAGCGCGGCCTGTCGATGGTGTTCCAGTCCTATGCCATCTGGCCACACATGACCGTGTTCGAGAACGTCGCGTACGGCCTGCGAGTCCGCCGCGCCAAGCCGGCTGAACTCCACGACAAGGTTCACGCCGCGCTCGACCTGGTGCAGATGGGCGCACTGGCCCAGCGCCCTGCGTCGCAGCTCTCCGGCGGTCAGCAACAGCGCGTCGCACTCGCCCGCGCCTGCGCCTTTTCTCCCGCCATCCTGCTGTTCGACGAGCCACTCTCCAATCTGGACGCCAAGCTGCGCGGCGACATGCGCATCGAATTGCGCGAGTTGCAGCACCGGCTCGGCGTCACGTCGCTCTATGTCACACACGACCTCGAGGAGGCGCTGGCGATGTCGGATCAGATCGTGGTCATGCGCGCCGGGCAGATCGAGCAGATCGGGGACCCCGTCGAGATCTACGACTTCCCGCGCACCGAATTCGTCGCCGATTTCGTCGGGTCCGCCAACCTGATCGCCGGCCGCCTCCGCCCCGACCTCGCCGCCGACGGGCTGATTGCGATCGAAACCGCGGGCAGTATGGTGATGCACGGCGTCGCGCATGGCCGGACGTTGGGGCCGACCGCGACCTTTTCAGTTCGCACCGTTCATCTCCACCTCACTCCGGACGCTCCGCAAGCGCGGCACAACGTCTGGCCGGTAACTGTCGCGCGGACCGTCTTCCTCGGCGACATGACACAAGCGCATGTCGGCTGGGGCGGCCGCGAGGTGGTCGTGCGCCAAACCAGCCTGCCCGTCGTTGCGGGCCAACTGGCGTATCTTTCGGTCGATCCGCACCGCTGCGTGTTGCTGGAGGCGGCGACCTAGTTTTTTGTTCCAGGCTTCATGAAACCTGTTCAAGGGCCGGCCCACCCTGCCGTCGGCCGAGCGGGAGGCGTAATCTCGAGAAGGGGCCGTTGCGATGGCGACCAAGAACTCGGGCGGGATCGTGCTGCCCCGGTGTTGAGGGGTTACGCCGACGCCTGCCGAGGCCGAACCCTACAACGCGAAGTATGCCGGCCCGGTCCTTGGCATGCTTGCGCCGGGCAGGGCGGTGATCCGGAGAGACCGTGAACGCTAGCGGGCCTGGTTGTTAGGAAAGGGATACCAAGCCGAGCGAGGCCCCACGCTGATGACGGCTGAGCCGAGAGGCGTTAGCATTGTCGAGAAGCTATGCAGAATAGCCGGGCGGGAGGGCTCATGCGGAAGAATGCGGGCGTACTGCTTCGCAAGGTGCACGGTGCCATGGCGGCTCCTGTCATCCACACTTTCGAACGAGCGGCGGTCCGGCGCGATTGGTCTGCGGTGCGGTACGTGCACCATGCGCTCTCGAACCTTGTTCAGCCGAGGTTCGCCAGTTGAGCACGACGGCTCGCGCCGGCTTGCCAGCGATCGCGCCCGCGAGCGCCCGTCGCGCCGCGATCAGCGTGGGGGCGTTGTGGACCGGAGCCCTGCTGCTGATCCTGGCGTTCCTGGTGATCTACCCGATCCTGATGCTGGTCGTTGGCGCGCTGACGGGTGGCGACCCGGTGGTGGACGGCTACGGGCTGGATCGATTGTCGCTGGACCGGTTCTGGTCGGTGTTGTCCAACGAAAACGTCCATCTCGCGCTGCTGAACTCGATGATCACCTGCTTGGGGGGAACGGCGGTCGCCGTCGTAGTGGGGCTGGCCTTCGCCTGGATCGTGGTACGGACGGACACGCCCGCCAAGCGGCTGATCGCGGCGGCCGGGCTGATGCCGCTGTTCGTGCCGCCGCTGGTCGGTGGCGTCGCTTGGGCAATCCTCGGATCACCAAAGACGGGGTTGATCAACACGGTGCTGGCCAAATCGGGCTTGGACTTCCGGATCAATCTGTATTCGACCGAGGGCATCATCTTCGTCTTCGGCATGTATTACGCGCCCTACGTCTACATGTTCACGTCGGCGGCGCTGAAGAACATGGATCCCTCGCTCGAGGAAGCGGCCGAGATGTCCGGGGCGAGCAGCCTGCGCACGATGCTCACGGTGACGTTCCCGCTGATCGCGCCGGCCATCGTGTCGGGGATGCTGCTGTCCTTTGTGGTGATGCTGGGGATCTACGGCATTCCGGCGGTGCTCGGGGCGCCGGCGAACATTCCGGTGCTGACCACGTATATCTACACGCTGACGAACTGGTCGCCGCCGCTGTACGGGCAGGCCGCCTCCGTGGCGATCCTGCTGATGGTCGTCACGGGTGTCCTGGTTGCGCTGCAGAACAAGGTCCTGGCCGGGCGGAGCTACACCACCGTGGCCGGCAAGGCGTTCCGGCCGCGATCGCTGCGGCTGGGTCCGTGGCGGTTCGTAACGCTTGGCCTGGCGGTGCTTTACGTGTTCGTGGTGGTCGTGTTGCCGACAGTAGCGCTGCTGGTCGCGGCATTCCGGAAATTCCTGTTCATTCGCGACCTGCCCAGCCTGTTTGACTTGAAGCAATACAGCACCGTGCATTTCGACCGCCTGTTCGCCAACCCGCAGACGGTGAGGGCGCTGGTCAACACGGTGGAGGTCGGGCTCACCACCGCGGTCTTGGGTGGGGCGCTCGCCTTTGCCATCGGCTACACGGTCACGCGGAGCCGGGCGCCGGGCCGGGCGATCGTGGATACGATCTCGACGGTGCCGGTTGCCATCCCCGGGCTGGTCATCGGGGTGGCGTATCTGTGGGCATGGATCGGGCTGCCGGGCGGGCTCTACGGGACGATTTGGATCCTGGCGCTGGCGTTCATCGCGCGGTTCATTCCCGACACGGTCAAGGCGCTCAGCACCTCGTTGATGCAGATCCATCGGGAACTGGAGGAGGCCGCCTGGCTGTGCGGGCGATCGATGGTCAGCACGATCGCGACCGTCGTGTTGCCGCTGGCCCGGCCAGGGGTGGCGGCCGCGATGACCTTGCTGTTCATCCTGTCGACCCGGGAACTGGGCTCGTCGCTGTTTTTGTATTCGAGCGGGTCGATGGTGATGTCCGTGCAATTACTTGGGTATTACGAAGGCGGCAATCTCAGCATCACCGCGGCTTATAGCCTGGTGCAGGTGGTCTTGCTGGGGACCGTCATCGGAGTCGGCCATCTGCTCTCACGCGGGACCCGGCTGGACCGAGTCCCAACGGCATAAGAACGAACGGAGAGATACACGATGTTGAAGCGACGCGACGTCCTACTCACGGCAGCTTCCGCTCTCGCCGTAAGCCCTGCCATGGCAGCCGGGACCTATCAGCCGGCGCCGGAGCTGGTCGCCGCGGCCCGGAAGGAGGGGCGGCTGGTCATGTATACTGCCAGCTTCACCGAGCCGGAACAGGAGATGGCGGAGTTCTTCAACAAGCGTTTCCCGTTCGTGAGGGTCGAGCTCGTGCGGTCCTCGGGCGGTCAACTGATCACGCGGGTGCGGACGGAGGCGGCTGCCGGAAAGCTTGTCGCAGACATCGTCGACCATTCCGACCGGGCGCTGATGCGGTCCATCGATGATCTATTCGCCGACTATGCGCCGCCGAATGCGGACGATTACCTGGCCGACGCGAGGATATCGCCGAAGTTCTGGCCACGGATCACCCCGACCTGGTGCATCGCCTACAACACCGAAACCACCAAGGTCGCGCCAAAGAGCTGGATGGACCTGACCAAGCCGGATGCGTATCCACCGGGCGCGATCGGCCAGGTGATCGCACCCTCGGGCGGCACGACATGGACGCGCATCATGTTCGAGCGGCAGAAGGTGGACCCGGCTTACTGGAGCAAGCAGGCGGCCACCAAGCCCGCGCTATACCCGTCGAGCGCGCCAGGGTCGGACGCCGTCGTGCGTGGCGAGGTGAACGTCATGCCGCTGGTGGTAAACGCGATCTACAGCAAGCGGCGAGACGGCGCCCCGGTGGAATTAGTGTTCCCGACCGAGGGCATCCCGCTGGTCCCGTACGCAAGCGGCATTCCGAAAACCGCTTCTAATCCCAACGCGGCGCGGCTCTACCTTGATTTCTGCCTGTCGCCGGAAGGGCAAGCTTTCACGATGACGCAGCAGGGCAATCTGACGTCATTGAAGACGCCCCCGGGGGAGATCAAGGGCTTCGATCCCAAGACCACGATGGTTTGGCTGCCCAACAACCAGGAATTCGACAAGTTGCGCAACGCGTGGGTGGAGGAGTGGAACAAGACCTACGGTTACCGGCAGTAGCCTATGTCGGCCGAACTGCGGCTCGAGGATCTGCGCAAGGCATATGCGCCGGGGCTGCGGCCGGCGGTCGACGGCGTGAGCTTCACCATCGGCGCCGGGGAGATCGTCGTCCTGCTGGGCCCATCGGGGTGCGGCAAGACGACGACACTGCGCTGCGTCGCCGGGCTGGAGAACCCGACCTCTGGCGTCATCAGGATCGGCGGCGAGGTCATTTCCGCGCCGGAGCAGGGGGTGTTGGTGCCACCCCGGCGGCGAAACTTCGGCATGGTATTCCAGTCATACGCTGTTTGGCCGCACATGACCGTGCGGCAAAACGTAGCGTATCCGCTGCAGCGACGCGGGCTGTCGCGCGCGGAAAAGAGACGCATGATCGATCGGGCCATCGAGATCGTGGAGCTGCAACCGTATTTGGACAGGTCAGTCACGGCGTTATCAGGCGGGCAGATGCAGCGCGTCGCGCTGGCGCGAAGCATCGTCTATCAGCCGCGGCTGTTGCTGCTGGACGAACCGCTCAGCAACCTCGACGCCCAGCTAAGGCTTCGCCTGCGAGACGATCTGCGGCGGATCATCAAGGATGCGGGGTTGACGGCGCTGTATGTGACACACGACCAATCCGAGGCTGTGGTGCTGGGAGATCGAATTGGTGTGATGCGCGACGGCAAGCTGCTCCAGCTCAGCCCGGCGACGGAACTCTATAACGAACCGGCAGATGCCTTCGTGGCGGCCTTCACGGGGTCGACCAACCGCATCGCCGGGCGGGCCGCGAGCGTGGCGCAACCGTTCGGAACGGTGGAGACGGGGGCGGGAGCGTTCGCGGCGCGGATGACCGGCGGGATCATCAGCGGTCAGTACGTGCAGGTGATGATCCGGCCGGAGAACGTGCAGCTTGGGACGGAGGACGGGGCCGTGGGCCGCGTGGCGCGCGCTAGTTTCATGGGCATCCAGACCAATTATGAGGTTGAAGCTTTTGGCGCCCGGATCGAGGTGACGGAAGCGGGTACGACACCACGCTTCCAGGCGGGCGACGACGTGCGGATCACTCTGCCGGCCGGATCCTGCCTTGCTTATCCGGCGAACTAGCGCCAGGCACAAACAATCTATGGCCAGGGTGGGCTGCTGGAGGCCGACCGGGCGTCTTGGCAGGACGACAATGGCACTGATCTGGACCTCGACCGGATCTGGGCCTGCCTGATCAGAGCGAAAGTTCGGGCTGCCACAGGGAGGTCGGTGGCGGTTGGCACATCGACATGGCCGTGTGGAACGCCGTCGCGAAGATCGCGGGCAAGCCGCTCTTCCGCCTGCCAGCAGAACTTGACCTGGTCTGACCGCCGATTGGGAACGCTAGATCCACGTCCGCAGGAGTTACAATTTCTGGACCTGATCCCGCTGGCATTCTCTCGCACCACCGAGCAGATGGATACCGCAGCTGTGAATCTTTACCGTCTCAAATCAGGCGGTAAATCGCTTGTAGGGCGCACTTGGCCAGTAGTTCGGAAGGCGGACTCCCTTAATCGCAGCCTGCCCTGCTATCGAGCCAGGGACGCGTGATGCCCATGCTAGTTGCATAGATGTTGCATCGGTTCGTCCGCCCGATTGAAGGATTGGACGTTTGGAATGATTTCTCGTCGCACTCTTCTAGCCGCCTCCGCACTTGCTGCCCCTGCAATCGTTTCACAAGGCTCGCTGGGCCAGGCGCTGCGTAAAGTCAAGCTTGGCACCGCGTTCACCACTACCACGAACGCTATGTTCCTGATGCCCGATCTGTTGAAGCCACAGGGGATCGAGGCCGAGATCATCACCTTCCCAAGTCTGGTGCAGCGGATGCAAGCCGTCGCCTCGGGCGCTGTCGATGTGGGCAATGGCGGCCTGTCTGCGACCATGCAGCTCGCCACCAAGGGTTTCCCCATGGCAGTGCTCGCCGATGGGTGCGACGGCGGCTGGATGCTCCTCGCCCGCAAGGGCATCGACAAGATGGCCGACCTCGCCGGGAAAAAGATCGGGGTGCAGAACGGTTCGATTGGGCTCGTCAGCCTCAATTGGAAGCTGCGCGAGGAGGGTCTGGCTGGCAAAACCGAAATTTTGTTCCTCGACAATCAGGACATGCCGGTGCCGCTGGCCCGCGGCGACGTCGACGCGATCTGCTGCTTCGAGCCCTACTGCACTTTTGCCGAGCTGAACGGCTTCGGCCACAAGCTCTGGGTGCCTTATGACACCCCGATGGGGAAAACCAATCTCGGCTTCGTTGCCTCCATTCCGTTCATCACGAAGGAGCCGGCGCTGACCCGCACGCTCGTCCAGGCGCATGTGAAAGCGACCGAAACGATGAAGGCGCATCCAGATATCGCGATCGCCACGACCATCAAGCAGTTCAACATGAGCCCAGAGGTGGCGGAGGCATCGACGAAGAACCTGTTCTTCAATGCCGATAGCGGCCCGGTATTCCAGTCGGGGCTCAAGGCGCTGGCCGGCATGATGGTGCAAGACAAGATGCTCGATACCGAGCCGAATTGGAGCGAGTTCATCAACACCAGCTTCATCTGAACCAGCCCAATCATGCGCACAGGCCGGCTGATTGGGTTGGTTCCGATCGTGGGACTCCTTGCGCTTTGGCAGGTCGCGGTGATGGCCAATGTTTATCCGCCGGTGCTGTTGCCCCCTCCTGCCAAGGTCGCCGCGGCCTTCGCGCTCTACCACGACAACATCCTGGCCAATACGCTGGCCAGTCTGTCGCGCGTGGTGATCGGGATATCCTGCTCGTTCGTCGTCGCCGTACCGCTCGGGCTGCTGATCGGGCGCAACCCGTTGCTGGACCGGCTGACCGACTGGTCGATCCAGACATTCCGCTCCGTGCCGCCGATTTCGCTGATCCCGATGGCGATGCTGTTCTTCGGGATTGGTGATAGGCCGGCGATCATCCTGATCTTCCTCTCGGGTCTGTGGCCGTTACTGCTGAACACCATCTTCGGCGTCCGCGGCATCGAGCGGACGATGCTGAAGGTCGCGATCGCGGCGCGGGCCAGCGAAGCTCTTATCCTGCGCGATATCGTCTGGCCGGCGGCGCTGCCCAATATCTTCACCGGGTTGCGCCTGGCCGTCGGCAGCGGCTGGTTGACGGTGGTGACGGCCGAGATGATCGCGGTGAAATCAGGGCTGGGCTACATGATCCTCAATGCGCAAATGACTTTCCGCCCCGAGCTGATCTTTGCCGGCATCATCGTCATCGGCGCCATTGGCTTGATCGGGGACTACGCAGTGCGCCGGCTGCGGGGATGGGCCTGTGCGTGGCAGGAGGGCTTGACGGCACAGCCGGAATGAAGAGTTTCATCGAATGCCTCGACGTCGGTAAGATCTACCAGGGGCGAATGGGGCCCGTGGAGGCGCTACGGGGCGTCTCGCTGGCGTGCGCCGAGGGTGAGTTCGTGTGCCTACTCGGCCTGTCCGGGTGCGGCAAAAGCACGTTGCTCCAGATGATCGCCGGGCTGGAGACGCCGACCATGGGACAGATCATCGTCGACGGGCGGGAACTCGATGGGCCCTCGCCGCGAGCCAGCATCGTGTTTCAGGACCACGGCCTGTTCCCCTGGATGACCGTGCAGCAGAATGTCGAGTTCAACATGAAGGCGCGCGGCGTGACGGCGTCGGAACGGAAGGCGCGGGCGAGCGAAATGATCGCCCTGACCCGGCTCGCGGCCTTCTCCAAGCGCTACCCGCACGAGCTCTCGGGCGGCATGCGGCAGCGCGTCGGCATCGCGCGGGCGCTCACGACCCGGCCGCTCGCCCTGCTGATGGATGAGCCGTTTGGCGCCCTGGACGCGCAGACCCGGGGTCACCTTCAGCACGAGTTGCTCGACATCTGGTCGGCCCAGCGCACCACGGTCCTCTTCGTCACCCACAGCATCGACGAAGCGGTCTTCCTGGCCGACCGCATCCTCGTCTTCACGCCCCGCCCTGGTCGGCTCCATACAGAGTTGCGGGTCAATCTGCCTCGCCCTCGCGATCCCGGCAGTGCCAGCTTCGCGGAACTCGCGCGGGAACTGCGTGCGGAACTGGGCCCCGCACTGGATCCGGAGAATGAGGGCCGATGAGACTGCTCATCGCCAATCCGAATACCACGGAGGCCGTCACGGACCGGATCGCAGCCGTGGCCCGCGACGCCGCGCGGCCTCGGCCGAGATCACCGCCGTGACCGCGGGCTTCGGCGTCCCCTACATCGCCATTGGCTGACGGGGTTGCCACTGCCGTTCGTCAGGCGGAGACGCCCGTCGCGCTACGCCCACGCAAGCCCGCCGCCGGGCCCTTCCGCCGCCCCGGCCCGAAGACCATCTCGGCGTCTCCCCCGCCCAAAGGCGCCTCTTCGACCGTTGAGTGGTCACCGGGCTCGTGCTCACCTCCGTCCAAACAGTCGGAACCAGACACATGCCATTTGCGACCACCGATGACGGAGTAAAGCTGCACTATGAGGAGACCGGCAGCGGCACTCCGCTGATCTTCGTGCATGAGTTCGCTGGTGACCACCGCAGCTGGGAGGACCAGATGCGCCATTTCGGCCGCTCCTACCGCGCCATCAGCTACGGAGCCCGTGGCTACCCACCCTCTGACGTGCCGCCCGATATCGCCTCCTACAGTCAGGCTCGGGCCGCTGACGACATCCTTGCCGTGCTCGACCATCTTGGCATCGAGCGGGCGCATGTCTGCGGCCTGTCCATGGGCGGCTTCGCGACCCTGCATTTCGGCTTCCGCCATCCCGGCCGTGCGCGCTCCCTCTGTGTCGCCGGGTGCGGCTACGGCGCGGAGCCGGACAAGCGGGAGGTCTTCCGGCATGAGGCCGACACGATCGTGGCCGCACTCCGGCGAGACGGCATGGCGGCTTTCGCCGAGCGGTATGCTCACGGTCCCACCCGGGTGCAGTTCGAAGCCAAGGACCCGCGCGGGTTTGCGGTCTTCAAGGCCCAGCTGGCCGAACATTCGGCGCTCGGGTCCGCCAATACGCAGCTGGGCTGCCAGAAAGAACGGCCATCGCTCTATCATCTCACCGACGAAATGACCGCGCTCGATGTGCCGACGCTGATCCTGACGGGCGACGAGGACTGGCCCTGCCTTGCCCCGGCGTTGCTGATGAAGCAGACAATTCCGAGCGCCGCCCTATCGGTGATGCCGAACTGCGGCCATACCATCAATCTCGAAGCGCCAGACTTGTTCAACGCCATCGTCGGCGATTTCCTCGCGCTGGTCGATGCGGGACGGTGGCCGGTCCGTGATCCACGGGCGCTATCGACGTCGATCACCGGTATGAGGACGTGACCCGGCATCTCTGGCGCGGTCCGGCCGCCTGCGCCCTGGTGCTGCTGCTCACGGCTCTCCCCGCACGGGCGGAGACGATCAACATCGCGCGCCAATATGGCGTGGCGTTCATCCCCTTTCTGCTGATGGAAAATGAAAAGCTGATCGAGAAGCACGCGGCCGCGCTGGGCGAACCCAATCTGGCCGTGAGTTGGGTCGTCCTTTCCGGCGCGGCGGCGATGAACGACGGGCTGCTCTCCGGCTCCATCGCCTTCGGCAGCGGCGCCCCGCCGGCGCTGATCCTGCTCTGGGACAAGACCCACAGCTCGCCGAACCCAGTGCTGGGTCTCGGCGCCATCGCCACCATGCCGACGACGCTGAACACCAGGAACCCGGCGGTGCATTCAATCGCGGATCTGTCGGCGGCCGACCGGATCGCGATGCCGTCGGTCAAGATTTCCAACGCCGCCCTCGTGCTGGAGATGGCGGCCGCGAGACAGTGGGGCGCGGACCAATACGCCAAGCTCGATCCGCTCACGGTGACGCTCGGCCATCCCGACGCAGCCTTGCAGGTCATGGGGAAGGGCGACGTGAACGCGCATTTCGCCTCGCCGCCGTTCGAGCACCTGGAACTGCGCAATCCCGCGGTGCACACCATCCTGAGCTCGCTCGACGTGATGGGAGACACGTCGCTGACCGATGTGTGGACGACGGCCAAGTTCGCCGGGGAGCACCCGGTCGCCGTGCAGGCCATGTTCGACGCAATGGCAGAAGCGACCGCCCGCGTCACCGCCGACCCGGCGGCTGCAGCCGATCTCTATTTGCGCGTCACCAACGACAAGATCGGTAAAGATGCGCTCATGGAGGTTCTGCACGACCCGCACATCATCTTCTCCACGACCCCGCTCGGCACCATGGCGTTCGCCCGTTTCATGCGCGAGACCGGCACCATCAAGAGCGTTCCGGCGCGATGGCAGGACTACTTCCTGCCGGCGGCCCGGTCTTTGCCCGGCAACTGAGGAACAGCAATGACCCGGTCGTTCGCCTTCGTCTCGCTCACGGCCACACTGATGGCATCGATCGTCCTCGCGGCGATCCCAACGGCACGGGCCGCGCCACCGCCGGTTGAGAACAGAGTGGTGATCGCGACGTTCGGCGGGCTGCTGGGCAAGGCGGTCAAGGAGAACGTCGAGCGCTTCACCAAGCCGCTCGGCATCGAGGTCGTCGTGGTGGAGAGCGCGTCCGCGGACATCCTGGCCAAGATGCGCGCCCAGAAATCGGCACCGCAATACGATCTGGCGCTGCTGAACGACCAGACCTTCGTGGTCGCCAAAGCGCTCGGCCTCATCGAAAAGCTCGACACCTCGGAGGTGCCCAACGCGAAGCTGCTGCGCGCCGGGCTGATCACTCCCGATGGCTATGGCGCGCCGTACGAGATCAACCCCGTCGGCTATATCTATCGTCGGGACAAGCTTGCCGAAGCCGGCGTGAGCCCACCCGATACGTGGCGCTCAGTGGCGAACCCCAAACTGGCCGGCCGTGTCGTGACGTTCACCTTTGCCAGCTTCTACACCCCGATCCTGATGGCGGGCCTCGAGATCTCCGCCGGGAAGGCGCTGCCGGATGAGAGCGAGATTTGGCCGTTCCTCGAGACGCTGCGTAACAACCGGACGATCGTAATAGCCGCTCCCAGCCAGGCCGAGGAACTGGCCAAATCCGGCGAGGCCTGGGTGTATCCGGGCACTGCCGAGCGTGCGTTGCTCCTGCGCAATCAGGGCGTGGACGTCGCGTTCGTGCCGGCGCGTGATGCGATGCTGCCGCTGACGAACTACATGGTCCCGGTCCGGAACGCGCCGCACAAGGTGGCCGCCCAGCGCGTGCTGAACTGGATCCTCAGCACCGAGATTCAGACACGCGCGGCCGAGGAAGGGGCAGTCGTGCCCGTCAACGTCGAGGTCGCGGTATCAGCCGATCAGAAGGCGCGCATGGGTCTCGATCCGCAGCAATCGCTCCCGCAGTTCCACCGGATCGACGTCGAGACGCTCAACGAGCTGTTTCCCGATCTCACGGAACGCTTTGCCAAGACCATGGCGCAGCCGGCGCGGTAGTTTGCCGTATCTGACGCTCGATAGACTGACGCGGCGTTACGGCACCGTCGTGGCGCTCGAGGGCCTTTCCCTCGCCATCGATCGCGGACAGTGTTTGGTCCTGCTCGGTCCGTCGGGCTGCGGCAAGACGACAGTCCTCAACTTGGTGGCCGGGTTCCTCGTGCCGGATGCCGGGCGGATCGTGCTGGACGGGGTGGACATCACCGCCCAGCCGCCGCACCGGCGCGACATGGGCATGGTCTTTCAAGACTACGCGCTGTTTCCTCACATGACGCTGCGGGAGAACGTGGCGTTCGGCCTGCGCATGCGCCGGGTCGGACGGCCGGAGCGGATACGCCGGTCGGAAGAGGCGTTGGCCGCAGTGGGGCTCACCGATTTCGCAGGCCGCAAGCCCGGGCAGCTTTCCGGCGGCCAGCGGCAGCGCGTCGCACTCGCCCGCGCGTTGGTGATCCGGCCACGACTCTTGCTGTTCGACGAACCGCTGTCCAACCTCGACGCCCAGCTGCGCGACCAGCTACGCACGGAGATCCGTGCCGTCCTGGACAGTGCGGGCATTACCGCGATCTTCGTCACCCACGACCAGTCCGAGGCGCTGGCGCTGGCCGATCGCATCGCGTTGCTGCGCGGGGGCAGGGTGGAGCAGTTCGGCGGACCGGGCGATCTCTACGACCGCCCGGCAACCGCGTTCGCCGCCAGCTTCATCGGCGGCTGCAACTTGATCCCTGGGCCAAACGCCGGCACCGCTATTGCTGTGCGACCGCATCGCATCCGCCTCGACCCGGGCGGGAAGCTGAACGCAACGGTTGAGACGGTCGAGTTTCTCGGCGCGACCACTCGGCTGACGTTGCAAGCCGCACACGGCCGTGTGGTCGCCGACCTCTCCCGCCCGATCGACGGCCTTGCCCCAGGCACCGTGTTGACGTTGGGGTGGGATCCCGGGGATGCATGGCCGGTGCCGGCATGAGCCCGTGGGCGCCATTGCTTGCGTTGCCCGCCGTGCTGGCCTTCGTGGTGCTGTTCGCAGTCCCGGTCGGCTTCCTCGTTGCTGAAAGCTTGCACAAATTCAGCCTGCTCGGCGCCGTCAGCGGTGTCACGCCGGTGAACTACATCAAACTGCTCAGCGACCCGTACTATCTCGGACTGCTCGCCGAGACGCTGAAGCTGTCCGCCCTCGCATCCTTCTTGTGCCTTGTGCTCGGCACACCGGTGGCGTGGACATTGCGGCTCGCCCCATCGCGGATTCAAGGTCTTCTCCTGCTTGGCCTCCTCGCACCGTTGCTCGTCAGCGTAGTGGTTCGTAGCTTCGGCTGGGTAGTCTTGCTTGGGGAGTTTGGCCTCCTCAATGCCGCGTTGCAGGCGGCGGGCGTGGACAGCCCGGTCACGCATCGCTCGCATCTTTACACGGAGGCTGCGGTGCTCGCCGGGCTGGTGCACGTGTTCCTCCCGTTCATGGTGCTCGCGATCTACGGACCATTGCAGAAGCTGGACCTGAACTTGCTTCGGGCCGCGCGCAATCTAGGCGCGACCCGCTATCGGGCTTTTCTCGCTGTAGTGCCGCTGACCGTGCCAGGGTCGGTGGCGGGAGTGGCAACCGTCTTCTCTCTCACAGCCGGTTCCTACGTCACTGTGGCCGTGCTCGGGGGCAACGGCGTCCGGGTCCTCGCAGTGGTCGCCTATGAGCAAGCGATCAGCGGCATGAACTGGCCGCTCGGCTCGGCGATCGGGCTCGTGTTGCTGCTGGTCACGACAGTGCTGCTTGGCCTGTTTCAGACCGTGGTCGCCCGGCTTTGGCCGATGCCGACATGAGCATGCTTTATGCCTTCTGCGGCACGATCATCGCGTTGCTGCTGCTGCCGATCGTCGTGGTCATCGCCGGCTCGTTCACGGCCGGGGAGGTCATCGGCTTCCCACCGGTCGGCCTCAGTCTGCGGTGGTACGATGCATTCCTCCAGGATCCTGGCTTCATCGCCTCGGCCTGGGTCAGCTTGAAAGTGGCCGCCAGCGTTGCCGTGCTGGCCACCACGCTCGGAACCGCTGCTGCGCTCGCGTTGCGACACCCATTTCCCGGGAGACGTTTGGCGGAGGCTTTCCTCATGATGCCGCTCGGCATCCCGGCCGTTGTTCTCGGGCTAGCCTTCTTGGTGCTCTACACGCAACTGGGCTTCGGCGGCACGGTGGCTGGGATCATCGCCGGGCACGTCGTGTTCACCACGCCGTTCGTCTTCAGGCTGGTCACGTCTGCCCTAGCCGGCAGCAATCCGAGTTTCGTCCGCGCCGCCGCTGGCCTCGGCGCTTCGCCCGTGCGCGTATTCTGGCACGTGACACTTCCTGGCATCCGAGCCGGCGTGATCGGCGGGGCCGTGTTCGCCACCATCCTTTCGTTCGACGAGGTGGTCATCTCGCTGTTCCTGTCCGGCCCCGATGCGGTGACGCTCCCCGTGCGGATCTTCACTTATGTCGATCAGTCGCCGGGTCCCGTGGTGCTGGCCGCGGGGACGGTGCTGGTGGCTTGTGCAACGGTCGTCTTTGCCCTGCTCGAAGCAACGGTCGGTGTCAGCCGCGCCTTCGGGCTCACTCGGACTGAGGAAAGCTGACGTGATCACCCTGCAAGAATCGCTCCGCGGCATGTTCTACGCGCCGTTCTACGCGGCCCTCAGCCGCGATGCCTTCGCCCGGGAAGGTGTCGAGGTCCAATTCGTCAGTTCTCCCTCACCGGACCGGGCGCTCGACGCACTGATCGACGGCACGGCCGACATCGGCTGGGGCGGCCCGATGCGGGTCAACGCGGGATATCGCGACGTAGCAAACGCCGACTTCAAATGTTTCGCCGAGGTCGTAACGAAGGACCCGTTCTTCCTCGTCACCCGTCAAGCGATGCCGCCCTTCGATCCGTTCGCGCTACGCGGCATGCGGCTCGCGACGGTCAGCGAGGTGCCCACGCCATGGCTGTGCCTGCAGCATGACATACGTCTGGCCGGTATGAACCCGGCTTCGCTCGACCGCGTCGAGAACCGCGGCATGGCCGACAATGCGGCCGCACTTCTGGCCGGAGAGGTCGACGCGGTGCAACTCTTCCAGCCTTACGTCGAGGAACTGGTCGAGAAGGGCTGCCACGTCTGGTATGCGGCCGCCGATCGCGGACTTTGTTCCTACACGACTTTCTACGCTCGGGCCTCGGTAATGCGGGCTAAACGCGCCGAATTCCTGCTGATGGTCCGCGCCCTCGCCCGCACGCTGGCATGGGTCCACAACGTCGACGCCGCAACCCTGGCAGAGGCGGTAGCTCCCTTCTTTCCAGACGTGCCGCTAGTGCGCCTAACTGCCGTTTGCGCGCGCTACCAGGAATTGGGCATCTGGGGTGCTTCGCCGGTCCTGCCACGCGAGGGTTACCAACGTCTGCTGGAGTCCATGGTCACCGGCGGCTTCGTAAATCCAGGTACACCCTACGAGGTTGCTGTCGATAACTCGCTCGCAACAGAAGCTGTCGCGGCGGCAGCCGGTGACGCAGGATGATGGCGCGGCAAACTCGGCCGGGCATGCTGACACCTTCGTCCAATACGGTGCTCGAACCGGTGATCGGATCGCGGGCCTGCCCGGGGAGTCGATCTTGGGAAGCGCTCGCGCCAACAGACGGGCGGATGGCTTTCAGGTCACCTTCACATGCAGGTTGGGCAGCCCGTCGATATGTCCCTCCATAACGTCGCCGGACACGACCGGCCCGACGTTCTCGGGCGTGCCGGAGTAGATGATGTCGCCCGGCATCAACTCGAACGCGGCGCTCAGCTGGGCGATCTGCTCCGCCACGGTCCAGATCATCTGGTCGATGTCCGTGCTCTGCCGGGTCGTGCCGTTCACCTTCAGCCAGATCGCGCCCTTGCTGAAATGGCCGAACTTCGACACCGGATGGATCGGCCCGAGCGGCGCCGAGCGGTCGAAGCTCTTGCCGATCTCCCAAGGTTTCTTCTGGTTCCCCATGAATTGCTGCAGGTCGCGCCGCGTCATGTCGAGGCCGATCGTGTAGCCGTAGACGTGCTCGAGCGCCTGCTCGGCCTTGATGTCCTTGCCGCCGCGACCGATCGCCGCGACCAGCTCGATCTCGTGATGGTAGTTCTTGGTCAGCGGCGGATACGGGTGGTCGGCCACGCCGTCCACGGGTACATTCTGGACCGCATCGCTGGGCTTTTGGAAGAAGAACGGCGGCTCGCGGTTCGGGTCGGAGCCCATTTCGCGGGAATGGGCCGCGTAGTTGCGGCCGATGCAATAGATGCGGCGGACTGGGAAGACGCTGTCAGTCCCGACGATCGGGATGACGGTCTGGGCGACGTCGAACAATGGCCGGCCAGACGCGGCCCGCGCCGGCGGGGCCGCTAGCGGCGCAGCGGCCAGTGCCAAGCCGGCGCCGAGCGCGACCCGGCGCGGAACAATGGTGTGATCGATCGACATTGAGTGTCTCCCAGGCTGTTCGGCGGTCGGCTCAGTGCGCCAGTGGATCGGGCCGCAGCTGAATGTGGAACACCCGCGGCTGCTCCCCCTTCCCGGTTTCGTTGTGGAACACGGTCCGCGTCCCGGACGTCGTCCAAAGCCCCTTGCCCTTCCAGCCAGTGTTCGGATCGTCGATGCGGCCATCGACGTTCTTGGCAAAGAACCCGGCCGGATAGGGCACATGGAACTGGACCATTTTGCCATCGACCAGCGCGGTGATGGCCTCACCGCCATTGGTCATCGCCAGCGGCACGTCGTTGCCCAGCCCGAATGTGTTGAGGCGGTCCACCCAGACGTAATAGGCGTGGTTGGCGCTGCCCTTATTGTCCACGCCCACGAATTGCGGCCCGGGGAAGCGGTAGAGGGTCCAGCCCTCGTAGCATTGTTCGCCCGTCGCCGCCGTGGCGCCGGTCAGCGGGGCCTGGCACTTCGAGCGGTCGAAGCTGGCCAGGTGGCCACTGGACAACGTTGTCCAGACCACGCCCTTGCTGTCGATGTCGATGCCGCGCGGACCCCAGCTTCCCGGGGGCGGCTGGAACAATTCGGATAAGGCGGTGTTGGTCGGGTCGGCGCCAGGGATGAAATGAACGATGTAGCCGGGCTGACCGTCGATGGCAGAGAAGCCGGAGTCCATCGACTGACCCCAGATGGTGTCATCGACCGGGCTCGACTGAACGCCGTAGAACCCGGCTTGCACACGCTTCTGCCGGGCTGGGTCGACCGGCTCCTTCAACTCGGCATAGGATCCGCGCTTGCCCCAGCCAGGCACGTCCACGATCAACGGCGCCCAGCCCTGCGCGGCTTTGGCGTCGTGGGTTTCCAGATATTTGCGCGTGTTGAGCCAGCCGACTGCCGGGAACGAGGCAAAACCGGCACTCGCCCACAGGGTGTTGTCCTTGTCGTGGCCGAAATAGAGGTGCTGGGTGGTGAAGCAGGTTGGGATCAGCTCGAACTTGCCGGTTTTCGGATCGTAAAGCGAGAAATGCCGCACCGATTCATTCAGCGGCGTGACCTTGGCCGATGGGTGATCGCCACCCGCCTTGCACCAATCCGGGTTCGCCGGCTCGCGCACACGGGCGGCGAACCAGACGCGATTTTCGCTGTCGATGATCAGGTTGTGGTTGGAGGTGTGACCGTCCCAGATCGGCTCCTCGCCCCAGAACACCGACGGACCGTGTGGGTCGTCGACGACGGACGGGGTGCCGGGCAGATACGGATGCGCCACGTTCCACGTCTTGTTGGTCACCGGATCGAGCACCGGCACGAGATCGGTCGATTCCTCCGGCGAGCCGTAGATGTAACCGTTGGCGTTGACCCGCGGGTCGCGTTTGTCGGTCGAAATCGCGTCATGCATGTAGTGCGTGGGCGAGGCCCAGGCCCATTCCGTGACGACCATGTTGCGCTCGAGCCCGGTCGGACGCTCGGGCTTGGCAAAGGGGAGTTCGCCCTCGGCGACACGGTCCGTCCAATCGGCGAACAGGGACAGACCTTTGCCCGGCCCGATGCGGTTCATGTAGGTGGCCATACGAACCATTGCCTGGCCGGATTGGATGCGCCGCGTCCACATTTCGGTGGAGTTGGCGAACTCGCCGAGTTCCTTCACGTGCGGCGAGCGGATATTCTCGCTGCCCAGCGCGTGACAGGATTGGCAGGAGTTCTTGATCAGATCAATCCAGTTTCCCTGGTTTGCCATGAACTCCGGAATGCCGTTGCCCTTGTCGCCGGTGCCGGGAAACTGATCGGCGCCTGGGATCGTCAGCATCGAATACCAGTACATGCCCGGGTAATACTTTGCAGCGGCGGCCTGCGACGGCGCGAGTGACGCCGTCAGGTTCAGCATCTGACCCGGCTTGCCGTCGGCGCGTTCGGAATCAGCCAGCCCGTAACCGCGCACCCATACCTTGTAGTTGGCCTGCGGCAGGTCGGGGATAATGTAACGGCCGGCGTCGTCGGTAACGACGATTTTGGCGTAACGGGTCGGCAGATCGAGAGTTTCGGCGATCACCCAGACACCCGCCTCGGGCCCCGCCCTACCGCTGACGACGCCGCCAATGTCGGCGGCCCCGACGGATAGCGCGTTGGCCGACGCATCGATGGTCTGGGCGCAAGCGGCGAGCGGCGGCACCGCCAGCAGGCCGCAGATGACAGCGGCTGAACAACATCCGAGGCGCGCGACGCTAGACATCCGTTGCTCTCCCTATGCGACCGGCTTGCAGAACCTGTCTAAGACTAGACCGATCCCGAATTTCTTCGGTTCCGAAAGAACTGAACCAGAGGATGGCAATCCCGGCAACCGGAAACCCGGAGTCATCGGCATGAAGAGCCGCGGCTGACCTTTGAAAAAACCTACGACTTGGCTTGGTCGCAAAGATGTCGCTTTGACGCGCACGGACGGTGGCGGGACCTTGTGGCAACTCTCGCCGGCCAACCGCACACACGACGGCACAGATGGTCGAGAGCGGATCGTCTCCGGTATGTCGAGCAGGGGGCTTTTCCACCAGCGCTTCCGGCGGCCGGGTCGGCAGCAGCAGCCAGCACCGTCCTCGCACAACAGCAACAAATTTCGAGGCGTCCCTGGCCCTCGAACGACAGCGCCCAGTCGCCCGAACCCTCCAGGCGAGTACCATGCACCCCTTGCGCGCGCAGGGCCGCCGTTACGTCGGACAGCGGACCGACCGTCGTATTGGCGGATTGGCGACGAAATCATGGCCGATCGAGCATGGACCGTCCAGCGCTCCTGCCTACCTCCGGTCCACCAAGAGGGGGACGGACGATGATGAACATTCAGGGCAAGGTTGTCGCGATCACCGGGGCTGGCCGAGGCATCGGCCGTGCCATCGCCCTCCACCTCGCCTGCCACGGTGCCAAGGTGGTTCTGGCGGCTCGTCGTGAGTCGGAGATCGAGGCGGTGGCGCATCAGGTGGCGGCAAGCGGCGGGGAGGCTGCTTACTGCAGCACGGACGTGACCAGGCGGGCGGATCTCGAAGTGCTGGTAAAACTGGCCTGCACCCGGTTCGGCCGGCTCGACGTGCTGGTCAACAACGCCGGCATCGGGCCAATCTCGCGGTTCGATGCTCTGCGCGTCGACGAGTGGGACACGATGATCGAGGTCAATCTCAAGGGGACGCTCTACGGCATCGCCGCCGCACTGCCGATATTCAAGCGGCAGGAAACCGGCCACTTCGTTAACATCCTCTCGACGGCTGGTCTCAAAATCCTGCCAACGATGGGCGTGTACGCCGCCACCAAAAACGCCCTGCGAACCGCCACTGAGGCACTACGCCAGGAGGCGGGGCCCTATCTGCGAGTGACGGAGGTGTCTCCGGGCTTCGTCGATACCGACTTCGCTGGTTCCATCGGCGACCCGGCCGTGCGGGCCGCGATTGAGGCGCGCAAGAAGACCTTCGCCATCGCACCGGATGCGATCGCACGTGCGGTGGCTTACGCTATCGATCAGCCGGCCAATGTCGAGATCGGCAGCATCGTCGTGCGCTCCACGGCGCAGGATTGAACCGATCAGGCCAGCCTCTTCCCAATCTATGGCCGCTTGGTATCGACAACGGCGGAACAACCTGCCGACCAACGATTGTCCGCTTCTTGCGAAGCGTCTCTCCAAACCGGACCATCCGCTTCCGGCCAGCCTGGCCGCACTACTTCTCCACGGTGTGGGAAGCGGACCCAACCCCGCTTGACCATCCAAGTCCCTACGGATGAGGTATGGCCCGCGCGAGAGGAGGTCGAGCTATGGAACTGCCATTGAGGGGCGGCTGCATGTGCGGAGCGGTCCAGTACCGAGATCACCTGCGAGCCCACCCGCGTCTATGCGTGCCATTGCACCGACTGCCAGCGCGCGACTACCAGCGCCTTCTCGATCGGCGTTGCGGTTCCGGCGGAGGCGTTTCGGCTGTGGGGCAAGGAGCTACGGGGCGTCCCCGGTGGCGTCACCGACAGTGGGCGCGCCAAAACGCGCTGGGTCTGCCCCGATTGCGGGATCTGCGTCTGCGGCGGCGTGAAGCCGGGAACCGAGCCGCCCGGCTCCGCGCGCATCGTCCGGGGCGGCACGCTCGATGACACGTCGTGGCTACGGCCGACGACACACTTCTACGTGCGGAGCAAGCAGCCCTGGGTCGTCCTGCCGGAGGAAGCCACGGCGTACGAGACGGCGCCGAACCGCGGCTGATGCCGCGGGAACACGTGCCGAAGTAGCGGGCGCGCCCCGGCTTCAGCCGCTTCGTGTCGGCTGCCGCTGTAGCCTTTCCCAGTCGGTCTGCCGTCGGGACGTGTGATTTGCAGATCTTTAGGCGGGACACTCATCAGCTAGTAATGCCAAGCGCTCGTGGTCGCACCAAACGCCATCAGTCTTAAGTTAACGGGGCGAAAAACCCGGGGCCACTGAGGTGTAGACAGGCGTGCCGGGGCGGCTCGCGCGCTGATCGCGCGATCCGTCCTCCGTGCCAGCAAGAGCGTGCAACATGCGGTATCTGCTTCGTCCCACGAAGCGAGCATACCTGGCCGCGCCGTCGATGGGCGGGGTTCGGTGGCAAACTGCCTGTCGCCTCTGCGGCGTGGCTGGGTCGAAGTGGATATCCGACTTTGGAGGACTTTGGCCGATAACGGACGAGCCGCTTCGGAGCTGCTGGGTGAGACGAGCGGACGTTCACGGGCGTGATATAGTTGCCGCGGCTACGTCGAACTCGATGACAATTGGCGCGGGAGAAGCGTAAGCTCCTGCAGACGATTGGAGGCGTCCTTTGCTCCAAGCAGTTTTTGTCGGGATCGGATTGGCTACGTTGCTCGTCGATGCTGGCCGGGCAATTGAGCCCGACATGCGCAATCAGGCTCGACACCAAGGCGCACGCAATGGACTGGGCCTGCTGATATACTGTCAGGATCAGGGGCTGGCCGATCAAGCGGCCGTATCTGCTCAGAAGCTTTATATTGAAGCGCTCCCGCCAGCGACGCCTGCCAGCGTAGGTGACCAGGAGGAAGCGGATGGTCGACTGGGTTATCTTGCCTTCGACGGGCGCCAAGGGCTGTTTACCGCGTCAGCCAGTGCTCAGGGAATCAGCATAGTAACGGCTTGCGCTATACGGTCCTCAATGGCGCTTGCCAGGCGTTGAACGCGACTGCGTCTCGTTTGAATTCATCTGCCTTATTCGATTGCTCAGGCTGGGGTGACCGTTGCTGTATAGCAGATCGGGTGCCTTCTATCAGTTGAGCTTGGCCGCAAACCGACCGACCGCTTCGGAGCGCGAGGCCAGAACAGCATCGGCCGCCGGCAATGAACCGACGTCGTGTCGGAAGTCGACCGGAGTGTTCGGGCGATGATGGCCGAAATCAGCTCACTGGGCTCGCGCCGAAGCACCCAGCTGGCGCGTCAGATCGAGAGCGTTTCCGGCCGCCGCCCCGCTTGCGGTGTTGTCGAACACGCACCAGACAGGGCCGCAGGCGCACGCCAGGGTTGCCGCAAATCGGTCGAGGCAGGCTGAGTCGTAGGCTGAGTGATACATTCGAGGTGAGCCGTGCAGGCGATAGTAGGTCAGGCCCGGCCAGCCGCCCGGTTGCGCCGCCTCCGGCACGCGTGCCGGGTCGGCGGCGACACGGGCCACCTTGTAACTGCACAGTAGGGCGTCGGCCTCGGCGTCCAACCAACTCGGGTGGCGAGGTTCACAGGCCACTTCTCCCGAGAACCCGCTGCGCAGAAGCTGGAAGAAGGACTCGGCTGCGGCATCGTAAGCAAAGCTCGGTGGCAGTTGGACCAGCACGGGACCGAGCCGGCCCTCCAAAGGCGCGGTGTCGCGGAGGAATTGCTCCAGCGGTCCCGCGGTGTTGGCCAAACGTCGGGCGTGGGTAATTTCGTGAGGCAGTTTGAGTGCAAAACGGAACTGCTCGGGCACGCTCGCAGCCCATCGGGCGTATGTCGTTTGCCTGTGCGATTTGTGGAAGGACGAGTTAATCTCGGTCGCCATAAACTGGCGGGAGTAGCGCTGCAGATGCGTGCCCGGACCGGGAAAGTCCTCGGCATACCGCGCCGGGATACTCCAGCCGGCCGTGCCGATCTGTAAGGTGGAGTCAGTCTCGATCATTTTGTGCTCGCTCCGCGTCGCGGCGGAACTTGTCTGGTTGCATTTGGAGACGATCCGGCCAGTGCTGTGTCCCAGGTCATGTTCGCATTTCGAAGCTCCCTGGTGCCCCGGCATCTTGGACGAGCCCTCTCCGAACCTTCAATATCCCTACATGACCTCGCCGCATCGCCAAAACGACCACGGATTCGGCTTCGACGGAGATTGGCCGTCGGCGGCCGGTCCGCTGTGGAGAGTTGACCCGCGAAACGCAGACATCGGCCCGCCAACCAACCGTTTCTGTTCTATGGCTGCCTAAGCGCCGAAAGTTTACCCATCGCCTCGGCAAGTGCTGGATAAAGATCAACGTAGATTGCGAAAATTTCGTCGTATCGCTGACGAGCCGCGCGGTTGGGACGCGCGCGTTCGATAAGCGTGATCCAACTTGTGTCGTCTTGGCGGACCAAACCGCAGCCAAGCGCTGCAAGCCGCGCCGCCCCGATGGCGGCCTCAACATCCTCGAGAATGGTCCAGACTGGATAATCGGTCACGTCGGCGACGATTTGCATCCACAAATCAGACTTCGCGGCCCCGCCTACGACAATCAAGCGCGGCTCGAGGGCGGCCGAGCCCTTGGCCCCAGCCTCCATGTTGTGTCGCAACGCGAACGTCACACCTTCCAATACGGCGCGGTAGAGATGAGCGCGCGTGTGAAACAAATTGAGCCCGACGAAAGCGCCGGAGGCACGGCTGTCCCAGACCGGTGACCGCTCGCCCATAAGATAGGGCAAAAACACGACGCCGTCGGCGCCCGGAGCGATCTTAGCGGCTGCTATATCAAGCAGGTTATGCGGATCGAGCCCTTCCTCGCGCGCGGCCAGCGTCTCGCCGTGGCAGAACTGCTCGCGAAACCACGAGATCGCCGCGCCCGCCGTGCCGGCACCACCGAAGACATAAAGCTCTTTCGCCACGTCGACGACGTAGGGGAACGCGATCAGACGATTTGCGGCGTTGGTCGTCGGGGCGATATAGCCCCAGCACATCGACGTGCCGATCATCGCCACATGCTGACCCGGTGCCGACACCCCCGCGGCGAACGTTGCAATCGCGGCATCGACGCCGCCGGCCATCACCGGCGTGCCAGCGCGCAGGCCGAGCCGGGCAGCAACATCAGGGGTGATGCCGCCGACGATGTCGGTGGGGTCGACGAGCCGAGGCGGCATGAGGGCGGCGGGCAGGCCGAGCGCATCGAGCATTTCGGTCGACCAGGAGCGGGCCGCCAGATCGTAGATGCCACCGATATTGCCTGCCGAGGAGTGGTCGACCGCGATTTCGCCGGTGAGGCGCTGGATGACGTAGGCGTTGGGCGGCAGCAGCAGCGCTGTCTTGGCCCAAACTTCCGGCCGCTCGTCGCGCAGCCACATCATCTTGGTAAAGCCGTAATAGCTGTCGACCAGGTTTCCCGTGATCGCGCCGAGCCGATCCATGTCGACATTGGCGTGCACCCAAGCGACCTGCGCCTCCGCCCGCCGGTCCATCCAGATCAGGCACGGATAGAGCGGGTTGATGGCCGCATCGACCGGAATGCCGGAGCCGCCATAAAGGCTCGAGATGCATAGCGCCGCGATGTCGTCCCGGCCGCGCGCGACCTCGGCAATGCATCGTTCAACCGCCTCGTGCCAAACAGCGGCGTGCTGCTCGGCCCAGTTCGGGCGGGGGGTGTCGGGGGCGTAGCCGTGCTGGGCTTGAGCGAGGATGGTGCCGTCGGCGGTGACGAGGACGGCTTTGGTGCTCTGGGTGCCGATGTCGATCCCAATGACGGTTGCCACTAGAGATCCAGACCCTGCGGCAGGATGACGAGGTCGCGGATCGTCACGTTGCGGTTGCGGGTCAGCATGAACAGCACGGCCTCGGCTACCTCGCGCGGCTGCATCAGGCTGCTCTTGGCCAGCGCGTCTTCGAGCTTGGCCTTGGGCCAGTCGTCGAGCAGCGCAGTGACCACGGGGCCCGGGGCGACCTCCATCACGCGGATGCCGTGCTTCATCACCTGGCGACGCAGCGTGTGCACGAAGGCCTGCACGGCGTGTTTTGAGGCGGTGTAGATCGGTTCGACGACGACGGGGACGAGGCCCGCGACCGAGCTGGTGACGACGATGTCGCCGGTCCCGCGCTCGACCATATGCGGCAGCACGGCGTGGATGGTGCGGAACACCGCGTTGATGTTGAGGTTCAGCATACGGTCCCAGGCATCGGGATCGCCGCCATGGACATCGCCGCCGACATAGGCGCCGGCATTGGCGTGAAAGATGTCGAGCTGGCCCATCTTGTCGAGGATCGCGGGCACCATGGTGGCAACCCTAGCTTTGTCCAACAGATCGATCACGAGGTGCTCTGCTTCCAACTCGGCCGACAGCGTCGCCAGACGAGGGGCCGCGCGATCCACAAGGACAACGCGGGCGCCGGCCTCGCGTAGGATCCGGGCGCATTCGAGGCCGATGCCGGAGGCTGCGCCCGTGATGGCGGCAACCTTCCCCGTAAGGTTCTGACTCATGGAAGGCTCCTTACGCGCGGCCGTGCGACATGCGCGATCGACGGGCGAGCGAGTCGACAATCACGGCGATGGCCAGCACCGCACCGGTGATCATGTAACGAAGCGATGACGACAGATCGAGCAGCGTCAACCCGCTGGCGATCGACTGGATGACGATGATGCCGAGCAGCGCCGAGTAGGCGTTGCCGCGCCCGCCAAACAGGCTGGTGCCGCCGATCACCGCGGCAGCGATGGCGTTGAGGTTAACGTCGCCGGTGCCGGCCTGTTGGCTGGCCGAAGCCAACCGCGAGGCCGACAGTACGCCGCCTAGCGCGGCCAACGTGGCGCAGAGCACGAAGGCGCTCATGTAAACCCCGCGCACATTGATGCCGGCGCGCCGGGCCGCTTCGCGGTTGCCGCCAACTGCGGTGATCGAGCGGCCCCATCGCGAGCGCTTGAGCGCGTAGTCCATGGCCAGGACCAAGCCGACGAACAGCCCGAACATCCACGGCACACCGCGGTCGGTATTGAGATACCCCGTTACTGCCAGCAGGCCGGCCGTCAGCACGGCGGCCTTGGCCACGATCCCGAGCATGGAGGCCGGGGTCAATCCGGCGCTTTTCCGACGCGCAGCCGTCCGATAGCCGGAGTAGAAGACCGCGCCGCCCACGATAAGTGCGAGCGTGTAGGCAACGATGGCGGGCATTACATAGGTCTGCCCGAGGCTGACGAGCGGGGAGCCATAGGGTAGGTTGATCGAGCCTGACGCCCCGAGGATGTAGAGTTGCAGTCCCAGCACGGCGAGCAATCCCGCCAGCGTCGAGACGAAGCTCGGCATGCTGAGCCGATTAAACAGCACTGCGTAGACGGCGCCGATCGCCGCCCCCGTGACGAGCGCGATCAGGATCGCCAGCGGGACCGGCCATTCGGCATTGACCCACGTAACGCCCACAATCGCCGAGGCCAGGCCCGAGACGGAGCCGACCGACAGATCAATCTCGCCGACCATCAGGACGCAGACGATGCCGAGCGCGATGACACCCACGGTCGAGCAGTCGAACAACAGATTGACCAGGTTGTTGGCCGAGAGAAATACCGGGTTCAGGCTCTGGAATACCGTCCAGATGAGCGCCAGACCGACCACGACGGGCAGCGCGCCGAGATCGCCGGAGCGTAGCCGGTCGAAGAAGCCATGGATCGCGCCGCCGACGCCAATATCCTGCCGGACACGGACGTCGCTGCGGTCGACAGCGGGTTCGCCGCTCATGGCGAGACCTCAGCGCGGCGTCCGGCCCGGCGCGAGACGGAGTTGTCGGCCGCCCCGGTGATCGCGCTGATCAGCTCGTTATTGGGTGCGTCCGGGCCGAAGACGCCGTTGTTGCGGCCCAGGCGAAGCACCACGATACGGTCGGCCACGGCGCGGACATCCTCCATGTTGTGGCTGATCATAATCACGCCGAGCCCACGGTCCCTGACGCGCTCTATCAGATTCAGCACCTCGGCCGTTTGCGCCACGCCCAGCGCCGCCGTCGGTTCGTCGAGCATGATTAGCTTGGGATCCGAGAGCAGCGAGCGGGCAATTGCCACCGTCTGCCGCTGCCCGCCCGAAAGCGAGGCGACCGGTTCGCGCACTGACGGGATGCGCGCGGCGAGCTCGCTGAGCAGCGTCCACGAGCGCAATTCCATCGCGACCTCGTCAAGTGCCAGGTTCCCCAGCTCGCGGCCGAGAAAGATGTTGGCGACGACGTCGAGGTTCTCGCAGAGCGCGAGGTCCTGGAACACGGTGGCGATGCCGAGCGCGATGGCATCGCCGGGTCCGGATAGGGAGACCGGCTTGCCCTGAAAGCTCATCTCGCCTGACGTCGGCTGGAAGACGCCGGCGAGCACTTTGACGAGCGTCGACTTGCCAGCGCCGTTATCGCCGACGAGGGCGACGACCTCGCCGGCTTTGATGTCGAGGTCAACCCCGCTCAGGGCGGAAACCGCGCCGAACTGCTTGGAGATGCCGCGCAGACTCAGGACGGTCTCGGCCATGGTTGGCGGTTCTACTTGCCGATGCCGAGCTTCTTGCAATCAGCGTCGTATCGGCCGGTGCAGAGCGTGGCGGCGGGAGTGATCGGCTTGCCGTCGATCATCTTGTCGACGATCTCGGTCTTGAGATTGCTCGACGTGACGAGGGCAGGGGTGAACAGCCGGGTCGGCGTGCCGAACAGAGTCGTGTCGGATTTCGGGGTCTCGCCCTGCAGGAGGGCCACGACAACGTCGGCCGCCGCCGCCGCAACGACCTCGCTGGGCTTGGAGATGGTGTTGTACTGATCCCCCGCGATGATCAGCTGCAGCCCTGCGATCGTCGCGTCGTTGCCGGTCACCGGCGGCACGGGATTGACGCCGGCGGCCTTAAACGCAGCGATGGCGCCGCCTGCCGTGCCATCGTTGGCAGCAACAACACCGACGATCTTCTTGCCGAAGCGAGTGATCTGGCCGCTCGCCCACTGCTGCGCCTTGGCCGGCGCCCATTCCGGCGTGTCGTATTCGGCCAGCACGGTGTAGCCGCCCTCGCCGATCCCGTCATGGATGCCCTTCTTGATCAGCCCAGCCGCCGCATCGGTTGGCGAGCCGTTGATCTCCAACAGGCCGGTGTCTGCCGTTGAAACCTTTTCCGCCTTAAGGTGATCGACCAGCGACTTGGCGATCATCTTGCCGATCGCCTCGTTGTTGAACGAGACGTAGAAGCTTGCCGGGGTCGACGGGATCGGGCGGTCGTATGCGATCAGTTTGATTCCCTGCGCCTGGGCGGCCTTCACCATCCCGGCAGCCGCGGCGCTGTCTACAGGATCGAGCACAATGGCCTTGGCGCCCTGCGAGATAGCGGCATTGAACTGCTGTTGCTGGCGTGAGGCGTCGCCGCTGGCGTTCTGGTAAATGATCTTGCAGGTCGAACAGAGCTTTTTCATCTCGGCGACGAAGCCGGGGTGGTCGTGCTCCTCGTAGCGAGTTGAGCTTTGGTCCGGCATGAGGAATGCGACCGTCGCGTTCTCGAGCGGGGCGGCATTAGCGGCGGCACCGAGCAGGGTGTTGCCGAGCAGGGCGGCGAGCGTGGCAATGCGGGTCATGATCGTTCCTTCGTTGTTTTTGATTAGGCGGCGACGGCCAGCGTCCGACTGGCACGCTGCAGCGCGCGGAACCGCGACGGCGACATTCCCTTGATGGACAGGAACTGGCGATTGAAGTTGGAAACGTTGCGGAACCCGACCTCGTAGCAGATCTCAGTGATGCCGGCCTCGTCGAGGCTGAGATGCTGACACGCCAGCTCGACCCGCAACGAGTTCACGTATTGGACGAACTTCATGCCGGTGTGGCGAAAGAACGAGCGCGAAAACGAGCTGATGCTCTGTTGGCACAGAGCCGCCAACTCGGGCTCGCCGATCTCGTAAGTGAAGTTGCGCGCGATGTGCTCGAGCGCGACGTTCATCGCCGTCGATCGGAACGAAGCTGCATCCGGACGGTAGCCGATGCTCGCCAGCGGCATGTTGGCGGCATGGGCGATCACGTCGAGGATCTGCATGAACAGCGCGATGCGGCGCGTGAACGTCGCTTCGAGTAGATCGCGCATCGGGCCGGCGACGCGCGCTGCTGCGGCGGGTTCGAACAACAGTCCCCGCCGGGCTTCGGCTAGCAGCGGATGGAGCATGCGGAGTTCGGGCAGATGGCTTAGGCATCCGCCGATGAAACTCTCGGTGAATTGCAGAATATGGCAGCGTTCGGAGACGCTCTCGCCTTCGCTGACGTCGCTGATCCAATTGTGCGGCAAATTCGGGCCGATCAGCACGAGGTCCCCGGGGCCGAAAGGCGCGATGTGGTCACCGACGTAGCGGTTGCCTTGCGTGCTGGTTACGAGATGCAGCTCGTATTCGGGATGAAAATGCCACCGGACGGTGCGAAACGGGTAGCCGTGCGACCAAACCTTGAACGAGGTCTCGTGCGGAATGCGGACGACTTCCAAGTCGGGTGTCATCTCTCGCTGCCTCCCCTGCCGATCGGAGGCGGCACTTTATTGTCCCGCATCTCGGCCCGATTGACCCTATCGACGGCGTCGAAGGGCCGCCACACGGTTTGCAGCGCAGCAATGATACTTTTTTGCGACTATGACGATTGCCGAGCGGCTTCCGTCCCCGTGCTCAGCGACCACCGCCGAGCCGCTCGCATCCGTGGTCGCCCGAAGCACCAAATCTTCCGGCGCCCTGTTTGGCACCCCGTGGTCTTGCGGCGTCACTCGCACGGTGTCCGTTACGATATTGAAGTTTCGATCACGTCCCGCCCCTGGTCCCAGCCCGCGCCGGCGAACACGCACGTGTCGCACCCTGCGCCGCCAAGGAGCGTCTCGTTGCCCCGCTCCGGCGTAGATCACGTCGTCTTCCGCACCGCCGTCCAGATACTGCGCCCCGAGCCCGCCGGCGATCGTGTCATGCCGGCGCCTCCCAGCACCGTGCCGTCGCAGTCCCCCGCCCAGATCGCGTCGGCCGATCATGGATGCAGCACGCTATGTTCGGTTCTGTTGGACCTGACGGGATGGAGCGGCTGGCAAGAAGGAGAGATCCGCGGGTATTCCTGGCCATCGCGCGCGCAGGCACGCTCGGCGCATCTGCGCGCATGCTCGGCCAGAGTCAGCCAATCATGGGGTGGCGGCTACGGGCGCGGGAGGCGGCGGCTGGCCACAGACTGTTCCAGCGGCACCGGCGAGGAGGTTCGTGCTTACCGACGAGGGACCCTCGGTGCTCAACCATGCCGCGCGGATCGAGGAGGAGGTGCTTTCTTTCCAGCGCCAGTTGGCCGGCAACGAGGCCGAGCTGGAAGGGGCTTCTGGTTCGTGCCGGACAAGCGTCTGACGGCTGCGAGGACGGCCGAGATTCTTCATGGCGCCTATGTCTGATCGAGCCGGGCGCATCACTCCGGTGATGCTGCCGCCGAATGCCCAGCCCGCAGACATCACCCAAAAGTCGCGCTGAACAAGGACAAGCCCGGCGCGTCCACCTGGATGTCGAGCACGTGCTCACCATACACCGTACCGTCCAGCAGCGTGTAGAGCGTCGGCCGCTCGATCTCGACCGGGGGCGCGGCCTGACCGTCGACTGCCACACGCACCGTGGCCGAGTTCGGGGCGGCAGCGACCAAATGGAGCTTCGCGGCGGAGAACCGGACCCGGAGGCCGCCACGGGCGGAGCGGAGCACCAAGCCCTCGCTCGCCCGATCCCATACGCCGTCCAGCTGATATTCGCCCGGGGCCGGAGGGCCTGCCGAGAACGTATATCGCGCTTCGCCCTGTTGCGGCCGCTGCGCGCGATCCTGCGGGGTTGGATGGATCGCGCCGAAGTAAATCTCGCTGGTCCGGATCTGGGACAGGTCGGCATCGTCCCCACGCACGGCAATGGACGGCGCGAGCCCGAGCAGGCCCCGGATCGCGCCCTCCATCTCATTCGCGTGGCCCTCGCCCTCGCGGACAAGGACGATATTGCCGTCCGGGTCCAGAAGGTAGAAGGCTGGCCAGGCCTGGTTGTTCCAGGCGCGCCAGGTGCGAAAGCCGTTATCCTGCGCGACCGGAAAGCGGATGCCGAACTCGCGCACGGCGTCCTCGACATTGTGGCGCATGCGCTCGAACCCGAACTCGGGCGTGTGCACCCCGATGACCTGGAAGCCTCGCGCCCCATACTCGGCCTGCCAGCGGTTCAGATAAGGGACCGTGCGGCGGCAGTTGATGCAGGAGTAGGTCCAGAAATCCACCAGCACGACGCGCCCGCGCAGCCGAGCCAGCGTGAGCGGCGCCGGAGTGTTAAGCCAAGCGTCGATAGTGTCGAACTCCGGCGCGGCCCTTCCGGACTGGGCGCGAGCCCCCATGGCCGGCAGACCACCGGCCATCGATCCGGCGGCGATTATACATTGAGCGAACGAGCGGCGAGACAGCATTGAGCAACCTCCTCTGGGTGGGATCAGGCAGCCACGTCGATCACCGCCTGGGCGAAATCGCGCGGGGCCTCTTGCGGCAGGTTGTGACCGATGCCGCCCGTCAGAGTCCGGTGCGCGTAGGGCCCGGCGAACCGCTTTGCATAGGACGAGGGCTCGGCATGCGCCGCGCCGTTCGCGTCGCCCTCCATCGTGATGCTGGGCACCTGGATGAGCGGGCCCTCCGCCAGACGATGCTCGAGCGCGTCGTAGCGCTGCTCGCCGTC
>CAWIEF010000005.1:0-232500 GCA_963835135.1 uncultured Alphaproteobacteria bacterium
TCCCGCGCCAGCAACCCGATCCCGCCGTAGCGCTCCGTCAGCCGACGCCCGGCCTCCGCGTGCAGATACACGCCCCATATCGCCGCCGTCGCTCCCGACGCTCCCCGCGCCAGCAGCCCGGCGATCACCCCGGCGAGCACATCGCCGCTCCCCGACGTCCCCAATCCAATCGTTCCGCCCTCGAACAGCCCACGTCTCGCCGCCCGGCGCCACCACATGCGTCGTCCCGCCCTTCAGCACCACCACGCACCGCCACCGCTCGGCCGCCTGCCGCGCATGCCGCACCGGATCGGCCTCCACCGCGTCCCGCTCCACGCCCAAGAGCCGCCCCATCTCGCCCGCATGCGGCGTGATCACCGCGCACCCGGCCCGGCGCGTGCAAATGCGCCAGAACACGCCTCCATCGCATCCAGCGCCCCCGCATCCAGCACGAACTTCGCCCGCGCCCCGCCCGCCTCCAGCAACGTCGCCAGCACCGGCGCCAGCTCCCTCGCCATCCATCATGCCGGGCCCCACCAGAATCGCATCCGCCCGCGAAGCGCACCGCTCCAGCGCCGCCCCGGCATCCCCAGCGATGCACCCCCCCTCCGTCTCTGGCAGCCCGATCACCATCGCCTCCGGCATCGCCAGCCCGAGATGCAGCGCGATCGAGCGGCACGTCGCGACCTGAAGCTTGCCCGCACCTGCCCGCATCGCCCCCTCCGCACTCAGCAGGATCGCTCCCGGCACCGCCACGCACCCGCCCACCACCAGAACCTGCCCCCGCCCCTCCTTGTTGTCGCCGGACTCGTGGCGCGGCAACGGCATCTGCCGCAGCAGACCGACGGTGATCGCCCTCATCGTGCCGCCGCCTGCGCGTCCGGCTCGGCCGTCACCGCGGCCCCCTCCTGCACCAGCGGCGCCGTGAAATTATACCGGTGCAGCCGCAGCCCGCCGCTCCGCCCATGCGCAGGGTCGAACCGGTATTCCGTCACCCCGCAATTCGCCACATCCGCCTCCCGGTCGATTGCCAGGATCCCCGCCTCGTCCAATCCCTCCAGCAGATATCGCAGGCACAGCACCACCACCTGATGCCCCACCAGCAACACCCGGCGCCCGCCGTAATGCAGGCTGATCGTGTCCAGCGCGCTCCGCAGCCGCAGGATCACGTCGCACCAGCTCTCCCCGCAGGGCGGCCGGTGATAGAACTTCCCCACTCGCCGCCGCAGCTCCGCCTGCTCCGGAAACTCCTGCTCGATCCCGAACCGCGTCAGCCGGTCCAGCAGCCCCAACTCCTTCTCCCGCAGCCGCTCGTCCACCTCCCGCTCCGCCAGCCCCGCCCCGAACCCCCCGGCCTTCCCGATCTGCTCCGCGGTCTGCTGCGCCCGCAGGTATGGCGAGACCAGCAAGACCTCCGGCCGTTCGTCGCGCGGGCATGTCGGCGAACCAGTGACCCAGCGCCGTCGCCTGCCGCACCCCTAGCGCGCTCAGTGGCACATCCACGTCGCGCTGCCCGATGTCGATCCGCGCCGCCCGCGCCGCCTGCGCCGCATCCCTCGCCACGTTCCCCGCGCTTTCCCCGTGCCTGACGATCCACAGCGTCTGCGGCCAGCGTTGTTCCATCCCGATCGATCCTTTCGACGTCGATCCTCCAACCCGCCGCCCCCAACCCGGTTTCCACACCGCCCGACACGCCGCGCCCCTCAACGAAGCCCTCGAGCGCGACCCGGGCGGCACCATCGCCGCCGGCGAACTGCTCCTCGACGTCTGCCAGGAATACGGCCTCCCTTCGACATCACGAAAGTTCCCGACGACTTGCTCTCTGCGCCCATCACCGGCCCGCCCTGACCGGCCTCACCCGTTCGTGCCCACCTCCCGGGTGGCGCCCCCGAACCGCCCCGTCTAACTCCCTCCCATGATCGAACCATGTCAGCGCCCGTCCCAAACCGCTCTGGTCGTTGGATCGAGCGGCATCGGCGGCAGCGCGACCGCGTCCCTGCTCGTGGAGCAGGGCTGGTCCGTGCACGGTCTCGCCCGTACCCCCCTCGCCCAGCCGGGCGTCACTCCCGTCGCCGCCGACCTGCTCGACCCCGCCGCGACCCAAGCCGCCCTGCACCGCCTCCACCCCGACGCCGTCTTCATCACCACCTGGCTCCGCCAGCCCACCGAAGCCGAGAACATCCGCGTCAACGCCGCCATGGTCCGTAACCTCCTCCACGCCTTGCCCAAGCCGGCCGCCCCCCGTCACGTCGCCTTGGTCACCGGCCTCAAGCACTACCTCGGCCCGTTCGAGGCCTACGGTAAAGGCAGCCTCCCCCAGACCCCGTTCCGCGAGGACCAGGGCCGCCTCGACGTCGAGAACTTCTACTACGCCCAGGAGGACGAGCTCTTCGCCGCCGCCGCCCGCGACGGCTTCACCTGGAGCGTCCACCGCCCCCACTCCATCGTCGGACTTGCGGTGGGCAACGCCATGAACATGGGCACTACCCTGGCCGTCTACGCCACCATCTGCCGCGAGACCGGCCGCCCCTTCCGCTTCCCCGGGTCCCCCGCCCAGTGGAACGGCCTCACCGACATGACCGACGCCCGCCAGCTCGCCTGCCATCTCCTCTGGGCCGCCACCACGCCCGCCGCCCACGATCAAGCGTTCAACATCGTCAACGGCGACATCTTCCGCTGGAGCTGGATGTGGTCACGCCTTGCCGCCTGGTTTGGCCTCGACCCGGCCCCCTTCGACGGCACGGTCGAAGCCCTCGAACAGCAGATGGCCGGCGACGCCCCCCTCTGGGCCGACATCGCCCGCAAGCACGCTCTCGCCGAGCCCGACCTCTCCCGCCTCGCCTCCGCCTGGCACACCGACGCCGACCTTGGCCGCCCCATCGAGGTGGTCACCGACATGTCCAAGAGCCGCCGCCTCGGCTTCACCGCCTACCAGCCCACCGACGACGCCTTCTTCGACCTTTTCAGCCGCCTCCGCACGGGCCGCCTCATTCCGTGAGACGAGCCAAAACCTTGCGCCCGATCGGGCGCGGCGGCATACCCCGCCCACCATGATCTACTTCAGCAAGCTCAAGACCGCGCTGATCGCCGGCGTATGCGTCCTGGGCGTGCTCGTCTGCATCCCGAACTTCATGTCCCCGCCCGCCGCCTGGCTTCCCTGGCGCACCGTCCATCTCGGCCTTGACCTCCGCGGCGGCTCCTACCTCTTGCTCGAGGTCGACATGGCCGCCGTCAGCCGAGAGCGCCTCGACAGCCTCGCCGACACCGTCCGATCCACCCTGCGCAGCAAGATCCAGTTCCAACCGCCCGTCGTCCAAGCTTCGCAGAACCGCGTCCTCGTCCGCCTCCGCGACCCCCAGCAGACCGGCGACGCCCTGAAACTCCTGCAAGACGCTACCAAGGACCCCTCCGGCGCCGCCCCCGAATACACCGTCGCCTCGACACCCGGAGAGATAACCCTCGCCCTCTCCGAAGTCGGCCTGCGCGCCCGGGCCAACGCCGCCATCCTCCAATCCATCGAGATCGTCCGCCGCCGCATCGACGAAACCGGCGTCCTCGACCCCCAAATCACCCGCCAAGGCGACAACCGCATCGTCGTCCAGCTCCCCGGCGTCGACGACCCCAACCGCATCAAGGAGCTCATCGGCAAGACCGCCAAGATGACCTTCCGCCTCGTCGACGACACAGCCAACCCGGCCTCCCCCACCCCGCCCCCGGGCGACGACCTCCTCACCGACGAGGGCCAGTCCGGTGCCAAGATCGCGGTCCGCCGCCGGGTCGAAGTCGATGGCGCCAACCTCACCGACGCCCGACCCGGCCAAGACACCCAGAACAACCGCTGGGTCGTCAACTTCACCCTCGATAGCCTCGGCACCCGCAAATTCGCCGACGTCAGCACCGCCAACACCGGCAAGCGCTTCGCCATCGTCCTCGACGACAAGGTCATCTCCGCCCCGGTCATCCGCGAGCCCATCACCGGCGGCCGCGGCCAGATCAGCGGCAACTTCACCGCCGCCTCCGCGCAGGACCTCTCCGTCCTGCTCCGCGCCGGCGCCCTCCCCGCACCGCTCACCGTCGTCGAGGAGCGTTCGGTCGGCCCTGAACTCGGTGCCGACAGCATCCGCGCCGGCGCCATTTCCCTCGGCATCGGCCTGTTGCTGGTGATGGCCTACATGGCCGTCTTCTACGGCCTGTTCGGCTGGTATGCGAACGTGGCCCTGGTCTTCAACCTGATCCTGCAGATCGCCGTCCTCTCCCTCCTCGAAGCAACGCTGACCCTCCCCGGCATGGCCGGCATCCTGCTGACGCTGGGCGTCGCCGTGGACGCCAACATCCTGATCAACGAGCGCATCCGCGAGGAAGTCCGCCACGGCCGCACCCCGCTTAACGCGCTCGAGACCGGCTTCCGCCGCGCCTACGGCACCATCGTCGACAGCAACGCCACCGCCTTCCTCGCCCACGTCATGCTGTTCGTGTTCGGCTCCGGCCCCGTCCGCGGTTTCGCCGTCACCATCACCGTCGGCATCGTCACCACTCTCTTCACCGCGACGCTCGTTGCCCGCCTCCTGATGGTCCGTTGGTACGTCAGCACCCGCCCCGCCATGCTCCCGGTCTGATAGCACATGCCCATGCGCCCGCTCTTCCGCCTCGTCCGTGACGAGACCACCATCAAGTTCATGCGCGGCCGCTTCGCCGGCTTGGCGACTTCCGCCTTCCTCTCCATCGCCTCCATCATCCTGTTCTTTCATCCCGGCCTGCACCTCGGCATCGACTTCCGCGGCGGCATCATCATGGAAGTCCGCACCCCCGGCCCGGCCGATTTCGCCAAGCTCCGCCCCGCCCTCGTCGCCGCCCAGGTGCCCGATGCCGGCCTGCAACGCTTCGGCGCCGACGACGACGTCCTCATTCGGCTCGACCCTCAGGCCAACGAGCAAGCCACCCAGCAGACCGTCGGCAAGATCCGCGCCGCCCTGGAGGCCGCCGAGCCCGGCACCAGGGTCGTCCGCACCGACGCCGTCGGCGCCTCCGTCTCCGAAGAGTTGTTCCGCAACGGCATGCTCGCCCTTGGCATCAGCCTGCTGATGATCCTGGTCTACATCTGGTTCCGCTTCGAATGGCAGTTCGCCGTCGGCGCCGTCGTCACCCTCATCCTCGACGTCACCAAGGCCATCGGCTTCCTGGTCGTCACCCGCATCGAGTTCGACCTCGTCATGGTCGCCGCCATCCTGACCGTCATCGGCTACTCCACCAACGACAAGGTCGTCGTCTACGACCGCGTTCGCGAGAACCTGCGCAAATACAAGACCATGCCGCTCCGCCAGCTCATCGACCTCTCGATCAACGAGACCCTGAACCGGACCCTCGGCACCTCGATGACGGTCTTCCTCGCCAGTCTCCCGCTCGCCCTCTTCGGCGGTGCGTCCCTCTCCGGCTTCGCCCTCATGATGCTCTTCGGCATCGTCGTCGGCACCTCGAGCAGCATCTTTATCGCCGCCCCCATCCTGCTCTTCCTCGGCGAGAACAAACTCCGCCGCGACGCCCAGCCCCTGCCCGCCGCCGCGAAGCCCAGCCGCCCCTAACCCGTCACGCCGTCAACCACGCCAGCGCTGCCCGCACCCGCTCGGCCGCGTTCTCCTCGATCACGCGCCCATGCGTCACCACGACGCGCTCCGGACGCCACCCGACGACCCGGCGCGCCGCTTCCGCCGACCCCCGCCCCGCCCCGACCAGCGCGCGCAGATAAGCCGGCGCCCGGCTCTGCGCCGTCGTGTTCCCCAGCAATCGTGCGACCGGTCGCAACAGCCACGGCAGCTTCGCCGGCTCCAGGTTCTGCATCACGTCCGTCATCAACAGGGTGCCGCTCGGCCGGTGGAACATCGCCACCTCTCGGAACCCCGCCCCGCCTGGAATGACGACTTGCTCGATCTCGCCCGCCCACGCGGCCGGCGGTCGCGACGACAGGTCGTGGTCGATCCGCAGCCCCGACCGCCGTACCTGCCCTCTCCGCCGCAGGCCCGGCGCCGCATAGGTCGTCGTCCCGCCGATCGCGTCCTGCCATGCCTTGGCAAACGTCCAGTGCACGCTGTTCGGCGCTACCACATGCCGGACCGGCCCGATCGTCCCCAACGCCCGGCCGAGCCCGGCCGTGTATCGCGTGGGCGAGTGCAGCAGCACGTCCCCATTGCTCAGCCGTATCACCGTCATCCGCACCGGAAACCCGGGACCGATCGCACTGTCGACGGTCCAAACGTCGCGCGCGAGCCGCTTCGGCACGTCGAGCGGCTCATAGAGCATGGTCGGCGCGCCGTGATGCGCGTGCGCCTCTCCGAGCAGTGCGACCGCCAGCGTGGCCCCGCCGGCCGCCAGCAGCGCCGGGCTGCGCAAGGCGAGCGCCAGCCATGCCCAGTGCCGCCGCTCCGGCGACGTCGAACGCCCGGTGTTCCTGCAGGCTCAGGCGCGGCACTACTCCGCCCTCGTAGTCGGTCGCGGCCGAGTAGCCTGCCTGGAACAGCGACGCCGCGGCCGCCGTCCAGCGGACCCGCGGCGAGGCAATGGGCGCCAGCGCGATCCCGGCCAGCGCGGCGGCGACCCCCGCGTCGACGGCCGCATGGGTCCGGCTTGTGATCATCTGCATCGTCCGAGCGTGTTGGCCCGGATAACGCCGCCGATCCGCTAAAAGTACCGTTCCAGCACGCGCACGACATCGCCAGGCGCAAGGAACGTGTCTGCGGTCACCCGGCCCGATGATGCCACGCCCTTGGTCGCCCGCACCACCTCGCCGTAGTCCTGCACCGCCCGGTAGGTGAACCCACCCGCCACGGCGACCGCGGTGAGGAATGTCATGCCGGGCTGATACGGAAACTGCCCTGGTTTGGCGACCTCGCCGAGCACGAAGATCGGCCGGTAGGCGATCACCTCGACCGTGACATGCGGGCTCTTGAGGAAGTCACCCTTGACCAACGCGGCACCGATGTCGCTTTCGAGCTGCTGCGCCGTCTTGCCGGAAGCCAGCACGCTGCCGACCAGCGGCAACCCGATCGTGCCCTGATCGCTGACACGGAACTCGCCGGTGAGTTGGTCTTCGCCGAACGTCAACACTCGCAGCAGATCGCCGGCCCCAAGTCGGTAGGCGCCCGCCTGATAGTCGGGGAGCGGCGGCAGGTTCCGCCCGGGCTCGCAGGCCGCGAGCAGCAGCCCCACGCTCCCCAGCAGCGCGCCACGTCGGCCAATGTCGGTCGGGCTGAACACCATTCCCTCCTCTTACCGACGCCTGGCGCCGGGCTGTTCACGTTGCCGCGACGTAAGACCTTCCATCCGTGAAGACCAGTGTGGTTCACCGTGAGAACCGGCCGAAACCAACCATCAAGTCGCGATATCGTGACTCCTTCGCGAGTGAGCTGTTAAGCTCGGCTTTATGGTTCAAGGATGATCCGGCGTCGCACGACCGTCAGTCTGGTCGTCCTCATCGCTGCAGGCGCAACCGGGGCGTCGGCTCACGACGCCGTCGCAGACGAGGTCGCACCCGGACGCCGGACCCTGCTGGAGCGGTCCTGCGCGGCCGCCTTGGACCGTTTCTGCCCCTCCTTGGCGGAAACACCGGGCCAGACCCGCAACCAGGTGATCTGCCTCAAGCCTTACCGCACAAGCCTGCCGCGTCCCTGCCGAGCGGCCGTGACCGCAGCGCTCAAGTGACCGTCCGAGCCGCCCTCGTGCTGCTCGCCCTCGTTCACCCGGCGCGGGCCGACGACGCGAGCCTCTGCACCGCCGCCATCGCCACGGCCGAGCGGAACGCCTCGATGCCGAAGCGCGTGATGGGCGCCATTGCGCTCGTCGAAAGCGGGCGAGCGGTCGGCCACCGGGTCGTTCCCTGGCCATGGTCGATCAATGTCGGCGGCGCTGGCTATCAATACGAGACCAAGCAGGCCGCCATCGAGGCCGTCCGCGCCTTCAACTCCGCCGGCCAACGCTCGATCGACGTCGGCTGCATGCAGATCAACTTGGCCGTCCACACGGAGGCGTTCGACTCGCTCGAGACCGCGTTCGAGCCCGCCGCGAACGCCGAATATGCCGCGCGCCTCCTGCGCACGCTCTATCGTCAATCCGGCCGCCTCGCGACCGCCATGACGGCCTACCACTCACAGACGCCCGAACTCGCCACCGACTACGCAAGGCGTCTCCTCGCCGTATGGCCCGGCGCCGCCGATCTTGGCCTCACCGCCGGCAGCGCGGCCCCGCTGCCCCAAGCACGATCGTCGCAGATCAAGCTCGATACCGTGAGCGGCGAGGCCCTCGGTGCTCGCGCGACCTCCAATCACGGCGGAGCCTGGCCGCGGTAACGCCGCCATCCACCGGACGTGATAGCTGACCTCGCCTTCTGGACCGATTTCGCCGACGGGGCGGTCATGTTCCCCCTCGGCACCGCCATCCCGATCGTCCTCGCGCTCGCCGGCCAGCGCCGCGCAGCCATGGGCTGGACCGCCGCGATCGGCTGCGTCTGGGCCGTCATGCTCCTCCTGAAACTCAGCGGCTACACGATTGCCGCCCTGTTCCCCGACACCCTCTTCAGCGCCTTGGACTTAGTGACCCCCAGCGGTCACGTCGCGTCCTCTGCCTCGATCTACGGCGGTCTCGTCGGCCTCCTGCTCACGCAGCCCGGCACCCTGTTCCGCCGCTCCCTCCTGGTCGCCATCGCCGTCGCGGTCGGCATCGGCGCCACCCGGGTCCTTCTCGGGGTCCATTCGCTCGCCGAGGTCATGGTCGGCGCCACGGTCGGCCTCGCCGGCGCGGCCGCAGTTGCGCGCGCCTCCGGCACCGCGATCGACCGCCGCGCACGCGGGCCGGTCCTCGCCGTCACCGTGCTGATCGTCATCGCCTTCCACGGTGACCATAAATCCTGGGAAGAGCCGATCCACGACGCCGCCCTGCGGATCACCCAGGTCTGGAGCGCTCACTCCTGACAGCATGCGGCAGCGCCGCACCGATCTCCGACCCGACCAGAACAGGAGCCGCGCTCGCTGCTTCGCCGGGACCGTGCTCCTCTCGTAACGTCACCCGCCACGCTGATGATCCCTGACACAAACCGCATCAGAAACCAGGCTACGATCAGCTGCTCGTCCTGCGCGGCCCCGCGAGTTCGGCGACCACCTCCTTGATGGCGTCCCGCATCCGCCCGGCATTGTAGACCATCCGCGCACGCTGCTCGGCCGGCGCGATCAGCGCGCCCGCCTCCCCGCTCAGTACCCGGCGCAAGCATGCCGCGAGCGCCCCGTGATCGCCGGGCGGGAACAGCAGCCCGACCCGCCCGCCGTCGAGGATCTCCCGCACCGCCCCAGCATCCGCCGCGATCACCGGGCGCCCCGCCAGCATGGCCTCCACCAGCGTGCGGCCAAACGGCTCCGGCGCGACGGACGAATGCACCACCGCGTCCACCGACCGCATCAAAGCCCGTGCATCGTCGCGATGACCCAGGAAGCGGACCCGGTCCGCCACCCCGAGCTCCCCGGCCAGCCTGACCAGCGAGCGCGCATACTCGTCCGCCCCGAACAGCGCCCCGCCCACGATGACGCACCCCGCCTCCGGCACTGCCTGCAGGGCGCGCAGCGCCACGTCCTGTCCCTTCGATGGGGCCAGCCGGCTGAACACCCCGAAGACGAGCGGCAAGTCCAGCCCGTGCGCCTTCCGGCTGGCCGGCTCCGTGCCGCCCTCGACCGCGTCGATACCCTCCGGCACAACCCGCAGCAGCCCGCGACGCCCGCCTGCCGCCGCGAATGCCTCCGCCGCCGCATCGGACGGCACGATGACCCGGCTGGCGAAACGATTGGCGAGCTGGATCACCAGCCTGGTCTGCCCACGCCCGATATGGCCGATCGACAGGATGGCGTGCAGGTGCCAGATCAACGGCCGCCGCGCCGCGGCACACGCCGGTGCCGCGAGCGCGAACGCCTTCTGCGAATTTGCGTACACCACGTCGGCGTCCCGCGCCGTCCGCACGAGCTGGACCAGCGTGCGCGCGAGGCCACCGAGATGTGGCAGCGCCCGCCACAGGCTCCGGTTCCGCTTGCTGCTGGCGAACCCGCCGGCCATCGCCGCCAGCACCGACGTGATGCTCGACGCCGCCAGCGCGGACCGCAGCGGCCCGTCCTCGAACAAGAACGCCCGCGCCCCCCGGAACGCCTGCACGACGTCGAGCAGGACCAGCTCCGCGTCCGCCAATCGGCTGGAATGGTTGACGAACAACACCCGCGGCGGCGTGATCGTCAGGCGTGGCCGGCCTGAAGTTCGCGCCGCGCGATCATCCGCCGGGTCTGCGGAAGGCTTGCGGCGGAGACGCTCTCGTCCGGCACGAACGTCAGCGTCAGTCCAACCACGTTGCCATTGGCCCGCTGCATCTCCGGCAGGCTGTTCAGTGCCTGCGACGCCGGCGGCCGCCCTGTGCGCAGGCAGAACACCACGCCGTCCACCCGAGGCGCCAGCAGCGCCGCATCCATCAGCTCCGACACTGGAGCGCTGTCGATCAGCACGAGATCGTAGTTCTCCGCCCACTCCAACAGAGTTGCGGAACCGCGGGCCGGATAGCAGCTCGGTGCTATCCATCATCATATTGCCGGCGAGAAGGAAGTCGACGCCCGGCACCGCCCCGAGCTGGACCAACTCCGCCGGACCGCCCCGCAAATATCCGGCCAGCCCAGGAGTCGGTGGGCCATGCAGCGCGTCCTGGAAGAACGGGTTTCGCAAGCAGGCTTCGATCACCAGCACCCGCCGGCCCGATGCCCGCGCCATCCGCGCCAGCGCCAACGTCACGAACGACTTGCCTTCCCCGGCCACCTCGGACGCGATCATCAGCGTCCGATGCTTGCCGCCGAACCCTGCCAGCGTCAGCCGGGCATGCAGGATCCGGATCGCTTCCAGCAGCGGCGGATGCGACTCCAGCAGCGAGATGGCCGCCGCCAACGGAAACTCCCGCTGCCGCCCCACCAGCTCCTTCGTCCCGGTCCGCCGCAGCCGCAACTCCGGCACCTGCGCCAGGATTGGGATGCGCGTATACGTCCGCCCCAGCGCGATCGGCCCCGACTGCACCGGCCGATACGTCAGCAGCCCCGCCGACGTCGCCAGCACCGCCGCCACCGTCAGCCCGCCCATCAGGAATGGCGTGCGTTGCGGGAAGGCCGGGCGCGACGGCAATTCGGCCATGTTCACCAACTGCGTGCCTGGCGCCAGCACCCGGCGCTCCGTCTCCAACTGGCTCAGCCGCTGCGACAGGTCGACATACGAGCTGCGCTTGATCTCCAGATCGCGCACCATGCTCGCGATCTGTGTCTCCGCCTCGGCCGCTTGCCCCGCTGCCTCGGTGCGGCTGGCCAGCTCCCGCGTCGCGTCCTCCACCCGGGCCTTGGCAACATCCAGGTTCCGCCGCGCCGCCTCGCCCAACCGTGCCGTCTCCGCCGCCAGCCGCGCCGCGATGTCGGCCTCCTGCCGCCGATAGGCCAGCAGCATCGGGTTCTGCGAGCCGAACCGCTGCGACGCGCTCGAACTCAGCGCGCTTGCCTGCGACAGTTGCTGCTTGAGCTCCGCGATCGTCCGCGACTCCATGGCCAGCCGCGACCCGGCGCCGCCACGCGCCTCCTGCAGCCGCAGCTCCGCCTCCGCCTCCGCCTGCGCCGCCTTCGCCGCGGATAATTGCTGCGCCGCCTGGGTCAGCCGTTCCGAACGTAGCGGGCCGCCAAAACCCAGAACCAGCCCATGCAGCTTGCGGAACGCCTCGATCTGCGCCGCGTCGTGCTGAAGCTCGGTGTCAAGCTGCGTCAACCGCTGCCGCACCCAGTCCACCGCCTGGTCGCGCGGGTGCTGCAACTTGGCACGCTCGTCCTCGAGGAACGTCTGCAGCAGGCTGTTGACCATCGCCTGCGCCACCTCCGGCACCGGCGATTTATAGCCGATCGAGATCACCCGGCTCCGCCCGACCGCACCGATGCCGAAGCGGTCTTGCACCCAAAGCAGCTGGGCATTCGCATCCGTCGACAGTCGCGAGCAATCGGCCGGGCGGAACCGGTTGATCAACTGACGGCTCACGGCCGCGCAATCGGCCTCGATGGCGTCGTCCACGCCCGGCTCGGCGAATAGCATCCGGAGCAGCCGCGGCGAGTGGATGAGCACGATGGTGCTCTCCATGTTCGCCGGATCACCCATCTTTTGCGCATAGACCGGCGACGACGAGCCCACGATCGGCTCGCGATCCGCCACGATGATCGAGCCGGTCGCCAAATAACTGACCGGAAGCACGTAAAACAGCCCCAGCACCACGCACAGCGTGACGCCGAACGTCAGCGCGACGATGAGCCGCTGGTGCCAGAGTTGGCTGAAGATCGAGGGGCGCGTGGGCTCGTCGGCAGGCAGGTCGGCCGGATTGTCCAGTGTCGGGTCCATCCTTCATCCTTGATCCTGCGGCCCAGCAGACCCAAACTCCGACAGTTGCGCGACCCTAGATGAGAGCTTGACCAGAAGCAATTTCTCGTATCCACGGCGTTATTGCGCCGTCGCGCCATCAATACTGGGCTGACATCTTGCAAGCGCCTCGTCCCCGATCCCACGACCGGGACCCGGCCGCGATCGGCTCCCTCGCAGGCACGACCCTGGCTGATGCAGGTTCGCTGGACGGGTTGCGGCGTGGCATTCGGGCCACCCCGATGAGTTTCGGCTGGGAAACGGTTGCCGGTCCGTGTTGAGACCGCTGTCGGACGTCCGGCGGGAGAAGATGGCTTGCAAGTGCTAGTGAATTAACGGTTAAATACGCCTCGAGTTCTGCTCAAAACATCCAGGGTATCCGGCGATGCGCACACCTTCATCGACCGCAAGCCGGCTGCGGGACGACACCGTCCCGGTTGGTCCTGCCTCGCACCCTCGCTTCGATGCCCGCAATTGGCCGGCAATGAAGCGGCCGACCGGGGAAATCAAGCAGCTTCCCGCCCCAGCGCCCGCCGTCTCGAGGCCCACGCTCCGCACCACGCAGAACGCCTGCTATGAGGCGCTCAGCCTCGCACTCAAGGAAGGCCAGGTCTTCGCCGCCCTGACCGGGCCCGAAGGTTCCGGCAAGACGACGGTGCTCGAGGCGGTGCTGTCCGACCGCACCGACCGGGCGCTCCGATGCATCCGCATCCCCGACCCGGACAAAGTGCCGGCGTCGCTGGCCGAGCAGATCGAACGCGTCGCCTACGCCGAGGCCGGCAAGCCGGAGAACCTCGGGCGTCACGTCGTCCTCGCCATCGACGACGCGCATACGTCGTCGCACGACCTGCTGCTCTGCCTCTCGCGCCTGGCCGGAATGCGCGAGCCCGGCCGCCGCGTGCCGCAGATCCTCATGGTCGGGCGCCCGGAGCTATGGGATCGGCTGGCCGCGAGCGACTACGAGGTGCTCGCCCGCCGCCTGGCGATCCGCGCCGCCTTGCCAGCCGCCGAGGACGATGCCGACCCCTGGGCCACTGTCGAGGACGACGTCACCCAGACCATGACCCAGCTCCGCGCCGAGTCACAACGGATGCCTGTCGTGCAGGACACGGTCGATCCGCTCCACGGGCACGACGGACCGTTCGAGCGCGAGTACGGCTTCGGGCACGGCGAGGATGGTCCCAAGCACGACGATCTGCCCCTGACGAACAACGGTGACGTGCCGCCGCCGAGCATGTTCGCGCTGTTCCCCGACCCGCCGGCGAAAGCCTCGCGCTCGGCGGCCCGCGAGACCCGCCGGCGTCTGGTCATGCCGCTCGTCAGCCTGTTCGTCGGAGTGGCCGCCTTCGCCTTCGCGCTCTCGTTCTACGATTGGCCGGATCTCATCGGGGACATGCCGTGGGCCGATGCAAAGCCGGCGACGCCGTTCGTGATGCCGCGTTCGCAACAGGCCGACACCTTCGGGCTGCCGCTGCCGCCATCGGCGCGGCCGACCGAGCCCGCCGCGCCAGCCAAGCAAGTGGTCGCCAGCGCGCCCCCGCCCGCGGCGGCGCAAGCCCCCGAGCCACCGCCGTCCGCCTCAACCGTACCCACCCCAACATCGCCGGCCCCGATCGCGCCCGACCGGCCGACCGCCGCCGCCCCGCCGTCCGAGCGGCCGATCATTCCGCCGATGACGACAGAAAAGCCGGCCCCCGTCACCGCCGAGGCGGTTGCCCGCCCCGAGCCGGCCCCGGCGCCCGCTTCAGCCGTCCCCGCTCTGGTGGCGCCGCCACCGGCGCCCGTCAGCACCCCGGCTGCCGCTCCTGCCGCCCCAGCGCCCACGCTCGCCGCGCGGGCCCCCGCCGCCGCCGAGGCCCCGCTCTCTCCCATCGTGCTCGCCTTGCTGCTGCGCCGGGGTGACGAGCAGATCGCCATCGGCGACATCTCCGCCGCCCGCTTGCTTTATGAACGCGCTGCCGACTCCGGCAATGGTCTGGCCGCCCGCCAGATGGGCCGCAGCTACGACCCCGCCTTCCTGCCCGCCGCCGTCGCCAATACGCTCGCCGACATCGGCAAGGCCAAGCAATGGTACCAGCGCGCCGCAGCCCTCGGCAACGTCGAATCAGCCACTCGCCTCAAGGCACTCAACCAAGGACACTGATGGTGCCATTCCCACTCTCCGGCCCGCCCAAGGCACTGGCCGCACTATCGCTGAGTCTTTGCCTGCTCGCCGCCCCCGCCGTCAGCGCGGCGCCGCAACCCCGATCCGCCATGCCCCTGATTCCCGACACCCAGGTCGTCCCGCCGACCGCCGTGCTCGGCATCATCTCCGGCGGCCTCTCGGGCACCTACATCCGGATCGCCGCCGACATCGCCACGGTATTCGGCGCCAAGGTCCCCGATTTCCGAGTTCTGCCGATCGTTGGCAAGGGATCGCTGCAGAACATCTCCGACATCCTCAACGTCCGCGACGTCGACATCGGCATCGTCCAGTCCGACGTGCTCTCCTACCTGCGGCAGCGGCCGACCCTGCTGGGCCTGACGAACAACGTATCCTACCTCGCCAAGCTCTACGACGAAGAGGTCCATATCCTCGCCCGCGAACAGGTCGCCAGCGCAGCCGACCTGACCGGCAAGCGCGTCGCCGTCGACGCGCGCGGCAGCGGCACGGCGCTCACCGCCTCGGTCATCTTCGACGCGCTCGGCGTCAAGCCCATCATCGTCAACGACGATCCGGAGACCGCACTCGCCAAAATGAAGCGCGGCGACGTCGACGCCCTGGTCTACGTGACCGGCAAGCCCGCCCGCCTGTTTTCCGACGCCAGCGGCAGCGGCCTGCACTTTCTCGGCCTGCCGCTCAACCCGGCCCTCCTACAGACCTATCTGCCGACGCGCCTGACCCATGACGACTACCCGGCTCTCGTGACGGAAGACGGCTCGGTCGAGACTGTCGCGGTCGGTGCCGTGCTAGCAGTCTACAACTGGGCGCCCGGCACGGAGCGATACACCCGGCTTTCCCGCTTCGTCACCAGCTTCTTCGACAATCTGGCCGAGCTGCAGGCGCCGGGTCACCATCCCAAGTGGAAGCAGGTGAGCCTGACCGCCCAGGTGCCGGGCTGGCCACGCTTCCGCGAGGCCCAACTCTGGCTCCAGCGCCACGGCACGACGGTCCCGACACCCCTTGCGCCGGCGGCGAGCAACTGATCGGCTAGGCGGCTTGCCGCTCCAGCGCACTCAGCAGCGCGTCGATATTGTTGTTGTTGCGGGACAGATAGGCCGCGTAATCCGAACGCTGGGTCAGCCGAAGGCTGGTGCCCTCCGCGATGACGTCGACGATCGCCGGCCGCCCCGTCTCATAGCTGACCACCCATTGGGCATTGTTCGGCTGCTGATTCGGCCGGCTGATCAGCGTCCCCACGAGATAGGTCCCGTCCCGCACCGACGTCTGCGTCATGCGGAACCCGACGCCCCGGAAGTCGCCGAGCTTGCCGATGATGTTGTTGATCAGCACCGCGTGGAACAACTGCAGGAAGCGTTGCTGCTGCGACGGGGACGCGACCCGCCAATAGCGGCCGAGCACGAACTCGCCGATCTCGTTGACCGCCAGGGCACGTTCGACGAGCGGCGTCATCTCCTGGCGCTTGGCCGCCAGCGGCGCGTCCGCATTGACGATGCCGACCAACTGGCTGCCGAACTGCTCGATGAACCGGGTCGCCTCGGCGCTACGGTCAGCCTGCGCCCAGGCCCGCAGCCCGGACGCGGTGAGCAGGATCGCCGACGCTGAGGTCAGCAGGATGCTGCGACGTGTGATCATAGGTCTCGTATCCACTCTCTATTGACTGAACCACGCCGGAACCGTGGTCTTGTTGTCATTTCGGACCGCGTCGATCTCGGCCGCCCTGTTCTGGCGATACAGGCTGCGGAACGTCGCGTAGGGGTCCAGCGCCGTCTTCTTGATCGAATCGATGGTGTCAATGTTTCGTTCGCGCGTATCGATCGCCGTCGCGCCGAAGCGCGAGTAGCCGAGCGTCGCGCTGCCGCCGAAACTGGCCCATGTCAGCGGATCGACCGCGATGTCCGCGGCGAACCCGCTCGCGTCACGCGGATTGCTCGGGCCCAGCACCGGGAGGAACAGGAACGTGCCCTCCCCGACCCCCCAAAGCGCCAGCGTCTCGCCGAAGTCGGCCTGGTGCTGCTTGTAGCCAAGCTCGCTGGCCACATCGAACAGCCCGCCCACGCCTGCGGTGGTGTTGATCAGGAACCGCATCATCGTCGTTCCGGCCCGCTGCGGCTTGGTTTCCAGCACGTCGTTGACGAAGATGACCGGGCTGGAGATGTTGGCGAGCACGTTGTGGATCGGGGTCCGGACCGCGCCGGGCACGACGGTCCGATAGGCGACCGCAATCGGGCGCAGAAAATATGTGTCGAGCCCGTCATTGATCTTGTAGAAGAACCGGTTGGTCGGCTCGAGTGGATCGTTGGCCTCGCTATACTCGGCAGCGGCCAACTGATCGCCGGGCGGCGGCTTGGTCGCGCACGCCGCAAGGCCGATCACCGTCGTCGCCAGCAAGATCCGAGGCAGCACCCACACCATCTTCATCCCTCACACACCGTCCACTCTGTTATGGGCGGGCAACCCCGCGAACACAACATGGCCGGAGCGCGTAGCGAACTGGGCGGACATCGCTATAATATCGTCGATCCCGCCGCCTCAGCACACTCACAACCCGGATAGCAGCTCGATGAACCAGGTCACGTCGCCACCGCCCCGACCCGCTGCGCCAGAGGCCACGCTCGAACGCTGGCTGACCGGCCCCCGCTTCGCCCCCATTCCGGCGCGCTCGGCCGCGACCCCCGTCCCCGCTCTGTCGTTCGAGTTCTTCCCGCCCAAGAATGAGGCGCTCGAAACCCAGCTCTGGACCTGTATCCGCCGTCTCGAGCCCCTCGCCCCCCGCTTCGTCAGCGTCACGTACGGCGCCGGCGGCACCACCCAGGCCCGCACCCATGCCACCGTGACCCGGCTCGTGCGCGAATCGAGCCTGATCCCCGCCGCCCACCTCACCTGCGTCGGCGCGTCCCGCGCCGCCGTCGATGCCGTCGCTCAAGACTACTGGGACTGCGGCGTCCGCCACATCGTCGCCCTCCGCGGCGACGCCCCGCCCGGCGAGGACTACGCACCGCACCCGGACGGCTACCACCATGCCGTCGACCTCGTCGCCGGCCTCAAGCGGATCGCCGATTTCGAGATCTCGGTCGCCGCCTATCCCGAGACCCACCCGACCGCGCTCAGCCCCGACCACGACCTCGACAACCTCAAGCGCAAGCTCGATGCGGGCGCCACCCGCGCCATCACCAACTACTTCTTCGAAGGCGAGGTGTTCCTTCGCTTCCTCGACCGGGCGCTCGCGGCCGGCATCACAGCCCCCATCGTGCCCGGCATCATGCCGGTGACGAACTACGCGCAGGCCAAGAAATTCAGCGACATGTGCGGTGCATCCGTGCCGGACTGGATGGGCGACATGTTCTCCGGCACCGAGAACGACCCCGAGACCCGCCGCATGATCGCCGCCATCCTTGCCGCCGAACAGGTGCGCCTGCTGCAAGCCAACGGCGTCGACGAGTTCCACTTCTATACCCTCAACCGTCCGGACCTGACCTACGCCATCGCCCACCTGCTGGGTGTCAGACCAGTCGCCGATACAGCGGCCGCAGCAGAAAAGGGCTGAGGAACAGCGGGAACTGGCAGAGCGCGAAGAACAACGACACACGCGGGTCCGCGCTGGCGGGCAACACGGCGAGGAACAGCGCCATGTTGCGGTTGCCCGCCATCAACCCCGCCGTTGCCGCCGCGATCCGTCCCATCGGCCACAGCGCCAGCGTCGTCACCGCGTTCAGCCCGTAATCGGCTAGGAACGCGGCGATCAAGGCCGTCACCACCCAGCCAGGATCGGCCGCCAGCCGGGCCGCCAGCCCGTCCATGACCCCGAACCCATACCCGACCACGAGCCAGACCAGCGCCCCATCCACCGCCTCGCCCCACCGTGCCAGCCGCACCGCCCCGATGACCCGGCGCAGCAGCAACGACACCAGCGCCGGCAGCCCCACCATCAGCACCAGCCGCAGCATGAACGCCCCCGGCCCGATCGCGAGGTCCACGCCCGCGAGCCACGCCGCCAACGGAGGCGCGGTCAGCGGCACCAGCACCGTCGACAGCAGCGAGACCACCAGCGACAGCTCCGGGTCCAAGCCGACCATCCGTGCAAACGCCGGCGATGATGTCGCCGCACAACCGGCCGCGAACAGCACCAGCCCGGCCGTGATCCCAGCGTCTAGCCCCAATCTCTCGACCACCGCGGCCATCGCCACCGGCGACACAAGCAGAAACCCGGCCACGATCAGCACGACCCGGCCTGGCCGCCGCAGATGCGCCAGCGTCCCCTCCAGGTCGACCCGCAGGAAGATCAACGTCATCATCCCGAACACCAGCGGCGCCACCAGCGGGTGGACCGCCGCAGCGAGTGGCGGGATCAGCGCGCCGCCGAAGATTCCGATCGCCAGCAGGATGGAACCGCGCCGGGCCGACAGGGCAAGCAGACGCAGCAACGGGTTGGCCAGGGTGGACACGGGTTCTATATCCCGGGAGTGACGATCAGCTTCCAACACCCATGACCGAATACCTGGTCCGCTTGAACCCCGAGCAGCGCCAGGCCGTCGAGAGCGTCGACGGCCCCGTGCTGGTGCTGGCCGGAGCCGGCACCGGCAAGACGCGCGTGCTCACCACCCGCTTCGCCCATATCCTGCTCACCAACCGCGCCTTCCCCAGCCAGGTCCTCGCCGTCACCTTCACCAACAAGGCCGCCCGCGAGATGCGCGAGCGCGTCGGCGCCATCCTGCAGCAGCCGGTCGAGGGCCTCTGGCTCGGCACCTTCCACGCCCTCTGCGCCCGCATGCTGCGTCGCCACGCCGCCCTGGTCGGCCTCACCTCGAGCTTCACCATCCTCGACACCGACGACCAGCTCCGCCTGCTCAAGCAGGTCATGGAAGCGGCCCGAGTTCGACGCCAAGCGCTGGAGCCCGAACACGCTGATGGGCATGATCCAGCGCTGGAAAGACCGCGGCGAGATGCCCGGCACCATCAGTGCCGCCGACGCCGGCGACTACGCTGGCGGCCACGCCCCCGCGCTCTACGCCGCCTACCAAGATCGCCTCAAGCAGCTCAACACCGCCGATTTCGGCGACCTCATGCTGCACATGGTGCACATCTTCCGGACTCATCCGGACGTGCTGGCCGAATACCACCGCCGCTTCCGCTATATCCTGGTCGATGAATACCAGGACACCAACGTCGTCCAATATCTCTGGCTTCGTCTGCTCGCCCAGGGCCACCGCAACATCTGCTGTGTCGGCGACGACGACCAATCCATCTACTCCTGGCGCGGCGCCGAGGTGGAGAACATCCTCCGCTTCGAGCAGGATTTCCCGGGCGCGACCATCGTCCGCCTCGAAGCCAATTATCGCTCCACCGCCCCGATCCTCGCCGCCGCCGCCGGGTTGATCGCCCATAACGAGGGCCGCCTCGGTAAAACCCTGCGACCCGGCCGCAACGACGCCGCCGGTGACAAGGTCGAAGTCGTGAGCCTGTGGGATTCCGACGAGGAAGCCCGCATGGTCGGCGAGCGCATCGAGCAGTTGCAGCGCCAGAAGCAATCAATCGGCGAGATGGCCATCCTCGTCCGCACCACCGCCCAGACCCGCGCCTTCGAAGAGCGCATGATCACCCTCGGCATCCCCTACCGGGTCGTCGGCGGCCTGCGTTTCTACGAGCGCCAGGAGATCCGCGACGCCATCGCCTACATGCGCGTCCTCGTCCAGCCGCAGGACGACCTCGCCTTCGAGCGCATCGTCAACCTGCCCCGCCGCGGCATCGGCGACGTGGCGATGCGAACCATGCAGACCTCCGCCCGCGACCAGGCCATTCCCCTCGCCCTCGCCGCCGCCCAGCTCGCCAGCAATGGCGTCCTCAAGGGCAAGGTGCGCGACTCGCTCAGCCAGTTCTTCGGCGATCTCGCCCGCTGGCGCCGCATGCTGCCCGAGGGCCACGTCGTCACCGTCTCCACGATGCTCGACGAGAGCGGCTACACCGGCATGTGGCAGTCCGACAAATCACCCGACGCCCCTGGCCGCCTCGACAACCTCAAGGAACTCGTCCGCGCTTTGGCCGATTTCGAGACCCTCGGCGGCTTCCTCGAACACGTCTCCCTCGTCATGGAAAACGACGCCAACTCCGAGGGCGAGCGCGTCAGCATGATGACCCTGCACGGCGCCAAGGGCCTGGAATTCGACACCGTCTTCCTGCCGGGTTGGGAGGAAGGCCTGTTCCCCAGCCAGCGCACCCTCGATGAAGGCGGCCTCAAGGGCCTCGAGGAGGAGCGCCGCCTCGCCTATGTCGGCCTGACCCGTGCCCGCCGCCGCGCCATCGTCAGCTTCGCCGCCAACCGCCGGCTCTATGCCAACTGGCAGAGTTCCATCCCCAGCCGCTTCATCGAAGAGATGCCCGAGGCGTGGATCGAGCGCGCCGGGTCCGCCGCGGCCCAGCGCCGCGACATGATGGCCGCCCCCAGCGTCTTCCTCTCCGGCCCGCTCGTCGCCCGCCGCGCCGCCGAGGCCCTTCCCTGGGAGCCCGCGGTGCGCCCCAAGCAGACCGCTTCGATCTCCGTCGGCGCCCGCGTCTTCCACCAGAAGTTCGGCTACGGCGAAGTCGTGCAGGTCGACGACGACCGCCTCGAAGTCCTGTTCGAGAAAGCCGGCCAAAAGCGCCTCCTCGACCGCTTCGTCGAACTCGCATGACGGAGGACATCGTGCAGCCCGACCGTCTGCTCCCTCTCCCCCCGGGAGAGGGCCGGCGTGAGGGTGTCGCCACATGAAGCGCCGCGCCGGCCCGCTCGAAACCGTCTCCGTCGAGGTCCCCGAAGACGCCCTCGAACTGTTCGAGGCCGTCCTCCTCGAGCACTGCGATACCGTCAGCTTCTTCCTCGCCGACGAAGACGAGAAGACCTGGCAGGTCGAAGGCGTCCGCGACATCCCCGAAGACGACACCGCGCTCCGCGGCGCCCTCGCCCTCGCTGCCGCCGCCACCGGCGTCCACCCTATCCTCCAGCGCACGCCCACTGAAGCCGATGGCTGGCTCGCGCGCACCCAAGAAGCCTTCCCCGACCAATGCGTCGGCCAACGCTTCCTCATCCGCGGAACCCATTCCGACACGGAGATCCCGGGCCGTTACACGCTCACACTGGACGCCGGCCTGGCCTTCGGCTCCGGCGAGCACGGCTCGACGAAAGGCTGTCTTCGCGCCCTGGAAGTCGCAGGCCGCCGCAAACCACGACGCATCCTAGACCTCGGCACCGGTTCCGGCATCCTCGCCATGGCCGCCGCCAAGCTGCTGCACCGCCCGGTCCTGGCCACCGACATCGAGCCCTGGTCCGTCCGCGTCGCGCGCGAGAACGCCTGGCGCAACGGCGTCGGCCGCTTGGTCCGTGTCGAAGCAGCCGATGGCTGGAACAGCACCGCCATTCTGCGCGCCGCCCCGTTCGACCTCGTCCTGGCGAATATCTTGGCGCGGCCGTTGTGCCGCATGGCGGGCGACCTGGCCGCGCGCCTCGCTCCTCAAGGGAGCGTCATTCTCGCCGGATTACTGCGCGAGCAGGTCCGGATGGTGCTCGCAGCGCATCAGCGTCAGGGTCTTCGGTTGGAGCGTGTGCTCACCGAAGGCAACTGGGCGACGCTGATGCTGCGGGCAGGCAGACACTCTTAGCGGGAACGCGAGAAGACGGTGCTGATCTCGCTCCGCGACAGGCCGATATCGGCAAGCTCGCGATCCGACAAGCGCGACAGCTCGGTCTTGACAGCCTGGCGCTGCGGGATCGAGACGACGAAGCGAATGGCCTTCATCAACGCTGCTTCGAGACCGCTCGGACGGCTGGTGCCGGTCGGGCGCTTCGCCGTGGCAGAGCCGTAGCTCAGCGTAGACGGCTGATAGACGATGTGGTTGGAACTGGTAGTGTTCATGGTAGATGTCCGTTCTTCAATGCCTTAGCCGCTGGCCCTATCTGCTGCGGTGACAACAATATGCGCTTGCGAGGGCTTTGCTGCATGCGCGAAGTGCTTTTCGCTGCTATGCATAGGACGCATAGAACTAGAGGTAGCTATGCAATTTGTTAACCAATTATGAAAGCTGCATCCGAGCGGTTGCAGGCTGTCCGCATCGCCATGCGCGCGCAACGCCTCGACGCCCTGCTCGTCCCGCGCGCCGATGAACATCTCGGCGAATACGTGCCGCCCAGCGCCGAACGCCTAACCTGGCTCACTGGCTTCTCCGGCAGCGCCGGTCTTGCCATCATCCTGCCTGATCGCGCCGCGGTGTTCACCGACGGCCGCTACACCCTGCAATTGGAGCAGCAAACCGACCCTGCTCTCTTCGAGCGCCGTCATTTGGTCGACGAGCCACCGCCGGCCTGGCTCGCCGAAGCCACGGAGCCCGGCGCTCGCGTCGGCTACGATCCCATGCTGATGAGCGCCGACGCCGTGACCCGCTACATCGACGCCGGACTCACAATGATCCCGGTCACCGGCAACCCGGTCGACGCCGCTTGGACGGATCGCCCTGCCCCGCCTCTCGAAGCCGCCATCCCGCACCCGCTCCGCTATGCCGGAACCGACTCCGCCACCAAGCGCGACGACATCGCCGGCACCCTGCGCGCCGCCAAGCATGACGCTGCCATCGTCACGGACCCGGCCTCGATCGCCTGGCTACTGAACATCCGGGGCGGTGACGTCGCCTTCACGCCCTTTGCGCTGGGCTTCCTGCTGATCCGCGCCGATGCCAGCGCCGCCCTCTTCATGGACCCAGCCAAGATCGCTCCCGAAACCCGCGCCTGGCTCGGCAACGGCGTCGCCATCCAGCCGCGCGACACCCTGCCCGCCGCCCTGGCAGCCCTCACCGGGAAGACCGTGCGCGTGGACCAGGCCGGCTCGCCGGCTTGGTTCGGCCAACGGCTGCGCGACGCCGGCGCCACCGTGGTCGACGCCCCCGATCCCTGCGCCGTCCCCAAAGCCCGCAAGAACCCGACCGAACAAGACGGTGCCCGCGCCGCCCACCGCCGCGACGCCGTCGCCATCTGCCGCTTCCTGCACTGGCTCGGCGCCGCCGCCGGCGCCACCACGGAAATCGGCGCCGCCCACCAACTCCTGGCGTACCGCGCCGAACTCGACGGCTTCCGCGGCGAGAGTTTCCCCGCCATCTCCGGCGCCGGCGAGCACGGCGCCATCATCCACTACCGGGTCACGCCCGAAACCGATCGCCCGCTCCAATGCAACGAGGCCTACCTGATCGACAGCGGCGCCCAGTTCCTCGACGGCACCACCGACATCACCCGCACCATCTGGACCGGCCCCCGCCCGGCCCCCGCCGAACTCCGCGACCGCGTCACCCGCGTCATGCAGGGCCACATCGCGCTGGCCACCTCGATCTTCCCCCAGGGCACCTGCGGCCCCCATCTCGACGCGCTCGCGCGCCGCGCCCTATGGCAGCTTGGCCTCGACTACGACCACGGCACCGGCCACGGCGTCGGCAGCTATCTCTCCGTCCATGAAGGCCCGGCGAGCATCTCCCGCGCGGGCCGCATGGTCCCTATCGCCGAGGGCATGATCCTCTCCGACGAACCCGGATTTTACCTGCCGGGCCACTACGGCATCCGGCTGGAAAACCTTCTGCTCGTGCAGACCGCAGACATGCCCGATGCCAAGAAGCCCTTCCTCCGCTTCGAAACCCTGACACTCGCCCCGTTCGACCGCCACCTGCTCGACCCCGCCATGCTGACGCATGCCGAGCGCGCCTGGTTGGATGCTTATCACGCCCGGGTCCTGGCCGAGATCGGGCCTTTGCTCGAGGGCGATGTCCGCGCCTGGCTTGCCTCAGCGTGCCAACCGCTCGATCAGATGTAGCGGATCGCCACGAAGCCCAGCACGATGCAGACCAGAGTGACCATCGTCACCAGCCCGAGCCGCTCCTCGATGAAGCGCCGCGCGGAGTCGCCGAAATAACGCAGCGCCGCCGCCTCGGCGAAGAACCGCACGCCGCGCGTCACCACGCTGGCCACAATGAACAGCCCGAAGTCGAAATGCGCCATGCCCGAGGCGATCGTCACCAGCTTGTAGGGGATCGGCGTCAGCCCTTTCGCCAGGATGACGTAGAGCCCGTATTGCTGGAATTGCTGCACCAGCGCGTCTGCCCGGCTCTCCATGTGATAGAGATGGATCAGCGGCAGCGCGACGGCCTCATACAGTCCGTAGCCGATCAGATAGCCGAGCATACCCCCGAACACGCTGCCGATCGTGCAGACCAGCGCGAAGCGATACGCCCGCTCCGGCCGCGCCAGCGCCATCGGCACCAGCAGGACGTCCGGCGGGATCGGGAAGAAGCTGCTTTCGGCAAACGCGACCGCAGCCAGCCACACGGGCGCGAGGCGGCTCGCCGACAGAACGATGACGCGATCGTAGAGCGAGCGGAGCATCGCGGACCCTTGCCACGCTTGGCCGGGCCGTTCAATCGCCGTAAGAGTGCGCACCCACCCTAATCTCCGCTTTCCGAGGTCGATGAATGCGTCGCGCCGTGTTGCTCAGCCTGGCCCTCCTACTAGCCGGCCCCATCCCATCCGCCTTCAGCCAGGGTCAGCCGCCGCATGCCTGGTTGTTCGGAACATGGGTCGGCGGCCTGTTCCCGCCCCCGCAAGGCCTGACGGCGCAAGCCTGCTTCTCGCAGCCGGTCGTCATCTTCACCCGTGACCTTGTCATGCGCGCGACCCTGACCGATCAGACCCTGGTGCAACGCGTCATCGAAACGGCCAGGGCAGTGACGAACGGGGCCGAGTTCCGCTTCGCAACCCCGGCCGCGGTACCGAGGATGTTCGGCGGCGGCGACCTGCCGCAGGCCGGTTTCGGCTGCGCATCGCCGAACGACCTGATGGTGCAGCGCCGCGGCGAGAACGAGATCGCCTTCCCGGGCTGCCCCGAGTTCCCGTATCCACTCGTCCGGTGTCACTGACGGGCGACCGCTTTCCTCACCCGCCGCCGCCCATGCGGGCGCGGCTTGCGGCCCTGGTGGACCTCGATCCGCGGTTAGGCGTGATCGAGCCGACCGCGGGGCCGCTGCCTTGGCGCACCCGGCCCCGCGGCTTTGCCGGGCTGTTGCAGGCGATCACGGCGCAGCAGATCAGCAACCAGGCCGCCGCGGCGATCTGGCGGCGGATCGCCGCCCTGCCGGGGGCGTTGTCGCCGGCCGGCCTGCTGGCGCTCACGCCCGACATCATCCTCAAAGCCGGCTTCTCGCGGCCGAAGCTGGCGCATGCGCTCAGCCTCGCCCACGCCTACACCGAGGGCCGCCTCGACGACGACGCGATCGACGGCATGGACGACGCTGCCGCGACCGCGGCGCTCGACGGCGATTCCCGGCCTCGGGCCATGGACGGCCGAAGTCTATCTCCTGTTCGCGCTGCAGCGGCCCGACGTTTTCCCCGCCGGTGACATCGCGATCGCCGCCGCCGCGGCCGATCTGCTCGGCCTTCCGGGCCGGCCGGGTCCGAAGCCGTTGCGCGCGCTGGCGGACGCATGGCAGCCCCACCGCGCCCTTGCCGCCCGATTGCTCTGGCACCACTGGCGCTTCCGCACGGGACGGCCGAGCATGGACGACGTCAACACCGAGGATTGAACCATGGCAGTGACGATCGCCGTCGTAGCGCCCGGCGCGATGGGCTCCGGCGTCGGCGCGCGTCTCGCCTCGCACGGCGCCCGCGTGCTAACGTCGCTCGAGGGCCGCAGCCCGGCCACGCGCGCGCGGGCCGGCGCGGCCGGCATGCAAGCCGCCTCCGACGAGGCGATCGCGAGCGCCGACATCATCCTCTCCGTCGTCCCGCCGAACGAGGCGCTGCCGCTGGCCCGGCGCTTGGCCCCGCACATCAGGGGCGACACCGTCTACATCGACCTAAATGCCATCAATCCGGCTACTGCCCGCGATATAGGCCAGGCGCTCGGCGCCTGCCCTGCCCGCTACGTCGACGGCAGCATCATCGGCCTGCCCCCCAAGCCTGATGTCCCCGGTCCCACGTTTTATCTCGCCGGCGACACCGGCGCGGCCGCCGACGCGCTGTCGCGCCACGGCCTCGTGATCAAAACCCTTGCCGGCGGCATCGGCGCAGCTTCGGCCCTGAAGATGACCTATGCCGGCATGACCAAGGGCCTGACCGCGCTGGGCGCCGCCATGATCCTTGCCGCCCAACGCGAAGGCGCCGCGGACGCCCTCGCCGCCGAACTCGCCAGCAGCCAGAAGGAGCTTCTGGCGCGCTTGGCGAAATCCGTCCCCGACATGCTCCCCAAGGCCTACCGCTGGGTTCCCGAAATGGCCGAGATCGCCGACTTCCTCGGCCCCGACGACCCGGCGTCAGCCATCTACGCCGCCATGAGCCAGTTCTACCGATCCATCGCCGACGACCTCGACGCCAAAGAAGCCGTCCTCAAGGCCTTCTTCTGAAGCCCCCGGCCCTCTCCCGCTGGCGGGAGAGGGCCGGGGTGAGGGTGGCTCGTGCTCCCACCCTCACCCGCAACGAGACCTTAAAGCCCGGCCTGCGTCACGAACTTGATGTTCAGATACGCCTCGATCGCCTCCGCCCCGCCCTCGGTGCCCTGACCGCTATCCTTCACGCCGCCGAACGGCACCTCCGGCAACGCCAGCCCGATATGGTTGATCGTCATCATCCCGGCCTCAACCTTGGCCGCCAGCGACGAGGCCGTCTTGCCCGAGCTGGTGAACGCATAGCTTGCCAGCCCATACGGCAGCCGGTTCGCCTCCTCGACCACCTCGTCGAAATCATCGAACGGCGCGATCACGGCCAGCGGACCGAACGGCTCCTCGTTCATCACCCGCATTTCGGTGTTCACGCCGGTCAGCACCGTCGGCTCGAAGAAATTGCCGACGTTGCCGATCCGCTTGCCGCCGGTGCGCAAGTCCGCACCCTTCTGCACCGCGTCGCTGATCAGGCCCTCCATCGCCGTGATCCGGCGCGGGTTGGCGAGCGGGCCCATCTGGGTTCCCGCCTCCATCCCGTTGCCGACCTTCACCGCCTTGGCTGCCGCCGTGAACGTCTCGACGAACTGCTCGTAGGCGCCATTCTGCACCAGGAACCGCGTCGGGCTCACGCATACCTGGCCGGCATTGCGGAACTTGGCCGCGGCCAGCATCTTCGTCGCCGCGCCGATATCGGCGTCGTTGAACACGATCGCCGGCGCGTGCCCGCCCAGCTCCATCGTCGACCGCTTCATGTGCAGCCCGGCCAGCGCCGAAAGCTGCTTGCCCACCGGGGTCGATCCGGTGAACGAGATCTTCCGGATCACCGGATGCGGGATGAGGTACTCGGAGATCTCCGACGGCACCCCGAACACCAGCTGCACCACGCCCGGCGGCAGCCCGGCGTCGACGTAGCAGCGCACCAGCTCCATGCAGGACGCCGGCGTCTCTTCCGGCCCCTTCACGATGATCGAGCACCCAGCCGCCAGCGCGATGGCGATCTTGCGGTTGGCCTGGTTGATCGGGAAGTTCCACGGCGTGAACGCCGCCACCGGCCCGACCGGCTCGCGCAGCGACAGCTGATAGATGCCATCCGCCCGCGCCGGGATGACCCGGCCATAGGTGCGGCGGGCCTCCTCGGCAAACCAGTCGATGATGTCGGCGCCGGCGATCGCCTCCATCTTCGCCTCCGCCAGCGGCTTGCCCTGCTCCATCGTCATCAGCGGCGCGATCATCTCGGCCCGCTCACGCAGCAGATCGGCCGCCTTGCGCATCACCTTCGAGCGATCGAACGCGGACACCTTCCGCCACGTCGCGAAACCGCGCTCGGCCGCCGCGAGCGCCCGGTCCAGATCAGCGATCTCGGCATGCGCGAGCGTGCCGTTCACCTCGCCGGTGGCCGGGTTCATCACCTGCAGCGTCTTGCCGGACTGGGCGGCGGTCCAGCTGCCGTCGATGTGCAGCAGCACGTCGGGATACGTCATGGGTTTCCTCTTTGGAATGGCTCCCCAATATGGGCACTCCGACGCAAGCCCGGCAAGGAGACCAATGCCCGCTCTCAATCCATTGCTGACCCGCGTCGAGGTGCCGCCGATCCCACAGGCGCACGCCTGGGCGGCGCGCTACGACGGCTCGCACGGTCCAGCGCTCGATCTATGCCAGGCCGTGCCGGGCTGGGCGCCGCACCCGGACGTGCTGCGCCATCTCTCCGACGAAGCCGCAAAGCCGGCCAACGCGCGCTACGGCCTGATCGGCGGCGATCTCGACGCTACGGGAGGCGTATGCGGCCGAGATGAGCGCCCTCTATGGCGGCCGGGTCGCGCCGGACCAGGTGGCGATCACCGCCGGATGCAACCAGGCGTTCTTTCTCTCCATGCTCGCCATCGCCCAGCCCGGCGACGCCGTGCTGCTCCCGCTGCCCTGGTTCTGGAACCACCAGCAGAGCTGCACCATGCTCGGCATCGAGCCTCGCCCGCTGCCCTGCCGCGCGGACGACGCCTTCGTCCCCGACCCGGCGCTCGCCGAAACGCTCATCGACGACCGCGTCCGCGCCATCGTCCTGATCACCCCGAACAACCCCACCGGCGCCGTCTATTCGCCCGCCGTGATCGCCGCGTTCTTCGAACTCTGCCAGCGCCGCGGCATCTGGCTCATCGTCGACGAGACATACCGCGACTTCTTGCCCGAGGGGCAGCCCCGATCGCACGACCTGTTCGCGCGGCAGGACTGGCCGGACACGCTGCTGCAACTCTACAGTTTCTCGAAGGCATACTGCGTTCCAGGCGCGCGGATGGGGGCGGTCACGGCCGGGTCGGGCCTGATCGAGCAGTTCCTCAAGGCGTTGGACTGCCTCCATATCTGCCCGCAACGGCCCGCCCAGGCCGCGCTGCGCTGGGCCATCGGCGCGCTGCCGGCGTGGCGGGCCGAGAACCGGGCCCGCATCAACGACCGTGCCGCGGTGGTACGTGAGGCGTTCGCCGGACTGTCCGGCTGGCGTCTCGAATCGCTCGGAGCCTATTTTGCCTACGTCCGGCATCCGTTCGATCAGCCGGCCGCCGCGATCGCCGAACGGCTGGCCACCGAGTTCGGCGCCGTCGGCCTTCCCGGTCCCGCCTTCGGGCCCGGGCAGGAGCAGCACCTCCGCCTCGCCTTCGCCAACACCGACCGTGACGGCCTGCACGACCTCTCCGGACGCTTGGCGGCGCTGACGCCTTGATCGAACAGGGTGCGACGGGTTACCCCTGCGCCTCCAGCTCCGTTGCCGGCTCCAACTGCGCGCTCACCTTGGCGACCCGGCGGCCGTCCATGGCCAGCACCTCGAACCGCCACCCGCCGAACACGATCCGGTCGCCCTCCTTCGGCACCCGCTGCAGCAGCGCGAGCAATAGCCCGCCCAGTGTGTGGTAGTCGCCCTCGGACGGCAACGGCGGCAGCTCGAGCCGGGCCTTGATCTCGTCGACCGGCATCGCGCCCTCAAGCACCATCGGACCCGCCGCTCCATCCGCGCCCGGCGCTGGAGCGGCCCTTTGATCGTCCGCCTCGCCCACGATCGCCGAGAGCACATCCGCCGCCGTCACGACCCCCTCGAAGCTGCCGTATTCGTCCATCACCAGCGCGAGACCCACGGTATCGCGCTTGAGCCGCTCGAGCGCGTCAAGCGCCGTGACCGTATCCGGGATTACCTGGGGCTGGCGCAGCGCGTCGGCGACCGAGAGCCCGTTGCCGCTCAGCATCCGGTCCAGCAGGTCCTTGGCCTGCACGACGCCCACCACGTTGTCGACCGATCCGTCGCACACCACTAGGCGACTGTGCGCGGCTTCGCGCACGGCCGCGGCGATGTCGCTCTTCGGGTCGGACCGGTCGATCCAGGCGAGCTCGGTGCGCGGCGTCATGATCGCGCGGACCGGCTTGTCGGCCAGCCGCAGCAGCCGCTCGATCATGTGCCGCTCCTCGGTCTCGAACACGCCATCCTCCGCACCCTCGGCCAACACCGCCTTGAGTTCCTCCTCCGTCACGCCCTGGCGCTCCTCGCGATGCAGGCCGAAGACCCGCAGCACCAAGTAGGACGATCCCCCCAGCACCCAGACGACCGGCGCGCCGATCCGGGCCAGCCGCTGCAGCCACGGCGCCACGAAGATCGAGATCCGCTCCGGATTGCGCAGCGCGGCTTGCTTGGGCACCAACTCGCCGATCACGAGCGTGAGATACGTCGTCAGCACGACCACGCCGGTGAAGGCGAGCGAACCGGCGAATGGCGCCAGCACCGGCACCGACAGCAGCCACTCCTCCAGATGGGCGGTGATCCGCGAGCCGCCGAACACGCCGGCGAGCACGCTCACCAGCGTGATGCCGATCTGCACCGTGGGCAGGAACCGCTCCGGATCCTCGGAGAGCGCCAGCGCGATCGCCGCACCCCTCACCCCTTGCCGTTCCAGAACCGTCAGCCGCGCCCGACGCAGGGACACCAGGGCCAGCTCGCTCATGGCGAAGATGCCGTTGATCAGGATCAACAGCAGGACGACGACGATTTCCAGGCTCAGGCTCATGCCCCGCAACCTATCAGCCGGGCCGGTTGCGCGAAATCGCCTTGGGCAGTAGAGGCCCAAGACAATGAGGCCTTCACGATGAACCGGAAACTGCCCTCGATCGCGATGCTGCTGGGGATCGGCGGCCTGATCCCCTTCATCGTGTGCGGCCTGGGCGCGTTGGCAAATTTGCCGCCGAACGACGAACTCTCGCTTCTGGCGCTGATCGCCTACGGCGCGGTCATTCTGGCGTTCCTCGGCGGCGTTCACTGGGGTTTCGGGCTCGAGCAGGCCGGCGTGGCCGCGAGCGACGTTCAGCGGGCGCGGTTCGGCCTGGGCGTGCTGCCATCGCTGATCGGCTGGGTGGCGTTGCTGCTGGCCGTCTTGGGGTATAGCCGGGTCGGCCTAGCGCTGCTCGCGCTCGGCTTCATCCTGACCACGATGGTCGAGGCCCGCGCCAGCCGGCACGGCTACATGCCGAAGGGATACATGGGCCTGCGCTGGGTGCTCTCGGCCATCGTGGTGGTGTGCCTCGTGACGGTCTGGACGGTGCTGATCCTGCATGGGCGGATCGTGCTGTGGTCCTGATCGAGCGGCTGCGGGCGGCGCGGGTCGTCCCTGTGGTGCGGACCAGCAGCGCGGCGCTGGCAGAACGCGCGGTGGCTTGGCTGCGGGACGCCGGGATGTGCGTGTTCGAGATCACGATGACGATCCCCGACGCCCCCGCGCTGATCCGCATGCTGGCGTCCGACACGGACCTGCTGGTCGGCGCCGGCACGGTTGCCGATGCGGCGGCCGCGCGGGCCTGCCTCGATGCCGGCGCTCGTTTCATCGTCGCACCCTGGGTCGACCCGACGCTCGCCGCGCCCTGCCGGGAGCACGGCGCGGCGTTGATGCTCGGAGCGTTGTCGCCGTCCGAGGTGCGTGCGGCGGTGGCGGCGGGGGCGGACGTGGTCAAGATCTTCCCGGCCGCCTCGGCGGGCGGCCCCGCGCATATCCGGGCATTACGCAGCGTGTTGCCGTCAGTGCCGTTCTGTCCGACCGGCGGCATCGCGCCGAAGGACGTCGCCGGCTATCTCGCGGCCGGCGCGGCCTTCGTCGGCATGGGCGGCGCGCTCGTGGACGAGACGCGCATCGCAGCCGGCGACCGGGGTGCGATCGAGAGCGCGGCGCGCGAGGTGATGGCGGCATGATCGACCTGATTTGCATGGGCGAGCCGATGCTGGAACTGAACCAGCAGGCCGGGGCGCCCGAGCTGACGTATCGCGCCGGACATGGCGGCGACACCAGCAACGCCGCCATCGCCGCGGCCCGGCAAGGGGCCCGCGTGGGCTACCTGACCGCGGTTGGCCGCGATGCCGGCGGCGACAGCTTCCTCGAACTGTGGCGGGCCGAGGGCATCGACACGACCCATGTGCTGCAGGACGCGCTCAGCCCGACCGCACTATATCTCGTCCATCACGGCGAGGCGGGGCACTCGTTCCAATATCATCGTCACGGCTCCGCAGCGAGCGCCTACGCGCCGACTCACGTGCCGGACGCGGCGGTCCGCGCGGCGAAGATCCTCTACGCGTCCGGCATCAGCCAGGGCATCTCCAACAGCGCCGCCGACGCCGTGTTCCACGCCATCGACGTCGCCCGCGGCGCGGGCGTGCGGGTCGCCTACGACACCAATTACCGGCCCTCGCTGTGGCCGGCCGCACGCGCCTCGGCCATCATCCACGCCGCGATCTCGCAAAGCAGCATCGCCCTGCCGAGTCTGGAGGACGCGAGCCTGCTCACCGGGCTTAACGACCCGGACGCCGTCGTCGATTTCTACCTCCACCTCGGCCCATCGCTGGTCGCGCTCAAGATGGGCGCGGCAGGAACGCTGCTGGCCACGCCATCCGAGCGGATCCGGATCGCGCCGTTCCCGTGCCAGCCGGTCGATGCGACCGGCGCCGGCGACACGTTCTGCGGCGCCTTCCTGGCCCGGTTGATCGACGGCGACGACCCAACGGCGGCAGCGACATACGCCGCCTGCGCCGCCGCGCTCTCGACCACCGGCTACGGTGCGGTCCCGCCGATCCCGCGCGCCGCCGACGTCCGCGCTGCCCTCGCGTCCATGCAGTGATGCGGCGGCGGACCCTGTTTGCGACCGGTCTGGCGGCCGGTCTGGCCGGCTGCACTCCGGCCGACCTGCTCAATGCCACGGTGTCGGATGCCGACGTGGCCGAGACCACCGACATCCGCTACGCACCGGGCGAGCGCCACACGCTCGACGTCTACCGGCCGCGAAAGACCGGCGGTGGGCTGCCGATGGTGGTGTTCATCTACGGCGGCGGCTGGAACGCCGGCGACAAGACGACCTACGCCTTCGTCGCACGCCCGCTGGTGCGCCGCGGCATCGTCGTCGTGGTGCCGAATTACCGGCTCTCGCCCCAGGTCGCGTTCCCGGCCTTTCTCGAGGACAACGCCAAGGCCGTCGCTTGGGCCGTCCAGAACGCCACCGAACTCGGCGCCGACCCCTCCCGCATCGTCCTCATGGGCCACTCCGCCGGCGCGTTCAACATCGCCATGCTGTCGCTCGACCGCGAGTTCCTGAATGCGGCGGGTATCGACCGGGACAGGCTCGCCGGCGCGGCCGGGTTGGCCGGACCCTACCACTTCCTGCCGAGCAGCGACCCCGACGTCATACCGGTGTTCGGCGCCGCCAACACTCCGTCGCACGAGCCCTACGCCTATGCCGACGGCCGAGGCCCGCCGATGTTCCTCGCCGCCGGGACCGAGGACACGACGGTCATGCCCCGCAATACTATCGACCTCGCCGCGAAGATCCGCGCCAACGGCGGAGCGGTGACCTCCAAGCTCTACCCGGGGGTCGGCCATGTCGGCCTGATCACCGCCTTCGCGCCCATCTTCCAGGACCGCGCGCCGGTCCTGGACGACGTAGCCGCGTTTGTCGTAGGCGCACGCCGCCCGGCTTAGATCACCCGATCGAGCGGCTGCGCCTCCACCAGGGTGCTGCTTGCCCCGGGATGCGCCAGCGCCGCATTCAGCTTCGAGCGGTCGAGTTCGCCCTCCCACGCGCTCACCACCACGCAGGCCACGCCGTTGCCGACCAGGTTCGTCAGCGCGCGGCATTCGCTCATGAACTTGTCGATGCCGAGCACCAGCGTCATCGCGGCCACCGGGACCGGGCTGTTCGGGATCGCCGCCAATGTCGCGGCCAAGGTGATGAACCCGGCGCCGGTCACGCCCGACGCCCCCTTCGACGTGAGCATCGCGACCAGGACGATGGTCGCATACTGGCCGATGGTGAGATCGACGCCCACCGCTTGGGCGAGGAACAGCGTCGCTAGCGTCATGTAGATGTTGGTGCCGTCGAGGTTGAAGCTGTAACCGGTGGGCACGACCAGGCCGACGACGGATTTGGGCGCGCCGAGCCCCTCCATCTTCTGCATGAGCTGCGGCAGCACCGTTTCGGACGACGACGTGCCGAGCACGATGAGCAGCTCGTCTTTGATGTAGGCAATGAAGCGCAGGATGGAGAACCCGCTGAGCCGGGCCACGGTGCCGAGCACGACCAGCACGAACAGGAAGCTGGTCAGATAGAACGTGCCGACCAGGCCGGCCAGGCGGCCGAGGCTGTTGAGGCCGTATTGGCCGATGGTGAAGGCCATCGCGCCGAATGCGCCGATCGGTGCGAGCTTCACGACGATGGCGATGATGCGGAAGAAGATCTGCCCGGCGACGTCCACGACGTGCCCGACCTGCGGCGCGCGGTCGCCCAGCCCGGCGACCACGACACCGGTCAGGATCGAGATCAGCAGCACCTGCAGCAGGTCGCCTGACGAAAACGGGTCGAGGAAGCTCTTCGGGATAAGCGCCATGATGTGGGCGACGGTGCTGTCCTTGGCCGCGGCCGAAGCGTAGGTGGCGACGGCCTTCGGGTCGAGCGTGGCCGGGTCGGCGCCGAACCCGGCGCCGGGATGGACGATCTCACCCACGATGACGCCCACGAGCAGCGCGAAGGTTGAGACGACCTCGAAGTAGACCAGCGCTTTGATGCCGACCCGGCCCACCTTCTTGAGGTCGCCCATGGACGAGATGCCGTGCACGATGGTGCAGAAAATGATCGGCGCGATCATCATGCGGATCAGGCTGATGAACGCGTCGCCGAGCCACTTCAGCGATTTGGCGAACTCGGGCGCGACCACGCCGAGGACGACCGCGAGGGCGATCGCGATCAGCACCTGGATGTAGAGGACCTTATACCAGGGCTGGCGCGGGGCCGGCTGAACTCTGACCGTAGCGGCATCCATCGCGAACGTCTCCCTGAGCGCACCGGCAGGATGTCGGGCCACGCTTTCCATGCGATGCCTATACGGTAGGACGGGCGGAACTCAAGCCACGGACGGCGCCCGGCTCAGCCTTTCCGCCGGCGCAACAGCAGCCCGAACAGCGCGCCGATCGGCAGCAGCACCTGGATCGGGCGGAGGCGCGCGAAATAGCGGGGCGCCTCGCCGCGCCGTGCGGCCTGCGGGTCGCGCAGGCCGAGCGTCGCATACCCGAGCAGCAAGCTGGTCGCCGCGATGCGCGGCCGGGGCAAGACGATGCCGCCGGCGCCGAAGACGAACAGGCCGAACATGTCGGCGAGGTCGCGCAGCTTCGAACCGCCGGGCTGTCGGAAGCTGAGCCCGCGGCGCACCCCGGCGAGGAAGCACAGGACGGCGGCAGCCCAGCCGATGGTCGGCCGCTCGATGGTTTCGGCCGCGTCCTCGTCGTCGGACAGCAGAACGACGGCAGTGCCGGCGATCACCGGAACGAGGGCGATGAAGGCCAGAAACAGGCTGATCGGTGGTGTCTGCTCCTTCGGATCCTCCTCGCCCGTGGTGAGACGGACGTCGCCGAGGCTCATGCCGCGCGGTGCGGGCTCAGGTAGCCCTCATGGCTTTCGTGACCGACTAGGACGGCTTCGCAGCCGCCTTCCGTGTCGCGGCAGTAGAGGCCGGCAAGCCGGCCGGGATCGGCGGGCAGCGCGCCGGAGACGTCCGCAATGTCAGACCGCGCCTCAAGCCCGGCCAGCAGCGGCGCGAGACTGTCCGACCTCGTGCCGAAATAGAAGCGGTGGGTCGGCCAGTTATGATGCGCCACGCTGAGCGTCGCGACAGCCTGGCCCAGCCGGTCGGTCAACCGATGAAACAGGACACGGGCGGCGTCGCGGGCGGCGGGCGGCAAACCGGCCTGATCCGCTTCAGCCTCGATCTCGACCGGAGAGGATGCAATCAGCACGTCAGTGGATTTCCCCAGACGCCTTCAGCGCGGCGCGCAGCTTGTCCGGCGTGAAACCGGGACCGTTGACCACGTCGAGGATGACCTTCTCGCGGCGGGAGACCAACTCGATCGCCGCCGGAAGCTTCTTGACCGCGTCGGCCGGGATGACGACGGCGCCGTGGTAGTCGGCATGGACGACGTCGTCATGGACCGCGTGCATGCCGAGCACGTCGACCGGCTTGCCGAAATCGACGATGTGCACGTGCGCGTGGCTCGGGCCGATCCGGCCGCCGACGATCTGGAAACCCGGCGCGAGCATGTCGCAGTCGCGGAACGAGCCATTCGTCACGCAGCCGAGTGCGCCCAGCGCCTTGTGGATCGCGGAGTTCACCTCGCCCCACCAGGCGCCATACCCCGGCCGGTCGTCGAGGTCCTGCAGGACGACAACGGTCGGCAGCTCGGCGGCGGCGACGTAGTCATACCAATCGGTCCGCGCCGCCACGGCCGAGCGCGGGTGCTCCTTGGCCCGCATGAAGCCGACACGGGCGAGGCCGACGATCGGCTTCAGGCTCTTGTCGGCCGCGACCACCGGCTCGACGGTGAACCCGACCGCACGTCGCTCGGGCACGACGAGTTCGAGCCCGTTGCAGATCGTCGGCGTATCCCACTGCTTGAGGGTCTCGAGATCCTCGGCGGTGAACGGGTAGGCCATCAAGCCCCGGCGACGCAGCGGCGGGCCATGACGCCGATCAGGTGGGCGCGGTACTCCGCCGATGCGTGGATGTCGCCGTTCAGGCCGTCCGGCGAGATCTTGATGTCCTTGATCGCGTCGGGAGAGAAGGTCTGGCTCAGCGCCTGCTCCATCTCCGTCTGCCGGAACACGCCGCCCTGCCCGGCCCCGTTGATCGCCACGCGGACGCCGGACGGACCCTTGGCGACGAACACGCCGACCATGGCGTAGCGGCTCGCCGGGTTGCGGAACTTCTCGTAGTTGGACTTCTCGACCATCGGAAACTCGACCGCGGTGATCATCTCGTCCGGCTCGAGCGCGGTGGTGAACATGCCCTGGAAGAAATCGTCCGCGGTGATGCGGCGGCGGTCGGTCACGATAGTCGCGTTGCAGGCGAGCACGGCCGCGGGGTAGCAGGCGGCCGGGTCGTTGTTGGCGAGCGAACCGCCCATGGTGCCGCGATGGCGGACCTGGGTGTCGCCGATCCACGACGCCATCTTAGCCAGGCCGGGGATGTGCTGCTTGATGGCCTCGTTGGACTCGATCTGGTGATGGGTCGTCATCGCGCCGATCTTGATCGTGCTGCCCTCAACGGTGATGCCGGCCAGGCCGAGGCTCGACAGGTCGACGATCGCGGTCGGCTTGGCGAGGCGCTGCTTGAGCACGGGAATGTAGGTCTGCCCGCCGGCGAGCAGCTTGGCCTCGGGGTCCGCGCTGAGCGCCTTGAGCGCGTCGGGAACGCTGGCGGGCTTGCTGTAGCTGAAGTCATACATCTGAGGCTCCTATTCGGCCGCCATGGGCAGCTGACGGGATTGAATGATGGTCCAAATCTTCTCCGCCGAAGCGGGCATGTCCAGATGCCGCACGCCGTAGTCGCGCAGCGCGTCGACCACGGCGTTGATCACCGCCGGCGGGCTGCCGATCGCGCCGACTTCGCCCACACCTTTCGATCCCAACGGGTTATGGGTGCACAGCGTGTTCTCCGTGCCCACCGTCAGCTTGGCGAAATCGTGCGCGCGCGGCATCTGGTAATCCATGAACGAGCCCGTCACCAGTTGGCCGTGCTCGTCATATTGGGCGTTCTCCATCAGCGCCTGGCCGATGCCCTGGGCCACGCCGCCCTGCACCTGGCCCTCGACGATCATCGGGTTGATGACCCGCCCGATGTCGTCGATCGCGGTGAAGTTAATCACCGCGACGGTGCCGGTATCCGGGTCGATCTCCACCTCGCACACGTGGCAGCCGCCCGGATAGGTGAAGTTCTTCGGGTCGTAGAAGGCGGTCTCGTCGAGGCCTGGCTCGATCTCGTCGATCGGGTAGTTGTGCGGCACGTATGCGGCCAACGACACCTCGGAGAGTGCCTTGCTCTTATCGGTGCCGGCCACGCTGAAGCGGCCATCCTTGAACTCGATATCCTCGACCGCCGCCTCCATCAGGTGCGCGGCGATGCGCTTGCCCTTGGTGATGATCTTGTCCATTGCCTTGACCATGGCCGACCCGCCGACCGCGAGGCTGCGGCTGCCATAGGTGCCCATGCCGAACGGGATCTTGGCGGTATCCCCGTGAACGATGTCCACCTGCGCCATGGGCACGCCGAGCTGGTCGGCGACGAGTTGGGCGAACGTGGTCTCGTGGCCCTGGCCATGGCTGTGCGCCCCGGTAAAGACCGTAACGCTGCCGGTCGGATGGACGCGGATGTTCGCGCATTCGTAGAGACCGGCGCGGGCGCCGAGGGAGCCGACGACGGCCGAGGGGGCGATGCCGCAGGCTTCGACGTAGGTGGAGATGCCGATCCCGCGGAGCTTGCCGCGCCGGGCTGCCTCGGCGCGCCGGGCTTCGAACCCGGTCCAGTCGGAGTGCTCGAGCGCCACCCGCAGCGTGGTGAAGTAATCGCCGCTGTCGTATTGCAGCGCGACCGGGGTTTGATACGGGAAGGCGTCGGTCGGGATGAAGTTGCGGCGGCGTAGCTCGAGCTTGTCGATCCCAGTATCGTAGGCGATCACGTCCATCAGCCGCTCCAGCAGGAACGTCGTCTCCGGCCGGCCGGCGCCGCGATAGGCATCGACGGGCACGGTGTGGGTGAACACGGCCGTTACCTCGGCATAGATCGCCGGCGTTTTGTACACGCCCGCCAGCAGCGTCGCCGACAGATAGGTCGGGATGCAGGGTGCGAAGGTGCTCAGATATGCGCCCATGTTGGACAGCGTCTTGACCCGCAGCGCGAGGAAGTTGCCTTCCGCATCGAGCGCCATCTCGGCGGTGCTGTCGTGGTCCCGCCCATGCGCGTCGGAGATGAACGCCTCGGAACGATCGCACAGCCACTTGACCGGGCGGGCGAGCTTACCGGCCGCCCAGGTGACGATCGCCTCTTCGGCGTAATGGTAGATCTTCGAGCCGAAGCCGCCGCCCACGTCGGGCGCGACCACGCGCAGGCGGTTCTCCGGGATATGCAGCACGAACGCGCCCATCAGCAGGCGGATGACGTGCGGGTTTTGGCTCGTCGTGTAGAGCGTATAGTCGCCGCTCGAACGGTCAAATTCGCCGATGGCGCAACGTGTCTCCATGGCGTTGGGAATTAGGCGGTTGTTGTGGAGGTCGAGCTTGACCCGGTGCGTCGCCCGGGCAAACGCCGCCTCCACCGCCTGCTTGTCCCCGATATGCCAGTCGTAGCAGACATTGCCCGGCACCTCGTCATGGACCAGCGGAGCGCCCGGGGCGAGGGCAGCCTTCATGGTCGCGATTCCGGGCAGGTCCTCGAAGCCGACCTCGATCAGCTCGGCCGCGTTCTTGGCCTGCTGCCGCGTTTCGGCGATCACGACCGCGATCGGGTCGCCGACGTGCCGCACCTTGCCGACCGCGAGCACCGGGTGCTTCGGTTCGGCCATCGGCGTGCCATCCTTGTTGTGAATCTGCCAGCCGCAGGGCACGCCACCGACGCCGTCCGCATCCAAATCGGCGCCGGTGTAGACCGCAACGACGCCCGGCGCAGCCCGGGCTGCCGCGGTGTCGACGGAGAGCAGGCGCGCATGCGGCCGGTCGGACCGCCGCATCACTGCATAGAGTTGGCCCGGGCGATTGATGTCGTCGGTGTAGTTGCCGCGTCCGCTCAGAAACCTGTGGTCTTCCTTGCGGCGTACGGATGCGCCGATCCCTTCAAAGCCCATGATTACCTCCCCTGAACGCGGTCTTATGCCGCCTGTGCTTGCTCTTTGCCGTGCATCAGCGGCCATGCCGCCGCAATCGCCTTGACGATGTTGTGGTAGCCGGTGCAGCGGCACAGATTGCCTTCGAGCCCGTGCCGGATCTGCTCCTCCGACAAGCCTTCGGGATGCAGCTGCACCAAATCGACGGCGCTCATCACCATGCCGGGCGTGCAGAACCCGCACTGCAGCGCATGATGCTCGCGGAACATTTCCTGCATCGGGTGCAGCGTGCCATCCGCCGCGGCCAAGCCCTCGATCGTCGTCACGTTGGCGCCGTTCGCCTGGATGGCGAGCATGGTGCAGGCCTTGACCGACTTGCCGTCCACATGAACCACGCAGGCGCCGCACTGGCTGGTGTCGCACCCCACGTGCGTGCCCGTCAGCGCCAGTTTCTCGCGCAGGAGTTCGACGAGAAGCGTGCGGCCCTCCACCTCGACGTCGTGATGCTTGCCGTTCACCGTGACCGAAACTGCCGGCATTCTGTTCCCCATGACACTGTTTTCGTGGCGCCATCCTGCGAGCGCAGGCGGCGGTGGGTCAAGTTACGCGCCGTGACACCTGGCTATGAACCCTGGTCCCGCTCGCGCGTCAGTATAGAATGATGATGCTTCGTGTCTTGGCAATTGTCGGCGTGGCCACTCTGGCCGCGTGCACCGGCGACAACCCGGCCGCCGATGGCCCGGCGCGGTCGACCACCCCCTCGTTCGCTGCGCCGCCAGCCTCGGAGCTCGAGAGCCCGAACAGCCTGCCCAACGGATCGACCACGCAGAACCCAATGGCGTCGCAGACCGGCGTGGTCGGCGTCACCCACCTGCCGCCGTAGCGTTCAGGTCCGCGGGACCGGGCCGCACCAGCCCGGCAGGTAGTTCGCATCCTTCGAGCGCGCCAGCACGAGCGCATCGGCCAGGGCGGCGTCGAACTCGGCCTCGACGTGCCCGCGCTTGATCCGATGGCGCAGGAAATCGGCCCAGAGGAACTCGCTGAACGGTGTCGTGTCCTTCGCGTAGCCGCCCTGCAGCCGCAATTCGCCGGCCAGCGAGCGGAACGGATCGTCGATCAGGCCGGCGATGCTCTTCGGGATGGCGTCCCGGTCGCGCCGCCTCCCCTCGTCGTCATACGGATGCATCCAGCCGCGGTTGTCGAGCACGAACCAGAAGGAATCCTTCGGCAAATGGCGGAGATCGGCGATCGTCGAGATCGCCACCGTGGTCTGGCCCTCCTCGATCAGCGCGCGCACGAGGTGGTGGTGATCGGTGACGTAGTAGTGCTCGTTCGGCCCTAGGATCACCGGCACCAGATGGCTGCCGAGGAAGGCCGCGCCATCCTGGCCACGCTCGCGCCACGCCCGGCGCTTGGCCGCGACCTCGCGGAGGCCGACGGTGATCTGGGTCGGCCGCAACGCGGTGGCGTCGACGGTCTGGAGGATGGGGTCACGGATCCGCATCAAGCGGCCATAGAATTACTTCTCAACGCCGGCAACTCGTCCAGGTGACACGCGGCCGATTGCCCGGCCGGCGCCCCGGGCATCGGCCGCAGCACCGGCTCCTCCACCCGGCAGCGCTCGAACACGTACGGGCAGCGTGTATGGAACCGACAGCCGCTCGGCGGATTAATCGGGCTGGGGACGTCGCCGGACAGGATGATCCGGTCCCGCGCCGCCGTCGGGTCCGGCACAGGCACGGCCGAAAGCAGGCATCGCGTGTACGGATGCCGCGGCGTGGCGAACAGGCTGGCCCGGTCGGCGATCTCGACGATCTTGCCCAGGTACATGACCGCCACGCGATGGGTCAGGTGCTCGACGATGGCGAGGTCGTGGCTGATGAACAGCAGCGCCAGGCCGAGCTCGTCCTGCAGGTCCGACAGCAGGTTGACGATCTGCGCCTTCACCGACACGTCGAGCGCCGAGACCGCCTCGTCGCAGATGATCAGGTCGGCGCCGGGCGCCAGCGCGCGGGCGATGCCGATCCGCTGGCGCTGGCCGCCGCTGAACTCGTGCGGAAAGCGGCGGACCGCATCGCGCGGCAGGCGCACGGTGTCCATCAACTCGCCGATGCGCTTGTCGAGCCCCTGCGTCATCCCGAAATTGCGCAACGGTTCGGCGATGATGTCGCCCACCCGCATGCGCGGGTTGAGGCTGCTGAACGGGTCCTGGAACACGACCTGCACGCGCTGCCGCAGCGTGCGCAATTGGGAGACCGGCACGTTGTCGATCCGCTCGCCGTCGAGCTTGACCTCGCCCGCCGTCGGATCGGTCAGGCGCAGGATCGCCTTGCCGACCGTCGACTTGCCGCAGCCGCTCTCGCCGACCAGCGACAACGTCTCGCCGCGCTTGATGTTGAAGCTGACGCCGTCGACCGCGTAGACGAAGCCCTTGTTGCGGCCGAACAGACCGCCGTGCAGGGGATAGTGCTTCTTGAGGCCGTCGACCTCGAGCAGGGCGCTCATGCGGCGACCCGGTCCATGCGGAAATCGGCGTAATGACAGGCGACGCTGTGGCCGGGCTGCTTCTCTTCGACCGCGGGCGCGACCTCGCGGCAGAGATCGGTCACCGACAAGCAGCGGCCCGCGAACGGGCAGCCCACGATCCGCTGGCGCAGGCTCGGGACCTGACCGGGGATCTCGGCCAGCTTGCTGCGCCCGCCCTGGACGAGCGAGGAGCCCAGCTTCGGCACCGCGCCGAGCAGCCCCCGCGTGTAGGGGTGCTGCGGGTCGCCGAAGATGGCCTCGACCGGACCCTCCTCGACCTTGCGGCCGGCGTACATCACGACCACCCGCTGCGCCATCTCCGCCACCACGCCGAGATCGTGCGTGATCAGCATGATCGCCGAGCCGAGCCGGGTCTTGAGGTCACGCATCAAGTCGAGGATCTGCGCCTGGATCGTGACGTCCAGCGCCGTCGTCGGCTCGTCGGCGATCAGCAACTTCGGGTTGCAGGCCAGCGCCATCGCGATCATCACCCGCTGGCGCATGCCGCCCGACAGCTGGTGCGGATACTCGCGCACGCGGCGACCCGGCGCCGGGATACCGACCAGCGTCAGCATGTCCACCGCCCTCGCCTCGGCCTGCGTGGCATTGAGCCCCTCGTGGAGGCGGACGGTCTCGCCGATCTGCCGGCCGATGGTCAGCACCGGGTTCAGGCTGGTCATCGGCTCCTGAAAGATCATGGAAATCTCGCCGCCGCGCAGCTTGCGCATGTCCGGCTCCGACAGCGTCAGCAAGTCGCGCCCATTGAAGCGGATGACGCCCGCCATCTTGCCCGGGGGCGTCTGGATCAGCCGCAGGATCGACATCGACGTGACCGACTTGCCGCACCCGCTCTCGCCAACGATCGCCAGCGTCTCACCGGCGTCGATGTGGAACGAAAGGCCCTCGACCGCACGCACCACACCGTCCGGCGTGCCGAAATGGGTCTGCAGGTTCTCGACGGAGAGCAGCGGGCCGCTCATGGCCCTCTCCCTCCGGGAGAGGGTGGGGTGAGGGTTCTTCGTGCCGACTGGCCCTCACCCCGGCCCTCTCCCGGAGGGAGAGAGAGAAAGACGTGAGCCTCGCTCATACCCGCTTGGCCATGCGTGGATCGAGCGCGTCGCGCATGCCGTCGCCCAGAAGGTTCACCGCCAGCACGGTGATCGACAGGAACACCGCCGGAAAGAACACGATGTGCGGCTTGACCTGCCAGAGCGCGCGGCCCTCGGCCATGATGTTGCCCCAGGACGGGATGATCGGCGGCGTGCCGGCGCCGATGAAGGAGAGGATCGCCTCGGTGATCATCGCCGACGCGCAGATATAGGTCGCCTGCACCGTGATCGGCGCCAGCGTGTTGGGCAGGATGTGACGCCAGATGATCAGCGGCGTTCGCGTGCCCGACGCGATCGCCGCTTCCACATAGGGCTGTTCGCGCAGGCTGAGCACGACGCCGCGCACGAGCCTGGACACACGGGGGATCTCAGCCACCGTGATGGCGAGCACGACGTTGCCGACGCTGCCGCGGGTCAGCGCCATGAGCGCGATCGCCAGCAAGATCGGCGGGATCGACATCAACCCGTCCATGATCCGCATCACCAAACCGTCGAGCCAGCGCACGAAGCCGGACACCAGGCCGATCGTCATGCCGACCGCGCTCGCCAGGATCGCCACCGAGAAGCCGACGATCAGCGAGACGCGCGAGCCGTACAGCACGCGAGAATAGATGTCCCGCCCGAGCGCGTCGGTGCCGAACCAGTATTGCGCCGACGGGACCCGGGTCCGCCGCGCCGGTGCCAACGCCGTCGGATCCACCGTCCAAAGATACGGCGCTGCAAGCGCGCAGAACAGGATCAGGACCAGCAGCACGCCGCCGATGACCATCGTCGGGTATCGCCGCACGATCGTCATGACCCGGCCGCGCTGCCTCACCGGAGGCAGAACATCCGGCAGCACCGGCGCCGGGGTGACGTGCGGGTGCCGGGTTGCCGCGATCGGCGCTTCGACGGTGAGGCTCAATAGCGGATCCTCGGATCGACCACGGTGTAGACCAGGTCGACCCCCAAGTTGACGAGCACGTAGACGAACGAGAACAGCAGGACCACGCCCTGGATGATCGGATAGTCGCGCCGCAGGATCGCGTCGACGACCAGGCGGCCAAGGCCGGGGATGGCGAACACGCTCTCGGTCACCACCGCGCCGCCGATCAGCAGCGCCACGCCGATGCCGATGACGGTCACGATCGGCACCGCCGCGTTCTTCAGCGCGTGCAGGAACAGGATTGTCGAGTTGCCCACCCCTTTGGCGCGCGCCGTGCGCACGTAATCCTGGCTCAGCACTTCCAGCATCGTCGCCCGCGTGATGCGGGCGATCAGGGCGATGTAGACGCCGCCCAGCGTCACCGCCGGCAACACGAGGTTGTTGAGCCACGGACCGACGCCCCGCGACAGTGGCGTGTAGCCTTGCACGGGGAACATCGCCCTTGATACGGCGTCTCCGGCGCTTTGCCCGAAAACGCTGCCGACGGCGTTGGCGATCCCCAGACCGTCCAGCGCGAACACGTAGGCCATCAGATAACCGACCACGAACACTGGGACCGAGAAGCCGAACACCGCGATCATCATGATGATGCGGTCGATCCAGGTGCCGTGCTTCCAGGCGGCCAGCACGCCCATCGGCACCGCCAGGCCGATGGAGATGATCAGCGTCAAGATCATCAGCGAGATCGTCGGCTCGAGGCGCTGCTGGATCATCGTCGTCACGGGCAGGTTGGTGAAGATCGACGTACCGAGATTGCCTTGCAGCACATTCCAAAGCCACTCGAAGAAGCGCACCAGGAACGGCCGGTCGAGCCCGAGGCCGGCGCGGATGCGCTCGACGTCGGCCGGGCTCGCCTGGTCGCCGGCGATGATGGCGGCCGGGTCGCCAGGCGCGAGATACAGCAGGCTGAACACGAACAGCGCGACGATCGCCATGACGGGGATCGTCGAGACAATGCGTCGGGCGATGTAGCTCAGCATCAGGTCTTGGTCACGTCCCAGAAGACCGGGAACGGTGCCTTGATGACGCCCGAGACGTTCTTGCGCCACGATTGATATTGCAGGAAAAATCCAGTTGGGGCGTAGGTGACGAACTCCATCGTGTCGCGGTTGATGGCGTCCATCGCCGCCTTCTCGGCCGCAGCGTCGGGCGCGTCGTACCAACCGGCGATGTCCTGCTGGATCTTGGGCGAGTTGGGCCAGCCGAACCAGGCCTTGTCGCCGCCCGCATCGAGCGCCGTATAGGGGGCCGGGTTCACGCAGTCGGCGCCGGCGTGCCAGGTGTGGAAGATGTTCCAGCCCCCCTCGGATGGCGCCTCCTTCTTGGCCCGGCGCGCGCCTACGGTGCCCCAATCCAGCGCCTGATAGTCGACGTTCATGCCGATCCTGCCCAGCAGGTCGGCCGTCACGTCGCCCTGGCCCTTGGTGATGGAGATGTCGGTGGCGACCAGGAGCGCGATCTTCTCGCCCTTGTAGCCGGCCTCCGCCAACAGCTTCTTGGCCTCCTCGTATTTACGCGGCCCTTTCAGGATGTCGCCGCCGGCCTCGGTGTAGAACGGCGTGCCGGGCGTGAAGTAGCTCGGCAGGTTCTTCCATAGCGTCTCGTCGTCGCCGACCACCGAACGCATGTAATCTTCCTGGTTCAGCGCCATCATCACGGCCCGGCGCGCGCGGACGTCGTTGAACGGCGGCCAGAGGTGGTTCATGCGGAACGAGCCGATGTTGCCGAATTCGTCGGCGATATCGACGTTTAGGTTGCGGTTCTTCTTCAGCAGCGGCACCAGGTCGGGAATCGGGTTCTCCCACCAATCCACCTCGCCGTTCTGCAAGGCGGCAGCCTTGGTGGCATCGTCGGGCAGGATCAGCCACTCGATCCGGTCGAAGTTCATCCGCCGCCCGCCCGCCAGCCAGTCGGCCGGCTCCGGCCGCGGCGTGTAGCCGCCGAACTTCTGGAACACCGCCCTGCTGCCAGGGACCCATTCGTCCTTTTTGAACACCATCGGCCCGGAGCCGACATACTCGGTGATCAGCTTGAACGGATCGGTCTTGGCGATCCGCTCCGGCATGATCAGCGCAACCGGCGCGTTCTGCTTGCCGAGCGCGAACAACATCTTGGGAAACGGCTTGTTCAGCTTGATCCGGATCGTGCGGTCGTCCGGCGCACCGATGTCGACCAGCGTGGCCTTGATCCGCTGGCCCATCGTGTCCCGCACCATCCAGCGCTGCAGGCTGGCCACCACGTCGCGCCCGAGCACGGGTTCGCCGTCATGGAATTTAAGCCCCGGCCGTAGCTTGAACGTCCAGTCCGTAAAATCCGGCGAGACGTCGTGACCCTCGGCCATCTGCGGCTTGGGCGTGAGCGTGTGGTCCACGCCGTAGAGCGTCTCCCACACGATCAGGCCGGCATTGCGCACCACGTATTGCGTGCCGGCCACCGCGTCGAGGCTCGAGAGGTTGGCCTGCGGCACGAAGCGCAGCACCTTGGCGTCCTGCGCGCGGGCTATGCGCGGTGCCGCCAAACTGCCCATTGCGACAGCAGTTCCAGTGGCCAGAAAATCGCGACGCTTCATCCGCTCGTGCTCCAAAGTGCCGGCATTCGGCATATTGCCATCATCCAAGCACAATTCGGACCAACTTGGTCGCTAGGTTTTTCTCACGTTCCAAAAGATCGCGAAGCCGCTCAGCACGCCATCGAGCGACGTGCGGTAGGCGGTGGGCTGCAGATACTGGCCCATGGGAATGTAGGGCACCGACGAGAACGCCTCCCGCTGCATCTCCGCACAGATCGCCGCTTGCGCCGCTACGTCCGGAGCCTCGAACCAGCGGGTGCGTAGATCCTCGAGCTTCGGGTCGTCCGGCCAGCCGAACCACGCCTTGTCGCCATTCGCGCGCAGGCTGATGTGGCCGGCCGGGTTGATCTGGTCGGCCCCGGCCCATGCCGTGCAGAACGCGCTCCAGCCGCCCTTGTCCACCGGCTCCTTGCTCGCCCGCCTCGTCACCACGGTGCCCCAATCGGTCGCCACGTAGTCGACGTTCATGCCTGCCCGCTTCAGCGCGTCGGCCGCGACGTCCGACATCGCCTTGAGCACCGGGAAATCGGTCGCGGCGAGCAGGACGACCCTCTCGCCCTTGTACCCGGCCGCCGTCAGCTCCCGCTTGACCTTGTCCATGTCGCGCGGCCCATTGAACGCGTCGAGCCCGGCCGTGCTCGCCATCGGCGAATTCGGCGCGAAGTAGCCGACCGGCACGTTCCACAGCTTCGAATCGGTGCCGACGACGGCGGTAACGGTGTCCTCCTGGTTGATGGCGCCCAGCAGCGCGCGCCGGATCGCCGGGTTGTCGAACGGCGGCTGCAGCTGGTTGAAGCGGATCTGGCTCATCTGGCCGGACGGCTCCTGCACCACGGCCCTCACCCCGCGGCTGCGTTGCAGCAACCCCATCAGGTCGGCGCTGGCGTAGTCCCACCAATCCTGCTCGCCGTTGATCAGCGCTTGCGCGGCCGTGGTCGGGTCCGGGATGGTCGTCCACTCGACCCGGTCGACGTTGACCACCTTTGGCCCCGCCGTCATGTCCGGCGCGCCGCCCTCGCGCGGGATGTAGCCGGCGAACTTCTCGTAGACGGCGCGCACGCCCGCCACCCGCTCGCCGGCCACGAAGCGGAACGGCCCGCTGCCGACCATCTCGTTGACCTGCGTGGCCGCGTCCGTCGCCGCCAGCCGCTCCGGCATGATCACCGGCACATAGGTTTGCGTCTTGCCGAGCGCGGACGGCAGCAGCGGGAATGGACGGTTGAGGCGGAAGATGATCGTGCGGTCGTCCTTGGCCGACAACTCGTCCGTCGCCGCCATCAGCGCCTGTCCGAACGCGTCCCGCTTGGCCCACCGCTTGATGCTGGCGACGCAATCCTGCGCCCGCACCGGCTCGCCGTCGTGGAACTTGAGGCCGGAGCGCAGGCCAAGGGTCCAGAGCTTGCCGTCCTCCTCGGTCTTGAACCCGGCCACCATCTGCGGCGACGGCCGATACTGGCTGTCCATCCCGAACAGCGTGTCGAACACCATGAAGCCGTGATTGCGCGTCACGTAGGCCGTGGTCCACATCGGATCCAATACGGTCAGGTCCGCCTGCGGGATGAAGCGGAGCAGGCGCGCCGAATTGGTCTGCGCGAGCGATGGCCGCGCCAGCAATGCGGCCGAGCCAGCCAAGAGCGCGCGTCGCCTGATGTCCATGCCTATCCCTCACTCGATGGATGGCAGCAGACCACGCGCCCATCGAGCGCGCCAGAGCGTTCCTGCCGCTTCCGCCCAGCCTGGGAACACGGTAATGCCGGGCCATGTCAGCCGTCTCCTCCCTCGAGCCCGCCCGGTCCTCGCCCGCGCCGGCGGCACGGCCTGCGCCCAGCGTCGCGGTGCTGATTCCCTGCTACAACGAGGAGGTCGCCATCGGGTCCGTGGTCGCCGCGTTCCGCGCGGCGCTGCCGGCCGCCACGATCTACGTCTATGACAACAATTCCCGCGACGGAACAGCCGCGGCCGCGCGCGCGGCCGGCGCCGTCGTGGGACTCGAGCGGCTGCAGGGCAAGGGGAACGTGATCCGGCGCATGTTCGCCGACATCGAGGCGGATGTGTACGTGCTGGTCGATGGGGACGCCACCTACCACGCCCCCTCCGCGCCGGAGATGGTCAAACGGCTGCTGGCCGAGCGGCTTGACATGGTGAACGGAACGCGCGTGTCGGACGCCGAGGCGGCTTATCGGCCCGGCCACCGGCTCGGCAACGTCGTCCTGACCGGGATCGTCCGGACGATCTTCGGTAACCGGATCACCGACATGCTGTCCGGCTACCGGGTGTTCTCGCGTCGCTTCGTCAAATCATTTCCCGCCTTCTCGAGCGGGTTCGAGACCGAAACCGAGTTCACGGTCCACGCGCTCGAACTCAGCATGCCGATCGGCGAGGTCGACACGCCCTACCGTGAGCGTCCGCCGGGCTCACAATCGAAGCTGAACACCGTCGTCGACGGGGTGCGCATACTGCTGACGATCATCCGACTGGTGAAGGAAGAGCGGCCGCTGCAATTCTTCCTCGTCAACGGCGCCCTCTTGTCCGCCCTGGCCGTCATCCTCGCCGTGCCGCTGCTCACCGAGTTCGCCCGCACCGGGCTGGTGCCCCGCTTCCCGACGGCCATTCTGGCCACCGGCCTCGTCGGCCTGGCATTCCTGTCCTTCACCTGTGGGCTGATCCTCAACTCGGTCTCGCGCGGCCGAACCGAGGTCAAACGCCTGGCCTACCTGGCCGTCCCGCTGTTCCCGGCGCCGGACCCGTAGCCGTTGGGGTGCGCGATGCGCCACGTCGCCGCGGTGCGCACGATCTCGTCGAGGCTGCCGAACTCCGGCATCCAGCCGGTCTCGCGCTGGATCCGGTCCGATGCTGCGACCAGGATGGCCGGGTCGCCGAGCCGGCGCTGCCCGAGCTCGTGCGGCACCTTGCGCCCGAGCACCCGCTCAACCGACGCGATCACCTGCTTGACCGAATAGCCCGTGCCGCAACCCAGGTTGTAGATCACGCTGCCCCGGTCAAGCTGCTCCAGGGCCAGCAGATGCGCCTCGGCCAGGTCGTTGACATGGACGTAGTCGCGGACCGCCGTCCCGTCCGCGGTCGGGTAGTCGGTGCCGAACACCACCAGCGGCGGCCGGCGCTCCAGCGCCGCGTCGATCGCGAGCGGAATGAGATGCGTCTCGGGGTCATGATGCTCGCCCAGGCGACCCTGCGGGTCCGCGCCAGCCGCGTTGAAGTAGCGCAGGCAGGCGAAGCGGATGTCGTGGATCTCGCTTGCCCATTGCAGCGCCTTTTCGATGGCCAGCTTGCTCTCGCCGTACGGCGATCCGGGGGCGATCCGCGCCAACTCCGTGATCGGCACCTGATCGGGCGTGCCGAACAGGTTCGCGGTCGACGACAGCACGAATTTCGGCACGTCGTGCTGGACGCACGCCTCGATCAGGCGATACGCCTGCCCCGCATTCTCGATCATGTAGCGCATCGGCTGCTGCATGCTCTCGCCGACCAGCGACAGCGCGGCGAAGTGCAGAACGCCGGCCCACTTGCCTTTCGCCAGCACCTGCTCGGCATCCCTGACATCGGCTTCGATCAACGTCACGCCGTCCGGAACCGCCTCCCGGTGCCCCTGGCGCAGGTTGTCGAGCACGACGACCTCCGCACCGGCCTCCAGTAACTTGAGCACGCAATGGCTGCCCACGAACCCGGCGCCGCCGGTCACCAAATATCGACCTTCCAAAATACTCACCCATCCTTGCTGCGCATAGGACGCCATCGAGAGGCTAGCGGTCATGCCACAGCCGGTTCATAATCGCGCTATGCGGTTCGTTTGGTTGATTGCCAGCGTTTTGCCGGTGGGTATTGCGGCGGCCCAGCAACCAACGCGGATCGTCGGCGGACCTGGTGCAGGGTGTATCGCAGGCGCGGTAGAACTACCATCCTCAGGCCCCGGTTACATCACAATTCGACAGAGCCGAAGCTCGTTCTGGGGCGCGCCGTCCACGATCGCAGCCCTGCAACTGCTCGCCCGCCAAGCGCAGGCGGCCGGGTTCGGCACGCTGTATATGAACGATATATCGCTGCCGCAAGGCGGGCCTATGCCTGGCCTGCACGCCAGCCACATGCTGGGGCTCGACGCGGACGTCTGGCTCGACGCGCGACCGAAGCCAAACCTGTCGCCCGCCCAGCGCGACGCGGTCGAGGTGCAAACGCTGGTCGCCCCCGACGGGAGAGACGTCGATCAAGCCCGGTGGAGCCCGCAGACGGAGCGGCTGATCGCACTGGCGACCGGGTTGCCGGGCGTGGACCGCATCTTGGTCAACCCGGCCATCAAGCAGCAGCTCTGCCGCACCGCGGGCGACCGGACCTGGCTGCATCTCGTCCGGCCCTGGTATGGACACACCGCGCACATGCACATCCACTTCCGTTGCCCAGCCAACCAAGCGGAGTGCCGTGACCAGAGCCCGCCGCCGCCCGGTGACGGCTGTGACGCGTCACTCGCATGGTGGTTCGCCAAGCTCGACCAGCCGCCCGCGCCGCCCGGCCCGCCCCCACCCGCGCCCAAGCTGCCGGCAGCCTGCACCGCCATCCTCGCGGGACGATGAGGCCACTCCACGCCGCGGCCGCCGCGGCCGGTTTTGGCACGTTCATCAACCTCTACGCCCCGCAATCGCTCCTCCCCCTGCTCGCCGGCGCCTTCGCCAGCAGCGCCGCCCAGACTGGCCTCACGATCACGGCGACGCTGATCGCGGTGGCGATCGTGGCACCCTTCGTGGGCGGGATCTCCGACGCGTTCGGCCGCCGCCGGCTCACCCTGCCGGCGTGTTTCGCGCTCGTCGTGCCGACCGCGCTGGCCGGGCTGGCGCCCAGCCTATACTGGTTCCTGTTCGCCCGCTTCCTCCAAGGCTTGCTGCTGCCGTTCATCTTCACCGTCTTCATCGCCTACATCGCCGAGGAATGCCCTGGCCCGGTCGCCATGCGAGTGACCAGCACCTACTCTATCGGCGCCATCGTCGGCGGCTTCGCCGGCCGCTTCGTCGCCGGCTGGACCGCCTACGTCCTGAATTGGCGCGCGAGCTTCCTGCTACTGGCCGCCATCACGCTGGCGGCGGCGCTCGTCCTGCTGGCGACCATGCCGCCCGAGCGCAACTTCCGGCCGGTGCGCGGTTGGCGCGGCACCGCGGCCGGGTTCGCCCTGCAGCTCCGCAACCCACAAGTGCTGGTCACCTGCGCCGCCGGCTTCGCCGTTCTGTTCTCGATCGTGGCGACCTTCACCTTCGCCAACCTTCTGTTGGCCGCGCCGCCCTACGATCTCGGCCCCGCCGAGCTCGGCAGCATCTTCATCACCTACCTGCTCGGCGCCGCCATCACCCCGGCGGCAACGCGCTTTGCCGCCAAATTCGGCCGCCGCTGGACGATGCTCGCGGCCGGTGCCGCGGCCGGGTGCGGCATCCTGATGACGCTCGCCCCGTCCCTGCCGGTCATCATCGCCGGACTGTCGCTGGTCGCACTCGGCGTCTTGACCGAGCAGATGCTCTCCATCGGCTATGTCGCCATCGCCGGCGAGCGGGCGCGCTCGACCGCAGTCGGCCTATATGTCACCTCGTATTACGTCGGCGGCAGCCTCGGCGGCCTGGCGCCGGCCTCGATCTGGTCGCATCTAGGCTGGCCCGGCTGCGTCCTGCTGGTTTTGCTCGTGCAATCGGCCGCAGTCGCGCTGACTTGGTTGGCTTGGCCGCGCGAGATGTCTTTACGTTAACCAACGCCGCCCAATCTCGCATCTGGTCCGAAAGGGATACCGAGCAGCATGAACGTCGCCTTCAAGCCGGAATTCGAAAAATTCGCCGTCGGCCAGCCGGTCTCACGCAAGGAGGACCCGACGCTGCTGCGCGGCGAGGGGCGTTACTCGGACGATCTCAACCTCCCCGGCCAGCTCTATGCCGCGTTCGTCCGCAGCCGCTACGCGCACGGGACGCTGCGCGGCATCGACGCCGCCGACGCCAGGGCGATGCCGGGTGTCAGGGGCATCCTCACCGCCGCCGACCTCGAAGCCGGCGGCATCCAGCCGATGCCCGCGTCGGGCGGCACCAACGCTGACGGCACGCCCACCCCGAAACTACGGCAGATGGCGCTCGCCTCCACCAAGGTCCGCTATGTCGGCGACCCCGTCGCCGTCGTGATCGCCGAGACCGCCAAGCAGGCCAAGGATGCCGCCGAGGCCGTCATGCTCGACGTCGACGCCCTCCCAGCCGTGACCACCGCCCGCGCCGCCATGGCGCCGGGCGCACCGGTCCTGCATGACGAGGTGCCCGGCAACGCCTTCCTGCACTACCACCACGGCGACACCGCCGCCGTCGACGCCGCCTTCGCCAGCGCGGCGCACGTGACCCGCTTGTCGATCCGCAACAGCCGCATCGTCGTCGCCGCCATGGAGCCGCGCTCGGCCGTCGGCGTCTTCGACCCGGCCAGCGACCGCTTCACGCTCCGCCTCGGCTGCCAGGGCGTGTTCGGCATGCGTTCGATGCTTAAGGACGTGCTCGGCGTCCCCAAGGAAAAGCTGCACATCCTGACCTTTAACGTCGGCGGCTCGTTCGGCATGAAGGCGTCCGTCTATCCGGAATACCCCTGCCTGCTGCTGGCCGCCAAGCTCTACGCCGCGCCCGTCAAATGGACCGACGAGCGCTCCGAGAGCTTCCTGTCCGACAGCCATGGCCGCGATCATGAGACGGACGCGGCGCTGGCCCTCGACGCGGACGGCAAGTTCCTCGCCATCCGCCTCAACGTGCTGGGCAACCTCGGCGCCTATCTGAGCAACGCGACGACGATCCCGGCCACCACCAACACGACCAAGAACACGATCAGCGTCTATGCGACGCCACTGATCGAGGTCACGTCGACCTGCGTGTTCACCAATACGACGGCGGTGGGCGCCTACCGCGGCGCCGGGCGGCCGGAAGGCAACTACTACATGGAGCGGCTGATCGACACCGCCGCGGCCGAGATGGGCATCGACCGGGTCGAGCTGCGGCGGCGCAACCATATCCAGCCGGACCAACTGCCCTACACCGCCCCCTCCGGCATGCACTACGACAGTGGCGACTTCCCGGCGCTGCTCGAGCAGGCGCTGGCGGCCGCGGATTGGGACGGCTTCGCCGCGAGGCGCACCGAGAGCCGCAGCCGTGGCAAGCTGCGCGGCCGCGGCATCGGCCAATATCTCGAGGTGACGGCCCCGCCCGCCCCGGAGATGGGCGGCTTGCGCTTCGAGGATGACGGCACCGTGACGATCGTCACCGGCACCCTGGATTACGGCCAGGGCCATGCCACGCCGTTCGCGCAGGTCCTGTGCGACCGGCTCGGTGTGCCGTTCGACAAGGTGCGCCTGCTCCAGGGCGACAGCGACCAGCTGATCGCCGGCGGCGGCACCGGCGGTTCCAAGAGCATGATGGCGAGCGGCACCGCGATCGTGGCGGCCTCGCACCTCTGCATCGAGAAAGGACGCACGGCCGCCGCGCACATGCTCGAGGCCGCCGTCGGCGACATCGAGTTCGACCGCGGCCGGTTCGTGATCGCCGGCACCGACCGCGGCATCGGCATCATGGAGCTGGCGGCCGGGTTGCGCAACGCGGCGGTGCTGCCGGACGGCGTGCCCCCAACGCTCGACGTCGAGACCATCGACGAGTTCGGCGCCTCGGCGTTCCCCAATGGCGTGCATGTCTGCGAGGTCGAGGTCGACGCCGAGACCGGCGAGGCGCAGGTCGTCTCCTACACCATGGTCAACGATTTCGGTGTCATCATCAACCCGATGCTGGTCGAGGGCCAAGCCCATGGCGGCGTGGTGCAGGGGATCGGCCAGGCTTTGCTCGAAGCAACCGAATACGACGCGGACGGCCAGCTGATGACGGGGTCGTTCATGGACTACGCCCTGCCGCATGCCGTGCACGCCCCCAGCATGTCGATGCAGAGCCATCCGACGCCCGCCAAGACCAACGTATTGGGCGTTAAGGGCTGCGGCGAGGCCGGTTGCGCCGGGTCGCTGCCGGCAGTGATGAACGCGCTGGTGGACGCGCTGCGTCCGCTGGGCGTCTCGCATCTCGACATGCCCGCCACCTCGCAGAAGATCTGGGCCGCCATGCAGCCGGCCTAGCCCCAAGCCTCTCGTGCCGCCCCTCTCCTCCGGGAGAGGGCCGGGGTGAGGGCCTTTCCCGGCCGCAGCCCACTTGGACGATCCCCTGCTCGGCGACTACAAGAACGGCATGGATATCAGCACCGTTCTCGACCGGGTCGACGCCAACCTCCCCGAAGCGCAGCAGCGCTGGTTCAGCCTGCTGCGCATCCCCTCCATCTCGGCCCAACCTGCCCACGCCGCCGACTGCCAGACCGCGGCGGAGTGGCTTCGCGCCGAACTTGCCGGCATGGGATTCGACGCAGCGGTCCACAGCACCGCCGGCCACCCAGTCGTCCTCGCCCACCACCCAGGACCCGGCGGTGCCGTCCCGCACCTCATGTATTACGGCCATTACGACGTGCAGCCGGCCGAGCCGGTCGAGTTGTGGGACCACCCACCCTTCGAGCCCACCCTGGTTGACGGGCCGCATGGCCCCCGCGTCTATGCCCGCGGCGCGGTCGACGACAAGGGCCAGGTCATGCTGTGGCTGGAGGCGCTGCGGGCGTGGCACGACGAGACCGGGTCGCTGCCCGTGCGGGTCACCGTGTTGATCGAAGGTGAGGAGGAGGTCGGCAGTCACAACCTCGAAGCGTTCGTCGCCGCCCATCGCGACGCCCTGGCCGCCGACGTCGCCGTCATCAGCGACACCGGCATGTGGGACATCGACACCCCTGCCCTGACCACGCGGCTGCGGGGCATGGTCTATTCGCAAATAACGCTCCGCGCGGCCGAGCGGGACCTGCACTCCGGCATTTTCGGCGGCTCCGCCCTCAATCCCATCAACGCGCTGACCCGAATCCTGGGCCAACTGCACGATGATCAGGGCCGGGTGCAACTCCCCGGCTTCTACGACGGCATCCCCGACCTATCGCCCGAGCAGGTCGCGGCCTGGGACGCGCTCGGCTTCGACGAGACCGCCTTCCTCGGCGGCATCGGCCTATCGCATCCCGCCGGCGAGCAGGACCGCGCGCCGCTCGAGCGTCTTTGGGCCCGGCCCACCGCCGATGTGAACGGCATCTGGGGCGGCTACCAGGGCCCCGGCGGCAAGACCGTCATCGCCGCCGAGGCCGGCGCCAAGGTCTCGTTCCGCCTCGTGCCCGGACAGGATCCCGAGCGAGTCGCCGACGGCCTGCGCCGCTTCGTCGCCGAGCGTGCGCCCAAGGACGCCAAGGTCGAGGTCGAGATCTTCAGCACCGCACCCGGCATCGAGATCGCCGCGGGAGGTCCGTTCGTCAAAGCCGCCCAGACCGCGCTCGCCAGCGAATACGGCCGTCCCGCTGTGCTGATCGGTAGCGGCGGCAGCATTCCCGTGGTCGAAAGCTTTCGCCGCGTGCTCGGCCTCGATTCGCTGCTGATGGGCTTCGGCCTGGATGACGATCAGGTCCATAGCCCGAACGAGAAGTTCGAGGTCACCTGCTTCCGTCACGGCATCCGCAGCCACGCCCGGCTTCTGTCGGAGCTGTCGCACGAGGGTTGATTTCTCCTGTATCAATACTGTAACAAATAACGTTCAAAAACACGAAACGCGAACGCGCCTATGCCTCAAAACGACCGGCACTCCCCCGCCGAGAACATCGTCCCCCTCCGCAGCCTCACCCGGCCGCCGCCGAGGCTCGCGCTGGAGACGGCACGCGCGCAGCCGCCCTCGCCGGTGCTGTTCGAGAGCTGGGTCGTGGCGCGGGACCAGGCCGCCGTAGCCCTGCTCGGAGGCACACGCTGCCTCGTGGTGACGGGTCCGGCCGGCACGGGCAAGACCGTGCTGCTCGAGCATGTCGCCCGCATCCTGCGGGCCGCGGGGCGGACCGTCATCGTCCAGCAAGCCATCGCTGATCCGGCCCCTCCCGAGCACGGCGTGACCCTGTTCGTCGACGAGGCCGACCGACTCTCCAAGCCGAGAGTGCAGCAATTGCTGAAGGACGCGGCCGGAACCGTGGTGCTGGTGGGGCTCGACCCCCTCGCCTCGCGCATCGGCGCCCGAACCGCGCACCTGGCGCTCGGTCGGCTCGATCAGGTGGAAGCACAACACTATATCTCGGGCTGGCTCGCGCTGAACGGGCGCACCCCGGCCGAACTCGACAGCCAAGCGGTGCGCACGTTGCTCGAACTTTCGGACGGTGTCCCTCGCCTGCTGTCGACCCTGCTGGCCGCCGGGTCGTGGCTCGCGCGGAGCAGCAACGAGCCCGTCATCGGGGCGCTCCACATCCGCGAAGCGGCGGAGCTGCGCTCCGTGCTCGGGCCAGCTCCGGCGGAGGCGTTGCCCAGTGCGCCCCGCCCCGCGCGCCGGACCGGGATGGCGGTGCCGCTCCTGCTGGGCTGTGCCGTGCTGGCCGGCGCGGCGGCGGCGTTGGTGCCGCAGGTGTTCCCGGCCGAGACCGGGCGGGCGATGGCGATGGCCGCCCCGTTCGTCGAGCGAGCCGGGCGGTGGCTCCGCGCCGAGCCTCCGCTCGCGCCACCGTCTCCCGTCAAGGCGGCGGCCAAGCCATCCTTGCCGCACATCATCGAGCCCGCGCTTGCGTCCGAACCGGCGGCGGTGGAGTCGCCGAGGGTCTTCGAGCCCGCGCAACCTGCCGCCGAGCCGCCCGCCCCGGTGCCCCCGGCCGCCCCCAGGCAGGCCGAAGCGGCAGCGCCTCTCCTCGCGTCGCTTGCATCCCCGCCGGTTGCGCTTCCGGTTGCGGCTGCCGCGCCGCCGCTCGCCGTCGAGACTATCCAGTTTCTTCTCCGACGCGGCCGCGAGATGCTGGCGCTGGACGATGTCTCGGCCGCACGCCTGCTCTTCCTACGCGCAGCCGAGGGCGGCAGCCCGGAGGCGATGGTCGAACTCGGCCGGACCTATGATCCAGCCCTCCGCTCCAACCTGAGCAGCCCCGGGTTGTCGGACCGGGCGGAGGCGCTCCGCTGGTATCGCCGAGCGGCCGAGAAGGGCGACGGCGCTGCCAGGGCATTTCTGCCCAAGCCCTGACAGCGCACGCGCGATCTTAAGCCTTCGTTAAGCCTGGTGTCTCAATATCGAGAGAACTGAGCCCATGGCGAAGGTTTCCGAGAGCGAGTCGATGCATACCCCATCTCCGTTCACCGCGAGAGACGTTGGCCTAGCCAGCCATGTCGAGCACCGGCGTGAGATCCGCCGGCAGCGGCGATTCGTACGGAGTCACCGCCAGCCGAGCCCGGTGGTCCGCCTTGGCCTTCTCGAGCAGTTCCGCGTTGGACAACACATCGACCGCCGTGCCGGCCATCGTCTTGGCCGCGTGGACCATTCCCTTGTGCGCCAGCGCGCTTTTGCCCTGCCCGGTCAGCTGCCAGGAGTGGCCCGGCGTCCCGATCGCGTATGTCGCCCCGCGCATCTGCACCGTCGGCACGGCCCAGCTCACGTCGCCGACGTCGGTCGACCCCACGCTGCCGTTTCCCTTTGCCGTCAGCGGCACGACCTGGTCGCACAGTGGCGCATCGGTGATCGGCAGGCCCATGCGGTCGTGGGCACCCGCGATATCGGCCGCCGTCACCGACTGCCGGAACGCCTCGGCAAGCGCACGGTCCGCGGCATCGAACGGGGGCGGCCCGAGACGTTGCAGGTTGTCGAACATCGCCTGCTCCAGCGGCCGGTTTCCCAGCAGGTTGCTCATCCCGCTCACGACCCGGCGCTGCATCCGCGTCTCCGTCATCATGGCTGCGCCCTCCGCGATCTGGTCCACCCGCCGCGCCAGCGCCTGCAACGCCGGCAGGTCGGCCGCCCGCACGATGTAGCGCAGCGTCGTCGTCGCCTGCACCACGTTCGGCGCGACCCCGCCGGACTCGAGATGGGCATAATGGATCCGCGCGGACGATGGCATGTGCTCGCGCAGGTAGTTGACGCCGATGTTCATCACCTCGGCCGCATCCAGCGCGCTTCGGCCGAGTTCGGGCATCTCGGCCGCGTGCGACGCGCGGCCGACGAACGCGTAGTCGATCTGCAGGATCGCCAGCGAGACCGGCTCGTTGACCGCGGCAAACGCAGCCGGATGCCAGGAGATCGCGATGTCGACGTCGTCGAACAGGCCGTCACGCACCATGAACGTCTTGGCCGCCCCTCCCTCCTCGGCCGGACACCCGTAATAGCGCACCCGTCCCGCCATACCCTGGGCCGCCAGCCAATCCTTCACGGCCGTCGCCGCCAACAGGGCGCCGGCGCCGAGCAGGTTGTGCCCACACCCATGACCCGGCCCATTGCCCTCGAGCGGCCGGTGTTGCGCGACTCCCGCCTCCTGGCTCAGGCCGGGCAGCGCGTCATACTCGCCGAGGATCGCGATGACGGGGCCCCCGTTCCCGGCCTCGCCCACCAGCGCGGTCGGAATGCCGGAAAGCCCTTTGGTCACGCGAAAACCTTCCGCCTCCAGCATGGCGGCATGCTCCGCGGCGGAGCGGACCTCCTGGAAGTTCAGCTCCGGCATCTCCCAGATCCGGTCGGACAGCTCGATGTAGGCGTCCTGCTTCGCCTCGACCAACCTCCAGATTGCCTCTGAGTTTTCCATACGACCCCCAGCCAAAAAGGGGAGGCTAGACCCGGTCCCGCAAATACGCCACGCCAGACAAGGATATCCCATGCAGATCAGCCCGATCTCCCCGACCCAGCCCACCGCCCCTGTCGACCGGCCCGGAGGGAGCGCCCTGGCGCAAGCCGCCGCGACCAACCCGAAGACGGTCGAGCCGGTCGCCCTCACGCCCAAGGTTTTCACCCCCGCGCCCCCGCTGCGTCCCAACGTGCAGGATTACGTCGACATCGACCGCACGCTGATCGCGTTGCGGGATGGGCTCAAGCCGCAAGCTTCTCCAGTTCCCGGATGACGCTCTCGCCCATGACCGACGTGCCGACCTTGGCGGTTCCCACCGACATCACGTCGGCGGTGCGCAAGCCGCTCGCGAGCACGTTCGTGCAGGCACGCTCGATCAGCGCGGCGTCATCCTCCATGCCGAACGAGTAGCGCAGCAGCATCGCAAAGCTCAGGATCTGCGCCATCGGATTGGCGATGCCGCGTCCGGCAATGTCCGGCGCGGACCCATGGATCGGCTCATACAGCGCGTGCCGCCGCCCCGAGGCATCCAAGGCGCCCAGCGTCGCCGACGGCAACATGCCCAGGCTTCCGGTCAACATGCTGGCCAGGTCGGACAGGAGGTCGCCGAAGATGTTGCTGGTCACGATCACGTCGAACTGCCGCGGGTTCCGCACCAGCTGCATGGCGCAGTTGTCGGCATACATGTGCGACAGCTCGACATCCTGGTACTCACGGGCGTGCAGCGCGATGACGGTCTCGCGCCACATCAGGCCCGAGACCATGACGTTGGCCTTCTCCACCGAGGTCAGCCGGTTCTGCCGCTTGCGCGCCAGATCGAACCCCACCCGGGCGACCCGCTCGATCTCGAGCGTCGTATAGACCTCCGTGTCGAAGCCCCGGCGCGAGCCATCCGGCAAGGTTTCGACGCCGCGCGGTTCGCCGAAATAAATGCCGCCGGTGCTCTCGCGGACGATCATCAGATCAAGTCCGCGGACCACCTCGGGCTTCAGGGTGCTGGCGTCCACCAGCGGATCGAGCACGATGGCAGGCCGCAGGTTGGCGAACAGCCCGAGCTCCTTGCGCAGCCGCAGGATCGCCAGCTCCGGCCGCTTGTCGAAGCCCATCTTGTCCCAGCGCGGGCCGCCCACCGCGCCGAACAGGACCGCGTCGGCCTCCTTGGCCGCCTGGATCACCTCGTCCGTGATCGGCTCGCCATAGTGGTCGATCCCGGCGCCGCCCACGAAGTCCTCGCTGAACGAGAACGTCACGTGCCGCCGCCGGTCCATCCAGTCGATGACCCGGCGAACCTCGCGCATCACCTCCGGACCCACGCCGTCGCCCGGCAGAACGAGCAGGCGCTTGTTCGCCGCCATCACACGGAAATGCCTGGAAACCAGGGCTGCTTGACGCTCCGGTCAGCCTCGAAGCTGTCGATCTTGGGCGCCCGCTGCATGGTCTGCCCGATGTCGTCCAGCCCGTTCAGCAACAGGTGCTTGCGGAATGGGTCGATCTCGAAGTGGATCTCCTCCCCGTTCGGGCGGATCACCACCTGGCGCACCAGATCGACCGTGAGGCGGGCGTTGCCGCCGAGCCGGGCATCGTCCATCAGCGCGTCGCAGACCTCGCGCGGCAGGCGAACCGGCAGGATCCCGTTCTTGAAGCAGTTGCCGTGGAAGATGTCGGCGAAGCTCGGCGCGATCACGCAGCGTATGCCGAAATCCAGCAACGCCCAGGGCGCGTGCTCGCGCGACGAACCGCAGCCGAAATTCTCGTGCGCGATCAGCACCTCGGCCTGGCGGTAGGCCGGCTGGTTCAGCACGAAATCCGGCCGCTCCTGCCCGTTCGCGTCGTACCGCAGCGTATCGAACAGGTTCACGCCGAGGCCGGTGCGCTTGATCGTCTTCAGGAAACGCGCCGGGATGATCTTGTCGGTGTCGACGTTGGCCAGCGGCAGCGGCGCCGCCACGCCGGTCAACTCGGTGAAGGCCTGCATCAGGCCAAGTCCCTGACGTCGGTCAGATGGCCGGTAACGGCGGCGGCGGCGGCCATCGCGGGCGAGAGCAGATGGGTCCGCCCGCCGGGTCCCTGGCGACCCTCGAAATTGCGGTTGCTCGTACTGGCGCAGCGCTGGCCCGGTGTCAGCTTGTCGGGGTTCATGCCGAGGCACATCGAGCACCCCGCTTCGCGCCACTCGAACCCGGCCTCGATCATGACCCGGTCCAAGCCCTCCCGCTCCGCCTGCTGCTTGACGACGCCGCTGCCGGGCACGACCAGGGCGCGCACGCCCGGCGCCACATGTCGCCCGCGGGCGACGTCGGCCGCTGCGCGAATGTCTTCGATGCGGCCGTTGGTGCAGGAGCCGATGAACACAACGTCGATCGGCACCTCGTTCAGCCGCGTGCCGGGGGTGAGCGCCATGTAGTCGAGCATGCGCACGACCTGCGCCCGGGCCGCCTCGTCCTCGATCTGCGCCGGGTCGGGCACCGTGCCGGTGATCGGCAACACGGCCTCCGGGTTGGTGCCCCAGCTCACCATGGGCGCGATCGCCGCGCCGTCGAGATGCACGACCGTGTCGTAGCGCGCACCCGGATCGGACGGCAGCGTGCGCCAATAGGCCACGGCGTGATCGAACGCCTCACCCTTCGGCGCGAACGGCCGGCCCTCGATATACGCGAACGTGGTCTCGTCCGGCGCGATCATGCCGGCGCGGGCCCCGGCCTCGATGCTCATGTTGCAGATCGTCATGCGGCCGGCCATGTCCAGCGCCCGGATCGCCTCGCCGGCATATTCGATCACATGGCCGGTGCCTCCCGCCGTCCCGATCGTGCCGATGATCGCCAGCACGATGTCCTTGGCCGTCACCCCGGCCCCCAGTCGGCCGTCCACTTGCACCAGCATGTTCTTGGCCGGCTTCTGCAGCAGTGTCTGCGTCGCCAGCACGTGCTCGACCTCGGACGTGCCGATCCCGAACGCCAGCGCGCCCATCGCGCCATGCGTGCTGGTATGGCTGTCGCCGCAGACGATCGTCATCCCGGGCAGGCTGATCCCCTGCTCAGGCCCGATGATGTGGACGATGCCCTGCCGCGTGTCGGTCACCGGGAAGTACGGCACGCCGAAATCGGCGACGTTGCGCTCGAGTGTCTCGACCTGGATGCGGCTCTCCTCCTCCGCGATGCCGGCGCGGCGGTCGGTCGTCGGCACGTTGTGGTCGACCACCGCGATGGTCGCATCCGGGCGCCGGACCGGGCGCCCGGCCAGGCGCAGCCCCTCGAACGCCTGCGGGCTCGTGACCTCGTGGACGAGGTGCCGGTCGATGTAGAGGACGCAGGTGCCGTCCTCCATCCGGTCGACGACGTGACTTTCCCACACCTTGTCGAACAGCGTCTTGGCCATCTCGTCCCCAAGTTCTTCTTTGCTCCCGCGGGTCGATGCCCGCGGGTCAGCCATCTTACTCCGCAGCGGCTGCGGCGTCCGGCTTCTTTGCGTCGGTCACATCCTTCGGCACGTCGCGGGCGCGCTCGGCGATGCGCGCCGACTTACCGCTGCGGCCACGGAGGTAATATAGCTTGCTGCGGCGGACGTCGCCGCGGCGGACCACCGCGATCTCGGCGATCGTCGGCGCATACAGCGGGAACACCCGCTCGACCCCTTCGCCATAGCTGATCTTGCGCACCGTGAAGTTGCTGCCCAAGCCCTTGTTCGAGCGTGCGATGCACACGCCCTCATAGGCCTGCACCCGGGTCCGCTCGCCCTCGACGACCTTGACCATCACCCGCAGCGTGTCGCCGGGCTGGAACTTCGGCACCGCGCGCGCCTCGGTGAGGCGAGCGATCTGCTCGGCCTCGAATGTCTGGATGATGTTCATCGTAGCGTCCTTTCGATCGTCTCTGTTACGGCGCAGCCTGCGCCGTGTCCATGATGGCCTGCCACAGATCGGGTCTGCGGCGTTTCGTCAGTTCCTCTGCCTGCCGCCGCCGCCACGCGGCGATCGCGGCGTGATGGCCCGACAGCAGGATCTCTGGTACGTCCCGCCCGCACCACGCGGCGGGGCGTGTGTACTGCGGGTATTCGAGCAGCCCGGCGCTGAAGCTCTCCTCTTCGGCAGAGGCCGCCGCTCCCATCACGCCCGGCAGCAGCCGCACGCACGCATCGAGCAGCACGAGCGCCGGCAGCTCGCCGCCGGACAGCACGTAGTCGCCGATGCTGACCTCCTCCGCCCCCCGCGCGTCGAGCAGCCGCTGATCGACCCCCTCGTAGCGCCCGCAGAGAAGGCGAACCCCCGGCCCCGCCGCCAGATCTCGAACCCGCGCCTGCGTCAGCGCGACGCCCCGCGGCGACAGATACAGCAGCGGGCGGTCGTCGTCCGGCCCGATCGCCGCATCGAGCACGTCTGGCCGCATCACCATGCCCGCGCCGCCCCCGAACGGCGTGTCGTCAACGCTGCGATGCGTGCCGCTGCCCGCCGCCCGGATGTCCCGCACGTCAAGCGCCCACTGCGCCCCAAGCGCCTTGCCCGCCAGCGACTGCCCGAGCGGACCCGGAAACATGGCCGGGAATAGGGTGAACACGGTAGCGCGCCAGGTCACGGACTGATCTCGGTCTCGAGCCCTCTCCCGCTAGCGGGAGGGGGTTGGGTGAGGGTGGTGCGCTCGCCGTCGGGTCGGGTGCTTGTGGTCCCACCCTCACCCCGGCCCGCTCCCGCCCGCGGGAGAGGGAGCGTAACTTCGGCGGGCGGAACCACGGTCAGCCTCCTCGCCGCGACATCCACCACCGGCACGCAAGCCTTGGTGAACGGAACGAGCAGCCCGCCCGCGATCTCCAGACTCGGCCCTGCCCCATACTCGTGCACCTGCATGACCCGGCCCAGCGCCGCCCCATCGGCCCCGATCGCCTCCATGCCGACGAGGTCCGACCAGTAGAAATCGTCCTCCTCTGCCGCCGGCAGCCGCTCGCGCTCGACATACAGCTTCACGTTGACCAGCCGCTCCGCCGCGCTCCGGTCGGCCAACGCCGCCCCGGACGCGTCGCGCAACTCGGCGATCCCCTCCCCGCGCCAGGCGAGCGACCAGGCGCGGCCCTGCTCATCGAGCAGCGGCACGTAGCCGGCCAGATCCCCCTCGGCGTAAGAATGGACGTGGACCAAGCCCCGCACGCCATGCGGCCGGCCGATCACGCCCATCAGGATGCGCTGGTCGCTCACGGATTAGCCCGCGGCGGCGGCCTTGGCGCGCTCCTGCGCCTTCTTCTTCGGCGCAGACTGGATCGGCTGCTCGCGATAGGCCGGCATCGGCGCCAGGCCGGCATGGCCGAGGAAGCGGGCCACGCGATCGGTCGGCAGTGCGCCCTCGTCCATCCAATGCTGGATGCGGTCGTTTTGCAGCCGGATGCGCTCGGCGTGGTCGGCCGGCAGCATCGGGTTGTAGCTGCCCACCTTCTCGAGGAACCGGCCATCGCGCGGGCTGCGGCTGTCGGCGACCACGATGTGGTAGTACGGGCGCTTCTTGGCGCCGGCGCGGGAAAGGCGAATCTTCAAACCCATGAGTGCTTCCTTTGACGTAAAAACTAAAACGGACGACGGCCTTGGCCGGGCTGCATGCCCTTCGGCATCAGCGCGCCCATGCCCTGCCGCATCAAACCCTTCTGACCCAGCTTGCCCATGCGCTTCATCATCGTGGACATGTCGTCGAACTGCTTGAGCAGGCGGTTGACCTCCTGCACGGTCGCCCCCGAACCGGCGGCGATGCGCTTCTTGCGGCTCGCCTTGATGATGTCCGGCGTCTTGCGCTCCGCCTTCGTCATCGACGAAATGATCGCGCCCTGCCGCTTCAGGATCGTCGTGTCGAGCTTGGCGTCGTCGATCTGCGCCTTCATCTTGGCGACTCCCGGCAGCATGCCCAGGATGCCCGACAGGCTGCCCATCTTGGTGATCTGCTTGAGCTGGTTCGCGTAATCCTCGAGGTCGAACTGCCCGCGCATCATGCGCTTGGCCAGCCGCTCGGCATCCTCCTGCTCGATGTGCTCGCTGGCCTTCTCGACCAGGCCGACCACGTCGCCCATGCCGAGGATGCGCCCGGCCACGCGCTCGGGATGGAAATCCTCCAGCGCGTCGAGCTTCTCGCCGACGCCGGTCAGCTTGATCGGCGCGCCCGTCACCTGCCGCATCGACAGCGCCGCGCCGCCACGGGCGTCGCCGTCCATCCGCGTCATGACGATGCCGGTCACGCCCAGCGCCTCGTTGAACGCGCGCGCCGTGTTGACCGCGTCCTGGCCCGTCATCGCGTCGACGACGAGCAGCGTTTCGGCCGGGTTGGTCGCCTCGCGGACGGCGCGGACCTCGTCCATCAGCGCCTGGTCGATCGACAGCCGGCCGGCGGTGTCGAGGATGACGATGTCGAACACCTCGCGCCGGCCCATCTCCATGGCGCGGCGCGCGATCTGCACGGGCGTCTCGCCGGCCACGATCGGCAGCGAGCCCACCCCGGTCTGCTGCGCCAGCTGCTGCAGCTGCAGTTGCGCGGCCGGGCGCTGCGTGTCGAGCGATGCGAGCAGCACCTTCTTGCGGTCGCGCTTGGACAGCCGCAGCGCGAGCTTGCCCGACGTCGTCGTCTTGCCGGAGCCCTGCAGGCCCACCATCAGCAGCGGAATTGGCGCCGCCGCATTGAGGTTCAGCGGCACCGCCCCCGCCCCACCGAGCGCCTCGACGAGCTGGTCGTTGACGATCTTGATGACCATCTGGCCCGGGCTGACGCTGTCCAGCACCTCGGCGCCCAGCGCCCGCTCGCGCACGCCGTTGATGAAGTCGCGCACCACCGGCAGCGCCACGTCCGCCTCGAGCAGCGCCAGCCGCACCTCGCGCAGCGCGTCCGCGATGTCGTCCTCCGACAGCCGGCCGCGGGTGCGGAGCCGGTCGAACACGTCGGAAAGCTTGCCCGACAGCGCGTCGAACATAGGTCAGCGTCCTCTTCAAATGCCCGCTAAACGAGAAAGCGCCGCTGCGCGGGCACGCGGAGCGGCGTTGTGGTGTGCGCGGCCATTAGCGACGGCCACCACCAATGTCAATCATCTGCTCGGCAGCAATCTCAACCCTCGCGGCTGCGTTAATCTCCGTTAACCAACGGGAGGACCCAATGCGATCGATCTCAGCCACCATCGCCGTCACGGCCGGACTGCTCTTCGCAGCCCCGCCCCTCGCGCGGGCGCAGAACCCAACGCAGATGCTCCAGGGCCTGCTCTCGGGCAACCAGAACCAGGACCAAGCGCTGCGCGACGCCTTCGATCGCGGCTATCGCGCTGGCCGGCAGGACCAGATCCGCGACGACCGCGCCGCCCGGGACGACCGCGGCGGCCGTCCCGACCGGAACCGTCCACCGCCGCCGCGCGGCTATTCCGACGAAGATCAGAACAACCAACGCAACCCGTACGGCCGGTAGAGCAAGCCGCAGTCGGCGCCGCCCGCCTGGAGCAGGGCGGCTCCCACGCGAGCCTGCCCCGCCAAGCGCTCATCGCACCTCGACCCGGCTCTGCATCTGCGGATGCAGCGAGCAGAAGAACCGGAAATCGCCCGGGGTGTCGAACGTGAGGGCGTAGCTCTCTTCGGTGTCGAGGACGGGCGAGTGCATCCGCGCAGGATCCTCGGCGCTGGTGACCGTGTGCGGCATGTCGTCGTGATTGGTCCAGGTTACCCGCGTGCCGCGCGCGACGGTCAGGACCGCCGGCGAGAAGGTGAAGTTGCCGATGGTGACCTGAGCCGTCCCGTCCTCCGCCCGGGCCGGACCGCCCATCATGAACAGGACGCAGAGCAAGACCGAACATCTGACCACGGGTCAGGTGCCCAGCGGGGTGTCGATGATGGCGAGACTCGCCTTGCCCTGCACCTGCTGGATCGTCGTGACCCCGAGCATCGAGCGCAGCTTGCCCGCCGGCAGGTCCTTGATCGGCCCCGGCGACGGCGCGGTTCCCGGGACGGGCTGCGGGAACGCGGTCGAGCGCGCCGTGTGGAAGGCGACAGTGCCCTCGACCTTCTGCATCACCTGGTGGATGTGGCCGTTCAGCACCGTGACCGAACCGAACCGCTTCAGCAACTCGAGCGCTTGCGCGCCGTCATCCGTGCCCCACCCCCACTCCTGGCTCACCGTCCAGAGCGGCACGTGCGCGAACACCACCACGGGCTGGCTGGCCGAACGCCCGGCGAGGTCGCGGCCGAGCCACGCGATCTGGTCGGCGCCGAGGTTGCCCAGCCCGCCCGCCTTCAGCGTCTGCACGTTGTTCAGGCCGACGAAATGCACCCCGTCCTGGTCCCAACTGTACCATCCCCGGTCGGCGCCCGTCGTGAACCGCTCGAAGAAAGTCTTCCCGTCCTGCTCGAGCACGTCGTGCTCGCCGGGGACGTAGTGGGTCTCGAGCCCGGCGCCACGGTTGATCTGCTCGGCGGTATCGAACTCGCCGGGCTTGGAGAGATGGCTGACGTCTCCCGTGTGGATCATGAAGGCCGCCTGCCCTTTCTGCTGCTTCACGAGGCCGATCGCCTCGGTCAGCGTGCCCGGCGTGTCGGGGTTGGGCGGGTTCTTGAAGCCGATATGGCTGTCGCTGATCTGCACGAAGCTGAGGCGTCCCTCCGCAGCGGGCCCCGCCGCCTCCGCCGCGCCGATCAGCCGCGAGCGCGGCACCCCGCCCGCGACGGTCCAGAGCACGCCGGCCCCGGCCCAGACCATGCACTCGAGAACGCCGCGGCGCCGGGCCGTGGCGGCTTGATCGTCCTGATCGCGGGTCATGTGATGCTCCGTTCCGGTTATCCCGCAGTACAGACCGGAACGGAGGCGATTTTATTCCCGCGGCGGAGCAGGCTCCGTCATGCCGGCCGCCCGGGGATGCGGTGGCGGTAGGCCAGCGCCTCGGCCACGTCGGCCCGGCGCACCAGATCAGCCTCCGCCAGATCCGCGATCGTCCGCGCCACCCGGAGCACGCGCGTGAAGCCGCGCGCCGACAGGCGCAATCTGTCGGACGCTTGCTCGGCCAGCGCCCTCGCCTCAGCGTGCAGCGCGATCGTGCCGATCTCCGCCTCCGCGTTGGTCCGCGCGCCCTTCTGGCCCGAGCGGGCATGCTGCCGGTCCCGCGCGGCGCGGACCCGCAGCATGACCGTCTCGCTCGCCTCGCCCGGCGGTGCGCGCGACAGCTCCGCCGGCGGCACCGGCTGCACGTGCACGACCAGGTCCATGCGGTCGAGCAGCGGGCCGCTGATCCGGCCCAGGTAATCCTCGCCGCAGCGGGGCGCCTTGTTGCACTCGCGCGCCGCGTCGCCGAGATGGCCGCAGCGGCACGGGTTCATCGCCGTGATGAGCTGAAACCGCGCGGGGTAGGTCACGTGCGCGGCCGCGCGTGACACCGTCGTCCGGCCGCTCTCGAGCGGCTGCCGCAGCGCCTCGATCGCCTGGCGCGGAAACTCCGGCAACTCGTCCAGGAACAGCACGCCGCGGTGCGCCAGGCTGACCTCGCCGGGCTTGGCCCGCGCGCCCCCACCCGCGAGCGCCGCCTGCGAGGCGCCATGATGCGGCTCGCGGAACGGCGGCCGCAACACGAGCCGCCCGCCCTCCAACAACCCGGCCACCGAGTGGATCATGCTGACCTCCAGCGCCTCGACCGGCGCCAGGTCCGGCAGCAGCGGCGGCAGCCGCGCGGCCAGCATGCTCTTGCCTGCCCCGGGCGGCCCGACCAGCATGAGGTTGTGCCCACCCGCCGCCGCGATCTCCAAAGCCCGCTTCGCGGTCTCCATGCCGCGCACCTCCGACAGATCGGGGAACCGCTCCGCCTCCTGGGTCCCGGCCGCGTCGGGCGGCGACAGGATCTGCGTGCCGCGGAAATGATTGACCAGCGAGAGCAGGTCGGGTGCGGCAAGCACCTCGATACGCCCCGCCCATGCCGCCTCGCCCCCCTGCACCGCCGGACAGATCAGGCCCAGGCCCCGCTCGCTCGCCGCCATCGCCGCCGGCAGCACGCCCGATACCGCGCTGACGCTGCCATCCAGCGACAGCTCGCCCAAGGCGGCATACTCGCCCGTCTCCTCGCGCGGCAGCACGTCCATCGCGGCCAGCACCGCCAGCGCGATCGGCAGGTCGAAATGGCTGCCCTCCTTCAGCAGGTCGGCCGGCGCCAGGTTGATCAGCACGCGCTTGGGCGGCAGCGACAGGCCCATGGCGGTCAGCGCCGCCCGCACCCGCTCGCGCGCCTCGCCCACCGCCTTGTCCGGCAGCCCGACCACCAGGAATGCCGGCAGGCCGGACGAAATCTGCACCTGGACTTCGACGGGAACCGCTTCGATGCCGCTGAACGCAAACGAAAGGATGCGGGCGATCATCGGCCGTAGGCGGTGAGGAAACGCTGCAACAACGTCCCGAGCCGCTCGGTGTCGTAGCCGCCTTCCTGGATGATCGCGCTCGGCAGGCGCAGGCGCGCGATGCGCTCGCCGGCCCGGGCAAAGCCGTCCGCGGTGACGGACAGAAAGTGCAGCGGCTCGTGCTCGGACGCGTCGAACCCCAGGCTCAGCACCAGCGCATCCGGCGCGAACCGGCTCACGGCGGCCAGTCCCGTGTCGAGCGCCTCGAGCCACGCGGCATCGCGGCTGCCGCGCTCGAGCGGCAGGTTCAGGGTGCAGCCCGCGCCATCGCCCTCCCCGCGCTCGCCGGCATGGCCGACATACCACGGATAGTAACCGGCGGGGTCGCCGTGGATGGAACAGAACAGCACGTCGTCGCGGGTCCAGAACGCGCCCTGCGTGCCGTTGCCATGATGGCTGTCGATGTCCAGGACCGCGACCCGGGCCGCTCCGGCCCGGCGCAGATGTTCCGCCGCAACCGCCGCGTTGTTGATGTAGCAATGCCCGCCCGCCCGCGCCGGATAGGCGTGATGGCCCGGCGGGCGCACCAGCGCATAGGCCGACCGGCCCGCCGCCGCCGCATCGGCCGCCGCCACCGCACAGGACGCGGCGGACACGGCCGCCGCCCACGTATGCGCCCCGATCGGACAGGCGGTGTCGGCCGAGAACCAGCCGGCCTGAGCGACGATGCCCGCGCCGGGCTGCGCGCCGTGGGCGAGCATCTCCGGCGACGGATGCATGTTCGCCACCACCTCCGGCCCCGCCCCCTCCATGCGGGACCACGCGGCATGGGCCGTGCGCAGATAGGTGAGATACGCGCGCCCGTGCACCGCCTCGAGCGCGCCCTCTGCCAGAGCGGGCGGCGCGCGCGGGCTCAGCCCGAGTGCCGCGACCCCTTCGAGCAGCGATAGCGCGCGCGCCGGTCCCTCGAAGTTCTGCCGCAGCAGGCCGCGTTGCAGGAAGAAGCCCGGCGTGTGCTGGAGCTGCACATCGTCCCAGAACACGTCCACGTCGCTGGCCCGCCTGCCGGTTAGTAGCCGATCGGCGTGCTGCGCAGCGCGTTCAACAGGTATGGCGTGGGCACGCCGTCCGGCGGCATGTTGTGCGCGGCCTGGAACGACTGGATCGCCTGCGCCGTGTCGGGGCCGTCGACGCCGTCCGGCCGGCCGGCGTAGTAGCGCTGGCGGCGAAGCTCTACCTGGATGTCGCGCACCAGCGGGTCGCGCGCCACCACGGGATACGGCGCCGGCTGGTAGGCGACCACTGCAGGCGCCAGTCCAGGCACCTGGTTGCCCGCCGCATACATGCACTGCGCATAGACATTGTCGTATTGCGCCTGGATGCCGCCCTGCGCCCCGGCGCTCGACCCTGCCCCGATGCCGGCGCCGAGCCCCGCGCCCGTCGCCGCGCCGACGCCCGCGCCGCGCCCGCCGCCGATCGCCGCCCCCAGCCCGGCCCCGAGCACCGTGCTCAGCACCGCGCCGCCCACCGCGCGGTTGTTCGCGGTCTGCGCCTGTCCGGCCACCTGATAGTTGGCCTGTGCCCGGCACTGATTGTCCTCGCTGACGAACTGGCTGTACGGCTTGTTGGGACCCGGCAGGACCTGGACCAGCGGGCCCATCGGCGGGGCCGCGCAGCCCGCCGCCAGGCCGACGGCAAGACACAGACTCAACAACGCATGACGGTCCAGCATGACCCTGCTCTCCTCGACGGTCCCACAGCACCATGGGTGGCGGCCAGCCATGTTGCAACGCCTCCCGCCCTGCATCAAACAAGCGTCATGCCGCAGTTGACGCTCCACGACAGTATGACCCGCCGTCGCGAGGTCTTCGCGCCGATCGACCCTAGCCACGTGCGCCTCTACGTGTGCGGCCCCACCGTCTACGACCTCGCCCATATCGGCAACGCCCGCACGCTGACCGTGTTCGACGTGCTGACCCGGCTGCTGCGGCACCTGTTCCCGCGCGTGACCTACGTCCGCAACATCACCGACGTCGACGACAAGATCAACGAGCGTGCCCGGACGAGCGGCGAGCCGATCGAGGCCGTGACCGCCCGCACCACGGCCCAGTTCCACGCCGACATGGCCGCACTCGGCAACCTGCCGCCCGACCGCGAGCCGCGTGCGACTGAGCACATCGCCGAGATGATCGTCCTGATCGAGTGCATGATCGAGCGCGGACACGCTTATGTCGCAGAAGGCCACGCGCTGTTCGCGGTCGGCGCCTTCGAGAGTTACGGCAGACTGTCGGGCCGCAGTCCGGATGAGCTGCTGGCCGGCGCCCGGATCGACGTGGCTCCGTATAAGAGGGATGCCGGCGATTTCGTGCTGTGGAAGCCCTCCTCGCCGGAGCAGCCGGGCTGGGATTCGCCCTGGGGCAGGGGCCGACCAGGCTGGCACATCGAATGCAGCGCGATGGCCTGGACGTACCTCGGCGAGACCTTCGACATCCATGGCGGCGGCGGCGACCTCATCTTCCCGCACCATGAGAACGAGCGGGCGCAGAGCCTGTGCGCGCTGCCCGGCAGCGGCTTCGCCCGCGTTTGGATGCATGCCGGCATGCTGCTCTCCGGGCACGAGAAGATGTCGAAGTCGCTCGGCAACTTCTTCACCATCCGCGAAGTGCTGGAGCGCGCTCCGGCCGAGGCAGCGCGGCTGCTGCTGCTGCGCGCGCAATACCGCTCGACGCTCGAGTTCAGCTTCGACGGGCTGCGGGAGGCGCAGGGCGATCTGGACCGGTTCTACCGCGCCGCCGGCGATGCCGAGGCCGGCCAGGTACCCGAGACGGTGCTCGACGCGCTGTGCGACGACCTGAACACGCCGGAGGCGCTCGCGGCCATGCATGAGCTGGCCGGGCGGGCGCTGTCGGGGGACGCGGGGGCTGCGGCCGGGCTGAAGGCCGCTGGCGGCATGCTGGGCCTCCTGCAGCAACCGGATTGGTTCACCCGCGGGGTGGATGCGCCAGCGGTGGAGGCCGCCATCGCCGAGCGGATCGCCGCCCGCAAGGCGCGCGACTTCGCCCGCGCCGACGCCATCCGCGCCGAGTGGCTGGCCAAAGGCGTGGCCTTCGAGGACCGGCCGGGCGGCACGACCGAATGGCGGCGGGTGTGACCGGCCGGGACGGCGGCGCCGATCTCCGCCCGATCCCCGGCAGCCCGGTCGTCATCCTGGTCCGCCCGCAACTGGCCGACAACATCGGCTCAGTCGCCCGTTGTATGGCCAATGGCGGGCTGTTCCATCTCCGCCTCGTCGCCCCCCGCGACGGCTGGCCGCAAGACCGCGCCTGGCGCACCGCCTCGGGCGCCGACGCGATCCTCGAAGCGGCCACCCTCTACGACGCCGTCCCAGCCGCCGTCGCCGACCTGCACCGCGTCTATGCCACCTGCCCGCGGCCGCGACACATCATCAAGCCCGTCCTGACCGCCCGCGCCGGGGCCGCCGACATCCGCGAGGCCGCCAGCCGCGACCTGGCCTGCGGCATCCTGTTCGGCCCCGAGCGCGCCGGGCTCGACAACGACGACATGGCCGCCGCCGACACTCTCATAAAGTATCCGCTCAACCCGGAGTTCGAACTCGCTCAACCTGGCCCAAGCCGTGATGGTGATGGCCTACGAGTGGTGGACCGCCACCGACCCGACCCCGCCGCGGGACTTGCTCACCCACAAGACCCGGGTCGCCACCAAGGCCGAGCTGGACGGCCTACTCGAGCATCTCGTCGACCAACTCGACGCCTGCGGCTTCCTCCGCAACGCGCCCAAGCGGCCCGGCATGGTCCGCAACCTGCGGCACCTGTTCCAACGCGGCGAGATCACCGAGCAGGAGGTCCGCACGCTGCACGGCGTGGTCACCGGGCTGGCGCTGGGCCGCCGGCGACTGGGGCGGCTCGAGGAGGTGGAGCCGTCTACCCAGGAGGTGTGAGCTGCCGCGCCAGCCGGCGGGACAGCAGCCAGCCGATCAGGGCGGACGCCGGTCCGCCGATGCAGATGAGCAGGATGCCGATCGGCGCGCCCGCGAGCGCGAGCGTCATGCCGACGCCGAGCATCCCGCCCCCGATCAGCCCGCCGGAGACGCCGGACGCGATGCCGAGCCAGAGGATGTCGCCACGGGAGATCATGAGGGCTGGCGTCCGACGAGAGTGACGAGATCCGTGTAGCGAGTCAGAATGCGATCCGCGGTCAGTAGGATCGCAGGTTCCGCCAAGGCTTGCGCAACCAGGAAACGGTCAAATGGATCGCGATGGTGGTGCGGCAAGGCCGCTACCCTGAACGCGACACTGGACCGCACGGGCAGCTCGATAAACCCGGCCTCATGAGCGGCTGCCAAGACATCGTTCGCAACGGCATGAAAATGCTCGCGCTGCAGGCCAGCTTTTATCGCGAGTTCCCAAATACTTGCCGCGCTGAAAAGAATGGTGTTCGTGTCATCCTTGATGATCGAGAGCGCACGCATGTCGAGGCGAGCAGTGCCGCTTGTTGCCCAGAGCAGAATGTTTGTATCGAGCAGAACGCGCATTCAGCGGCCTTCGAAAAGGTCCAGTAGATCATCGGGCAGGGGATCATCGAATACGTCCAGATCATATCGGCCATCGAGCGTCCCTAGGCGACGGGGTGCCGGTTGCGCCGGGGTCATCGACACGAGGCGGGCAACTGGCTTACCGGCTCGTGCAATGACGACCTCCTCGCCGGCCTCGACCGCCTCGATGAGGCGGGACAGCTGGCTTTTCGCGGCGTGGATGTTCACGGTCTGCATGGTTTAGCCTAGCTAAGTCTAGTAGACCGGGCAAGATGTTTGACATCGGTGACGCTGGCGCGTAGAGCCTGCCGCACTGCCGGGAACGAGGACATGCGATGGTCGCGTGCGCCCGCCGCAATGCGTTGCGGACTACCGGTGCAACAAGCCCGAATGCGGCATAGATGATGGAGACCGCGCATGACCAAGCGCGCTGAAAGCAAATACAAGATCAATCGCCGCCTCGGCGTCAACCTCTGGGGCCGCGCCAAGTCGCCGATCAATAAGCGCGAGTATGGCCCCGGCCAGCACGGCCAGCGCCGCAAGCAGAAGCCGACCGATTTCGGCGTGCAGCTGATGGCCAAGCAGAAGCTGAAGGGCTATTACGGCAACATCGGCGAGAAGCAATTCCGCAAGTATTACGACGAGGCCGTGCGCCGCAAGGGCGACACCTCGGAGAACTTGATCGAGCTGCTCGAGCGCCGGTTGGATGCGGTGATCTACCGCATGAAGTTCGCCATCACGCCGTTCGCCGCCCGCCAGTTCGTCAACCACGGCCACATCCACGTCAACGGCAAGCGCGTCAACATTCCCAGCTTCCAGGTCAAGGACGGCGACGAGATCGAAGTCCGCGAGAAGAGCAAGCAGCTCGCCGTCGTGCTCGACAGTGCCCAGAGCGGCGAACGCGACGTCCCCGACTACATGGAAGTCGACCACCGCGCCATGAAGGGCCGCTTCGGCCGCGCCCCGAAGCTGACCGACGTGCCCTATCCGGTGACAATGGAGCCGAACCTCGTCGTCGAGTTCTACTCGCGGTAACCCTCTGTCGCTTCCGCTCGCGGTAAGGACACCCCACCCTGCCCTCTCCCGTCACCGGGAGAGGGTTTTTTGTTGTATAGGCTTCGCATGAACGCCGCCGAAGAAATCAACCGCCGCCGCACCTTCGCGATCATCTCGCATCCGGACGCCGGCAAGACGACCCTCACCGAGCGCCTGCTCCGCGCCGGCGGTGCGATCCAGCTCGCCGGCAACGTGCGCGCCAAGGGTGAGCGCCGCCGCACGCGGTCGGACTGGATGGGCATCGAGCGCGATCGTGGCATCTCCGTCGTCACCTCGGTCATGACCTTCGAATACGGCGGCTGCGTGTTCAATTTGCTCGACACGCCGGGCCATGAGGACTTCTCCGAGGACACCTACCGCACCCTCACCGCCGTCGACTCGGCTGTGATGGTCATCGACGCGGCGAAAGGGATTGAAGCGCGTACGCGAAAACTGTTCGAGATTTGCCGCCTGCGCGACATCCCGATCCTCACCTTCATCAATAAGATGGACCGCGAGGCCCGCGACCCGTTCGAGATCGTCGACGAGGTTGCCAATACCCTCGCGCTCGACACCGCGCCGGTCACCTGGCCGGTCGGCCGCGCCAGCACCTTCGCCGGCACCTACGACGTCCGCACCCGCGATCTCCACCTCACCGAACCGCTCGAACAGAGTGACGCGCGCATGATCCAGCTCGGCGAGGAGCTCGAGCTGGTCCAGGCCGCGCTCCCCGAGTTCGACCGCGCCGCCTTCATGCAGGGCACGCTCACCCCCGTCTTCTTTGGCAGCGCGATCAAGGAGATCGGCGTCTCCGACCTGCTCGACAGCCTCGTCGCCTTTGGCCCCTCCCCGCGCAACCAGCCCGCCGACAGCCGGGTCGTTGCCGCCACCGAGGACAAGCTGACCGCGCTGGTGTTCAAGATCCAGGCCAACATGGACCCCAACCATCGCGACCGCATTGCCTTCGCGCGCGTCTGCTCCGGCCGGCTCGAGCGCGGCATGCGGCTACGCCAGGTTCGCACCGGCAAGCAGATCCCGCTGCACGCTCCGCAGTTCTTCTTCGCCCGCGATCGCCAGATCGCCGAGGAGGCCTTCGCCGGCGACGTCGTCGGCATCCCCAACCACGGCACGCTCCGCATCGGCGACACGCTGACCGAGGACGAGACGCTCAACTTCGTCGGCGTGCCGTATTTCGCGCCCGAGATCCTCCGCCGCGTCCGGCTCGACGACGCCATGAAGGCCAAGAAGCTGCGCCAGGCCTTGCAGGAACTGGCCGAGGAGGGCGTCGTCCAATTGTTCCGCCCGCAAGACGGCAGTCAGCCGATCGTCGGCGTGGTCGGCACGCTGCAGCTCGACGTGCTGCAGGCCCGGCTGCAAGGCGAATACGGCGTCTCCATCGGCTTCGAGCCGGTCCCCTACGCGCTCGCCCGTTGGATCGGCGGCGACAAGGCGGCCATCGCCCGCTTCCTCGGCGAAAACCGCTCCAGCATCGCCGACGACGTCGACGGCGACCCGGTCTATCTCGCCAGCTCCGCCTTCATGATGCGCCGGACCGCCGAAATGAATGCCGACCTCACTTTCCGCGACATAAAAGACGTGCGAGCCGAAATTCTAGCCGCATAAGACCCCGCGATGGATGTCGACACGCTTCTGGCGCTCGTTCTCTCCGTCTCCTGCGCCCTCGCGCTGGCCCGCCTGCCGATCTTCGCCTGGGCCGACGCGCCACCCGACCACGCCACCCGACGCGTCTCCAACCTCGACGGGCTGCGCGGCTTCGTCGCCCTCGCCGTCGTCATGCACCACGGCATGATCTATCGCCATTATGTCCTGACTGGCCGATGGGAGCTGTTCGCCTCCTTCAACACGATGCTGGGCCAGGGCGGCGTTGCCATGTTCTTCATGCTGACCGGCTACCTGTTCTGGCGCCGCCTCGTGCTGGCCCAGGGTCGCATCGACTGGCTCCGGCTCTACATCGGCCGCGTGTTCCGCATTGGCCCCGTCTTCCTGCTCACGGCCGCGATCGCGATTCTCGTCAGCCTGCATGGCGGCCGGCACGTGCACCCGGGTACGGTGATCCTCGCCAAACAAATCGGCTCCTATCTTCTGATCGGCATGTGGCCGGCCGTGCCGGTGCGCGGCTACGACACCAGCCTGCTCCTCGCCGGCGTCACCTGGACGCTGAAATTCGAATGGATCTTCTATGCCTGCCTGCCGATCCTCTCCCTGCTCACCCGAGCCCGGCGGCTGCATCTCCCGTTCGCCGCTCTCCTGTTCGTAGGACCACTCGTCATGATCTGGCGGGGCCTGCCCCTGGGGGATGTCGACTGGCATCCGGCGCTCGTCTGCATGTTCGCCGCCGGCGGCCTGACCGCGTCCCTGCAAGCCACCGGCATCGCCCTCCGCGCTCACGGTGCCGCAACCTCGCTGCTGGCCCTCGCCCTGCTCGTATTCGCGCTGTGCGGCCTCGACACCTCGTCCGACCCGGTCGCGATCCTCGTCTTTGCCAGCCTGTTCTATCTGATTGCCACCGGCTGCAGCCTCTTCGGGGTGCTGCAGATGCGCTCGGCCCATCGCCTCGGCCACGTCAGCTACGGCATCTACCTCATGCAGGGCCTGGCCCTCGCCGCAGTGCTGCGGCCGCTCCGGACCTTCTCCGTCGCCTCCCCCATCCTGCACGTCCTCCTCGTCGTCGTCGCCAGCGCGCTGCTCGCGATCATGGCGCTGGCCGCCCATCGCTGGGTCGAGCAACCCGGCATGCGCCTCGGCGACCGCGTCGCGCGCTGGGCCTGCGCGCGACGCGACGCGATGCTCGCCCGACCACTCCCGGCTGGCGCCGCCCCGTCGAAGGAGTAGGGTCAGCCGGCACCCCTCGAACGGACCCTATGGACAAAACCGACCGCAAGCTCCTGGCCTTGTTGCAGGAGGACAGCACCCTCTCGATCGCGCAGCTCGCCGACCAGATCAATCTCTCGCAAACCCCCGCCTGGAAACGCATCCAGCGCCTCGAAGCCACCGGCGTGATCGAGCGCCGCGTCGCGCTGCTGTCGCCGGAAAAGCTGGGCCTCGGCCTGACCGTGTTCGTGTCCATCGAAGCCGGCGACCATTCGCCCGAGTGGCTCGAACGCTTCGCCGCGGCGGTCTCCGCCTGTCCGGAGGTCGTCGAGGTCCACCGCATGGCCGGCGACATCGACTACATGCTCCGGGTCGTCACTCGCGACATCCCTGCATACGACTTGTTCTACAAGCGGCTGATTGCCGCAGTGCCCATCAAGAACGTCAGCTCGCGCTTCAGCATGGAGCGTGTGAAGTTCACGACGGCGCTGCCCCTGGACGCAATGGTCTGACGATGGGCGATACCGACGCGTTCGTGCCTGGTCCGCGAACCCGCATCGCGGGGGCGCCCGCCGGCCCCCTCGCCGGCCTGACCGTCGCGGTCAAGGACCTGATCGACGTCGCCGGCGTGCCGACCGGCGGCGGCAGCCCGGATTGGCCCCGCTTCGCCCCGGTCCCGACCCGGCACGCCGCCGTGGTCCAGACCCTCCTCGACGCCGGCGCCTCCGTCATCGGCAAGACCATCACCGACGAGGTCTCCCTCGGCATCCTCGGCGAGAACGCCCATGACGGCACACCCCTCAATCCGGCCGCGCCCGACCGTGTGCCCGGCGGCTCCTCCAGCGGCTCCGCGTCGGCAGTCGCATCCGGCGAGTGCGACGTCGCACTCGGCACCGACACCGGCGGCTCCGTCCGCGTGCCGGCGAGCTTCTGCGGCCTCTACGGCATCCGGCCCACCCACGGCCGCATCGACTTCGCCGGCATCACCGTCCAGGCCCCCGCCTCGGACACCTGCGGCTGGTTCACCCGCGACGCGCAGACGTTCGGGCGCGTCGCCGAAACGCTGTTCGCCGCTCCGCTCCCGCGACACGTGCCGGCCACCTTGCTCGTCGCCATCGACGCATTCGGCTTCGCCGACGAGGCCGCCGCCGCAGCGCTGATGCCGTTGGTCGAGCGGCTGGCTGTGCTGATCGGGATGCGCCGCGACGTGACGCTCGCCCCGCCCGGGCTCTCCGTCTGGCAGCGCGCCCAGCGCGTGCTGCAGGGCAGCGAGTCCTGGCAGACCTTCCAACCCTGGCTCGACCAGTGCAACCCTCGGCTGGCTTGGAACGTGTCGCGCGGGCTGGTGCAGGGGTCCATGATCACCGACGCGGAACGCACGGCGGCCGGCCTCATGCGGCTGGAAGCCCGCGCGCACGTGCGCCGCCTGCTGCCGCCCGGCACGATCCTGTGCCTGCCGACCACCCCGTTTCCCGCGCCGCTCAAGGGCCTGCCGGTCTCCGCGCTCAACCCGCTCCGCGAGCGGATCGCCTGCCTGACAAGCCATGGCGGCCTGACTGGTATCCCGCAACTCAACATCCCCGGGTCGACCGTCGATGGCGCCCCGATCGGCCTGTCGATCGTCGGCGGCCACGGGGCCGACCTCGATCTCATCCGCACTGCGATCGCCCTGGAGGCATGATGGACACCACCCCGAACCGGCCCGAGATCGTCGCCGAGCTGACCGCGCTGTTCGAACGCTACGAGCAGGCGCTGATCGACAAGGACGTCGACGTGCTGGATGCGAGCTTCTGGGACAGCCCGCACACGATCCGCTATGCCCTCAAGGACAACGGCTACGGCTTCGACGCCATCCACGCCTCGCGCCTCGCGGCCGCGCCGGGCGGCTCGAAGGGCGAGTGGATCCGGCACGAGATCCTGACACTCGGGACCGACGTGGCCACCATCAACCTCGAATACCGCCCGAAGGGCCGCGACGGGATCGGGCGGCAGAGTCAGACCTGGGTGCGCTTCCCCGGCCTCGGCTGGAAGATCGTCTCCGCCCACGTCTCCCTCATGCCGGAGGGAGGATGGTGACCATGTGGGAGCGGGACAGCGGCAGCTTCCCCCTCGGCGACCTCGCGGTCGAACGCGGCGGCATCATCGCGGGGGCGCAGATCGGCTGGGAGCGCCACGGCACGCTCAATCCGGCGCGCGACAACCTCATCGTCTACCCCAGCAGCTACAGCGCCCAGCATCCCGACATGGCCTGGCTGATCGGCCCGGACCAGATCCTCGATCCAACCCGCTACTGCATCCTCGCCATCGACATGTTCTCCAACGGCGTCTCCTCTGGCGCCGCCGAGACGCCGGACTACCCCGCCCTCGTCACCATGGCCGACAACGTCCGCGCGCAACACCGGCTTGTCATCGAGCAGTTCGGGGTCGAGCGCCTGGCCGCCGTCTACGGCTTCTCCATGGGCGGCATCCAAGCCTATCACTGGGCGGCGATGTTCCCGTCGATGGTGCCGCACGCGTTCGTGGTCTGCGGCAGCGCCAGGACCGCCGATCACAACAAGGTCTTCCTGCAGGGCCTGCTCCGCACCCTCGAAGCCGCGCCGGAGCACATCGGCAACGGCCGGTTCTCCAGCGAGCCCGCAGCCGCTTTGCGCGCGTTCGGGACCATCTACGCCGGCTGGGGCCTGAGCCAGGATTTCTACCGCGCCGGGCTATACCGCTCCGCGCTCGGCGCCCCGGACCTGGACACGTTCATCCGCGAACAGTGGCAAGATCGCTTCGCCATGCGCAGGGCCGCCAACCTCTACGCCCAGGCGCTCGCCTGGCACGAGGCCGACATCGCCGGCGGCCGCGACCTCGAGGCGGCGCTGCGGTCCATCGAGGCGCAGGTCACGCTGTTGCCGAGCGAGACCGATCTATACTTCCGCGTCGCCGATAACGCGGCGGAGCTGCCGTTCCTTCGCTCGGCCGAACTGCGCCCGATCCCGAGCATCTGGGGGCACCGCGCCGGCAATCCGAACGCGGACGCCGCCGACAAAGCCTTCCTGGCCCAAGCCGTCCGCGACGCGCTGGGCGAATAGCCCCTACATCTCCTGGCGCCACGGCTCCGGCACCAGCCGGTAGCCGTCGGCGTCGCGAACGACATAGGCGTATCCCGGGAAATGCAGGTGCATCCCGGCCACCAACTCGCCGTGGACGGCGCTCCGCTCGAGGATGCGGCGGCGAGTGGCCTCGGCTTGCGCCGGGTCGACGTCGTAAACCACGGTCACGTCGGGCCGCGGGACCTGCACCTCCGGCACATGCGCGATGTCGCCCCAGATCAGCAGGCTCTCCCCGCCCGACGCCACGCGGTAGCCAGTATGACCCGGCGTATGGCCCGGCAGCGGCACCGCCGTGACCCCAGCGGCGACCTCGCCTTCGCCGAACAGGCGCATCCGGTCGCCGTAGGGCGCCATCTGCTGCTGCGCCATCGCGAAATACGGCACGCCCTGCCCGCTGCGCTCCACCAGGGCGAGATGGCCGCTGTTGCTCCAGTACGCCCATTCCGCCTCATGCATTGCCACCGTCGCGTTCGCGAACACAGCACGGCCTGACGCGTCGGCCAGCCCGTTGGAGTGATCGCCATGCATGTGCGTCAACAGGATCGTGTCAACCGCATCGGGCGTCACGCCGGCCGCGGCGAGATGCTGCAGCAGCTTGCCCGTGGTCGGCTGCATCGTCCCGCCGCAGCCGGTATCGACCAGGACGGTCTGGCCGCCCGTGCGGATGAGGTAGCAGTTGACCGAGGTGCGCCGCGGCACCGGCCGGAATGCCGCGCGGATCATCGCCGCGGCATCGTCCTCGCCGATGTTGCGCAGGACATTGAGCGAGCCGTCCAGGTAGCCGTCGCTGACCGCGGTGACCACGATGTCGCCGACCCGGCGATGGATCAGGCCGGCAATCTGCTGCGTCGGAAGCGTCATGGATGGCCTTTCACGAACCAGAAGCGATCTCGTCCACCGCGTCCCAGCCGAAGCGCAACAGCGGTAGTGCCTGCGCGGCGAAGGCGGCGACCGTGCCGGGCAGCGTCCTGCCCTGCACCACTCTGTCGGACAGCGGGCGGCGGACGACAAAATTCTTCAACCGAAGCGCCGGATCCACCGGCGTGCCTTTCAGGTCCTCGAACCCTTTCGGCATCCGGCTCAGCCGCTCTCCGTCCTCCAAGCCGAGTTTCGCCCGCCGCAACTCGGCCTGCATCGCGTCGAAGCGGTCCGGGTGGACTCGGATGCGCTCGCGGATACTGTCGAGCACCTCGGGCTCGGGATGCCAGAACGCCGCGCCAACGAAGCACCCGGCCGGGTCCAGGTGAAAATACAGCACACCCGGACTGCCCTTCGAACCGCCCTGCCGGAACCAGACGACCCCGACGCTCGTCTTGTAAGGCCGCTTGTCGTGGCTGAACCTGGTATCGCGATGCAGCCGGAACATCGAGCGCTTCGCGTCGCCCTCGAGCGGCAGGCCGAGCTTCGTCAGCTCCGTCGTCACCGACGCGACGAGCGCCGCCACGGGGTCGCGGACGGCGCTCTCATAGGTCGCGCGGTTCGCCTCGAACCACGCCTTCTCGTTGTTAGCCGCTAGCCCGCGCAGGAACTCGAACGCGGCCGCCGGGATCAATCAGGCCGCGGCCTGGTGCGGCACGCCCTTCTCCTTCATCAAGCCCTCGAGCTCGCCCGACTGATACATCTCGGTGATGATGTCGCAGCCGCCGACGAACTCGCCGTCGACATAGAGCTGCGGGATCGTCGGCCAGTTGCTGAACGCCTTGATGCCCTCGCGCAGCCCGGCATCGTCCAGCACGTTCGCCGTCTGGAACGGCACGCCCATGTGGGTCAGGATCTGCACCACCCGGGCGCTGAACCCGCATTGCGGGAACATGGCGTTGCCCTTCATGAACAGCATGACCTTGTTGCTGCTGATATCGTTCTGGATGCGGGCGGCGACGGACTCGGACATCGGATGCTCCTATTCGGGAAGGGTAGTCGTCAGGGCCAGCGCATGCAGCGCGCCGCCCATCCTGCCTTGAAGCGCGGCGTAGACCATTTGGTGTTGCTTGACGCGGGACACGCCGCGGAACGCCTCGCTGGCGACCGTCGCCGCGTAGTGATCCCCATCGCCCGCGAGGTCCTGGATGCTGACCGCCGCGTCGGGCAGGGCCGCTTTGATCATCGCCTCGATCTCGCTCGCCACCATAGCCATCGGTCAGCTCCGCATCCAGTCTGGGAAGAAGCGCTCATGCGCCTCTTTTAGCGTGACGACCGATATGGGTTCGACGCCATCGAGTGTCAAACCGGGGCCGCCGGCATGGCCGATCAGCCGGGCGGGAACATGCGCCGCCTTGGCCGCCTTCATCGTCGCGTCCGCGTCGGCGACGGCCAGCACGTACCGGCCCTGATCCTCGCCATACCAGTAGGCATGCGGCGCAGCCCCATCCGGCGGAGGCAGCAGCGTAGCGCCGACGCCGCCGGCCAACACCATCTCGGTCACCGCCACCAGCAGCCCGCCATCGGACACGTCGTGGCACGCGCGCACCCGGCCCGCCGCGATCTGCCCACGCACGAACTCGCCGGCCAGCCGCTCGGCCAGCAGATCGACCGGTGGCGGCGGCCCTTCCTCGCGGCCGGCGATCTCGCGCAGCCAGAGCGACTGACCCAAGCCAGCCCCATCCCGCCCGATCGCCACCAGCGCGGCCCCGGCCGGCAGCGCGATGCCCGCCGTCTGCGCCGCGTGCTCGAGCACGCCGACGCCGCCGATCGCCGGGGTCGGCAGGATGCCGGTGCCCTCCGTCTCGTTATACAGGCTGACATTGCCGCTCACGACCGGGAAGTCGAGCGCGCGGCAGGCCTCGGCCATGCCTTCGATCGCGGCGGCGAACTGCCCCATGATCTCCGGCTTCTCGGGGTTGCCGAAATTCATGTTGTCGGTGATCGCCAGCGGCCGCGCGCCGACCGCGCACAGGTTGCGCCAGGCTTCGGCCACCGCCTGCTTGCCGCCCTCGGCCGGGTCGGCCTGGCAGTAGCGCGGCGTGCAATCCGTCGTCAGCGCCAGCGCGAGCTCGTGGTCTTCGATCCGCACCACGGCGGCGTCGGCCGCGCCGGGGCGGCGCACGGTCTGGCCGCCGATCGTGCTGTCATATTGGTTCCAAACCCAAGCCCGCGAGCACAGATCGGGGCAAGCGATCAGCGTCAGCAACGCCGGCCCGATCCCGGCCGGGTCAGCCACCGGCCCGAGCGCCGGCCGCGGCGGCGTCGGCGCGGTCGGGCGATGATACAGCGGCGCCTGTTCAGCCAGCGGGTCGAGCGGGATGTCCGCCTCGATCGCGCCGTGATGCCTGACCACGATGCGCCCCGTGTCGGTCAGATGGCCGACGACGGCGAAATCCAGCTCCCACTTCTCAAAGATCGCCCGCGCAACGTCCTGCCGGTCCGGGCGCAGCACCATCAGCATGCGCTCCTGGCTCTCCGACAGCATCATCTCGTATGCCGTCATCGCCGGCTCGCGCTGCGGCACCTGATCCAGATCGAGCACGATGCCGACACCACCCTTGCCCGCCATCTCGACCGACGAACTCGTCAGCCCGGCCGCGCCCATGTCCTGGATTGCCACGATCGCATCCGTCTGCATCAGTTCGAGGCACGCCTCGATCAGCAGCTTCTCCGTGAACGGGTCACCGACCTGCACGGTCGGCCGCTTCTCCTGCAAGTCCGCGCCGAACTCGGCCGACGCCATCGTCGCGCCGTGGATACCGTCCCGCCCCGTCTTAGACCCGACATAGATGACCGGATTGCCGATCCCGGCCGCCGCACTCAGGAAGATGCGGTCCTTCGGCGCGATGCCGACCGTCATCGCGTTGACCAGCGGGTTGCCGTTGTAGGCCGCATGGAAGTTCACCTCGCCGCCCACCGTCGGCACGCCCACGCAATTGCCGTAGCCGCCGATCCCCCGCACTACCCCATCCACGATTCTCCGCGTACGCGGGTCGGAGGGAAGGCCAAAGCGCAGCGCGTTCAGGTTGGCGATCGGCCGCGCGCCCATGGTGAACACGTCCCGCAGGATGCCGCCCACCCCGGTCGCCGCCCCCTGATACGGCTCAATGAAGCTCGGATGGTTGTGGCTCTCCATCTTGAACACCGCGACCAAGCCCTCGCCGATGTCGATGACGCCCGCATTCTCGCCGGGTCCGTGCACCACCCAGGGCGCCGTCGTCGGCAGCCGCTTCAGCCACACCCGGCTGGATTTGTATGAGCAATGCTCCGACCACATGACGCTGAAGATGCCGAGCTCGGTCAGCGACGGCGTGCGCCCCATGATCGCCAGCACCTTGGCGTATTCGTCCGCGCTCAGCCCGAACGTCCGCGCCAGGGCCTGGTTGACCATCTGGCTCACGGCGCGATCGCCTCGACCATGCCCTGGAACAGCGGCAGCCCGTCGGTGCCGCCCATCAAGGGGTCGACCAGATCCTCCGCGTGCGGCATCAACCCGAGCACTCGCAGGTTGGGCGAGTAGATCCCCGCGATCGCCCGGGCCGACCCGTTCGGGTTCGGCCCGTCGTAGCGGAACGCCACGAGCCCCTCGCCCTCCAGCCGGTCCAGCGCCGCCTCGTCGGCGAAGTAGTTGCCGTCGCCATGCGCCATCGGCGCGCGGAACACCTCGCCTTTCTGATAATGCCCGGCATACGGCGTGTCGGACCGCTCCACCCGCAACCAGCAATCCTGCGACAGGAAGCGCAGCGCCGCATTGCGCAGCAGCGCCCCCGGCAGCAGTCCGGCCTCCGTCAGGACCTGAAACCCGTTGCAGATGCCCAGCACATGCCCGCCGCGCTCGGCGAACGCCCGCACCGCACCCATGGCCGGCGACCGCGCCGCCATCGCCCCGCACCGCAGGTAATCGCCATGGCTGAACCCGCCCGGCAGCACCACCAGATCCAGCCCCGCGATGTCCGTCTCATGATGGAACACCATCCGCGGCGCCTGCCCCGTCACCCGCTTGAGCGCAATGGCTACATCCCGCTCGCGATTGGTCCCGGGGAAAACGACGATGCCGGCTTTCATCGTGCTCGTTCCTGCTCCCTCTCCCTCCGGGAGAGAGTCGGGGTGAGGGTTTGGCGGCACGAAACACCCTCACCCAACCTTCTCCCGGAGGGAGCGGGCAGGAAGGAGGGCAGCGCTGACACTCGTTCTACTTCTCGCCCGGACACTTATAGCTGTCGTTCAGCGCCCGCACCGCGGCCTGCGCCGCCGGCTGGCGCTGCGCTTCCCCGTGCTCGCGCAACCACGCCACGTAGGTCTGCCGCAGTTGCGGCCCCGTCGTCGGACCCGGCACGCACACGTAGTCGGGCAGTTTCCCCTTCGACCCATCCTGCGGCATCAAGTGCTGGTAGAAGCTGATCGCGTCCGATATCCCGTCCAGATACGCGCTGCACGCCTCGAGCTGCGCCGACGACTTGCTGATGCAGATGTCGCCCAACTTGGCGCCTGTGATATTGGAAAGCCGCTGCGCCTGCGCCGTACCCGCCAGCGCCAGCAACCCGAATGCTGCCAAACCAATCGATTTCATGCCGATACCTCTACGCGGAAACTTTCGATGACCGTGTTGGCGAGCAGCGTCCTCGCCATCTCCTCCGCTTGCGCACGCGCGCGGCCCGGGTCCTGCTCGGCCAGGTCCAGCTCGATCACCTTGCCCGCCCGCACGTCGGCCACGCCCTCGAACCCGAGCGTCTGCAGCGCGTGGCCGATCGCCTTGCCCTGCGGGTCCAGCACGCCATGCTTCAGCATCACCGTCACGACGGCCTTCATTATTGCATCAACTCCGGCCCCTTCAGGTCGCTGTTGCCCGCTTCCGGCAGGATCCCCAGCCGGCGCGCCACTTCCTGATACGCCTCCTCGACCCGGCCCATGTCCCGCCGGAATCGATCCTTGTCCATCTTGTCGTTGGTCCGGCTGTCCCACAGGCGGCAATTATCCGGGCTGATCTCGTCGGCCAGCACGATCCGCATGTCCTCTTCTTCCCACAACCGCCCGAACTCGACCTTAAAATCCACCAGCATGATCCCGACACCGAGGAACAGCCCGGACAGGAAATCGTTCACGCGCAGTGCCATGCTGACCATCTCGTCGAGGTCCTGGGTGCTGGCCCAGCCGAACGCCGTGATGTGCTCCTCGGCCACCATCGGCCGGTTCAGCTGATCGTTCTTGTAGTTGTATTCGATGATGCTCCGCGGCAGCCGCGTGCCCTCCGGGATGCCGAGCCGGGTCGAGAGGCTTCCGGCCGCCACGTTGCGCACCACGACCTCGAGCGGGATGATCTCCACTTCGCGGATGAGCTGCTCGCGCATGTTGAGCCGGCGCACGAAGTGCGTGGGCACCCCGATGTCAGCCAGCTTCATCATCAGGTACTCGCTGATCCGGTTGTTCAGCACGCCCTTGCCGGTAATCGTGCCCCGCTTGGTGCCGCCGGCGGCGATCGCATCGTCTTTGAAGTATTGCACGAGAGTGCCGGGCTCCGGTCCCTCGAAGAGGACCTTTGCTTTGCCCTCGTAGAGTTGCCGCCGGCGTGCCATCGAACCAAACCCCTGTCGCGCCGGCCCGAAGCGGGCGGCGGAGGGCGTCATATAGCAAGGGTGCCGCCGCTCCGCCACGCCGCCTCGTCAGGACAGGGTTACCGCCGGGTGATCAATACCGCGGGCCGAAGAACCGCGGCCGTTCCTCGCGATACTCGTGCGCCTGCCGCCACTCCTGCCGGCGACGCCACTCCTCGCGCCGACGCCACTCTTCCCGGCGCCGCCACTCCTCGCGCTCGCGCCAGCCGGGCTCGTAGTACTGGGCCTGCTGCACGCCGGCTCCCGCCGAGCCGAACTGGGCGCCCTCCGCCCAGACCGGCGCGGCCGGCTGCTGCGCCGCCGCCGGCGTGATCGCCGCCGCCGCGGCAAACGATCCGAAAGCCACCATCGATAGAAGAAGGTTGCGCATTGTCGAAGGCCCTCCTCGTCGGCCTTGACGCATTCAACCGCCCAAACCCGGCAGCTTCATGCCGCGACTGGGGCAGAAAGATGGCCGGGCACGGCGCGCTCGAACACGCGGTCGAACACCGCGTCGATATACTTCAGGTGCCGCTCCGACCGCATCGCCTCGTCCAGCGCCTCCGGCGGGATCCGCGCCGCCACCAGCGGGTCCGCGTCGAGATGCCAGCGGAAGCTACGCCCTCCCGGCTGGCCCAGCCCGACCCATGTCGCCATCGCGCTCCGCTGCACAATCGCATACGCCTCCTCTCGCGAGATGCCGGCCCGGGTCAGCGTCAGCAGCACCTCGCCGCTATGCACCACGCCCCCGAGCTGATCGAGATTGGCCTGCATCTGCTCCGGATACACGGTCAACTGCTCCATCATCCCGGCCAGCCGGATCAGCGCGAAATCCAGCGTCACCGTCGCGTCCGGGCCGATGAACCGCTCCACGCTGGAATGGCTGATGTCCCGCTCGTGCCACAGCGTCACGTTCTCCAGCGCCGGCGCCGCCGCTGCACGCACCACCCGGGCCAGCCCGGTCAAGTTCTCCGACAGCACCGGATTGCGCTTGTGCGGCATCGCGCTGCTGCCTTTCTGCCCCGCATGGAAGAACTCCTCCGCCTCGCGCACCTCGCTGCGCTGCAGGTGCCGCACCTCGGTCGCCAACCGCTCGATCCCGCTGGCCACCACCGCCAGCGTGCAGAAGAACGCCGCGTGCCGGTCGCGCGGAATGATCTGGGTGGACACCGGCTCGATCTGCAGGCCCAGCTTCTGCGCCACATAGCGCTCCACCGCCGGGTCGAGATGAGCATACGTCCCCACCGGGCCGCTGATGGCGCACACCGCCACCTCCGCGCGCGCCTGCTCCAGCCGCACCCGGTTGCGCGCGAACTCCGCGTAATGCCCGGCCAGCTTGAGCCCGAAACTCGTCGGCTCGGCATGGATGCCGTGGCTGCGCCCGATCGTCGGCGTGTATTTGAACTCCCGCGCCCGCCGCTCGAGCGCGGCCAGCACGCGGTCGATATCGGCCAGCAAGAGGTCGGCCGCCTGCGTGAGCTGCACCGACAGGCAGGTGTCGAGCACGTCGCTGCTCGTCATGCCCTGGTGCACGAAGCGGCTGTCCGGACCGATCGCCTCGGCCAGCCACGTCAGGAACGCGATCACGTCGTGCCGCGTCTCGCGCTCGATCGCGTCGATCCGCTCCAGGTCGGCCGCGCCGATGGCGGCGACTTTCGCCTGGCCCCGCTCGCGGATCGTGCGGGCGGCGGTCTGCGGGATCGTGCCGTGCGCCGCCATCGCCTCGGCCGCGAGCGCTTCGATCTCGAACCAGATCCGGAACCGGTTCTCCGGCGCCCAGATCCGGCTCATCTCGGGGCGGGCATAGCGCGGAACCATCGTTCTTCCTGCGGTTTATCGATCTCGATGCGGTTACGCCCGGACCGGGCGCCTGACAAGCACGGGAGTTCGTTTGACCTTAAACGCCGCGCTGTGGCCAGAACTCGTCGCACTCCTCCAGGTTCTCCTCATCGACCTCGTCCTCGCCGGAGACAACGCAATCGTCGTCGGCCTGGCCGTCAACGGCCTGCCGGTCGACCTGCGCCGCCGCGCAATCCTGTTCGGCGTTACCGCGGCCACCCTGCTGCGGATCGGTTTCGCGCTCGTCACGCTCAAGCTGCTGGCGATCGTCGGCCTCCTGCTGGCGGGCGGCATCCTGCTGCTCTGGGTGTGTTGGCGCATGTATCGCGAGCTCCGCCGCAGCCGCGCCGGCCATGCGGACGCCCGGGCGGCGCCGAAGACGATCCGCGACGCGATGCTGCAGATCGTGCTGGCCGATGTGTCCATGAGCCTGGACAACGTCCTGGCCGTGGCCGGCGCGGCGCGCGAGCACCCCTGGGTTCTGGTCGCCGGGCTGACGATCTCGGTGGTCCTCATGGGCGCCGCCGCCAGCCTCGTCGCCCGTCTGCTCGACCGCTATCGCTGGCTGGCCTGGGCCGGACTCGCGATCGTCCTCTACATCGCCTGCAAGATGATTTGGGAAGGAAGCCACGAGGTGGTCGCGGCGGTGCTGTGATCACCATGTATCGGCATCGTAGGGTGGGCTTTAGCCCACCGCCACACGCCAATGGCCGGGATTAGTGGGCTGAAGCCTACCCTTCTGACCCTAACCCGCCCGCACCAGCCGATGCTGCTTGCGCCCCGCCGACAGCTTCACCGCCCCGTCTCGCAGATCGGCCGCGGATACCACCATCGCCTCGTCCGTCACCGCCACGTCGTTGACCCGGGCGCCGCCCCCCCGGATCAACCGCCGCGCCTCTCCATTGCTCGCCACCAGCCCGGCCTCCGCCAACAGCCGCACCACCGGAATGCCCGCCTCCAGCGCCGCCGGCGCGACCAGATGCGTCGGCAAGCTCGCCGCCGCCTCGCCGTCCTCAAACGCCCGCCGCGCCGTGTCGGCCACCTGCTCGGCCGCCGCGGCCCCGTGCGCCAGCGTCGTCACTGCCGTCGCCAGCACCTTCTTGGCCTCGTTGATCTCCGCCCCCCGCAGCGCCTCGAGCCGAGCGATTTCGTCGAGCGGGATGTCGGTGAACAGCCGCAGGAACCGCCCGACGTCCGCGTCCTCCGTGTTGCGCCAGAACTGCCAGAACTCGTACGCCCCCAGCCGCTCCGGCCGCAGCCAGATCGCGCCGGCCGCCGACTTGCCCATCTTCGCGCCCGACGCCGTCGTGATCAGCGGCGTCGTCAGCCCGAACGCCTGCTTGCCGTCCGTCCGCCGGATCAGCTCGGCGCCCGAGACGATATTGCCCCACTGGTCCGACCCGCCCATCTGCAGCACGACCCCATACCGCCGCATCAGCTCGCGGAAATCGTAGCTCTGCAGGATCATGTAGTTGAACTCGAGGAAGGTCAGCGGCTGTTCGCGATCGAGCCGCAGCTTGACGCTGTCAAACGTCAGCATCCGGTTGATCGTGAAATGCGGCCCCACGTCGCGCAGCAGGTCGATCCAGCCGAGCGTGTCGAGCCATTCCGCGTTGTTCAGCAGCATCGCGTCCGACGGCCCGTCCCCGAACCGCACGAACGGCGCGATCGACGCCTGGATGCCGGCCATGTTCGCCGCGATCTGCGCGTCGGTCAGCATCTTGCGCGTTTCGTCCCTGCCCGACGGGTCGCCGATCCGCGTCGTCCCGCCGCCCATCAGCGCGACCGGCTTGTGCCCGTGCTTCTGCATCAGCCGCATCAGCATGATCGGCACCATGCTGCCGACATGCAGGCTGTCGGCCGTCAGATCGAAGCCGATATAGCCCGCCACCGGCCCGGCTTCGAGCGCCGCCGCGAGCGCCTGCTCGTCGGTGCACTGGAAGAGGAAGCCGCGCGCGCGGGCCTCCTCGAGAAACGGGCTGGTCGGCATGCCGTACGGTCCTGATCCGGATGTCGTGATGGGTTTGACGGCGCCGGGCTAACACCGCTTTGCTACGGCCGCAAATGGCAACCTACCCCGACCGCCCCAGACTAGTCCCCCGCACCCGCGGCGAGACCATCCAGCGCGTCAACCTGTCCAGCCATTGGTGGCAGGACATCTACCATCAGATCCTGACCATGCGCTGGCGCACCTTCATGGCGTGCGGCGTCGTACTCTACGTCGCGGTCAACGCCCTGTTTGCAGCCCTTTTCCTGCTACAGCCTGGCAGCATCGCCAACGCCCGCCCGGGCTCCTTCGCCGACGCGTTCTTCTTCAGCGTGCAATGCATGAGCACCATCGGCTTTGGCGGCCTCACCCCGGCCACGCTCTACGCTAACCTCCTGACCACGGCCGAGGCCATCATCAGCCTGGCCATCGTCGCCCTGGCCACCGGCTCCGTCTTCGCCCGCATCAGCCGGCCCCGCGCCCGGGTCATGTTCGCCCGCCACGCCGTGATCAGCCGCCATAACGGCGTGCCCACCCTTTTAATTAGGATCGGCAACGAACGCTCGACCCAGATCATCGCCGCCGAGGTCCAGGTCACCATCCTCCGCTACGAACAGACCGCAGAGGGCCAGAGCTTCCGCCGCTTCTACGACGTCCCCTTGGCCCGCGGCCGCACGCCGGTCTTCGCCCTGACCTTCACCGTCATGCACGAGATCGACGAGCGCAGCCCTCTCGTTGGCTGCACGACGCAAAGCATGGCTGCTGACGACACCGAGGTGCTAATTACAGTGACCGGTCTCGAAGAGGCGAGCTCGCAGACCGTCCACGCCCGCTATTCCTACGGCGCGGACGAAATCCGCTTCGGCCATCGCTACCGCGACATCTTCGGCATCGACCCGCAGGGACGCCGCGTGATCGACTACGGCTGGTTCCATGAAACGGAACCAGCCGAGTAATCGTCAGTCAGCGGTGAGAGCCCTGCCGTTAGTCAGCGGCGAGAGCCATCGCCTTGCGCGCCATGATCTGGCCCACGTGCTCCTCGATCGCCCGGCCGACCTGGTCGGCATGCGTCGCGAACACGTGGTCCACGCCCGGATAGACCCGGTAATCGACCACCACGTTCTTCTGAGTGTTCAGCTTGTCGACCAGCTTGCGCACGGCCGGCTCCGGCACCAGCTCGTCGTTGTCGCCGTGCAACATAAGCCCGCCGCACGGGCAGGGCGCCAGGAAACCGAAATCGTAATGGTTCGCCGGCGGTGCGACGCTGACCCAGCCAGAGATCTCCGGCCGCCGCATCAGCAACTGCATGCCCACGAACGCGCCGAACGAGTAGCCGCTGATCCACAGCCCGCCCGAACTCGGATTGACCATCTGCATCCAATCGAGTGCGGCCGCCGCGTCGCTGATCTCGCCGAACCCGCCGTCGTAGCGGCCCTGGCTCCGGCCGACGCCACGGAAATTGAACCGCATCACGGAAAAGCCGAGCTTCTGAAACGCCTGGTACATCGAATAGGTGATGCGGTTGTTCATCGTCCCGCCGTGCAGCGGATGCGGATGCAGGATGAGGGCGAGCGGTGCACCCGCTTCCTTGGAGTGATGGTAGCGTCCCTCCAAGCGGCCGTCAGGGCCGGCAAACAAGACCTCGGGCATGGCGTTCCAATCCAATTTCCAGCCGGCACCAACCACCGGCGTTAACTCAATGCGCCGCTACCCGCCAAATTGACCAACGGGCATGGGCAAGCGTAGCGTCTGTTGAAAGCTAGAGTTTACGTCCAACATTCATCGTCTCGCCGGCTGACATAATCTCGTCGGCGCGTCGAGAATATAGGCAGCCCACCTGCCGATTCATAATGGATTTGTCGCATGGCGTTCATGTTTCTGCGAGAAGTCATCAGCGCCTACCGGCAGAGAGACCCGGCCGCCCGGTCCTCTGCGGAGGTCCTGCTGTGCTACCCCGGCGTGCACGCCGTCATGTGGCACAAGCTCGCCCACGCCTTGTGGATTCGCGGCCTCCGCCTGCCCGCCCGCTTCACGTCCCATATCGGCCGCTGGCTCACCGGCATCGAAATCCATCCCGCCGCCCAGATCGGCCGCCGCCTCATCATCGACCACGGCATGGGCGTCGTCATCGGCGAGACCGCCATCGTCGGCGACGACGTCTATCTCTACCACCAGGTCACCCTCGGCGGCACCAGCAGCGAGCGCGGCAAGCGCCACCCAACGGTCGGCAACGGCGTCATCGTTGGCGCCGGCGCCAAGATCCTCGGCGACATCATCGTCGGCGACGGCGCCCGAGTGGGGGCCAACGCGGTCGTCGTGCAGCCGGTCGCGCCCGGCGAGACCGTGGTCGGCATCCCCGCCCGCCCGATCGAGCGGGATCCCTTGAAGAAGATTCAGCGTCAGCCCGCCTTCGTCGCGTACGGCACCCCGTGCGAGGGCACCATGGACCCCATCGTCTGCGCCGTCGAAACGTTGCGCGCCGAACTCCTCGCGCTCGAGATCCGCGTGGCCGAGATGCAGCGCTCGCCTGCGGCCGAGTAGCCGCCCTACCCATGATCTATCTCGACGCCAACGCGACCGAGCCGCTCCGGCCGGAAGCGCGGGCGGCGGTGATCGAAGCCCTCGACCTCGTCGGCAACCCGGCCAGCATCCATGCCCCCGGCCGCCAGGCCCGGCGCCTCCTCGAAGCCTGCCGCCGCAGCATCGCCGCCCGCTTCGGCGCCCCGCCCGGCGGCGTCGTCCTCACCTCCGGCGGCACCGAAGCGGACGCGCTGGCCATACGGGCCGCGAACCGCCGGGTCATCGTCGGCGCCACCGAGCACGAGGCCGTCCGCGCCGCCGCACCCGAGGCGCACATCCTCCCGGTCGATGCGGACGGCGTCGCCGACCTGCTTGCCCTCGAGCGACTGCTCGCCCACGGCGCGCCAGCGCTGGTCTGCCTGATGCTGGCCAACAACGAGACGGGCACCATCCAGCCGATCGAGCAAGCCGCACGCATCTGCCATCGCCACGACGCACTGCTGCATGTCGACGCCGTCGCCGCCGCCGGCCGCTTGCCCATCGACCTGGCCGCCCTCGGCGCCGACAGCCTCGCCGTCTCGGGCCACAAGCTCGGCGGCCCCAAAGGCGCCGGCGCCCTGCTGCTGGCCGATGACCGCCACCTCCCGCCCTTGATCGCCGGTGGCGGCCAAGAACGCGGCCGCCGCGGCGGCACCCCCGCCCTCCCCGCCATCGCCGGCTTCGCTGCCGCGTGCGAGACACCGATCTCCGACCTGCTCGGCCTCCGCCAGCGCACCGAACGGGCCGCCACCGCCCACGGCGCCATCGTCCTCGGCGGTCCCCACCGCCTCTGCAACACGGTCTGCCTCGCCCTCCCCGGCGCGCGTGCCGAAACTCAGGTCATCGCCCTCGACCTCGCCGGCATCGCCGTCTCGGCCGGCGCCGCCTGCAGCAGCGGTAAGGTCTCCCGCAGCCACGTCCTCGACGCGATGGGCGCCGGCGCCCTGGCCGGCGAAGCCATCCGCGTCAGCCTCCCCTGGAATACGCAGGAGGCCGACCTCGCCGCTTTCGAGACGGCCTACGCCACGATGGCTGGGCGCTTCCAGCCCGCGCGCCGCCTCGACAAACTGTTGGCCCGCTAAGCCCGGCCCCCATATCGGCATCATGCGCCCCAACCGGCCCGTCTACCTCGACAACCAGGCCACCACGCCAACCGATCCGCGCGTGGTCGAGGCGATGCTGCCCTGGTTCACCGAGCGCCCCGGCAACCCGCACAGCGTCGAGCACCGCCTCGGCACCGACGCCGAAGCCGCCGTGGAGGCCGCCCGGGCCGACATCGCCGCCCTCGTCGCCGCCGACCCGCGCGAGATCGTCCTCACCTCCGGCGCCACCGAGAGCAACAACATCGCCATCAAGGGCGCGGCCCGGCATGCCCTCACCTCCGGCGACCCCCGCCGCCGCGTCATCACCGTCGCCACCGAGCATAAATGCGTCCTCGAGAGCGTATCCGACCTGGCCGCCGAAGGCTTCGAGCCCGTCATCCTCCCCGTCGACCCCGACGGCCGCCTCGACCCGGCCCATCTCGTCGCCGCGCTCGCCACCCCCACGCTCCTCGTCAGCATCATGGCGGTCAACAACGAGACCGGGGTCATCCAAGACCTCTCCACCCTCGCCGCCATCGCCCGCAGCCACGGCGCCCTCTTCCACACCGATGCCGCCCAGGCCGCCGGCAAGATCCCGCTCGATGTCGCCGGCATCGACCTGCTCAGCCTCAGCGGCCACAAGCTGTACGGCCCGAAAGGCGTGGGTGCGCTCTACGTTCGCCGCCGCCCCCGCGTCCGGCTCGCCCCGCTCTTCTCGGGCGGCGGCCAAGAGCGCGGCATGCGCCCCGGCACCCTGCCCACCCCGCTCATCGTCGGCTTCGGCGCAGCCTGCCGCTTCGCCGCGGCTGAAATGGCCGGCGACGAGACCCGCATCGCCGCCCTGCGGCAGCGCTTGCTCGACGCACTCTCCACCCCCGTCGCCCTCAACGGCTCGTCGCAGCACCGGGTCGCCGGCAACCTGAACCTCACCTTCGAAGCTCCCGCCCTCGACATGCTCGCCCGCATGCCCGACCTCTGCGTCTCCACCGGCTCGGCCTGCAGTTCGGCCGCCATCGAGCCAAGCTACGTCCTGCGCGCCCTCGGCCTCGACGACGACGCCGCGCGCCGGACCTTGCGCATCGGGCTAGGACGATTTACCAGCCCGGCGGACGTGGATTTCGCTGCCCGATCCTTGAGCGAAGCCGCCCGCGCCCTCACCGTCACCGCCGGAGCCGACGCTTAGATGCCCAAGATGACCTTTATCGAGAAGAACGGCGCCCCCCGCGTGGTCGATGCTCCGCTCGGGCTCTCCGTGCTCGAGATCGCCCATAAGCACGATGTCGACGTCGAGGGCGCCTGCGAGGGATCGCTCGCCTGCTCCACCTGCCACGTCATCGTCGACCCGGCCTGGTTCTCCAAGCTCGCCAAACCCACCGAGGACGAAGAAGACATGCTCGACCTCGCCTTCGGCCTCGAGGAAACCAGCCGACTCGGCTGCCAGATCGTCATGACCCCGGCGCTCGACGGCCTCGTCGTCAAGCTCCCCGCCAGCACTCGCAACGCCGGGGGGTAGCGTGCGGATTGTCGCCGCGATGTCCGGCGGGGTCGATAGCTCGGTCGTGGCCGGGCTGTTGGCCGAGCAAGGTCACGAGGTCATCGGCGCGACCCTCCAGCTCTACGACCATGGCGCCGCCGCGGGCCGCAAGGGCGCCTGCTGCGCCGGCCGCGACATCGGCGACGCCCGCGACGTCGCCGACCGCCTCGGCATCGCCCATTACGTCATCGACGCCGAGGCCCGCTTCCGCGCCGCCGTCATCGACGACTTCGCCGACAGCTACGCCCGCGGCGAGACCCCCATCCCCTGCGTCCGCTGCAACCAGAGCGTCAAATTCACCGACCTGCTCGGCCTCGCCCGCGATCTCGGCGCCGAGGCGATGGCGACCGGCCATTACGTCCGCCGGGTCGAGGGCGCGGCCGGGCCGGAGCTGCACCGCGCCCGCGACGACGCCCGCGACCAGAGCTGGTTCCTGTTCGCCACCACCCGCGACCAGCTCGCCTTCAGCCGCTTCCCCCTCGGCGACATGCCGGACAAGGCCGCCGTCCGCGCCGAAGCCGCCCGGCTCGGCCTTCCCGTCGCCGACAAGCCCGACAGCCAGGACATCTGCTTCGTCCCCAGCGGCCGCTACACCGACCTGCTCGCCACGCTCCGCCCCGGCGCCCTCGAGCCCGGCGACATCGTCGATGCCGCCGGCACCGTCCACGGCCGGCACAAGGGCCTCGCCCACTACACCGTCGGCCAGAGCAAGGGCCTCGGCCCCGCCACCGCCCTCGACGGCGCCCGCCAAGCCGTCCTCGCCCTCGACCCGGCCGGCAACCGCATCACCGTCGGGCCCCGCACCGCGGGCCGCCAGTCGATCCCCCTCCGTGACCTCAACTGGCTGGCCGACATCCCCGAGCGCCTCCGCTGCGACGTCAAGCTCCGCGCCCGCGAGGTGCCGCACCCCGCGACCATCATCCGCACCGGCGACACCGCCCGCGTCGAACTCGACGCGCCAGCGCTCGCCGCCCCCGGCCAAGCCTGCGTCATGTATCGCGGCTCGCAAATGGTGGGCGGCGGCTTCATCGCCGCGCATTGACGCGCGGCATTGCCCGAGGCATACGGTGCGCCCCGCGGCACGGCGACGTGCCATTTTCGATGGGTATGGCAGCGTAGCTCAGCGGTAGAGCAGGGGAATCATAATCCCTTGGTCGGCGGTTCAAATCCGTCCGCTGCTACCATCCCGCGATCATCAACGGTGGGCTAAAAACCCACGCTACGCCGCGAGAACCCGTCCCGCCACCGCGTCCAGCTTCGCCATCAGCGCGGGATCCCGGAACTCCGGCCGCGTGATCAGCGCATACTCCAGCGCCCGGTCGCACCCCGCCGGACACGGCCCCCGCGGCGCGCCCAGCCCCGGCACCACGTCGGCCACCAGCGACCGCGCTTTGTCGGCATTGCCGAACAACACGCGCACCACCTGGTCCACCGTCACCGCCTCGTGCTCCTCGTGCCAGCAATCGTAATCCGTCACCATCGCCACAGTGGCGTAACAAAGCTCCGCCTCGCGTGCCAGCTTCGCCTCCGGCATGTTCGTCATCCCGATCACGCTGCAGCCCCAGCTCCGATACAGGTGGCTCTCCGCCCGCGTCGAGAACTGCGGCCCCTCCATCACCAGGTAGGTCCCGCCCCGCGTCACCGGCAGCCCCAGCCGCCGTGCCGACGCCTCAAGCGCGTCGCCGAGCCGCGGGCAGACCGGGTCGGCGACCGACACGTGCGCCACGCAGCCCTCGCCAAAGAAGCTCTTCTCGCGCGCGAAGCTCCGGTCGATGAACTGGTCCACGATCACGAAATGACCCGGCGGCAGCTCCTCCTTCAAGCTCCCCACCGCCGACAGCGACAGGACGTCGGTGCACCCGGCCCGCTTCAGCGCATCGATGTTCGCGCGATAATTGAGATGGCTCGGAGAGGTCGTATGTCCGCCGCCATGCCGCGGCAGGAACACGCAACGCACGCCCCCCAGCTCGCCGAACAGCAGATCGTCCGACGGCGCACCCCACGGGGTCTCGACGCGCCGCTTCTCGCGGCGCTCGAGGCCCGGAATGTCATACAGGCCCGACCCGCCGATGATGCCGATGACGGGCGTGACCAGATCCGACACCGGCGCTAGTGGACGTCCTTCCAGATCTTCCGCTTCACCCCGTAGGTGAGCCCGGTCAGCAGCGCCAAGAACACCACCGCCTTGACCCCCAGCTGCTTGCGCCGCTCCATCGTCGGCTCGGATGCCCAGGTCAGGAACTGCACCACGTCGCGGGACATCTGGTCGACCGTCGCCTTGGTCCCGTCGGTATACTCCACCTGCCCGTCATGCAGCGGCTGCGGCATGGCCAGGAAATGGCCAGGGAAATACTCGTTGTAATACTGTCCCGCCGGCGTCGTCGTCCCGGCCGGCGCATCGACATACCCGTTCAGCAGTGCGTGCACGTAGTCGGGACCGTTCTCGCGCGCCTTGATGATCAGCGATTGGTCCGGCGGCAACGCCCCGCCATTGGCCGCCCGCGCTGCCTTGTCGTTTGGGAACGGCATCTTGAACCGGTCCGACGGCAACGCCGGCCGCTCGACCGGCTCGCCCGCGTCGTTCGTACCGCCCGGCACCGTGATCTCGGCGGCGATCGCCTTGATGTCGGCATCGTCCAGTCCGATCCCGCGCAGATCCCGGTACGACAGCAGCCGCATCGAGTGGCAGTTCGAGCAAACCTCCTTGTACACCTGGAAGCCCCGCTGCGCCGACGCGTAGTCGAACGAACCGAACGGCCCGTCGAAGCTCCACTTCACATGCGGCGTCGCCGGATGCTCCTGCGCCAGCGCCGGGCTGGCCAGGGCCGCCGACGCCAGCAGGGCGAACGCGAAACGCCGCATCATGCCCGGTCCATCGGCTTGGCCGCCGCACCCTGCGGCAGCGGACCGCCACCGCCCGACGCCGGCGGACGCGCCCGCAGCACCGGGTTGCTGATGCTCTCGGGCAGCGGCAGCGGACGCTCGATCTTGCCCAGCACCGGCAACACCACCAGGAAGTGCAGGAACCAATACGCCGTCGCCACCCGGCCGATCACCACATACGCCCCCTCCGGCGGCTTCCCGCCGACGTAGAGAAGCGCGAAGAACGAGATCACCAGCAGCGCCATGAACGGCTTGTACATCGGCCGGAACCGCGTGCTGCGCACCGGCGACGTATCCAGCCACGGCAAGAAGAACAGCACCAGGATCGACGCGAACATGACCATCACGCCGCCGAGCTTCCACTCCACCGCCCGCAGCATCGCGTAATACGGCCGGAAGTACCACTCCGGCGCGATGTGCGGCGGCGTCACCAGCGGGTTCGCCTGGATGTAGTTGTCGGGATCGCCCAGCAGGTTCGGCGCAAAGAACACCAGCAGCGCGAACACCAGCAGGAACACGCACAACCCGACGCTGTCCTTCGTCGTGTAGTACGGATGGAATGGGATCGTATCCTGCGGCGTCTTCACGTCGATGCCGAGCGGGTTGTTCGATCCGGTGATGTGCAGCGCCACCACGTGCAGGAAAACCACCCCGAAGATCATGAACGGCAGCAAGTAGTGCAGCGCGAAGAACCGGTTCAGCGTCGGGTTGTCCACCGAGAACCCGCCCCACAGCAGCGTCACGATGCTGTCGCCGACATAGGGGATGGCCGAGAACAGGTTGGTGATGACCGTCGCACCCCAATACGACATCTGGCCCCATGGCAGCACGTAGCCCATGAACGCCGTCGCCATCATCAACAGGAAGATGACCACGCCCGAGCATGAACAGGATCTCGCGCGGCGCCTTGTACGATCCGTAATACAGGTTCCGGAAGATGTGCACGTAGACCACGATGAAGAACATCGAGGCCCCGTTCGCATGCGCATACCGCAGCAGCCACCCGTAGTTCACATCGCGCATGATGCGTTCCACGCTGTCGAACGCCAGGCCCGTGTTGGCCGCGTAGTTCATCGCCAGGAACACGCCGGTCGCGATCATGATGACCAGGCTGATCGACGCCAGCGCGCCGAAATTCCAAAGGTAGTTGAAGTTCTTCGGCGTCGGGAACGACCCGTATTCCTTCTGCATCATCGAGAACAGCGGCAACCGCGTGTCGATGAAGTTGATCACTGGATTCTGGTAAGGGCTCTTGTGCAGGCCGGCCATGGGTGTCGCTCCTAACCGATCTTGATCTTGGTATCGCTGGTGAACGCGTAGGGCGGCAGCGCCAGGTTCGCCGGCGCCGGCCCGAGCCGGATACGGCCCGCCGTGTCATACTGGCTGCCATGGCACGGACAGAACCAGCCGCCGAACTCGCCCCGCGGGTCCGTCGGCTTGTTGCCCAGCGGCACGCAGCCGAGATGGGTGCAGATGCCGATCACCACCAGCCACTGCTCATGCCCTGCCTTGACCCGGTTCGCGTCCGCGATCGGGTCCTTCATCGCGCTCAGCGGCGTGTCGGCCGCTTCCTTGATCTCCTTCGGCGTCCGATGCCGCAGGAAGATCGGCTTGCCACGCCAGACGATCGTGATCCCCTGCCCCTCGACGATCGGCGCCAGATCCGCGTCCACGCTCGACAGCGCCAGCACGTCGCGCGCCGGGTTCATGCTGTCGATGAACGGCCACACCATCGACCCGGCGCCGATCACGACAGCGCTTCCCGTCAGCAGCTTCAGGAAATCACGCTTCGTGACGTCCGCGTTGCCTACCGTGGTGATCGCCTCGCGCACATTGGCGGCGGCGGTTGCAGCTTCAGTCATGCCCGTCCTCGTCTCAACGCCCAAACCCGTGGGAAACTAAGGGGCGACCCTATACGTGCGCGTGTTCGCCCCTGCAACTCACCCGCGCCGTGTTCTAAGCTGAACGTCAGATTGGAAGGAATCATAATGTCGCAAGCCATCGACCTGCTGCCCCCGCCACATGCGGCGCTGCAGACCGAGGCGCGGGCTTGGTTCGAACGCCTCCGCGATCAGCTCTGCGCCACGTTCGAGAGCATCGAGGCCGAAACCGGCGCGCCCCTCGCCGACCGTCCCGCCGGCGCCTTCACCCGCACCGAGTGGCACCGCCCGACCAACTCCGGCGACGAGGGCGGCGGCGGCGTCATGAGCGTCATGAAGGGCCGCATCTTCGAGAAAATCGGCGTCAACGTCTCCACCGTCTGGGGCGAGTTCAGCCCCGAGTTTCGCAAATCCATCCCCGGCGCCGAGCAGGACCCCCGCTTCTGGGCCTCCGGCATCAGCCTCGTCGCCCACCCGCAGAACCCCCGGATCCCCGCCGCCCACATGAACACCCGCATGCTCGTCACCACCCGCGGCTGGTTCGGCGGCGGCGGCGACCTCACGCCCCAGGGACTCGATCAAGCCGCCATTGCCGAAGACACCGCCACCTTCCACGCCGCTTTCAAGGCCGCCTGCGACAAGCACGACCCGGCCTACTACCCCCGCTTCAAGCAATGGTGCGACGAGTATTTCTACCTGCCCCACCGCGGCGAGACCCGCGGCACCGGCGGCATCTTCTACGATCACCACTTCACCGGCGACGCCGCCGCCGATTTCGCCTTCACCCAGGACGTCGGCCGCGCCTTCCGCGACGGCTACGCCGCCATCGTCCGCCGCCGCATGCGCGAACCCTGGACCCCGGAGGAAAAGGACCACCAGCTCCTCCGCCGCGGCCGCTACGTCGAGTTCAACCTGCTCCACGACCGCGGCACCCTGTTCGGCCTGAAAACCGGCGGCAACGTCGAAGCGATCCTCATGAGTCTGCCGCCCGAAGTCCGCTGGCCCTAATTTCGCCCTCGACTCGGTTCAACCTCTCACATGTAAGAGGAGAAACGACATGCGCCTGTCCCATCTCGCGACGATGCTTCTGGCACTCGCCCTACCCCTGTCCGGCACCCCAGTGCTCGCTCAGACCCCGTCCGCCTCGCCCCGCACCGCGCCCACGCTGCCCCCTGCCGCCTCGCCGAGCGTCCCTGCCAAGATCGGCACGCCCGTCACCCCGGCCACCACCGCCGCTGCCCCGGCCGCCTCCACCGCTAAGATCGACATCAACGCCGCCTCCGAGCAGGACATCGCCACCCTCCCCGGCATCGGCCCCGTCACCGCCAAGGCCATCGTCGACGGCCGCCCCTGGGACGACGTGAACGCGCTGCTCAGCAAGAAAGTGGTCTCCCGCCCGACCTTCGAGCGAAACAAGGACCGTTTCGCCCTGGCCAACATCAACACCTCTTCCGCCGCCGACATCGCCAAGACCCTCCCCGGCATCGGCGACAAGACCGCCCCCAAAGTCGTCGCCGCCCGCCCCTACGCCACCCCCCAGGACCTCGTGACCAAGAAAGTCCTCACCGCCGGCCAGTTCGCCAAGATCAAGGACGTCATCGCCTACTGATCCTCCTCTCCCCCCTCTCCCGCGAGAGAAGGGGGAGGTTCGGGCAAGCAGCCCGGCCCCTAAGCCAACTTCCGCCGCCGCTGCACCACTGCCAACAGCGCCCGCGCGTCGAATGCCCCCAGCACCTGCCCCGCCACCCCATACGCCACGAACCCGGCTCCCACGAGCAGCGCCAACGCGCCCCACCGCAGCCCCGGCGCCATCTCCACCCGCGCGAACAGATAGTGCTGCACCGCCACGAGCGTCGCCGCCATCGCCAGCGCCGCCCCGGCCATCCGCGCCAGCCGGATCTGCAGCCGCTGGTCCACCACCAACTGCCCGCGACGCCCCAGCATCACCCCCAGCGCGACCACGTTGAAGATCGCCGACAAGCTCGTCGCCAGCGCCGGCCCCATATGCTTCAGCGGCACCATGAACAGCAGGTTCATCAGCAAATTCAGCGCGATCGCGATGAAGCCGATCCGCACCGGCGTCGACGTGTCGCCATGCGCGAAGAACGCCGGGATCAGCACCTTCACCACCACGAACGCCGGCAGCCCGAACGCATACGCCGCCAGCGATTGCGCGCTCAGCGCCGCTGCATCAGCCGTGAACTGCCCCCGCCCGAACAGCACCAGCATGATCGGCTCCCCCGCCACCGCCAGCGCCAGCGCCGCCGGCAGCGTCAGCGCCAAACTCACCTCCAGCGCCCGCGCCAGCGTGTGCCGCGCCTCCTCCGTCTGCCCCGACCGCGCCTGGCGCGACAGCAGCGGCAGCAGCGCCGTCCCCACCGCCGTCCCGATCACCCCCAGCGGCAACTGGTTCACCCGGTCCGCATAATACAGCAAGCTCGCCGAGCCCGGCGGCAGCAGGCTCACGATCACCACATCGACCGCAAGGTTCAGCTGCGTCACCCCCGCGCCCAGCAACCCCGGCCCCATCCGCCGCAGCAAATGCCGCATCTGCGGCGTCATCCGCGGCCGCGGAATGTGCAGCCGCATCCCCGCCCGCCGCACCGCCCAGGCCAGCAGCGCCAGTTGCAACACGCCCGAGATCGTCACGCCCCACGCCAGCGAGTATCCGACATTCGGCAGATAGGGCGTGAGCGCCAGCATCGCCGCGATCGAGACCGTGTTGAACACCAAAGGCGCTGCCGCCGCCGCCGCGAACCGGTCCAGTCCGTTCAGCACGCCAGACAGAAGCGCCGCCAGGCAGATCAGCAATACATAAGGAAACGTGATCCGCGCCAACGCGACCGTCAGCGCCTCCTTGCCCGGCACCTCCGAAAAACCCGGCGCCAGCACCCGCATGATCTGCGGCATGAAGATCTCGCCCACCACCGTCAGCAGCAGCAGCCAGAACGCCAGCACCGCGATCGTCTGCTCGGCGAACCCCCGCGCCGGCTCGGCCCCCTCGGTCGCGTAGATACCCGAGAACTCCGGCACGAACGCCGCATTGAACGCCCCCTCGCCGAACAGCCGCCGAAACAGGTTCGGCACCCGCAGCGCGATGAAGAACGCGTCTGCCACCGGCCCGGTCCCCGCCAGCGCCGCGATCAGGATGTCGCGCACGAACCCCATCACCCGGCTCGCCATCGTCCAGCCACCGACGGTCACGATCCCACGGAGCATCTATTCGTCTCTCATCGGCCGGCTCAGCAACGCCGCCGCCGCCGCCTGCACGCTCGACCGCCCCGCAACCAGATCGGCGACCGCCGCGCAGATCGGTAGCTCCACCCCCGCCGCCCGCCGCAGCAGCGCCGGCGCCGTCGCCACCCCCTCGACCACGCCATGCGACGCCGCCAGCGCCAATTCGAGCGTCTCCCCCCGCCCGAGCGCCGCCCCGCACCGGTAGTTCCGGCTCGCCGCCCCCGTGCACGTCAGCAGCAAATCCCCCAGCCCCGACAGCCCGGCCACCGTCTCGCCCTTCCCCCCCAACGCCGTCACGCACCGCGTCAGCTCCGCCAACCCACGCGTCACCAGCGCCGCCCGCGCGTTCTCCCCCAGCCCGGCCCCCGCGACCACCCCCGCCGCGATCGCGATCACGTTCTTCGCCGCCCCGCCGAGTTGCGCCCCCACCGGATCGTCGTTGCCATACAGCCGGAAGTTGGCGCTCGCGAGCGTCCGGATGACCAGCGACCGCAGCGCCGGGTCGCGCGCCGCCACCACGGCCGCCGCCGGCAGCCCGGCCGCGATCTCGCCGGCGAAATTCGGCCCGCTCAGCACCGCCCCCACCACGCCCGGATGCACCGACCCGACCACCTCCAACGGCAGCATCCCCGTCGCCGCCTCGACGCCCTTGCCGCACGCGACCACCGGCGCCGTCGGCCGGAACAGCTCCAGCACGGCCCGCAGGTATTGCACCGGCACTGCCAACAGCAGAACATCCTGCCCGCCCGCCGGCAGCGCGGCTTCTCTCGCCGAAACCAGCGTCACCGTAGCCCCCGCCCGCTCCGCCTGCACCGCCAGCGCACGCCCCCACGCCCCGGCCCCCACGACCGCCACCCTACTCATCGGTGATCCGCACCACGCCGCTCCCCGCCTCCGCGCCCCCGAGCCGCCCGACCAGCGCCGCCAGCATCTCCCCCGCCGCCGCCTCGAACCCGTGCGGCGCGTTCCGCACCAGCAGCCCGCACCCGTTCAGCACCCCAGGATCGATCGGCCGCCGCAGCCAAAGCTCCGCCGCCACCACGTCCCGCAGCCCGGCCAGCCGCACCGCCTCGTGGAACGTCGTCACCGGCGCCCGGTGCTTGATCGGATACCAGGCGGCATACACCCCGTGATCGAACCGCGCCGCCCCGTCCTGCAGCGCCTTCAGCACGCGCTCGTACTCCCCGGCGCCTCGTACGGCGGGTCGATCAGCACCAGCCCGCGCCGCTCCTTCGGCGGCAGCAGCGCTCGCACCGCCTCATATCCGTCGCGCAGATGCACCCCCGCCTGCCCCTCGCCCCGGAACAGCGTCCGCAGCGCGCCCGCGTCCTCTGGATGCAGCTCGCAGCAGGCCAGCCGGTCGCCCTCCCGCAGCACCTGGTAGATCAGCAGCGGCGACCCGGGGTAGATGAAGTCCCCCTCGTCCCCGACCGCCGAAACCGCCTCCACATATCGCCGCAACGCCGCCGGCGGCTCGTGCATCAGCCGCGCAATCCCGTCCCGCCACTCCCCCGTCCGCGCCGCATCGCCCTCGATCAGGTCGTACCGCCCCACCCCCGCATGCGTATCGAGCACGAAGACCGGCGCTGGCTTGCGCTGCAGCGCATCGATCATCCACAGCAGCAGCGCGTGCTTGGCACAATCAGCGAAATTGCCCGCATGAAACGCGTGCCGGTAGTTCACCCAGGACCCCGACAATTCATCTCGGCCAGCGGCCAGCGCGGCCGCGGCTTGAACCCCAAATCGTCCGCCAGCCCCAGCCGTAGCCGCTCCAGCGTCGCCCATGCCACCATCACCGCATTATCCGTGCACAGCCGAACCGGCGGCGCCACCAGCGCCAAACCATGCTCCGCCGCCACCCCCGCCAGCGCCGCCCGTACCGCCCCGTTCGCCGCCACGCCGCCCGACACCACCATCGAGCGCGCCTCCGGCATCATCCCCAGCGCATGCTCCGCCCGATCCGCCAGCACCGCCGCCACCGCCGCCTGGAACCCGGCCGCGATGTTCGCCGCGTCCGCCGCCGGCAGCGGCCCCGCCGGATAGTTCTGCACCAACTGCGCCACCGCCGTCTTCAGCCCGGAAAAGCTGAAATCGCACCCCGCCCGCCCCAGCAGCGGCCGCGGCAACCGCACCGCGGTCGTGGCCCCCCGCCGCCAACCGCTCCACCTCCGGCCCGCCCGGCCACGGCAGCCCCAGCAGCTTGCCGACCTTGTCGAACGCCTCCCCCACCGCGTCGTCGATCGTGCCGCCCGAGCAGCCGATACCGCCCGACCCCCTCCACCGCGACGCACTGGCAATGCCCGCCCGACAGCAGCAGCAGCAGATAGGGAAACGCCGCCCCGGCCGGGACCAGCCCCGGCAGCCGCGGCGTCAGCGCATGCGCCTCCAAATGATTGACCGCCACGAACGGCACCCCCGCCGCCAGCGCGATCCCCTTCGCCACCCCCGCCCCCACGATAAGCCCGCCAATCAACCCGGGCCCACAACTCGCCCCGACCCCCGCCAGCGCCCCCGCCGACACCCCCGCCCGCCCCAGCACCTCGCCGCACCAGCCCCGGCAGCACAGCCAGATGCGCCCGCGCCGCGATCTCGGGCACCACGCCGCCGAACCGCCGATGCTCCTCGAGTTGGCTCAGCACTGCCTCGGCCAGCACCGTCCCGTCCGCCGCCAGCACCGCCGCCGCGGTCTCGTCACACGACGATCTCCAGCCCCAGGACCGGTCCCGATGCGGGACGCGGCCATGGCGTGGCCTGCATCTCGTGTCTTTTCCTCGGACCGGCGATCCCATAGAGCAATCCGATGCCCGCCGCCCACCCCATCGCTGCCCACCCCGACACCCTCCCGCGCACCTCGCCGCACGCCCGCCGCGGCCTGCCGCTCCGGGTCGGCACCCGCGGCTCGCCGCTCGCCCGCGTGCAGACCCGCATGTTCCTCGGCCTGCTCGCCCAGTTCTGCCCCGTCCTCGCGCCGGGCTTCAACAACGACGAGGTCTTCCAGGAACACATCATCCGCACCACCGGCGACGCCGTGCAGGATCGCTCGCTCGCCGAAATCGGCGGCAAGGGCCTGTTCTCGAAGGAAATCCACGAGGCCCTCGCCGACCGCCGCATCGACTTCGCCGTCCACAGCCTGAAGGATCTCGAAACCGAGCTTCCCCCCGGCATCGTGCTGGCCTGCACACTCAAGCGCGAAGACGCCCGCGATGCGCTGATCCTCGGCCCCGCCGCCGCCGCCGTCGACCCGGCCGGAGCCTTCGCCATGCTGCCCGCCAACGCCGTCGTCGGCACCACCTCGCTCCGCCGCCAGGCGCAGCTCCTGCACGCCAGGCCCGACCTCACCATCACATTGATGCGCGGCAACGTGCAGACCCGCATCGACAAGGTCATGGCCGGACACTGCGCCGCCAGCCTGCTCGCCGTCGCCGGCCTCCGCCGCCTCGGGATCGACACCCCCTACGTCCCGATCGACCCCGACGCCATGGTGCCCTCCGCCTGCCAGGGCATCGTCGGCGTCACCGTCCGCGCCGAAGATCTCACCCTCCGCCAGCTCCTGTCCGGCATCGAGGATCCGGAAGCCCGCGCCGTCTCCACCGCCGAACGCGCCCTGCTCGCCGCCCTCGACGGCTCCTGCCGCACCCCGATCGGCGGCCACGCCCGCCTCCTGCCCGATGGCCGCCTGCATCTCACCGGCCTCGTCGCCCGCCCCGACGGCAGCTTCCTGCTCAAGCGCAGCGTCCACGGCCTGCCCACCGACTCCGAACGCCTCGGCACCGCCCTCGGCGACGAACTCCGCGCCGACTCCCCGCGCGATATCTTCTCCTGAGCACCCGCCATCAACCATCCTCCGCCACCCTCACCCCGCTGTCACTGCGAGGAGCGCAGCGACGCGGCAGTCCATTGGCACGAACACCCCCTCCCACCCTGAGAGGCGCGCGCCGGAACGAGCACCGCCCGACCAAACCCCCCTCCGCACCGTGACCGACCGCCGCGGCGTCCTCATCACCCGTCCCGCCGAAGACGCCGCCGAGACCGCCACCCTCGTCGCCGCCCGCGGCTTCATCCCCGTCATCGCCCCCGTCCTGACCCTCCAGCAGCGCAGCCTCGACCCAAGCGGCCGCTTCGATGCAACCGCTTTCGATGCAATCGTCACCACCAGCCGCAACGCCATCCCCGCCCTCCCCGACAGCCTCAAAGCCCTGCCGCTCCTCGCCGTCGGCACCGCCACTGCGTCGCGCGCCCACCACGCCGGCTTCGCCACCGTGCTCGACGCCCAGGGCGACGCCGCCGCCCTCGCCACCCTGGCCCAGCGCCGCCTCGCCCCGGGCTCGCACATCCTGTTCGCCCACGGCCTCCGCCAGGGCGACTCCCTCGCCGCCGCCCTCTCGGCCGCCGGCTTCGCCGTCACCCGCGCCTGCGCCTACGAGATCACCCCCGCGCGCTGCCTGCCCCGCGCCGCCGCCGCCGCGCTCGAGGCCGACACGCTCGCCGCCGCCCTCTTCCTCTCCGCCGAGACCGCCGCCGCCTTCGTCGGCCTCCTGCCGCCGCGCCTCCACCCCGCCCTCGCCGGCATCGCTGCGCTCGCGATCGGACACCGCGCCGCCGCCGTTCTGGCCCCTTTGCCCTGGCGTCACGTCCGGGTGTCTTTAAAGCCGACGCTGGACGGGGTATTGGCGCTGCTATGACCGACGAACCCGCTCGACCGATCGCTCCAGAGCCGGCTGGCTCCCCCACCCGGGCGCTTCCGAGCACCAGGGCCGAGCTGCCCGATCCCACCCGCAAACGCGACCTGCTGCCCGTCTTGTACCTGCTGGGCTTCATCGTCCTGGCCGGCAGTCTGGTCTATTTGTGGCAGAACCCGCCGGTCTCCCCCATGGCCACCCAGCAGGCCGGCCGCGTCGACACCTTGCAGACCCAGATCGCCGCCCTGCGCGACCAGGTCACCCAGCTCGCGCAACGGCCTACCGGACCGACCGTCGCCGACGTCGCCAAGCTGCAGCAGCAGGTAAGCGCCCTGGACGCCCGCCAGGTCGTCGCCCCCGCCGCCGTCGCCGCCCTCTCCGACAAGGTCGGCGCCCTCGAGACCCGCCCTTCCGTCGCGCCCGATGCCATCCAGCAGCTCTCCGACAAGCTGGCCGCCCTCGACGCCCGCAAGACCGTCACGCCCGAGCAGCTCGCCGCCGCCTCCGCCGCCGTCTCCGCCCAGGTCCAAGCCCTCGGCCAAAAGATCCCCGACCTCCAGCCGCTCACCCAGCGCCTCGCCGCCCTCGAGCAGCGCCCCGCCTACGACCCGGCCGCCATCGACGCCAAGTTCACCGACGCCGCCGCCAAGCTGCAGCAGGCGCAGGACGCCGGCGTCAAGCTCGGCACCCGCCTCGACGGCCTCGAGAAACAGGCCAGCACCCAAGCCGACCAGCTCAAGGCCCTCACCCAGAAATTCCAGGTCACGTCCCGCCTACAGGGCATGGCCGCCGCCCTCGCCTCCGGCCAGAAGCTCGGCGACATCCCCGGCGCCCCGCCTGCCCTCGCCCGCTTCGCCAACGAGGCGCCGCCCACCGAGGCGTCGCTCCGCGAGAGCTTCGACCGCTACGCCGACGCCGCCCAGCAGGCCAACCAGCCCGTCACCACCGCCAACCAGGATTTCGGCAGCCGCCTCTGGACCCGCGCCCAACAGGCCGTGACCGTCCGCCAGGGCGACCGCGTCCTGGTCGGCGACCCCATCGCCGGCGTCATCGCCCACGCCCACGACAAGCTCAACAACGGCGACCTCGCCGGTGCCGTCGACGCCCTCAAGCGACTTTCCGGCCCGGCCGCGGCCGCCATGCAGCCCTGGACCGACCAGGCCCAATCGCTCGTCGCCGCTCGATCCGCGATCGCCAGCCTGGCCGCCAACTGATGCGCAGCGCCATCGGCCTGTTCCTCGCCGCCGCCGTCTGCGTCGCGATCGCCTGGTGGGTGTCCGCACTCCCGGGCTCCATCACCGCGACCATCGCCGGCACCACGATCCAGACCTCGACCCCCGTCGCGCTGCTCCTGCTCGCGATCCTCTTCATCGCCCTCTACGCCGTCATCCGCCTGCTCGCCGGACTCTTCAGCATCCCCGGCCGGGTCCGCCGCGGCCGCACCAGCCGCACCCGCATCAAGGGCGAGCTCGCCCTCAACCGCGCCCTCGTCGCCCTGGCCGCCGACGACGCCGGGCGGCGCCCGCCGCGAGGCCGACCGTGGCCGCCGCCTGCTCGGCGACACCCCGCTCACCCTCCTCATCGCCGCCCAAGCCGGACGCCAAGCCGGCCGCGAAGACGAGGCCGCCGCTCTCTACGAACAACTCGCCGAGCGTCCCGACTCCCGCCTCCTCGGCCTGCGCGGCCTGATGCGTCTGGCCGTCGAGCAGGAGGATTGGGAGCGCGCCACATCCCTCGCCGCCTCCGCCGAGAAGGCCCATCCCAACGCCGCCTGGCTGCGCGACGAACGCCGCTACATGGCCCAGGCCACCGGCGAGTGGCGCGAAGCCCTCCGCCTCGCCACCCCCGAGAACAAGGCCGCCCTGGCCGTCGTCGCCGCCCAGAACGAGTCCGACCCCAAGGCAGCACTCGCTCTAGCCAAGCAAGCCTTCGACGCCGAACCCGGCCTCGTCTCCGCCGCCACCGCCTACGCCGCCGCCCTGCGCGCCAATGGCAAACAGAAACAGGCGCAGGACGTGCTGCGCCAAGCCTGGTCGGCCCAGCCGCACCCCGACCTCGCCACCGCCTTCGTCGCCGACGCTGGCGACAAGCTGGCCCAGGCCCGCGAGATGGCCGTCCTGGTCCGATCCAACCCGGACAATCCCGAAGCCTACATGGCCATCGCCCACGCCGCCCTCGACGCCGGCTTGCCTGCCGAAGCCCGCCGCCAGCTCGAGCGCGCCCGCGCCGCCGGGCTCAACCAGCGCCGCTTCTGGGCGCTCCTCGCCGACGTCGCCGTCATGGAAGGCAAGTCCGAGGACGCCCAGGAAGCCCTGCGTCATATGCAGGACGCCGAGCCCGACCCCTCCTGGCGCTGCACCGCCTGCGGCACCTCCTACGAGTCCTGGCGCGCCATCTGCGAGAACTGCCGCTCCACCGGCACCCTCCACTGGCAGCAACCCGGCCCCAGCACCCCCGCCGCCCGCCGCCGCATAATCTCCCCCCTCGGCGCCGAGGGGCTGGCCACGTGAGCAGTGACGTCTCTGTGTCGCGGCGGCCCTGCAACCGCCATCGCGCACTCCAGTTTAGGCCGCGTTAACTAGCCTGGAGAATAAAATGCGGAAATCATCCGTCGTGTTTGCAGCAACGATCCTCGGTCTGCTCGGCGTGGCCGGCTGCTCGAACGGCAACCCCTCGCAGGCGACCGCCGCCCCCAGCGGCATCACCGCGTCCAACGGCGGCGGCATGCGCGCGACCGGCGCCATCCCCGACGTCACCGTCTCCAACGGCAACGCCTCCGTCGGCACCATGCCGCGCAACCCCCGCGTCCCCACCTACTAACCGCTCTCTCCTCCGGGAGAACCCCGGGGTGAGGGCCGTCCCTCTCGACGCCCCTCACCCCACCCCGCTCTGCGGGCGGCACCCCGCCGCGCCCCTCGCTACCCGTCAGTGCAAGGCGCATCGTGCCGCGGCAATCCGGCGGCACGAACCGCCCACGCCGCAATGTCATCTCACCCCTCGAACGGATCCCGCATCAGGATCGTATCGTCCCGCTCCGGGCTCGTGCTCAACAGCGTCACTGGCGTTTCGACCAGCTCCTCCACCCGCTTGACGTATTTCACCGCCTGCGCCGGCAGATCGGCCCAGCTTCGCGCCCCCCGCGTGCTCCCCGGCCACCCTTCGATGCTCTCATAGATCGGCCGCGCCGCCGCCTGCGCCGCCTGCCCCGCCGGCAAATGGCTGAACCGCTCGCCGCCGATCTCGTAGCCCACGCCAATCTTCAGCGTCTCCATGCCGTCCAGCACGTCCAGCTTCGTCAGCGCCAGCCCCTGGATGCCGCCAACCCGGCACGCCTGCCGCACCATCGTCGCATCGAACCAGCCGCACCGCCGCGGCCGCCCCGTGACCGTGCCGAACTCGTGCCCCCGCGTCCCCAGCATCTGCCCGGTCTCGTCCAACAGCTCCGTCGGAAACGGCCCCGACCCGACCCGCGTCGTATACGCCTTGGCGATCCCCAGCACGAACCCGACCGACCCCGGCCCCACCCCCGACCCGGCCGCCGCCGTCGCGGCGATCGTGTTGCTGCTCGTCACGAACGGATACGTCCCGTGGTCCACGTCCAGCATCACCGCCTGCGCGCCCTCGAACAGGATCCGCGTCCCCGCCCGCCGCGCCTCGTCCAGCCGCATCCAGACCGGCTCGATATGCGGCAGCAGCCGCGGCGCCAGTTCCAGCAACCGGTCCAGCAGCGCCTGCTTGTCGAACGCCTCCGCCCCCAGCCCCGTCAGCAGCGTATTATGGTGCAGCAGCACCTCGTCCAACTTCCGCGACAGCGTCTCAGGTTCGGCCAGGTCGCACGCCCGGATCGCCCGCCGCGCCACCTTGTCCTCATAGGCCGGCCCGATCCCCCGCCCCGTCGTCCCGATCTTGTTCTCCCCCCGCGCCGCCTCCCGCGCCCGGTCCAGCGCCCCATGCACCGGCAGGATCAGCACCGCGTTCTCCGCGATCCGCAGGTTGTCAGGCGAAACGTTCAGCCCCTGCGCCCGCACCCGGTCCATCTCGGCCAGCAGCGCCTCCGGATCGACCACGACGCCGTTGCCGATGATCCCCAGCTTGCCCCGCACCAGCCCGCTCGGCAGCAGCGACAACTTGTAGGTCTGGTTGCCGACCACCAGCGTATGCCCGGCATTGTGCCCGCCCTGGAACCGCACCACGATCTCGGCCCGGCTCGCCAGCCAGTCCACGATCTTCCCTTTGCCCTCGTCGCCCCACTGCGCGCCGATGACAGCAACGTTCGCCATACCCTAATCCTTCTCTATCTTTGGTCCCCCTCTCCCTTCGGGAGAGGGTTAGGGTGAGGGCCCCTGCCCTTCAGGGACGTCCAGCCACCGCCGGCTCCGCCGGTCCCACCGCCACCGCCGCCCCATCCCGCAAGACATGCGTGCACCCTAGCCGCCGCGCCTCGCTCGCACCATCCGCCCCCGCCTCCAGCGCCGCCACCGTCGCGAACCCCGCCGCCCGCAACGCCGCCCCCGCCGCCCGCGTTGTGCCCCACGGCACGAACACCCGCGGCCGTAGCGCCGGCGCCCGTCGCGCCCGCAGCACCGCATCCGGGAACAGCGTCAGCCCCGTCGCCGGCTCGTTCTCGCCCGAAACATACCGCCCCCCGCGCCCGATCTCCTCGTGATGACCCGGCGCGAACACCGTCACGCACAACCCGGTATGATATCGGAACCCGCGGAACTCGATCGGATCCAGCGTCAGCCGCAGCTCCGGCGCCTGCGCCCGGATCGCCGCCACGCTCTCCGCCAGCCGCTCGTACAGCCCCCGCGACACCGGCCCCAACTCCGCCGCTTCCAGCACCCCCAAGGCCGCATCCGCCGGCCCCGCCGCCAGCAGCAGCTGCGCCAGCAGCCCGGCAATCGGCCCCCCCTGCTGCGCCACCGCCGCCGCGTCCTTCCGGTCCAACGCCCGCGTCAGCCGTGCCCGCGCCGGCCCCTCGATGCCCGCCTCGTCCAGCAGCGCCGGCGCCAGCGCCGGCATCGTGACGTCGAAGCTGATCCGGTCCAGCCCCACCGCAGCCAGCGCCTCGGCCGCCAGCACCACCACCTCCGCATCCGCCGCCGGGTTGTCCACCCCGATCAGCTCGATCCCCGCCTGCGCCACCTGCCGGTCCGGCGCCAGCTGCGTCGCATGCACCCTCAGGCACTGCCCCGCATACGACAGCCGCAACGGCCGCGCCTGCCCCGCCAGCCGCGTGCTCGCGATCCGCGCCGCCTGCGGCGTCATGTCCGCCCGCAGCGCCATCATCCGCCTGGACTCCGGGTCCATCAGCCGGAACGTCTGCTCCGCCGTCGCCGCCCCCGACCCGGCCAACAGCCCGTCCTCGAACTCCAGCAGCGGCGGCTTGATCCGCTGATACCCGTGCGCGGCGAACACGTTCATCACCGCCGACACCGCATCCGCCTCGATCTCCGCCTCCGGCGGCAGCAGATCGATCAACCCCACTGGCAATAGCGCCGGGTTCGCCGAGGCACCATTCATCGCGGCCGAACCTCCGCATACGCCCAATCCAACCACGGCAGCAGCGCCTCGATGTCACCCGTCTCCACCGTCGCCCCACCCCAGATCCGCAGCCCCGGCCCCATGTCCCGATGCGCCGCCACGTCGTACGCGGCCCCCTCCCGCTCCAGCAACGCCGCCATCCGCTTCGGCACTGCCGCCTCCGCTCCCGGCAGCGCCAGGCATATGCTCGTCGGCGACCGGAACCGCGCCTCGGCCAGGAACGCCACCCACGGCGTCCGCTCCACCCAAGCCGCGATCGCCGCCAGGTTCGCCTCGCTCCGGGCGATCAGCCCCTCGAGCCCGATCCCCTCCGCCCAGCGCAGCCCATCGAGCGCATCCTCCACGCACAGCATCGACGGCGTGTTGATCGTCTCGCCCCGGAAAATGCCCTCGATCAGCCTGCCCCCGCTCGTCAGCCGGAACACCTTCGGCAACGGCCACGCCGGCGTGTAGCCCTCCAGCCGCGCCACCGCCCGCGGCGACAGCGCGATCATCCCGTGCGCCGCCTCGCCCCCCAGCGCCTTCTGCCACGACCACGTCACCACATCGAGCTTGTCATACGGCAGCGCCATGGCGAACGCCGCCGACGTCGCGTCGCAGATCACCAGCCCCTCCCGGTCTCCCGCGATGAAGTCCGCGTCCGGCAGCCTGACCCCCGACGTCGTCCCATTCCACGCCAACACCAGGTCCCGCGCCGCATCGACCGCCCCCAAGTCCGGCAACGCCCCGTACGGCGCCTCCAACACCCGCGCATCGGCCAGCTTCAATTGCTGGACCGCATCGTTCGCCCACGTCGCCGAGAACGTCTCGAACGCCAGGATGTCCACCCCCCGCGCCCCCAGCATCGACCACATCGCCATCTCGACCGCGCCGGTATCCGACCCCGGCACGATCCCCACTCGCCAGTCCGCCGGCATCCCCAAAACCCGGTGCGACCGCTCGATCACCTCGAGCAACGCCGCCTTCGGCCCTGCCGCCCGATGCGACCGCCCCAGCAACGCCCCCCCGAGCTGATCCAACGACCACCCCGGCCGCTTCGCGCATGGCCCGGACGAGAAATTGGGGTTGATGGGACGGATCGAGGGGCGCGCGGAGGCGTGTGCCTCCGCCAGCGTGTCTGCCACGGCGGCGTTCCAAACAAGCATCCCGGACCGGGGGGACGTGACCCGGCCCGCTTGTAGCCGCTCGCGTCCGGCTAGGGAAACTCGCGCCGCGGCGGCAGGCTCTCGATCTCGTCGCACCCGGCCACCGACCCCGGCCTGCGCAAACTCGCCAGCGACATCGTCACCGCCGAAGACGAGGAGATCGCCTTCTTGAAGGCTTGGCTCGCCAAGCACCCGGCGAAGTAGCCCCTCACAGATCCCATCCGTCATCGCGCGGAGCGGAGCGGAGACGCGGTCTCACAATTCCAGGCGGAACGCATCCTCAATCCGCCGCACCGCTCCCACCGCATCCACCAGCAGCACGTCGAACCGGACCCCCGCCCGCCCCCAGGCCGGGTGCTCCCCCAGCGCGATCTCCGCCGCCGCCAGCAACCGCGCCCGCTGCCGCGGGCCAAGCGACCGCGCCGCCCCCGCCAGCGTCGGCCGCGCCTTCACCTCGATGAACGCCAGCAGCCCCTCCCGCTCGGCCACCAGGTCGATCTCCCCCGCCCCTGTCCGCAACCGCCGCGCCAGCACCACCCAGCCATCCGCCTCGAGCGCCCCGGCCGCCGCCTGCTCCGCCGACACCCCCAGACGCTGCGCCGCCCGCCCCCGCGCCGGCCGCGCCGACCTCATGCCAGAACGGCAGCGCTCTCCCGCGCCGGCAGCCGCCGCTCCTCCACCGCATGGCACGCCACGCTGACATCCCCGTCCGGCGTGTAGCCCGGGCGTTCCGCCGCGCACCGCGCGTTCGCGAACGGACACCGCGGGTGGAACGTGCACCCGGTCGGCGGGTCGATCGGGCTCGGCACCTCGCCCCCCACGGGCGTCCGCGCCCGCCCCGTCATCGCCAGATCCGGGATCGCGTCCAGCAACAGCCGCGTATAGGGATGCCGCGGCGCCGAGAACACGCTCTCCCCCGGCCCGATCTCTACGATCCGCCCGAGATACATCACCCCCAACTGGTCCGACACGTGCCGCACCACCGCCAGGTTGTGGCTGATGAACAAATAGGTCAGCTGCATCCGCTCCTGCAGCTCGCGCATCAGGTTCAGGATCTGCGCCTGCACCGACACGTCCAGCGCCGACGTCGGCTCGTCCGCCACCAGGAAATCCGGCTCGCTCGACAGCGCCCGCGCGATGCTGATCCGCTGCCGCTGCCCGCCGCTGAACTCGTGCGGATACTTCTCCCCATCCCGCGCCGACAGCCCCACCTGCTCGAGCAACTGCCCGACCCGGTCCACCACATCCCGCTTCGACGTCAGGATCCGGAACGCCCGCAGTGGCTCGGCCACGATGTCCCGCACCCGCCAGCGCGGATTCAGCGACGCATAAGGGTCCTGGAAGATCATGTTCATCCGCCGCCGCAGCTCCGGCTGCGCCCGGGCCACCGACAGCTTCTGCCCCTCGAACAGCATCTGCCCCTCGCTCGGCGGATACAGTCCCACCGCCAACCGCGCGATCGTCGACTTCCCACACCCGCTCTCACCCACCAGCGACAGCGTTTTTCCTTTGGGGATGCTGAACGACACATCATCCACGGCACGCAAGCTCTGCTTGCCCTCCCGCGACATCACCCGCTGCAGCCACGGCCGCGACACATCGAACCGCCGCGTCACATGCTCGGCCACCAGCACGTCAACCATGAGCCAGCTCCGGCCCATACAGCCAGCACGCCGCCATCGTCGCCTGCGCCGCCATCAGCCCCGGCCGGTCCGCCACGCACCGCTCGAACACCTTCGGGCACCGCGGGTTGTACGGGCACCCCGGCGGGACCGCGTTCAACCGCGGCATCGCCCCGTCGATTTGATGCAGCCGCGCCAATCGCCGGTCCAGCGCCGGGATGCTGTCCATCAGCCCCCGCGTATACGGATGCGACGGCCGCTGCACGATGTCCGCCACCGGCCCGATCTCCACGACCCGGCCCGCATACATCACCGCCACCCGGTCCGCCGTCTCCGCGATCACCCCCATGTCGTGCGTCACCAGCATCACCGACGTCCCGTGCTCGCGCGTCAGCTCCTTCAGCAGCCCGATGATCTGCGCCTGGATCGACACGTCCAACGCCGTCGTCGGCTCGTCGGCCACCACCAGCCGCGGCTCCGTGCACAGCGCCAGCGCGATCACCACACGCTGCCGCATCCCCCCGGAGAACTCGTGCGGATAGCTCTCGATCCGCCGCGCCGCCGCCGGAATGCCCACCCGCTCGAGCCAGGAGACCGCGCGCTTCTTCGCATCGGCATCCGACAGCGGCAGATGCGTCTGAATCGTTTCAACGAGTTGCCGGCCCACCGTATAAAGCGGGTTCAGAGTGGTAAGAGGGTCCTGGAAAATCGCCCCGATCTGCTTGCCCCGGATGTGCCGCATCCCCTCGGCCGACAGATTGTCGATCCGCTTGCCATCGAACCGGATCTCCCCCGACCGCACCCGCCCGGGCTGTTCCAACAACCCGATGATCGCCGCCCCCGTCAGCGACTTCCCCGCCCCGCTCTCGCCCACCACACCCAGCACCTCGCCGGCCCCGATCGAGAAATCCACCCCATCCAGCGCCAGCAGCCGCCCCCGCCGCGTCACGAACTCGACCGAAAGCTGATCGACCTCGAGCAACTCCGCCATCAACCGCCCCTCCTCGTCACTGCGAGGAGCGCAGCGACGCGGCAGTCCAAAGCGGCACGCACCGCTCTTCCCGCCGCAACGAAAACCACCTCACCGCAACCTCGGGTTCAACGCATCCCGCAACCAATCCCCCAGCAGGTTGATCGACAGCACGATCAACAGAAGCGTGATCCCCGGAAACAGCGCGATCCACCACTCCCCGCTATACAGGAAGTCGTTCCCCACCCGGATCAGCGTCCCCACCGACGGCTGCGTCGGCGGCAACCCCACACCTAGATACGACAACGTCGCCTCCGAAATGATCGCCAGCCCCAAGCTCAGCGTCGCGATCACCATCACCGGCCCCAGCACGTTCGGCAGGATGTGCGTCAGCATGATCCGCGGCGACGACAGCCCGATCACCTGCGCCGCCAGCACGTACTCCTTGCCCCGCTCCACCAGCGTCGACCCCCGCACCGTCCGCGCGAACTGCGGCCAAAACGAAATGCCGATCGCGAAGATCAGCACATACACCTGCACGCTCTCCCGCAGCGCGATCGGCAGCGACACGCTCACCACCCCGTCGATCAGCAGCGCGATCAGGATCGCCGGAAACGAAAGCTGCACATCCGCCAACCGCATCAGCGCCGCGTCGACCGGCCCGCCCGCATACCCCGCCACCAGCCCCACCACGACCCCAACCGTGACCGCGAACAGCACCGACGAGAGACCCACCACGAAGCTCAGCCGCGCCCCGTACAGGATCGCCGACAGCATGTCCCGCCCCTGGTCGTCGCTCCCCAACAGGTGCGCACGCGTGCCCTCGCCCATGAACGCGGGCGGCTGGAAACTATCCATCAGGTTCAGGCTCGCCAGGTCGTAGGGATCATACGGCGCCACCCACCGGCAGAATCCCGCCCCCAGCACCAGCGCCAGCAGCACCGCCGCCGAGACCACCGCCACCGGCGTCCGCCGGAAGCTGTACAGGACGTCGCTGTCCCAAGCGCGCGCGAGCGCGCTCGGGCTGGAGGTCCGGCCCAGCGCCTTCATGCCCGCGCCCGCCCCCCGCGCGACATCCGCAACCGCGGATCGACCGCGTAGTACAGCAGGTCCACCACCAGGTTGATCACCACGAACACCACCGAGATCAGCATCAGGTACGCCGCCATCACCGGAATGTCCGCCACCTGCACCGATTGGATGAACAGCAGCCCCATGCCCGGCCATTGGAACACCGTCTCGGTCACGATCGAGAACGCGATGATTCCGCCGATCTGCAGCCCGATGATCGTAATCACCGGCACGAGCGTGTTCTTCAGCGCATGCCCGAAATAGATCGCCCGGTTCGAGATCCCCCGCGCCCGCGCGAACTTCACGTAATCCGACCGCAGCACCTCGAGCATCTCCGAGCGCACCAGCCGCATGATCAGCGTCATCTGGAACAACCCCAGCGTGATCGCCGGCAGCACCAGCGCCTGCAGCCCCGACACCGTCAGGAACCCCGTCGTCCAGAACCCGGTCCGCACCACCTGCCCGCGCCCGAAGCTCGGCAGCCACCCGAGTTGCACGCTGAATACCAGGATCAACAGGATCCCGATCAGGAACGTCGGCAAGCTCACGCCCACCAGGCTGACCACCATGAACACCCGCGACAGCGCCCGATTGCGGTAGATCCCGGTATAAACCCCCATCGGCACGCCCACGACCAGCGCGAACAGCGACGCCACCAACGCCAGCTCCAGCGTCGCCGGCGCCCGCTCGACCAGCAGGTCCATCACCGGCCGCGCCAGCCGGTAACTCACCCCAAACTCCCCGTGCAGCGCGTCCCACATGAACCTGACGTATTGCACCGCAAACGGCTGATCGAGCCCGAGATGGTGGATCAGGTCGATCTTCTGCTGCTCGGTATACGTCGTGCCGAGCATGATCGTCACCGGGTCGCCGACGAACTTGAACATCGCGAACGCGATCAGGCCGACCACCAACAGAACAGGCACCGCTTGCCCCAGGCGTGACAGGATAAGTGTGAGCATCTGCAGCAACTATCGGGCAGAAACATCACGCTGTCTAACTTCGGCGCTCACCCATCCCTCGCCTTCCCCACCGGCCGGAACGCCGAGAACGCCGCAGACGCATCCCCCGAAAACTCCACCACCAGCGTGAACGCCACCCCGAGCAGCACCGGCCCCAGAAACACCCCCAGCAGCCCGAACGCCAACGCCCCGCCCAACACCCCCAGGATCGTCAGCAGGAACGGCAACTTCGCCCCCCGCGCGATGAAATACGGCCGGATCACGTTGTCCGACCCGCTGATGATCAGCAGCCCATACGCCCCCAGGAAGATCCCCCACCCCGTGTGCCCGCTGCTCAGCAGCCACAGCGCCGCCGGAATCCAAACCACCGGCGCCCCGATCGGCAGCACCGCGATGAACCCGGCGATCGCCCCCAGCAGCACCGGCCGCGGCACCCCCGACAGCCACAGCCCGAACGCCGTCAGGAACCCCTGCACGAGCGCCGTGCCCAGAATCCCATACACCGTTCCGCGCACCGTCGCCCCCGTTACCGCGATCAGCCGCGGCGCCCGCTCCCCCGCGATCCGCCCCACGATCCGCGTCAAACTCCCCGCCAGCACGTCCCCCGACGCGTAGAAGAAGAACGCCACCACCAGCGCCAGCAGGAACTGCAGCAGCCCGCTCGCCACCCCGAGCAGGATCTTCAGCCCGTTCTCCACGATCATCCCGAAATACGGCCGAAGCGTGTCTCCGGCCGCACTCAGATCCGCCGCCCCAGTGTTCCAATACTCCGTGATCGTCGCCCCGATCACCGGCACCCGGTCCAGCCACCCCGGCGCGTTCGGCAACCCCCGCGCGATCGCGTCCTCCACGACCCGGCGCAGCAACTGTGCGTCGTCCGCCCCCGCCGGCGCCACCAACGCCAGCGGCAGCACGATCACCACCGCCGTGAACGCCACCATCAAGCCCGCCGCCCACGTGTCCCGCAGCCGCAGCCGCCCGATCAGCCACCGGAACACCGGCCAGGTCGTATAAACCAGGATCGCCGCCCAAAGGATTGCCGACAGGAACGGCGCCAGCACCAGCCAGCAGCCCACCGCCAACCCCGCGACCAGCAGGCCCATCAGGATGCGTTCGGTGATCACATCGTTCGGCGCGCGCATGCCGCGGCGGTAACATCCCCCGCGCCCCCACGCAATTTCCCGCGCCCGCCTAGCCCCCCGACTTCCCCCCGCCCTGTCCTCCTTGCGCGCCAACCCCAAAAATCCTCTACCCTACCCTCCCACACAAGGAACCAACGCGATGCGGCTCTGCGCCAACCTGTCCATGATGTTCAACGAGGTCAGCTTCCTCGACCGCTTCGAGGCCGCAGCCGCCGCCGGGTTCAAGGGCGTCGAGTTCCTCTTCCCCTTCGACCACGACGCCGCCGAGATCCGCCGCCGCCTCGACGGCGCCGGCCTCGAGCAAGTGCTTTTCAACGCCCCGCCCGGCCAGTGGGACAAGGGCGAGCGCGGCACCGCCAGCCTTCCCGGCCGTCAAGCCGAGTTCCAGGACGGCATCCATCGCGCCCTCGACTACGCCGGAGTCCTCGGCAACAAGCTGCTCCACGTCATGGCCGGCATCCCGACCGGCGTCCCGCCCGTCACCGCCGCCGCCACCTACGCCGCCAACCTCGCCTGGGCCGCCGAACGCGCAAGCGCGGCCGGCATCCGCCTCGTCATCGAGCCCATCAACCACCGCGACATGCCGGGCTTCCACCTCAACACCATGGCTCAGGGCGCCGCCATCGCCGAAGCCCTCGGCCCCGACCGCGTCGGCCTGCAATTCGACATCTACCACTGCCAAGTCACCGAGGGCGACGTGACCAAGCGGATGGCCGCCCTGATGCCGGTCATCGCCCACATGCAGATCGCCGACGTGCCCGACCGCCACGAACCCGGCACCGGCGAGATCGGCTGGGACTACGTCTTCCGCCAGATCGATCGGCTCGGCTACGCCGGCTGGGTCGGATGCGAGTATCGCCCCGCGGGTGACACCACCGCCGGACTCGCCTGGCGCGAGCGGTATAATGTGTAGGAAATCGAGGTCTTGATCAAAAACGAGCAATTCTTCCGAACCGTTTGACGTTGTAGTCACAATTGGCAAACCGCCCAGGACTAGTATGCATCCTGTAGGTTGATGGGAGGCATCAATGCGTTTCGCAGAAATCGGGCAGCAGCTACGGGCATACCGGCTCGAATCTGGCTTGCGTGCAGAGGAGATCGCGGCACGGCTCGGTGTCTCGAGAGCCGCGCTCTACCGCTACGAAAAAGGCGAAGTCATCAAACTTGATACCGTCAAACGGCTGGCCGAGCTCCTCAAGGTTTCACCACTCTCCCTCCTCGGCATCGGCGTCGAATATTACAGCCGTGCCGCCGGCTACTTCGAACGCATCCGCCAGATCGAGGAAACGGCCGACCAGATCCTTCAAGCCTACGGTTCGATCTGCTTCCTCACCACCACCGAGGCGTTCGACAGCGCCCTCGCCGACAGCCTCATGGCCGCCGCCGAGACCGCCGACACCGATCGCGCCGCCGCCAAATCGGCCGCCGAACAGGTCCTCACCCTGCTCGTCGCCCGCAAGCGCGCCTACCTGCAGCGCCGACCCGGCATCATCGCCATCATCTCCGAGGCCGCCATCCGCACCTTCCTCGAGACCGGCCTGGTCGCCGCCGCGACTCTACCCCCGGGCCTGCGCGAAAAGACCCTCCGCGTCGCCGCGATCGAGATCGGCAACATCGCCGAGATGATGGAGGCCGAGCCGATGGGCCTGCAATTCGGCCTGCTCCCCGATGGCGGCTCCACCAGCGAGTTCAGCATCGTCCGCTCCAGCGACCGCGCCACTCTCGCCGTCAACGCTTTCCGCGCCGACGGTATCCCCACCAGCCAGACCGGCGTCGCCATGATCACCGGCGCCGACGAAGCCGTCGCCGCCCACCAACGCGTCGCCGAAGCCGTCTGGCGTGAAGCCCTCAAGGGCAGGGCCGCCGCCAGCCGCCTCCGCGAGCTGCTCGGCAACCGCCCCCTCACCCTCCAGGCCGCCTAACCCAACGCCCACCCCTTTTCACTTCACCCTCTCCTCCGGGAGAGGGACGGGGTGAGGTGGAGACAAACGAACCCACCTCAAATCGCCAGTTGACTTTTAACAGGAATATATCCCCAATCCGCCCCGCCATGTCTCCGCCCAGCCCCGCCCGTGCCGCCCTCCTCGACCGCGTCCTCGTCGTCGGCGTCACCCTCGCCGAGCGCCTGCTCGACATCCCAACCACGCCAGACCCCGACGCCAAGCGCCCCCGCAACCCGGCCACCGACTACCAGAACATCTCCTACGCCGTGCGCCAGACCGTCATCCTCCTCGAAGGCGACGCCGACGCCCGCCAAGCCCGCCGCACCGCCGCCCGCAAGCAGGTCATCCGCGCCGTCGAAGACGCCATCCACCTCCACGCCGCCCCCCGCGCCGACCACCTCGTCCGCGAACTCCAGGAGCGCCTCGCCGACCCGGACTTCGACGCCGAACTCGACGCCCGACCCACCCCCGACCTCATCGCCGAGCTCTGCCGCGACCTCCACGCGCTGCCCCGCTTCGAGACCCACGCCCACCAGCGCCGACACCCCGCCGCCATCGCCGCCCTCGCCGCCCAAGCCGCCGCCCCCGCCCAAACTCCCTTGGACCCGACCAGCGGTCCCATCGACCCAGAGTCCGAGACCCAGCACGCCGCCGCCCGCGCCGCCGCCGCCCGCGCCGCCGCCCCCAGCGCCGCCGTGTCGGTCTCCGCCGCGCAGGCCTGCCGCGCCTCTCCCCTGCCCCGCCCCCCTCTCAGCACCCCCTCCCTGATCCTCCCCGTCCGCGACGGCTGACCCATCACCTCGTAGGGTGGGCGTCAGCCCACCGACTTGCGATCCCCGCCCGTCCCACACGCCGACCCGCACCGATCCGCCCGGGGTTTCAGAACCACGGCCCGCGGCCTATGGTCGTGCTCGATGCCCGCCTCGACCCTCCCCCCCTACCCCGGCCTCGACGTGGTCAGCGACCGCCGGGTCTGGTCCGGCCGCTTCCAACTCGACGTCATCACCTTCAAGCACCGCCGCTTCGACGGCACCTCCTCCGCCGAGCGCACCTGGGAGCTCTTCCGCCGCGGCCGCGCCGCCGCCCTGCTGCCCTACGACCCCTGGTCCGACTCCGTCGTGCTCATGGAGCAGTTTCGCCTCCCCGCGCTGGCCGGCGGCGTCGACCCTATCATGGTCGAGATCCCCGCCGGCCTCTGCGAACCCGGCGAAGACCCCGCTGCCACCGTCCGCCGCGAAATCCAGGAGGAGATGGGCCTCGCCGCCGACCGCCTCGAACCCATCGGCGACTACATCCTCACCCCCGGCGGCAGTGACGAGCGATGCACCCTGTTCGCCGGCCGGGTCCGCGCCACCGCCGTCGACCCAGACGCCAGCTTCGGCCTCGCCGCCGAAAGCGAAGACATCCGCGTCCGCGTCTGGCCCGCCGACCGCGCCATCGACGACGCCGTCGCCGGACTCTTCCCCAACTCCGTCACCGCCCTCGCCCTCCTCTGGCTCGCCGCTCGCCGCGCTAAACTCCGCGCCGACTGGTGCGCGACATGACCGAACGTCTCTTCCTCGACGACGCCTACCTCCACACCGCCGACGCCCGCATCGTCGCCGCCGAGCCCGGCATCCTCACCCTCGACCGCACCCCCTTCTACGCCCGCTCCGGCGGCCAGCCCGGCGACCGCGGCACCATCGCCTGGCCGGGCGGCACCCTCGACATCAGCGAAGCCACCAAGGGCGACGCCGATGTCATTCGCCATGCCACCGCCCTCGATGCCCGACTGCCGCCCCCGGGCACGCCCGTCCGCGCCAGCATCGACTTCGCCCTGCGCCACCGCCTCATGCGCATGCACACCGCGCTCCACCTCCTCTGCAGCCTCCTCCCCGGCGCCGCCGTCACCGGCGGCCAGATCGGCCCCGACCGCTCCCGCCTCGATCTCGACCTCGCCCAGCCGCCCGACAAGGCCGCCCTCGACGCCGGCTTCGCCGCCCTCATCGCCGCCGCCCACCCCGTCACCACCGAATGGGTCGACGAAGCCGTTCTCGACACCAACCCGACCCTCGTCCGCACCCTCTCTGTCCAGCCTCCCCGCGGCGCCGGCCGCCTTCGACTCGTCCGCATCGGCGCCGGCCCCGACCCGGTCGACCTCCAGCCCTGCGGCGGCACCCACGTCCGCTCCACCGCCGAAATCGGCGGCATCAGCGTCACCAAGATCGAAAACAAAGGCCGCCAGAACCGCCGCATCGCCCTCGCTCTGGTGGACGCCTGATGCCGCCCCTCGTCTCGGCCCAATGGCTCGCCGAACACCTCCGCGCCCCCGGCCTCCTCGTCTTCGACGCCACCAAATACCTCCCCAACGAGGCCCGCGACGGCGCCGCCGAGTTCGCCGCCGCCCACATCCCCGGCGCCCGCTTCTTCGATATCGACCTCGTCGCCGACCCCGAGACCACCCTGCCCCACATGGTCCCCACCCCCGGCCGCTTCGCCCGCCTCATGGGCGAGCTGGGCGTCGGCAACGACAGCACGCTCGTCTTCTATGACCAGAAGGGCATCGCCTCCTCCGCCCGCGGCTGGTGGCTCATGGGCCTGTTCGGCCACGACGCCGCCGCCATCCTCGACGGCGGACTGCCCGAATGGACCCGCGAAGGCCGCCCCGTCGAAACCGGCGCGCCCCCTCCGCCCGCCCCCACCCAGTTCCGCGCCAGCCTCCGCGCCGAGCGCCTCCGCGGCATCGGCGACATGATGGCGCCCGATCCCGCCCGGGTCGTGCTCGATGCCCGCCCCGCCGGCCGCTTCGCCGGCACCGCGCCCGAGCCCCGCCCGGGCCTGCCCAGCGGCCACATGCCCGGCAGCACCAGCCTCCCCTCCACCGAACTGCTCGGCCCCGGCGGCACCATGCTCTCCCCCGCCGACCTCCGGGCCCGCTTCGCCGCCGCCGGCGTCGACGGCACGAAACCCGTCGTCACCAGTTGCGGCACCGGCGTTACCGCCACCATATTGACCCTCGGCCTGATTCAGGCCGGCTTCCCGCCCGGTGCCGTCTATGATGGCTCATGGACCGAATGGGCCAGCCGGCCTGATACTATCAAGGAGACCACCACCGATGCCCGATGACGTCAGCAGCAAGGGACATCGTTTCGCGACCCGGCTGTCCCACGCCGGCCGCCACGGCACCAAGATCCGCGGCTTCGTCAATCCGCCCGTCCACCGCGGCTCGACCATGCTCCACGTCGACTGCGCCGATCGCATCGCCGGCGGCAACCGCCTCCTGCAAGACCCGATGTACGGCGTCATGGGCAACGCCACCCACCACGCCCTCGAGAACGTCATCGCCGAGGTCGAGGGCGGCACCCGCTGCCAGATCGTCTCCTCCGGCCTCGCCGCTGTCACCACGCCTCTGCTCGCCTACCTCAAATCCGGCGACCACTGCCTCATGCCCGACAGCGTCTACGGCCCCGCCCGCGTCTTCGCCGACGGCATGCTCCGCAATCTCGGCATCGAGACGACCTACTATCAGCCCACCATCGACGCCGCCGCCCTGCAGGGCCTCCTACGTCCCAACACCACCGTGCTCTACCTCGAGAGCCCCGGCAGCCACACCTTCGAGGTCCAGGACGTCCCTGCCCTCGCCGCCGTTGCCCGCCAGCACGGCGCCAAGGTGCTGATGGACAACACCTGGGGCATCCATCACTTCCAGCCCTTCCGCTTCGGCGTCGACGTCTCCATCCAGGCGCTGACCAAATACCCGGTCGGCCACTCCGACGTCCTCCTCGGCTCCATCACCGTCGCCGACGACCGCGAGTGGGAACGCGTCCGCACCGCCGCCCTCGCCCTTGGCCAATACGCCAGCCCCGACGATTGCTGGCTCTGCCTGCGCGGCCTGCGCACCATGGGCGTCCGCCTCGCGCAACAATCCAAATCCGCCCTCGCCGTCGCCGAATGGCTGCAAGCCCGGCCCGAGGTCAAGCAAGTCCTCTTCCCCGCCCTCCCCGGCGCGCCCGGCCACGACCTTTGGAAACGCGACTTCACCGGCGCGTGCAGCCTCTTCGGCGTCGTCTTCCAGCCCGAGTTCACCCCCGCCGCCACCCGGGCCATGATCGACCGCCTCACCCTCTTCGGCATCGGCGCGAGTTGGGGCGGCTTCGAAAGCCTCGCCCTGCCCACCACCGGCTTCCTCAACCGCTCGGCCAACAGCGGCGAGTTCGGCGGCCCGGCCGTGCGCATCCACATCGGCCTCGAAGACACCGCCGACCTGATCGCCGATCTCGACCAAGCCTTCGCCGCCCTGCATGGACCCAAATACTTTGACGACTGACCTCCTCGCCAGCCTCCGCTTCGACGACGCCGGCCTCATCCCCGCCATCGCCCAGCAGCACGACACCGGCGAAGTCCTGATGCTCGCCTGGATGAGCCGCATCTCGATCGAGCAAACCCTCGCCACCGGCCAGGTCTGCTACTGGAGCCGCAGCCGCGCCGCCCTCTGGCGCAAGGGCGAGACCTCTGGCCAAACCCAGCGCCTCGTCGACCTGCGCTTCGACTGCGACGGTGATACCCTCCTCCTCCTCGTCGACCAAGTCGGCGCCGCCTGCCACACCGGCCATCGCACGTGCTTCTACACCGCCCTCCGCGACGCCACCCTCACCGAACTATCCCCCCCGATCGTCTCCCCCGAGACCCTCTACGGCTCCTGACGTCCCGTACCTAAGCGACCACCGCGTTATGGTTGAGCGGACCATGTCCCGCTCCGAACCCGGGCGCCGTCCGGATCGCCTCCTGCACATACGCCCGCGCTCGCCCCACTGCCGCATCCAGCCCCATCCCCTGCGCCAGCCCGGCCGCGATCGCGCTCGCCAGCGTGCAGCCCGTCCCATGCGTGTGACGCGTCTCGATCCGCGGCATCGTGAACAGGCGAACCCCATCGGCATCGGCAAGCACGTCCGTCACGTCCCGCCCCTCGCCATGGCCCCCCTTCACCAGCACCGCTTTGGCGCCGCGTCGGATCAGCTTGCGCGCCGCGTCCGCGGCATCGGTGATCGGGTGACCCAGCAGGCATTCCGCCTCGGGGAGGTTGGGCGTGACCAGCGCCGCCAGCGGCAGCAGGTCCTCCCGCAGCGCGTCCAGCGCCTCGATCGCGAGCAGCGGCTGCCCCCCTTTCGCGACCATCACCGGATCGATCACCAGCGGGATCGACCGTGCCGACCCAGCCACGCACGCCGCGACCCGCCGCACCGTCGCCGCATCGCCCAGCATGCCCGTCTTGATCGCGTCCGCGCCGATGTCGTCCAGCACGGCCTCGATCTGCGCTTGCACCAGGTCGGGTGGAAGCGCATGCACCGCATGGACGCCGACCGTGTTTTGCGCCGTGATCGCCGTCACCGCCGTGGCGCTGAACCCGCCCATGGCCATGATCGCCTTGATGTCAGCCTGGATCCCCGCACCGCCCCCGGAGTCGGACCCCGCAATGACCAGAACCCGGCCCTTCACCGGGTCAAGCAGCCTCCGCCGCCGCCGTCGACTGAATCATGTCGCACAGCCCGGCGACGATCTGCCGCACGGCCGCTTCATCCTCGCCCTCCGCCATCACTCGCACCAGCGGCTCCGTGCCGGACAGGCGCAGCAACACGCGCCCCGACGCTCCCAGCCGCGCCTCCGCATCCGCCACCGCTTCCAGCACGCGCGGATGCTTCAGCGGCGACCCGCCTGCGAACCGCACGTTCTGCAGCAACTGCGGGAACGGCTCGAACAACTTGCAGGCCTCGCTCGCCGGACGCCCGGAGTGCACCAGCACGGCCAACACCTGCAGCGCCGCGATCAGCCCGTCGCCGGTCGTCGCATAGTCGCACAGGATGACGTGACCCGATTGCTCGCCGCCCACGTTCATCTTCGTCGCCCGCATCCGCTCGACGACGTAGCGGTCCCCCACCTTCGTGCGTTCGAGGCTGAGGCCCTGCCCTTCCAGCATCTTCTGCAGCCCGAGGTTCGACATCACCGTCGCCACCACGCCATTGCCGGCCAGCCGGCCCGATCGATGCCACGACGACGCGATCAGCGCCAGGATCTGGTCCCCATCGACGATCTCGCCCTTCTCGTCGATCAGGATCAGCCGGTCCGCGTCCCCGTCCAGCGCGATCCCGAGATCGGCCCCATGCTCGAGCACCTTGGCGCGCAGATGCTCCGGCACCGTCGACCCGCAGTCCTTGTTGATGTTGAACCCGTCCGGTTCGACGCCGACCGTGATGATCGTCGCCCCGAGTTCCCACAGCACCGTCGGCGCCACCCGGTAGGCCGCGCCGTTCGCGCAATCGACGACGATCTTGAGCCCGTCCAGCGTCAATCCGCGCGGGAACGTGGCCTTGGCCGCCTCGATGTAGCGCCCGCCGGCATCTTCGAGCCGGCTCGCCCGTCCCAACCGCTCGGGCGGCGCAAGCCAGCTCGCCCGGTCCTGGCTCATCAGCTCCTCGATCGCCAGTTCCGTCTCGTCCGACAGCTTGAAGCCGTCGGGGCCGAACAGCTTGATCCCGTTGTCCTCGAACGCGTTGTGCGAGGCCGACACCATCACGCCCAGATCCGCACGCAGGCTCCGCGTCAGCATCGCGATCGCCGGCGTCGGCAACGGACCGACCAGCGTCACGTCCATCCCGGCACCGACGAACCCGGCCACCAGCGCCGGCTCGATCATGTAGCCGGACAACCTCGTGTCTTTGCCGATCACCACCCGGTGGCGATGGCTGCCCCGAACGAAGCGCAGCCCGGCCGCTTGACCCAGCTTCAGGGCCGTTTCGGCCGTCATCGGGTAGACGTTCGCGGTCCCGCGGATGCCGTCCGTCCCAAACAAGCGCTTCTTCGTCACCTCGATCCCCTCACACTGGCCCGCCTAGACGCTCAACTCCGTCCAGACACGCAACGCTTGAACCGTTGCACGAACGTTGTGAACCCGCAAAACTGATGCACCCTGACTGACCGCGAACAATCCAGCGGCAACCGAGGCAGCATCTCGTTCGCTCGGCTCCACGACCCGCGACAACGCACCGACGAAGCTCTTACGCGATAATCCGGCTACAATAGGGCACCGCAGGTTAACAAAACGTGAGAAGTGTCGCAGTAAATCGATGCTGTGGCGCGTGTTTTTCGCAAACCCGAACCCGGGATCGACGGCGATGCGCTCTCGCGCCACCCCCGCCGCCTCGGCCGCGGCGATCCGCCCCTGCAACTCCCCCAGCACCTCCGCAACGACGTCGCCATACTCCGCCAGCCCGCCCATCGTCTCCGGCGTCCCCCGCATGTGCATCAGGATCACCGGGCACCCGGCCCGCGCCACCACCCCCGCCGACCCCGGATCGAACGTCAGTCCCGACACGTCGTTGACGATCGCCGGCGCCAGATCCGAGCGCCCGTTCCATGGTGGACCCATGCCGCGTGTCGACCGAAATGCGGGCGCCACTCCGCGCCAGCGCAGCGATGACCGGCAAAATGCGCCGCTGCTCCTCCTCAGGCGGCACCGGCGTCGCACCCGGCCGCGTCGATTCGCCCCCGATGTCGACGATCGCGGCCCCGTCGGCCAGCATGCCCTCCCCCAGCGCGACCGCCGCCGCAAACGACCGTCCGCCATCGCTGAAGCTGTCCGGCGTGACGTTGATGATTCCCATCACCTGCGGCCCAGCGGGCAGCCCGGCCCAGCCCGGCGCATTCCGATCGATCTCAGCCATCCCGATACGACAATGGCCCACCGGAGACCGGCAGGCCATTGTCTTGTGCGATGGATCGAGGTGTTAGCCGGGCTGCGGCGCCGGCCCGAGGCCGCCGGCGGGAGACGGCGGGATCGGCCGGCCGGCAGTCGGAACCGAAGCTCGGCGCGAGTCCGGCGCCGGCTCGTCAACCACCTTGCGGATGACCGGCTCGCCCCGCAGCACGGTGCGGATCTCGTCGCCCGACAGCGTCTCGTATTCCAGCAGCCCGCGGGCGAGCCGATGCAGCTCGTCCAGCCGCTCCGTCAGCAGCGTCTTGGCGCCCGAATACGCGTTATCGATGAACAGCTTGATCTCGCCATCGATGTCGCGCGCGGTCAGTTCCGACACGTTCTTGTTCTGCGTGACTGAGTGGCCGAGGAACACCTCCTGGCTGTTGTCGCCGTAGGCGATCATGCCGAGCTTGTCGCTCATCCCCCACTCGGTGACCATCGTGCGCGCGATGTTCGTCGCCGCCTTGATGTCGCCCGCAGCACCGTTGCTCACCTTGTCCGGCCCGAACACCAGCTCTTCCGCGACCCGGCCGCCCATCGCCATCTTCATCCGCGCCAGCAGACGCGCCCGGTTCTCGCTCAACCGGTCGCCCTCCGGCAGGCTCATCACCAAGCCCAGCGCACGCCCGCGCGGAATGATCGTCGCCTTGTGCACCGGGTCGCACTCCGGGTCGTTGATCGCGATCAGCGCATGCCCCGCCTCGTGATAGGCGGTCATCCGCTTCTCACCTTCGGACATCACCAGTGAGCGCCGCTCGGCTCCCATCATAACCTTGTCCTTGGCGTGCTCGAACTCGTTCATCGCCACCACGCGCTTGCCCAACCGCGCCGCCAGCAAGGCCGCCTCGTTGACCAGGTTCGACAAATCCGCACCCGAGAAGCCGGGCGTGCCGCGTGCGATCACCTTCGGATCCACGTCGGACGCCAACGGCACCTTGCGCATGTGCACCCGCAGGATTTTCTCGCGGCCGTTCACGTCGGGGTTCGGCACCACCACTTGGCGGTCGAACCGTCCCGGCCGCAGCAGCGCCGGGTCCAGCACGTCCGGCCGGTTCGTCGCCGCGATGAGGATCACGCCCTCATTGCTCTCGAACCCGTCCATCTCGACCAGCATCTGGTTCAGCGTCTGCTCGCGCTCGTCGTTGCCGCCGCCCAGCCCGGCGCCGCGATGGCGGCCCACCGCGTCGATCTCGTCGATGAAGATGATGCAAGGCGCATTCTTCTTGCCCTGCTCGAACATGTCGCGCACCCGGCTCGCGCCCACACCGACGAACATCTCGACGAAGTCCGACCCGGAGATCGTGAAGAACGGCACGTTCGCCTCGCCCGCGATCGCCCGCGCCAGCAGCGTCTTACCAGTGCCCGGCGGGCCCACCAGCAACACGCCCTTGGGGATCTTGCCACCGAGCCGCTGGAACTTCTGCGGGTCCTTCAGGAATTCGACGATCTCCTGCAGTTCCTGCTTGGCCTCGTCGATGCCCGCGACGTCCTCGAACGTCACCCGGCCCTGCTTCTCGGTCAGCATCCGCGCTCGCGACTTGCCGAAGCCCATCGCCCGGCCGCCGCCCGACTGCATCTGCCGCATGAAGAACACCCAAACGCCGATCAGCAGCAGCATCGGGAACCAGCTCAGCAGATAGTGCAGCAGCGGGTTGTCGCTCTCCTCCGGCTTGGCGATCACGCGCACGCCCTTGTCCGTCAGGCGGCTCACCAGCGCCGGATCTTCCGGCGTGTAGGTCTGGAATGTGCGCCCGTCGGTCAACTGCCCGCTGACCGTCCGGCCCTGGATCACTACGTCGCGCACCCGCCCGCCATTCACCTCGGAGATGAAGTCGGAGTACGCGACCTGCGTCGCAGCGCGCGTGTTGCCACCGGGCTGGAACAGGTTGAACAGCACCACGAGCAGGAGGGCGATGATCACCCACAGCGCGAGGTTACGGCCGAAATTGCTCATCATGTGCGTCCAACAATCCAGTCCCGTTTGCCGCCGGCCCACCGGCTGCCTTCGGTCAACAACATAAGGCCGCCAAGGCTACTCTACACCCCCCTCCATTCGAGAGGGTTAACGCCGAAAGATTTCGCCGACGCAGCAGCCGGCTGCTGCGGCCAAAAGCTCACCGACAGGCTACGCCACGATCCCGAGTCAGGAAAGGACAGATGCGGCACCGCCACCAGCCTGCCGCCCTCGCGCAGCGCCGGCAGCGTCGCCAGCACCACCGCCGGCAACGGGGACAACGTCCGCAGCGCCGCCGCGTCTGTGCCCAGCGCGCCCATCGAGAGACCGGGCGGAACCGTCCCCCGCAGCCGGAATCGCCCATCCCACCTCGCGCCATCGGCCGCAACCACCGCGTTCCCCACGGCCCCGGGCTCCCGCGCGATCAGCGTCCCCTGCCCCAACCGTCCCGCCGGCCGCACCATCACCCCATGCAGGGTCCGCGGTTCGAGCCCCCGGGCCAGTTGCGCCCGCCGCGGCGGATAGCGATGCCCGGAGATCGTCCAAACCAATGCGGACAGCGTGTCCCGCCCCAAGCGCCCCGGCACCACCGCGAAGCCCTCCGGCGCGAGCCGCACCTCGGCCAACTCGTCGGCCACCGCGCGCAGGATTCGCTCCCGCTCCCCCGCGCTCGCCTCCGCCAACCCCAGCGCCGTTGCCCGGTCCGCCGCGCGCATCGTCGCCCGCAAGCGGCCGCGGGCCGTCCCAACATCGCTGTTGCCCGGGTCCTCCGCCCACCCAAGGCCCGCCAGCCGCAAGTTCGCGCGCAACCGCGTCGGCTCGACCCGGAGCAGCGGCCGCAGGATCCGGCCATCCGCGCGGTACGACACCGCTGCCATCCCCGCCAGGCCCAACACCCCGCTTCCCGCCGTCGCGCGCATCCGTACGGTCTCCGCCTGATCGCCCGCGTGATGCGCCACCAGCAAGTCCGGCAGGCCCGCCGCCCGGCAGGCCGCGAGCAGCAACTCGTACCGGGCGATCCGGGCCCGTTCGGCCTGCGCCGGCCCGGCCGCGAGCCGCGCCCGCGCGATGCTGGCCGGCACGCCCAGCGCCGCCAGCCGCGCCATCGTCACCGCCGCTTCGTCCGCCGATCCCGCCCGCAATCCATGGTCCACGATGACGGCCTCCGGCCGCCCCCACCGCGACAGCAGCAACGCCAGCGCCATGCTGTCCGCCCCGCCCGAGACCGCCACCATGACCCGGCGCTCAGCCCCGAACGCACCTAGTCCCGCCATCAGCCCCGCGAACTCGTCCGCCGAGACGGGCAGGCCCGACGGCTCAGCCGCAGCCGTTGCGCGCCCGCAGCGTCGCCGCGGTCTCCCGCACCGCGCCCCGCGCGTTGGGAAACTCCCGCCGCAGCTTGTCGAGCGTCGCGCACGACGCGTTCTTGTCGTTCAGCCCGGTCAGCGCGTTGGCCAGCCCGAGCAGCGCGTCCGGCGCCCGCGTCCCGGTCCGGCTCCGGTTATATGCATCGTCATAGGCCACCGCAGAACCCTGGTAGTTCCGCTGCCCCATCAGCGACTGCGCCAGCAGGAAGCTGGCGTCTCCGGCGCGCGGCGAAGTGCGCGCGGCCAGCACCTCACGCGCTGCCGCTTCGGCCGCCGGATAATCCCGTCGCGCCAACGCCGCGTTGCCGTCCTGCAGGGCGATCTCGGGGGTCCGCCGCGGCACCGGCCCGGCGGCGCTATCGGCTGGCGCCGTCGGACGCGGCGGCGGCAAACTCGGCGGCGCAGCGCCGCCCCCCGCACCGCCCAAGCTCCCGCCCGGCGCCGCGTTGCCCGCCCGGAAGCTCAGGTCGTCGATCTGCTTGGACAGGCTCGCCTGCGCCCGCTGCAGCGCGTTCGACTGCTCGTCCAACTGCCCCCGCAGCCGCCGAACCTGGTCCTCCAGGGTCTGCACCCGATCCAGCAACTGCGCCTGCAATCCGCCGCCCTGGCTCGCAGCCGTGTCGCTCGGCGGCGCGTAATAGCCGCCGCCGCGCTGCGCCTGCACCGCCTGCAGATCTCGCCGCAACTCCAAGATCTGGTTCTGCAGCATGATCCCTTCGCGCGAATCCATCTGCGCCCGCGCCGGAACCGCCAGCGCGCAACACAGCACCGCAGCCGCGGCCACCCGCATCGGAACCGCCGTCCTACTGGACGGAGGTGATCGCATTCCGGTTCTGCGCGTAGGCCTGCTCGTCGGACCCGACCGCCGCCGGCCGCTCCTTGCCGTAGCTGATCGTCCGGATGCGCGACCCACTCACGCCCTGCGCGACCAGGTAGTCGCGCGCGGCATTGGCCCGGCGCTGGCCGAGGGCGAGGTTATACTCCTCGGTGCCCCGCTCGTCCGTGTTGCCCGCCATCTGCACCGTCACCTGCGCATAGCGCTGCAGCCACGCCGCCTGCCGGTCCAGCGTCGCGCGCGCATCGCTGCTCAGGTTGTTCTGGTCATAGCCGAAGAACACCCGGTCCCCCACGTTGGCGACCAGGTCCTGCTGGCTGCCCGGAGCCGCGCTGCCCAAGCCGGACGCGTTGGCGCCGCTGCCCGTCGCCGCCCCCGTGCTCGCGCCGTTGTCCGCGCAAGCGCTCAGGAGGGCAAGAGCGGCGAGAAACCCGAAAGCTTTGTACTTCATGAGACCATTCCGTTGCGTCGTGTCGCGCGATACGACGCGTCTTGGGCCGGGTCAAGCAAGGAGCGGCGACCATGCCGGCGCCGACGCGTCCGTCGGCGTCGAAACGACCCGCTCGTTGAACCCGGTGATGTCGATCGACACCAACCGCGACCCGGCCCCGCCCTGCCCCTCGCGGAAGAACATCAAAACCCGCCCGTTCGGGCAGAACGTCGGCCCCTCGACGTCGAAGCTCTCCGACAGGATCCGCTCCCCCGAGCCGTCCGGCCGCATCACGCCGATCGCGAACCCGCTGCTACCCAGGCGTGTGAACGCGATCAAATCACCGCGCGGCGACCACACCGGCGTCGCATACCGCCCCTTGCCATAGGAGATCCGCCGCGCGCTGCCGCCCCCCGCGCCCATGATGTAGAGCTGCTGGTCGCCGCCCCGGTCCGAGTTGAACACGATCTGGCTGCCATCCGGGCTGTAGCAGGGGCTCGTGTCGATCGAGCCCGAGCTGGTCAGCGCGCGCCTCCCGCCGCCGCCCAGCCCCACCGAGATGATGTCCGACCCGGCCCCGCGCGCCACCGACATGATGATGCTGTTGCCGTCCGGCGCATACCGCGGCGCGAACGTCATGCCGTCGAAATCCCCCAGCACCGTCTGCCGACCGGAGCCGAGATCGAACGTCCACACGCGCGGCCGGTTATTATAGTAGGACATGTAGACGATCTGGTCGCGCGTCGGATGGAAACGCGGCGTCAATACGAGCCAGCTGCCATCGGTCAGGAAGCGGTTGTTCTCGCTGTCCTGGTCCATGATCGCCAACCGCTTCACCCGCTGCTGCCGCGGCCCGCTGCTCGCGACATACACGATGCGGGTGTCGAAATAGCCCTTCTCGCCCAGCAGCCGCTCGTAGATCACGTCGCTGATGATGTGCGCGATCCGGCGCCAGTTGGTCGACGTCGTCGTATACGCCGTCCCCTGGATCTGCTGCCCCGGCAGCACGTCCCACAGCCGGAACTCCACCCGCACGTTGCTGCCGCCACCCTCGACCTTGCCGGTCACTAGCGCCTGCGCGCCGACCGCCTTCCAGTTCTGGAAGTTCGGCGTGTCGCCGGCGTCGCCCGCCCCGATCTGCGCCGCGCCCCCGATCGGCCGGAACAACCCGGACCGGCCGAGATCGTTGCTGATGACGTCCGCAATCTGCCCGCCCAGCCCGGTTCCGGCCAGCGCCGGGATCGCGATCGGGATCGGCGCGGTGCGTGCCCGATCGACCGTGATCTGCGTATCCGGCGCTGCCGACTGCGCATGCGCGAGCAGCGGCACGGCGGCGATGCCCGCGCCGAGCAAGGCAGCGCGACGGCTCAACAAGGTGTCGTTCATGATCGAACTCCGACGTCAGGAGCCCTCTCCCGCTGGCGGGGAAGGGTTGGGTGAGGATGGTCCACAAGCCGAAGCTCGGTGAAGATGCCGCGCACTGTCACGGCCTGAAATTGATCTCGAACGTGTGCGTCTGGCCGAGCAACGCCCGCGGCAGCGGAATCGGGTTGCATTGCGGGTCCAGCGCCGCCCGCCGCGCCCGTTCGGCGAACGCGATGCCGCCGGGCCCCTGCCCGGGCTGCACGATCCTCACATCCCGCACCGTGCCGCCGCCATCGGTCACGACCTGCAGCACGGCCGACATCTTCTCGGCATCGCGCGCCCCGGCGTCGCGCGTCCAGCACTCGCGGATACGGTCGCCGATCGCCCCGCGGTCGGCCCCCGACAGCTTGGCATTGTCGACCCCGTTCGGGCTGCCGCCGCCCGGCGCGCCGCCCCGCGGCGGGTTGTAGCTCCGCGTCGGCGGCGCCGACTGCGCCTGCAGCGAGCGCAGCCGCTCGAGCGTCGCCTCCAGCGTCTTGCTGTCGTCGGCGGTGTTCTTCGTCGGGTTCTGCTGGTTGGTCGTGCTCGTCGTCCGCTGGGTCGGCGTCGGCCGCTCCGGCGCCGGGCGCGCGGCGGGCGGGCGCACATCCGGCTTCGGCGCCGGGCGCGGCTTGCGGCGCGGGCTTCGCCGGGGTCGGTGCCGGCGCCGGCGGCGGCGGCATCGGCGGCACCGGCAACGGCGCCGGCGCGGCGGGCAGCGGCGCCGGCGTCACCGTGACCGGCGCGGACAGGGCGGGCGACTGTGCCGGCGGCGGCGGAATCGGCGGCGAGGGCACCGGCACCGCCTGTGGCGAGGGCGGCGGCGGCAACGGCGGTGGCGGCGGCGGCGCGGGCGCCTCGGTCGGCGCGGGCTTCGGCGGCTCCAACGACGGCAGGTCGGGCGTCGGCACCTCGGCCGGCGACGGGGCCGGAGTCGTGGCCGGGGTCCGCGCGCGCTGCACCTCGCCCGGCGCGGTCGCGAATTCCATCGTCACCGCGGTATCGTCCATCGGCGGCGCCGCCGGCGGCTGCAGCGTCAGCAGCAGTCCCACCAGCACCGCGGCGTGCAACCCGGCCGAGATCAGTCCGGTGCGGCGGAGATCCTGGTTCATCGGACAGGTCGAGCGCTCACGCCGGGCTCAGCGCACCCGCGGGCGCGAGGCGGGCGGGGGTGGCGCGGGATTGGACGCTGCCGCAGGCGGCCCCGGCGCTGCGGGCGCGGTGGACGGGCCGGCCTGCTCGGCGAGCAACGCCACCTTGGTGAAACCGCCCTGCGTGATGGTCGCCATCACCTCCATGATGCGCCCATAGCTCAGCGCCTTGTCCCCCCGCACGAAGATGCGGCGGTCCATCTTGTTGTCCGCGATCGCCGCGAGCTTCGTCGCCAGGTCCGTCAGCGGCAGCTCGGTGTCCTGCAGGTAGATCTTGCCCTCGGCGTTCACGCTCACCGTTAGCGGCTCGCTGTCCTGGCTCACCGGATTGGCGCTGGCTTTCGGCAGGTCGACGTTGACCCCCGACGTCATCAGCGGCGCCGCCACCATGAACACGATCAGCAGCACGAGCATCACGTCGACCAATGGCGTGACGTTGATCTCGGCCAGCGGACGGTAACGCCCCCTGCTTCGGCTCATCCCCGAACGCTGCAGCGGCGACGGCATCGCTCAGGCCTTCTCTTCGGACTGGCGCGACAGGATCGCCCCGAACTCGGTCCCGAACCCCTCGAGCCGGCCGGCGAACCGCGCCAGGTCGGAACTCAGCTTGTTGTAGGCGAGCACCGCCGGGATCGCCGCCACCAGGCCAATCGCGGTGGCGAACAGCGCCTCCGCAATGCCCGGCGCCACCACCGACAGGTTCGTGTTCCGGCTCGTCGCGATCGCCGAAAACGACCGCATGATGCCCCACACCGTGCCGAACAGCCCGATGAACGGCGCGACCGACCCCACCGAGGCCAAGAACACCATCCAGCGCTCCATCCGATCCATCTCCCGCGTCACCGTCACCACCACGGCCCGGTCGATCCGCTCGCGCACGCTGCCCCGGCTCAGATCGGCGCCCGCTACCTGCGAGCTGCGCTTCCACTCGCCCATCGCCGCGCCGAACACCGCCGCGATCGGATGCCGCGGACGCGCGCCCTCGACGTCATACAGCTCGTCCAGGCTGCCGCCGGACCAGAACCGGTCCTCGAACAGCGTCGCGTCCCGGTTCGCCCGCCGCAGCGACGTCACCTTCTCGAACACGATCGCCCACACCCACACGCTGGCCGCCAGCAACAGCAGGATCACGAACTTGACCACCAGGTCGGCCTGCAGGAACAGGCCGAGGATCGAAATGTCGCCACTTCCCCCGGTCCCGATCGACGTGGCTGCAACAGGATCCAACTCGCACCCCCAAACTCAATCACGCTCGCCCAACGCCGCCCGCCACCGCCGCGGAATGCGCGCGGGCCGGCCATCCGCGGCGCGAACACAGGCCAGGCCGGCCGAAAGCCGTCCTGTCTCCTGACCCGCCACCACGAATCGCTGCTCGACGTCGACGGTCGCGCCACCTAGCGCCCATGGCCCCGTCTCGACAACCAATTCGGCGTCCAGCCGCACCGGGCGCAAATAATCCATTTTGATGCGCCGCACCACAAAGATCAGGCCAAATTGCGTGACGAGTTCGTCATGTGGCACTCCCGCCTCGCGCAAGGCTTCGGTGCGGCCCCGCTCGGCAAACGCCAAGTAACGCGCATGGTAAACGATGCCGCCAGCATCGGTATCTTCGTAGTAAACCCGCAAATTCAGTCGATAAACCATCGATTGCTCGCGATCACTCCGAATCCGGCAGCAAATCCAGCTGCGGCTGCGCCCGCGGCGGCGCCAGCCCGAGATGCCGCCAGCCCTCCTCGCCCAGCATCCGCCCCCAACTCGTGCGCAGCACCAGCCCTTCCTGGATCAGGAACGGCTCCACCACGTCCTCGAGAGTGTCTCGCGCCTCCGCCAGCGCCGCCGCCAGCGTCTCGACCCCCACCGGGCCGCCATGGTGGTGCTCGGCGATGCGCCGCAGGTAGCGGCGGTCCATGCCGTCGAGCCCGCGCCGGTCGACCTCCAGCCGGGTCAGCGCGGCGTCCGCGACCGCGCGATCCACCGGGCTTTGCCGAAGGACGGCCGCGAAGTCTCTGACCCGCCTCAACAATCGCCCCGCGATCCGCGGCGTCCCCCGCGACCGCTTGGCGATCTCCGCGGCCCCGTCCGGCGCCAGGTCGAACCCGAGCTTGCCCGCCCCCCGCGTCACGATCTGCTCCAGCTCGGCCGCCGTGTAGAACACCAGCCGCAGCGGGATGCCGAACCGGTCTCGCAGCGGCGTCGCCAGCAGCCCGGCCCGCGTCGTCGCCCCCACCAGCGTGAACGGCGCCAGATCGATCCGTACGCTCCGCGCCGCCGGCCCCTCGCCGATGATCAGGTCGAGCTGGAAGTCCTCCATCGCGGGATACAGCACCTCCTCGATCGCCGGCTGCAGCCGGTGGATCTCGTCGATGAACAGCACGTCCCGCGGCTGCAGGTTGGTCAGGATCGCCGCCAGGTCGCCCGCGCGCTGGATCACCGGCCCAGACGTCGCCCGGAACCCGACCCCGAGTTCACGCGCCACGATCTGCGCCAGCGTCGTCTTGCCGAGCCCCGGCGGCCCATGGAACAGAACATGGTCCAGCGCTTCGGCGCGGTCCCGTGCCGCCTGTATGAAGATCGACAGGTTCTCCCGGCTCGCCTTCTGCCCGACGAAATCCGCAAGCGTCTGCGGCCGCAGGCTCGCCTCGGCGGCGTCCTCCTCCGAGCGGGCCGGGTCGACCGCGCGGTCGCTCAAGACCGCGCGCTCATTTCAGCGCCAGCTCCCGCAAGCTCTCCCGGATGATGACGTCGATCCCCGCGGTCTCGCCCGCCGCCGCGATCACCGCCGCAACCACCGGCTGCGCCTCCGCCCGCCGGTAGCCGAGATTGGCCAGCGCCGACAGCGCATCCGCCTCCGGACCACGCGGCGCCATCCCGATCGGCAGCGCCGGCCCGGTCGGCATCGCGCCCGCCTTATCCCTGAGTTCGCTCAGCAGCCGGATCGCCAGCTTCGCGCCGACCCCCGGTGCCCGCGTCAGGCTCGCCTTGTCGCCGGCCGCGATCGCCCCGATCAGCTCCCGGGCCGACAGCGCCGACAGGATGTTCAGCGCCACCTTGGCGCCAACCCCTTGCACCGTCAGCAGAAGCCGGAACCAGTCCCGCTCCGCCGGCTCCACGAAGCCATACAGCAGGATCGCGTCCTCCCGCACCTGCGTCTCCACCAGCACCCGCGCCACCGCCGGCGGCGCCGGTAGCGCCGCCAATGTCCGCGTGGACGCCTGCACCAGGTATCCGACGCCGCCGACGTCGATGATGCACCGATCCGCCTCGATCCCCTCGACCCGGCCCGTGAGCAAAGCGATCATGCGATGAACGTCAGCAGCGCGATCATGCCATCACCGTCGCGCCCGCAATCCGCTGCCGCGTCTGCCGGTGGTGCGCGTGGCAGATCGCCACCGCCAGCGCGTCCGCCGCATCCGCCCGGCGCAACGTCGCCGCCGGCAGCAGCCGCCGCACCATCATCTCCACCTGCTCCTTTGACGCCGCCCCCGTTCCGACCACGGCGCGCTTGACCTCCATCGCCCCATATTCGGCGACCGAGATCCCCGCCAGCGCCGGCGCCAACAACGCCACCCCCCGCGCATACCCCAGCTTCAGCGTCGCCGCCCCATTGCGGTTGACATACGTCTCCTCGACCGCGGCCTCCTGCGGCGAATACTGCAGAAACAATGCTGTAAGCTCATCGTGCAGGAACTTCAGACGTGCCGGCACCGCATGCGTGTTGTCCGTCGCTAGCACCCCATCGGCCACATGCCGCAGCCGGTTCCCCTCCGCCTCGATCACCCCCCATCCGGTGAACCGCAGCCCCGGATCGATGCCCATAAGGCGGATCACGACGACTCCAAATCCGCTTTCTTCTCCCTCACCCCGTCCTCTCCCGGAGGGAGAGGGTTCACGGCGGGATCAAGAAAGCCGTTGCGCGACATCGTCCGGAATATCAAAGTTCGCGAACACGTTCTGCACGTCGTCGTTGTCCTCCAGCACATCCAGCAGCTTCAGCAGCCCGGTCGCCTTCTCTTCGTCCAGCGTCACCGAATTCGTCGCCCGCCATTCCAGCTTGGCGATCGCCGGCTCCCCGAAGCGGCTTTCCAACGCATCGCGCACCGCGAAGAAATCCTCGATCGCGCACGTGACCTCATGGCCCTCGGCATCGCTTTCGACGTTGTCCGCCCCGGCCTCGATCGCCGCCTCCAGCATCTCGTCCGCCGAACCGGCCTTCGCCGGATAAAATATGACCCCCAACCGATTGAACATGAAGGAAACCGAGTTCGTCTCCCCCATCGCCCCGCCATACTTGTTGAATGCCGACCGCACGTCCGACGCCGTCCGGTTGCGGTTGTCGGTCAGCGCCTCGACGATGACCGCGACCCCCGCCGGTCCATACCCCTCGTAGCGGACCTCGACGTAATCCTCCCCGCCTCCTGCGCCGGTCGCCTTCTTGACTGCCCGCTCGATCGTGTCGCGCGGCATGTTGGCCTCGCGCGCCGCCGCCATCGCCGCCCGCAGGCGCGGGTTGAACGCCGGGTCGGGCAAGCCCTGCCGGGCCGAAACGGTGATCTCGCGGATCAGCTTGGCGAACTGCCGCGCCCGCTTGGCGTCCTGCGCACCTTTGCGGTGCATGATGTTCTTGAACTGGCTGTGGCCGGCCACGGGGGCGTCTCAATCCTGTTGGAGTCGGACCGCCTTATTATAGGACTGGCGTCGCTTGCGACAGCCGCCCGCCCCGCCGCACCGGCTCCACCCCCACCGCCAGCCCGGTCCGGTCGTCCGTCACCACGAACAGGCCGCACAGCGTCGCCTCGCCCTCGGCCGGCTGCATGCGCTCGCCGGGCATCTTGGTCCAGAACCGCGACGCCGCACCCTGCTTGGCCATGCCGATCACACTGTCGTAGTCGCCGCACATCCCGGCATCGGACTGATACGCCGTCCCGCCCGCCAGGATCTGGTGATCCGACGTCGGCACGTGCGTATGCGTCCCCACCACGAGCGACACCGTCCCATCGAACGAATGCGCGTAGGCCAGCTTCTCGCTCGTGGCCTCGGCATGGAAATCGGCCACGATCGCCTGCACGCTGGCACCGAGCCGATACCGCGCCAGCAGCTCCGCCGTCATCCGGAACGGGTCGTCGAGCGGGTCCATGAACAGCCGCCCCATCGCGTTCAGCACCAGTGCCTTGCGCCCATCCGCGAGCGTGATCTCGATCGACCCGGCCCCGGGCGTGCCGGCCGGGAAGTTCAGCGGCCGGATCACCCGCTTCTCCTGCGCGATATACGGGATCAGCTCGCGCCGGTCCCACGCATGGTTGCCCAGGGTCACCGCGTCGGCGCCCGCCGCGAACAGCGCCTCCGCCATGTCCGGACCGAGGCCGAACCCATGACTGGCGTTCTCGCCGTTGATGACCACCAGGTCCGCCCGCACCTCCGCCCGCAACGCCGGCAGGAGCATGCTGACCGCGTCGCGCCCAGACCGGCCGACGACGTCGCCGAGAAACAAAATCCTCAAATTGATCCTTACGCGGCAGTCAAGCCAATTCCGCCGCAGACATACGTCCAAGCAGGCACACCATCCAGGCCCCCCGAGCCGCCCCGCTCAAGCCGCCGTCACCCGGTTGCGCCGCGGCGTCGTGTCCGGGCTCGGCGGCGCTCCTTCTATCGGCGGCGCCAGCGCCGCCAGCAAAGCCTGCCGCAGCAGCGCCAGCTTGCGGTCGTTCTCTACCTTCAGGCCGAAGATGTCCTTCACGTAGAACACGTCGACCGCCCGGACCCCGTACGTTGTCACATGCGCGCTGGCGATCTGCAGCCCCTGCTCGCTGATCGCCGCCGTCACGTCGTGCAGCAGGCCCGGCCGGTCGCGCCCGTTCACCTCCAACACCGTGTGCGTATGGCTCGCCCGGTTGTCGACCACGACCCGCGGCGAAACGTGGATCGCCCGCATCCGCCGTCCCAACAGCGCCGCCGACGCCCGACCGATCTCGCTCGCGATGCCGAGCTCGCCGGACAGCGCCTGGTCGATCAGCACGTGCAGCCGCGCCAGCCGGTGCGGCGCATCGAACATCCCGCCGCCCGCGTCCTGGATCCAGAACGTGTCCAGCGCGCTGCCATTGGTCAGCGTATGGATCCGCGCGTCCACGATGCTCGCCCCCGCCACCGCCAGCGCCCCGGCGATCCGGCTGAACAGCCCGGCGTGATCGGCTGTGTATACCGTCACCTCGGTCACCTCGCGCGCCGGCAGCGGCTGCGTGTCCACCGTCAGCGGCGCCCGCCGGCCCTCGGCTTCGCGGATCAGCCTCGCATGCCGCGCGTGCGTCTCCGGGTCGAAGCTGAGCCAGTAGCCGGGATAGCCGAGATCGAGGAACTGCTGGATGCTCTCCTGCGGCCATTCGTCCAGCAACGAAACCGCCGCCTCCTTGGCCCGCGCCACCCGAACGTCCCGCTCGGTCGTCGACAGCCCGCCCGCCAGCACGTCCGCCACCCGGCCGTACAGCTCGCGCAGCAGCATCGCCTTCCAGCCGTTCCACACCTTCGGGCTCACCGCCCGCATGTCCGCGACGGTGAGCACCAGCAGCAGCTTCAGCCGCTCGGGCGATTGGATCGTATCGGCCAGGTCGAGGATCGTCTTGGGGTCGTCGATGTCGCGCTTGAACGCCGTCTGGCTGAGCAGCAGGTGGTGCATCACCAGCCAGCTCACCGTCTCGGTCTCTTCCCCGGAAAGACCAAGCGCCGGCCCGACCTCCAAGGCGATCTCGGCGCCCAACTGCGAATGGTCGCCGCCGCGCCCCTTGGCGATGTCGTGCAGCAGCGTCGCCACGTAGAGCGCCCGGCGGGACTGCAGGTCCTCGATCAGCGCCGTCGCGATCGGCGCGATGTCGCGCAGATCGCCCCGCTCGAGCCCGTCCAGCACGCGCAGCGCCTCGATCGTGTGCTCGTCGACCGTGAACACGTGGTAGGTGTCGAACTGCATCTGGCCGACGATGCGCGCCCAGTCCGGGATGAAGCGCCCCAGGAACCCGGTCTCGTTCAACACCGCCATCCAGCGCGCCCCGTCGCATGCCGTGCAGAGCAGGTTGGTGAAGATATCGGCCGCCGCCCTGTCGCCCCGCAACGCCAGCGCCTGCCGCTCCTGCCGGATCAGCGCGCGCAACGTCAGCGGATGCAGCTGCAGGTGCCGGTCTCGCGCCGTCTGCAGGATCCGCAGCATGTTCAGCGGCTCGCGCTCGAAATCCCGGCCCGGCGCGGTCATCAGCTTGCCGTCGGCCAGGATGAAGCCCTGGTCGAACAGGGTCGTATCCGTCGCAGGCTGCGTCGCCGGCGGGCCGAGCGCGGCGCGGACCAGCGCCGGCTCGAGCACCGCGGTGATCTGGGTGATCTCCCGCGCGGTCAGGAAGTAGTGGCGCATGAACCGCTCCACGCCGTCCTGCCGGCCGTGCCGCGTGTAGCCCATCCGCGCCCCGACCACCGGCTGCAGGTCGAAGGTGAGCCGGTCTTCCGCCCGGCCGGCGATGTAGTGCAGGTGGAAGCGCACCGTCCACAGGAACGACCAGGAGCGGCGCGTGTGCTTGGCCTCGCTCGCGGTCAGGATCCCGCCCCCAGGACTGTCGGGCCCGACCAGCTCGCCCATCACCTGCGTCCCGAACACGTAGCGGCTCATCCAATACAGCGTCTGCAGGTCGCGCAGGCCGCCCCGTCCCTCCTTGATGTTCGGCTCGACCAGGAACGGGCTGTCGCCATACCGGTGATGCCGCGCATCCCGCTCGGCTTGCTTGGCCACCAGGAACGCGCCGGCCCCGTCGGCCCGGCAAAACGCGACGAAACGGTCCTGGAAGCACTGGAACAGCGCCGGGTCGCCGCTCAGCAGCCGCGCGTCGATCATCGACGTGCGCACGACCATGTCGCGCTCGGCGTCTTGCAGGCAGTCGTCCACCGACCGCGTCGCGTGACCGACCTTCAACCCGAGATCCCACAGGAAATAAAGCATGAACTCGACCGCGGCCAGCGTCGCCGGGGCCGGCGTGTCGGGCGTGATGAACAGCAGGTCGATGTCGCTGAACGGCGCCAGCACGCCGCGCCCATACCCGCCCGTAGCCACCACCGCCAACGAGCCCGGCGCACCGAAATCCTGCTCGAGCGCAAAGCCGTGCAGCGCCGCGATGACGCCGTCCGTCAGCTCGCCCAGCAGCCGCCCCGCACGCAGGCCAGGCATGTTCCCCGCCTCGAACAGGTCCTGCACGTGATGCTGCACCCGGGCCACGTAGCGGCGGAACGCGCCCAGCGCGGCGTCGCGCGGCACCGTCGCGCCATGGGACGCAAGCTCCGCGAGCGCACCCCTCAGTATATGGAGGGCATCCTCCGGGTGCTCGGGCAGCGGTGAGGGTGACGTCATTACCAATACTCTAAGGCGATTTGCTTAAACGTGGAACCAACTCCTGGTATTTAAGTCCAGCCTGTGTCGGACGGCTCCGCCGCGAGCGCCTTCAGCGCATACAGCGCCTCCAAGGCCTCGCGCGGGGTCAGCCGATCCGGGTCGATCGCCCCCACCGCGTCCCGCAGCTTGTCTGGCGGCGCCGGACGATCCTCCGGCAGCGTCGCGAACAGCGGCAACTCGGCCGGCAGCCCGTGCCCGTTCTTCTCCAGCGCCGCCAGCAACCCGGCCGCCCGCCGCACCGTCGCCTGCGGCACCCCCGCCAACTGCGCCACATGCACCCCCCAGGACCGCCCGGCCGCGCCCTCCGCCACTTCATGCAGGAACACCACGCTGCCGCGCCACTCCTTGACCCGCATCGTGTGCGCGCACAGGTGCCGCATCTGCGAGCCCAGCTTGGCCAGCTCGTGGAAATGCGTGGCGAAGATCGTCCGGCACCTGACCTGCCCGTGCAGCGCCTCCAACACCGCCCAGGCAATCGCCAAGCCGTCCAGCGTGCTCGTTCCCCGACCGATCTCGTCCACCACCACCAGCGAACGCGGCCCAGCCTGGTGCAGGATCGCCGCCGTCTCCGTCATCTCGACCATGAACGTGCTGCGTCCGCGCGCCAGGTCGTCAGCCGCGCCCACCCGGCTGAACAGCCGGTCGACGACCCCGATCTCCGCACTCTGCGCCGGCACCGGCAACCCGGCCTGCGCCAGCACCGCCGCCAGCGCGTTCTGCCGCAGGAACGTGCTCTTGCCCGCCATGTTCGGCCCCGTCAGCAGCAGCAGTCGCCGGGCTGGCGACAGATCGCAATCGTTCGGCACGAACCCGGCCCCCTTGCCTGACGAGCCGCTGCCCAACGCCGCTTCCACCACCGGATGCCGCAACCCCCGCACGCAGAACGCCGTGTCGTCCGTCACCCGCGGCCGGCACCAGCGCCCACCCTCGGCCAGCCGCGCGCACGCTTGCAGCACGTCCAGCTCCGCCAAGGCCGCCGCCGCCGCCGCCAGCGCCTCGGAGTGCCGCATCACCTCGTCCACCAGCGCTGCGAACACGAGCGACTCGCGCGCTGCCGCCCGCTCCGCGGCCTCGCCGATCCGGCGGTCCAAATCGGCCAGCTCCGCCGTCGTGAACCGCGCGCCGTTCGTCGTCGCCTGGCGCATCTGCAGGGCCGGATCGGCCCGCAGCCTGTCCACGGAGGCTGCCGGCGCCTCGATCACGTAGCCGAGCTGCGCGTGGTGGCGGATCTTCAGCGACGCCACGCCGAACCGCTGCGCGTAATCCAGCGCCATCCCCGCGACCACCCGGCGGCTATCGTCCCGCAGCGCCCGCTCGGCATCCAGCTCGCCATCGAACCCGGCCGCGATCACCCCGCCATCATCGAGCCGCGCCGGCATCGGGTCCGCCAGCGCCCGCTCCAGCCGGTCCTGCAGCGCCGGGTCGAGCCCAAGCGGCGCGAGGGGCAGCGGGCCGCCCTCGATGGCCGCCGCGATCGCCGCTGCCGCCTGCAGCACCGCCCGGATGGCGCCGAGGTCGCGCGGCGTGCCCCGCCCCACCCCCAGCCGCCCGAGCGCCCGAGCCATGTCCGGCACACCCCGCAGAGAGCCCCTGAGCCGATCCAGCAGCGCCGGATGGTCGAGGAGCCACGCCCACCCATCCTGCCGGGCCGCGATCACCCCCGGGTCGAGCAACGGACCCGACAGCCAGTGCGCCAGCAGCCGCGCCCCTGCCGCGGTCGACGTCCGGTCCACCGCCGCCAGCAGCGTATGCCCGCCGCCATCGCGGGCGCGCGTGATCTCCAAGCTCGCCCGCGTGGCCGCATCCAGCATCATCTCGCCCAGCAGCCCGGCCGCGACCGGCCGCGACAGCCGCGGCAGGCTCCCCGCCTGCGTCAGCCGCACGTAGTCGAGCGCCATCGCCGCCGCGACCGCCTCCGCATCGCTGAACACCCCGAATGCGTCCAGGCTCGCCGCCCCGAACGCCTGCGCTACCCGCGCCCCGGCCGCCAGCGGCGCGGGTGGGGCCACCGCCGGACCCCGCCGGCCCGACCAGTCGCCCAGATCGAACCCGGCCGGCGCCAGGATCTCCACCGGTTCCAGCTTGCCCAGCAGCGCCATCATCTCGCCGCGCGCGGGCGCCGCAGTCTCGAACAGCCCGGTCGACACGTCGAGCCAAGCCGCCCCCAGCCGATCCCCGAGCATGGCGATCGCCAGCAGCAGGTTCGGCCGGTGCGCCTCGAGCAGGCTGTCCTCGGTCAGCGTCCCCGGCGTCACCAGCCGGACGATCTCCCGCTTCAGCGGCCCCTTGCCCGTCCGTCGTTTGGCCGGTTCCATCTGCTCGGCGACCGCCACCCGGAACCCGCGCCGGATCAGCCGCGACAGGTACGCCTCCGCCGCATGCACCGGCACGCCGCACATCGGGATCTTCTCCCCCGCATGCTCCCCGCGCCGGGTCAGCACGATGTCGAGCGCGCCGGCCGCCGCCTCCGCATCGGCGAAGAACAGCTCGTAGAAGTCGCCCATGCGCAGAAACAGCAGCGCGTCCGGATGCGCCTCCTTGAGCCGGAACCACTGCGCCATGCTCGGCGACGCGCCGGCAGCTGTGAGCGCACTCTCCGTCATCGCGAGCCGCCTCTCGGCAGCGCGGCGATCCAGGGCGGCAAGAGCAGCTCGTGCGCACGGAGTGCCGCAGCGCTCCGCGCCTCGCGTTGACGAAACACCCGTTTAGGCAGCCGCCCTGAACGTCCGCGGCAGCCCCGCCCGCGCCACGGCGCCATGCCGCGGCTCGTCCGGCAGCCCCTCCTGCAGATAGCGCCGCGCCGCCACCAGCCGGTCCAGGTCGATCCCCGTCGAGAACCCCATGCTCTCCAGCATGAACACCAAATCTTCCGTCACGATGTTGCCGGACGCCCCCGGCGCGTAGGGGCAGCCGCCCAGCCCGGCCAGCGACGCGTCGAAGCTCCTGATCCCCTCCTCCAGCCCGGCTAGCGCATTGGCGAGCCCAAGCCCCATCGTGTCGTGCAGATGCAGCCCCTCAAGCGTGCCGCCGATCGCCCCGCGCACCGCGCGCACCACTTCGCGCACCTGCCCGGGATTGGCGTACCCCACCGTGTCAGCCAGCGCGACCGTATTGGCCCCCGCCTCCGCCAGCGCCGCCGCCACCGACACGACCCGGCCGGTCGGCACCGCCCCGTCGATCGAGCAGCCGAACGCCGTCGAGCACGCGCCCTCGACCTCGATTCCGCGCCCATCCGCCCTCGCCCACGCGACGATCCGCCCCACCTCGGCCACTGCCTCGTCCGTGGTCCGGTTCGTGTTGGCCCGGCTATGCCCCTCGCTGACGCTGACCGGGATCGTGACCCGCTTGGCCCCCGCATCGGCCGCGAGCTGCGCGCCCTTCAGGTTCGGCGCCAGCGCTACGATCAGGCATGGCAGATCCTGCACGGCCCGCACCACCTCGCCCGTATCGGCCATCGCCGGGATCAGCGTCGGCGGCACGAAGCTGCCCACCTCGATCTCCGGCAGGCCCGCGCCGGCCAGCGCCCTGATCCAGCCGATCTTGATCGCCGTCGGCATGCGGCTCTTGGCCATCTGCAGGCCGTCGCGCGGCCCCACCTCGCACACCGTTACACGTTCACCCATGTCAGCCTCCACGCGCTCGTCCATTTGGCCGCCCTGTCGGCGCTAATCGGCACGACACGGTTGCGTGATGCAAGTGCACGAAATTTGGCGCGGTGCAGCAGAACGCGGTAGATCGTCAACATGCGTGTCGTTCCCCTGATCGCCGCCCTGCTTCTCGTCTCCCCGGCAGCAGCGTTCGCGCAGGGGGGGCCAGGCGGCCCCCCTGCCGTCGGTGTCGTCGCGGCCAAGCGCACCTCCGTGGTCGAGGAAACCGAGTTCGTCGGCCGCATTCAGGCCACCAACCGGGTCGACCTGGTGGCCCGCGTGACGGGCTTCATCGAAAAGCGGCTGTTCACGGAGGGCGCCGAGGTCAAGGCCGGACAACTGCTCTATCAGCTCGAGCGCGGGCCGTTCGAGGCACAGGTCGCAGCACAGGCCGCCAGCGTCTCCCAAGCCGACGCCACGGTGCAGAACAACAACCTCAAGCTCGGCCGCGTCCAGGCGCTGATCAACACCCCCGCCGGCCAGCGCAGCCTCGTCGACGACGCCATCGCCGCCCAGCGCACCGGCCAGGCCCAGTTGCTGGCCGCCCAGGCCCAGCTCCGCCAAGCCCAGATCAACCTCGACTACACCGACATCAAGGCCCCGATCGACGGACTGATCAGCCGCACCACCGTCACCATCGGCAACGTCGTCGGCCCCAGCACCGGCACCCTGGCCACCATCGTCAGCCAAGATCCGATCTACGTCATCTTCCCGATCTCGGTCCGCGCCGCGCTGGACCTGCGCGACAAATACGCCAGCAACGGCGGCTTCGACGCCGTCAGGATCAAGCTGCGCCTGCCGACCGGCAAGCTGTATGGCAAGACCGGCACGCTGAACTACGTCGACAACACGGTCGCCACCACGACCGACACGCTGATCCTGCGCGGCACCCTGCCCAACCCGCTCCGGGAGGGTGCCAAGCTCGGCGAGCCCGGCGCGCGTGACCTGGCGGACGGCGAATTCGTCACCGTCCTGCTGCAAGGCGTCATGCCGATCGAGGCGATCGGCATCCCCCGCGCCGCGGTGCTGTCCGATCAGCAGGGCGACTACGTCTGGGTCGTCGGCGACGGCAACAAGGCCGAGCAGCGCCGCATCCAGCTCGGGCAGAGCACGCCGGAGACGGCCGTGATCTCCTCCGGCCTGAAGGAGGGCGAGATGGTGGTCGTCGACGGCGTCCAGCGCGTCCGCCCCGGCGCGGTGGTCAACCCGGGCCCGGCAGCCGCACCCCCCGCCCTCATCCAAACGCCGAAGACCTAGCAGGATGATCTCCGCCGTCTTCGTCGACCGCCCGCGCCTGGCGATCGTCATCGCCATCATCATGACGCTCGCGGGCGCGCTCTCCATGCTGCGCATCCCGGTCGCGCAATTCCCCGACATCGTGCCGCCGCAGGTCCAGGTCACGACCCGCTACCCCGGCGCCTCCGCCGCCGTCGTTGAAGCCACCGTCGCCCAGCCGCTCGAGGCGCAGGTCAACGGCGCCGACCGCATGATCTACATGAAGTCCAACGCGGGCAACGACGGCAGCTACGGCCTGACCGTCTCGTTCGAGCTGGGCACCAATCCGGACATCAACACCGTCAACGTCAACAACCGGGTCCAAGCCGCCCTCTCGCGCCTGCCGCAGGAAGTGCAGCGCCAGGGTGTGACGGTGCAGAAGCGCTCCTCGGCCATCCTCGAGTTCCTCGCCTTCAGCAGCGAGGGCGCCAAGCAGTCGCCGCTCTTCATCTCCAACTACGTCACCATCAACGTGCTCGACCGGCTTGGCCGCGTCCCCGGCGTGGGCTCCGCCTCGCTGTTCGGCGCGCTCGACTATTCCATGCGCATCTGGTTCGACACGGCCCGCCTGGTCAGCCTGAACCTCGCCCCGTCCGACATCGTCACCGCCATCCAGCAGCAGAACGTCCAAGCCCCGGTCGGCCGGGTCGGCGCCCGCCCCACCAGCGACGACACCCAGTTCCAAATCAACCTGCAGACCCAGGGCCGGCTGACCACGGCCGAAGAATTCGGCAACATCGTGCTGCGCGCCAACCCGGACGGCTCGCTGCTCCGCGTCCGCGACGTCGCCCGGGTCGAACTCGGCGCCGCCACGCAAGACAGTGAAAGCCGCCTGAACGGCAACCCGGCCGTCACCGTCGGCGTCTACCTCGCCCCCGGCGCCAACGCGGTGCAGACCAGCCAACGCGTGCAGGACGCCCTCAACGACCTGCAGACCCGGTTCCCCGAAGGCCTGAAATCCACCGTTTTCTACAACAGCTCCGACTTCGTCGCCGATACGATCAATGAGGTCATCAAGACGCTCGGCGAAGCCTTCGTGCTCGTTGTCATCGTCGTCTACCTTTTCCTCGGCAGCTTCCGCGCGACGCTGATCCCCACCTTCGCCGTGCCCGTCAGCCTCGTCGCCACCTTCGCCGTCCTGCTGTCGATCGGCTATTCGGCCAACACCGTCTCGCTCCTGGCCATGGTGCTGGCCATCGGCATCGTGGTCGACGACGCCATCGTCGTGGTCGAGAACGTCGAGCGCGTGATGGAGGAGGAGCCCGACCTCACCCCGCAACAGGCCACCAAGAAGGCCATGGGCCAGATCACCGCGCCCATCGTCGCCATCAGCCTCGTGCTGCTCTCGGTCTTTGTGCCGATCGGCTTCATCCCCGGCATCTCGGGCACGCTCTTCCGCCAGTTCGCGGTCACCATCTCGGTCGCGATGATCATCTCGGCCATCAACGCCCTGACCCTCTCCCCGGCCCTCTGCGGCGTCTTCCTCCGCCATGCCGGCCCCCGTCGCGGCATCATGGGCCGCATCGGCCGCGGCATCGACCACGCCCGCGACGGCTACGCCTCGCTCGTCAGCCGCCTGATCCGCGTCTCGGTGCTCTCGGTGGTCCTCGTCGCCGCCTGCGGCGCCGGCATCTGGGCGCTCGGCGCGCGCACCCCCACCGGCTTCCTACCCGAGGAAGACCAGGGCGCCTTCTTCGTCGCCGTCCAGTTGCCCGACGCCGCCAGCGTTACCCGCACCCGCGAGGTGGTCCAGCGCGTCGAGGGCATCGCCAAGGGCTTCCCGCAGATCCAGAACGTCCTCTCCATCGTCGGCTTCTCGCTACTCGACGGCAGCAACCAGTCCAACGCCGCGTTCATGGTCATGCGCCTCAAGCCGTTTGCCGACCGTGGCGCGCCGGGCGACAAGGTTCAAAGCGTGATCGGCGGCATGTTCGGCCAATTGCAGCAGATCCGCTCGGCCAACGTCTTCCCGTTCAACCTGCCGCCCATCATCGGGCTGTCGACCTCCGGCGGCTTCGAATATCAGCTGCAGAACCTCGAGGGCGCTGAGCCCGCCTCGATGGGCTCCGTCCTCAACGGCCTGCTAGCCGCCGCCAACACCGACCCGGCGCTCACCCGCGTTTTCAGCACCTTTAGCGCCACCACCCCCTCGATCTTCCTCGACATCGACCGTGAGAAAGCCCAGGCGCTGGGGCTCTCCATCAGCGACGTGTTCACCGCGCTGCAAGCCACGCTGGGCGGCATCTACGTCAACGATTTCAACCTGTTCGGCCGCGTGTGGCAGGTCAACGTCCAAGGCGAGGCGGTCGATCGCACCGACATCCCGGCTATCTGGCGCATCCAGGTGCGCAACAAGAGCGGCCAGATGGTGCCCATGCGCAGCATCGCCACCGCCCGCATCGTGCTGGGGCCGCAGACCATCAGCCGCTACAACAACTACCGCTCGGTCAGCATCAGCGGCTCGCCCAAGCCCGGAACCTCGTCGAGCGCGGCGCTCGCGGCGATGGCGAGCGTCAGCAAGCGCGCGCTCCCGCCCGGCTACTCTTTCGAGTGGACCGGCACCGCCTACCAGGAGGTCTCGGCCTCCGGTCAAACGGTTTACATCCTCGCGCTCGCGGTGTTGTTCGCCTACCTGTTTCTGGTGGCGCTGTACGAAAGCTGGGTCATACCGATCCCGGTGCTGTTGTCCGTATCGGTCGGTGTGCTGGGCTCGTTCGCCGGGCTCCTGATCGCCGGCCTTTCGCTGGACCTCTACGGCCAGATCGGACTGGTGGTGCTGATCGCACTGGCGGCCAAGAACGGCATCCTGATCGTCGAGTTCGCCAAGGACCAGCGCGAGTCCGGCAAGAGCATCCGCGAGGCCGCCCGCCTCGGCGCGGCCACCCGGTTCCGCGCCGTCATGATGACCTCGATCGCTTTCATCCTGGGCCTGATCCCCCTCGTGACGGCCAACGGCGCCGCCATGGTCAGCCGTCGCGCCGTCGGCACCCCAGTCTTCGCCGGCATGCTGGCCGCCTCCGCCCTGGGCATCTTCCTGATCCCGATGCTCTACGTCGCGTTCCAATCGTTACGCGAGTGGAGCAAGCGCCGCTTCTCCAGCACCGCTCCGGCCCGCGAGCATGCCGACGCGGCAGAATAGCTCTGCCGCCAGCCCGGATCAGGCGTTGTCCTGGGCCAACCGTTGCCGGATGAGCGCCTTGGTCACCTTGCCGTAGCCCGATTTGGGCAACGCGTCCCAGAACACGATCCGCTGCGGCATCTTGTACCGGGCCACCCTGCCGTCCATCCAATCCAGCAGCCCGGCCTCGTCGATCTCCGCGCCGTCCCGCAGCACCGCCGCCGCGACGCCGACCTCGCCCCAGACCGGGTCGGGAACGCCGACGACCGCGACCTCGGCCAGCGCGGGATGCGCGAGCAACGCCTCCTCGATCTCGCGCGGATACACGTTCGATCCACCCGAGATGTACATGTCGGAGGCGCGCCCGGTGATGAACAGGAACCCCGCGGTATCCAGATGGCCGAGGTCGCCGGTGCGGAACCAGCCCTGGCGGAACGCTGTCGCGTTGGCCTCCGGGTTGTCGTAGTAGCCGGCAAACACCGCCAATCCGCAGACGCAGATCTCCCCGGTCTCGCCGGGCGGCACCTCGGCGCCCTGCCCGTCCTGGATCGAGATCTGCATCCCGGTCCGTTCGTAGCCGCAGGTCCCGGCGAGCGACTCGTCATCGGCGTCGTGCAGATGGGGCGGCAGAACCGTGATGTTCCCGGTCACCTCGCCCAGTCCGAAATACTGGACGAGCACCGTGCCGAGCGCGCGCAGAGCGGTCTTCTGGTCTGCGCGATACATCGGTGCGCCCGCATAGATGACGGTCCGGAGCGAGCTGTGGTCGTGGTCGTGCACGGATGGGTGCTCGACCAGGCGCTTCAGGATCGTCGGTACGGTGAACATGTTGGTGACTTGCCAGCGCTCGACGAGCGACCACGCCGCGACCGGGTCGAGCCGGTCGGACGCGGGAAGGATGCTTTTGACGGCGCGCGCGACCTGGACCAGCAGGTGGATGCCCGCCCCGTGCGAGAGCGGCGCAACCACGAGGGAGGCGTCCTCCGGCCTCATCCCGGGCATCAAGTCGCTCAGATGGTTGGTGACGACGAACCCCATCTGTCCGTGCGTCAGCACTCCCGCCTTCGGCCGCCCGGTGGTGCCGGAGGTGTAGAACAACCAACAGGGGTCGTCGTGCTCCACATCAGCCGTCGCCGCACTCTGCCCCTCGTGCGCCGCCACCAGCGCGTCATACTCCAGCAGCGAGAGCGTGAGCCGCATCTCCGGCGACACGCTCCGCACCGCGTCGTGGTGCGCCGCGAACTCATGGCCGTAGATCATCACCGACGCGCCGCTCGAGACGGCGACATGGGCGATATCGTCCGGCGTCTGGCGGAAATTGGTCGGGACCCAAACCGCGCCTAGCCGAAAGCAGACGAACATCGTCTCCACGAGCTGGTTGCAGTTCCTGGCCTGCACCAGCACGCGGTCGCCCTTGTCGACGCCATGGGCCGCCAAAGCTGCCGCCGCCGCGTCGACCCGGCGGTCGAGTGCCGCCCAGCTCCAGCATCGCTCGCCCCAAACTAGACCGACCTGGCCGGGGTGACGGCGGCCCGCCTGCCGCAAGAGGTGCGAGAGGTTCATGACCCGCCTGCTCACGGGAACGACGCCGCCGCGGGGTGCTGTCCGTCTCAGATCGGGCTCACTCATCGCGGCAGGGTGGCAACCGCGCCAGCGTTCGGCAATGCGCCCGCCATGGCCGGACCCACCCTCGGTTCAGGCGGCTTCCTGCTGCGTGTATCGGGCGATGAGCGCACCCACGGCCGAAGCCGGCTGGGGCTTGCTGAACAGATATCCCTGCAATTGTTCGCAGCCTTCGCGATGCAGCAGCGCGTATTGCTCTTCGGTCTCGACGCCCTCCGCCACCACGCGCATACCGAGCGAGCGGCCGAGCCCGAGCACGGCGCGCACGATCGCAAGGCAATCGTCGCTGTCTTCGAGGGTGCGGATGAAGCTCTGGTCGATCTTGATCTTGTCGAACGGGAAGCGGCGCAGATAGCTGAGCGACGAGTAGCCGGTCCCGAAATCGTCCATCGAGATGCGCACGCCCGACGTGCGGATGTCGTGCAGGATCGCCATGATGGTGTCGCCGTCCTGCAGCAGCACCAACTCCGTCACCTCGAGTTCGAGCCGGCTCGGCGGCAGGCCGGTGCGGCGCAACACGTCGGCCACGTCGGCCGCGAGATGCGGGTTGCGGAACTGCAACGGCGACAGGTTGACGGCAACCTTGATCGTATCGGGCCAGGTCAGCGCTTCGACGCAGGCGCGCTCCAGGACGAGCGCGCCGAGCCGGCCGATCAGGCCAGTCTCCTCGGCCACAGGGATGAACTCGGCCGGCGACACCATGCCCCGCGTCGGATGGCGCCATCGCACCAGCGCCTCGAAGCCGCTGATCTGCTTGGTCGCCGCGGTGATGAGCGGCTGGTAGTGAACCTCGAACTGATCCACGTCGACCGCCATGCGTAGGTCGATCTCGAGCAGGCGGCGTGCCTGCATCAGGGCGTCCATCTCGGCTTCGAAGAACCTGTAAGTGCCGCGGCCGTCCAACTTCGCGCGATCGAGCGCCAGGTCGGCTTTCTGCAGCAATCCGTCGGCGTCGTCGGGCTCGTGGCCGTGCACCGCGATGCCGATGCTGGCGCCGATGGAGAGCTTGTTGCCGTTGATTTCGAACGGCTTGGCCACCGCGGCGAGCACGCGTTCGGCAAGCTTCTTGGCGCCGGCGGGCTGCGCGTCGGCATGTTGGATGATGCCGAACTCGTCGCCTCCGAGGCGCACGACGGTGTCGCCCTCGCCCGCTTCGGCGAACAGACGCGTGGCCACCTCACAGAGTAGGCCATCGCCGACGGGATGTCCGAGCGTATCGTTGACGGATTTGAAATGGTCGAGGTTCAGGCAGAGGATCGCAGTTCCAGCGGCGCGCCTAGGATCGGCGAGCCCGACTTGCATCTGTTCATGGAACAGCAACCGGTTGGGTAGCCCGGTCAGCGAGTCATGGCGAGCGATATGCGCCATCCGCGCCTCGCTGCGGTGGCGTTCGGTCACGTCCTCATAGGTGACGACCCAGCCGCCCGCACTCATCGGCCGTTCCGACACGGCGATGGCACGCCCATCGTCCAACGTCCGCGTGTAAAGGCGAGGCTGCCGCTCCTCGTTCTTGTCTTGCGTCAGCAATGGTGCCGGCAGCGCCTTGGCGAGGAGATCGCCGGCATCCACATCGGCGAACATCTCGCCGAACCGCCGGTTGTGCACCATGATCCGGCGCTCCTCGTTCAACATGCACAGGCCCTGCACCATGTTGTCGAGCGCCACCTCGAAACGAAGGTGCTGGGCGGCGATCTCGGATGCATGGCTCGTGGCCTGCATCGCCAGCAACGCGTTGATCTGGCTCATTTTGTCGGCAATGCTGCGCTGCATCGTATCAAGCGCGCGGAGCAGGACGGCCGTCTCGCCGCTGCCGACGGCCTTGATCGGGTTGTCCAGGTGACCCGAAGCGATGTTGGTCGCGATGCGGACCGCGTCCCGCACCGACGGGACGATGGCGCGGCTCAGGAGCATGGTGATCGTCAAGGCAACCGCGACCGAGACGCCCATGATCGTCCAGGTCTGCATCTCGAGTTGCGCGACGACCTTGACGGTATCCCGGCGTGACCGGAATCCATCTCCCGCGTTGATCTCGACGGCGGTATCGAAACGGTCCTCGACTTGGGCCACGTGTTGTCGGTCAGCCGGCCTCCCCGATCTGATCTGCTCCTGTAGCAGGGCGACCTGCTCCTGCAGCCAAGCGGCGGCCTCGGCGCCCTGGGGCGAGAGGGCCCGGTCATGCGCGACCTGAAGATCGCTGAGCGCGGTTTCGATCTTGTCTGCGATCACGGGCTGGCTTTCGGCCGTCGGCGCGACCAGATCGCCTGAGACCGCGAGCAATTCGTTCTGCGCAGACCGCAGATAGCTCATCGACATGAACGCGTCGTCATAGAGCCGGAACGCGAGGCCACCGAGCTCGGCCTGGCTAGCCCTGGCGAGCAACCCGAACGCGATCGTGATCGCCGTCAGGCTCAAACAGGCAAGAAATATCTTAAGCCGGATCGACATTCCCTGCTCTTGAATTCGTGAGTACCAGATCAGAGTAGGCGCACAGGCTTAATGTCAGGTTAAGCAGTCAGTCGACGGTGACACTCAGAACCATCTTGGGATGGATCTCGCATTTGACGTCGAACGTCCCGCCCGTTGGGAACGCGATGTCGACCGACTCCCCAGGCGCCTGCTCCTTCGAGGAAAACTTGAAGGTCTTGGTATCGATATAAATCTGATGCAGGAACTCGTCCGCATTGGTGAACCGCACCGTCTCGCCGCGGTGGACATGCAGGTCGCGGATCGAAAACGCACGCCGCATCTGGTTGACCACCACCGGGGTCGCGGCGAGTGCGACGACCGAGAAACACAGAATGCCGGCCGTGCAGACGATGGCCCGGACTGGCTTCACCGTGTCACCACGTCGCGATGCATCGGCGCCAACATCGCGAGCAGACGGTTCTGCACCGAGTAGGGCAACCCGAGTTGCTCCATTGCCGTCTGCACATCCTCCGCGATGGCGTTGAACTGGACCGTCGCAAGATGGAGGCCCTTGTGGGCCTCAGCCATGGAGCGGCCGGTGTAGTGGCACTCGCCGCCGGTGATCTGACAGATCTGGTCGACGAACAGTCGCTGGAAACGCGGCATGTTCGTGTCCTCGAACGTCGGCCCGACGCGAGGATCGGTGCTCCATACCTTCACGGCCTGCGCGACCAGCCGCTCAATCCCGGCTTTCTGCCCGAGATCGTCGTACAGCGTGGCGGCGGGCGCCGGGCTGGCCCAAATCAACAAGGTTACGACCAGCATGATGCTGTTGCGGGTTGCCATCGATCAAAAGCCCAACTGAAGTGAAACGTAGACGCCGCTCTGGCTCGTTTGATTGGCGATACGGCCGAGATTGGCATAGGCCAGCGTGGCCGAGACGTTCTTGTTGATGAACCAGGCGGCGAACAGGTCCCATGCACTGTCTTCGTGGGCGAACGTCAGATTGTCCGGCTTGGACCGGAATTCGCCGCCCACGGCGAGGTTGCGGTTGATCAGATAGGCGAGACTGCCCTCGAACTGCGCGCTGTATCCCGTGTTCCGGTTACCGCCAAAGCCAAGCAGACCGAACTGGTTGGCGCGCGTGGCGCGCATCGTCGCGTTGACCAGCAAGCTTTGCGACAAAAGCAGCTTGGTGGCCGCGACGTAGAAGTCGGCGCCGTCAGAGGCGCGGGCGCCGATGGCCGACAGCAGCGCGCCACGGTTGTTGGCTTTGTATTGCATCCCGACCGAGACCTGCGGCCACCATCGGTCCTGATCGTAAACGGCGTCCCCGAACACGCGGACCTTGAGGCCGGCGATGGTCTGGTCGATCGTGTAGTTCTTACCCAAGCCGACCTTGGGACCGACCGAGCGCAGGTCGAACCACTGCCGCGCGAACGATACCTCGACCCGGTCATACAAGCCGAGCGTCACCCCGGTGGAGTGCAGATCGAAATCGGAGGTGTGAACGAAGGTATAGTGAGCGTTGCCGCCGATCGCATCGCGGGTCCCGTAGCCACTGATCAACGCCCATGGGACGATGCCGCCGCCGCCGGCTCCCTCGAGCTGGGTCACGCCGGCGGTCGCCAGCAACTTGCCGCTTTCCGGCGCCCAGTCGAAGGGATCGGGGGCCGGGGGCTCCGCCCGGACCGCGCCGAGCGGCAGCGCAACCATCAAAACCCGCGCAAACAGCCCACACCGGACGACTCTGGACATCTTGGCCATGAGCCGGAGTAGGCCAGAGAAATCTAAACGTGGCGTAAACGGACGCGCGCAATAATGCGCGCGCCGGCGCTAGAACACGGGAGCCGTAGGGGGCTTGCGCGGGTCTTGCGGCTCGATGTTGACCTCGTAGTCCAGCGGCCGGCTGCTGAGGAGCTTGAACCGGCCGTCCTCGATCTTCATTGAGACCAGTCCGGCGCCGACCCCTTTGGGGGGCACGCATGCCGCCGTTTCGCCGACCCGGCGGGCATGGGTGTCGATCGTGCGAAAGATACTGTGCGCGTAATCGATGTCGTCCTTCGTCATAAGCGCCGTGCCGATCGCGGTTCCGAAGCCCGCCTCCTTGTCCCGCACGCATGCGCCGTGATTGCCCACCTTGCGCGACGTCACGTCCTCATAGTGGCATGACCCGTCCCGCGACTTGGCCCACATCTTGTGGGCATAGGAGAACACGCCGCCCTCATATTTGATGAAGGCGAGGGCGAGGCACTGGTAATGCCCGGCGGCCTGCATGGTCCGCGGATCCACGTTGCGAACCTCGCCGTAATAGACGGGGTCGCCGCTCTCCTGCGCCCAGAAATGCAGACGGGCGGCGATCTGATCCGGGTCCGTGACCGTTTGCGCCGCGGCCGCCCCATACATGCCGAGAGCGATCAGAAATGAAGCGAGTGCTTTCCACATAGCGTTGTCCTGCCCATTCGTTGCAAACCGCGGCGGTCCCGGTGTCGATCGGTCACGCCGAGGATCGATACTCCCCCCACTCCATCGTCACCCTCAGCGGGTCCGGCGGTATCGGGGCGTTGCGCTTGACGAGGTCCGCCAGGGAATGCATCGAATCGATCGCGGCCATCCCGGCCGGCGAGAACGTCTTTTCCGTGTAGACGAGCGGCGCCAGCAGCGGATTGGTCAGCGCGTGCGAGAAAGCATCCGCGGCCACCATGCGTCCGATCAGCGACGGGACCGCCGAGCGCGGCGGCAGATCCTCCGCCAGCAGGCCCACGAAAAACTCGACCCGGTCCACGGTCCCATAAAGCCGGCGGAGGGCCGCGACGATGTCGGGGTCGCCGCTGATCTGCTCGAACCGGGTCGCCGCCGGATAGCCGGCGTTGACCCGGTAGGCGTTGTAGCTCGCGAGCTTGTTCGCCCGCCCCTGCTCGACGCTCGCCAGTTCGACCGGCTGCAGCACGCCCGCGGTGTTGAACAGGCCCAGCGACCAGGCCTGGGTGTCGCTCGCGCTCTGGAACGTGGCCGCCAGGCCGCGGGCGAGCAGGCGCGAGTTGTCGAACAGGCAATCGGCAACCGGCACGGCCGATCCCGACCAGACCACCTGCTCGGGCACCAGGCTGTGCCAGCGATACAGAAGGTTGAACTCGACCGGGATCCAGTTCGGGCGGTTCCAGATGGCGCGGTAGGCCGGCTCGGGCGAGGACAGCAGTTGGATCCAGTAGGGCGAGATGTGGTTGATGTATTCCTCGACCACCACGCGGATCAGCTGGACGATGCTGACGTTGCGCGCGGTCTCGAACACCCGGTCATCATCCCAGCCGGGGTTGGCTGTCTCGATGACCGAAGCCAGCCGATTGTGCTCGCGCAGGAAGACCATGTTGATCGCGGCGGTGTAGCAGGTCGAGTTGGCCCGCTCGCCGCCGAAGGCGAACAGCGTGGCTCGCTTGGCCGGGTCCCAATCATGGCGCAGGTGGATCGGATCGGGCACCAGGTCCGGCTTGCGGCCGGCCTCGTCGTAGAGCGGCGGGGCCCACTCCTCCCCGGCCTTCATCACGCTACGCAGCCGGCCGCGCTCGCCGGCGTTGTTGCTGCACAAACGCAGCGCCCGCGTGACGTCGTCGGAGATGCCGTAGACCTGGCTCAAGTCGATCTGGTGGTTGGTCCGCGTGCGGCGGCGGTTCGGCTCCGTCATCAGGAACCCGTCGGTGAACCACTGCGCGAAGGCCGGGAACAGCAGCGTCGACCGCTGGGACAGGCGGGGCCCGGACGCACGCGGACGGAACAGCTCGGCCACGTCCGGCTGCACTGGCGCCGTGGCCGCGGGTACGTAGCGGCTGAACCAGCTGCGGTCGTTCAGCGACGGCCACGAGGTATAGTCGTCCTGCATGGTGCTGAGCGCGAGCGGACGCGCCGGCAGCTTGCGCACGGCCCGGTCGATCACGACCCGGTTGAGCACGTCGTGCAGCCAAGGTTGCGTGTTCACGAACCCCCAGAACGGCCGCAGATTGCTGAGCAGCGCGTTCTCGATCTTGTTGTTTAGCCCGTCCCGGCTGGTGTCGCGGGTCATGTGGCGCCCACTCCCACCAGGAAATGCTCGGCAAACGGCCCGCCGGCGGCGTCGACCTGACTCTTGCCGTCCGCCAGCAGCCGGATGCCGGGCAGGCGCAAGATCTGCCGCACCGTCTCCGGCACCATCGCGTCGCCCACGAACGCGCCGAGGCATTCGTGCGCGCCGAAGCCGGTGTGCATATAGAGGCGCCGCGGGCGCTCGTTGAACGCGTCGGGATCGGGGAACACGCCCGGATCGAACATCGCCGAGCCGATCCCCGCCACCACCACCCGGCCCGCGGGCACCGCCGTCTCGTCCGGGCTGGATGGTGCGACCACGCTGGGAGCTGCGGCGATGCGGAACACGACCGACGTCATGGGGTTGAAGCGCAGCGCCTCCCAGACGATCGGATCGATCGCCTTGGGGTCGTCCGAGGCCGCGGCGGCGATGGCGCGCTGCCGCCACTCGTCGTGGAGCAGGATCTGCTCGGTGGCGTTGACGACGGCCTGGGAGGTCGTCTCGATCGCGCCCACGAGCAGGCCGCACACGTTGCTGACGACCGCCTCGGCGTCCATGCCGGTCAGCCCGGTCGCGGTTAGGCGCAGCAGGCGCGAGACGGTGTCGTCGCCCGCCGCGTTCGCCCAGGGCTGCCGGGTCGCCAGGAACGGCCGGACCCAGGCGCGCATCTCCGTGCCGGCGGCCACGCAGGCGGCGAGGATGGCCGGGTCGTTGGCGATGTTGTGGAACATGTCGGCCTGGGTGGCGCGCGACCAGCGCAGCATGCTGGCGTCGTCCGGCCCCGGAAAGCCGAAGCAGCGCTGCACGATCCGCAGCGGCACCAGGCGCGAGACGGAAGCGACGACGTCTACCGTGCCGCCGGCGGAGGCCGTGGCGAGCGCCTGGCTCGCGACGTCGGCCGCGGTCGCGCGGATGCCGGGCAGGTCATCCCAGCGCAGCAGCGCGCGCATGACGGATTTGTCGCGCCAATTCAACTCGCTGTCGTCGCGCCCCATCATGAAGGGGCCGACCGACGGGTCCATGTGCGGGCGGTACATCACTTGGAACGTGCCGTTGCGGGACAGCATGTCCACGACGTCGGCCCAACGGGCCAGCACCGTCATGGTCGGCAGCGTCAGAACGGGGCGCCTGGCCCGCAATTCGGCGAACAGGGAGCGCCAATCGTTGTGCAGGCATTGGAAGAACAGGCCGGTGCGGCGTGCGGCGTCGGTCGCGGGCAGCGCGTCGAAGGTGTCGAGAAAGGGCATATTGCGGTTCTCTCAGTTCAGCGCGCGGCAGGTGGTGCGTGGATCGGCGTTGGCGTCCGGTGGGTGCTGCTGCAGCAACGCGGCGATCCGCGCGCCGCACTGGCCGGGCAGCGCGCCGGGCCGGCCGAGCAGCGCGAGGCTGCCTGCGGGCTGCAATCGACCGGCCGGGCAGCGCAGCCCGTCGGGGGCCGCCACGATCGTATCGGCCGGGTCGGCGCCGCACATCTCCTGCGCGCGCAGCGCCACGGACCAGCGCGCGGCCTCGCGCAGGCAGGCCTGATCGTCATCGGCCAGCGAGATCAGCGAGGCGTCGAGCGCCTTGCGCATGTCGTAGTAGCATTGCGGATGCCAGTCCGAGAGCCCGAGCGTAGCGCGCGCCTGGCGGTTTTCGACCAGCGCGGTGTAGGCGCGGTCCTGACGGAGGATGCGACGCTCGGCGAGCGCTTGGGCGATATCTGTCGCGGTCTCGTCCGGCAGGCTCGCCTTGTGGCGCAGCGCCGCCTCGGTGCCGCCCAGCGCATACTGATCGAGCGCGGTCAGCGAGATCTCGCTGGCGTGGATGGGCGCGTGGCTGGGGAGATGCTGCAGGATGGTTCCCTGCAGCAGGTAGGATTGCTTGCGCAGCGCATAGCCCTCGGCCGAGTAGACGTCGATCGCGGCGAGTGACTTGTCGATGGCGCCGGAGAGCAGGCCGGTCACGCCGTAGGAGGTCGGATCCTCGCCGGTCGCTCGGCTGCCCGTCGTCTCGGTCACCGCCGAGTTGATCGCCAGCATGAAGGCGCGGTCGGTGCGCCGGAGCCGATCGAGGTCGGGCGGGTTGCGGATCAGCAGGTCGGACCGGTGCTGGCCCAGGACCAACTCGGCCATGATGATGTAGGGCTCGATAAGGGCCTGGTTGTCGTTCGCGCCGCCATCCATCAGGCGGATGCGGTCGTCCTTGCCGGCATCCCCACACCAATCGTGCAGCACGGCGTTGTCGATCAGGACCGGGAACGCGCTCGAGGCCGCGACCGCGGAAGCGAGCGGGTAGCCGGCCAGGCGGGAGTCGAGCAGGTTGAAGTAGTAGTCGCTGAAGGCGAAATGGAAGTATTCGTCCGTCGTCCGGCGGCGGAGGTAGCCGCGTCCGCTGCTGGAATTGCAGGCCGGGTTGGACGAGGCGGTGCCAAGTCCGCCGCGGTTGTCCGACGTGATCGTGGCGTTGAGGAACAGATGCGGGCGGGCCGGGTTCAGGTCGGCGAAGATGAAAGGCGGCCCCTTGCTGCCGAAGTAATCGTGGTCGATCAGGTAGCCGAACCGCCCCGTGCTGATGGACGACGGTAGGAACGGGACGAACAGCCGGCCGACCTGGTCGCCGATGACGCCCTCGTTGCCCTGGCGGAAGGTCGACATCACGCTGTCATGCTCCCAGATCGGCCGGGGACGCCCGTGCGGCGACAGCCGGGCGCACGCGGATGCGGGATCGCAGGACAGCGCGTACAGGGCGGCCGCAAAGCTGCCGCCGGACACGGCGGAGAGGACACTGGCCCGATCGAGCAGCCCGAGGAAATCGAGGTAGAACAGCGCCTCGCCAGAAAATATGGTCGCTTTCGCGCCGCCGCCCGAGAAGGACAGCGTCACGAGGTCGCGGCCGGCCGGGTCGTTGCACTCGGGCGCGAGCGTATTCCTGGTCTGCCCGGCGCTCTGCGCCGCGCCCCGCAGGCAACCCGGCTTCAGCCGCCACCGGATTGGTTGAAGCTGAACGACCCCCTGGTCGGTATTATCGACCGGTAGCGAGCTGCAGGCCGCCAGCGCGAGCAGCAGAGCGAGAAGCAGGCGGGACACGGCGCTTACCCCACCCCGACGCGCGATGGAGGGCTGCGCCGGGGCAAGCGTGTCGAACCGAATGCGACGACCATGGAACGCGACCGAGACCCACACTGCCAAGACGGAACAGCATCGATCTCTCGTAACAAGAACGCAACAAGTTTCTTGTTCTCGCGCCGGGGCGCGGGGGGCGAGCCGGTCAGGCCTCCTGGGTGATGGCGTTGCGGAGCAGGCCGACGCCGTCGATCTCGACCTCGACGACGTCGCCGGGCTTCATCCAGAGCGGCGGGGTGCGTTTGGCGCCGACACCGCCGGGCGTGCCGGTGACGATGACGTCGCCGGGCTCGAGGCGGGTGAAGCTCGAGCAGTATTCGATCTGCTGCTCCAAGCCGAATATCATCTGCGAGAGCAGCGCGTCCTGCACCACCTGGCCGTTCAAACGGGTCTGCAGCCGTTGCGGCCCGATCTCGCCCAGCTCGTCCGGGGTTACCATCCACGGCCCGAAGGCGCCGGTTTCGGGGAAGTTCTTGCCGGGGGTGAATTGGTGCGTATGGCGTTGGAAGTCGCGCACGCTGCCATCGTTGTAGCAGGCGAAGCCGGCGACATGCGCCATCGCGTCGCCCCGGGCGATGTAGCGGCCGGGCGTGCCGATGATGATAGCGAGCTCGCCCTCATAGTCGAAATCGGCCGACACCCGCGGGCGCGGCAAGGGGCAGAGATGGCCGGTTTGACTGTTGGCGAAACGGGTGAAGATGGTCGGGTTCGCCACCTCGGTCCGCCCGGTCTCCTTGCGGTGCGTCTCGTAGTTCAGGCCGACGCACAAGATCTTGCCCGGGTTGGGGATGACCGGCAGCCAGGTGATGTCGGCCAGCGCATGCCGCGGGGCCTCGGCGACGGCGGCGGCGACGCGATCCATCGCAGCCTCGCGGAGAGCGGAGAGCAGGTCGGGCAAGTCGGCGCGCAGGACGGCGCCGATGTCGACCGCCTCGCCGCCGTCGATGACGCCCCAACTGGGACCGGGGTTGGCGCGGAAGGATGCGAGTTTCATGAGAGTGCCCGGGTCGAGGTGTTGAGATGATCGGCGTATCGGGCGCGCGTGCGCTCCGGGAACATCAGCAGCAGGCAGGCTGCCGCACCCACCAGCAGCATGGCAGCCGCCAGCGCCATCGCGTTGGCGTAGCCCGCCTGCGGCGTGGCGCCGCGGCCGACCACCCAGCCGGTGGCCGCGTTGGAGACGAGCGCGGCGAACGCGTTGGCGGAGTAGATCACCACGACCAGCCGGCCCCGCTGCACCGCGGGCGCCACCGCGGCCAGGGCGACCGGGCCGAAGATGGTCGTCAGGCTTGGGGTCGCGAAGGCGATTCCGATCAGCACGATCTGCAGCGGGCCGGACGCGCCGGTCGCGAACAGGAGGGCCACACCGCTGGCCGCCAGCGCGGCGGCCGACGTGTAGGCATAGCTCACCCGTCCGCTCGCACGCCGCCGCTGCAGGAACTGGCAGAGGCCGGATCCGGCCAGGATCAGCGGAGACTGGAAGGCGAACACGCCCGAGATGATCCAGCCGACCGCATACGGCGAGTAGCCGAGGGCGACCTGCAGATAGGGCGGCAGCCAGATCGCCGACATGCCCACGATCCAGTAGGACATGAACGACATCACCATGATGCCGATCACGGTCGGGTCCAGCCACAGCATGCGCTCGGGCACGCGCTGCCCGTCCGGCACTGCGGCCTGGACGGGCGCGGCATAGGGGCCCTCGCCGCCGACCAGTAGCCAGCCGATCGTCCACGCCAGCCCCAATCCGGCGCAGGTGAGGAAACCGTAGCGCCAGCCGTAGCTCTGGATCACGTAGGTCAGCACCGGGCTGCCGACCAGGAAGCCGACGCTGATCCCCTGCACGATGATCGCACTCGGGATGCTGCGGCGCTCCGGCGGAAACCAGTCATAGGCGGCGTGGAACGCGGTGGGCAGCCCCGGCCCCTCGCCCGCGCCAAGCAGGATCCGGCAGAGCGCGATCACCAGCAGCGAGTTGGTGAAGACGATCGGCAGCTGGGCGACCATCCACACCAGCGCCAGCGCCGTGATGACCCACTTGGTCCGGACCCGGCCGATCACGAACAGGCCGACCAGCGTGCCGGTGACCGAGAACAGCAGGAAGAACGCGCTGCCGATCAAGCCGAACATCTGCGGCGCGACGTGCAGCTCCTTCATGATCGACACGGCAGACAGGCCGAACACCAGCTTGTCGAAGAAGTTCAACGTCTGGAACAGGAACAGCATCAGCAGGATGAGGTTGGCGCGCGAGGTCATGCGGTGGCTCCCGTCAGCCGTCGGTGCAGCGTCGCCAGCATCGGCGCCGCGGCGTCGGCGTCCGGGATCACGCCATACACGTAATGATCCGGCCGCACGATGGCGCCGGCGCATGCATGGCGGCCGAACCAGCTGGCCAGGATGCCATCCCGCTCGGCAAGGCCGCTGCCACCCACGGCGACGGCGCGCAGGCTCGGGCACGCGGGCTGCCCAGCCCGGCGGCCATCCCAGACGATGCGCCATCCGGCGCCCGCTGCCTCGTCCATCCGCTTGGCGCCCGCTGGCGTCTCGACCCAGGGCTGTGGGAACAGCGTGCCGTTGGCCGGGTGCGGCTCGGGCGCCAACAGCCCGGCCGCGATCGGCGGGACGATCTCCTGCCGGGTCACCGTGGGCGCCTGCCCGCCACCCGACGCGATCAGCGCGGCGTCGCGGGCGCGGGCAGCGGCCGGGTCGCGCTCGCAGATGGCGTGGCCGATATGCTTGATGCGGTCGGTGAGGGTCTGCACGTGCAGCTTGCGCTCGGCCTCGTAGCTGTCCAGCAGCGCATCGGCGGCGCGGCCTTCCAGCACGGCGACCAGCTTCCAGACCAGGTTGGTCACGTCGCGGATGCCCTGGCACATGCCCTGGCCGATGAACGGCGGCTGCTGGTGCGCGGCGTCGCCGGCGAGGAACACCTGTCCGGCCCGCCAGCGCGCCGCTACCAGCGCGTGGAACCGGTAGCTGTTGGCCCGCCAGAGCGACCCGTCTTCAGGCGTCAGCCAGCGGGACAGCAGTCGCCAGACGACCGCCTCGGTCTCCATGACCCGCGGGTCCTCGCCGGGCAGCAGCATGATCTCCCACCGCCGGTGGTTGCCGGGGCCGACGATGTAGGTGCTGGGTCGGGCGGGCTCGCAATATTGCGCCGCATTGCGCGGCAGCTTGGCCAGGCCGGCCTCGTTGACCAGCGCGTCGATGACCAGCCAGGGCTCGTCGAACACCAGGTCCTCGAAGGCGATGCCGAGATGCTGCCGCACGCTCGACGACGCGCCGTCACAGGCGATCACCGCCCGCGCCGTCACATCGTAGGGCGGGCCGCTCGGCGGCTGCAGCCACACCGTCACGACCCCGCCCTCTTGGTGCAAGCTGACGAATTCGACGCCGAGGCGCAGGTCCACGCTGGCGAAGCTCGCGGCGTGGGCGCGCAACGCCGCCTCGACCGGCGGCTGGGTGAACACCATCGACGGCACGTAGCCGAGCGGATAGGGCGGCTGCACCATGTCGACCCGGCGGATCAGTTGGCCCTCCACCCCGTAATGCTCGGAGGCCGGGAACGGCGCCACATGCGGCAGCACCTGCTCGGCGACGCCCATGTTCTGCAGCACGCGCATGATCTCGTGATCGATCGCGATCGCGCGCGGCTTGCCGTACACCGCCGTGCTGCGGTCGATCGCCAGCGTGCGCAGGCCGGCCTGCCCAAGCATGCCGGTGGCGATGGCGCCGGCCGGGCCGAAGCCGACGACGACGACGTCGAACTCGGTCATACCGGTACCAGCCCGATCGCCAGTTGCGCGTGCTTGACGGCATCGCTCTTGGGCGGGGCGATCCCCCAATGGTCGGTGCGGCCCGGCGGCCACGTCCAGTCGCCCGGCCCACCGACGCGGTAGGTGTCGTCCACCTGCAGCACCTCGGCGGTGTATTCGATGACGATCCCGAACGGATCGATGAAATAGGCGAACACGTTGTCGCCGGGCCCGTGCCGTCCGACGCCCCAGCCGATCGGATACCCATGGTCGACCATGCGGCCGGAGCCGCGCATGACGCCTTCGAGCGAGGGCATCATGAAGGCGACGTGGTTCAGGCCGTTGACGGCCGCGTCGGCAATGACCACGGCATGGTGGTCGCTGTTGCAGCGGATGAACGCCATGATCTTCGAGCGGTCGGACAAGCGGAAGCCGAGCGCGTCCGCGAAGAAGCGGGCGGCCGCATCGGTGTCGTCGCTGTTGATGTTGACGTGCGAGAGGCGCTCGGGTCGATCCTGCACAGGAGCGTCCGGGGTACGCGTCTCGTCGCCGACCACCAGCCGCAGCGTGCGGCCCTGCGGGTCCACCAGCGCGATCCCAAAGCCGCCGCCCGGCCAGCCGACCGGACCCGGCGGCGACAGCACGCGTCCGCCCGCCGCGACCCCATCTTCCGCCGCGCGCTCGACCGCGTCGCGGGACGGCGCGCGGAAGGTGATCGACTGCAACGCCGCCGCTCCCTCGCGCAGCACGAGCACATGATGGTCGGCACCGGTCGCTCGCAGCACGAGCTCCGGGCCGGCATGGTCGACGGCGTTGAGGCCCCAAATCTCGGTATAGAAGCGCCGGGCCGCCGCGAGGTCCGGGACCATGAGGTCCACGCTGCGCAGCGCCACCGCATGCGCGCCAGGAACGGGCGTCATGCGGCAAGCCCGAGGAAGCGCCTGGCATTGTCTTGCAGGAGCAATTGCTGGAGCGCCGGGTCTGCCATTGCCGCGCGGATGCGTTCGGTCGGCGTGCTGTCGTGGAAGTTGAACGGGTAGTCGGTGCCGATCATCAGCTGGGTGGCGCCGAACTGCTCGACCAGGCGCCGCAGCGTTGCCGCGTCGAACACGAGAGTGTCGTAGTACAGCCGCCGCGCCTGCTCGACAGGCGACCCGGCGACCGCCGCGCGGACCGCCGGAAACACGCCGCACGCCTGCTCCAGCCGCGGCAGCAACAGGCCGAGCGTGCCGCCGCCATGGCTAAAGGCGATGCGCAGCCGCGGATGGTGCTGCAGCAGGTTGCCGGTGATCACTGAGGCGGCCGCCAAGCCGACATCGGTCGGATAACCCAACGCCTGCTGCAATGGCGGCGGCCCGACCAGCCGGTCCATCCCGGCCGGCCGCACGGCATGCACGAACACCGCCGCCCCGAGCGCTTCCGCCTCGGCAAAGAACGGCCGCAGCTCCGGCGCTCCGACCGGGCGGCCATTGACGTTGCTGCCGATCTCCACGCCGGCGAAGCCCGGCAGCGTCATCACCCGGTGCAACTCGACGATCGCCGCCTCGATGTCCTGCAGCGGCACCCCGCCCAGCGCCATCAGCCGGCCCTCCGACCCGGTCGTCATCTCGGCCATCTGATCGTTGACGTATTGAGTGAGTTGAACGCCCGCCGCCGCCGGCAGCCAATAGGAGAACAGCTCCGGCATGGGCGAGATCACCTGCAACGCGATCCCCATCGCGTCGAGGTCCGGCAGCCGCCGCGCCGCATCCCAGCATCTGTCCGACACGGTGCGATAGGCCTTGCCGTCGATCATGACATGCCGGTGGCACGCATGCGCCGGCGCCATCGAGGGCCAGCCGGCCAGGTCCGGCTGCGCCAGATAACGGGGGAAGTCGTGCGGCACGACATGAGCGTGGACATCGATACCGCATCGGCACTCACTCAATGCAGTCCTCCCACCCATCCCATTCTTGGGCGAAAGAATTCTCTACAAACGTCAAAGAAGTCAATCAATTTTATAACATCGGTCGAATGCTGGGCGTGTGCTAGCGTAAGGGGCGCCAAACGCCTGTATGCTGAGATGGTGCCCGCAACTCCATCCGCTCTGATCGGCAATCTCGGCCAGACGCAAGCGACCGGCGTCTACGACCGCTTGCGCCGTGATCTCCTGGCCGGGCTTCTGGCGCCGGGTCAACGCCTGACCGCGCGCTTGCTGATGGAACGGTACGAGGCCGGCCAGACCCCGTTGCGCGAGGCGCTCAACCGGTTGTCATCCGAAGGATTGGTTGCCTTTCAGGACCAGCGCGGCTTCACCGTCGCGTCCGTCAGCGCCGAGGAACTGACCGAGCTGACCGAAACCCGCTGCTGGGTCGAGGAGATCGCGCTACGCCGCTCGATAGCGGCCGCGACCCCGGCCTGGGAGGAGGAGCTCGTCGTGCTGTGCCACCGGCTGATCCGCACCACCCGCTCGGCCAGCAGCGAGGGCTACGCGGAAAACCTGGATTGGGAGGCGGTGCACCGCAGCTTCCACCGCGCGCTGCTCGCCACCTGCGGCTCGCGCCCGTTGCGGGCGTTCTGCGACCAATTGGCGGACCAGCTCTACCGCTACCGCCAGCTCTCCGTGCGCAAGATCTACCCGCGGCGCGATATCGACCAGGAGCATCAATCCATCCTGGCCGCGATCGTCCGCGACGACCCGGACGCGGCCGTGGCGGCGCTGCAATCGCACTACCGCGCGACCGCGCAAGTGATCCTGGCCGATTTACCGGCCGCGTTGGAGGCCAAGCCGGACCGATGACACGACCCATCACCCTCGACACGCTCGCGGCCGCGGAGGCGTTGTTCGCCGTCGACTACACGCCGGCGGAGCGCGAGCAGATGCTCGACAACGTCGAGAGCCTGCTCGCCTCGGTCCTCGCGCGGCGGCAGATGAAGCTGACCAACGATATGCCGATGGCCAGTCGCTTCGATCCGCGCCTGCCGCACACCGTCCTGCCCGGACCCGGCACGCTGCGGTTCAGCCAGATCGACGCCCCCTGCCCTGCCGGCGAGGACGACATCGCCTTCGCGCCGGTCACTCACCTCTCGCGCTGGATCGCCGATGGCGCGCTGACCAGCCGGCGGCTGACGGAACTCTATCTGCGCCGTATCGAGGCGCTCAACCCCAGCCTCTTGTGTTTCGCCATCGTGACGCCCGAGCGCGCGCTGGCGCAGGCCGACGCCGCGGACCGGGCGCTCGCGGGCGGCACGCATCTCGGGCCGCTGCACGGCATCCCCTACGGGCTGAAGGACCTGTTCGACACCGCCGGCATCGTAACCGGATGGGGCGCCGAGCCGTTCCAAGACCGGGTGCCCGAACGTGACGCCGCGATCGTGGCCAAGCTGGAGGCGGCAGGCGCCGTCCTGCTCGGAAAGACGACACTCGGGGCGCTGGCCTATGGCGACATCTGGTATGGCGGGCGCACCCGCAATCCATGGAACTTGAACGAGGGGTCGAGCGGCTCGAGCGCCGGGTCGGCTTCGGCGACGGCGGCCGGGCTGTGCGGCTTTTCGATCGGCACGGAGACGCTGGGCTCGATCACGTCCCCGAGCCAGCGCTGCGGCACCACCGGCCTGCGCCCCACCTTCGGCCGCGTGTCGCGTGCCGGCGGCATGGCGCTGTGCTGGTCGCTCGACAAGGTCGGCCCGATCTGCCGCGGCGCCGAGGACACCGCCATCGTGCTGGCCGCGCTGAACGGCTTCGACCCGGCCGACCGCGGATCGATCGACGTGCCGTTCTCCTTCGACGCGGGCGCTTCTCTACGCGGGATGCGCGTGGGCTTCATCCCCCAGGCGTTCAGCCAGGGCGCCACGGAGGTGGACGACGCGGCGCTCGATGCTGCGCGCCGGCTCGATGTCGAGATCGTCGAGGTCTCGCTGCCAGACCTGCCGTACAACGCCCTGATGAACGTGCTCTATGCCGAAGCGGCCGCCGCGTTCGAGGACCTCACCTTGTCCGGCCGCGACGACCTGCTGACCTGGCAGTCGCCCGCGGCCTGGCCGAACACGTTCCGCAAGGCGCGCTTCCTCTCCGCCGTCGACCACATCCAGCTCGACCGGCTGCGCTACCAGGTCATGCTCGCGCTGGATGGACTGTTCACGCAGGTCGATGCGCTGATCGGTCCCTTCGCGACCGGCCCGATGCTGGTCGCCAGCAACTTTACGGGACACCCCTGCCTGCATGTGCGCGCCGGGTTCCTCGACTTGACCAACCGCGGCTATCCCGACCTCGGCAGCAGCCGCCTCACCACCGTCGACCCGGGCGACACCGGTCCCCGCTTTCGCGTGCCGCAGGGCATTTCGCTCTGGGGCCGGCTGTTCGAGGAAGGGCGCTTGGTGACCCTCGGGATCGCGCTCGAACGCGCGCTCGGGGTCGCCGACGAACGGCCGGGCTTCCCGCGCTGAGGCGCGAATCCCCGATCAGTAGCCGCTCACGTCGACCAGCGTGAACCCCTGCCCGGTCAGCGCATCGAACTCTTCCTGATAGATCGGATTGGGCAAGCCGTGCCGCGCGACCAGCGGCGGTGTCGCGCTCTTTTCCCAGATCCCTGTGAACAGGGTTTGCGACCCAGCCTTGAAGCCGTTGACATGGACGAGGTGGAACCCTTTGCCATTCATGTCATCGAAGGCCGCCTGATACTGCTCGCTGGTCAGGCCGTGGCGCGCAGCCCAGGGCGGCGAGGGCTCCTTGCGCCAGATCGCAGCGTAGCGTGGCTCCGCGCCGACCGCGTAACCATTGACCAGTTCGAGGCGAAACCCGTTGTTCAGGTTCTTGTCGAATTCCGCCTGATACTGCGCCGACGTCAGATTGTGGCGGGCGATCATCGCCGGCGGTGCATTCCGCTTCTCCCAGATTGCCGCGTAGAAGTCGGCGCCGCCGACGGTGTAGCCATCGACCCAAGCGAGCGTGAGCCCGGCCGCGGCGTTCTTGTCGAACTCCGCCTGATATTGGGCGGCGGTGAGGCCGTGACGGGCCGTGAGCGCGCCGCCCGGCTGTTTGCGCCAGATCGCGGCGAAGTGTGGCTGGCCGCCGACCTCGTAGCCGCTGACCGAGGTCAGGCGAAAGCCGTCGTTGAGGTGCTTGTCGAACTCGGCCTGATATTCGGCGCCGGTCAGGCCATGGCGGGCGATGAACGGGACCGGGCCGAGCTTGGTCCAGATCGCGGCGTAGTGGTCGGGGGAGTTCTGGGATACCCGAGAACTGGCTGATACGGCAGTCCGGGTCGTTCGGCAGCGGGCCGTTGGCGGTGAACCGTTCGGCGCACGCCTTGATGGCGTCGGCATGGGCGGCGTGCTCCGGGCTGAAGGCGACCTGGCCCAGGAGCATCCAGAGCGGTGAGGCGGCGGAATGGGGGTTCTGGCTCGCTTCGGGCTGGTCCCGGGTGGCGCGGATGCCGAAATCGCGGGCTGTGCCGCCGCCGCTGACGTTACTGACGCCCATGCGGTGGCATTGGTTGCAGGTGTTGTCGACCAACTGGTTGGCCGCGTTGCGGGCCATGGCGGTCACGCGATACGTCTTCCAGTCGGCGAATGTCTGGCCGACGAAGTAGTAGGGGTGGCCGACCGCATTGAACGAGCTGTCGCCGGCGCCGGGCAGCTTGTTCGGCCCGGTGATCTGCGAGAGGTACGGAGAGCGGATGATGGGTCCGTTGTCATGGCAGCCGGCGCAGCTCTCCTTTTTGGTGTCGGCGGGAGAGAGCCATTCGCCCATCGCGACGGTCGGGGCGACAACGTTGTGGCTCAGTCCGGGGCGCGGACCTTCCTGGTAGAAGCAGGTCGCGCCGGTCTTGGTGTTGTGCTGGATCACGGCGATGTCGCCGTATTGCCCGGCAGGATTCCCCTTCTTGCGGCAATGGGCGACGACGAACGCGTCGGGCTTGCGGACGAGGACATGAAACCGGCTGCCGGGGTCGCATTGCTCGTTGAGCCGATTGGGCCGGTCGCAGGTCAGGACGTGGGACGCGTTCGCGGGATCGAAGTGGGGATGAGTGACGGGAACGTCGGTGGCGGCAGGATCGTCGCAGTCGAAGGCGGGGACGGAAACGCCTGTCTCCACGTCACATTGCGCGGCAAACTGCTGGAGGTTGTCGTCGGCGATGGAGGGCGCGATGGTCAGGGCGGAGAGCACGACCGCCAGCCGGATCGGTGTCAGCCAACCAGCCGATGGATAGCGGCATCGATCGAGCGAGTTTTTCGCCATGGGTGTCCTCCGGCGCTGACGCAGTTGGAGCCGAGCGATGTCGGATTGCCGCCATTGCGCAATCGTAGATTGAGCGGAACGATCCGATTTTGCAAGAATTAAGCTTGGGTTACCGGGATCGAGTTTAGCCCCTATTTGGCCGCCTTGGCCGGATCGCTCACGGCGGGGAAGGTGGCGAACTCGACGTTGTACAGTTCGCCATCCACCTTTTCGACCTTGCGCAGGTAGACGTTCTGGACGATGTCGCGCGTGGCGGGGTCGATCGAGACCGGGCCGCGCGGGCTCTCCCAGGATTGGCCCTTCATGGCCTCGACCAGCGCGGTGCCGTCGGTGGCGCCGCCCGTCTTCTCCAGCGCACGGTAGATCAGCGCCATCCCGTCATAGCCGCCGACGGCCATGAAATTGGGGCGGGTGCCGGAGGCCTTGCGGAAGGCCTGCACGAACGCCTTGTTGGCGGCGCTGTCGTGAATGGCCGAATAATGTTGCGCCGTGATCACCCCCAGCGCGGTATCGCCCATGCCGTTGAGGATGTCGTCGTCCACCACGTCGCCGAGGCCGATCAGCTTGATGCCCTGCTTGTCCAGCCCGCGCTCGGCGAACTGGCGGATGAACACGCTGCCGACGCCGGAGGGCACGAAGATGAACACCGCCTGTGGCTTGGCGTCGGCGGCGCGCTGGAGGAAGGGCGCGAAATCGGGGTTGGCGAGCGGCACGCGCAGGGCTTCGACGACCTTGCCGCCATTGGTTTCGAGGCCCTTCTTGAACCAGGTCTCGCTGTCGATGCCGGGGCCGTAATCGGTGACGATGGTCACCACCGAGGTGATGCCGTTCTTGGCGGCCCAGACGCCCATCGTGTCGGCGATCTGCGGGACCGTCTGCGAGGTGCGGACGACGTAGGGCGAGGCCTGGGTGATGGATGAGGTGGCGGCGGCCATGACGACTTCGGGGACCTTGCCGCGGGTGGCGATCGGTGCGGCGGCGAGCGCGAGCGGCGTCAGTCCGAAGCCGGCCAGCACGGCGACTTTGTCGTTGACGACCATGTCCTGCGCGAGGCGCTTGGTGGTATCCGGCACGCCGGCGTCGTCGCGTACGATCAGCTCGATGGGGTGGCCGGCAGCCTCGCCATGTTCCTGGATGTAGAGCTTGGCGGCGGCCTCGATCTGGCGGCCGGTGGAGGCGAAGGGGCCGGTCATCGGCAGGATGAGCCCGATCTTGACCGGGTCGGCGGCTGATGCCGCGGTGGTGGTCAGCAACGCGGCCACGGTGGCCAGGCAAGCCAGTTTGAACATCGATCGATCCTCCCCCATCTCTCTTTGCCTATCGGCATGGACCGCCCCGGATCGCGAAGCAACCATGATCCTCCAACTCCGATCAATGAGCCCTGAGCAAGAAGGATCGGCGTGAATGCTCGAGTGAGCCGGATGCGGTAAGTGCAAAGCGTGGGAGGCTGCGGTCGATTTTACTGCTATACCTTCTTGTGTCGGCGGACGTACGAGACCCCTATCCCCGCAAGGCCAACCCCGATCAGAGCGATGCTTGACGGCTCAGGGACGAGGCCAGGGGTCGATGCGTTCAGAACGCCGCTGACCGCATAATCCGTTTCGGATGCGAAAACATACCCATAGGCTGCCAGAATATTCGTCTCGTCAATGCTACCAACCTGGATCGGCGGGGCACCAACCTTAAAAAATATCTCGGCACCCTGTTTAGTTTCACCGCCGTAAACCTCGAAAAGATCGCCGAAAATATATAAGTTGTTGTAAGATCTGTTTAAGCCAGAAACGGCTCCTCCTGGTGTCATGCCCTCTCCAGTCATTTGAATCGTGCTGGAGCCTGTGACAAGGCTCAGCGTCGTGTCGTCATACTGAAATGAACCCGTGACGATACCACCTCTTCCGAAGACGATCCCAGACGCCGTGTAGGTCGTGATTACGTCGGCATGTGCTGCCGATACAGAAGCAATGGCAAACGCCGCAACACCGCCAAGCACCAGCTGTCTACCGCCAGACTCCGCGATGCGCCCCAGAAAAGACCCGAAATTACCCAGCCGATATGCAAGAGCAACCTTGAGTTTTGCGTATTGCATCTACCACTCCAAGCGAAGCACGTTTCAAATGTTGCATGTGTGAGACTGCTACACAACACGCACGCCTCCTACCGATACCGTCACTTCGACGTCACACCCAGATACCGCGCCAACGCCGCGCCGTCCCGCGCCAGCGCCGCACTCGTATCGCGATGGACCACGGCGCCGCGCTCGAGGATCACAGCCTGATCGGTGACGCCGAGGATCTTCTGGGCGTGCTGTTCCACCACCAGGGCGGAAACCCCCTCGTCGCGGATGATGCGGCGCATGGCGGCGAGCACCTCGTTGACCAGGATCGGCGCGAGGCCTTCGGTGGGTTCGTCTAGAAGTAAGAGGATCGGGTTGGTGACCAGTGCGCGGCCGATGGCGAGCATCTGCTGCTCGCCGCCCGAGAGCTGGTTGCCCATGTTGGCGCGGCGCTCCTCCAGGCGCGGGAACATCGCGTAGATGCGCGGCACGGTCCACGGCCCCGGCCGGGCGACCGCGGTTAGGTTCTCCTCGACCGTCAACGAGCGGAAGATGTTGCGCTCCTGCGGCACCCAGCCGACCCCGGCCGCGACCCGGCTCTCGGGTACCATCCGCGTCACGTCCCGGCCGCCGACGCGGATCGTTCCGCCATGCCGCCGCGTGGTGCCGATGATGGAGTTGAGCAGCGTGGTCTTGCCCATGCCGTTGCGGCCCAGCACCGCCAGCGACTGCCCTGCCTCGAGCGAGAGCGACACCCCGGACAGCACCACCGCCGATCCATACCCCGCCACCAAAGCATCGAGCGCGAGCAGCTCAGCCATGCGGCTGCTCGCCCAGATAGACGGCGTGCACGCGCGGGTCCGCCGCGACGTCGGCGGCGCTGCCGTCGAGCAGCAACCGACCCTCCACCAGCACGGCGATGCGGGTCGCGAACCGGAACACCAGGTCCATGTCGTGCTCGATCAACAGCACGGCCACGTCTTTCGGCAGGGCGGCGATGCCGGTCAGGATCTCGTCGCGCTCGGTGTCCGGGACGCCGGCGGCCGGCTCGTCCAGCAGCAGCACGCGGGGGCCGCACGCGACGGCGATGGCGATCTCGAGCAGGCGTTGCTTGCCGTAGGAGAGGTCGGCGGTGCGCACGCCCATGTGGCCCGAGAGGTCGAAGCGGCGCAGGATCTGCACGGCCTCCTCCACCGACGCGTCCCAGCGGGCGAGCGGACGCCACCAGCGCCGGGTCAGGCCAAGGCGGCGGGCGACGGTGAGCGTGACGGCCTCGAGCGGCGTCATGGCCGGAAACAGCTGGTTGATCTGGAAGGTCCGTACGAGGCCGAGTTGCACGCGGCGGTCGCGCGAGGCCGCCGTGATGTCGTGTCCTTGCAGCAGCACCTGGCCGGCCGAGGGCGTCAGCACCCCGGTCAGCAGATTGATCAGCGTGGTCTTGCCCGCGCCGTTCGGCCCGATCAGCGCCTGCCGGGCCCCGGGCGCGAGCGAGAGGGTGACGTCGTCGGTCACATGCAGCGCGCCGAAGCGGCGGTGCAGCCCGCGGACTTCCAGGGCGGCCGTCATGCGGGCTTGCGCCGGTCGCGCATGGCCTGGAGCGGGTTGCGCCCCGCGATGGCCAGGATCACCAGCAGCAGCCCGATCCAGAACTCCCAGTATTGCGGGGTCAGCACCGACAGCCAGTCCTGCACCACACGGAACACCGCTGCGCCGACCAGGCCGCCGTACAACGTGCCGGTGCCGCCGATTACCAGCATCAGCAGCACGTCGGCCGAACGGTGGAAGGTGAGCACGTCCAGCGACACGAACTGCGTGGTCTGCGCGAGCAGTGCCCCGGCGATCCCCGCGTAAATCGCAGCGATGGTATAGATCGCGACCAGCCGTCGGTTGACCGGGATGCCGATCGCCCCGCTGCGGAGCGGATTGCCCTTGATCGCCTGCACCGACCAGCCGAACGGCGACGAGACCAGCCGCCTTGCCAACAGGAACAGCAGGAACAGCACCGCGAGGCTGTAGCCGTAGGCGGTCTGGCCGGCGAGGTCGAACTCGAACAGGCCGAGCAGCGGGCCGACCTCCATCCCTTGTAGCCCGTCGGCGCCGCCGGTGAGTCCCGGCAGCCGGTTGGCGATTTCGGCCAGCAGTTGCGCGACGCCCAACGACACCACGATGCGGGTCAGGTCCGAGCCGCGCAGGACGAGGAAGCTGCTGGCGAAGCCGAGCACCATCGAGGCGGCCGCCGCGATGGCCAGCCCGAGCAGCGGGTCGGTGATGCCGGCCTTGGAGACGATCCCAGCGGCATAGGCGCCGAAGCCGAAAAAGGCAGCGTGGCCGAGCGAGATGATCCCCGCATAGCCCAAAATGAGGTCGAGCGAGAGCGCGAACAGCGCCACGATGGCGATCTCGTTCAGCATCGACAGCCGCGACGGGAACAGCAACCCGCAGGCGACGGCCGCGATCCAGAACGCCGCCTCCGGCCAGCGCGGCCGGGTGCGGGCGCGGAACGCGGCGACGGCGTCCCTCATCGCGCCGCCCTCCGCCCGACCAGGCCCTCGGGCCGCACGATCAGCACCACGATCATCAGCGTGTAGATGACGAACGCCCCCAGCGACGGGACGTAATATTTGCCGGCGACGTCGGCCACGCCGAGCAGGATCGCCGCCAGGAACGGGCCGACGATGGACGACGCGCCCCCGATCGTCACCACGATCAGGAAGTAGATCATGAACTTGACCGGGAAGGTCGGGTCCAGACCCAGGATTTCCGCCCCGAGCGCGCCCCCGAGCCCGGCCAGGCCGGAGCCGATCGCGAAGCTGACCGCAAACACCCGGCTGACCCGGATGCCCAGACCGCGCGCGACCCGGGCATCGTCCACCGCGGCGCGCAACTGGCTGCCGAAGCGCGACCGGCTCAACCCGAGTTGCAGCACCAGCGCGATCGCGCCGCAGATCGCGATGATCAGCAGCCGGTACACCCCGATGCTCGCCACTCCGAGGTCGATCCGGCCCTTCAGGACATCCGGCAGCGTCACGAAGCGCTGCTGCGACCCGGCGGCGTAATCGGCCATCGAAACCGCCATGAACACCAGCCCGACCGTGAACAGCACCTGGTCCAGATGCGGCCGCGCATACAGCCGGACATAAAGCGTACGCTCCAGCGCGAGCCCCAGCAGCGCAGACACCAGAAACGCCAGCGGCAGCGCCAGCAGGAACGGCACGCCCCAATCGTTGACCATCAACACGGCGGCGTAGCCTCCCGCCATGGCGAAGGCCCCGTGCGCCAAGTTGATGACGTTCATCAGCCCCAACGTCACCGACAACCCGCAGGAGAGCACGAACAGCAGCATCCCGTAGGCGATGCCGTCCAGCAGGACGGTGATCATCCGGGCTGGCTCAACCAGATCAGCATCGCTGCCGTGACCGACCCGGGCTGCTCCATCGGCGCCATGTGACCGCTATCCTCGAACACCACGAGCGTGGCGCCGGGGATGCGAGCGGCGATGGTCTCGTGCTGGGCCAGCGGGCTCCACACATCCTGCCGGCCGACGCCGACCAGCACCGGGCACGCGATCGCATCCAACCCGGCGGCGGCGTCCGGCCGGTCGAGCAACGCACGCTGCTGGCCGGCGAAGATGTCGGGCGTGGCGCGGCACACCATGGCGACCATCTCCTGCATGATCGCCGGGTCGACGCCGGACGGGTGGACCATCGGCGGCAGCCACTTGGCCGCCAGCGCCGCCATCCCCTCGCGCCGGGCCAGCTCGACCAGCGCGCCGCGCTTCTGCACCTCGCCCGGCTGGCGCGGATGGATGCCGGTGTCGAGCAGCGCCAGATGGCTGACCCGTTCCGGCGCCTGCCGCACGATCTCCAAAGCGACGCGCGCCCCCATCGAGTGCCCGGCGAGCGCGAACCGTCCCGGCGCCTTGGACAAGACGGACTCCGCCATCGCTCCGATCGAGTCGAACCCGTAGAGATCACCGATCATCACCTCGGCCGTGTCCGCGAGCCCGGTGACCTGATGCGCCCAGGACGCCCGGTCGCACAGCAGCCCCGGCAGCAGCACGAGGCTGTCAGGCAATCGCCGGCTCCTCGTAGATCACCTGCGCGAACCCGGTATGCAGGGGCGCGTGGTAGTTGCGGTGCACGCAGCGCACCGTCGGCGACAGCGCGCCGCGCATCGCCAGCCACATGATGACTTCCGCGCCCTCGGCCCCGCCGCGTTCGATGTAGTCCTGCAGGCGCAGGCTCGCGAGCTGCTCCGGGTCGCGCTCGAGCAGGTCGAGGAACTCGTCGTCCCAGCTCCGGTTGCGGTAGCCGAACCGCTCGCCATGCAGTTGGTGCGACAGGCCGCCGGTGCCCAGCACCACGACCCGGCTGTCGCCCGGGTAGCTTTCCACCGCGCGGCGGATCGCCTGGCCCAACTTGAACAGCCGGCGCGGCGAGGGAACCGGGAATTGCAACACGTTGACCGCGATCGGCAGGATCGGGCAGGGCCAATCGGCCGAGCGATCCGGCCAGAGTGCCGAGACCGGCGTCAACGCGCCGTGGTCGAGCGGCATGTCCTGGCACAGCGTGATGTCGAACTCGTCGTCCACCAGGCTATGCGCCACGTGCCAGGCGAAGTCGGCATCGCCGGGGATCGGCGCCAGCGGGCGCGGGCCGAAGCCCTCGTCGGCGATGCGGTGCTCGGCCGCGACGGACAGCGCGAAGGTCGGATACATGTCGAAGAAGAAGGTCGTGACGTGGTCGTTGAAGATCAGCACCGCCGCGTCCGGCTTGTGCTCGGCCAGCCAGCGCTGCATCGGCTGGTAGCCCTGCATCAGCGGCAGCCAGTCCGGCTCGTCCCACTTGCCTGCGTCGATCAGCGCGCCGATCGAGGGCGCGTGCGGCGAGCCCATGCCGCCGATGATGCGTCCCATGGCTAACTCTCCCCCGCGGTCTGGCGCGAGGCCAGGTATTGCTCGATCGTCTCGCCGCGCATCTGGGCGCCGGTCGCGGTCAGGCTGTCGCCGCAGAGCTGCGCCAGCCGCAGCAGCGGGAACACGTTGGCCCCGCGCCGCACCATGCCGAGCCAGTCCTTGGCGGCGATCAGCGCGCGGTCCTCGGCGGCCACGCCGTAGCGGTCCATCAGCGCCTCGCGATCGGCCAGGAAGGCGTCGCGGTTGGCCGGGTTGCGAAGGTCGTAGCAGAAACGGTTGATCGTCATCCCCTGCTGGGCCGCCCTGCCGCTGTTGAGGTAGGTGCCATCCGGAATGGCCTCGAAGTCGAGCTGCCGGCTCTTCATGCTTTCCTCACGGACCAGAATTTGGCGAAGCCGGGCAAGATGTTGGTCAGCCCGGTCCGATAGACGGTCGGCTGCAGGATCTGCCCGAGCGGCAGATACGGCGCCTGATCGAGGATGTCGCGCTGGATGGCGTCGGCCACGCGCTTCTGCGCGGCAAGGGTCGGCTGCTCGAACCAGGACAGGCGCAGGCGCTCGAGGTCCGGGTCGGTCGGCCAGCCATACCAGGCGTGGGCGCCGTCGCCGCGGGCGAGGAAGCTGACGGCCGGGTTGAGCACGCCGTCGCCGGCGACGGCGGAGGGGAAGCAGCTCCAGCCGCCATGATCGAGGTCGCCCCGGTTGCCGCGGCGCTGGAACATGGTGGCGGCATCCATCGCCTGGTCGTCGACGGCCAGCCCGAGCTTCTTGAACAGGTCGGCGCCGACTTGGGCCATGACGGAATTGACCGGATGATCGGTCGGCTCGAGCATCACGACGCGCTCGCCCTTGTATCCGGCCGCCTCGATCGCCCGGCGCGCGACATCGATGCTGGCGGTGCCGATGGTCTCGGCCAGGCCCGCGGCGCTGGCCATCGGCGTGCCGGGACACCAGATGCCGGTATCGGTGCGGTAGGTTTCCGGATCGTTCGAGAACGCCTCCATGAAGCTCTTCTGCTGGACCGCGCTCAGCACGGCCCGACGGATCGCCTGTCGGTCGAACGGCGGCAGCAGCGTGTTGAAGCGCAGGATCGGAGCCACGCCGGTGTCGTCGTTGATCTTGACGACCAGGTTGCGGTCCCGGCGCAGCAGCGGCAGCAAGTCGGGGGGCGGCGATTCGAGCCAGTCGACCTCGCCGGTGCGGATCGCGGCGGCCGCGCTGGCCGGCTCCGGCATGATGACCCACTCGACCCGGTCGACGTTCGCCGTCTTGCCCCCGCTGGTCAGCCCCGGCTTGCCCGGCGCCGGCACATAGGCTTCGAAGCGCTCGTACACGATCCGCGACCCGGCGATCCGCTCGGCCGCGACCAGCCGGAACGGGCCGCTGCCGACGATCTCCGGCACCGGCTTGGTCCCGGACAGGCTGGCGAGCCGCTCCGGCATGATCGCGCAGATGTTGGGCGACAGCTTGCCGAGCGCATCGGGCAGGAGCGGGAACGGCTGCTTGAGGCGGAAGCGGATGGTGCGGTCGTCCGGCGCGTCGAGCGCGTCGGTGGACGCCATCAACGTGGCGCCGAAGCCGTCCACGCTGGCCCAGCGCCGGATCGAGGCGACGCAATCGCGGGCAAGCACCGGGGCGCCGTCATGGAACCGCAGGCCGTCGCGCAGCCGCAGCGTCCAGCGCAGGCCGTCGGCATCGACCGTGTGTCCCTCCACCATCTGTGGCTCAGGGTGGAACTCGGTATCCAGGCCGTAGAGCGTGTCGAAGATCAGGAACGCATGGTTGCGCACCTGCGCCGCGGTGTTGGCGACAGGGTCGAGCACCGGCAGGTCGACGTTCGGCACGAACCGCAGCACGCGGGCCGGCTGCGCGATGGCCGGCGCGGCCAGCAGCGCGGCCGTGCCCGCGATGAGGCCGCGACGATGGATCATTCGGCCGCTTTCGGGCGCTGATACGTCGCCGTCAGCGCGTCCAGCATCGTGTCGAGCTCGGTCGCGTTGCGGGCAGCACCCATCTCGGCGCCGCGACGCCACGCCCAATCCTGCCGCTCCGCGATCGCGCGGCTGGCCAGCGGCTCGACGCCGGCGTCCTCGACGGTGCGGGCGACTTCCCGCATCTCTTCCGCACGCCGCTTGCCATGGATCAGGGCGCGGCTGATGACGTAGCGCGCCAGGCCCGGCCAATCCGGATGCGGCAGCGTGTCGCCCATGGTGCGCAGCACGTCCTGCTCGACCCCGTAATGCCGGGCGGCGAGCATGCACTCCGTGGTGAGCGCCTCCAGCCCCTTGATCATGACGCTGCGGCACATCTTCACCGACGACGCCCGGCCGATCTCGTCCGAGAACACGGTGAGGTTCATCCCGAAGCGGTCGGCCTCGGCCTTGAACGCTGCAGCATGGACACCGCCGAGGAGGATGGGGGTGGCGATCCGCTTGGGCGGCGCGCTGGCCATGACGGCGGCCTCGACATACCGGCCGCCGGCGTGCGCGATGATGGCGCCCGCCTGCTGCTTGGTGGCGGGCGAGACGCTGTTGACGTCGATGACGAAGGGAGCGCCCTGGATGGTCCCGGCGACCGAGCGCATCGCATCCAGCACCGAGCCGGCCGTGACGCAGACGAACACCATGTCCGCTTGTTCACACGCCGCACCGACCGAGGGCGCGCCGATCCCGGCGCCTCTGGCGCGGAGTTGCGCGGCCGGGGCGATGTCGAACGCGGCGAGTTCGACGCCCTTACGCTGCAGATCCTCGGCGAAGATGCCGCCGACTTCGCCGTAGCCGATGATGGCGATCTTGGTGCTCATTCCTGCGCGTCCTTCGGCAAGCCGGCCCAAACATCCTCCAGGGAGAGCGGCCGGGTCAGCAATCCCTGTTCGCCAGCATAGCCCAAGGCGAGCGCCACAGCCGGATCGAGCGCGGCGCGGCCGAACGAGAACGGGTTGCCGGCGGCGCGGAAGGCGTCGAGCAGCATGCGGACTGCGCCCGGCTGGCGCGCGATGTCGGCGCGGAGGACCACCATGTGGTTGACGGGCATGAGGTGGTGTCGGGCGAAGAAAGCCCGGCCGGACGCCTCCGGGTCGGGGTACACGGTCGCCAGTCCCGGATCGTCAGGCACGTCGTTGCCGACGATGGCGGCGTCGAGTTCGCCGGCCGCGAGCATGTCCAGCATGTCGGCGCCGGCGGGCGCGCGGGTCGCCCAGGGCGGGTCTTGGAACCCGGCCACGTGGCTGTCCTCGAACGTGATCCATTGCGCCTGCTCCGGGCGCAGGCCGGCGTCCTCCTGCAGCGCGCCGCGCAGCCAGAGGGCCGTCGTTTGGCTGTAGGCGCGCACGCCGATGCGTCGGCCGGCCAGGTCGGCCGGGCCGAACCGGTCGGCGGCGCGGCGCAGCAGGGCGCCATTCTGGAATCGGGCCGCCATCACGACCGGCAGCAGCACGAGATCGCTGCCCGCGGCGCGCGCCATCAGCAGCGTGGCGATCGCCATCTCGCTGACTGCGAACCGTTGCTCGCGGACCATCGGCTTGAAGGCGCGGCTGATGACCGGGAACGGCTCGATCTGCAGCACGCCCGCGCCGAACAGCGCTTCGGTGTGGGGGTAGCGGCCCAGCGCGGCGTGCATCACGCGCCGTAAGGCTTGTAGACGAGCCCCTTGCGGGCCAGCGTCTCGCGCATGCCGTAGAGGTCGAGCCCGAGTTCGCCCGTCTCGAAGCGGGCGCGGTTGGCGGCCTCCTTGGCCTCGCGGGCGCGGCTGGCATCGAGCACGGCGGCGGCGCGCTCGCGGGCGACGACGACGACTCCGTCATCATCGGCAACGATGAGGTCGCCGGGTGTCACGAGCTGTCCGGCGCACACGAGCGGGACGTTGACCGAGCCGAGCGTCTCCTTGACGGTGCCTTGCGCGCTGACCGCGCGGGACCACACGGGAAAGCCCATCTTGGCCAATTCGGCGACGTCGCGGCAGCCGCCCTCGATCACGAGACCGGTGCCCCCCCTCGCCTTCAGCGACGTTGCGAGCAACTCGCCGAAATAGCCGGCATCGCTGAACGACGTGGCCGCGGCGACCACGATGTCGCCCGGCTGGCACTGCTCGACGACGACGTGCAGCATCCAGTTGTCGCACGGCGCCAGGCTGACCGTGACGGCGGAGCCGACGGCCCGCGCGCCGGCATAGACCGGGCGCATGTAGGGCAGCATCAACCCTGAGCGGCCCTGCGCCTCATGGACGGTGGCGACGCCGATCGAGCCGAAGCCTTCGAGGAGGGCGGCGTCCGTGCGCGGGGCGCCGGTGTAGACAACGTTCATGCGAGCGTCTCGACGACATGCGGGAACACGGCCACGTAGCCCTCGCCGTACTTTATGCTCTTGTCGGAGTTGCGGGCCGCCTGGGCGCCGCGCTGCAGGGCGACGCGGGTGTAGTAGTCCCAAAGGTGCTCCTGCCCGGCCATGCACTCGATGGCGGCGCGCTTCTTGTCCCAGACGCTGGTGATGTCGAGCAGGACGTCGGGCTTCCAGTCGCATTGCTCCGGCTGGTGCGGCTCGAACTGGAAGAATGGCGGGGCGCCGAGGACCTTTTCGCCGGGCTTGTGGCCGTGCGCCTGGGCGACGATGCGGGCGTGCTGGGCAAAGTCGGTCACGGCCGGGTGGTCGTGGTTGTAGATGTCCTTCGCGGAGTGTGAGAGCGCGAAGGCCGGGTGGATCGCGCGATAGACGTCGACCAAGCGGTAGAGCGACTCGTCCGATAGCGTGATCGGGTAGTCGCCGAGGTCCCAGAACTGGATGTCTGCCACGCCTAGATGCTCGGCGGCGGCTTCGGCCTCCTTCTGCCGCTCAGCCTTCACGCGATCGAGCGTCATGCCGGGCTGACGCCACAGCTTTGCCGATTCACCCCGCTCGCCATATGACAAGCAGATCACCGTCACCGCGAAACCCTTTTCGGTATGCAGCGCGATGGCGCCGCCGGCACGCCAAACGAAATCGGCGGAATGCGCGGAAACCACCAGCGCCGTTTTGTCGCTCACTCTTAGCTCTCCTTGCCGAAATCGGGTGGCAGCGGCGGCGTGCCGTGGGTGTGGAAACTGTCGATCGTCTTGAGGCCCCAGGCCTGGCCCTTCCTGCGCTCCGTCTCGGTCCAGGTGATCGGTTTCCAATCGGGCGCCAGCACCAGCCGTGCGCCCGCGTTGGCGACCTCGACCCGGTTGCCGCCGGGCTCGTAGACGTAGAGGAAGAAGGTCTGCTGGACCGCGTGCTTGTGCGGCCCGGTCTCGATGAAGACCCCGTTCTCGAGGAACACGTCGGCGGCCTGTAAGATCGCCTCGCGGCTGTCGAGCGCGAAGGTAATGTGGTGGAACCGGCCGGGGACCCCGTGCGCCTCACGCGTGTAGGCGAAGTCGTAGCTCTTGTTGGTCGCCGTCAGCCACATGCCGGCCTCGGTGCCGTCGTCGAGCACGATCTGCTCGGTCAGGCGCAGGCCGAGCGTGTGCTGGAAGAACTCGCGGTTGGCCTTGATGTCCACGGCGAGGCAGTTGAAGTGGTCGAGCCGCCGCACGTTGATGCCGCGGCACGGCAGACGCTGGGCCTGGTTCTTCAGAGCGGGCTTGAGCGCGTCCGGCGCTTCGTACCACTCCGTCTCGTAGTAAATCTCGAGTACGTGCCCGTCCGGGTCGTGGAAGCGGTAGGCCGGGCCGTGGCCGAGTTCGCCGTCGCGCCAGCCGACCCCGAGCCCGGATCGCTCCAACGCCGCGACCCGGCGCGCGAGCGCCTGCGGGCTGCGGGCACGGAACGCCGCATGGCCGAGGCCGGACGTGTCGGAGGCGGTCAACTGCAGGCTGTAGCGCTCGTAATCGTCCCAGCCGCGCAGGAACACCGACGAGCCCTGGCGGCCGCTCTCGGTCATGCCCATGACGTTGACGAAGAAGCGGAGGGATTCGTCGGGCGTCGGCGTCAGCAGTTCGAGATGGCCCAAATGGGCCACGTCCATGATCGGCTCGTCTTCCATCCCGCGTCCTTTGGTCTTGCTGGGTGTCTAGCGCCTCCGCCGGGTCGCCGTCCTATTGTTTCTGCCGGGCTCGCTATAACCACCGTCTATAGCGTCGGCCAGGCCGCGATCGGCCAGTTCGGCGACGTAGTCGCGCAAGCAGTCGATGAACGCATGGCCCGCCGCCGAAACCGGGCGGCCGCGCGGCAGGATCAAACCGGCCGGACGATCCGGCGCAGCGATGGGGAGCGGCACGATCCGCAGCGTTCCGCGGACCAGGTCACCTGCCATCATCAGCCGCGGCATGATCGAAATGAGGTCGGTGCCGTGCAGCATCTCGCGGATGAAGCCATACGAACTCGAGCGCAGCGACGTGGCCGGGGTCAGCCCAAGCACCGACAGCAGCACCTCGATCTCTTGACCGACCCGTTGCGTCACGGTCGGCAGCACCAGGTCGTAGCGGCGCAATTCGTCCAGCGATCGCAGCGGGGCGGCGAAGAGCGGATGATCCGACCGGGCGAGAACGGAGATCGGTTCCAGCCAGAGCGCCTCGCGCTCGAAGCCATCGGGCAGCGGCGGCGCGTACAGCCGGCCGACGACGAGATCGATCTCGCCGGAGGAGAGCAGCGGCAGCAACTCCTCCGTGCGCCCCTGCTGCAGACGGACGCTCAGATCGGGGTGGGCCGTCTTCAGCCGGGTCAGCACGCCCGGGAGGATGCCGGCTGCGGCCACCGGTAGCGCGCCGAGGGCGACCATGCCGGCGCCGGCCCGCGAGAACTGGTCGAGTTCTTCATCCAGCCGGCGCAGTTCGGCCAGGATGCGGCGCGCGGAGTCGATCACGACGATGCCCGCTTGCGTAAGGGTGACGCCACGGGAGTGGCGATCGAACACACGCATCTGCAGCAGGCCCTCGACCTCCTGCAGGCTCTTGCTGAGCGCCGGCTGGCTCAGGCCGAGCGCCGCGGAGGCCTTGAGCAAGCTGCGATGGGTCTGGATGGCGTCGACGGCGCGCAGGTGATGCAGCCTGAGCCGTTGGTCGAGGTATCGTCGCGGCGCCATCCCTGCACCGGCTGCCGGCTAGGTCGGCTCGTCGACGAACACCGGGTGGCCGTCCTGCGCTTCGGAGCCGATGAATTGGCGCAACTCCGGGGTTTGCGGCCGGCCGAACAGGTCCGACGGGTGGCCGGCCTCCCAGACCTTGCCCTGGTGCATGAACACGACGAGGTCGGCGATCTTGCGGGCGAACGCCATCTCGTGTGTGACCAGCAGCATGGTCATGCCGGCCTGGGCCAACCGCTCCATCGTGGCCAGCACCTCGAGCGTCAGCTCCGGGTCGAGCGCGGAGGTGACTTCGTCGAACAGCATGATCTTCGGCTGCATCGCCAGCGACCGCGCGATGGCGACACGCTGCTGCTGCCCGCCGGAGAGGTTGTCGGGATAGCTGGACCATTTCTCGGGCAGGCCGACCTCGGCCAGCACCTCCTTGGCCACCCGCATCGCCTCTGCCGCCGGCACCTTCTTCACCACGCGGGGCGCCAGCATGATATTCTCGCCGACCCGCAGATGCGGGAACAGGTTGTAGGATTGGAACACGATCCCGACGTCCTGGCGCAGCGCGCGCAGGTTCTGGCCGGTGCCGTCCAGCGTGTGCCCGGCGATCGTGATGCGGCCGTCCTGGATCATTTCGAGGCCGTTCATGCAGCGCAGCAGCGTGCTCTTGCCGGACCCGCTGCGGCCGATGATGGCGACGACTTGCCCAGCCTGCACCTCGAGCGAGACGCCCTTGAGGACTTCGAGCGTTCCGTAGCGCTTGACGACGCCCTCAACGCTGACGACGGACATCGAGCCTCCTTTCCAGCCGGGCCGCGACCAGCGACATCGGCCAGCAGATCGCGAAATAGAGCAGCGCCACCAGTCCATAGACGCGAAACGGCTCGTAGGTGACGTTGTTGACGAGCTGGCCGGCGCGCGCGACCTCGACCACGTTGACGATGGACACGATGGACGTGTTCTTGACCGCCTGGACGGCGAAACCGACCGTGGGCGGCGTGGCGATACGCAGTGCCTGCGGCAGCACGACGTAACGGAGCTGCTGCGCCCGCGTCATGGCCAGGCTGCCGGACGCCTCCCATTGCTGCCATGGCACCGACTGGATCGCGCCGCGCCAGATGTCGGCGAGATAGCCGCTGACGTAGAGCGCCAGCGAGATCGACGCGGCCGCCAGCGGCGGCAGGTCCAACCCGGCCAGCGACAGCCCGTAATATGCCAGGAACAGCAGCATCAAGGCGGGCACGCCCTGGATCAGGCCGATATAGCCGGTCGCCCCCCAGCGCACCGGACGCAGCGGGCTGACCCGGGCGATGGCGACCGCGAAGCCGAACACGCCGCCGATCAGCAACGACAGGGCCGTCAACGCCAGCGTCCAACGCAGCGCACTGACGATGAAGATGATCTGGTCGGGCCCCAGCGCGTTGATCACCGCTGCCCCTCCATCAGGCGTCGCAGGCCGGACCGACGAGGGAACAATACCTCGCTCAGCCCGACCAGGACGGCGCGCAGCAGGAACGAGAGCAATAGGTAGATGACGGTCACGACGATATAGGTTTCGAACGAGCGGAACGTGTCGCTCTCGACCTCCGCGGCGGCGCCGGACAGTTCCTGGACCGAGATGAACGAGCAGATCGAAGTGCTGAGCATCGTCAGCACGAATTGGCTGGTGAGCGCCGGCCAGACCCGGGCGAGCGCCGGCATCAAGACGACGTAACGGAACACCTGCAGCCGGGTCATGGCGAGCGAGACGCCGGCTTCCAGCTGCGAGGGGTGGATGTTGTCGATCCCGGCGCGGATGATCTCGCTGGCGTAGGCGCCCAGGTTGAGCATGATCGTCACGATCGCGGCCTCTGTTGCGTCGAGCCGCAGGCCCAAGACTGGAAGGCCGAAAAAGATCAGGAACAGCTGGATCAGGAACGGCGTGTTGCGGATGATCTCGACGTAGGCGTCGATCAGCCGCTGGACAAACCGGGGAATGAGCCCGCGGGACATGGCCAGCAGGACGCCGAAGCCGAGCCCGAGCAGGATGCCGACCGCTGACAGGTACAGCGTCTCCCAGACGCCGCCGAGGATGGTGCCGAAATGAGCGTAGACCGGGCCGAAATCGAACGTGAACGGCACGGGCCGCCTTGGGTCAGAAGACGGGCATGTTGGGCAGGCCGGCGCCGGTCCACTTGCGGGCGATCTCGTCCAACTCGCCGCTGACCTTGACGAAGTAGATCGTGTTGTTCAGCCAGAGCCGCAGTTCGTCGGAGCCCTTGCGCACGGCGATGCTGTTCGGCTGCTGGAAGAAGATGAACTTGCTTTGGACGTCGGCGTCCGGACGGCTCTTGAGAAAGTCGATGATGACGGTGTCCGGAACCGCCGCGCTCTCGATTTGTCCGGAGATCAGCGCCTGCACGACGGTGCTATCATCCTCGAACCGGGTGATCTTCAGGCCGGGGATCGAGACGCGCTGCAACGCGCTTTCCTGGCTCGAGCCGCGGTTGACGCCGATGGACTTGCCCTTGAGGTCGTCCAAGGTCTTGATGGCGGCAGCCTTCTTGCCGATGACCGCCATCTGGAACGCGTTGTACGGCTGGGTGAAGTCGACCGTCAGCGCCCGGGCCGGCGTCGGCGCGAGTGTGGCGACCAGGAAGTCGACCTTGCCCGATTGCAGCGCCGGGATCCGCGCCGGCGGGGTCAGCGGCGTCAACTCGACGGGCACGCCCATATACTTGGCGATCAGGTTGGCCATGTCGACGTCGTAACCAATGGGGTTGCCGGTGCTGTCGACCATCCCCATCGGCGGCGACCCGGTGAGCACGCCGATCCGTACCTTCCCGCGCTTGACGATCTCCGCCGTCGTCTGTGCGCTCGCCGCGAACGCGCCCGTCAGGACGACGATGCCGCACAGCGCGGCCATCAGCCATCGCACGGAAAATCGGCACATGCTCATCGTCGGTCCCCTCGAACGCTCTTTTGTTCTGATCTACGCAGAGGCGAGAGACGGTGGCAAGAAGCCGCTCTGGACACCGCAATCCGCCGAATGCCTGGACCGGATCGGGGAACCCTGACGCGCCGCCGGGGTTGGCGACGAACCACTCCGGTGTGAGCGCCCTTGGCCTATCGCCTGACCTGCTTGGCTGCCGTTTGCGTGCTGCTCTTGCCTCGGCCCGCGGCGGCGGACGTCTTCGACGACGCGCGGAACACCTTCACCAAGGACATCCCGCACTTCTTCCAGGACGACGTGCCCTGCGCGTTCGGCGGCCAGCCGACCAGCGGGGCGCGACAGTCCTGCCGCCGCGACAAACCCGCGCCGCCCTCACATCCCGCGCCTGCCGCGGAGCGGCCTGCCCGTCGCTGACACGAGCGAAGCCTCTCACGAGGAGGAAAGCACTTTCGCGGGGCAAAAACTGTGTCAATGATCGCGCCCGAGGTCCCGCTGTCGGATATCGCCGGGGAGGATCGAGGGGGAGCGTCGACCGGAGGTCCTGTGACGGTATTCGACCCGGCCGCGCACCGCATGGTGCCGGAGCAGCGCTGGTTCGAGGATTTCGCCCTGGGCGAGCGGTTCGTGCTGCCGAGCCGGACCATGACCGAAGCCGTCTTCCTCGCCTTCCAGGCCGCCAGCGGCGACAACCATCCGGTCCACTACGACGCCGAGTATTGCCGGGCGCGCGGCATGCCGCACCTGCTGGCACATGGCTTCCAGACGTTGGCGCAGACCTGTCCGGGGGCCGGGCTGTTCCCCTACATGCTGGAAGAGTCGCTCGTCGGCTTCCTCGAGCAATCCAGCCGCTTCCTCAAGCCGGTCTTCGCCAACGACACCGTGTATCCGGCGCTCGAGATCGTCGAGCTGACGCCCGGCCGGACCACCGGCGTGGTCGGTCTGTCGAGCACCGTGCACAATCAGCGCCGCGAGCTTTTGCTCGAGGGCACGCAACGGTACCTCGTCAAGAAACGGGTGTCCGGCTGATGCGGCGGCTCTGCACCGAGCAGCTCCGTCAGCCGCGCCACCCGGTTCGAAATAGTCCCTGCAGCGCGCTCGATACGCCGGTGACCGGCTTGTCGGCGGCGTCAGCCGGTCGCGGCGGGCCTGGCCAGAACGTGCATAGACCGGCCAGCGCCTCGGCCTGGCGCACCGCCGCCGTGACGCCATCGAGCACTGGGACCGACACCGCGCGGGCGATCCGAGGCGCGAGCCCGGCGAGCGGCGCGCCAGCGAGGATGACGATTTCGGCCCCATCCTCCGCGACGGCCCGCTGGCAAAGCTGGACCAGGTCCGTCTCGAGTTCGTCCTGCACCGTCGCGATATCCTTGAAGTCCGACGTGGTAGCGTGGATCGAGGCCAGCCGATCGAGCAACCCGGTGCGTGCGACGGTGTCGCGGTACCAGGGAATGAACGCCGGCAGGAAGCAGATCAGCGAGAACCGCCGGCCGAGCGCGCACGCGCTCAGGATCGACGCCTCCGCCAGTCCCACGACCGGGATCGGCAGCAGCTCCCGCGCGGCCTCGAGCCCGGGCTCGCCGAATGCGGCGATCACCGCGGCGTCGCAGCCGCCGGCATGCGCGGCCAGCAGTTCGAGCGTTGCGACCGCGGCGATCGCCGCCTCTGCCCGGGTGACGATGTAGGGTACGCCGGTGCTCGCGGTCACTGCGACGATCTCAGTGCCCGGTGACGCGGCCAACAGGGCAGCCGCCTTGATCCGCGCCGTCACGCTCTCCGACGTGTTGGGGTTGGCGAGCAGGATGCGCATGCCGGGTCAGGCCGGCGTCGCACGTGCGGGGATCTGGAACAGGCGTCCCCATCCATGCACACGGGCCGGGTCGACGCCGGCGATGGCCAGGCTCTTCCAAAGCGTCGTGGCGACGGTGTCGAACACCGGGATGTCCCACTCCGCCTCGAAACCAGCCGCCAGCGGGCCAGCGCGCATGTTGGTGCAAACCACAGCGATCGCGTCGGGCCGCGTCGTGGCGACGGCCCGAGCCATATCGGTCAACGTCGGGTCATCCACGGTCGCGAACGCGAAGTTTTCCGTCAGTCCGAGGCAGCGCCCGGCCGTGCACCCGATCCCAAGCCGGCGATAGGCTTCGACGATCCGGTCATGCACTGCGGGAAGGTAAGGCGTGATCAAGCCCAGCGACCGGGCGCGGACCGATGCGAGCGCTTCGTTCAAGGCCAGGATCGCGCTCGTTGCAGGCCGCCCGGTTTCGGCGGTGATCTGGTCGCAGAGCCGCCGGTCCCGGTCGAACCCGAGCCATGACGCCGAGGTGCCGTTCCAGGCGATGACGTCCACCTTGGCGTCGGCGAGCAGGCCCGCGGCCTCCAGCATCCGCTCCTGCTGGAATTGGGCCGAAGCCTCGTCGCGCAACGAGATCTCGGTGACCCGGAAGCGGGCGAAATGGACCGAGACGTCCGGGAGATCGGCCAGCATCGCCTGGCTGACCGGCTCGAGCACCGTATTCGAGGAGGGCGTCAGCATACCCAGCCTGACTTGGCCCACGTCGGGTCAGACCATCGAGCTGGGGCGGTAGAACGGGACGTGCCGAGCCGGGTCCATGTAATCAGCGTAGAAGCGTTTCACATGGGGCAGCAACGCTTTGGACAACTGCCGGCGCTGCACCTCGTCGTCCGACAGGGCGTGCGCGAGGTCGGCATGCAGTTCGCGTAGCGCGATTGCCTGGTCGACGCGGGTGAACGTCCCGTCGGCATAGATGGTTTCGCCGGCGCAGATGACGGTGGCGACGGCGCCACTCTTGGCGCGCTGGAGCACCGCGTCGAGGATGGGGGTGAGTTCGTCGAGATAGGGGTAGCTGATCGGCTGCCAGTCGAGCAGCACAAGGTCGGCGGCGGTGCCTTTCTCGAACGTGCCGAGTTGGGGGCCGAAGGCGGTGGTGCGGGCGCCGCCGACGGTGGCCATGTTGAACACCTGGTCCATGGTCGGCACGTCGTCGTCCATGCCGGGGATGCGGTGGGCCCGGAGCACGAGGCGCATCTCCTGTAGCATGTCGCGATCGTCGTTGATGCCGGCTTCATCGAGGCCGAGACCCACGGTTACGCCCTCGGCGAGGAAGCGGTTGAGCGGGGCGACGCCGGAACGCAGGCGGAAGTTGCTGCTGCAATTGTGGCAGATGCAGGTCTTGGTCTCGGCGGCGCGGGCGATGTCCGTCTCGTTCAGCCAGACGCCGTGGCCAAGGGTCATGCGCTCGTTCATCAGGCCGAAGCGGTCGAGGTATTCGACGGCGGTGCAACCGCCGCGGCGCATCGCATATTCTTTCTGGTAGGCCGTCTCGACCAGGTGCATGTGCATCGGCACCTGATACTTCTCGGACGCATCGGCCAGCTTGCCGAGCGCTTCGTCGCTGCACCAGTGCAGGTTGGCGGGCGCAAGCTGGATGCGGACACGGTCCTTGCCGGCATGCGTGCTGTGCATCGAGGCGAACATGTCCATCGCGTCGTCGAGCGACAGCTTGAAGCGGTCGAACCAGGCCTGCATCGGCCCGCGCAGCTCGGGCGGCAGCGACGCGACCAGCTCGGCATCGTCCTGATAGACCAGACGGTTCTGGTCGCGCACGGCGTAGCAGTAGGAGACGCGCATGCCGATGTCTTCGTAGGCGCGGATGACGTCGTCGGCCTTGGCCCGGACCTCTCCGGGCGTGCCCGGCAGCCAGCCATGGATGTGCTGCACGGTGGTGATGCCCGACGCGACCATCTCGAAGGCGGAATAGAGCGTGTCGAGGTAGAGGTTCAGATTGCGGGCCACCATACGGGTCACGAACCACAGTTCGAGCGGCATGTCGGGCGAGCCGATCTGCACCGGCGTCAGGCCCACGTGGTGGTGGCTGTTGACGAAGGCGGGGATCAGGATCTGGTCGCCAGTGCCGATCACCGGCGTGTTCGGGTAGCGTCGGTGCAAGTCCTCATAGGTCCCGAGTCTCGGCGATGATGCCGTCCTCCTGCAGCACGGCGCCGTCGGCGATGGTCTCGACCGGGCCGAGGCCGGGCTTGGGCGACAGGGCGGCGCGGCTGCGGATCAGCGTGGTGGCCAAGGATCGGTTCTCCAATATGTTTGACGAGTCGGGTCTCAGGCGTGGAGCGATTCCTGCTCGGCGAAGGCGCGGTCGACCTCGTCCTGCAGCAGGCCGGTGAGATGGCGGCGCAGATGCTCCGCCTCGGGGCTGAACGGGTCGCGCGGCCGGGTCAACTCGATCGGGACGATCGTTTTGATGCGGCCCGGGCGCGAGGTGAACACCACGACGCGGTCGGCCAGCGCGATGGCCTCGTCGATATGATGGGTGACGAACAGCACCGAGGCGCCGGAGACGCGCCAGACATCGAGCAGGAAGTCCTGCATCTTGGAGCGGGTCTGCACGTCCAGCGCCGCGAACGGCTCGTCCATCAGCAGCACCTTCGGCTGCATCGCCAGCGCGCGCGCGACCGCCACCCGCTGCCGCATGCCGCCCGAGAGCTCGTCCGGCCGCTTGTCGATCGCCTCGGCCAGCCCGACCCGGGCCAGCGCCTGCCGCGCGGTCGCCATCCGCGCGTCACGCCCCTCGCCCCGCACGGACAGGCCGAACGCGACGTTCTGGCCCACCGAGAGCCACGGAAAGAGCGAGGTTTCCTGGAAGATCAGGCTGCGGTCGGGCGACGGCCGCTCGACCCGGTCACCGAACGACCACAACTCGCCGGCGGTCGTGCCCTCCAGCCCGGCGATGAGATACAGCAACGTGCTCTTGCCGCAGCCGGACGGGCCGAGCAGGACGACGAACTCGCCCGGCGCGATGTCGAGGTCGATGTTCTGCAGCGCCTGGTGCGCCCGCGGCGTGCCGGGCGCCCAGACCTTGCCGACGCCCCGGCACACCACGGCGCTCTGCGACGAAAATGCGGCCGGAACCTCAAAGTCCACTGAGCGCTCCGGCACCCTGCGGGGTCCAATACAGGATCCGCTTCTGCAACAGCCGCAGCCCGTAATCGAACCCGAACCCCAGCACGCCGATGAGCGCGATGGTGAAGAACACCAGGGACGGATTGAACGTGTTGCGCGCCAGCATGATGACCTGTCCGAGCCCGTAACCGACCCCCGTCGTCTCGGCGATCAGCACCGCCATCCAGGCCGCGAATAGGTTCATCCGCAGCACCAGGAGCATGCCGGGCAAGATCGCCGGAACGATGACCCGGCCGTAGATCTGCCGTTTCGTGCAGCCCATCGTGCGCGCCACGTTGATGTAGTTCCGGTTGACCCCGTCGATCTGCGCGATCGTCGACAGCGTCATGTGGAACAGCAGCGCGATCACCACCATGAACACCGCCGGCCTGTCGCCGATGCCGAACATGAAGATCGCCACCGGCAGCCATGCGATCGGCGAGACCGGGGCCAGCAGAGTGATGGTCGGCAGCGTGAGCCGCTCGACGAGGAGGAAGTAGCGGATCGCGACGCCCAACGTGACCGAGAGGAGCGACGCGATCCCGAGGCCGGCCACGACCCGGCCGATCGTCGAGATCGCCGTGTTGAACACCGCCATCCAGGGGTTGGGCGCCGAGCTCGGGTTCACGCCCACCTGCCAGCGTGTGACCGTGTTGAAGAACTTGGCCTGGTCGGCGATGTTGCCGAGGAACACGTGCGGCGGCGGCAGCAGCCGGCGGTCGGCCCAGCCGATCGCCGACAAGATCTCCCAGATCCCGCAGAACAGCCCGATGCTCAAGAACGCCCAGCCGACCCGGCCCGCCCAGTCCGGCACAGCAAAGCGCGGGCGGCCCGGTAGAACGCGGGGCAGCGCCGCCGACACGTCCAAACTCAAGCCGATTTGAGTTTCAGCTTGCCGTACAGGTCCGGGTTTTCTGCGATCACCTGCTCGAGCAACGTCCAGTCGATCGCCCCACGGCCGGGCTTGGTCTTGATGTAGCCCATCTCCATGATGGAGTTGACGCGCTCGAGGATGAAGTCGGTCTGGTTGCGCGCGTCGACCACCGATGGCTGCTTGCTCATCGCGATCTTGGCGTTCTCCATGCTGGTTTTGTAATAGCTGCCGACCAGCCGATCGAGCGTTTTCTGCGGCTCGGTTTCGGCCATGTTCTGGGCGACCATCATGCCCTTGATCAGGGCCTTGATCCCGGCCGGGTTGGTCTTGATCAGATTGTCGCTCACCGCCAGCACGCAGTCGGTGTAGCCGGGCCCGTAGATGTCCAGCCCGTCGGACAGCTTCACCGAGCCTTTGACATCGTCCAGCAGCGCAGTGCCGTAGGGCTCGACCGTGCAGATCATGTCGATGGCACCCGCCCGGAACGCCTCGACCGCTTCCGGCGTGTTGCCCATGTAACGGACGTTGATATCCTTGAAGCTGACGCCGTTCTTCTTGAACCAGTCGTACGGCAGGACTTCGAGCGTATCGAGCTGGAAGGTGCCGAGTGTCTTGCCCTTGAGCTTGGCCGGGCTGTCCAGGCCGGGTTGCGCAACCAGGATGCAGCCTTGGATCCCGCCGCCGGCGACGATCTTGACGGGCGCGCCGGCGTCGTAGAGCGCGATGAAACTGGTGTACGGCATCAGGCCGGCATCGACCTGGCCGGCGCCGAGGAAGGTCACCTGTTCGGCGAAGGTCGGGACCGTGATGAAGTCGAGGATGAGCCCGTCCGCCTGTGCGGTCTGCAGCGCATTGGTGAGATAGAAGTTGAGGTTGCAGAAGCCGCTGCCATAGGTGGATTTGATGTGGCTTTCGGCGGCATGGGCGCCGTGATTGCAGGTCATCATGGCGATCGAGCCGAGAGCCGCGCCGCGGATCGCGGCGCGCCGGCTGACGGGGCTGTTCCAAACTGACGTGCAGGCGAGCGTGTTCGTCATGGGCACCTCCGGAGAACCTAACGAGGTGCAAAACTCATGCCGTTAACGAAGCTTCCATCCATGCGGCGGCACGCAACACGTCGCGGTCCGCGCCGCGCCGGCCGACCAGTTGCAGGCCGACTGGCAACCCGGCCTCGCCGGTGCCGCACGGAATGGTGATGGCGGGGGTGCGGGCGTGATTGAACAGGGGGGTGAACGCGGCATGGTCGCGGCGGCGGGCGGGACGGCCACCGACGGTCGAAGGGTCGAGCTGGTCGGCCGGCCAGGCGACGCAGGCGATGGTGGGACAGATGAGGACGTCGACGCTGACGAAAAACTGGGCGATCGCGGCGGCGATGCTCAAACTGAACCCATGCGCGGCGGCGACGGCGGCGCCGGTGACGCGCAGGCCGCGCTCGATCTGAACGCCGATCGCCGGGTCGAAGAAGTCCGGATCGGCCTCGAACCGCTGGCCGAACAAATGGGCCAGGCCGGAGTCCTCGATGGCGAGGATGCGGGCTTCCTCGGTGCCGTCGGGCCACACCGGATCGGCGTCGGCGATCCGCAGCCCGGCCCGGCGCAACGTCGCGATCGCCGCATCGACCGCCGCGCGTACGTCGGCATCGAGTGCTAGGTCGAGGCCAAGCCGTGGGCTGTAGGCGAACCGCATCGACGGGACCGGCGTCGTCGAGGCCTCGGCACACGGGACGGACAGCACGTCCTCGGCATGCGGCTCCGCCATCACGTCGAACGCGGCGGCGGCATCGGCCACGACGCGGCCCATCGGGCAGGTGCAGGCGATCCCGGGCAGCGCCCCCGGAAACCCGAACGGATCGGCGACGACCCCGGGGCTTGGCTTGAAGCCGACGACACCGACATGCGCGGGCGGGCGGCGGCACGACCCGCCACCGTCGCCGCCGATGGCGATCGGCGCCATGTCGGCCGCCAGTGCCGCCGCGCAGCCGCCCGACGAGCCCCCCGGCGTCCGGCTCAGGTCCCGCGGATTGAGCGTGCGCCCGTAGATGACGTTGTCGGTGACCTCCTTGGCGCCGAACTCGGGCATGTTGCCGATCCCGATGACCACCGCGCCCGCCCGCCGTAGCCGCTCCACCGGCAGCGCGTCGCGGGGCGCCACGAACTCCCGATACAGGCGCGAGCCCTGCGTGATGCGGCGTCCACCGACCCAGATCGAGTCCTTGACCACGACCGGGACCCCGGCGAGCGGCAAGGCCTCCCCCGCTTCGATCCGGCGGCGCACAGCCGCTGCTTCGGCCAGCGGCGCCGCCTCGTCATGGTCCACCACGGCGTTGATGACGCCGTTGCGTCGATGGATCTGGTCGAGAAATGCCTCGATCACCGTCACCGGGTCGAGACGGCCGCGCCGGACCGCAAGGGCGATCTCCGGCGCGGTCAGCCGGATCGTCATCCCGGCAAGAAGCGGTCGAGCCCGAGCGTTTCGGCGGCAACCCGGCGGTTCGCCTCCAGCAACCAGGGCGTCGCTTCGGCAGCGCGCGCGGCCTGGGCCTGATAGTCCCGCCGGAACTGCGGCATCAGTTCGGCCGCCTCGCGCCGCAGCTCCGTCTCGTCCACCGTCGTGATCCGTCCCGCATCCAACACCAGGCGCCCGGCGACCATGACGCTGTGCACGCCGCGGCCGGATTCCGCGAACACGACCTGGCGCACCGCGCTGTTGAGCGGGAGGTAGGCGATGTCGGACAGGTCGAGCATTACGAGATCGGCCAGCATCCCGGGGGCGATCACCCCAGTTTCGCCCTCGAGACCGACCGCCTTGGCCCCGCCCAGCGTCGCGGCCCGGAGCGCGTCGCCGGCATGCACGCCCGCCGGATTGGGGTCCGACGCCGCCGCGAGCAGACACAGCAGCTTCATCGCCGTGAACATGTTCTGGCAGTCGCCACAGCTGCAGTTGTCGCACCCGAGCGACACGTTCACGCCGGCATCGATGACCCGGCGCATCGGCGCCAGGCCGCTCTTCAGCTTGAGGTTGCTGGCCGGGTTGTGCGCCAGCCCGGCGCCGGCCTTGGCCAGCAACCCGACCTCCTCGCGCGTCAGCCAGACGCCGTGCACGATCGTCAGGCGCTTGTTGAGCAACCCGACCTCGTCCAGCCAGCGCAGCATCGACCCGCCCTGCGCCGCATAGAGCGACCGCGCCTTGGCCGCCTGCGCCTTGGTCTCGTACACGTGCGTCAGCACCGGCAGCCCATACCGGTGCGACAGAGCGGCGACGCCCTCGAGCAACGCCCGGCTGGACCGCTGCGGCCCCGACGGACTCAGCGCCCAGCGCAAGCCTGGCGGCAGCGGGCTCAAGCGACGGATCTGCGCCTCGACGAAATCGAGCTGGGCCGCCGCATCCGCCGGCGCGCCCCGCACCAGCGCCTGCACCGCCTCGGGCGCCTCCGCGGGCAGGAACGGCGCGATGTCGAGCGCGGCCACGTCGCGCACCGCGATCGAGAACACCACGCGCAACCCGGCCTCCGCATAGGCCGCGAGTGCCGCGTCCAGCGTCGGCTCGTCCATCGGCACGAGCGAGTTCATGTCCTGCACCGTCGTCACGCCATGCCGGATGCAGTCGATCGCCCCGATCAGCGTCCGCAGCCGCACCTCGCGCGCGCTGCGCGGCCCGAGATAGGCCGGCTGCGAATGCAGCGCCCAGACGTCAAAGGGCATGTCTTCCAGCAGCCCTTTCTGCAGCACGTCGTAGGAGTGGTAATGCGCGTTGACGAAGCCCGGCGATACCAGGAGACCGCTTGCGTCGATCACCCGCGCGCCAGCCGGGATCGGCAGTTCGCCCGGCGCGCCGACGCCAGTGATGCGGTCGCCCCGGATCAAGACGTCGGCATGGGGCGGCGCATGCGGGTCGGACCCGGGCACCATGACGCGGCCGCCTTGGACGACGGTGTCAGCGGCGTCGGTCAACGCCGCACCAGATCGCGTTGCAGGGTGGTGCGGGCCGGGTCGGCGAGCCAGTCCCGCATGGCGGCGGCGGTGTCGAAACGACCTCCGTGCGGGAGCGCCCGCGCCTCGATCTCGAAGCCGAGCGCGTTCAGGGCGAACGGCCATGGGTCCATGCCGTAGCTGCCATCCTGGTGCGGCGTGAGCGTGATCGGATGGTCAGCGACCTGGAGCGGCGTCGACAGCGGCAACGCACCGCACAGCACCAACGAGAGCGTGTCGGCGAAGGCGATCAACTCCGCATCGTGCGCGACGATGTCCGCATCCAGACCGAGCGCGGCCGTCCAGTCGTCCTGCATGAGCTGGTGCCGCGCGAGATAGTCCCGGGCGGCCCGTTCATCGGCGATTAGACCGCACCCCGGCGCACCGCGATGGCGATCGTCGAACCGGCGATAGATCGTGCTGCCGTGGCGCGACACCAGCAGCGCCACGCGACGGCCCCAGGCTGCCAGCGCCCGCTCGACGCCGCGCTCCCACATCGGCGCGTGTTCGGCCGCGCCGATGGAGCGGAACTCCCGCGGCCGCCCCGTCTGGTCATCGAACGCTGGCGCGCGTTCCCAGTCGAGCCACGCGACATCGTGCTGACCCGCCGCAAGAACGACGCGTTCGTCCAGCCGGCGTCCCCAGGCCGCGAGGATCTTGCCCGAAACCAACGCGTGTTCGGGCTGACTGATCGCCAGGGCGGCTGAACGGTGCGGCGACCCGGCGTCACTGAACAGCATCGGACACCGAACCTCTCACACCGCCAATTGGCCGGCGACGCGTGAGGCCGCCGTCATCTCGGCCACGCCTTCGTCGACGATCTCGCCCCGCGCGAGCACCGCGTAGCGATCCGCCACCGCCAGCGCGAACGCGATGTTCTGTTCGATCAGCAGGATCGCCGTTCCCTCGTCGCGCTGCGCCCGGAGCACGTCGGCAAGACGCGTGACGACCGAGGGCTGCAGCCCCTCGGTGATCTCGTCGATCAGCATCAGCGCGGGCCTGGCCATCAGCGCGCGGGCCATGATCAGCATCTTCTGCTCGCCGCCGCTCAGCGTCCCCGCCTTTTGCGACCGTCGCGTGGCCAGCACGGGAAAGAAGCCGGCCACCCGTGCGAGCCCGGCCGCGAACAGGCTGCGGCGGCGAAGGCCCAAGCGGAGGTTCTCCTCGACCGTCAGCTCGGCGAAGATCGCCTGATCCTGCGGTGAGTAGGTCACCGCCCGGCCGCTCAGCCGGTAGGGCGGCAAGCCGGTGACGTCGTCGCCGAGCACGCGGATGCGGCCCTCGCGCGCCGGCAGGAAGCCCATCACCGTCTTCAGCAAGGTCGTCTTGCCCATGCCGTTCTTGCCCAGCACGGCCACCACCGACCCGGCGTCCACGCTCAGGCTCACGCCCCGCAGACACGATCGCCTCGCCATAGCCGGACGACACGCCGTCGATCTCGAGCGCACTCATGCGGCGTCCAGCACGGTCGCCGCCTCGCCGGTGTAGACGGTGCGCACCAGATCGGACTGCGTCACCTCGTCGACGCTGCCGTCCATCAGGATACGGCCTTGGTGCAGCACGATGATGCGCGAGCTGATCTCGCGGACGAATTCGAGATCGTGCTCGATCAGCAGGACGCAGAGGCCGTGGTCGCGGACGAGGTCGACCAGGATGGTGCCGATCAGCGTCCGCTCGGCCTTGCTCAGCCCGGCCGTCGGCTCGTCGAGCAACAGCACGCTCGGCTCGAGTGCAAGCACCATGGCCAGTTCCAGCGCCTGCTTGCCGCCATGCGACAGGTGTTTGACGAGGGTGCCGAGCTGATGGCCGAGGCCGGTCGCCTCGACGACCCGCAGCGCCGCCGCCGGCAGCCGGATCCGCTCGGCCCGACGAAGCGGCGACAGGCGCTCGAAGCGATAGCGGGCGATCCGCAGCGACTCGCCCACGGTGAGCGCGTCGAACACGTTGGGCGCCTGGAACTTGCGCCCGAGACCGAGGCGGACACAGCCCTCGGGCGGCAACCGCCCGATCGATCTTCCCCCGACGGTCACGGTGCCTGCGCTCCGTTCCATGCCGTCGCTGATGCACCGGATCAGCGTCGTCTTGCCTGCGCCGTTGGGCCCGATGATGCTTACGAGTTCGCCGGGCTGGGCGGTGAAATCGATGCCCTCCAGCACACGCAGGCTGCCGTAATAGCGCGCCACCCCGGCGATGACGATCGCGGCGGCGCCATGGGCGGAAACGTCATGGTCGGGCCCGCGGTCGAGCGCGTAGCCCGGCGCGGCCGCGAGGTCTGTCCGCCGACGCCGCACCAGCCCGAACAGCGCGGGGCCGAGCCCGCCGGGCAACAGGACGATGACGACGATGAACACCAGCCCCACGACCAGTTGCCACACGAAAGGCAGGGCGCCGCTGAGGATCGCGCTGACGTAGTCGATCAGCACGGCCGCCAGTGCCGGGCCGAGCAAGGTGCCGCGGCCGCCGAGCGCGACCCAGATGACGAGCTCGGTGCCGAACTGGAAATTTCCCAGGTCGGGCGCGATGACGTCGTTGAACGCGGCATAGGCGAGGCCGGCCAGCGCGGCCACGACCGCCGACGCCATCAGCAACATCGTCTTCACCCGCGCGCTGCCGATCCCGGAGTAGCGGCAACGCTGCTCGTTCTCGCGGATGGCGACCAGGAGCCGCCCGTAGTCGCTGCGCACGAACACGAAGCCGGCCGCCGTGATCAGCACCAGCGCCGCCCCGGTGATGCGGAACCACGTCGACATGTCGATGTCGAACGTGTCGAAGCCGGACAGGCCGCTGCTGCTGCCGGTGATGTCTCCGCCCGAGTAGATGAGCTGGACGAAGATCACCGACTGCACCAGCGTGATCACCGAAATATAGAGCGGCGACACGCGCGGCCCGAACCCCAGCCACGCCACCACCCCGGCGACCGCGGCTGCGACGGACGGTCCGGCAACAAATGCGCCGATCACGGCCAGCGTGCTGAAATCGTAGCGCGTGACGGTCAGCCCGAACGCGTAGGCGCCGATGCCGAAGAAGGCGGCCTGGCCGAACGAGAGGATGCCGGCATAGCCCCACACTATGTCCAAGCTGACAGCGATGGAGCCGTAGAGCAGCGAGCGGATGAGGATGGTGACCGAATAGGGATCGAGGACGATCGGCGCGACGAGCACGATGAGGATGGCCGCCGCGGCGAGCACGACGGCGATCGACCGCTTACGCACGGGCGAACCCGCTTGGCCGAACGCGGAGCAGGATCGCGGCGAGCACGACGATACTGAGCGCACCCAGCACCGGATTGCTATACGTGCTGATCGCGACCTGCGCCCCGCCCAATACGAGGGAAGCCGCGGCCAGACTGGTCAGCGACGTGCCGGACACCATCACCAGCATGAACGCGTTCAGCAGCCACGGCACGCCCATCAGGGGGTCGACGCTGAGCAGCGGCGTGATCAGCACGCCCGCGACCGCGGCCAGCCCGGCGCCGATGCTGAAGGTCAGGAAGCGTACCCGTTCGCTGTTGATGCCGAGACTCTGCGCGAGCGTCTCGTTCATGATCACCGCCCGGGCCGCCAGGCCCAGCGGGGTGAGCTGGAATACGGCCGCCATCACCAGCCCGAGGCCGATCGCGATGCCAAGCATCAGCAAGCGGTAGAGCGAATACTGTGCGTCGAGCATCACCAGCGCGCCCTGGACCGGGCTCTGCACGAAATTGGTCCCGCGCCCGAAGGCCAGCGTGATCAGCTGGACGATGACGATTCCCAGCCCCCACGTGGCCAGGATCGCGTCGAGCGGCCGGCCGTAGAGCGGCCGCACGATCACCCGTTCCACGGCCGCCCCGAACACCGCGCCGATAACAAGCGCCATCGGGATTGCCAGCCAAGGGCTGATCCCCCACTGCGTGGCGACCAGCGCGCTATAGCCGCCGATCGTCAAGAACGCACCATGGGCGAAGTTGATGATCTTGAGCACGCCGTAGGTGATCAACAGTCCGGCGGCGACCACGAAGAGGATCGCCGCCGTGGTAACGACATCGAGCGCGAGATTGATCACCCGTTCACTTCAGCTTGGGACATTGATTGCCGGGCGACACTTCGGGGAATTTCTGGATGACGTTGACGTTGCCGTCGGCCTGCACCTGGCCGAGATACATCGTCAGCGCCGCGTGATGTTCCTTGTCCATCGAAACGGTGCCGCGCGGACCGTCGAACGAGACCTCTCCGAGCGCCTTGAGGACCTTGGCCGGGTCGGTGCTGCCGGCCTTTTCGACGGCGGCCTTGTAGAGGTAGATCCCGTCGTATTCGGGTTCCGACAGATCGTTCGGCGTCTTCATCTCGGCGCCGAACTTCTTCTGGAGCGCCGCCTTGAACGCCTTGTTGGCCGGATTGTCGATGCTGGTCAGATACGATTGCGAGATGTACACGCCGGTCGCGTCGGGGCCGATCGACTTTGCCGTGCCTTCGTCCACCCCGAGATTGCCGAACAGCACTTTCTCGCCCGACGCTCTCAGCTGCTTCGTCAGCGTGACGTTCGGCGCACCGCCGGCGGTCGACGAGATCAGCGCATCCGGCTTTTCGTTGCGGATCTTGCTGATCACCGGCGTCCAGTCCGAGGCGTCCATCGGCAGGTATTCCTCGCCGACTACTTTCCCGCCTTTGGACGCGATGTATTTACGGGTGAAATCGAGCATCCCACGACCGAATGCGTAGTCGCTGCCGGCCAGGAAGAAGGTCTTGGCGCCCTTCTCCTTCATGAAGTAGTCGACGATCGACGCGACCTGCTGATCCGGGACCCAGGCATCGACATAGAGGTCCGGGCTGCAAGAATGACCCTCGTAGTAGGACGTGTAGATGAACGGTGTCTTCGCGCGCGTCACCACCGGCAGCCCGGCGTTGCGCGCCGCGCTGGTTTCCATCGAGATGATCGCATTCACTTTCTGCTGCAGGATGAGGGAGGTGAATGCCTTGACCGCCCCGTCCGCGCCCGATTGGTCATCGGCGACTTCGAGCGCGACCTGGCGCCCCAAGATGCCGCCCTTGGCGTTGATCTCCTCAACGGCGAGCTGCGCCGCCTGCACGACCGATGGCGCCACCACCGAGTTTGCCCCAGAGAGCCCGACCGGGATGCCGATCTTGATCGGATCGGCCGCACGAACCGGATGGCCCGCGAGGAGTGCGCCTGCAACGAGAATACCCGACCAATATTGAATTTTCGCCACCGTTTACTCCGATCTTCTCGAGTTGGAAACTATGGTGCCCGCACCGGCCCGACAGACTATGGCGCATCCTGCTGCGGGAACACGGCCGTGCATATCCGTGCATGAATACCCTGGCGACCGTCGACCACTTGGGTCACCGCGAAATCCGCCGCGACGCTCATCAACGAATAGGCGTCGTCGCGGCTCAACTGGTAATGTTCGGTCAGGAGATCGAGCATCCCGAGGCTGGCACCGCGCATCGCAAGATCGAGGTCCTCGTCGAAGCCGTGCGTCATCCAGCTATCGGCCGTCCGCAGCAGAGGCGACTTGAAGTGGAAGTCACGGCGGATGAACAGCTGCAACGTCACATCCAGCGACGCCTCGATCGCCGTGCCGCTGATCTCGCCGTCACCCTGCGAGATGTGCGGGTCGCCGATGGAGAACAGCGCACCATCGACCTGCACCGGGTAGAACATCGTCGACCCCGCCCCGATCCGCCAGTTGTCGATGTTGCCGCCATGCGCGCCCGGCGGGATGCTGCTGACCCGGCCCGGCGCATCCGGGGCGACGCCCGCCGTTCCCAGATGCGGCCGCACCGGCACCCGAACCCCGCGCAGCGCCGGCACCCGGCAACACTCCTTTTCCGTGGTGATCGTGCCAGGCACCTCGTATTTGCCGGGAAAATCGTACGCGAACACGGCCTCTGCGGTGTGACACGCCTCGTCCATGCGGTAGATCGTCACGCGCTCCTTGCCGAACTCCTTGTAGAGATGCCCCCAATGAGCCGCCAGGTTCGACCCGTAGCGCAGCCGGGGCGTCATCTGGAGGTAGCGGACTTCGAGGATGTCGCCGGGCTTGGCGCCCTCGACATGGATCGGCCCGGTCAGGATGTGGACGCCCGGGTTGCGGTCCTCAACCGGAACGCCCTCGAAGATCGCCTGCACTCCGGCATCCATCATCAACTCCGGCGCGTCGCCGGCGTGATGCGTGACGGCCTCGGCGCGGATGATGTCGCCGCTGGCAACCCGCAGCGACGGCGCGCGGGACGCAGAGAAATAGCCCCAATGCACCGTCTCGGGCGTGGCCCGAAGCTCGTGCAGCTCAGGTCGCCGCCGCTCGCGGTCGCGCAAGGTCTCGTCGCGGAGCAGGGTCATGATCGCAGTCCCACGGTCAGATCGATCTCCACCAGCGCCCCCACGGCCAGCCCGCTGACGCCGACGCACGTGCGGCTCGGCAGCGGCGCCTTGAACCAGCCCCGATAGGCCTCGTTGAACGCCGCGTAATCGGCGAAGTCGGTGAGATAGACGCGGACCATCAGGCTGTCGTCCAACGTCGCGCCGAACTGCGCCAGGACGGCTTCGAGGTTGCGGCGCACCTGCTCGGCCTGCGGCAGCACGCCGCCCCCGACCAGGTGGCCGGTGGCCGGGTCGGTCGGCATCTGGCCGGTCACGAACAGCAGGTCGCCCCATCGCGTCGCGTGCGAGAATGGCGCAACGCCCGGCGGCACGCCCTGCTCCGGGGTGAACGAGAACGTCTCGCGCGGACCGGTCATGCGCCCACCGGCGCCGCATCGTCGGCCCCGATCACGCGCAGGAACCGCGCCGTGAGCGGATGACGCGGCGCGGTCAGCACCTCGCGCGCCGGGCCGTCTTCCTTGACCACGCCGTCGGCGAGGAACACCACGCGGGTGGCGATCTGGCTGGCGAATCGGAGCTGGTGGGTCGAGATGATCATCGTCAGTCCGTCCTGGGCGGCGAGCGCGCGGATCACGTCCATCACCTCCTCGACGAGTTCGGGGTCGAGCGCCGAGGTCGGCTCGTCGAGCAGCAGCACGCTCGGGTTCGGCGCCAGCGCGCGGGCAATGGCGACCCGTTGCTGCTGCCCACCGGAGAGATGCCGCGGCAACGCGTCCGCGCGCGCCGCCAATCCGACGCGGTTCAGCAGCGCCAGGGCGCGCCGATCCGCGTCCGCCGCGGCCACGCCATGCACCCAGACGAGCGGGCCGGCGACGTTCTGCCGCGCCGTCAGGTGGCCGAACAGGTTGAACTGCTGGAACACCATACCGACACCCAGATTGGCCCTTTCCCGCGCGATCTCGCGCGGCGAGAGCGTGCGCCCGTCGGCCGCCATGCCGAGCTGCCGGCCGCCGACGCGGATCGACCCCGCGTCCCACCGCTCGAGTTGGTTGATGCAGCGGAGCAGCGTGCTCTTGCCCGATCCGGACCGTCCCAACAGCGCGACGACCTCGCCGACGCGAACGGTCAGATCGAGGTGGTCGAGCACGATCTGGTCGCCGTAGCGCTTGTGCAGCTTGGTGATCTCGATGACGCGTTCGCCGCGCGGCCGGGTCGTGTCTTGCGGCATGGTGATCGGTGCGGCGGCGGGCGACGCGGCCGCTGACATGGGCTTGGCGGTGCGAGCTCGATCGAGGTCGAGGACACGTTCGATCCCGATCTGCAGCGCGCTCGCAAGCCCGGTGAGCACCAGATACATGACCCCGGAGGCGAAGAAAACCGAGAAGAAGTCGAAGGTCGATGAGGCGAGCTGCGTGCTGCGCAGGGTGAGCTCCGGCACCGCGATGACGGAGGCGAGCGAGGAGTTCTTCAGCGCCGAGACGGTTTCGTTGCCGAGCGCCGGCACCATCGTCCGGATCGCTTGCGGCGCGATGATCCGGCGCATCAGCACGCGCGGGGTCATTCCCAGCGCCTGCCCGGCCATGACCTGGCCGCGGTCGACGCCCAGCACGCCGCTGCGGAGGATTTCGGCGATGAACGGCGCCTCGTTCGCCGCGATCGCCAACGACGCCGCCGTGATCGCCCCGAGCGTCAAGCCGATATGCGGCAGGGCATCGTAGGCGAACACCATCTGCAGGATGAGCGGCGTGCCCCGGAAAATGACGGCATAGAAGCGGGCGAACCCGGCCAGCAACGGCGCCCGGCTGAGCTGCATCCCCGCCAGGATGCAGCCGAGCAGGAGGCCGCCGACGAGACCGAACGCCGTGACCTGGATCGTGAACCAAACCCCGTACAGGAGGTACGGCAGGCTCAGGTAATGGACGAAAAGGCTCATTCAGCCGTGACGAGGGCCGGCTTCTCGAGGCTGCCGCTGTCGAGCGACCACTTCTGCAGCAGCTTCAGCTCGAGACCGCTGTCCTGGATCTCCATCAGCGCCGCCATGATCGCGTCGCGGAACTCGGTCTTGCCCTTCGGCACCGCGATCCCGACCGAATATGGCAGCGTGACCGCGACCGCCTTGGCGAGCTTGTCCGGATACGCCTTGACCGCCTGGTCGACCGTGTTGACGTCGTTGACATACGTATCCGCACGGCCCGCGAGGATGGCCTGGATGCAGGACGCATTGTTGTCGAACAGCAGGATCGCCGGCTCGGCCTTGCTCGCCGACTTGCAGCCTGGCGCCAGGTTCTGGATCAGCGGCACCTCGACATAACCGGTGTTTTCCGCCGCCGTGGTGCCGCAGAGCGTCTCGTTGATGCCCGTGATACCCTTCGGGTTGCCCTTGGCGACCAGCACGCCGTCGAACACCTTGGAGTAGGTGATGAAGTCGGCGGCCTTCGCGCGCTCCTTGGTCGCGTAGATGTCCGAGATCACGATGTCCGCCTGGCCGCTCTGCAGCGTCGTCAGCAGGGCCGCGAAGGCGACCGGCGTGTACGTGACCTTGAACCCGAGGCAGCTCCCCAGCGCCTCGGCGAGATCGATGTCGAAGCCGATATATTTGGACGGATCGGCCGGGTCGAGCGCCTCGTAGCCCGGCGTATGCGGATTGACCGCGTCGACCAAGGTCTTGCCCTTCGACGCCGGATATTTCGCCTGCAGCGACTGGCAGGCCTGGCTCGACCCGATTGCGAGGTCATCCGCGCGGGATGGCGCCGCGGTGCCGATCGCCAGGCCCATCGTGCCGGCAATGGCCGCGACGAGGCGCAGGCGCTTGGTTCTACGCTGATCAACCATGGTTCGACTCCGTTTCGAGTTGCTGCAGTGGCAGGTTGGGATGCCGGCGGTGCCAATCGGTGACAGATTGGAACGCAACACCGGCGCGGGCGAGCGTCGCCTCCGCCCAGTGCGGCGCGATGAGCTGGAAGCCGACCGGCATCCCGCCCTGCTTGGTCAAGCCGCCCGGCAGCGTCAGCGCTGGATGCCCGGTCATGTCGAACGGGCAGGTGAACTGCAGCAGCCCCCTCATCACGGCCTCGTCGGCGCCGAGGTTGCCCATAAAGGCCAGGGTCGGCGAGGCGAACGACTGCACCGGAACCAGCAACAGGTCGATGGCGCCGAAGACGGCGTTGACCCGTGCCGTGAAGGCCAGCCGGCGCATGTGGATCGCATGCAGGTCGAAGCCGGTCACCTCGTGGCCCTGCGCGATCAACTGCGACAGGATCGGCCCGTACTCGTCTTGCCGCGCGGGCCAGGTGCCGGCGTGCGCCGCCGCGACCTCGATGGCGCAGAGCGGGAACCAGTCGCGGATGATTTGGGCCGGGTCGGGGAAGCCGATGTCGACCATGACCGCGCCGAGGCCGGTCAGCGCGGCGACGGCGCCCTGCATCGCCGCGTTGGTGTCCTCGTCGGCACCGTCGGCATTCCAGCGTGAGTCGAGCCCGATGCGAAGACCGGCGATCCCGCGATCCGCACCATCGAGATAGTCCGGAACCGCGAGGTCGGCCGCGGTCGGGTCGTGCGGATCGGCCCCGGCGATGACGCCCAGCATCGCCGCCGCGTCGGCCGCGCTGCGCGTCATCGGCCCGACATGGTCCAGGCTGGGCGCCAGATCGAACACGCCATATCGGCTGACTCGACCCCAACTTCCCTTGAACCCGGTCAGCCCATTGGCGGCCGACGGAAAGCGGATCGACCCGCCGGTGTCCGACCCGAGCGAGCCGTAGCACAGCCCGGCCGCCGTCGCCGCACCGGATCCGGAGGACGACGACCCGGTCCAATGCGCCGCTCCCCACGGGTTGAGCGGCGCCGCGATGTCTGGATGATGCGCGGAGTAGGCCCCTTCGGTCATCTGCAGCTTGCCGAGGATGACCGCGCCGGCCTCGCGCAACTTGCGCACCACGGTGCAATCCTCGGTCGGCACGAAGTCCCGATGGATCGTCGTGCCCGCCGCGGTCGGGTGGCCGGCCAGCCAGCAGAGGTCCTTCACCGCGATCGGCGCCCCATGCAGCCGGCCCCGCCACCCGCCGCGGGCGATCTCCGCCTCCGCCTGCCGCGCCGCCGCCATCGCCTCCTCTTCGAGCACGAGCGCATAGGCGTGGATGCCGCCATCGAGCGCGCCGATCCGGTCGAGCTGGGCCCGCGTGGCCTCGACCGGCGAGACCTCCTTGCGCTGGATCAGCTCCGTCAGCTCGAGCAGCTCCATGTCGTGCAGCGCCGTCATCAGAAGCTCCTCCAGTCGCCGTCGGCCTCGAAGGCGGCAGCGGCGGCGTAGATCGTGCTCTCGTCCCAATGCCGGCCGATCAGCATCGCGCCGACCGGCAGACCATCGACCATGCCGCACGGCAGGCTCATCGCCGGATGTCCGGTCACGTCGAACGGCGCGGTGTTGGCGATCATTTCGAACGCGCGCTGGATGTACAGCGGCAGGGGCGCATCGGCGGGAGGGATCGGGGTCGCCACCATCGGCACCGTCGGCATCAGCAGCAAGTCGAAGTGGGACAGCGCCGCATCGTAGGCCGCGCCGAGCCGGCGGGCGATGTTCTGCGCCTTGCCGTAGTAGCGGCCCCTGTAGTGCCGGGTAAAATACTCGCCGACGAGCATCGACACCTTGAGCGAGTTCTGACAAATCGTTCGCCCGCTCGCGCCAGGACGCATGCGCGTCCATCAGGCCGACCGTGTAGAGCCCCTTCCAGTTGTAGCCCATGCCGTTGCCGCGCATCATCTGCGCCTGCAGCCCCTCGTTGCCGATCGGCGACCAGATGTCGCGGCCGATCCGGTGCATCGGCACGGTGACCTCCTCGACCACGGCCCCCATGCGCGCGAAACGTTCGCCAGCCGCGCGGACCTTCGCGTCCGAGTGCGGCTCCGAGTTGTCCCAGCCGAAACCTTCCGTCACCACGCCGATGCGCAGGCCGTGCACGCCGCGGCCGAGCGCTTCGGTGTAGGGCTCGACCCGGACCGCATATTGCCGCGGATCGAGACCGTCCGGCCCGGCCAGCACTTCCAGCATCAGCGCGTTGTCGGCCACCGTCGCCGTCATCGGCCCGGTATGGTCGATCGTCGCCTCGATCGGCATGACGCCGGTGTAGGGCACCAGGCCCCAACTGCCCTTCATGCCATAGACGCCGCAGAACGCGGCCGGGATGCGGATCGAGCCGCCCTGGTCGCCGCCGATCGCCATGTCGACCGCGCCGGACGCGACCAGCGCGCCAGAGCCCGACGAGGAGCCGCCGGCCGAGTAGCCGCGCTTGTGCGGATTGTGCACCGGGCCGAGCGCGCCGGTGTGGCTGCCGCCCGAGAGGCAGAAGCTCTCGCAATGGGCCTTGCCGAGGATGGTGGCGCCGGCCTCGAGCAGCCGGGTCACGATGGTGGCGTCGATGTCGGGCACGTAGCCCTCGAGCGTGGCGGCGCCATTCATCATCGGCACGCCGGCGAGGCAGACATTGTCTTTCAGCGCGACGCGCTTGCCCTCGAGCCGCCCGCCCGCCGTGCCCTTGATCTCGGTTTTCACATACCAGGCGTTGTATTCGTTCTCCTCCGGCCCCGGCTGGTAACCCGGCGTGCGCGCAACGCTGACGCGCGGCTTCTCGTCCGGCATTGCATCGACCACGTTGTAGGACGCGACGGCGGCATGCATCAGCTCGGAGAATTGCCCCATCCGCTCCGGCGTGAGGTCGAAGCCGAGGTCGATGGCGATGTCCTCCAACTGCGCGAGGGTGGGCGGCGCGACACTCATTCGGATACCTCTGGTTGCTAAGCGGCCATGCCGACGAACTCGGCAATCAGCGCCGGATCCTGCACCGCCTGCGGCGTCGTCTCGCGGGTGATGGCGCCTTTCTGGATGATCAGGATGCGGTCGGAGAGGGCCGCGATGAAATCCAGCTTCTGTTCGACGAGCAGGATCGTCAGATCGCGCGACCGGCGCAGCGCGAGAAGGATCTGGATGATCTCCTCGTTGATCGAGGGCTGGATGCCCTCGGTCGGCTCGTCCAGCAGCACCAGGCGCGGATCCCCGCACAGGCAGCGCGCCAGCGCCAAGATCTGCTGTTCGCCGCCCGACAGCGCGCCGCCGATGCGGTCGAGCAGAGGAACAAGGCGCGGGAACGTCTCGAGCATGGCCTCGATCGTCTCCGCTTCGGGCCGTTGGGATCGGAGGCACCCCATGCGCAGGTTCTCCCGCACGGTCAGCGATCCGAAGATCTGCCGACCCTGCGGCACATAGCCGAGCCCCAGCCGCGCCCGCGCGGTCGGCGACAGCCGGGTGATGTCGTGTCCGTCGAAACTCACCTGCCCCGCCGTCGCCGGCAGGTAGCCCATCAGCGCTTTCAGCAGCGTCGTCTTGCCCATGCCGTTATGGCCGAGGATGCCGACGACCTCGCCGGCCTTCACGTCGAGATGGGCGCCATTGAGGATGGGGATCCGCCCATACCCGGCCCGCAATCCCTGCACCTCCAACATCAAGCGGCCTGCTTGCCGAGATAGACGTCGCGGACCGCCTGGTTGGCCAGCACCGCGCCCACGTCGTCCTCCACCAAGATGCTCCCCTGGTTGAACACGGTGACCCGGCGCGCGATCATGCGTATGAACTGCATGTCGTGTTCGACGACGATCAGCGCCTGGCTGCGGTTGATCTCGCGGATCAGGTCGGCCGTCCGCAGCACCTCGTCATGCGTCATGCCGGCGGCGGGCTCGTCGAGCAGCACCACCTCCGGCTCCTGGGCCAGCACGGTGGCGATCTCCACCCATTGCCGCTGGCCATGCGCCAACTGGCCGACCAGGCGATCGGCGATGCCGGTCAGCCGACCCCTCGTGAGCGTCTCGTCGGTGATCCGTCGCGATTGCAGGGCCGACTTGCCGCGGGACGCCGCGACGGCCACGTTCTCGCGCACGCTCAACCCGTTGAACACGTTGGGCACCTGCGTCTTGATGCCGATGCCGAGCCGGGCGATAGCATGGGGCGCAGCGCCGGTTATGTTCTTGCCACGGAACATCACCGTGCCGCTCGTCGGGACCAATTGCCCGGTCAGCATCTTGAAGAACGTGCTCTTCCCGGCGCCGTTCGGGCCGATCAGGCAGCGCAACTCTCTCTCACCCAGCGTGAAATCGACGTCGTTGACCGCCGTCACGCCGCCGAAGCGCATCGTCGCACCCCGAGCCTGGATGAGCGGGATCGTCATGGGTTGGCCTCGGCGGCGATGACGTCGGGCGCCGGGTCGCGGCGGCGGAACAGATGCAGCGCCAGGTCACGGATCACCGGGACGATGCCTTGCGGCACCAGGAGCACGAAGACGACCAGGATCACGCCGAGCACGAGGTTGGCGTTGACCAGCGCCTGCGCGCCCAGCAGCGTGATGAGGTATTGGATCGCGACCGCACCCAGGATCGGCCCCAGCAGCGTGCCGAGCCCGCCGACCAGCACGTAGATGAGGATCTGGGCGGAGGTGGTCAGCGAAAAGGCGGTCGGGCTGATGAACCCGCCCCAATTGGTGAATAGGCACCCTGCCGCGCCGGCGATGCCGCCCCCGATCGCGAACACCAGCAGTTTGTAGAGCCGGGTGTCGTAGCCGAGCAGTTGCGCCCGGGTCTCGTTCTCCCGGATCGCCACGACCACGCGGCCGAAATGGCTCGCCAGGATCCACCGCAGCAGGGCGTAGACCACCACCAGACACCCCATGGCGGCATACCAGAGCTGCTCCGGCTCGAGCGGGCTGTCGGGCGCGCCGGGCAGGTTCAGCGGCGGCACGGCGGGCATGCCGTTGAACCCGCCCAACGGCGCGCGGCCGATCGTGTAGGCATCGCCGGCGGTCGAGTTGAAGACGCTGAACAGGATGATGGTCACCGTCAGCGTGATGACGCCGACATAGGCGTCGCTGATGCGGCCGTAGAACATGAAGTAGCCCAGCAGCGCCGCGAACAGCATCGGCAGCACGATCGAGCCCACCACCGCCCAGGTGCTGTCGCCCATGTTGATGGCGATTACGGCGTAGCAGTAGCCGCCGAGCCCGAAAAAGGCGGATTGGCCGAACGACATGATCCCGCCATAGCCCCAGATGAAGCCCTGGCTGAGCGCCAGGACGGCCATGGCGACGAACACCGTGGCCTGCAGCAGGCTGAACAGGTCGAAGACCTGGGGTGCGCCGAACAGCAGGAGCAGGCCGAGCGTCATCATGACGAGAAAGCTCGTGACGCCGGAGCGCAGTCTCACACGCTCCTCCGCAAGAAGCGCCCGGTGATGCCTTGCGGCAGCAGGCGGATCATGATGATGGCCGCGATGAGCAGGGCGACCTGACCGAACACCGGCGTGGTGGCAAAGCTCGCCAGTTCGCTGATCGCGCCGAACAGGAACGAGGCCAGCCCGGTGCCGGTGATGATCGCCGGGCCGCCGCCGAGCACGGTGATGAAGGCTTTGGCGATGAAGGCGGCGCCCATGCCGGGCGAGACGCCCGAGATCGGCGCGAGGATGCCGCCCGCCAGCCCGGCCAAGGCGGAGCCGGCCGCGAACGTCACCATGTAGATCAGCGGCGGCGACACGCCGAGAGCTGCGGCCATGTCGGGGTTCTGCATGGTCGCGCGCACGATCAGCCCGAACCGCGAGTAGCGCAGCACGGCCCAGATGAGCGCGCACGTGGCGATGGCGAGCAGGATCACCAGCACGCCGTAGAGGCTGGTCTGATACGGCCCGATCGAGAAGCCGCCGCCGAGCGGGTTGGAGACGCCGCGGACGTTGTTGCCGAACATCGTCGTGATGAGGCCGATCAGCGCCAGGCTGAGCCCCCACGTCGCCAGCATGGTGTCGACCATGCGCCCGTACAGGAACCGGATCAGCCCACGCTCGACCGCCAGGCCGATCACGCCGCAGACGAGCGGCGCCAGGACCAGCATGCAGAGCCAGATGTTCAACCCGGCGTCGGCTGCGACCACCGTGGTGTAGGCGCCGAGCATGACGAACTCGCCATGCGCCAGGTTGATGACCTTCATCATCCCGTAGATCACGCCGAGACCGATGCTCAGCAGCAAGAGCAGGGCGATGCTGTTGAGGACGTTGAAGGTCAGCAGGCCGAACAGCGCCATAGGCTAGTTCGAGACCTCGATCACGAACTGCTTGTTGGTGTTCGGGCTGGCCACCAGATCGCAGACCGCGGCGGTGTCCGAGGGTTGCTGGTCCGGATAGGATTTCAACACGTCCCAGAGCTTGTCCTTGGCAACGGCGAGGTAGGCATTGCGGACCGCGTGATGGGTCTTGGTGTCGAGGCTGACCTTCCCCGAGGGACCGTCGACCGAGATGCCGCTGTCGAGCACCGGGATCAGCCTGTCGCGCTCGACCGCGCCGGCCTTGCGCACGCCCTCCGCCCACAGCATGAACCCCTCATAGGTCGCACAGGCGAGCTCGCTGATGTAGGGCATGTCGTTGCCGTATTTGGTGTGCAGCTTGTCGACAAAGCCGGTGCTCACCGGTGTCTTGATTTCCTGGTAGTACCCGTATGACGTGACGATGCCGTTACTTTCGGCCGGATCGAGTGTCGCGACTTCGTTGACGAGGCCGAACGTCGTCGACGCGATCGGGATGCGCGGCTTCATGCCGGCCGCCGTCCATTGCCGGTAGAACGCGGTATGGTTGGCGCCGACGAGGGCCGACAACACCACGGCCGGCGCGGCGCGCTGGATCTTGCTGATTGTCGCCGAGAAGTCGGTGACGTCGAGGGGAAAGAACTCGATCGCGTCGACGGTGCCGCCGCCATCCTTGACGTATTTGTTCATCCACTTGGCGGTGATCTGGCCGTAATTGTAGTCGGCGGCCACGATGTAGGCCTTCTTGCCAAAAGTCTCCATCGCGTAGGGGACAAGCTTGTTGACCGTCTGCGCCGGCGTCGTCCCGGTGCAGAACGTATCCCGGTCGCACACGCCGCCCTCGTAGAGAACATTGTAGAAATACAACATCTTGTAGCGGTCGAACACCGGCCGGATCGCCTCCCTCGAGGCCGAGGTGATGCCGCCGTGCACCACCGCCACCTTGTCGCGGAGCGCGAGTTGCTGGGCGTATTGCGAATAGAGCTGGATGGTCGACTGCGTATCGTAGTTGACCAGCTCGACGGGCCGGCCGAGCAGACCGCCAGCGGCGTTGACCTCCGCCACGGCAAGCTGGATTGTATCGAACATCGCTTGTCCCGAGGCGCCGATCGGTCCCGAGAGGTCGAGCAGGCTGCCGACTTTGATGGGGTCGGCACCCAGCGCGCGCCGCGCGATGAACGGCGCGGCGAGCGCAGCCCCACCCAGCGACAGTCCAGCCTGCATCAGCGAGCGGCGAGTGTTTGTTCCGGGGGCCATCATGCGATCCTTCTCGGTCTTTGGGCGATGACTAAATGCCGCGAGATCATGCAGCAGGATGTCGACTGGATGAGCTTCGACTGACAACGACATCATCGGGATTGTCACGCACCACTGCTGCTTGTCCGTGATCATGGAAACCAGAACGCGGCGGCGCTGCCGGACGAAGTTCAGGACGTCTCTGGACCAGAGTGATGAGCAACGCTGCTCCCGGCCGTCGAGAATTTTGTCGGTGCGCTCAGATCAAGTCAAGCGGGAGTTTCCGCCAGACATCGCTTCGTCATTGAGCAATATCGGCTGAATTACGCCTAAAAGTTATGCGAACTCTGCCGCCGGGGGGAATTCATGTCTGATGAAAGCCCACCCCTCGATGCTTAGCGACGGCCTGCCCTCGTATCGCGGCGGCACGACCGGTCGCTTGGTGGGGCGGAAAGCTTGCGCATGATTGCGCCAGGTTTTCCGACGTCTGCCTGTGTTCCAGTCATTGCCGGATCGGTGTCGCAAGAGATTACGAGATTCGGGCTGGACAATGCAGTTCCGTTCTAGTCAGTCTGCCGCCCGGGCGTCCGTGGCACCGTTGCCGAACTCGCTCGCCCGATATGCAACCCGACGTCTCGGCAATGATGCCCGTGTGATCCGCGTGTAGGCGAAAACGATCGGTTCGACGTGCTGCCATCGGCCAAATCAGTTGTGAAGTTCGGGTTGATCTTCTCCCGCCAAGGTCCGTACGCGACCGTGTCGGAAGCGATGTTCAACGGGGCGATGCTCGCGGTCGAAGAGATGAATGCGCGTCCCGGCGCCACGGTCGAACTCGAGGAAGTCACGGCCGAGCCGGCCGGGTCGCCCGAGCTGTATGCCAAGCAATGTGCCGCGTTCCTCGCCGGCGGCATCCGTCATGTGGTGGGCTGCTACACCTCGTCCAGCCGCAAGGAATGCATCCCACTCTTCGAGAAAGCCGACGCGCTGCTGTGGTATCCGTCTCACTACGAGGGGTTCGAGACGTCGGCCAACGTCGTCTACACGGGGGCCGTCGCCAACCAGCATCTGCTTCCGCTGGCCGACTACATGCAGCAGGAGTTCGGATCGACCACATTCTGCGTCGGTTCCAACTACATCTGGGCCTGGGAGAACAACCGGGTCTTGCGCGAGCGTCTCGGCGCCACGCAGGGACAGATCCTCGCCGAGCGTTACTTCGGCGTGGGCGAGACCGAATTCGCGCAGGTGATCGAGGCGATCATCGCGGCCCGCCCCAGCTTCGTGTTCAACACCTTGATCGGCCGCTCCGCCTATCGCTTCATGGCCGATCTCCGGGCCGCCTGCCGGGCGCGCGGGATCGATCAGGTCAACGAGGTGCCGATTGCGAGCTGCACGCTGTCCGAGCCCGAGCTCGCCGCGATCGGCGCCGACGCGGCCGACGGCCACATCACCGCCAGCGTGTATTTCTCGACCATCCGTAGCCAGGAGAACGCCCGTTTCGTCGCCGCCTACGCTGCGCGTTTCCCGGGCGGGTCGGCGGTGTGCGCCGATGCCGAGGCTGCTTACATCGCGGTCAAGTTGCTGGCCCTGGCGCTGGAAACGGCGTCTGACCGCACCGACGTCCAAGCCGTCAAGCGGGCCGCCGCCGCGGTCACGCTCGCGGCGCCGCAGGGCGCGGTGTCGCTCGACCCGGAGACCTTCCATGCGACGCTGACGCCGCGGATCGCGCGCTCGACGGCCGATTTGACGTTCGAAATCTTGGCCGAAGCACCCTCGCCCGTTGCCGCCGACCCCTATCTGGTCTGGAATTCGTCGCGGTTCTGGACGGCGTCGCGGCACGCCACGCTCCGGGTCGCCTCATGATCGCGCCCCGGACGATCAAGAACTTCCGCGGCTTTCGCGGGCTCTGGCTGGGTCCGCCAAGCCCGGCCGCGACCATGCTGGCCGCAACGATGGAGCGTCTGGGGGCCACGTTCGAGCTCCGCACAGATTGGTCGTCGGACGACGTTCATCTCGAGCGTGACATCTGCTTCATCGACGGCGACACGATGTTCGATGCGTCCGGCCTGTGCGCGCCGGGCCAGCAACAGCCGCTGGTTCCGGTCATCGGCGTCGTCGGCAGCGAGGTGCCGAGCCGGCTCAAGGCCCTATTCGACGTGGGCGCCACCGCGTTGTTGCGTAAGCCGGTCCATCCATCGACGGTCTATTCGGCCTTGTTTCTGGCCGCCAACAACCACGCCCGCCTGGCACGCCTGGCCCATCGCACCGCCGAGCAGGATCGCCGCCTGGGCGGCCGCCGTTTCGTCATCAAGGCGGTGGTCAAGCTCGTCCAGGAGCACGGCATCTGCGACGAGCAGGCCTTCGCCCTGCTGCGGCGCGAAAGCATGCGGCTTCGGATCGGGATCGAAGATTACGCGAAGACTGTCTGCGCCAACATCAGTGACCAGGAGGGTCTCCATGAGCCTACTCAAGACGAGCCTACTCGCGACCGCCGCGATGCTGCTGGCTTCGGCGATGATGCCGACGGCCGGCCGGGCGGCAGACCCGATCAAACTCGGCGTGCTTGAGGACCAGTCCGGCGATTTCGCGCTCGCGACGATCGGCAAGGTGCACGGCATCCAACTCGCGACCGAAGAGATCAACGCCAAGGGCGGTATCGCCGGCCGGCCGCTCGAGCTGGTCATTTACGACACCCAATCGGACAACACGCGCTACCAGGAGTTCATGCGGCGCGTGCTGCAGCGCGACAAGGTGGATGCAGTCTTTGCCGGCTTCTCAAGCGCGTCGCGCGAGGCGTATCGGCCGATCGTGGACCAGCTCAACGGCGTGGCGTTCTACAACAATCAATACGAGGGCGGCGTCTGCGACGCGCACATGATCGTCACCGGCGCGGTGCCGGAGCAGCAGTTTTCGACGCTGATCCCCTGGATGATGGAGAAGTTCGGCAAGAAGGTTTACACGATCGCCGCCGACTACAATTTCGGCCAGATCTCCGCCGAATGGGTGCGTAACATCGTCAAGGAACAGGGCGGCACGATGGCGGGGGAAGAATTCGTCCCGCTCGGCGTGTCGCAGTTCTCGTCGACCATCCAGAACATCCAGAAGGCCAAGCCCGACATCCTGATCACGCTGCTGGTCGGCACTGCGCAATCCTCCTATTACGAGCAGGCCGCGGCAGCGAACCTGAAGATCCCGATGGGCAGCTCCGTCAACGTCGGCCAGGCGTACGAGCACAAGCGCTTCAAGCCGCCGAGCCTGGCCAACATGTACGTCACGACGAATTGGATCGAGGAGGTGCCCACCCCCGAGAGCAAGGCATTCGTCCAGAAGTGGCATGCCAAGTTCCCGAACGAACCCTACATCAACCAGGAAGCCGAGAACTCCTATTTGGCCGTCTATCTCTACAAGGAGATGGTCGAGCGCGCCGATGGCTCCACCAAGCGCGACGATCTCCGCAAGATCGTCGCCAAGGGCGATGTCTGCTTCGACGCACCGGAAGGCAAGGTGTGCATCGACCCGAAGAGCCAACACATGTCGCACACGATCTATCTTGCCAAGGTCAATGACGACCACTCCATCGCGTTCCCCAAAGAGTGGCAGGACATCAAGCCGTATTGGCTAGGCGACGCCGGCTGCGACCTGACGAAGAAGAACCCGAACGCGCAATACACGCCAAGCAATCCGCCGCCGAAGTAACGCGGATAGGGACATCGCCGTGCCTGGGTTCGATGCGGTCTTCGGGTTCCTCTACCAGTTCGGCGACGCCTGCGCCTTTCTCGTGCTGTGCGCGAGCGGGCTGGCGATCATCTTTGGCATGATGGGCGTCATAAACCTCGCGCATGGCGAGTTCATCATGTGCGGCGCCTACGTCACCGTCTCGATCGCGCGGACCGGCGTGCCGCTGTGGGCGGCGATCGGCGGCGGCGCGGCGGCGGCCGGGTTGGCCGGCGCCGTGCTCGAGCGCCTGGTCATACGCCGGCTGTATGGCCGTCCGCTGGACACGATCGTCGCGACCTGGGGCATCAGCCTGATCGTCTCACAGGGCACGCTGATCGTGCTCGGCCCGAGCCTGGGCGGCGTCGGCACGCCGTTCGGCAGCGTCGCGATCGGCGGGCTCTCCTATTCGGTCTATCGCTTCGTGCTGATGGCGGTAGCGGCGCTCATCCTGCTCGGGCTCTGGGCGCTGTTCACCCTGACGCGGTTCGGCGAGTTTGCGCGGGCCACCATCCAGGTGCCGCACATGGCCAACGCGCTCGGCATCAACACCAGCCTGATCTACACCGCGACCTTCGCCATCGGCGCCGCATTGGCCGGCGCCACCGGCGGCCTGTATGCGCCGACGATGACGCTGGTGCCGACCATGGGCGCGCAATTCATCATCGAAGCCTTCGTCACCGTCGTCGTCGGCGGCGCGGACGTGTTCCTGGGCACGGCGCCCGCGGCGGTGCTGCTCGGCGCCGTCAAGGCCACGATGACGACGTGGCAGGGCCAACTCGCCGGGCAGATCAGCCTGCTCGTCGCCGTGATCATCGTGATCCGCGTCCTGCCCCGCGGCATCTCCGGCGTACTGGTTCGCGACCGTGGCTAAGCGCACCGTGCTGCGACGCTTGGAGGGCCCGCAGACACTGGGGCGCGGCCCCTGGTTCTGGTCCGGCTTCCTCGTCGTGCTGGTCCTGGCGGCGGCGTACCCGCTGCTGCAAGACGCCTACACGGTCGGCAACACGATCTATTTCTTCATCTGGGTGTTCATGGCGCTCGGCCTCTGCCTGATCTGGGGCTATGCCGCCATCCTCAGCTTCGGCCAGACGGCGCTGTTCGGCGTCTCTGGCTACATCTACGGCATCCTGGCGATCAATCTCGGCCCGGACCACGCGATGACCTTGCTCAGCGCCATCGTTGCGATCGCGGCATCGGCGGTCGTCGCCGCGGTACTGGGCTATTTCTTGTTCTGGGGCCGGATTGGCGGCGTGTTCCTCGGCATCGTCACCCTGTCCATCACGCTCGTATTCGAGCGTTTCATGGCGCAGACCGCCGGCCCCGAATGGCATGTCGGCACCGCCCGTCTCAACGGCTTCAACGGCATGAGCGGCATGGCGCCTCTGACCATTCCCTGGCCCGGCGACGACATCGTCCTCTCGCCCGACATTCCGCTCTACTACGTCGTCCTGGCGCTCCTCGTGCTCGCCTATCTCGGGCTGCGCATGCTGGTGAACTCGCGGTTCGGCAACGTGCTGGTGGCCATCCGCGAGAACCCGCAGCGCGCCACGATGCTCGGCTACGACGTACGGCGCTACCAGCTCGCCGCGTTCGTCATCGGCGGCGCGTTGGCCGGGCTGAGCGGAGTGCTCTACACGAGCTGGGGTCAATACATCACGCCGTCGAGCATGGGGCTCACGGCCGCATCGCTGCCCGTCATCTGGGTCGCTGTCGGGGGCCGCAGCGACCTGACCACCACGCTGATCGGCACGCTGCTCGTGATCGGCGGCTTCCAGGCGCTGACGATCTACGGCAGCCAGTACGCGCTCGTCGTGATGGGCGCGCTGCTGGTCGCCACCGTGCTCGCAGCGCCGCAGGGCCTCGTGATGGCAGTGGCCCGGCTGTTCCCCCGTCGGGGGACCCGGTCTTGACCGAGACCGTGCTGGAGACCCGGGGCCTCAACAAGCGGTTCGGCGGCCTTCAAGTCACCGCCGACCTCAATCTCGCGCTCGACCCGGGTGAGTTGCATTGCCTGATCGGCCCGAACGGCGCTGGCAAGAGCACCTTGTTCCGCCTCATCATCGGCGAGCACCGTCCTGATTCCGGACACATCCTGTTCCACGGGTCGGACATCACGCGGGTCGCGTCGCACGACCGGGTTCGGCGTGGCATGAGCGTGAAATTCCAGGTGCCTGGGGTCTTCGCCGCACTCAGCGTTCGGCAGAACCTCGAGATCGCCCTGCAGCATCACCTCGAGGGCAAAGACCTGGAGGCGGAGATCGAGCGGCTGCTCGGCTTCCTCGCCCTCGAGGACGATGCCGCCCAGTCCGCCGGCAACCTGAGCCACGGGCAAAAGCAATGGCTTGAGATCGGGATGGCGATCAGCCTAAAGCCGAGCCTGTTGCTGCTCGATGAGCCGACCGCCGGCATGTCCGTCGAAGAGACGCACGCGACGGGCGAGATGATCAAGTCGCTCAATGCCGGCGGCATGACCATCCTCGCTGTCGAGCACGACATGGCGTTCGTCCGCCAGGTCGCCCAGCGCGTGACCGTGCTGCATCTCGGCCGCATCTTCGCCCAGGGCGGGATCGACGAGATCGTCGCCGACGACCGGGTCGCGGCGATCTACTTGGGCCAAGGCCACGAGCATGCCTGAACCCATGTTGCGCGTGAGCAGCCTGCGCGGCGGCTATGGCGGCAAACCGGTGCTCCAAGGCGTCGATCTCGATGTGCAGCCCGGCGAGATCGTCGCCGTGATCGGGCGCAACGGCGTCGGCAAAACCACGCTGATGCGGTCGCTGATCGGTCTGCTCCCGGCGCCGGCCGGCAGCATCCGCTTCCGCGACGCGCCCATCGAGCGGCTCTCGGCATTCCGCCGCGCGCGGTTGGGCCTCGGCTACGTGCCGCAGGGTCGCGACGTGTTTCCCCGCATGACCGTCGCGGAGAACCTCAGCGTCGGCCGGGCCAGCGGCCGAGGCGCCGGGGCCAGCGATTTCGAGCTGGTCTATACGAGCTTCCCCGTTCTGCACGAACGCCGCCACCAAGCCGCCGGCACGCTGTCCGGCGGCCAGCAGCAGCAGCTTGCCATCGGCCGCGTCCTGATCGGGCGGCCAGGGCTGATGCTGCTCGACGAGCCGTCCGAGGGCATCCAGCCATCGATCGTGCAGGACATCGCCCGCATCGGCATCGAGCTGAACCGGACGCAGGGCCTGACCATTATCCTGGTCGAGCAGAACATCGACATGATCCGCGCCATGGCCCAGCGCTGCTACGTCATGGACAAGGGCCGCATGATCGCGACGCTGACGCCGGAGATGCTCGACGATCGCGACCTCGTCCGCCGCTATCTGGCCGTTTGAAGGAGAACGCACGATGTCTTGGTTCGACCAGTCGATCATGGCCCGTATGGGGCAAGCCCGCGGCAAGATCGGCCGCCATCACGAAATCACCGAGGCCGTGCAGGGCAAATACACCTACGTCTACGGCCCCTACGCCCCGCCAGTGCTGACGATCGACCCGGGCGACACGGTGACCTGCGAAACGCACGACGCGTTCGAGGGCAAGATCAAGCACGAGACCGACACGCCCAGCGACATCCTCAACTTCCCGTTCCTCAATCCGCAGAACGGGCCGATCTTCGTCAACGGCGCCGAGAAGGGCGATTGCCTGGCGGTCCACATCCACGAGATCAAGCCGCGCGGCCCCCAGCCGGTCGGCACCACATGCATGATCAGGGAGTTTGGCGGCCTGGTGGCCACAGGTGCCACGGCGCTGCTGAACAAGCCGCTGCCGGAAAAGGTGAAGAAGCTCAACGTCACGGTCGAGGGCGGCATCGAATGGAGCGACCGCATCACCCTGCCCTATGAACCCTTCATCGGCACGATCGGCACCTCGCCCGAGATCGAGGCGATCTCGTCGCTCGTACCGGACTATTACGGTGGCAATATGGATTTGCCGGACGTCGCACCTGGTTCGATCATCTACCTGCCCGTCAATGCGCCCGGCGCGCTTCTATTCCTCGGCGACTGCCATGCCATCCAGGGCGACGGCGAGCTGTGCGGCGTCGCCCTCGAGCACCCGACGCATACGACGGTGCATGTCGATCTCATCAAGGGCTGGACGCTGCACTGGCCGCGGCTCGAGACCGAGCGGTTCTTCATGACCATCGGCTCGAGTCGGCCGATGGAAGACGCCGCGCGCATCGCCTACCGCGAGCTGATCCGCTGGATGGTGAGCGATTTCGGGTTCGAGGAGGACGAGGCCTATCTGCTGCTGACTCAGTGCGGCAAGATGCGCGTCGGCAATATGGTCGACCCGAAATACACGCTCGGGGCGTCGATCACGCGCGCGATCGTCGGCGAGCCCAAAGGGCTTTGATCGCATGATCGACCTCGTCGAACTGACCGTCGAGCAGGTCCAGCAGGGGTTCGCCAGCCGCACGTTCACCTGCGAGACGCTGGTGCAAGCCTGCCTCGACCGCATCGCCCGCTACAATGCCCACTACAACGCGATCATCTTCCCCAACCCGGCCGCTTCCGACGACGCCCGCGCGATCGACCGGCGCCGTGCCGCCGGCGAAGCGTTGGGGCCGCTCGCCGGCGTGCCGATCGTGGTCAAGGACACGATGGACATGCACGGCATCCCGACCACCGGCGGCTGGCGCCTGCTCTGCAGCCGCACCGGCGGCGTCGACCTCATGCCCGGGAGCGACGCGCCCGTCGTCGCGCGCATGCGAGCGGCTGGCGCCATCATCCTCGGCAAGACCAACGTGCCGGTGCTGAGCGCCACCGGGACGCACGCCAACGATTCCTGGGCCGGGCCAACCTACAACGCCGCCGACCGCACCCTCGTGCCGGGCGGCAGCAGCGCCGGGAGCGCCACCGCAGTCGCCGCCAGCTTCGCCGTTCTCGGCTTGGCCGAAGAGACCGGCGGCTCGATCCAGAACCCGGCCGCCGCGCAAGCCCTGGTCGGCATCAAGCCGACCTTCGCGCTGGTGCCCAATGCCGGGGTGATGCCGCTCTCCAGCCAGCGCGACGTCGTCGGCCCGGTCGCCCGCACGGTGCGCGATGCGGCCCTGGCGCTGGACGCACTGGCCGGGTTCACCATGGCGGACCCGAAGACGGCGGCCTCGATCGGCCACATGCCGGAGGGCGGCTATGCGGCAGGGCTTGCGCGCGGCGCGCTGCGCGGGAAGCGGCTTGGCCTTTACGGCCCCGGTTGGCGCTCCCAACCGCTCTCGTCGGAAACCAGCGCACTCTATGGCCGCGCCCAGGACGAACTCGCGGCCCATGGGGCGACTCTCGTCGCCGATCCCTTCGAGGGCACTGGTTTCGCGGCCCTCGCGCAGCCGATCCCTTCCCTGCCGGGCTACTACGACGCGCGCGGTCTGGAATCAGTCCCGTACGACCTCGAGCAATATCTCAGGCGAATGGGGCCCGGCGCCGCGGTGCGGAGCTTCGAAGACTTTGCCGAGGCGACCCGAGCCGAAGACGCGTTCGGCCCCGGCGGCGTTCTCGCCTATCTGCGCCTCCTCCCCTATTTTGCCACTTGCCTCGCGAACCCCAGCGTTCCGCCCGATATGTCGGATTTCGTCGCCGCCAAACGCGCATCGCTGGCGATCTTCAACGCGACCATGGATGCAGCCGCGCTCGACGCGCTGGTCTTTCCGCAAACCCGCGACAAGCTGCCCGAACTCCATGCCGGCGAGCCGATCCCGGAAACGACGGTTTGCGAGATCAACATCGCCGGGCTGCCCGGCGTAACCGTGCCGGCGGGTTATCATCCTGGCGGCGCACCATTCGGGCTGATCTTCGTCGGTCGCCACTGGAGCGAGCGGCTGCTTCTGGAGCTGGCGTTCGACTACGAGCAAGCAACCCGGCATCGCCGCCCGCCGGATCTCGAGGAGGCACGCTGATGGAGCATCCAGCAATGAGGCACGTTCAATGGATCTAGGCTTGAAAGGCGTTCGGGCGCTCGTGACCGGTGGCACCAAGGGCATCGGGCGGGCGATCGTCGATCAACTCGCGGCGGAGGGGGCTCACGTCGCCCTCTGCGCGAGAACGGCGTCTGAGGTGGACGACGCCGTCGCTACGACGCGGGCCAAAGGCGTCGAGGCGACGGGACGAGCGGTCGACGTCAGCGACGGGCCGGCCCTGAAAGCCTGGGTCGTGGAAGTGGCTGAGACGTGGGGCGGGCTCGACATCGTAGTGGCCAACGTGTCGGCTCTCGCTATCGAGGCCAGCGAGGCGTCGTGGCACCAGCAGTTCAACACAGACCTCATGGGCACGGTCCGCGCGATCGAGGCCGCCATGCCGTTCCTCGAGCGCTCGGCGGCCCCGGCCGTGGTCATCATCTCGTCCGTGTCTGGCCGCGAGATCGACTTCGCAGCCGGTCCGTACGGTGTCATCAAGGCGGCTCTCATCCATTATGCAAAAGGCTTGTCGGTCCAGCTGGCGGCCAAGGGGATCCGCGTGAACGCGGTATCGCCTGGCAACACCTATTTCCCCGGTGGTGTGTGGGAGAGGATCGAGTCCGGCAATCCCACTCTCTTCCAGCACGCCCTTGCCCTCAACCCAACCGGCCGCATGGGCCGCCCCGACGAGATCGCGCGCGGCGTGGTATTCCTCGCGAGCCCCGCCGCGAGCTTCATAACGGGAGCAAATCTGCTCGTCGACGGCGCACTGACCCGCGGTGTCCAGTTCTGAAGCGTCCAGGCTTCAACGTGTGTTGGTTGCGGGGACAGGATTTGAACCTGTGACCTTCAGGTTATGAGCCTGACGAGCTACCGGGCTGCTCCACCCCGCGTGGAAATGGTTGGTTTGTTGTGTTGTATTGCATTGGAGGACCTGGCGGCGACCGACTTTTCCGCACCTTGGGGTGCAGTATCATAGGCGCTGGAGGTTTTCACGGTCGAGTTCGGGATGGGATCGGGTGTGGTCCCTCCGCCATGGCCACCAGGTCGTCCAATGCATGGTTCTGTTGCCAGGGTTCGATGGCCAGGGGCCAGGAGAACCGGGGTGTTTTGTGTGTGTGGTGTGTTTTGTTGGATGAGTGCTGTGGAGGTTTTGGACCTGATTTCCTGGCCACTGGCCACGGAAACTTGGTCACTGGGATTGAGCCGTTCGGGCGATTAGGACCAGTTAGCTGCTTGCGTTACCGCAGTTGCACACCTGGCCTATCGACGTGCTGGTCTGGCACGGCCCTCAGGGAGACCTGGTTTAGAGGGTGGTTTCCCGCTTAGATGCTTTCAGCGGTTATCCAGTCCGCACATAGCTACCCGGCTGTGCCGTTGGCACGACAACCGGTCCACCAGAGGTGCGTCCATCCCGGTCCTCTCGTACTAGGGACAGCGCCTCGCAAGTCTCCTTCACCCACGGCAGATAGGGACCGAACTGTCTCACGACGTTCTAAACCCAGCTCACGTACCACTTTAATCGGCGAACAGCCGAACCCTTGGGACCTGCTCCAGCCCCAGGATGTGATGAGCCGACATCGAGGTGCCAAACCTCCCCGTCGATGTGGACTCTTGGGGGAGATCAGCCTGTTATCCCTAGAGTACCTTTTATCCGTTGAGCGATGGCCCTTCCACGCGGGACCACCGGATCACTATGGCCGACTTTCGTCTCTGCTCGAGCTGTCGCTCTCGCAGTCAGGCGGGCTTATGCCATTGCACTCGACAGCCGATGTCCGACCGGCCTGAGCCCACCATCGCGCGCCTCCGTTACACTTTGGGAGGCGACCGCCCCAGTCAAACTGCCCACCATGCAGGGTCCCGGACCGGGCTGACCGGTCGCGGTTAGACATCAGAAGCGCACAGGGCGGTATTTCAAGGATGGCTCCACCAGAGCTAGCGCCCCGGGTTCATAGCCTCCCGCCTATCCTACACAGTGCTCTCCTAATGCCACTGCAAAGCTGCAGTAAAGGTTCATAGGGTCTTTCCGTCTGACCGCGGGTACCCCGCATCTTCACGGGGAATTCAATTTCGCTGAGCCGATGCTGGAGACAGTGGGGAAGTCGTTACGCCATTCGTGCAGGTCGGAACTTACCCGACAAGGAATTTCGCTACCTTAGGACCGTTATAGTTACGGCCGCCGTTTACCGGGGCTTCGATTCAATGCTTGCACATCTCCTCTTAACCTTCCGGCACCGGGCAGGCGTCAGACCGTATACGTCGTCTCGCGACTTCGCACAGCCCTGTGTTTTTACTAAACAGTCGCTACCCCCTGCTCTGTGCCACCCCACACGGTTGCCCACGATAGAGGTCTCGCTTATCCCGAAGTTACGCGAGCAATTTGCCTAGTTCCTTCAGCATCGTTCTCTCAAGCGCCTTGGTATTCTCTACCAGTCCACCTGTGTCGGTTTAGGGTACGGTCTATACGCTGGAGCTATTTCCTGGAATGCGCCCAAAGCCCGGTCAATCCAATAAGACCAGACAACAGATTGCATTCGTCACTTCCAGCAGGCCCAGGACTATTCATCTGGTTCCCATCAGCTACGGCTCTCGCCCTCG
>CAWIEF010000005.1:237500-682500 GCA_963835135.1 uncultured Alphaproteobacteria bacterium
AACAAGAAGCTGCCGATCGGCCGGTTCGGGTCCTGCAGCCCGGCCCGCGCCCGCCGCACCGCGTTGGACACGTGCCGCAGCGCGTCCTCCTGGCCGACCACGCGGTGGCGCAACTCGTCCTCCATGCGGATCAGCTTGGCCCGCTCGCCCTCGAGCATCCGCTCCATCGGGATGCCGGTCCAGCGCGCGACGACGGCCGCGATCTGGTCCTCGGTCACCGCCTCGTTGACGAGGTGTCCGCCATCGCCGCTCTCGGCGATCTTGCGCTCGAGCTCCGGCACGCGGCCGTAGGTGAGCTCGCCCGCGCGGGCGTAGTCGCCGCGCCTCGTCGCGATCTCGATCTCCGAGCGCGCCTGATCGAGCTGCTCCTTCAGCTTCTGGGTCTCGTTGACCCGGTCCTTCTCCGCCTTCCACGCGGCCGTCATCGCGTCCGACCGCTCGGCCAACTCGGCAATCTCGGTCTCCAGCTTCTCGAGCCGTTCCTGACTGGCCGTGTCGGTTTCCCGCTTCAGCGCCTCCCGCTCGATCTTGAGCTGCAGCAACCGTCGGTCGAGTTCGTCGAGCGCCTCCGGCTTGCTGTCGACCACCATGCGCAGGCGGCTGGCCGCCTCGTCGATGAGGTCGATCGCCTTGTCCGGCAGGAACCGGTCCGTGATGTACCGGTTCGACAGCGTCGCCGCCGCCACGATCGCGGCGTCGTTGATCTTGACGCCGTGGTGCAGCTCATACTTGTCCTTGATGCCGCGCAGGATGCTGATCGTGTCCTCCACACTCGGCTCGCCGACGAACACCGCCTGAAACCGCCGCGCCAGCGCCGCATCCTTCTCGATGTGCTTGCGATACTCGTCGAGCGTGGTCGCCCCGATGCAGTGCAGCGCGCCGCGAGCCAGTTCCGGCTTGAGCAGGTTGCTCGCGTCCATCGCGCCGTCCGCCTTCCCGGCGCCGACCAGCGTGTGCATCTCGTCGATGAACAGGATCACGTTGCCCTCGGCGGACTCGATCTCCTTCAGCACCGCCTTCAGCCGTTCCTCGAACTCGCCGCGGAACTTCGACCCGGCCACCATCGCGCCCAAGTCGAGCGACATCAGCCGCTTGTTGCGCAGCGCCTCCGGCACGTCGCCGTTGACGATGCGCAGCGCCAGCCCCTCCACGATCGCCGTCTTGCCGACGCCAGGCTCGCCGATCAGCACGGGGTTATTCTTGGTGCGGCGGGCAAGGATCTGGATAGTGCGGCGGATCTCTTCGTCGCGGCCGATCACCGGGTCGAGCTTGCCGGCGCGGCCGAGCTCGGTGACGTCGCGGGCGTATTTCTTCAGAGCGTCGAAATTGGCTTCGGCGCTCGCGCTGTCGACCACGCGCCCCTTGCGGATGTCGCCGACGGCCTTCTCGAGCGCGGGCGGTGTCGCACCGGCGTCGCGCAGCGCCCGTGCGGCTGGCGTGTCGCTGGTTGCGATCGCCACCAGCAGCCGATCTTGGGCGACGAACGCGTCGCCGGCCTTGGTCGCCTGCTGCTGCGCCGCGTCGAGGACGCGGACCATCTCCGGGGTGATCTGGGGCTGACCGCCGCCGCCGCCCTGCACCTTCGGCAAGCGCGCGAGGTCGGCCTCGACGGTCCGTTGCGCCGCCTGCGGATCGCCCCCGGCGGCGCGGATCAGCCCAGCGGCAGCCCCCTCGCTATCGTCGAGCAGCGCTTTGAGCAGATGCTCCGGCGTCAGGCGCTGGTGGAACTCGCGAATGGCAATGGTCTGCGCGGCTTGGAGGAAGCCTCGCGAGCGTTCGGTGAATTTTTCGATGTCCATGATGCGTATGTCCCCATTCGTTAGGCGACTGGCGCTCGACACGTCCCTGCATAGGCAACGCGGCAGCGCCGTTCGGGGTTGAAAATGGGAAGCAGGGGGCGCTTACTCAAGAGAGGAGCGCACACCGTGCTGGTCGAACAGCTGTATCGATATCCGGTCAAGGGCTTGAACGCCGAAGCCCTCGAGGAGGTGGATGTCCGGCCGGGTCAGGCTCTTCCGTGGGACCGGGCGTTCGCGCTTGCCCAGGGCGACTCCGGCTTCGACCCGGCCCATCCCGTCTTCCTGCACAAATCCAACTTCATGTGCCTGCTCAAGAACGCCCGGATTGTCGGCTTGCGCGCCGCGTTCGACCCGCATGACCAGCTCTTGACCATCCGCGCGTCCGATGGCGCGAGCGTCGCCGCCTGCCCGCTGACCACCGCCGGGCGGTTGGCCATCGGCGCATTCCTGCGCGAGTTCCTTGGTGAGGAGGCCCGCGGCGAGCCGGGCTTCCACTATGTTCCAGGCCATGTCTTCGGCGACCAGCGCAGCCCGGCGGTCAGCCTGATCTCGCTTCCGACCCTGGCGCAATTCGAGCGTGACGTTGGGGCGGCCCGCGACCCGATGCGGTTCCGGGCCAACCTCTACATCCGCGGCGCCCCGCCCTGGAGCGAATTCGAATGGCTGGATCGCACGCTCTCGATCGGCACCGCCGTGTTCCGCGTCGTCAAGCGCACGAGGCGCTGCAACGCAACGCAGGTGAACCCCGCCACGGCGGAGCGCGATGCCGACCCGGTGCGCGAGCTGATGCGCAGCTACGGCCACCCCGATCTCGGCGTCCACATGGAAGTCGTCGAGCCGGGTCGCATCGCGGTCGGGGATACCCTCACGCTGCTCTAGCACGGGCCGAGGTTCACCACCGGCCGTGCGGCCTGCTAGACGTGGCGCATGACCGTGCTCCCGTTCTCCCCTGCTCTGCCGCGCACTGCCCTGGTGACCGGGGGCGCACGGCGTTTGGGACGGGCGATCTGCACGGCCCTGGCGGAGGCCGGGTTCAGGGTGGCCATCCATTGCCACACCAGCGAGACGGAGGCCGCACGGTTGGCTGGCGAGATTGGCCAAGCGGCGACCGTCATCCAAGCGGACCTGGCCGACGAGTCCGCCAGCGCCGCACTGATCCAGCGAACCACGGCCACCATCGGGCCGCTGGGCGTCCTCATCAACAACGCCAGCGCGTTCGAACGTGACGAGTGGGACGACGCGACTCGGGCCAGTTGGGACCGGCATCTCGAGCCCAACCTGCGTGCGCCGTTCGTGCTGATGCAGGCGATGGCAACGGCGCTCCCTGCCGGCGCGGAGGGCGTCGTGATCAACATGCTGGACCAGCGCGTCTGGTCGTTGACGCCGCATTTCGTGTCCTACACCGTGTCGAAGGCCGCGCTCTGGGCGCTCACGCAGCAGATGGCCTTGGCCTTGGCCCCGCGCATCCGCGTCAACGCGATCGGACCCGGACCGGCGCTGCCCAGCGCGCGGCAGACGCCGGAGCAGTTTGCCCGGCAAGCAGGCAGCGTACCGCTGCAACACGGGACCAGCCCGGAGGAAGTCGGCCGCGCCGTGCTCGCGTTGCTGGCGCTGCCGTCGGTGACCGGCCAGATGCTCGCCCTCGATGGCGGCCAGCACCTGCAATGGGCGTCCACCAGCACGGTCGAGACGCATGAATGATCGCTAGCGCCGCCGACGGCATCCGCCACGTCTTTCTGCGCGACATGCTCCTGCACCTGACCATCGGCGTGCACGCGCACGAACACGCCGCGCCGCAGAGGGTCCGCATCAACGTCGATCTCGGCGTCAGCGAGAACCGCGACGATGAGTCCGATCGGCTCGGCCGCGTCCTCGATTATGAGGCGCTGGCCCAACGCGTCCGCACCATCGCGACCGCCGGTCACATCCAACTGGTAGAGACCCTTGCCGAGCGGATCGCGCAGGACTGTCTGCGCGACGCCCGGGTTCGCCTGGCACGCGTGCGGGTCGAGAAGCTTGACGTATTCGCCGATATGTGGGCCGCTGGAGTTGAAGTTGAACGCACGCGGCCGGCAAGTCGTCCACCGTCGGGGCAAAGCTCCTGAAAATAGAGAAGCTTTCTCGGCAGTGTCATCGAACTGTCAGACGTTTACGCGCTTCTGATTTAGAATCAGTATGTTAATCTGTTGCTCATATTTCGGGCAACCTGGGCGTTCACGCTTGTTTACGGTCCCTTGCAGGAGAACTCCCCGCGCGACCCACAAGCTTATCCACAGGAACGGTGGATGATTTGTAGGGGCTTGAGGTGGGCGCGCCGACCTGCCTAATCAGCCTCATGGATGAGATCGAATCCGCGTCCGGACCCGCAGGAGTTGAGGTGATCGAGCGCGCGCTCGCCACGATGCCGCAGAGTCCCGGGGTCTATCGTATGCTCGACGGCCGGGGCGAGGCGCTCTACGTCGGCAAGGCGCGCAACCTCAAAAAGCGAGTCACAAACTACACCCAGATGGTGCGCCTGCCCGAACGGCTGCGGCGCATGGTGCACGAGACGGTCTCGATGGAGATCGTCACCACTCATACCGAGGCCGAGGCCCTGCTGCTCGAGGCCAACCTCATCAAGCGGCTCAAGCCCCGCTTCAACATCGTCCTGCGTGACGACAAGAGCTATCCGTGGTTGATGCTGACGGAAGACCACCCGTTCCCGCAAATCACCAAGCATCGCGGCGCCCGCGCCCGCAAGGGCAGCTATTACGGGCCGTTCGCCTCCGCGTGGGCAGTCAACCAGACTGTCACGGCCATGCAACGCGTGTTCCTGCTGCGCTCCTGCCAGGACACCGTGTTCGCCAACCGCTCCCGCCCCTGCCTGCTCCACCAGATCAAGCGCTGCTCGGCGCCCTGCGTCGGCCGGGTCGACGCCGCGGAATACGGCCACTACATCACGCAGGCGAAGGCCTTCCTCGGTGGCAAGGCCGGCGATGTCCAGCGTGAGCTGGCGCGCGAGATGGAAGCCGCGTCCGAGAACCTCGAATTCGAGCGCGCCGCCGCCGTTCGCGACCGCATCCGCGGCCTCACTCACGTCCAGGGCACGGCCATCATCAACCCGGCCAGCCTAACCGACGCCGACATCGTCGCCGCGCATCAGGCGGCCGGCCAGACCTGCGTCCAGGTCTTCTTCGTCCGCGGCGGCAACAACAACGGCAACCGCGCCTATTTCCCGACCCACACGCGCGATGCCGAGCCCGACGCCGTGTTGGCCGCGTTCCTCGCTCAATTCTACGACGACAAGCCGCCCCCGCCCTGCATCCTGCTCAGCCACGCCGTCGCCGAGCAGGAGTTGCTGACCGAGGCGCTGTCGTTGAAGGCCGAGCGCCGGGTCAGCATGATCGTGCCAGCGCGGGGCGAGAAGCGCGCCGTCGTGCTGCACGCCCAGACCAACGCGCGCGAGGCGCTCGAGCGGCGTATGGCCGAGAGCGCCGGACAGCAAAAGCTGTTGGAGGGTGTCGCGCAGGTGTTCGGCCTAGCGGCCACGCCGGAGCGGATCGAGTGCTACGACAACAGCCACATCATGGGCAGCAACGCGTATGGCGTCATGATCGTGGCCGGCCCCGACGGCTTCCAGAAGAACGCCTACCGCAAATACTCCATCAAGGGCCCGATCACCCCAGGGGACGACTTCGCCATGATGCGCGAGGTGCTCGACCGCCGCTTCGCCCGCGCGCTCAAGGAGCAGATCGCCGCCGATGCCGGCGAAGGCCCGCCGCCAATCCTGCCCGACCTCCTGCTGATCGACGGCGGGGCCGGCCAGCTCTCCGCCGTCCGCGGCATCCTTCAGGATCTCGGCATGCACCAGATCCCCGTCGTCGGGATCGCCAAAGGCCCCGACCGTGATGCCGGCCGCGAGTGGTTCCACATGGCCGGCCGCGACGCGTTCCAACTGCCACCGCGCGACCCGGTGCTCTACTACCTCCAGCGCGTCCGCGACGAGACGCACCGCTTCGCCATCACCACCCACCGTGCCGGCCGCAGCAAGGCGCTGGTCACCAGCGAGCTAGACGAAGTCCCCGGCGTCGGCTCCGCCCGCAAGCGCGCGCTGCTGAACCATTTCGGCTCCGCCCGCGGCGTCAAGCAGGCAGGCCTGACCGACCTCGAAGCCGCGCCCGGCATCAACCGCGAGACGGCCCGCCGCGTCTACGCGTTCTTCCACCCGGGCTGATCAGCACCGATACGGGTGGTAATAGCAGTAGCCCGGCCGTGGGTGCCCATAATACCCGTACGGCGCGACGATACAGCCGGACACCGCCAGCGACGTCGCCAGCAGCACGAGAGCGAGGAGAGCTTTCTTCATCGGACATGTTCCTTGAGCCGACCTCATCGAAGCGCACGAATATGGCCGCTTCATGCTCTGGATACGGCGCTTTCGCGCCATCCACACGGCGAGCCCCGTCACGCCGACGTTAGGCAGCGATCGGATCGGCCCGGCGCACCGGCTCGATGCGGCCGAACCCGATCTCGCGCCCTTCCCACAATCCAAACGTCACGCCAGGCAATATCGTGGACATAGCCTCAGGGAGCAGGAACATCAGGCTCACGCGCCGGGTCATGCCTGGTTCGAGCGACTGATCGAGCATGAGACGCACGTCGTCATTGCCACTTGTGGTCGTGAGCACACAACCGAACGACGCCGGCGGCGTCCGGCCGGATTCACATGTCGGCAATCCCTCAAAACTCCTCGACCCGCTCCACTCCCAGCACCGCTTTGACCGCTTGCACCAGCCGCGGCGTCACCTGGAACGAGCCCGGCAGCGTGATCTCCACCTCCTGCGCATCGTCGATCCGCGGCACCAGCGTGACCCGGCCGCCCCGCGAGCCAACTCCACGCGGCCCACTCGCCGCACCCCGCGCCAGCACCGCCCTAATGTGCGGCACCGCCTCGCTCCGATCGAGCCAGATCCGCATTCCCGCCCCCGCCGCGCTCGCCGCCGCCTCCAGGCTCGTGCAATCCGTCGCCGTGATCCGCAGCGCCTCGCCTTCCAGCTTCAGCTCCACCCCCATCAGCACCGCCTCGCCCGACTTCAGCACCTCCCGCGCTGCCCCAAGCACCTCGCTGAATACCGTGACCTCGAAGCTCCCACCCCCATCCGACAGCCTGATCCACGCCATCCGGCTCCCCGTCCGCGTGGGCCGCTCCTTGGTCGCGATCACGCATCCCGCCACCTTCACCCGCGTCGCCCCCGCCGCCGCCTTCAGCTCGAGATCCTTCGACGCCACCACCCCCATCCGCTTCAGCAGCGGCGCGTAGCTGTCGAGCGGATGCGCCGTCAGATGGAACCCGATCGCGTCCGCCTCGTAGCCCAGCCGCTCCATCCCCGGCCAATCCGGCCCCCCCGGCAGCCGCAGCGCGTCCGGCTCCCCGCCGCCGGCGAACAACCCGGCCTGCCCCGTGCTCGCCTCCTCCGCCTGCGCCTGCGCCCGCCTGAGGATGAGCTCGGCCCCTGCGAACACCTGCTGCCGGTTCGCATGCAGCCCGTCGAACGCCCCCGCCCGCGCTAGATTTTCGATCTGCATCTTGTTCAGCTGCCGCGGATCCACCCGCGCCGCCAAGTCCGCCAGATCCCGGAACGGCCGCTCGCCCCGCGCCGCCACCAGCGCCCCCATCGCCTCCAGCCCCACCTTCTTGACCGCCGCAAGCGCATACCGGATCGACTGCGCCCCGTCCGTCACCTCGACCTTGAACCGCGCCTCCGAGCGGTTGATGTCCGGCGGCAGCACCGCCACCCCCATCCGTTGCGCCTCCTGCCGCAGCGCCGCCAGCTTGTCGGTATTGCTGATCGCCAGATCCATACAGGCCGCCAGGAACGCGACCGGGTGGTTCGCCTTCATCCACGCCGTCTGGTACGACACCAGCGCATACGCCGCCGCATGGCTCTTGTTGAACCCGTAATCGGCGAACTTGGCCATCAGGTCGAACACCTCGTCCGCCTTCGCCTTCGGGATCCCCCGCGCCACAGCCCCGCTCGTGAAGATCTGCCGCTGCTGCTCCATCTCCGAGCGGATCTTCTTGCCCATCGCCCGCCGCAACAAATCCGCCGCGCCGAGGCTATACCCCGCCATCTTCTGCGCGATCTGCATCACCTGTTCCTGGTAGACCATGATCCCGTAGGTCTCGCCCAGGATGCTCTCCAGCTCCGGATGCGGCGCCTGCCACGCCTCCCCATGCTTGCGCCGGCAGTAATCCGGGATGTTCGCCATCGGCCCCGGCCGATACAGCGCGCCGGCCGCGATCAGGTCCTCCAGCCGGTTCGGCCGCATCTGCCGCAGCACGTCGCGCATGCCCTGGCCTTCGAACTGAAACACCCCGCCCGCATCCCCGCGCGACAGCATCTCGTAGGTCCCCGCATCATCGAGGGGGATCGTATCGAGATCGACCGGCGTCCCCAGCCGCGCCAACATCTGCTGCGCCCGCTGCAAAATCGTCAGCGTCGTCAGCCCCAGGAAGTCGAATTTTACTAATCCGGCCTGCTCGACGTACTTCATCGAATACTGGGTCACGAGCGTATCCGCCTTCGGATCGCGATACAGCGGCACCAGCTCCACCAGCGGCCGATCCCCGATCACCACACCCGCCGCATGCGTCGACGCGTGCCGGTACAGCCCCTCCAACTGCAGCGCGACCTCCAGCAGCCGGCGCACCGCCTCGTCCCCGTCCCGCATTTCCTGCAGCCGCGGCTCGCCGTCCACCGCCTGCGCCAGCGTCACCGGCTTGGCCGGGTTGTTCGGGATCAGCTCGGCCACCCGGTTCACCTGCCCGAACGGCAACCCCAGCACCCGCCCTACATCCCGCACCGCCGCCCGCGCCTGCAGCTTTCCGAACGTGATGATTTGCGCGACGCGATCATTCCCATACTCACGCCGCACATAGGAAATGACCTCGTCCCGCCGATCCTGGCAGAAATCGATGTCGAAGTCCGGCATCGACACCCGCTCCGGGTTCAGGAACCGCTCGAACAGCAAGCCCCAGCGCAGCGGGTCCAAGTCGGTGATCGTCAACGCCCACGCGACCACCGACCCGGCCCCGGACCCACGCCCCGGCCCCACCGGGATCCCCTGCGACTTCGCCCACTGGATGAAGTCCGCCACGATCAGGAAGTAGCCCGGGAACCCCATCCCCGCGATCACCCCCAGCTCATACTCCAGCTGCGCCGCATACCGCGCCCGCGTCTCCGCATCCGCCGACATCGCGACCATCCGCCGCTCCAGCCCCTCGGCCGCCATCGCGCGGATCGTCGCATCCTCGGTCTGCCCCGCCCGTACCTTCGGGCTGACTGGCAGCAGTGGCTTCCGGCTCTCCGCCATCACCGCGCACATCCGCGCCACCGCCAGCGTGTTGTCGCAAGCGTCCGGCAGATCCGCGAACAGCGCCCGCATCGCGGCCGCCGGCTTGAACCAATGCTCCGGCGTGACCCGGCGCCGCCCCTGCTCGCTCACCTGCCGCCCCTCGGCGATGCACAGCAGCGCATCGTGCGCCTCATGCATCCCCGGCGTCGCAAAGAAGCACTCGTTCGTCGCCACCACCGGCAGCCGCAACGCATCCGCCAGCCCGATCAACCCGGGCTCCACCGCCTGTTCGACCGCCAGCCCATGCCGATGCAGCTCCATCATGCACCGCCCCGGAAACGCCTCGGCAAACTGCGCCAACAACGCCTCCGCCTCCGCGCGCCGCCCCTCCGCCAGCAACCGCACCACCGGCCCCCGCGTCCCCCCCGTCAGCAGAATGAGCCCCGCCGACCGCGCCAACACCCGCGCCAACGCCACCTGCGGCGCCCCCGGGTCCGACTCGATGAACCCCATCGATGACAACGCTCTTAGATTTGCGAGCCCGGTCTCATCCTGCGCCAGCAGCACGATCGGATCAGACGGCATCCCGATCTTATCGGTCCGCGTCAGGCTGACCTGACATCCGATGATCGGCTGCACCCCCTTGGCAACGCACGCCTGACTGAACTCCAGCGCCCCAAACAGATTGCCGCTATCCGCGATCCCCACCGCCGGCTGATTGTCCGCCCTCGCGAGCCCCGCGATCTTCTCCGGCTTGATCGCCCCCTCACTGAGCGAGTAGGCGGAGTGGACTCGGAGATGAACGAAATCGGCGGGGGTCATGGGATGCAGATGGGATCATTCCCGCCAACTTGTCATCACCCATCGGACGCCCCCCGCGCGACCGCTGCCCGGTGCCGCGCCAAGACTGCAGATGAAAGCGTCGCGAGAGTGAGACCACACGCCCACGCCCCGTCACCGGCCTCCGTCTCGATCTTCCTTCGGGGGAGGCCTGGGGTGGGGTTCATCTCCGAGCCGACAGCTGTCGATTTCAACTCTGCAGTTCATGCCCTGAACTGGCATGCCTTAAAGCCGCCCCTCCGAACCCTCTCCCGCTGCGCGGGAGAGGGCAGGGTTAGAGTGGGGCCGGAAAGGCAGCTTTCGACCTCTACCCGGACGTTCATGGAAGCACGCCAAGCTTGAGAGCGGACTTCAATGCCGGACTTTCCGACAGGCCCAATCTAGAGTTGGCTAAGCACGCGCTCATTCGATCGGCGCCGAGCAAATTGTATGTTGCGGCGACGGCACACGATGAGCCCGAGTCCGGTGCCGAGGAGCATGAGGCTGGAGGGCTCCGGCACAGCACTCAGCTGAGGGCTGGCAACGAATGCGTGCTCGCCGATAATGGGGTCGTAGTAGTAACCTGCGATTTGGCCTGCGTCATTGATGCTCTGGGCGTATGTGCCATAGTATCCCAAGCCACCAGTATAGGCTGGGTCGCTCAGTGTGGTGTAGGTCCCACTTGCAGGGTCGAACAGGAAGCCTTGAACCTGATAGTTGTAGTCCAGGTAGTTCCCCACAATCTGTCCAAGATTGTTTATACCCGATGGGATTGTTGTTAAATATCTTGCGGCTGGGTCGCTCAGGGTAGTGTAGGTTCCGCTTGCAAAGTCAAAGACAAATCCAACAGAGTGACCAGCAGGATTAATATCTGTAACGTAGTAGCTACCTATAATCTGCCCGGCATCGTTAATTCCCGTTGCGCGCACACTATTATTTTGGTAATTATACACAGTCGGCTGGGGTAGGCTCGTGTAACTGCCGTCCGAAGAACGCAGAAAACTTTCGAAGAAGTATCGATTAATGGCTACTTCGACGATCTGCCCGGAATCATTTATAGCGCCCGAGAAGACGCTACTGCCAGGAAACAGCGGATTTACCAACTTAGTGTAACTGCCGCTTGATTGGTCGTACAAGAAAACTTGATTGTAGCTGAAGGCGCCGCTGACCCCAAAAGTCCCGACGATCTGCCCGACATTGTTGATGCCCGTTGCATCGTTGAACGTGCTGTTCGGAACATCCAGCGCGGTGAAGCCGCCATCAGCGCCGCGCACCCAGCCGTTCCCCACGACCTGTCCGGCATTGTTGATGCCATTGGCTTCGGTCACACCATTGGTGCCAGGAAATTCGAAGTTGTCGAAGTTGTAGATTGGAGCGGCCACGCTGGCCCGATACGGCACACAAACGGTGAAACTAACGACTAGACCTATTGAGGCAAGTTGTGCCCGTTTCATCATGGAATTCCACGTTTGCTGCACGTTTGAACCCCCGCATCGATAAAAATAAGCCTGGCGACCCTAGGTTGTTGCGTCAAGAAAAAAGAACAATGCTTTTGCCGCCTCGTCCACCCAGTTCCGGCGGAACGCCTCCAGTCTAACGTTGCCGATAGACTTGATTGCCTAACTACGCTGCCGCTCACAGCGGACAGTCCGCTAACCACCCATCCCGGCCGTCCAAATCAATCGACTACTGATCCGCAAAAGTCTTCACGCCTCCACAACCCGCCCCCCCTCCAAGGTAACCCGCCGATCCATCCGCCCCGCCAGCACCGGGTTATGCGTCGCGATCAGCGCCGCTACCCCCTGCGCCCGCACCACGTGCAGCAGCTCCTCGAACACCACGTCGCTCGTCCCCACGTCCAGGTTCCCCGTCGGCTCGTCCGCCAGCAGCACCCCCGGCGCGTTCGCCAGCGCCCGCGCGATCGCCACCCGCTGCTTCTCGCCCCCCGATAGCTTGCCCGGCAGATGCCCCAGCCGCGACCCCAGCCCGAACTGCGTCAGCAACCCCGCCGCCCGCTCCCGCGCCGCCCGCCGCGACACGCCGGCCACCATCTGCGGCAGCACGACGTTCTCCAGCGCCGTGAACTCCGCCAGCAACTGGTGCGACTGATACACGAAGCCGATCCGGTCCCGCCGGATCGCCGTCCGCTCGCCGTCCGGCAACCGCCCCGCATCCCGCCCGTCCACCAACACGGCCCCCGTATCCGGCCGCTCCAGCAGCCCGGCCAAATGCAGCAGCGTGCTCTTGCCCGTGCCCGACGGCGCCACCAGCGCCACGATCTCGCCCGCCCGCAGCGTCAACTCGGCGCCCTGCAGCACGTGCAGGTCCGTCTCTCCGCTTCGATACGACCGCCCGACACCGTCGAGGCGGAGGGGATCACTCATGCCGCAGCGCCTCGACCGGGTCGGTCCGCGCTGCCCGCCAGCTCGGGTAGATCGTCGCCAGCAGCGACAGCGCCAGCGCCATGACCACCACCTGCATCACCTCCGCCGGGTTCAGCCGTGCCGGCAGATGCGTCAGGTAATAAACCTCTGGGTTGAACACCCTGGCTCCCGTCACCGCCTCGACCCAGCCCTGAATCTCCTGGATGTTGAGGCAGAACAACACCCCGATCACCACGCCGACGACCGTCCCCGTCACCCCCACCGACGCGCCGCACATCAGAAAAATCCGCAGGATCGCCCCCCGCCCCGCCCCGATCGTCCGCAGCACCGCGATGTCGCGCGTCTTGTCCTTCACCATCATGATCAGCGACGAGATCACGTTGAACGCCGCCACCAGGATGATCAGCGTCAAGATCAGGAACATGACGTTCTGCTCGACCTTCACGGCGGCGAAGAAGCTGTTGTTGTTCTGCTGCCAATCCATGATCCGCAGCGGCAACCCGGCCAGCGCCGTCCCGATCTCGCGCCCGATCTGGCGCACGTTATCCGGATCGTCGACCCGCACCTCGATCTGCGACACCGCGTCCGGCGACTGGAAGAAGATCTGCGCCGCCTGCAACGGTAGGAACACATACGCCGTGTCGTACTCGTTCATCCCTACCGAGAAGAGCGCCACGATCTTATACGCCCGCACCCGCGGGATCGTCCCGAACGCCGTTGCCGCCCCCTGCGGCGACACCAGCGTCAACTCGTCCCCGACCCCCAACCCGAACTTCCCCGCCAGCCCGGTCCCGATCGCGATCGCGTCCTCCCCCCGGAAATCCGCCAGCGACCCGGCCGGGATCTTCACCGCGCTCATCTCGCCGAACTGCTTCGGCTCGATCCCGCGCACCAGCCCGCCCGCCGACTGCCCCCGCGGCCCGCTCAGCAGAACCTGGCCGTCGATCACCGGCACCGCCGAAGTCACCCCCGGCACCGACCTGATCTTGGCTGCAGCCGCATCGTAGTCCTGCAGCCGCCCCGCCGTGGCGTACACCCCAAGATGCCCGTTGAACCCTAAGATCCGGTTGAGCAGATCGGTCTGGAATCCGCCCATCACCGACATCACGATGATCAGCGTCGCCACCCCCAACGCGATCCCCACCAGGCTGAACCCGGCGATCACAGAGACGAACCGCTCCCCCCGCCGCGCCCGCAAGTAGCGCCCGGCCACCGCCCGCTCGAATGGCCCGAACATCATAGGAGCCTAGTCATCTGCCCCCTCTCCCTCGGGGAGAGGGTCGGGGTGAGGGTCGTTGGGCCTGCACGACGTGGCGAGACCCTCACCCTGCCCTCTCCCGAGGGGAGAGGGTTCACGATAGCGATCATCCGATCTTGGCCAGCGCCGCCTCGAGCGGAAGCTCCTCGCGCTCGCCCGTCGCGCGCCGCTTCAGCTCGACCGTGCCCGCCGCCGCGCCCCGCGGCCCGACGATGAGCTGCCACGGATGCCCCATCAGGTCCGCATCGGCGAATTTCGGCCCGGCCCGCTCCGCCCGGTCGTCATACAGCGCCTCGCCGCCGAAATGCGCATACGCCTGCGCGCACACCGCATCGCAGGCCGCATCGCCCTGCTTCAGGTTCAGGATCGCGGCCCGGAACGGCGCGATGCTGTCCGGCCAGATGATCCCCGCCTCGTCATGCGATGCCTCGATCACCGCGCCGACAAGGCGCGAGACGCCCACGCCGTAGCTGCCCATCTCGGGCACCACCGGCTTGCCGTCCGCCCCGGTCACGGACAGTTCGAGCGGGGCACTATAGTTCGTGCCGAAGTAGAAGATGTGCCCGACTTCGATGCCTCTGCCCTCGCGGCGCCGCGCCGGGTCCACCTTGTCCCACGTCGCCGTGTCGTGCATCTCGTCGGTCGCGGCATACGGCGTCGTCATCAGGCGGAAGAACCGCTCGAGGTCCTCCGGCTTGGACGAATCGAAGCTGCCGCCCCCGTAATCGATGCCTTCGAAGGCAGCATCGTAGAACACCTGGCTCTCGCCGGTCGGCGCCAGGATGATGAATTCGTGGCTGAGATTGCCGCCAATCGGGCCGGTATCGGCCACCATCGGAATCGCCGACACGCCGAGGCGCTGGAACGTCCGCATGTAAGCCAGCATCATCTTGCGATAGCTGACGACGGCGCCGGCGTAGTCGAGATCGAAGCTATACGCGTCCTTCATCAGGAACTCGCGTCCGCGCATGACGCCGAACCGCGGCCGCGTCTCGTCGCGGAACTTCCATTGAATATGATAGAGGATCTGCGGCAATTGCTTGTAGCTGTTGACCGATTGCCGGACGAGATCGGTGATCACCTCCTCGTTCGTCGGGCCGAACAGCATCTCGCGATCACCCCGATCCTTGAACCGCAGCATCTCCGGCCCGTAGGCGTCATATCGCCCGCTCTTGCGCCACAACTCGGCCGACTGGATCGTCGGCATCAGCATCTCCTGCGCGCCGATGCGGTCCTGCTCCTCGCGCACTACCTGCGCGATCCGCTGCAGCACTCGCCACCCCGTCGGCAACCAGGCGTAGATCCCGGCCGACGTCTGCCGCACCAAGCCCGCCCGCAGCATGAGCCGGTGCGACGCGATCTGTGCGTCCGCCGGGTTCTCCTTGAGCGTGGGAATCAGCGAGTGGGAGAGGCGCATCGGTGTCCTTCGGCCAACGGATCGCCCTGCGTTTCCGCCGGGCGGAGGTGCTCTACACCACGTTGAGCGCGCGGGGAAAAGCCCGGCCGGGACGCGACAGTAAAGCGACGCCTCGATGCTGCGGCGCACAAACGAATCCGCCTAAAAAGCAGACGTGTTCACAGAATAAAGAGTGACAGGCATGCGCGTGCGCGATAACAAAAAGAAAGGCCCGAGCGCCTAAGCGCTACGGGCCAAGTTTAGGGAGGAAACGCCATCTACGCATCGGAACGGGCACCCGCCTGTTCTGATGCGTCATGGTGTCCTATGTTTGGCAAGCGTGTCCAAACTTTTCGAGCCCTTACAAACGAGAAAATTGACCGTCTGAACCAATCCTGCCCACAAACTGGGCGGCCCCGTTCATTCTGCCGGTCTCCTGCTCACAACGACGCCCGAAACGACAGATACGGGCTCTGGATCACCCACATGATCGCGCCCCACACCACCAGCGCGACGAGCGTGGTGACCAGGAACTTGCGCATAATGAGTGGGCGCTCCGGCACTCCGCGCCAACCGGTCGCCTCATCCGCCTCCGGATGCGGCCGCGTCCACAGCGGCAGGACCGTGAACAACATCGTCCACCACACCAGCATGAAAACGACGAAGCCCGTGAACCAGTCCATCAGACCCGGAGCAGGTGCACGTCCACCATCGGCCGCTTCTGCAAGCGCCGCCCCAGCGCCCGGCGCAGCGCGGCCCGGGCGGCGTCGGTCAGCGCCGCATCGTCGCCGCGCAGCCCGGAGGGAAGCTCGTTGATGGCGCGGCCGAACTCGGCGGCGATCCGCGTCGTCTCCGGATCGTCCTGCTCCAACAGACCGGGCGCGCTCACCCTCGCCATGCCGAGCAACTGCCCCGATTGATCGACGGCGATGCTGCCCAGCACCACGCCGTTGAACAGCATCCGCCGCCGCGCCGACAACACGCCGCCGTCCATCGGCACGACCCGGTTGCCGTCCAGCACCAAGCGGCCGACCGGGGCGCTGTCGGCGACCTCCGGCTGACCCGGCGCCAGTTCGAGCACATCGCCGTCCTCGAGCATGATCGGCGACGCGCCGCACGCCCGCGCCAGATCCGCGTGCGCCGACAAATGCCGCCACTCGCCATGCGTCGGCACCGCGTATTTTGGCCGTACCAACCGGTAGAGCGTCCGCAGCTCTTCCCGGGCCGGGTGGCCGGACACATGCACCGGGTGGTCGTCGTCGGTGATCACGCGGACGCCGCGACGCACCAGCCCATCCTGCACCGAGATCACCGCGCGCTCGTTGCCGGGGATCATGCGCGAGCTGAAGATCACCGTGTCGCCCTCGCCGAGGGCGATGTTCTGGTGCGTGTCGGCCGCGATCCGCGCCAGCGCGCTGCGCGGCTCGCCCTGGCTGCCGGTGACGATGATCAGCACGTCGTCATCGTCGAGGTTGTTCGCCGCATCCTCCGACAGGAACGGCGCCACCGTCTGCAGATAGCCGCATTCCCGCGCTGCCGCCTCGAGGTTGCGCAGCGACCGCCCCACCAGCGCCACCCGGCGCCCTGCCTCCTGCGCCGCCAGCGCGATGCTCTCCACCCGCGCGACGTTGCTGGCGAAACAGGTCACCGCGATGCGTCCGTCCAGGGACGCGATCAGGTCGTATAGGCTCTCCCGCACCTCCGATTCCGAGCCAGACGTGCCGTCGACCATGGCGTTGGTGCTGTCGCATACCATCGCCAGCACGCCCTCTTCGCCCAGCCGCGCGAACGCAGCCTCGTCGGTCGGCTTGCCCACCATCGGGTTCGGGTCGAGCTTGAAGTCCCCCGTGTGCAGGATCGTGCCGTGCCGGGTGCGGATCACCAGCGCCTGCGCCTCGGGGATCGAGTGCGACACCGGCAGGAACTGCAGCGCGAACGGCTCCAGCTCGAAGCTGCCGCCGGACGGGATCGTGTGGATCCGGACCTCGTTCAAGATGCCAGCCTCGCCCAGCTTGCGCCGCAGCACGGCCGTGGCGAACGGCGTCGCATAGATCGGGCAACGCAGTTGGCGCCACAGATGGGCGACCGCGCCGACGTGATCCTCATGCGCGTGCGTGATCACCAAGCCGACCAGCCGGTCCTTGCGCTCCGCCAGATACCCCGGATCGGGCATCATGATTTCTACTTCGGGATTTTCGCTGCCCCCGAACCCGATGCCGCAATCGACGGCCAACCATCGGCCGTCGCAGCGGTATAGGTTCAGGTTCATGCCGATCTCGCCCGTCCCGCCCAATGGCAGGAAGGCCAGGCTACCGCTTACCGCGTCCATTCAGTCGCTTTCTAACGCTCGTGCTCTATCGCGGCTTAATGTGGGGGCGGGGTTGCGCTCCGCCAACAAGCGAAGTCCATCGAGTGTGAGTTGCGGCGCGATCACCCCGATGACCGTCGTGCCCTCGGCCAGCAGCGGCGCCAGTCCGCCGGTGGCGATCACCTTCAGCGGGCCTTCGTATTCCGCCTGGATCCGCGCCACCAATCCCTCGATCATGCCGACATACCCCCAGTAGATGCCGGACTGCATGGCCGGCACCGTCGAGCGGCCGATCACCGCCTGCGGCCGGCCGATGCCGATGCGGGGCAGCCGGGCCGCCGCCTTGTGCAGCGCCTCGAGCGACAGGTTGATCCCCGGCGCGATCACGCCGCCCAAATACGCCCCGTCGGCCTCGACCACGTCGAACGTCGTCGCAGTGCCGAAATCCACCACGATCAGCGGCCCCCCATAGGCCCGGTGAGCCGCCAGGGCATTCAGCAGCCGATCGGCGCCGACTTCGCCCGGGTTGTCGAGGCGGATGTCGAAGCCCCAGTCCAGGTCGGACCGGGCAACCAGCGGCTCGGTCTCGAAATACTCGCGGCACAGGCGGCGCAGGTGATACAGCGCCGCCGGCACCACCGTGCCGATCACCGTCCGGTCGATCTCGCCCGCCTTGATGCCGCTCAGATTGAACAGCGTCAGCAGCCACACCGCATACTCGTCCGAGGTGCGCTGCGGATCCGTCGTGATGCGCCAACTGCCGCGCCACCGCTCGCCGTCATGCACGGCGAAGACGACGTTCGTGTTGCCGGCATCGACGACGAGCAGCATGGGCCTTCAGCCGAACAGCAGGTGGGCGGCACTCTGCGCGGCGCCCACCACGGGCGCCGGCAGCACGAAGAAGAAGGTGGTGACGAGCGCTCCCACGGCGCCGACGAACGTCAGCGACGCCGTACGCGGATCGAAGGCGGGCTCGGCGGCATCGAAATACATCACCTTGATGATCCGCAGATAGTAGAACGCCCCCACCACGCTGGTCAGCACGCCTACCACCGCCAGCGTCCAGAACCCGGCATCCACCGCGGCCCGGAACACATACAGCTTGCCGAAGAAGCCGGAGAACGGCGGAATGCCCGCCATGCTGAACATGAAGATCGCCATGATGCCGGCCAGGCCGGGGTCGGTGGTGCTGAGCCCGGAAAGGTCGCTGATCTGCTCCAGCGAGCGGCCACGCCGCCGCATGGCGATCAGCACCGCGAATACCCCGGCGCTCATGAACACGTAGGTGACCATGTAGATCATCACCCCGCGGATGCCTTCCTGCGACCCGGTCGCAAGGCCAACCAGCGCGTAGCCGATATGGCCGATGCTGGAGTAGGCCATCAGCCGCTTGATGTTGCGCTGACCGATTGCCGCGAGCGAGCCGAGCAGCATCGACGCAATCGAGACGATCACGATCAGGCCGGACCATTTCTCGAAGATCGGCTGGAACGGCACCTCGAGCGCGCGCAGCAGCAGCGCGATCGCCGCCACCTTTGGCGCCGTGCTCATGAACGCCGTCACCGGCGTCGGCGCCCCCTCGTACACATCCGGCGTCCACATGTGGAACGGCACGGCCGAGAGCTTGAACGACAGGCCCGCGATGATGAACACCACGCCCACGATCAGGCCCGGCGAGGCGGCCTCCGGTCGGGCCAGCGCCCGGCCGAGCTCGGCGAACTCCATCGTCCCGGCAAAGCCATAGGCCAGCGATATGCCATACAGCAGCAACCCGGACGCCAGCGCGCCGAGGATGAAGAACTTCAACCCCGATTCCGACGACCGCATGTCGTCCCGGTTGAACGCGCACAGCACATACAGCGCCAGCGACTGCAGCTCGAGCCCCAGATACAGCGTCATCAGGTTCGCCGTGCTGCACATGATCATCATGCCGACCGTCGACAGCAGCACCAGCACCGGGAACTCGAACTTGCTGATCCCCTCATGCACGTTGTAGTCGAGCGCCAACACCACGCTCAGCCCGGCGCCGATCAGCACCAGCAGCTTCATGAAGTCGGCGAACGGATCGACCACGAACAGCCCGCGGTACCCGGTTCCCGCACCGGTCGACAGGACGAGCGCGCCGGTCAGCACCAGCGCTCCGACCGCCAGCATGGTGCAGGCAAAGGTGGCGTCCCTCTTCTGCAGCACGCCGAAGATCAGAATGCCCATCGCGCATACGGACAGCACGATCTCGGGCAGGGCGACGGCCCAGTTCATGGTGCTGCACTCGCAAAGCTATGGGAGTTCAACGCCGCCGCGTGCTGCTCGACCATGGCGTGCACCGAGGCGTCGAAGAAGCTGGTGAAGCTGCTCGGGTAGATGCCCATCCACAGCGTCAGCAGCACGAGCGGCGCGAAGATCGCGATCTCGCGCGGCGACAGGTCCAAGATGGTGCGCAGGTCGTCCCGCGTGATCGAGCCGAAGATGACCCGGCGGTACAGGTAGAGCGAATACCCGGCACCGAGGATCATCCCCATGCTGCCCAGGAGCGCCAGCCAGAAGTTCACCTGGAAGGCGCCGACCAGCACCAGGAACTCGCCGACGAAGCCCGCCGTTCCCGGCAGCCCAATCGTCGCCATCGTAAACAGCATGAACACCACGGCATAGGCCGGCATGCGCTGCGCCAGGCCGCCGTAGCGGGCGATCTCGCGGGTATGCATCCGGTCGTAAACGACGCCCACGCACAGGAACAGCGCCGCCGAGACCACCCCGTGCGACAGCATCTGGAACAACGCGCCCTCGATGCCCTGCGTGTTGAAGGTGAAGATGCCGATGACGACGACCCCCATGTGCGCGACCGACGAATAGGCGATCAGCTTCTTCATGTCGGTCTGCGCCAGCGCCACCAGCGACGTGTAGATCACCGCGATCACGCCCAGCGCGAACATCAGCGGCGCGAACTGCGCCGAAGCCTGCGGCAGCATCGGCAGCGAGAACCGCAGGAACCCATATGCCCCCATCTTCAGCAGCACGCCCGCCAGGATCACCGATCCGGCCGTCGGCGCCTCCACATGCGCGTCCGGCAGCCAGGTGTGGACCGGCCACATCGGCACCTTGACCGCGAACGATGCCAGGAACGCAAGAAACAGCCAGAACTGCATCCGGGCCGGGAACTGCGCCGTCATCAGCACCGCGATGTCGGTCGTCCCCGCGGCATACCAGATGGCCAGCAACGCCAGCAGCATCAGGATCGACCCGGCCAGCGTGTAGAGGAAGAACTTGAAGCTCGCATACACCCGGCGCGTGCCGCCCCAAACGCCGATGATGAGAAACATCGGGATCAGCACGCCCTCGAAGAACATGTAGAAAATGATGAAGTCCTGGGCGCTGAACATGCCCACCATCATCGTCTCGAGCACCAGGAACGCGATCATGTACTCGCGCACCCGGGTGTGCACGCTCTCCCAGCTCGCCAGGATGCAGATCGGCGTCAACGCCGTCGACAGCAGCACGAACAGCACCGAAATGCCGTCCACACCCATCCGGTAATCGACGCCGAAATCGGGCAGCCAGGTGAGATGTTCCTGGAACTGGAACCCGGCGTCGCCCGGGTCGAAGCCGAACCAGAGCTTGAGTGACATCAGGAACACGATCAGGCTCGTCCACAGCGCCGCGAACCGGACGTTGCGGGCGACGACCTCCTCGCTTCCGCGCACGGTCATGATGAACACGACGCCCACGAGCGGCAGCCAGGTCAGCAGCGAGAGGATGGGGAAGCCGGCGGCATTCCCGGAAGCGTTCATGAGCGGGTCACCAGCGGAACAGGAGATAGACGCTGACCAGCACGACGAGGCCGATCAGCATGGTGAAGGCATAAACCGCGATCGACCCGGTCTGGATGCGGACCGCCTGGCGGGACCCGTCCACCGTCAGCGCGGCCACCCCGTTGGGCACGCCGTCGATGATCGTCGCGTCCCCGACCTGCCACAGCACTCGCGCCAGCCAGATCGCGGGCCGCACGAAAATGCGATCGTACAGCTCGTCGAAATACCACTTGTTCAGCACGAAGCGGTACACGCCCGGGACAGCGTTGGCGAATGTCGCCGGCAGGCCCGGCACGAACACGTACATCACATACGCCAAGGCGATCCCCAACACGCCCAGGATCGTCGGCAGCAGCGCGATCACGCGCGGGATGTGCTCCATGTCGTGCAGGACGTCGTTGCCCGGCGCGTTGAACACCGCCCCGGCCCAGAACTCCGTCCACCCCTCGCCGATGAAATAGGGCGCGAACACGAAGCCGGTCAGCACCGCACCTCCCGCGAGCACCACCAGCGGGCCCAACATGACCCACGGGCTCTCGTGGACGTGCTCCTGCACGTGTGGCTCCGCCCGTGACCTCCCGTTGAAGGTCAGGATCAGCAGCCGCCACGAATAGAACGCCGTCAAGAACGCGGCGATCGCGCCGCACCAGTAGCCGTACGTCGCAAACGGCACGTGCTGCGCCCAGGCCGCCTCGAGGATCGCGTCCTTCGAGTAATATCCGGCGAAGAACGGCATGCCGGCCAACGCCAAGCTGCCGATCCACATCACCGTGCAGGTGATCGGAATCTTCCGCGCCAGCCCGCCCATGTTGCGGATGTCCTGCTCGTCCGACATCGCATGGATCACCGACCCGGCGGACAAGAACAGCAGCGCCTTGAAGAACGCATGCGTGAAAAGGTGGAAGATCGACACTTGGTAGGCGCCGACGCCGGCGGCGATGAACATGTAGCCGAGCTGCGAGCAGGTCGAATACGCGATGATCCGCTTGATGTCGTTCTGCACGCAGCCGATCGTCGCCGCGAACAGCGCCGTCGTCGCCCCGATGAACGTGATGAACCCGCTGGCATCCGGCGCGAACTGCAGGATCGGCGACATCCGCGCCACCAGGAACACCCCAGCCGTCACCATCGTCGCCGCATGGATCAACGCGGACACCGGCGTCGGCCCCTCCATCGCGTCCGGCAACCAGGTGTGCAGCCCGATCTGCGCCGACTTGCCCATCGCGCCCAGGAACAGCAGCACCCCGATCACCTCGAATGCCCGGAAATCGCCGCCCAGGAAGTGGTAGCCGTCGTTCACATGCGCCGGCACGCTGGCGAAGATGTCCGGAAACTCGATCGTCCCGAACGTCGCGAACACCAGCGCGATCCCCACCGCGAAGAACAGGTCGCCAACCCGGTTGACGATGAACGCCTTCATCGCCGCACGGCATGCGCTCGGCCGGTCATACCAGTAGCCGATCAGCAGATAGCTCGCGAGCCCGACGCCCTCCCAGCCGAAAAACAGCTGCAGCAGGTTGTTCGCCGTCACCAACATCAGCATGGCGAAGGTGAACAGGCTGAGATAGCTGAAGAAGCGTGGGATCGTCGCGTCGTGGCTCATATAGCCGACGCTGTAGATGTGGATCAGCGTCGCGATGAACGTGACCATCGCCACCATCACCGCCGACAGCGTGTCGTAGCGCAGCGTCCATTCTGCGTGGAACCCGTCGACATCCAGCCAAGTGCCCAGCGAAAGCTGGCCCGCCACGGCGGTCCCCTGCAGGATCGGCAAGAAGCTCAGCGTCCCGCAAATCGCGGCCACGACCATACAGATGATGGTGATCGCCTGGCTCGGCCGGTCCCCGATCTGCCGCCCCAGCAGCCCGGCCACCAACGACCCCAGCAGCGGCGCGAAAACCGCAACGGCGTAGAGCATGGGTGTTCTCAGCCCCGCATCAGATTGATGTCTTCGACCTGGATCGACCCGCGGTTGCGGTAATACACCACCACGATCGCCAACCCGATCGCCGCTTCGGCCGCCGCCACCGTCAGCACGAACAGCGCGAACACCTGTCCGGCCAGGTCGCCCAACGCGGAGCTGAACCCGACGAGGTTGATGTTAACCGCCAACAGCATGAGCTCGATCGACATCATCATGACGATGACGTTCTTGCGGTTGAGAAAGATGCCGAAGATCCCCAGCACCAGCAGCACCGCACCCACGGCCAAGTAGTGTCCGACGCCGATCATCCGTGCTCTCCCGGTCCGGGCTTGCCGACCCCGTGCTCGTGGCTCTCGTTGGCGCCCACCAGCGCCGCGTCCCGCTTGGGCCGGAGGAAGCTCGTCACGCCCGTCCGCGATGGGACCGACACGATCTCCAGCGTATCGGCGACCGCGCGCGCATTCTGCTTGGCGATGTTCTGCCGCCGCGTCGTGCCCCGATCCCGGTGCGTCAGCACGATCGCGCCGATCATCGCGACCATCAGGATCAAGCCGGCCGCCTGGAACAGGAACACGTAATCCGTGTAGATCAGCCGCCCGAGCGCCCGCGTGTTGTCCAGTTCGCCCGGCGCCGACGACATCCGGATCGCCCCCGCCTCGGGCGCGAACCGCCAGCCCCCGAGCACCAGGGCCAATTCGCCGAACAGGATCGCCCCGATCGTCGCCCCGATCGGCGCATACCGCTGGAACCCGGCCCGCAGCTCCGAGAAGTTCACGTCCAGCATCATCACCACGAACAGGAACAGCACCGCTACCGCGCCCACGTAGACGATCACCAGCGTCATCGCGAGAAACTCCGCCCCCGCAATCAAGAACAGCGCCGCCGCATTGAAGAACGCCAGGATCAGGAACAGGACCGAATGCACCGGGTTGCGCGCCGTCACCACCGTCGCCGCGGACCCGAGCAGAATCGCCGCAAAGAAGTAGAACGCCAGCGTCGTAATCATCGATACGGCGCATCCAGCTCGAGCCGCTTGGCCAAGATCAGCTCCCACTGATCCCCGTTCGCGAGCAGCTTTTCCTTGTTGTACAGCAGTTCCGACCGGGTCTCGGTCGCGAACTCCAGGTTCGGCCCCTCCACGATGGCGTCCACCGGGCACGCTTCCTCGCACAGCCCGCAATAGATGCACTTGGTCATGTCGATGTCATACCGCGTCGTCCGTCGCGACCCGTCGTCCCGCGGCTCCGCCTCGATGTAGATGCAGTTCGCCGGGCACACCGCCTCGCACAGTTTGCAGGCGATGCACCGCTCCTCCCCGTTCGGGTACCGCCGCAACGCATGCTCGCCGCGGAACCGCGGGCTCAGCGGCGTGCGCTCGTACGGGTAGTTGATCGTCGCCTTGCGGCGAAAGAAATACTTCAGCGTCAGCCACAACCCGCCGAGCAACTCGCTCAGCAACAGGCTTCGTGCGGCGCGGTCGAGGCTCGCCATCGTTAAACTCCTTGCTGGCCCGGAAGCCAGCCGAAGGCGAGCAGCACGCCCGCCGTGAGAATGAGCCACCCCAGCGACAGCGGCAGGAACACTTTCCAGCCCAGCCGCATCAGCTGATCGTAGCGGAAGCGCGGGAACGTCGCCCGCACCCAGATGAACATGAACAACACAAGGCAGATCTTGACGATGAACCAGATCGGCCCCGGCACCCACGTGAACGGCGCAAACGGGATCGGGCTCAGCCAACCCCCCAGGAAGAGGATCGCCGTCATCGCCGACATCAGGATCATGTTCGCGTATTCGCCCAGGAAGAACAGCCCGAACGTCATCGCCCCATACTCGACGTGGAACCCGCCGACGATCTCGCTCTCACCCTCCGGCAAGTCGAACGGCGCCCGGTTCGTCTCCGCCAGGATCGAGATGAAAAACACGATGAACATCGGAAACAGCGGGATGAAGAACCACACCCGCTGCTGCGCCATCACGATATCCGTCAAGTTCAGCGACCCGGCGCACAGCAGCACCGTCACCATCACGAAGCCCATGCTGACTTCGTAGCTCACCATCTGCGCCGCCGACCGCAGCGCGCCCAGGAACGCATACTTCGAATTGCTCGCCCACCCCGCGATGACGATCCCGTACACCCCGAGGCTGCTGATCGCGAACAGATACAGCACCCCCACGTTGATGTCGGCGATCGCCCACCCCTCGTTCACCGGGATCACCGCCCAAGCGACCATCGCCAGCGTCATCGTCAGCAGCGGTGCCACGATGAACAGGATCCGATTCGCCCCCGTCGGGATGATCGTCTCCTTCATCAACATCTTCAGCGCGTCCGCAAACGGCTGCATCAGCCCGAACGGCCCCACGACGTTCGGCCCCAACCGCATCTGCATCGCCGCCATCACCTTCCGCTCCGCCAGCGTCAGGTACGCGACCGACACCAGCACCGGCACCAGGATCGCCAGCGTCTTCAACACCGTCAGGATGAGGATCCCCAGATCGCTATCCCAGAAACTCATCCGAGACCGCCCTGAAAAAGCCCTCTCCCCCCGGGAGAGGCTTGGGTGAGGGTAACGCCGCCCCGCCCGCGCCGCATCATTCTGCCGCCATCGCCGCCGGCGCCGCCAGCAGCTTGCTGCACTCCGCCATCACCGCGCTCGCCCGCGCGATCGGGTTGGTCTGATAGTAGTCCGCGATCGCCGCCGCGAATGGCGCCGCACTCAACTCGCCCCCACCGGCCGGCCCGGCCAACTCGCCACCGATCGTCCGCGAGAACGACCACCGGAACACCGGGCTGACGCTGTCGAGCCGGTTGCGCAGCGCGTCGAGCGTGTCGTACGGCAACGGCGTGCCGATAACGGCGCTGAACGCCCGCAGGATCGACCAGTCCTCGCGCGCCTCGCCCGGCGGCTGTACCGCCAGGAACCCGCGCTGCACGCGGCCCTCCATGTTCACCCAGGTCCCGCTCTTCTCGGTATACGCCGCCCCCGGCAGGATCACGTCCGCCCGCGCCGCGCCCCGGTCCCCGTGATGCCCTTGATAGACCACGAACGTTTCGCGCCCGATCCGCGCCGTATCAAAGTCGTCGGCCGCGAGCAGCCAGAGCAGGTCGACGCCGCCGTCCAGCATCTGCGCGAAACTCTTGCCGCCTTGCCCTGGCACGAACCCCACATCGAGCCCGCCGACCCGGCCCGCCGCCGTGTGCAGCACGTTGAACCCGTGCCAATCGTGCCCGATCGCGCCCACCGACGCCGCCAGCGACCATGCCGCCGCCAGCACCGCAGCCCCATCCGCCCGCGCCAACGCCGCCTGGCCGACGATGATCATCGGCCGCTTCGCCTCCGTCAGCACCTGCTTGAAATCGCCCAGATCGGAGAGCGCCTGCGGCCCCTCCCCTACATGCGTGACGTCGTAGATCGCCCCCGGCAGCGCCCCCACGCTCCCGATCCGGCACCCGCCCGCCAGCCACCGCTTGCGGATGCGCGCGTTCAGCACCGGCGACTCCCGCCGCGGGTTGCTGCCCACGAGCAGGATCGCGTCCGCCTCGTCGATCCCCGCGATCCCCGAGTTGAACAGGTAGAACTCCCGCCGCGACGCATCCAGCGCCGCCCCATCCTGCCGGCAATCCAGGTTCGTCGACCCCAGCGCCCCCATCAGGTCCTTCAGCGCCAGCATGCTCTCCGCGTCGCACAGATCGCCCGCCACCGCCCCGATCCGCCCAGGCTCGGTCGCCTTCACCTTGTCCGCAATCGCCCGGAACGCCTCCGGCCAACTCGCCGGCCGCAGCGTCCCGCCCTCGCGCACCCAGGGCTTGTCCAGCCGCCGCCGCTTCAACCCGTCCAGCGCGAACCGCGACTTGTCGCCGAGCCACTCCTCGTTCACGTCCTCGTTCGTCCGCGGCAGGATCCGCATCACCTCGGCCCCGCGCGCATCCACCCGGATCGCCGCCCCGAGCCCGTCATGCACGTCCACGCTGTCCGTCTTGCGATATTCCCACGGCCGCGCCTGGTAGTTCCACGGCTTCGGCAGCAGCGCCCCCACCGGGCACACGTCGGCCAGGTTGCCCGACAGCTCCGACGTCAGCGCGTGCTCGATGTAAGTCCCGATCTCCATGGTCTCGCCGCGCCCGGTCGCCCCCATCTCGGGCACCCCCGCCACCTCGCTCGAAAACCGGATGCAGCGCGTGCAATGGATGCACCGCGTCATCACCGTCTTGATCAGCGGCCCCAGATACTTGTCCTTTACCGCCCGCTTGTTCTCGGCATAGCGCGAATGGTCCATGCCATACGCGAACGCCTGGTCCTGCAGGTCGCACTCGCCGCCCTGGTCGCAGATCGGGCAGTCGAGCGGGTGGTTGATCAGCAGGAACTCCATCACCCCCCGGCGCGCGTTGCGCACCATCGGCGTGTCGGTCTTGACCACCATCCCTTCGGCCACCGGAAACGAGCACGACGCCACCGGCTTCGGCGCCTTCTCGATCTCGACCAGGCACATCCGGCAATTGCCGGCCACCGACAGCCGTTCGTGATAGCAGAAGCGCGGGATCTCCACCCCCGCCTGCTCGCACGCCTGGATCACGGCCGAGCCGTTCGGAACCTCGACCTCGATGCCGTCTACGCTGAGCTTAGCCATTCTTCGTCCCTACTCGGCCGCCATTGGCAGGCCCGCCGAACCATGCGACCGCTTATACGCCGCGATCCGCTGCTCCATCTCCGGCCGAAAATGCCGGATCAGCCCCTGCACCGGCCAGGCCGCCGCATCGCCCAGCGCGCAGATCGTGTGACCCTCGATCTGCCGGGTCACCTGATCGAGCATATCGATTTCGGACGGCTCGGCCCGGCCTTCGACCATCCGCGTCATCACCCGCATCAACCACCCGGTGCCCTCGCGGCACGGCGTGCACTGTCCGCAGCTCTCATGCTTGTAGAACACGCTCAACCGCTGGATCGCCTTGATGATGTCGGTCGACTTGTCCATCACCATCACCGCCGCCGTCCCCAGCCCGGATTTCGCGTCCCGCAGGCTGTCGAAATCCATCAGCACCGTGTCGCAGATCGACTTCGGCAACACCGGCACCGACGACCCGCCTGGGATCACCGCCAGCAGGTTGTCCCACCCGCCGCGCACGCCCCCAGCATAGGTCTCGATCAGCTCACGCAACGGAATGCCCAGCTCTTCCTCGACGTTGCACGGCTTGTTCACGTGCCCCGAGATGCAGAAGATTTTCGTGCCGCTGTTCTTCGGCCGCCCCAGTGCCGCGAACCACCCGCCGCCGCGACGCAGGATCGTCGGCACCACCGCGATCGTCTCGACGTTGTTGACCGTCGTCGGGCACCCGTACAGCCCCACCGCCGCCGGGAACGGCGGCTTCAGCCGCGGCATCCCCTTCTTGCCCTCGAGGCTCTCGATCAGCGCCGTCTCTTCCCCGCAGATATACGCCCCCGCCCCGCGATGGACGTAGATCTCGCAATTATACCCGGACCCGCACGCGTTCTCGCCGATCAGCCCGGCCTCGTAACACTCCGCCACCGCCCGCTCGAGCGCCACCGCCTCGTTGTAATACTCGCCGCGGATGTAGATGTAGCAAGCCGACGCCCCCATCGCGAAGCTCGCGATCAGGCATCCCTCGATCAGCTTGTGCGGGTCGTGCCGGATGATGTCCCGGTCCTTGCACGTCCCCGGCTCGCTCTCGTCCGCATTCACCACCAGATAGCTCGGCCGCCCGTCCGGCGCCGCCTGTTTCGGCATGAACGACCACTTCATCCCCGTCGGGAACCCGGCCCCACCCCGCCCGCGCAGCCCAGAATCCTTCATCTCCTGGATGATCGCATCCCGTCCGCGCGCAATGATCGCCGCCGTATCCGCCCAGTCGCCCCGCTCGCGGGCACCGTCCAGAAAAGGATCGTGCTGCCCATACAGGTTGGTGAAAATGCGGTCCTTGTCAGCCAGCATGGCCATCCACCTCCAGAAGCGTCGTCGGTCCGCCTTCCGGCGCCGACGTCACGCGCCCGATCGTCGACCCCGGCCTCGGCCGCTCGCCCCGCCGCAGCGCTTGCAACAACTCCCGCGTCCGCGCGTAGTCGAGGTCCTCGTAGTAATCGTCGTCCACCTGGAGGATCGGCGCGTTCACGCACGCCCCCAGGCACTCGACCTCCGATAGCGTGAACATCCCGTCCGCCGAGGTCTGCTTGTACCCCGTCACCCCCGCCTCGTCGCGACAAGCCCGCGCGATCTCGTCCGACCCCCGCAACCAGCACGGCGTCGTCCCGCACACCTGCAGGTGGACCCGCCCGATCGGCTCCATGTTGAACATGAAGTAGAACGTTGCGACCTCGTACACGCGGATCGGCGGCATGCCAAGCCGGGCCGCGACCACGTCCATCGCCACCCGCGGCACCCAGGCGCTATGCGTCAGCCGCCCCATCTGCCGCTGCACGATATACAGCAGCGGCAGCACCGCGCTCGCCTTCCGCGCCGGCGGATACTTCTTCAGCGTCCACTCGATGTCCCGCTCGCTCTCCGCGTCGAACGCGAAGCTCGCCGGCTCCTCCTTCATGTCCGCCAGCGGCGTGAGGCCGATGTCGGACGCGCCGAGCGCCGCCGACCCGGCCATGATGTCGTTGCTGTTCGCCATGCCTACTACCTGTCGATCTCGCCGAACACCACGTCGAGCGACCCGATGATCGCCACCGCATCAGCCAGCATGTGCCGCCGCGACATGTGCTCGATCGCCTGCAGGAACGCGAACCCGGTCGGCCGGATCTTGCACCGATACGGCCGGTTGCTCCCGTCGGCGACCAGATACACGCCGAACTCCCCCTTCGGGCTCTCGGTCGCCGTATACGTCGCCCCCGCCGGGACGTGATAGCCTTCGGTGTATAGCTTGAAATGGTGGATCAGCGCCTCCATCGAGCGCTTCATCTCCTGCCGCTTCGGCGGCGTGAACTTGTTGTCCTGGATCCGCACCGGTCCCGCCGGCAGCCGCGCCAGGCACTGCTTGATGATCGCCACGCTCTGCCGCATCTCCTGCATCCGCACGAGATACCGGTCGTAGCAATCCCCGTTTCGCCCGACCGGGATGTCGAACTCGACCTGGTCATACATCTCATACGGCTGCGACTTGCGCAGATCCCATGCCACGCCGCTCGCCCGCAACGGCGGCCCCGAGAAGCCCCAGGCCAGCGCGTCCTCCGGCGTCATCACGCCGATGTCGACCGTGCGCTGCTTCCAGATCCGGTTGGCCGTCAGCAACTCCGACAACTCGTCGCAGAATTTGGGGAACCGCTCCGCCCACGCCGCGATCCGGTCCGTCAACCCGTCCGGCAGGTCGCGGTTGACGCCACCCGCCCGGAAATAGTTCGCATGCAGCCGCGCGCCCGACGCGTCATCGTAGAACTCGAGCAGATGCTCGCGCTCCTCGAACCCCCACAGGCTCGGCGTGATCGCCCCCACGTCGAGCGCATACGTCGTGATGTTCAGCAGATGGTTCAGGATGCGCGTGATCTCGGCGAACATCGTCCGGATCCACTGCGCCCGCGGCGGCGGCGTGATCCCGAGCAACTTCTCCTGCGCCAGCACCCAGGTGTGCTCCATGCACATCGGGCTCACGTAATCGAGCCGGTCGAAATACGGGTTCGACTGCAGGTAGCTCTTGTACTCCATCAGCTTCTCGGTGCCGCGATGCAGCAGCCCAATATGCGGATCGGCCCGCTCGACCACCTCGCCGTCCATCTCGAGGATCAGCCGCAACACACCATGCGCCGCCGGATGCTGCGGCCCGAAATTGATCGTGTGGTTGTCGACCTCGATCACCTTGCTGGTGTTGCTCGACCTCTCGCCCGGCGTGGTCGGTCCGCCCCCGGCATGCACCCGGCTCTTGACGATGTCTTCGCTCATGGCTTGACCTCCGGCACCGGCGGCGCCGGCCGCCGTCCCTTGCGCGCCTCGTGCGTCTTCTCGTCGCCCGGCAGCGTCACCATCCCCTCCCACGGCGACACGAAGTCGAAATTGCGGAAGTCGGCCGTCAGCGACACCTTCTCGTTGACCACCTGCTTGCGCTCTTCGTCCCACCGCACCTCGACATACCCCGTCAGCGGAAAGTCCTTGCGCAGCGGGTGCCCGTCGAACCCGTAATCGGTCAGGATCCGCCGATGATCCGGCTGACCCGCGAAGTGGATCCCGAACAGGTCCCATGCCTCGCGCTCGAACCACGTCGCCACCGGCCAGATCGGCCAGCTGCTCGGCACCGGCGTCTGGTCGTCCGTCCGCACGATCACCCGGATGCGCCAGTTCTTGCTCACGCTCAGCAGGTTGTAGACCACGTCGAACCGCTCCTCGCGCTCCGGCCAATCCACCCCGCAAATGTCCATCAGTTGCTCGAACCCGAACCGCGCGTCGTCCCGCAGCGTCCGCAGCACCGTCTCCAACTGCTCGCGATGCGCATGCAGCACCACCTCGTCCAGGTCGAGGCTCACGCGCTCCACGCCCGGCAGCCCCAGCACCAGCGTGCGCAGCTCCGCTCCGGTCGCAGCGACCACCTCGCCCACGGCCTCAGCCACGAACGATCGTCCCGGTCCGCCGGATCTTCTTCTGCAGCTGCAGGATGCCGTACACCAGCGCCTCCGCCGTCGGCGGGCAGCCCGGCACATACACGTCCACCGGCACGATCCGATCGCACCCGCGCACCACCGAATAGCTGTAATGGTAGTAGCCGCCCCCGTTGGCGCAGCTCCCCATCGAGATCACCCAGCGCGGCTCCGGCATTTGGTCGTACACCTTGCGCAGCGCCGGCGCCATCTTGTTGGTCAGCGTCCCGGCCACGATCATCACGTCGGACTGCCGCGGCGATGCCCGCGGGATCACCCCGAACCGATCCAGGTCATACCGCGGCATGTAGGCGTGGATCATCTCCACCGCGCAGCATGCCAGCCCGAACGTCATCGGCCACAGCGACCCGGTTCGCGCCCAGTTCACCACCTTGTCCAGGTTCGCAACCACGAAACCCTTGTCGGCGACCTCGCCGGTGATGCCCTTGACGACCGCATCCTGCTCCGGGCCCGGCGGCAACTCGAACCGGTTCCAGGCAATGTCTGTCGAGGCACTCATGCGCCTACTCCCACTCCAGTGCGCCCTTGCACCACTCATAGATGAAGCCGACCGTAAGCACCGCAAGGAAGCCGAGCATCGACAGGAACCCGAACACGCCGATATCACCGAGCGAAATCGCCCACGGGAACAAAAACGCAACCTCAAGGTCGAAAATGATGAACAGGATCGCCACCAGGTAGAAGCGCACGTCGAACTTCCGCCGTGCGTCGTCGAACGGCTCGAACCCGCATTCGTACGCCGATAGCTTCTCCGGATACGGTTTCTGCTGCGCGGCGAGCAAAGACCCCGCAACCATCGCCACCGCAATGAAACCGCCGATGGCCAGAAAAACCAGGATCGGAAAATAATCGGCAAGGAATGGCATTCTCTATTCCTTCACACGGCCCTGAAGCCGCCTGCGCTGCACTGCGGCATATAGTCGCAAGCGCGGCTACAGGCCATAGCTGCCGCAAACACGCCCACAATTCTACAAAGAGAGGCTGCCGCTGGCGCGAGTGACGGGGCTCGAACCCGCGACCTCCGGCGTGACAGGCCGGCGCTCTAACCAACTGAGCTACACCCGCAGCGGCAGGGCGCACCCTCTAATCCCCCCCCGAACCCCCGTCAACCCAGTCCCGGTATGCGTTCATGCGCCGCGCAGCGCCGCGCCAAGCACACCCTACCTGGACCGCCGCGTACAACACCGCCCGAACAACCGCTTGACTCCCAAACCCAACAAGTTCTCCTTTCGTTCATGTCCGACGCCACCCCACTCCCCGATGAACTCGACGACGCCGCCTGCAAGCGCGCTCTCGCCGTCCTCGTCGACGTCGGCTCCGCCCTCGCCCTCGAATGCAAGACCCCCGGACCCGACGCCGGTCTCGCCGAACGCGCCAAAGCCTTCGAGCGCGTCGCCCTCGCCGTCCGCCGCACCGTCCTCCTCTTCCAGCACCTCAAGGCCACCCTCGTCGCCCCCGAACGGCGCGAGCTCCAGGCCCGCAAGGAGATTATCCGCGAAGTCGAAGACGCCATCGAAATCAAAGCCGACCCGGCCGACGCCGACGCCCTCCGCGTCGAACTCGTCGAGCGCCTCGAAAGCCTAGATTTCGCCGACGACCTCGCCCACCGGTCCCCCGCCGACCTCATCCGCGAGCTCTGCAGCGACCTCGGCCTCGTCACCAACTTCTCCGGCCGCCCTCTCCACCGCCGCCGCACCCCCGACGACATCGCCATCCTCTGCGCTCAGGCCGCCGCCCACACCCGGCGACCTCCCCCCGATCCCGCCTCAGGCGCCGCTCGTCTCCCTCTCCCTCCCGGAAAGGAGCGGGCTGAGGGCCCGACAACCAAGCGAAACCTTCCTCACTGACCCCGATCGACCTTCGATCCTTCACCTGCCCGCCCCTCTCTCCACCCTCTCCCGCCGGAAGAGGGCTGGGGTGGGGGCGCCCCCGCTGGACCCACGCGAGCGCCCCATGAAACTCTCCATCCAAGGCCTCTCTGGACTCCGCGCCCGCCTCGACCGCCTCCGCCCCGAAGACATCCTCGCCACCGCCCTCGCCGACCAAGCCGAGCGCCTCGCCCAATCCGTCCGCGACACCCTCGCCGAACCCCAGGGCAGCGGCGCCCACGACCAGCCCTGGCGTCGCACCGGCGCCCTCCACGACAGCATCGCGTCCACCGCCTCCGGCCTCGAAGCCGCCGTCGGCAGCAACGACCCGGCCGCCGCCCCCCAAGAAATGGGCACCTCCCGCATCCCCCCACGTCCCTTCCTCGCCCCCGCCGCCGCCGCAATGGGCCAAAACATGGCTCAAGCGGTCGCAGAAGCGGCGGTGGCCGCTATCAAGGGCGAGACGAAAGCAATCTCACAATGATCGTGATGCAACTCACCCAGTGATCAGGCATGCTGGCTCACAGGTGATCCATATCTCACCGAGATAGGTCCTATTTGGAGACGAACTAATTATAAACCTTTATTGGTAGCTGACTTCCGTCTTTCAGCTAGTGATTGGCCAACTCGCGCGGAACCTCACATCCCACCACTTCCCTGCCGCCCGCGCACAACGTCCATCGCCCGCGCAAACGCCCCCTCCGCATCCAACCCCGTCGTATCGATCACCACCGCATCCCCCGCCGCCTGCAACGGCGCTACCCCCCGCGTGCTGTCCCGCTCGTCGCGCTCCCGCATCTCCGCCTCCACCGCCGCCAAATCACCCGCCCCGCCCAGCTCCGCCCATCGCCGCCGCGCCCGCGCGCCTAAATCCGCCGTCACGAACAACTTCACCGCCGCCTCCGGAAACACCACCGTCCCGATGTCCCGCCCATCCAGCACCGCCCCTGTCTCCCCCGGAAACCGCCGCTGAAACGCCAGCAGAGCCGCCCGCACCCCCGCATGCCGCGCCACCGCGCTCGATGCCGCATCCGCCACCGGCCCGCGCAGATCCCCCCGCGCCAGATCCCCCGCCACCAACGCCCGCGCCTGCGCCTCGGCCGCCGCCGCATCCGCCGGGTCGCCGCCTGCATCCAGCACGCGCCGCCCCACCGCCCGATACAGCAACCCGGTATCCAAATGCGGCAACCCCAGCGCCGCCGCCAGCCGCCGCGCCAGCGTCCCCTTCCCCGCCGCCGCCGGACCATCGATCGCCACAACGATCGTCATCACCGATCCATGGCAATCACCAACGGCGTCAAGAGATCGATGCGCCAAGCCCCTGCATCAGCGCCACGAACCCCGGAAAGCTCGTCGCGATGAACCCTGTATCGTCGATCCGCACCGGCGCCGCCGTCATCAGCCCCAGCACCACCGCGCTCATCGCGATCCGGTGGTCCATCTGCGTCATCACCAGCCCGCCCCCCGCCGGCGTGCCCCGCCCATGCACCACCAGCGTATCCCCCTCGATCTCGACCTTCACCCCGTTCCCATCCAGCATCGCCGCCGTCGCCGCCAGCCGGTCGCTCTCCTTGACCCGCAACTCCCCCAACCCATGCATCCGCGTCACCCCCGACGCCGCCGCCGCCGCCACCGCCAACACCGGATATTCGTCGATCATGCTCGGCGCCCGCTCCGCCGGCACCTCGATCCCCCGTAACCCGGTCTGCACCACCGTCACATCCCCAACATCCTCCCCACCCTCGACCCGGCGCCCATCGATCCTCACATCCGCGCCCATCTCCTGCAGCGTCACCAACAGCCCCGTCCGCCCCGCGTTCAGCGCCACCCCCCGCACCGTCACCCGCGACCCCGGCACCACGGCCGCCGCCACCAACGGAAACGCCGCCGACGACGGATCCCCCGGCACCACCACGTCCGCACCCCGCAACTCCGGCTGCCCCCGAACCGACGCGATCCGCCCCCGTCCTCTCGGCTCCACCGTCACCTCCGCCCCGAAATGCCGCAGCATCCGCTCCGTATGGTCCCGCGTCGCCTCCCGCTCCTCCACCCGCGTCCACCCCGGCGCGTTCAACCCGGCCAGCAGCACCGCCGACTTCACCTGCGCCGACGGCACCGGCACCACATACTCCAGCGGCAGCGCCGACCGCGCGCCCTGGATCGCCAGCGGCAACCGCCCCCCGTCGCGCCCGGAGAACACCGCCCCCGACTGCGCCAACGGCTCCGTCACCCGCCGCATCGGCCGCCGCCGCAGGCTCGCATCGCCCGTCATCACCGCGAACAGGTCATGCGTCGCCAGGATCCCGCACAGCAGCCGCGCCGCCGTCCCCGAATTGCCCATGTCCAGCACGTCGTCCGGCTCCCGCAGCCCGCCGACGCCACGCCCGGACACCCTCCAGCGCCCCTCCGCCGCACGCTCGACCGACGCTCCCAGCGCCCGCATCGCCGTCGCCGTCCGCAGCACGTCCTCGCCCTCGAGCAGCCCGGTGATCACGCTCTCCCCGACCGCCAGCCCGGCGAACATCAACGCCCGATGGCTGATGCTCTTGTCCCCCGGCACGCTGATCGTGCCCGATAGAGACGCCTCGGGGCGGCGGGATGCGAGGGGGCGGAGCGCTTGATCCATGCCGGCGCGCTTACCATGCGGTGGCCCGCTGCGACAGCGCATGTTTGACAGCGCGCCCCAGCAATGGCATGGGCCGCCCCCTTCCTTATCAGAGAGCGTTCGAGAGCGAGATGGCCAAGCCCGAACTCGGCACCAAGCGGACCTGCGTCAACGACGGCATCCGTTTCTATGACCTGAACAAGGTCCCCGCGATTTGCCCGAAATGCGGCACCGAGCAGCCGCAGGAGCAACCGCGCCTCCGCCGCGCCGGGGGCAACGTCCTCGAAGACAAGCGTCCCCTCAAGAAGGTGCCCGCACCCGGACTCGAGGACGCCGACACGGACGTCGAGGTGGCCGACGAGGAAGAGGGCGAGGACGTCCTGGAGGACACCTCCGACCTCGAGGACGAGGCCGACCCGATCGGCACCGACATCGAAGTCGAACCCGAAACCGACGACAAGGACCTCTAACCCCTGCCCCCTCTCCCGCTTGCGGGAGAGGGCCGGGGTGAGGGTGGAACCAGGAGCCCGAACCCCCAGCTCCCTTGCTCCACCCGCCCCATGCTGCCACCGTTCGCCGGTGGACAAGCGTCTCAACCTCGCCATCATCACGTTGGCCGAGATCATGGCGCTGTCCCTATGGTTCTCCGGCACCGCCGCCGGCCCCGGCCTCATCGCCGAAGCGCGCGCCCCCGTCGCCGGCTTCCAGGCTTGGCTCACCTCCTCCGTCCAAGCCGGCTTCGTCGCCGGAACCCTCGTCAGCGCCGCCCTCGCCCTCCCGGACCGGTTTGATCCCCGCCGCGTCTTCAGCCTCTCCTGCCTTGCAGGCGCCGCCGCCAACGCGATCATCCTCGTCCTCCCGCCCGGCGGAACCCTCGACCTCCTCTGCCGGTTTGCCACCGGCGTCGCCCTGGCCGGGATCTATCCCGTCGGCATGAAGCTCGCCGTTGGCTGGGCCACCGCCGGCGATACCGGCCTGGTCGTGGGCCTGCTGGTTGGCGGACTGACCCTGGGATCTGCACTGCCGCACCTCGTCAACGGACTCGGCGGCCTCGGCTGGCGTTCGATCATCGTCGCCGCCTCCCTCGCCGCCCTGCTCGCCGCCGGCCTCGTCGGCCGCGCCGCCCTCGGCCCGCTCCACGCCGCCGCGCCCCGCATCCGTCCCGCCCGTGCGCTGCATCTCCTCGCCGATCGCGGCACGCGCCTGGCCACCCTCGGCTACCTCGGCCACATGTGGGAGCTCTACGCCATGTGGGCATGGATCGGCGTCTACCTGGGCGCGAGTTTCAGGGCCGCCCGCGGCGGCGCGCCGGACCCGGCCTTCGCCGCGCTCGCCACCTTCGCAGTGATCGCGGCCGGCGCGATCGGCTCGGTCGCGGGCGGCCTGCTGGCCGACCGGGTCGGACGCGTGCGTGTCACCATCGCGGCGATGCTCTTATCCGCCATCTGCTGCCTGCTGGCTGGCCCTCTCTTCGGCGCACCTCCGGCGATCTCGCTTGCGCTCGGCCTGGTCTGGGGCGTGGCCGTGGTCGCCGACTCCGCCCAGTTCTCCGCCTGCATCGCCGAACTCGCGCCACCCGGCCTGACCGGCACCCTACTCACCGCTCAGGTCAGCCTCGGCTTTCTCCTCACCCTCGTCGCCATCCAGTCCATGCCCGTCTTCATCGATGCCGCCGGCTGGGGCGGCGCCTTCGCCATCCTGGCCATCGGCCCCGCCCTTGGGATCTGGGCCATGCTCGCCCTCCAACGCACCCCCGACGCGGCCAGGCTCGGCTAATCACCTTCCCCTGCCCGGCAGCACGGTTATGCTGCCGGGCAGGAGGACACCGATGACATCGATCGGCACGGCACTCGACGCGAGGTCGCCGGACGCAAAGGCGAACCTCGAGCGCATGGGCGGCCTGGTCGCCGGGCTGCGCGACACGGTCGAGACGATCCGCCAAGGCGGCGGCGACACGGCCCGCCAACGCCACCTAGCGCGCGGAAAACTCCTCCCGCGCGACCGCGTCCGCACACTCATCGACCCGGCCTCCCCCTTCCTCGAGTTCAGCCAGCTCGCCGCCCACGGCATGTACGGCGAACCCATCCCCGCCGCCGGCATCATCACCGGAATAGGGCTGGTCGAGGGCCAGGAATGCGTGGTGATCGCCAACGACGCCACCGTCAAAGGCGGCACCTACTTCCCCATCACCGTCAAGAAGCACCTGCGCGCCCAGGAAATCGCCCTGCAGAACCGCCTGCCTTGCATCTACCTGGTCGATTCCGGCGGCGCCAACCTCCCCAACCAGGACGACGTCTTCCCCGACCGCGACCATTTCGGCCGCATCTTCTACAACCAGGCCCAGATGTCCGCCGCCGGCATCCCGCAGATCGCCGCCGTCATCGGCTCCTGCACCGCCGGCGGCGCCTACGTCCCCGCCATGGCCGATGAGAGCATCATCGTCCGCAACCAGGGCACCATCTTCCTCGGCGGCCCGCCCCTCGTGAAAGCCGCCACCGGCGAGATCGTCACCGCCGAAGACCTCGGCGGCGGCGACCTCCACGCCCGCACCTCCGGCGTCGCCGACCACCTCGCCGAAAACGACGCCCATGCCCTCGGCATCGCCCGCTCCATCGTCCGCAATCTCGGCGGCCGTTCCAAACGACCCCCCTTCGCCCTGCACGCCCCCACCCCGCCCCGCTTCGACCCGGCCGAACTCGACGCCCTCATCCCCGCCGACCCCCGCGAGCCCTACGACGTCCGCGAAGTCATCGCCCGCCTCGTCGACGGCAGCGAGTTCGACGAGTTCAAGCGCCTGTACGGCGCGACCCTCGTCACCGGCTTCGCCCGCATCTGGGGCTACCCCGTCGGCATCCTCGCCAACAACGGCATCCTCTTCAGCGAGAGCGCGCAAAAGGGCGCCCACTTCATCGAACTCTGCGCCCAGCGCGGCATCCCGCTGCTCTTCCTGCAGAACATCACCGGCTTCATGGTCGGCCGCAAATACGAAGCCGGCGGCATCGCCAAGGACGGCGCAAAGCTCGTCACCGCCGTCGCCACCGCCCCCGTCCCCAAATTCACCGTCATCATCGGCGGCAGCTTCGGCGCCGGCAATTACGGCATGTGCGGCCGCGCCTTCTCCCCCCGCTTCCTCTGGATGTGGCCCAACGCCCGCATCTCCGTCATGGGCGGCCCCCAAGCCGCCAGCGTCCTCTCCACCATCCGCCGCGACGCCATCGAAGCCCGCGGCGGCACCTGGCCCGCCGAAGACGAAGCCGCCTTCAAAGCCCCCATCGAGGCCCAATACGAAGCCCAGGGAAACCCCTACTACGCCTCCGCCCGCCTCTGGGACGACGGCGTCATCGCCCCCGCCGACACCCGCCAAACCCTAGCCCTCGCCCTCTCCGCCAGCCTCAACGCCCCCACCGAACCCTGGGCCGAAGGCAAGCGCTTCGGCGTGTTCCGGATGTAGCCCGCACACCACCGATGTCATTGCGAGGAGCGCAGCGACGCGGCGATCCATCGGCACGGACCACCGTCCCCGACAGCCGCCTCAAACGGAAACCACCCACATGTTCCAAGCCATCCTCATCGCCAACCGCGGCGAGATCGCCTGCCGCGTCATCCGCACCGCCCGCCGCCTCGGCATCCGCACCGTCGCGATCTTCTCCGAGCCCGACCGCGCCGCGCTGCACGTCGAACTCGCCGACGAGGCCTACCCCGTCGGCCCCGCCCCCGCCCGCGACAGCTATCTCAACGCCGACGCCATCCTGCACGCTGCCAAGGCCAGCGGCGTCCAAGCCATCCACCCCGGCTACGGCTTCCTTTCCGAAAACGCCGACTTCGCCGAAGCCTGCGCCGCCGCCCACATCGTCTTCATCGGCCCGCCCCCGTCCGCCATCCGCGCCATGGGCAGCAAATCCGCCGCCAAGACCCTCATGGCCGCCGCTGGCGTCCCCCTCGTCCCCGGCTATCACGGCGACGCCCAGGACCCGGCCCTCCTCGCCGCCGAGGCCGCCCGCATCGGCTACCCTGTCCTCATCAAGGCGTCGGCCGGCGGCGGCGGCAAGGGCATGCGCGTCGTCACCGAACCCGCCGCCTTCAGCGAGAACCTCGCCTTGGCAAAGGGCGAAGCCCGCGCCTCCTTCGGCGACGACCAGGTCCTCGTCGAGCGCTACCTCACCGCCCCCCGCCACATCGAGATCCAGGTCTTCGCCGACTCCCACGGCAACACCGTCAACCTCTTCGAGCGCGACTGCTCCATCCAGCGCCGCCACCAGAAAGTCGTCGAAGAAGCTCCCGCCCCTGGCATGACCCCCGCCCGCCGCGCCGCCATGGGCCAAGCCGCCTGCGACGCCGCCCGCGCGATCGGCTACCAAGGCGCCGGCACCGTTGAGTTCATCGTCGATGCGGGCACCGCCCCCGAAGGCTCGGGCGACGACTTCTTCTTCATGGAGATGAACACCCGCCTCCAAGTCGAGCACCCCGTCACCGAAGCCATCACCGGCCAAGATCTCGTCGAGTGGCAACTCCGTGTCGCCGCCGGCCAACCCCTCCCCCTGCTCCAAGACGCGCTCGCCATCCACGGCCACGCCATCGAGGTTCGCCTCTATGCCGAGGACCCGGCCCGAGACTACCGCCCCAGCACCGGCACCCTCCGCCACCTCCGCCAACCCACCCCGGATCAGCACATCCGCGTCGATACCGGCGTGCGCCAGGGCGACGCGATCTCGATCTACTACGATCCCATGATCGCCAAGCTCATCGCCCATGGCCCGACCCGGCCCGACGCACTGCGCCTGATGAGTGCGGCCCTGGCCCGGTACGAGGTCGCCGGCGTGCAGACCAACCTCGACCTCCTCCGGGCGATCATGGTCAGCGACGGCTTTGCATCCGGCACGTTCGACACCGGCTACCTGGCCAAGCATCCCAACCTGTTGGGCGCGGACAAGCCTCCCGCGCCCCTCGCCGCCCTGGCGATCGCCTGTGCCGCGATCCTGGCGCGCCGTCACGCGGGGGCCGCCATGGCCGCCGCGCGCCGCGCCGACCCCCACAGTCCCTGGGCCGCGGTCTCCGCCTGGCGTCTCAACGGCACCGGCACGCAGGAGCTGATCCTGCGCGACGGCGATCTCGAGGTCGCCCTACTCTGCACCCCGCAGCCAGGCGCCGCCCTCTCCGTCACCGCCGGCAGCGCCCGCATCTCCGTCCAACTCGAGCCCGATGCCGCCTGGATCGACGGCGTCCGTAGAGCCGCCACGGTCACCGGGTCGGACGCGGCGCTGACGGTTTTCCTGGGCGGCACGACGTGGACGCTGGCCCTCGTCGACCGCCTCGTCCCGCCACCGGGCAGCGCCGGCGCTGCCGAGCGCCTCCTCGCCCCGATGCCGGGCCGCATCGTCAGCCTGCACACGAGCGTTGGCGCAGAGGTGGCCAAGGGCGACGTCCTCGTTCTGCTGGAGGCGATGAAGGTTCAGATGCGCCTATCTGCCCCGCGCGACGGTACCGTCGCGTCCATCCACGCCCAACCCGGCGACCTCGTCGACGAGGGCGTCGAACTGATCGCTTTCGCGGAGACGTTAACGACTGCGTAACCTGACCCGCGGTAGCATCGCAGCATGATCACGGCGGTGCAGGAGCAGGAGCGTCAACGGCAACGGACCCGATCGGCCGCGTCCGGCCCGGCCTTCAGCGTGCCGATGATGCCCGAACTGGGCGACGCCCCGCCCGTCTCCCTCCCTAGCGCCCCCGCTTGCACCGCCGACAGCGCCCCCGTCGCCCCGGCCACCGAGCTCAGCAGCTTCATCGGCAAGTCCGTCGGCACCGGCCAGTGCGTCGCTCTCGTCAAGGCCGCCAACCCCTCGCTCGGCCCCGCCTCCACCTGGGTCGGCGGCGCCGCCGTCCAGGGCAACGTGACGCTGTCCCCAGGCACCCCGATCGCGACGTTCAGCGGCGGCCGCTACGCCAACGCCACCGACGGCACCAGCCACGCCGCCATCTACCTCGGGCAAGACCACAACGGCATGCTGGTCCTCGACCAATGGGCCGGCAGCAGTGCCGCCGTTCGGATGATCCCCTGGTCCAACCCCGGCGCCACCCCCGCCAACACCGGCGCCGCCTTCCGCGTCGTCCACCCCGCCTAACACCCCACCTTTCCCTCTCCCCCCGGGAGAGGGCGCTTCCCCAAGCTCAAGCCACCGATTTGTCCCGCCGCCGACCAACCGGTATCACGAAGCGATGCACCGGATCGCTGTCATCGGAATCGGCAAAATGGGCTGGCCCATGGCCGCCAACCTCCTCCACGCCGGATTCGACGTCGCCGTCGCCGACGCCGCCCCAGACCGCGCCGCCCAGTTCCAAGCCGAAATCGGCGGCACCGCCCACCCCGACGCCGCCACCGCGGCCACCGGCGCCGACGCCGTCGTCACCATGCTCCCCACCAGCCAGCACGTCGCCGCCGTAGTCGAGCAGATCACCCCGCACCTCGCCCCCGGCACCCTGCTGATAGAGATGTCCTCCGGCATCCCGGGCGTCACTCGCCAGCTCGCCGAGCAACTCGCCGCCGCCGGCGTCGCCGTGATCGATTGCCCCGTCTCCGGCGGCGTTTCGCGCGCCAGGACCGGCGAGCTCGCCATCCTCGCCGGCGGCGCCGACGCCGATCTCGACCGTGCCGACACCCTCCTGCGTGCCATGGGCTCCTCCATCCATCGCTGCGGCGGCATCGGCGCCGGCCAGGCGATGAAGGCCCTCAACAATCTCGTCTCCGCCGGCGGCTTTCTCATTGCCACCGAGGCCCTGTTAATAGGACAACGCTTCGGGCTCGACCCGGCCCTCATGGTCGACGTGCTGAACGCCTCCACCGGCATGAACAACAGCACGCAGAAGAAGCTCAAGCAGTTCGTCCTCTCCCGCTCTTTCGATTCCGGCTTCGGCCTCGATCTGATGGTCAAGGATCTCGGCATCGCGCTGGAGGTCGGCCGCGATACCGCAACGCCCGCGCCGTTCGCGGCACTCTGCCGCGAAATGTGGGCCAGCGCCGCCGCCCTGCTCGGCCCCGGCCAGGACCACACCGCCATCGCGCAACTCAGCGAGACACTCGGCGGCAGCGTGTTGGGTGAGCCCTAGGCCGGGCCGGGTCGCCCGCCCCGCCCGCCCCGGCGCAAGCCGAGACCGAGCAACGCGAGCGCCGTGCCGAGGACCAGGATCGTCGGCGGCTCGCCGATATCGTTGAACTCGTAAGTCAGCTCAGGCTGCCCGGTCCACGTCAGGAGCGCCTGCCCGCCCCCGCCAACGTTGGCGCCGGGCGAGAATTCAGCCTCGGCGTTGATGGAAAAGATCGTGTCCGAGGCGAAATCGGCGGGATCGAGCGTGAAAGTCTGATTGAACGTCCCGCTCACCACCGTGCCGGGGATGCACTGAATCTGTAGACAGGGTTGGAACGTGGCGCCGAACGGTTCAGCGCTGTTGCTCAGCGTGAAGCCCAGCGTGAGAGCGGCGTCCGAGGCGTAGAAGGTGTTCGACGGCACGCGCAGCGACCAGTCCGACGTGACGGTCAGCGACACCGCCCGCAACTCCGCCGCGGCCGCCGCCCGCCGCGCAGCCTCCCGGGCCGCTTGGACCGCCGGCAGCAACAGCCCGATCAGCACGGCGATGATCGCGATCACCACCAGCAGCTCGATGAGCGTGAACCCCGCCTCCGTCGTTCTCCTCTGGCTCACGGAACGGCGCACGGCGTGTGGCGGGTTCGTCATACGGAACAGCCTCGGATCGTTCTCATCCGATAATGACCGACTGGCCGCCTCGTGATCAATACGTTTCTGGCAACCGCGGCTACGCCTAAGCCCGGCCCGACGCCATCAGCCGTTCCACCGCCGCCCGGTCCGGCAACGACGGGATCGCCCCCCGCGACGTCGTGGTGACCGCGCCCGCCGCGTTCGCCACCCGGCAGATCCGCTCCAAATCGGCCAGCGGCTCCGCCGTCCCCACCCACTCCGCCAGCAGCCCGGCCATGAACGCGTCCCCCGCCCCGGTCGCATCCACCGCCGTCACGTCATAGCCCGGAACCGCCCCGCTCGCCTCCCGCGTGAACCAGCGGCACCCCGCCCGCCCCGCCGTCACCGCCACCAGCAACAACTCGTCGTGCCACAGCGCCCGCACCCCCCGCGCCACGTCCGCCTCCCCGGTCAGGAACGCAACCTCCTCCGCCCCGATCTTCACGATCTCCGCCTGCCGCAGTCCCAGGAGCATGCCCTCCCGCGCCGACGCCGCATCCGCCCACAGCGCCAGCCGCAGGTTGGGATCGTAGCTCCGCCGCACGCCGAACGCCCGCGCCCGCGCCACCGCGTGCAGCGTCGCACTCCGCGAGGGCTCCCCGATCAGGCTGATCGACCCATAGTGCAGCACCTTGCAGCCCCGCAGCGCCGCCTCGTCCACCTCGTCGGCCGCGAACAGCGTATCGGCCGCGGTCTGCCGGTAGAACAGGAACTCCCGCTCCCCATCCGCCGCCAGCGAGACGAACGCCAGCGACGTCGGCGCCCCCGGCGCGAACAGCAGCGGCCCGGTGTCGACCCCCGCCGCGGCCAGCGTGTCGGCGAGGAAGTGCCCGAACCCATCCTCGCCGACCTTGCCCATGAACGCGCTGCTCACCCCGAGCCGCGCGACCCCCACCGCCACGTTGGCCGGCGCCCCGCCGGCCGCCTTGCGGAACGTCTCCGCCCCGTCGAGCCCAACACCCGAGACCGTCGGCACGAAATCGATCAGCAACTCGCCCGTGCAGACGACCTCCGCCAATCTAGTGCGACCACCCCGGATACTGCCCGACGTTGTCGCGCGTCACGAGCTTGGACTCCATCAGCATCAGCGGGTTCTCCGGCTTCTTGCCATTCAGGATGTCGTAGCCGAGCTTGACGCCGAGCTTGCCCATCTCCATCGGGTCCTGGCTCGATGACGCCTGCACCTGCGTGTTCCCCTTCAGCGCCCCCACGATGTCCGGCGCCCCATCCACCGAAACGATCGTGATCCCCGTCCGGTTGAGCTGCTTGGCCGCCAGATCCGTCCCGATCGCCTGCGGATCGTTGATCGTGAACACGCCGTTCACGCTCGGGAACCGCGTGAGATACCCCTGCATCGCCGCCATCCCGCCTTCGCGCGAGCCCTTCCCGTCCTGATCCGACGACAGCACCTTGATCTCGGGGTGCTTGGCCAGCACGTCCTTGCAACCCTTCACCCGGTCGATCACCGCCGACACCTGCGGCCCGTTCTCGATGATCACCTCACCCTTCCCGCCGATCTTGTCGACCATGTACTGACAGGCGATCTCGCCCGCCTGCACGTTGTTCGTCTGCACCGTCGCGTCCGCCCCGGCCGCCCCCACGTCCACCGCGATCACCACCACCCCCGCCGCCTGCGCCCGCTTGATCGCCGGCGCGATCGCGCGGGGATCGGCCGCGTTGACGAGGATCAGGTCGACGCCTGACGCGATGAAGTTGTCGATCTGCGTGAACTGCTTGTTCAGGTCGTAGTCCGCCGATGCCGTCGTGATCTTGACGGCCGGGTTGATCGACTTGGCCTCCGCCTCGGCGCCCTTCGCCAGCGCCACGAAATACGGATTGCCGAGCGAGCCCACCGTCACCCCGATCGACCTCAGGTCCCGCGCCAGAGCGGGCCCAGCGAGCACTGCCAGGGCCGTCCCGGCGATCAGCAACGTCTTGAACATGGATTGTCTCCTCCCGTTTTGGTGGCCCGTATCAGGTCCGCGTGCCGCCCTGCAACCGCAGGCGGTCGAGCGCAACCGCGCCGATGATCACCAGGCCTTTGACGATGAACTGCCAAATATCCGACACGCCGACCAGCACCAGTCCATTGGACAGCACCGCGATGATCAGCGCGCCCACCAGCGTCCCCCAGATCGACCCGATCCCGCCGACGAAGCTGGTCCCGCCCAGGATCACCGCCGCGATCGCATCGAGCTCATAGCTCTGCCCAAGCTGCAGCCCGTTGGCCGCAAACAGCCGCGCCGCCGCCATCGCCCCGCCCAACCCGGCGCACAACCCCGAAACCGCGTACACGAACAGCAGGATCTGCCACACCTTGATGCCCGACAGCCGCGCTGCCGCCGGGTTGCCGCCCACCGCGTAGATCCACACCCCCAACACGGTCCGCCGCAGCACCCACCAGGAGATCAGGATCACCACCAGCGCGATGATCGCCAGCATCGGGATGCCGAACCCTGCGAACAGCGGCAGGGTCGCGTTGCCGAGCGCCGCAAAGGCGAGGTCCGGATTGAAGATCGTCGTGTCGCCGCCCATCAGCCGCGCGATCCCGCGCACCGCCGTCAGCGAGCCCAGCGTCACGATGAACGGCGGCAGCTTGCCGAACGCGATCAGCCCCCCGTTGACCAGCCCGAACCCCAGCCCGGTCAGCAGCGCGATCGGCAGCCCGATCATACCCCAGCCATCGATGAGTGAGGCCAACAGCGCCGCCATGGCCGACGCGGCCAGGATCGATCCCACCGAGATGTCGATCCCACCGGTCAGGATGACGAACGTCATCCCCGCCGCGAGCACCGTGTTGATCGCCGCCTGCTGCAGCACGATCCCGATGTTCTGCGACGTCAGGAACCGGCTGTCGCTGAAGTAGTGGAACGCGATGGCCAGGATGACCAGCACGGGCAGCATGCCCAGCGCCTGCAGCGTGCTGCGCAGCCTCACCTGCTTGGCAGAGAGCCCGGAGCCACCCGCCGGCCGGCCCACAGCGGCCGTTTCGACCTTGTCCATTGTTCCTCCCCTCCGTCTCAGGCGGCCACGGAAACGCCGGTCCCATACGCCATGATGGCCTCTTGTGTGATCGGCTCGCCCCCGGGTCCGCCGACTTCGCCGGCGATCCGTCCCTCCCGCATGATCAACACCCGGTCGCAGACGCCGATGATCTCCGGCAACTCGCTGGAGATCACGATGATGCCGATGTTCCGCTTCGCCAGCTCGTCGATGATCCGGTAGATCTCCGACTTCGCGCCGATGTCCACGCCCCGCGTCGGCTCGTCCAGGATCAGCACCTGCGGCCCGATCTCGAGCCAGCGCGACAGCAGCACCTTCTGCTGGTTGCCTCCGGAAAGGCTGCCCACGGCGACCGCCGGGCTCGCCGCCCGCACCCGCATCGCCGCGAACGCCTGCTCCGAGCGCCGCTTGGCCGCCCGCAGGTCGAGCGTGCCTGCCGCCTTCGCATCCCGCTGGATGACGCCGACGTTGATGTTGGTCCCGCACGAGAGATCGAGGAAAAGGCCCAGCGCCTTGCGATCCTCGGTCAGATACGCCAGCCCCCGGTCCAGCGCCTCGGAGGGCTGTGTGATCTCGATGGTCGTGCCGTCGAGCACCACCGTGCCGCCCGCCTTGCGATCCGCGCCGTAGATCAGCCGCGCCAGCTCGGTCCGCCCGGAGCCCACCAGCCCGGCGATCCCCAGCACCTCCCCCCGATGCAGCGTGAAGCTGCAGGGCTGCACCCGCCGCCCGCCATCAGTCACGCCGCGCACCTCCAGCACCACGTGGCCCCGCACCGCCTCCGGGTCGTGCGTCTTAGTGTAGAAGCTCGACAGGTCGCGCCCGACCATCATCTTGACCAGCGATTCCGCGCTGAGCTCGTCCCGGTTGAGCGTGCCGACATAGGCTCCGTCCCGCAGCACCGAAACGCGGTCCGACAGCTCGTATACCTCAGCCATGCGATGGCTGATGTACAGCAGCGCGATCCCGTCGGCGCGCTAAACTGCCGGATCAGCGCGAACAGCCGCTCCGTCTCGCGCGCCGAGAGCGCCGTCGTCGGCTCGTCGAGCACCAGGATACGCGACTTGGCGTGCAGCGCCCGGGCGATCTCGACCAACTGCTGCTCCGCGATCGACAGCGTTCCCACCGGCGTCTTCGGCCCGAACGGCGCCCCCAGCCGGTCCAGCACGCCAGCGCAATCGCGCTCCATCGCAGCCCGGTCGATCATCCCGAACCGGGTCGGCTCGTTGCCCAGGAAGATGTTCTCGGCCACCGTCAGGTTCGGCGCCAGCGCCAGCTCCTGGTAGATGATCGAGATGCCGAGCCTCTTGGCCGCGATCGGGTCGGTGATCGTTACCGGCACGCCGTCGATCAGGATCTCGCCGCCGGCGTCGGCCTGGTAGGCCCCCGAGAGGATCTTCATCAGCGTCGATTTGCCGGCGCCGTTCTCCCCCATCAGCGACATCACCTCGCCGCCCCACGCTTTCAGGTCGACGCCGTTCAGCGCCTTGACGCCCGGAAACGTCTTGGAGATGCCCCGCATCTCCAGCCGCGGCGTAAGCCCGTCGGTCATCGAGCGCCCCCCAACATTTTTGTTGGACCTAGGAAAGCAGTTTTCCGCGTAGCTCCGCTAGCTCGATCGGCCGAAACCCGCGCGCGTCCACGCCGACATCGAACTGCCCCGGCATCGGCTTCAGCCGCCCGTGGCTGTGCCCATGCAGGTTCAACGCGCCTTTCGCCTGCCCCGGCCACGTCCGCAGCGCGTAGTGGCACAGCATCAGCGACACCCCGTCGACGGCCAACTCGACCAGCCCGGCCACGCTCGCCCAGCCCGCCAGGCTGCGGATGTCTGCCGGGTCATTGTTGCCGAACACCAGATGCTTCGTGCCATGCAGCCCGGCCAGCACCCCGGCCGGGTCCCGATGCCGCACCGCGAAGTCGCCGAGATGCCACACCGTATCCTTCGGCCCCACCCGCTCGTTCCAGGCGGCCACCAGCGCCGCGTCCATCTCCGCCACGCTCGCGTACGGCCGCCGATACAGTGCTCGCGCCCCGGCATGGCCGAAATGCGTGTCGGCGGTGAAGAAGGTGCGGGTCGAGTTGCGGGTCAAATGAGGCCGGTCCAAGCTACTGGGAACGGGCCGGAGAACACCCCAATGAGCGTCGGTTTGTCGAGATGAACCTCTCCCGTCTCCTCGCCGCCCGCGTCGACGCCGGCCGCCCCGTCCGCGTCGCGCTCATCGGCGCCGGCAAGTTCGGCTCCATGTTCCTGGCGCAAATCCCGACCACGCCGGGCCTCGGGGTGGCGGTAATCGCCGATCTGTCGCCGGACCGCGCTCGGGTCGCCTGCCGTACCGTCGGCTGGGACGAGGCCCGCATCGCCGCCACCGCCTTCACCGACGACGCTTCCGCCGCCATCGCCCGCCACGACGTCGAGGTCGTCATCGAAGCCACCGGCAACCCGGCCGTCGGCATCGTGCACGCCCGCGCCGCCTTCGCCGTCGGCAAGCACGTCGTCATGGTCAACGTCGAAGCCGACGCGCTGTGCGGCCCGTTGCTAGCCGCCGAGGCGCAGCAAGCCGGGGTCGTGTATTCGCTCGCCTATGGCGACCAGCCCGCGCTCACCGCCGAGATCGTCGATTGGGCCCGCGCCTGCGGCTTCACCGTCGTCTGCGCCGGCAAGGGCACCAAATACTTACCCGCCTATCACGCCGTCACCCCCGACGACGTGTGGAGCCATTACGGCCTGTCGCCCGATGAAGCGCGGGCCGCCGGCATGAACCCGCAAATGTTCAACTCCTTCCTCGACGGCACCAAATCCGCCATCGAGATGGCCGCCATCGCCAACGCCTGCGACCTCGACGTGCCGTCCGCCGGCTTGGCCTTCCCGCCCTGCGGCGCCGACGACCTCCCCCACATCCTCCGCCCCCGCGACGCCGGCGGCATCCTCGAGCGCGCCGGAACCGTCGAGGTCGTCTCCTCCCTCGAGCGCGACGGCCGCCCCGTCCACCGCGACCTCCGCTGGGGCGTCTACGCCGTGTTCGAGGCCCCGAACGACTACGCCGCCGCCTGCTTCAAGCAATACGGCCTGCGCACTGACGCGAGCGGCCGTTACGCCGCGATGTACAAGCCGTATCACCTGATCGGCCTCGAGCTGAACATCTCCGTCCTTTCCGCCGCCCTCCGCGGCGAGCCCACCGGCCAGCCCAACGCCTTCCGCGGGGACGTCGCCGCCACCGCCAAGCGCGACCTCCGCGCCGGCGAGACGTCTCGACGGCGAAGGCGGCTACACCGTCTGGGGCAGGCTGATGCCCGCCGCCGACAGCCTCGCCCACGGCGCCCTCCCGATGGGCCTAGCCCACGGCGTCCGCCTGATCCGCGACGTCCCCCTCGGCCGCGCCGTCACCTACGACGACATCGAGGCCCTCACGAGCCCCGCCGCGGTAGCGCGCCGGGCGATGGAAGCCCGCTTCATCGCCCCCCGCGCCCGCGCCGCCGAATAGGTTTAGCTATCCGCCTCGTACCCGTAGATCTCCGGTAGGATGAACACCGCCGCCAGCAGACCGACGAGCGGAAAGATCGCCACCATCAGCGTCGCCGTCGCCTGCCCTACCGCCGAGAACAGCGACGGAAACAGGAAGATCGCCAGGAACGACGGCAGCTTGACGAACATGTAGGCGAACCCGCTCGCCGTGCCTCGATACTCTGGCCTGGCCACCACGGTCGGGATCGTCATGCAATTCGACGCGTCCCAATAATGCCCCCACAGCATCGCCGCCGCCGCGATCGGCAGCAGCCAGTTGGTGCCCGTGTAGAGCGCCCCCGCCGCAACCACCAGCGCGACCAGCACGATCGAGAACCCGGCGATCGCAATCCCGCGCTGCCCGATCCGCGGCGTGATCATCGGCCCCACCCAGCCCGACACCGCCGCCAGCGTGAACAGCGCCATCAGCACCAAATTGTTGCCCAGCAGCGACGACACGCCCACCAGCAGGAAAATGACCGGCAGATAGAAGGCGAATGTCGAGAACTCGGCGCCTTGGCAGAAGCACGCGATGTAGCCGTACACCGTCGCGCGCCAGCGGATCGGGTCCTTCTTCAGATCCGCCAGGAACGCGCTCGGCTTCGGCTTCTCGATCGCGATGTCCTGGTCCGGCAGCATCTCCAGCCGGTCCGAATACATCGACATCGCCACCTGCTTGGCCTCGCGGAACCGCCCGTGCCGGATCAGCCACACCGCCGTCTCCGGCAGGTCGTGCCGCATCAGCAGGATCACCAGCGCCGGCACCGCCCCGAGCCCAAGCGTGATCCGCCACACCAGCTCGTGGTCCATGTTGATCGCGATGAACACCGAGATCACCGCCAGCGTCATCACCTCGCCGATGGCGAACATGAACTGCCAGCGGTTGCCCATCACCTCGCGCTCGCCTTTCGGCATCGACTCCATGATGTAGGTGTAGCCGTTCGAGATATCGCTCCCGAGCGGGATGCCGAGCAGGAACCGCACCACCACCAGCAGCGCCACGCTGGTCACAAACGCCTGCGCCACCGCGAGCACGATGAACAGGATCATCGTCGCCAGGAACATGACCCGGCGCCCGATCTTGTCCGACAGCCATCCGCCCAGCAAAGCCCCGATCAGCGCCCCGCCCTGGGTCCCCGCCGCCGCCAGGCCCAGCATCAGCGGGTCCGGATTATACTGCTCGCGGATGAACACCAGCACGAATGCCACCGAATACAGGTCCCACGCCTCGACCAGGATCGAGGCCATCATCAGCCATCCGGTGCGGCTCCCCTTGGGATTGTAGTTGCCAACCAGATGACGGACCGCCTGGTCCATCGCCGGCTGATACATCGTTGCAGACACTAACCGTCCTCCCTCAGCGACTTGTATGCCTATCGTGCCCGATCGCACCGGCCGATACTATTCACCGCTTGAGCAAAGTCCGGGCATCGACGCCCCGCCGGCTCTCCCACCCCGCACGCTCCAGCGCCGGCACGTCGCTCTCCGTCTCGGGATACCCCAGGCAGAGATAGGCAACGAACTGCCAGCCCGGATCAACATCGAGCGCCCGGTTGACCTCTGCCGGGTCCAAGATGGAGACCCAACCAAGCCCCAGCCCGGCCGCACGCGCGACGAGCCAGAGCGAATGGATCGCCAGCACGGCCGAGTAGGCGACGGTCTGCGCCATGGTTTGCCGGCCCAGGCCATGGCCTTGCGCCGGGTCGGGCACGGCGAACACTGCAAGCTGGCGCGGGGCCTGATCGAGGCCCGCCAATTTGAGGCGTGCATAGAGGGAGCCGCGCTCGCCTGATTGCGCGTCGAGTGCAGCTTGGTTGCAGCGGGCGAAATTGGCGCGGATGGCGGTGCGCCGGACCGGCTCGTCCACGGTCACGAACCGCCAGGGCTGGCTGAGCCCAACCGACGGCGCGAGCCAAGCCGCATCGATAATACTCTCGAACAGCGCGTCATCCACCGGGTCGGTGAGGAACTGACGGACATCGCGCCTCCACCGCAGTAACTGCAGCAGATCGTCACGAAAAGTCGGAGCGAACCCAGCAGCTGCCCGCACGCCCGAGTTGTATGTAACTGCTATACTCATTGCCTGACGGTTTAGTGATCAATCCATCAAGTCGCTACCGGAAATCACATTGATGCGACTCAGTTGTATCGTTAAGGATATGATAACCGTGATGGTTGGTGACGATGTGGCTTGCCTTATTCCGATCGGCTTTCTTTGCCGCCAGCCTGGCAGCGTTCGCGAGCACCAGCAGGGCCGCACCGGTCTACAGTTTCAGTCCCCTGAATGTTCCGGGAAGTTACACGACCACTCCGAATGGTATCAACGGTTCTGGACAGGTCGTCGGATCCTACCAGGGCGCACTTAGCCCCTTCCCAATCAGTCCGTTTCTTTTCGATGCAGCAAGTGGAACATACACGACGCTGCATCCCCCAATCGGGTCTGACCAGATCGTGCGAGCATTCGGCATTAACAACTCTGGGCAGATCGTTGGAGGCTTCACGACATCCACGATCGGACTAACACGTCCAGTTTCAACATTTGTTTTCAACTCAACAAACGGTAACTACAGCATTATAACAGCCCCAAACACCCTTCAAACAGCCGGCCAGGGGATCAATAATGCGGGCGCGATTGCTGGAGTTGTCACTGGGTCGACTGGTATCAGCGGCTTCCTGCGCGATCCGGCGACCGGCGCCATAAGAACTTTTGTCGACCCGGCATCCACGGCCGGTAGCCTGAACTTCGAAGGCATCAATAATGCCGGGCTTATCGTAGGATATTACACGACGCCTAATACGTTTGCGATGGGCAGCGGCTTCGGCGGCACCGATTTCGCTTTCGTGTTTGACCCAGGAACCGGCGTCTTCACCATGCTGAGCGACCCGCTGGCAGCAGCAGCGGGTCCGGCCGGCTTCTTCACGGCGTCAACGGGCGGAACCGACGCGTTCGGGATCAACGACCTTGGGCAAGTGGTCGGAAGCTACTACGACAACAGTTCGCCCACGAGACGCCGGGGCTTCATCTACGATCCCGCAACCGGCATCTACACCACATTGATCAATCCAGCTGATCCCGGTCAGATCATCAGTCCTTTCGGCATCAACAACTCTGGGCAAATCGTTGGGTCATACCAGAGCGGATCTGCCGGAGGTGGCTTCATCGCGACTCCCGAACAGGTCTCCGCCGCAGTGCCCGAACCGTCCAGCTTAGCGCTGATCGGGGTTTTCGCCGGATGCGCCTGGCTCACGCGACGCCGCATCGAGACGCAGGCCTGAGCGCCCTCCGCACTGCCTCTGGAACCATCGGCCGTCTGGTTGGCGCCCCGCTCCGACCACCGGACGTCGACCTAGATGAGACACACTCGTCCAAGTGCCACCCATTCATCTCGTCCGTGCGATACACCTGGCCAAAAGGAAATCCGCCATGCAGTCCCCCTCGTTTAGCCTCTCCACTGCCGCGACTGTCGTGGCGCTGGTCGCGTCATTCGGCACCAGCATCGCCGCCCCGACCTATAGCTTTACGACCGTCGGTGTGCCCGGTGCCTTGGAAACGTTCGGCGGCGGCATCAATAATGCCGGCCAGGTTGCTGGATATTCACAGTCTCCGTACAACCCGGCCTCGACGTCCTCCGGCTATGTCTTCAATCCATCGAGTGGCACCTATACGACGGTTGTCCCGCCAGCCGCTCAGAGCGACTCTTTTGCACGAGGCATCAACAATCTCGGTCAAGTCGTTGGGAGCTATATCACGTCCTTCTCCTGTAACCCGACGAACTGCCAATCAGCATTCCTCTTCAACACCAGTAACGGCAGCTACACGACCTTGAACAACCCGGTCGCCGGCGTCACCATTGCCAACGGTATCAACGACGCAGGGCAAATCGTAGGATACTCGACCTACATCCCGTCCGGACCGGGAGTAGCCGTGAACGATGTGCCCTTTCTGCGCGATCCGGTGACGGGGGTCTACACGTCGTTTGCCGCTCCGGCGCAAGGAGCCGTCAACGTCTTCTTCCAGGGCATCAACAATGCCGGATTGATCGTCGGGTATTACACCACCCCCACGGGCTTCGCGTTGGGCAGCAGCTTCGGCGGCACCGACCACAGCTTCATCTTCGATCCGGCAACCGGCAAATACACGTTTTTGGACGACCCGTTGGCGCTGCAAGGAACGACGGTCGGCTTCATGGGCACGACCGGAGGCACCGATGCCTTCGGCATCAACGATCTAGGGCAGGTCGTCGGAACCTACTACGCGCCCGGTGGTCTCCAATCATTCATCTACAATTCCGCGAGCGGCACCTACACAACCTTGACCAACCCGGCCATCCCAGACCAGCACCTCTCTGCCACGGGCATCAACAACTCCGGCCAGATCGTTGGAACGTTCTTCACCGGCAACAGCGCCTACAGCACGAGGGCATTTATCGCGACCCCGGAACAAGTCTTCGCCTCGGTGCCCGAGCCATCCAGCCTGGCGCTGCTCGGTGTCTCCGCCAGCTGCCTTTGGCTCACCCGGCGGCGCGCCGAGGGCCGAGCATGAGCTCAGCCCCCACCCCCCACTAAGCTGGACCATTGACGATCCATTTGGTCCGGCATCCCGCACCCGACATCGAGGCCGGACGCTGCTACGGCCGCCTCGACGTCGGCCTCAGTGCTGACGGCGAGGCCGACCTCGCTCGCCTGACGGCATTGCTCCCACGCGGCACGGTGTGGACCAGCCCGGCCTTGCGCTGTCGCCGGCTCGCCACGCTGCTGTCCCCCGCGCCCCGGATCGACGACCGGTTGCAAGAACTCGATTTCGGCGATTGGGAGGGAATGCGGTGGGACGACGTGCCCCGCGCTGCGCTTGATGCCTGGGCCGCTGACCCGGCACAGGTCGCGCCGCCCGGCGGCGAGACCGGCGCCATGCTGCTGCGTCGCGTCGAAGCGATCTGCCGCGATCTCCCCGCGCGCTGCGTCGTGGTGTCCCATGGCGGCCCGATCAAGTTGATGGCGGCGATCCTGCGGGGCGGGACGCCTGACCTCCTCGCCCCCGCGCCGCCGCTCGGCTCAATTACCGAGATCAATCCTCAGGCGAGACACGACAACACGGCACATTCGGTGACCACGGCGCAGCCGCCCAGCACGTCGCCCGTCACGCCTCCGATCTGAGCCCGGGCGAGCAAGCTGACGCACAGCGCCGCCGCTGCAGCCACTCCGGCCGCGACGATCGCCCGACCCGGCGGCAGCACCACGGCCACGATCCCCAGCGCCAGCAGCAGGCACATCCAACGCCGCCCGCCGGCCCCCGCCACCGAGGCCCCCAATCCGCCGGCCCGCGCCGGCCCGAGCAGCAGCAGCGGCACCGCGATGCCACCCCGCGACAGCGCCCCGGCCACGATCAGCGCCGGCAACGCGCGGTCCCCGAGCCCCGCCATCGCGAACACCCGGACCATGACCGCCAGCGTGAGCGCCAGCGCGCCATAACTGCCGATGCGGCTATCGCGCATGATCTCGAGCTTGCGATCCCGCGTCCTGCCGCCGCCGAACCCGTCCGCGACATCGGCCAGCCCATCCTCGTGCAACGCCCCACTGAGCGACACCATGGCCGCCAGCGCCCATACGGCCGCGAGCGGGGCCGCCAGCCCCAGCCCCGAGCCCGCGGCGATGACGAGGCCACCCGCCGCCCCGATGGCGGCGCCGATCAGCGGGAACGCCCACACCGCACGCGCCGGGTCGATCGGATCCGGCCCCGCCAGCCACCCCGCCGGCACCCGCGTGAGCAACATCAGCGCCGCCCCGAGTTCCGCCTTTAACACCGGTCGCTGACGCCCGCCTGCGCGAACGTCGCCATCCCCGCGTGGCAGGCCAACGCCGCCCGCAGGATCGGGATCGCCAGCGCCGCCCCGGACGCCTCTCCCAGCCGCAGCCCCAGCGAGAGCACCGGGCGCTGCCCGAGCGCGTCCGTCAGCGCCCGGTGCCCAGCCTCGGCCGAGAGATGCGACACCAGCGCATGGTCGAGTCCGCCCTCCGCCAGCATCGCCAGCGGCGCCGCCGCCGCGGTCGAGACGAACCCGTCGAGCAACACCGGCACCCCGCCCAACCGCGCCGCCAGCGCCGCCCCCAGGATCGCCGCCAACTCCCGCCCGCCCAGCGCCGCCGCCAAGCCGAGCGGATCACCCTTCAGTCCTGCGTGCCGTGCCAGCGCGGCGTCGATCGCGTCCTGCTTGCGCCTAAGCCCCTCGTCATCGACCCCGGTACCGCGCCCCGCCCAGTCCGCCCCCGCGCCCCCGAACAGCCCGGCCGCCAGCGCCGCGGCCGCCGTCGTATTGCCGATCCCCATCTCGCCCAGCGCCAGCAGGTCGGTGCCCGGCGTGACCGTCTCGAAGCCAGCCGCGACCGCCTCGAGAAACCCGGCCTCGTCCAACGCCGGTCCCTCGGTCATGTCCGCCGTCGGCTCGTCCAAGCGCAGCGGGACCACCCGGAGCGTCGCACCCGCCTGCCGCGCCAGCTGGTTGATCGCCGCCCCTCCCTGCTCGAAATTGGCGATCATCTGCGCCGTCACCGCACTCGGGTACGGCGACACCCCGCGCCCGGTCACCCCATGGTTGCCGGCGAACACCACGACCTCGACCCGGTCCAACCGCGGCAACTCGCGCCGCTGCCACGTCGCCAGCCACGCCACCAGGTCTTCGAGCCGCCCCAGGCTACCCGGCGGCTTGGTCAGGCGCCCCTGGCGCTCCCGCACCGCCGCGCCCGCCGCCGCGTCGCCGGCGGGCAGCGCCAGACACTGCGCGCGCAATCCATCGAGAGTCATGCCGCCGCGATCGCATGGAAGAACGAGCCTGACACGTGCCCGCGCACGCCCCCCGCCGGACCGAGGCTGCGCCCAGCCGCGTCGGCCAGCATCGCGAGTGGCGCGTCGCCGCCCGGATCGGTCGTGACCGCATAATGAAACTCGTGCCCGCGGATCGCCGCCCCCGCCCGCCCGATCGCCGCATCCCGCAGCAACCGTGCTTGGCGATAGCCGAGATGCAGCGTGCGCCGAGCGAAGCTCGTCCCATGCCCCAGCAACCCCAGCATGGGATGCACGCTGCCCGACGCGTCCTCGAGCCCGGCGCCGAGCACCATGAACCCGCCGCACTCCCCGTGGACTGGCCGTGTGGCCGCGAACCGGGTCATGCCCGCGCGGAACCGACCCGCCCCACTCAATGCCGCCGCGTGCAGCTCCGGATACCCTCCGGGCAGCCAGCAGCAATCGCAGTCCGCCGGCGGCGCTTCGTCGGCCAGCGGCGAGAACGCCACCATCTCCGCCCCCTGGCGCCGCCACGCCTCGGCCAGGTGCGCATAGAAGAAGCTGAACGCCGCATCCTGCGCCAGGGCCACGCGCTGCCCGGGCGGGCGAAATCCCGCCGCCGCGCCCCCACCGCTCTCGATCGGCGCAGCCATTGCCACGATCGCGTCCAGATCGAGGTTCCGCTCCGCCATGTCGGCCAACGCCTCGAACAAGACCGGCAGCCCGCCATGCTCGGCCGCCTGCACCAGTCCCAGATGCCGCTCCGGCAACGCGATCGCCGCCTCCCGCCCGACACTCCCCATGACCGGCAGCGGCAACGCCGCCATCGCCCGCGCCGCCTGCTCCCGATGCCGCTCGCTGCCGACCCGGTTCAGCACCACCCCGCCAACCCGCACCCCGTCCCGGTGCCCGGCAAACCCCCGCGCCACCGCCGCCGCGCTCTGCGACTGCCCCGACACATCCAGCACCAGCAGCACCGGCAGCCCATACCGCGCCGCCAGCTCCGCGCCCGCCCCGCTCCGCCCCGGCGGCGCCTCGACGCCGTCGAACAGCCCCATCGCCGTCTCGATCAGCACGATGTCGGCCCCAGCCGCCGCCCCGGCGAGGACGGCGTCGAGTTGCTCCGGCGGCATCGCCCAGGCGTCGAGATTGGGGCATGGCGCGCCAGAGGCGGCCGAATGGAATGCCGGGTCGATGTAGTCCGGCCCCGACTTGGCGACCCGCACCCGCACCCCTCGCCGGCGCAGGGCCGCCGTCAGCGCCAGCGTCAGCGTCGTCTTGCCGGAGCCAGACCGCGGCGCTCCGATGATCAGCCCGCGCGTGCCCACCCGCAGCACTCCTCCAGTTGCGGCAGCAGCGCGAACAGCCGCGCCCGGGTCTGCACGATGCTGCCGATCACCACGATGGCCGGCGAACGCAGCCCTTCGCGCTCCACCAGCGCCGCCAATCCGCCCAGCGTCGTCACCAGCACCCGCTGCTTCGGCGTGGTCGCCCAAACGATCGCCGCCGCCGGCATGGCGGCCTGCATCCCGGCCGCCATCAGCGCGCTGCTGATCGCGGCCATGTGCGTGACTGCCATGTACAGCACCATGGGTTGTCCGAGCCGTGCCAGCGCCGCCCAGTCGACATCCCCCGGCAGCACCTCCGCCGCGTCCGCGCTGTGCCCGGTCGCCAGCACGATGGCCTGGTTTTCCCCCCGCAGCGTCGCCGGGATGAACGCCGCCGTCAGCGCCGCGAGCCCGGACGAGATGCCCGGGATGACGCGGAACGGGATGCCGTGTTCGGCCAGCGCCAAGCACCTCCTCGCCGCCACGCCCGAACACGAACGGATCGCCCCCTTTCAGCCGGAGCACCCGCCTCCCCTCGCGCGCCAACTCGATCAGCTGCGCCGTGATGTCCTTCTGCACCGCCGACGGACGCCCCCCGCGCTTGCCCGCGAACAGCTTCTCCGCCTCCGGCTGCACGTAATCGACGATCCGCGGATCGACCAGCGCGTCGAACACGACCGTATCCGCCTGACCGAGCGCGTGCAGCGCGTGCAGCGTCAGCAACCCCGGGTCACCAGGCCCGGCGCCGGCCAGCCAAACGTGACCCGGCAGCATCTCCGGCAGTCCGCGCATCGCCTTCTCGACCGGGCTCATCTAAAATCGCCCGGGTGCACGCCGACCGCTCCACCCTCCGCCGCGGCTGGACCACCGGCGCCTGCGCGACGGCGGCCGCCAAGGCCGCCTACGCCGCCCTGCAAACGGGCAGCTTCCCCGACCCGGTGGAAATCACCCTGCCTGGCGGCGCGCGGGCCGCCTTCGCGCTTGCCGAGACCACGCTCGGCCCCGATCGCGCTAGCGCCGCCGTGGTCAAGGATGCCGGCGACGACCCCGACGTCACCCACGGCGCGCTCATCCGCGTCGCGGTCCGCCGGCTCCCGCCGGGCTCCGGCATCGTCTTCGTGGCCGGCCCCGGCGTCGGCACCGTCACCCGCCCGGGCCTGCCGATCCCGCCCGGCGAACCCGCCATCAACCCGGTCCCCCGCCAGATGATCCGCGCCGCGCTCGCCGGGGCCGACGCCGAAGTGACGATCGGCGTCGACGACGGTGAACGCCTCGCCGAACGCACCCTGAACGGCCGCCTCGGCATCGTGGGCGGTCTGTCCATCCTTGGCACGACGGGGATCGTGGTCCCGTATTCCTGCGCCGCATGGATCGACACCATCCATCGCGGCATCGACGTCGCGGCGGCCATGGGCATCGGGCACGTCGCCGGCGCGACCGGCTCCACGTCCGAAGCCGCTGTCCAGAAGCTGCACGGCATGCCGGACGTAGCCCTGCTCGAGATGGGCGACTTTGCCGGCGGCATGCTGAAATATCTCCGCGCCCACCCCATCCCGCGCGTCACCATCGCGGGCGGCGTCGCCAAGATGACCAAGCTGGCCCAAGGCCGCCTCGACCTGCACTCCAAGCGCGGCGCCGCCGATCTCGCCGCGCTCGCCGCCTACGCGGCCGACCCGGCGACGCAGGCCAAGATCGCCGCCTCCAACACCGTGGCCGAAGCCTTCCAGCATGCGCCATCCCTCGGCGACGCGGTCGCCGCCGCAGCGTGGGACACCGCCGCCGCCGTACTGCGCCCCGCCGACATCGCGCTGGAAATCGTTCTGTTCGACCGCGCCGGTGCCCTCTCGGGGCGCCAGCCGTTCCGCTCCGTTCACGCGGCCCCCCTGAACCTGCGCTGATAGGCCGCTGCGTAGAGCGCGCTGTCGCGGAAGCCCTCGGCCGCCAGCGCCGGGCCAACCAGGATGAGCGCCGTCCGCTCGACCGGATCATCCCGCAACAGCGCCGGCAACGCCGACAGCGCGCCTTGCACGACCCGCTCGTCAGGCCAGCTGGCCCGCACCACGACCGCAGCCGGGCAGTCTTCGCCGTAGAACGGCGCCAACGCGGCGACCACCTCGTCGAGGGCATGGATCGCCAAATGGATCGCCAACGTCGCCCCGGTCGCCCCGAATGCCGCCAGCGTCTCCCGGGCCGGCATCGCCGACGCCCGGCCCGGAATGCGCGTCAGGACCACGCTCTGCGCCACCTCCGGGACCGTCAGCTCCCGCCCGAGCGCCGCCGCGGCGGCGGCGAAGGCCGGCACGCCGGGCGTGAACGTATACGGGATACCGTGCCGCTCGAGCCGCCGCACCTGCTCCGCCACCGCGCTGTAGATCGACAGATCGCCCGAATGCAGCCGCGCCACGTCGTGCCCCTCCGCGTGAGCGCGGACATACTCTGCCTCGATCGCATCGAGCGCGAGCGGGGCCGTGTCGACCAGGCGAGCCTGCGGCGGGCAATGATCCAGCAGCGCGCGCGGCACGATCGACCCGGCGTACAGGCACACCGGACAGCGCGACAGCAAGTCGCGGCCACGCACCGTGATGAGGTCGGCCGCCCCCGGCCCGGCGCCGATGAAGTGGACCGTCACGAGCCTTCCGCCAGCGCGCACGTGGCGTGCGTGCCACGGATGCGGGGCAGCAACAACCGCGCCCTCGGCTTGGCCGCCGCCAGCGCCGCCGCCTCGGCGATCGAGGCGTAGCCGACCGCCCGCTCGGCCGCGGCGGAGTGCGTCACGCAATGCGGCTGCTCGGCTTTCAGCGCCTGGTCGTCCACGAACAGCAGATCGACCCCGAGCGTCACCGCCGCCTTGGCCAATCCCGGCTCGCCACGCTTGAACGACGGCGCGGCGAGACCCGTGACGGGCTTGCCGACCGCCGCGCTCGCCTGCCGAACCAGCGCCACGATCTCCGCCTCGTCACATCCGCGCCGAAAGCCCACCCCGGCGATCACCCGCTTAATCAACTTTGCTCACCGCCCATTGCACCACCGCCATCGCCGGACGGAAGGCACGCATCGTGCCGACCAGGTCAAGCCGCTCCACCGCGAGCCGGGTCAGCGTGCCGCCAAACCGGGCTTGGGCGGCAAACAACAAGCCTTGAGTGTCCAGCGCGACGGCATTGGCCACCAGGCGTCCGCCCGGACGCAGCGCCGCCCACGCCGCTTCGAGCACGCCCTTGCCCTGCAGCCCGCCGCCGACGAACACCGCGTCCGGCCGCGGCAGCCCAGCCAATATCGCTGGAGCCTCGCCCGTCACGACCTCGACGGCGACCGCGCCCAGCGACAGCGCATTTCGCGCCGCCCGCGCTGCGCGGTCCGGACGTGCCTCGATCGCCACCGCCCGCGTCCCCCGCCCCCGCAGGCACCACTCGATCGAGACCGCCCCCGACCCGGCGCCCACATCCCACAGCACCTGCCCGGGACACGGCGCCAGAGCGGCTAGCGTCATCGCCCGGACCTCCTGCTTCGTGAGCTGCCCATCGCTCTCGAACAACCCATCCGGCAACCCCGCCGTCATCGGCAACACGATCGCCTCCGGCCCAGTCACCACCTCGACCGCCATCATGTTCAGCGCCCCGACATCCGCGGGCACGCCCGAGGCCGCCACCACCGAGCGCACCCGCTCCCGCGCCCCGCCCAGCGCCTCCAGCACATGCACCACCGACCTCCCAAAGCCTCGCGCCACGAGCAGCCCGGCCAGCGCCGCCGGCGTGGACGCGTCCGCCGACAGCGCCAGCAATCGGGCGCCGTCGTGCAGCACCGGGAGCACCGCCTCCAGCTTCCGTCCGCAGAACGATATCGTCACGACGTCCTGCTGCGCCCAGCCAAGCCGCGCCGCCGCCAGCGCGAACGCCGACGGCGCGGGGATGCAGCTCATCTCCGCCGCCGGCACCAAGTCGGCGAGCACAGGACCGACCCCGAAACAAAAGGGGTCCCCCGACGCCAGCACCACGACCTCCGACCCCGCCCGCGCCAGGATCGCGTCATACCCGTCACGCATCGGGCTCGGCCACGCCATCGTCTCGCCCCGGATCAGCGTCTCCGCCAGCCGGAGATGCCGCGCCCCGCCCACGACCAGCGACGCGCCGCCGATCACCGCCCGCGCCGCCGGCACGAGCCCCTCGACCCCATCCTCGCCGATCCCGATCAGTGTCAGCCACGGCCGCGCTTGGCTTTGCAGCACCGCGCTCATACGACACTCCCATGAACATCCTGATCCTCGGCGGAACCACCGAGGCGTCCGCCTTGGCGCGCATGCTCGCCGATCGCCCGTGGCGCTCGACCCTGTCGCTCGCCGGCCGCACCCGCGAGCCGATCCCGCAACCCATTCCCTTGCGCATCGGCGGCTTTGGCGGCGTATCCGGCCTGATGGCCCATCTGCGCGATCACCGCATCGACCTCCTGGTCGACGCCACCCACCCGTTTGCCGCCCAGATGACGCGCCATGCCGCCGAAGCTGCCGCGCTGACCGGCACGCCGCTGCTCGCAATCGACCGGCCAGCCTGGACTCCGCCTCCTGGCGCAGCATGGCTCGAGGTACCCACCATGCAGGCCGCCGCCGACGCGCTCGGCCCGGTGCCGCGCCGGGTTCTGCTGACGATCGGCCAAAAGGACCTTGGCCCGTTCAGCGCCGCCGCCCACCATGCCTACGTCGTCCGCTCGATCGACCCGCCCGCAGCACCCCCGCCCGGCGCCCTGGTGCTCACCGCCCGCGGCCCCTATGCCGAGGCCGACGAGCGCGCGCTTCTGCAGCGCCACCGCATCGAGATCCTCGTGACCAAGAACGCCGGCGGCAACGCGACCGTGGCCAAACTCGCCGGCGCCGCGGGTCTTGGGGTCACGATCGTCGTCATCGCCCGCCCAGCCCTGCCCGAAGGTCTCCCCACCGTCCCGAGCGCGGCCGACGCTTTGGCCTGGCTCGAGGCTCACGCCGGCACCCGCCGCAGCGAGTAGACCAGCGGGGCCGCGCCCTGCCGCTCGATCGTCCGGGTCGCGGCAGAGCCGATCATCACGAGCGTGCGCATGTCCGCGCGCGCCGGGTCGGCGTCGGCGAGCGTGGTGATGGTCACGCGCTCCTCGGGCCGGCTGACCGCAGTCGCGAAGATCACCGGCGTCGCCGGCGCCAGCACCTCGCGCAACAGGTCGAACGCGGCCCCGAGCTGCCACGGGCGCGCCGCCGACAGCGGGTTGTAGAGCGCGATGACGAACCCGGCCTCCGCCACCGCCCGCAGCCGGTGCAACACCGTCTCCCAAGGCTTGAGGTTGTCCGACAGCGAGATTGCGCAAAAATCCGCCCCAAGCGGCGCTCCCAGCCGCGCCGCCGCCGCGACCATCGCCGAAACGCCCGGCACCACCTCGACGTCGAGGCCCCGCCACTCCGGCTCGCCCGAGTCGATCGCCTCGAACACCGCCGACGCCATGGCGAACACCCCCGCATCACCCGACGACACCACCGCGACCCGGCGTCCCGACGCCGCCAGGACCAGCGCGTGCCGGGCCCGATCCAACTCCTCGCGATTGTCCGAAGCGTGCTTGACCTGATCCGCCCGCGCCGCGACCCGGTCGAGATACGGCCCATACCCGATGAAGTCGGTGGCCATCGCCAACGCTGCCTCGGCCTGCGCCGTCCGCATGGCCGCCGCACCCGGACCCAGCCCGACGATGGCGAGGTGTCCCCTCACCGCTCCCGCTGCCGTCCAGGCACCAGCACCAGCGAGAAATACGGCGCCGGACTCTCGTCGCGCTCGGACAGCTTCAGGATGCGCTCGTTGGCCATGGTGCCGCGTTCGATATACATCGCCCGGTCCGCCAGCCCGGCCCGGGCCAGCGCCGCCCGAATCTTCGGGAGGTTGCGACCGATCTTCATGATCACCGAAGCGTCCGAGCGCTGCAGCCGGGTCGTCAGCCCGTCCTCGTCGAGCGTGCCGGGCAACACCGTCAGCACGTCGTCCCCATGCGCGATCGGCGTGCCGGCCCGGGTCCAGCACCCGCTCATGGCGCTAACGCCCGGAATGACCTCGCTCGGGAATACCGGGCTGAGGCGGTCATAGAGATACATGGAGGAACCATAGAAGAACGGGTCGCCTTCGCAGAGCAGCACCGCGTCCCGCCCCGCCCCAAGCCGCGCCCCGACATGGGCCGCGCAGGCATCGTAAAATGCGACGATTTCGGCCCGGTAGCGCGGATCGTCGAGCGCGACCTCGGTGGTGAACGGGTATTCGAAGCGCAGCTCTTCGGCGTCAGCCCGGATATGCGCGGCGGCGATCGTTCGCGCATGGCCAGTCCGCCCGCGCTTGGCGAAATAGGCGATGACCGGCGCGGCGGCGATGATCCGCGCCGCCTTGACCGTCATCAGCTCCGGGTCGCCCGGACCCAACCCCACGACGTGGAACGTCCCGCTCATTCCACGTCGCTCGCCAGCGCGTTGACGGCGGCCACCGCCATCGCGCTGCCCCCCTTGCGCCCGTCGACGACGAGGAACGGCACCCGTCCATCCGCCACCAGCGCCGCCTTCGACTCGGCCGCGCCCACGAACCCGACCGGCACCCCGATGATCGCGGCGGGATGCGGTGCGCCGGCGTCGAGCAGTTCCAGTAAGTGGAACAGCGCAGTCGGCGCGTTGCCGATCACCACCAGCGCCCCGCCCATCCGCTCGGCCCACAGGTCGAGTGCGGCAGCCGAGCGGGTATTGCCGATCCGCCGCGCCAGGTCCGGCACCCCGGGCGAATCGAGCGCGCAGACGATCTCGTTGGCGGCCGGCAGCCGCGCCTTGGTGATGCCATGCGCCACCATCTTGGCGTCGCACAGGATCGGCGCCCCCGCCCGCAGCGCAGCCCGGCCAGCCCGGGCGAACTCCGGATGGAACCGGATGTCCGCCGCTACCTCGACCATGCCGCACGCATGGATCACCCGCACCGCGATGACGGACTCCTCCGGCGAGAACCGCGCCAGGTCGGACTCCGCCCGGATCGTCGCGAACGACTGCGCGTAGATCGCCGCCCCGTCGCGGATGTAGTCGTAGCTCATTGAACCTGCGCCGCCTCGGCCAGCGTCAGCCCGCGCTGCACCGGCACGTCCCCGGCCCGTCCGCCGCGCACGAGATCGAACCGTCCCTCGCGCCCGACCAGCGTCAGCGTCGCCGGCCCGGGGTGCGCGCATCCCTTGCTGCACCCGGAGACGTGGATGGCGGTCGCTGGCCCCGGCCTCATCCTCGACGCGATCCCGCGCGTATCGACGCTGGCCGATGCGCAGCCCGGTTGCCCCACGCAAGCCGCCACCCGCAACGCCGGGTCGCCCGCCGACACGATCAACCCAAGCGTCGCGAGCGCTTCCGGCCCGGCCAGGCCGGCGATCACCACCGCCCGCCCCGTCGTGAGCCGGATCACGCCATCGCCCCCACGCTCCGCCACGTCCGCCAGCCCGGCCAACATGGCGACGTCCATGCTCCCAAACCGCACCCCCGCGCCGAACGCCCGGCCCGACGCCAGCGATCCGATCGGAAGCCCCCCGGACGAGGGTTGGGCGCGGGTCATCCCCGCCCGCTGCCCGCCGACCATCGTGTGCGCCACCCCGATCACCGCCGCCACCGCCCCATCCAGTCCAACCGTCACGACCCCACCGGGACCGTCGATCACGGCTCGATCCGCCTGGACCCGCAGCGTGACGTCCGCCCGTCCCCCGACCGGCAGCGCCCCGCCGCCATCGACCGCAAACCCGAATTTGGCCGGCAGCCCCTCCAGCCCCCGATCCCGAACGATTGCCGCCTCGAGCGCCTCGGCCGCCACGATCGTCCCCGCCGCGACATCCGGATCGATGCCGGCCAGCGGCGACACGAGCACCGACCGCCGCCGCTCCACCGCCGGGTCGGCATGCGCCACCCCGAGCCCGACTGCCAGCGCCGCGAACCGCCCCGCGCTCGCCGGTGTCAAACCGCGGAACTGCAACGCGCCCCGCCCCGTCAGCTCGATCGCCCCGTTGCCGTGCGCCGCCGCCGCCTTTGCCAGCCCCCGCGCCGCCTCTGCCGACAGACGGCCCAGCGGCGGCTTGACCCGCACCAGCAGACCATCCCCGCTCGCCATCGGCTCATGCAGGCTCGGGCACCACCCCCGGATCACCACCCGGACCCCGTCCGCGCCTTCGTCATGCCCGTCTCGCGCTCGGCGGCGGCGGCGAAATCGTTCCGCTTCGGATGCCACAACCCCCGCTGGCGTGCCTCCTCGAACCGCGCCGCCATCCCGTCCCGCGCCGCTGGATTGGCCGCGCGCATGAATGCATCGATCTCGGCATCCCCCAGCGTGGCGCCCCACAGCAACTCGAACTGCGCGTCGAACCGGTGCGGCAACGTCGCCGCGTAGGCGAACAGCCCGTCCAGCGACCGCGCGATCTCCGCCGCGCCGCGATACCCATGCCGCCGCATCCCCGCCAGCCACCCCGGATCGGCCGCCCGCGCTCGCACGACGCGCACGACCTCCTCGGCCGCGGTCCGGATGCGCGGCGCGTCCGGCACACCCGTATCCGCGTGATAGAGCGCCGGCGCCCCGCCAAGCCCGCCGGCCAACGCCGCGAACCCACCGGTATGCGCGGCAAACTCGCTCCCCTCCAGCAAATCCGTCTCGCGATGGTCCTGCACCAGCACGAACGCATCCGCGGCCCGCGCCAACGCGGCGAAATCCGCCCCCTCCGCATTCCGCCCATACCCGGTCGACGACGCGTCCAGATACGCCTGCCCCAGCGTGCCGCGATCGACCCACCGCCCCGCATCCAGCCGCGCGCCAACGCCCGCGCCGTAGCAGCCCGGCGCCGGACCGAAGATGCGCGTCACCGTCGCGCCCGCCAGCGGGTTCCAGTCCAACGCCTCGTCCCGCGCCGCCACTGCCCGCACCGCCGCATCGAACAGCTCGACCTGCGCCCCGAACGCGTCGCGGAACAGCCCCGAAATCCGCAGCGTCACGTCGATCCGCGGCCGGTCCAGCAGCGCCAACGGCACCACCTCGAAGCCTGTCACCCGCCCCGAGGCCTCGTCCCGCAGCGGCTTCACCCCGAGCAGGATCATCGCCAGCGCCAAGTCCTCGCCGCCCGTACGCATCGTCGTGCTGCCCCATAGGTTCAGCACCAGCGACCTCGGATACTCGCCATGATCCTGCAGATGCCGCCGCAGCAACGCCGCCGCCGCGGTGGCCGCCAACGTCATCGCGGCCGGGGTCGGCACGGCCCGGGGGTCGATCGCATAGAGATTCCGCCCCGTCGGCAGCACGTCGGGCCGCCCGCGCGACGGCGCCCCGGCCGGACCCGGCGTCACGAACCGCCCCGCAAGCGCCGCCAGCAGCCCCGTCCACTCGCCCGGCGCATCGCCGAACACGTGCAGACCATCCCGGATCTGCATCTCTTTCACGTCGCACAGATACGCATCCAGCCGCGCCAGCCGGTCGTCGTCCGGCAGGTCCGCAGCCGCGCCGCTCTCGCCCAGCAACCCGGTCGTCTCCGCCGATCTCGAGGATCGTGCGCCGCAGCACTGCCGTACGCCGCCGGTCCATCCCATCCGCCGCGGCGTATTCCTCGAGCAGCGTCTCCAGCGCCTCATGCCCCCCTGCCGCCCGCAACGGCGGCGTCATGTGCCCGATCGTCACCGCCCCGAGCCGCCGCTTGGCCGCCGCCGCCTCACCCGGGTTGTTGACGATGAACGGATAGATGACCGGCAACCCGCCGGTCAGCAGCGCCGGAAAGCAGGCCGCCGACAGCGCCACCGACTTACCGGGCAACCACTCCAGCGTCCCATGCGCTCCGATGTGCAGCAGCGCGTCGATGCCCGCCACATGCCGCAACCAGAGATAGAACGCGATGAACCCATGCCGCGGCGGGCAATCGGGATCATGATACCCGGCCTTGCGATCGAGCGCCGACCCGCGATCCGGCTGCACCGCGAGCACCGCCGTGCCGACCCTCATGTGCCGGTGCGCGAACGTATCCCCCACGAGCGCCGGGTCAGCGTCGGGCGGCCCCCACGCCGCCAGGACGGCCTCGCGCGCCACAGGGGGGAAGGCGCCGAACAGCCTGTGATACGTCGAGAGGTCGATCGTCGGCCGCGCTGGTGCGTGACACAGCCCGTCCACCAGCGTCTCGACCGACGCTGCCGGCCCCAACCGGCCCAGGATGGCGTGCAAGCTCGCGAACGTATCGAGCCCGACCGCGTGCCCGACCCGTCCACCGCCCGGATAATCCGACAGCACGCAGCCCAGCGCCGGCGCCTCCGTCCGCGCCAGCCTCGCCCAGCCGAGCGCCCGATCCGCCGCCAACGCGATCCCGTCCGCATCCGGCGCATGCACCGTCCGCGCGAACTCGAGACCCGGCACCGGCACCATCTCCTGCTTGAACGAGATCGCTCCCGTCAGCAGCCGCCCGTCCAGCTCCGGCAGCGCGACGTGCATCGCCAAGTCCGTCCCCGCCAACCCACGCGCCGACGCCGCCCACCCCTCTCGCGACGACCCGGCCAGCACCACCTGCAGCACCGGCGCCCCGCCCGCCTCCAGCGACGCCGAGAACGCCGTCGCGTTCAGCACCACGTCCGGCCGCCAATCCCCCAAGACCTCCGCCATGAACGCCGCGCTGACCGGCTCCTTCAGGCTCGCCACAAAGAACGCCCGCACCTGTAGCCCCCGCGCCGCCAGCGCCCCCGCCAGCGCCTCGATCGGCGCGATATCCCCCGCTTGCAAATGCGACCGATAGACCGCAATCGCCGCCCGTCCTTCGCTCTCTGACCCCCTCTCCCCCCGAGAGAGGGCCGGGGTGAGGGCGGAGCCACCAGCACAAGCCTCGACCGCCCCAAACCCCGGCGGCAGTAGAAACTCCCCTGCCATCGGCACATCGACCGCCGCCAACCCCGGATCGTCCCCAAGCCCCCCCAAATGCGCCGCCAACAGCAGCACCCGCCGCAAATTCTCCGGCCCGCCCTGCCCCAGGCACTCTCCCAACGCCGCCCGACGCGCCGGCGTCACGGTCGACAGCGCCTCCAGCGCGGCATCGTCCCGCCCATCCCCCGGCAGCAGCGCCAGCGCGATCCCCCGCTCCCGGCACAGCGCCGCAAGCTCGTCGACCCCATACTGCCAATACCCGAGCCCACCGAGCAGCCGCACCACAACGCAGCGCGCCGACGCGACCACCTGCTCGAGATACAGGTCGACCGACATCGGGTGCAGCAGCCGCCGCAGATTGGCCAGCCGTAGGCTCGGCCGATCCGCCCCCATCGCCTCCCAAGCCGTCGCAGCCGCCCCGAGGTCACTGTCCGAAAACGAGAGCAGCACCACGTCGGCCGGGCTCTGCCCGAGATCGTCCGCCGCCGCCTCGGCGTCCAGCAGATGCGTCTCGCGGACGAGAAGGTGCACGTTACCCCGTCGCAGCGGCGCCGATCGCCGCCTCGATGCCTGCGCGATCCATCCCGGTCTGCCCGATGACGACCACCCCGCCCTCGCGCGCTTCGCCCGGCCGCCACGCGCGGTCGAACTCCTGCCGGAACCGCCCGCCCACGCCCTGCACCAGCAGCCGCATCGGCTTGCCGCGCACTGCGGCAAACCCCTTCATCCGCAGCACGTCATACTGTTCCGCGACCCGGCGCAGCCCGCTCACCCACGCGTCGGGCGCTCCAATCTCACCCACCGGCACGACGAAACTCTCGAAATCGTCGTGCTCGTGCTCGCCATCCAGCGCGTCGTGATGCGACGGCCGCGCCGCGAGATCCGCCTCCGCCGCCGCGCCGAGCCCGAGCAGGATCGCCGGGTCGAGCCGCCCCTCGATCGTGTGCACCACCTTGACCGCCCGCGGCACCGCCGCCGCGATCTCCGCCTCCAGCCGGGCCAGATCGCCGCTGTCGAGCAGGTCGGCCTTGTTCAGCACCACCAGATCAGCCGCCCCGAGTTGGTCTTCGAACACTTCCGCCAGCGGATTGTCATGGTCGAGCGACGGATCCGCCGCCCGCTGCCGCGCCACCTCCGCCGGGTCGTCCGCGAACCGCCCGGCAGCCACCGCCGGTCCATCGACCAGCGCGATCACGCCATCGACCGTCACCCGCGAGCTGATGCCCGGCCAGTTGAACGCCTTGAGCAGCGGCTTGGGCAGCGCCAGCCCGCTCGTCTCGATGACGATGTGCTCCGGCGGGTTCGGCCGGTCGAGCAGCGCCTGCATCGTCGGCAGGAAATCCTCGGCCACGGTGCAGCACAGGCAGCCGTTCGACAGCTCGACGATGTCCTCGTCGTCGCAGCCCTCGATCCCGCAGGCGCGCAGCACCTCGCCATCGATGCCGAGCGCCCCGAATTCGTTCACGATCACCGCGATCCGGCGCCCGCCCGAGTGCATCAGCAGATGCCGCACCAGCGTGGTCTTGCCCGCCCCGAGGAAGCCCGTAACGATCGTTGCTGGGATCTTGCTCATGCCGACACCAGCGACGGAACCCGCCCCAGCACGATCCCCGACAGCGACGCCGGCCGCTTGGACGGCATGACGGCGCCCGTCTTCGCCTGCGCGTAGGCGCCCGCGAAGGTCAGCAGGTCCGGCGCCAACGCGTCCGACAGTCCGCCCAGTAAGTAAGTCCATTTGCCCGGCGCCGAGATCGCCGCCGCGCATCCCGTATTGCAGCTCGCCAGGCAACTCACCGGCAGCACCCGGACCGTCTCGCCCGCCAACGCGGCGACCGAGTCGTAGAAATATTGGCCCGCCGGCGTCTCACCCTCCGGCAGCGTCCGCCCGGCCCGGCAAGTGATACAAACGTGCAAACAAGGAACGCAATCCGACACAGCTCACCCCTTTCTCCGGGGCACCCCGCCCGGCGTGATGGTTGAGGATGGCAGGTCTCCTGGCTCACGGGTCGAAGCGTCCTCACCAGCCTTCCCAGCGCAGGCCGCGCCAGTGGCATCGTGGTGAAGGGCTCACCGCTTACAGTTGCGGGGGCAGCCGCGGCGTCGCACCGCGTTCCCTTTTCATCTCCACCCACGAGCATCGCGGGTGGAAGAACCATCCAATCCGCCCTATACGCGCCGCAGCGCACCCCGTCAAAGGCCCGCATCTGTCCGATCTCACTCTCGTCCTCGGTGGCGCCCGGTCCGGCAAGAGCCGCCATGCCGAGTCGCTCTTCGGCCCGGGCCCCCGCACCTACATCGCCACCGCCCAGGCCTTCGATGACGAAATGCGCGCCCGCATCGCCGCCCATCGCGTCGACCGTGCCACCGCCGGCTGGACCACCATCGAGGAGCCGCTCGACCTCCCTTCCGCCCTCCGCCACGCCGACACGCCGGTCCTAGTCGACTGCCTGACGCTCTGGCTCAGCAACCTCCTCCTCGCCGACCGCCCAATCCCCGACCTCGGTGCCGTCTTGGCCGCACGCACTCACAGGACCGTTTTGGTATCCAACGAAGTCGGCCTCGGCATCGTCCCCGACAACGCGTTGGCCCGCCGCTTCCGCGACGAAGCCGGCCGGCTGCATCAACGCTTGGCCGCCATCGCCGACACTGTCACGCTCGTCGTGGCCGGCCTGCCCTTGAGGGTGAAATGAGCGACGACGACGCCCGCCATCGGGCCAAGATGGAAAAGCGCAAGGCCATCCAAGACGCCGAAGTCGCCAGCAAGACCATCACCGAAAAAGGCCTCCTGATCGTCAACACCGGGCCCGGCAAGGGCAAGAGCACGGCCGCCTTTGGCCTCGCCTTGCGCATGCTCGGCCAATCCCGCCCCGTCGCCATCGTCCAGTTCATCAAGGGCGCCTGGATCACGGGCGAGCGCACCCTGCTCGAACGCCTCGGCGGCGACCTCCTACGCTGGCACACCATGGGCGAAGGCTTCACTTGGGACACCCAGGATCGCGACCGCGACATCGCCGCCTGCCGCCGCGCCTGGGACCGCTCGCTCGAACTCATGGCCGATCCCGGCCTCGCGCTGCTCGTGCTCGACGAGCTGAACATCGCCCTCCGCTACGACTACCTCGGCCTCGAGGAGGTCCTGGCCGCCCTGGCCGCCCGCCCCCCGATGCTCCACGTCGTCATCACGGGCCGCAACGCCAAACCCGCGCTCATCGAGGCCGCCGACCTCGTGACGGAGATGACGCTGATCAAGCACCATTTCACCGCCGGCGTAAAAGCCCAACCCGGCATCGAATTCTAACCCCACACGTCGCGACCTGCGCTCCTGACCCTCTCGCTCCGGGAGAGGGTTGGGGTGAGGGCAACACAGGCAACAGTCCCATGACCCGCGCCATCATGTTCCAAGGCACCGGCTCCTCCGTCGGCAAATCCGTTTTAGTCGCCGGCCTCGCGCGCGCCTGCCTCCGCCGCGGCCTGCGCGTCGCCCCGTTCAAGCCTCAGAACATGTCCAACAACGCCGCCGTGGTGGCGGGCGGAGGCGGCGAGATCGGCCGCGCCCAGGCTCTCCAAGCCCGCGCCGCCGGCCTCGAGCCCTCCGTCGACATGAACCCTGTTCTGCTCAAACCCCAATCCGAGACCGGCTCCCAAATCATCGTCCAGGGCAGCGTGTTCGCCACCGCCCACGCCCGCGAGTACCAGGCGCTCAAGCCGAGCCTCCTCCCCCGCGTCCTCGAAAGCTTCCACCGCCTCGCCGCCACCGCCGACATCGTCCTCGTCGAGGGCGCCGGCAGCGCCTCGGAGATCAACCTTCGCCGCGGCGACATCGCCAACATGGGCTTTGCCCAAGCCACCAACACGCCCGTCGTCGTCATCGGCGACATCGACCGCGGCGGCGTGATCGCCAGCCTCGTCGGCACGCACGCCGTGCTCGACCCGGCCGATCGCGCGCTCGTCTGCGGCTTCGTCGTCAACCGGATGCGCGGCGACCTCTCGCTCTTCGAGGACGGCATGCGCCTGATCGGCGACCGCACCGGCTGGGCGCCGCTCGGCCTCGTGCCGCACTGCGAGCACGTCCGCCGCTTGCCCGCCGAGGATGCTGCCGATCTCGGCGCCGCAACTCGCGGTCGCCCCCGCGCCGCGACCGGCGGCCGCGTCCGCATCGCCGTCCCGCTGCTCCCCGGCATCGCCAATTTCGACGACTTGGACCCGTTGGCTGCCGAGCCTGACGTCGATCTCGTGCTGGTCGAGCGCGGTCAGGTGCTGCCCTCCGACGCGGCGCTGGTCGTGCTCGCCGGGTCGAAGTCGACGATCTCCGATCTCCGCATGCTCCGGGCGGAAGGCTGGGATGTCGACATCCTGGCCCATGTCCGGCGCGGCGGTGGCGTGCTCGGTCTGTGCGGCGGCTATCAGATGCTCGGACGCCGGCTGGCCGATCCTGCCGGCGTGGAGGGTCCGCCGGGATCGGTGGACGGGCTTGGCCTGCTCGACGTCGAGACCGTGCTCGGCGGTGACAAGCGGCTGGAGCGATGTTCGGGGACGCTGGTTGGCTCGGGAGCCGGGTTCGCCGGCTACGAGATCCATCTGGGCCGCACCACCGGCCCCGGTCTCGCCGCGCCGTTCCTGCGCTTCGCCGACGGCAGGCCGGATGGCGCCGTCTCGCCCTCGGGCCGGGTCGCCGGCACCTACGTTCACGGCCTCTTCAGCGCCGACGCCGCCCGCGCCGCCCTGCTGCGCGAGATCGGCGCCGCGCCGACCGCCCGCTCGCACGAGGCCGAGGTGGAGGCCGCGCTCGACGGTCTGGCCGCCCACCTCGAGCGGTACATGGACATCGACCACCTGCTCAGCCTGGCGAGGTGAGCGCCGCCATCCCAACGAGCGCCCCGAGTTGCAGCGCGCAGGCGGTCCGGTAAAGCCGCAGCGCTGCGCGCAGATCGGCCAGGTCCGCCGCTGCCCGCCCGTCCCCCATCCAGGCATCCTCAACCAGCACGCCGTCATACACCCGCGGCCCCGCCAGCCGCAGCCCGAGCGCGCCCGCCATCGCCGCCTCCGGCCAGCCCGCGTTCGGCGAGCGATGCCGCCCCGCATCGCGCCAGACCGCCCGGGCCGCGCCGCCTGCATCGCGCCCGCCGAGCACCGCTGCCGCCATCAGCCACACCGCCGCCAGCCGTGATGCCGGCAGGTTCACCACATCGTCCAGCCGCGCCGCCGCCCAGCCGAAGGCCTGATGCCGCGGCGTCCGGTGCCCGATCATGCTGTCGGCCGTATTGATCGCCTTGTAGCCTGCCATCCCGGCCAGGCCGGCCAGCACACCCCAGACAGCCGGCGCCACCACGCCATCGGAAAAATTCTCCGCCAAGCTCTCGATCGCGGCCCGCACCACGCCCGCCTCGTCCAATCGGTCGGGATCGCGCCCCACGATGTGCGACACGGCCCGGCGCCCACCCATCAGGCCGTCCCGCTCGAGCTCGGCCGCGACGGCCTCGACATACCGATACAGGCTGCGCTGCGCGGGCAGCGTGCTGGCCATGGCAGTCACCACCAACAGCCAGGCCCCGCCGGGAAGCGCCGCTTGCACGATCAGCGCCGGACCGCACACGGCGGCAAGCAGGATGACGATGGCCACGATACCCGCCGCGCGGCGAACCGGTGGCGTCCCGCGGTTCAGCCCCCGCTCCAACGCGCCCAGCAACGCGCCGAACCATACGACCGGATGGCGGATCGCGCGGAACGCCGCGTCGGGGTAGCCACACACCGCCTCGATCGCGTAGGCGCCAGCAGTGAGGGCGAGGTTGGACCAGAGATGCAAGCGACGACCCTAACCCATGGTGGACGCCTCGGGGAGGCGCGCCGCCGCTTCCCCGGCGCCCCGGAGCCGTTCCTCGACCTGTCTACCGGCATCAATCCGATCAGCTACCACCTGCCACGCCTCGCCGACGCCACCTGGCAGCGGCTGCCCGAGCCCGAGACGCTGGAGGCCTTGCAGCGCGCCGCCGCCCTCGCCTATCGCGTGACCGACCCGGCCATGGTCGTCGCCGGCCCTGGCACGCAACTCCTCATCAGCCTCCTGCCGCATCTGTTGCCGTACCGCTCGGCCAGCATCCTCGGCCCAACCTACGGCGAACACCTCGCCGCCTGGCGCAACGCCGGCGCGGATGCCCGCGAAGTGACGCAGGTCGGTGATCTCGCCCGCGACGGCGCCGTGGCCATCTGCAACCCCAACAATCCGGACGGTCGCCGGCTATCCCCGGAGCACCTGCTCGCCCGAGCCGACGCGCTCGCCCTCCGGGGCGGCATGCTGATCGTCGACGAGGCCTTCGCCGATTTCGACCCGGCCCTCTCGCTCGCGCCCGCTCTGCCGCACCCGGGGCTGATCATTCTGCGATCCTTCGGCAAAGCCTACGGGCTCGCCGGCCTGCGCCTTGGCTTCGCACTGGCCTCGCCTGAACTCGCCCACCGCATACGGACCGCACTGGGACCATGGGCAGTCTCGGGACCCGCCGCCTGCGTCGGCGCCGCCGCCCTCGCCGATACCGAATGGCGCGACCGAGCCGCCGCGCGGCTCACCGCCCAGTCCGCGCGGCTCGATGCGCTGCTGCGGTCGGCCGGCATGCGGGTGCTGGGCGGCACGGTGCTGTTCCGGCTGGCCGAGAGCGACATCTCCGGCCGCCTGTTCGATCGGCTAGGCCAAGCCGGGATCTCGGTCCGCCGCTTCGACGCCCATCCAACTTGGTTGCGCTTCGGACTACCGGCCGATCAACCTGCCTGGGATCGCCTCGAGCATGCGCTGCTGCCGTTGCGGCACGCCGTAGTCGTCCCGGTCTCAACCAAACTTTAACCAAAGCCGGCGACATTGCGTGCATGACCTCGGGAATACCCCGCCCATGACACGCAATGACCTGTTCCTCCTGCTCGCTTGCGCCATAGCCGCCACTGTCGTCTCCGGTAGCCCGTCGCCGCAGGCGCGGTCGTCGTCCTCCATGTTCGCCGGCCTTTCGTCTTCCATGAACCAGAGCGAACCGGCCCTGTTTCAGCAGGCCCTCGATCATCAATAACCGGCGGCCTGGCGCGCTCTGGACGGTCTAGTGCTGCACGCTGGCCTTCAACGGCGCTCGTCGATCGTGGTCGTGCTCGGCCTCCTCCCCGCGATTTGGGTCGGCTGGCTCATGTGGTTCGCGCCGGTCCAAGATCTGGCGGCGGACCGAACCGCTCTCGCCGCGCGCGACTTCACAGCGCTCTGGATGGCCGGACAGGCCGCCGCGGAGCACTCCCTCGCCGTCCTATCCGATCCGGCCGCCTTCACGGGCTATCTCCGTACCGCATTCGGCACCGGCCTTCCGCACCAGATCTGGCCATACCCGCCGTCCATCCTGCTGCTCGCCCGACCGTTGGCGGCCCTTCCGTTGGGCTTGAGCTTCGTCGCGTACAGCGTTGCCAGCGTTGCCGCGTTATGGCTCGCCATCTCGCTCGGGGGCCTCTCCACCTTGGCCCGGGTCGCGATCGTCCTCAGCCCTGCCGTCGCCGCGAACGCCTTGGCAGGTCAGAACGGTGCCCTGGTCGGCGCAGTGCTGTGCGCCGGGCTATTGCTGATCGACCGGCGACCGATCGTGTCCGGTCTGCTGCTGGGCTTCGTCAGCATCAAACCCCAGTTCGCGCTGCTGCTTCCGGTCTGCCTTGTCGCTGGCGGCCGCTGGCAAGCTGCACTTTATGGTTGCATAAGCACGTTTACACTCGCGTGCTCCGCCGCCTATATCTTTGGCGTCGCACCGTGGGTGGATTTCCTCCTGGAAAACCACAAAACCGTATCAGCCTACATTGGAGCACCGTGGCACTCAGATCCGGCCCAGCTGATCTTCAGCAGTCCATTCATGGCCAGCAGGTCGTTGGGCGCCGGGCTTGCCGCCGCCTTCACCATCCAGACATTCGCCACCTGTGGGTGCGCCTGGTGGGCTTGGCGGATTTGGCGCGATCCGCGTATCGAGACCAGCGCCCGGATGGCGGCGACGCTGCCGCTCGTCCTTCTCGCCTCTCCCTGGGTGCACACATACGATATGCCGGTGTTGGCGGTGTCGGTTGCGCTTCTGCTGCCTGGGTCTGGAGTGGGCAGGCGGGCCTCGCTCGGCGTCGCCTGGCTCTGGCCCGGCCTACCGCCCCTCATCCCGTTTCCACCAGTCCTCGCAGTGCTGAGCCTATCCAGCGTCGCGTGGTTGGCCGGCTCTTCGGCCAAACGTGGTTGCGGCGTGCCGCGGCCGGCCTTGCTCTCGCCCTCTCCACGGTGACGGCGAGCGTCTCGGCCCCGACCGAACTCTCCTGCGACGTCGCGGCCGCTAAAGCGGAGATCGACTGGAACCTTCCCGCCGGGATCCTATCGGCAGTCGGCGCCGTCGAGAGCGGACGTGCCGGGCCGGCGGGCACCGCGCCCTGGCCCTGGACGATCAATGCCGCGGGCCACGGCACCTATCACGAGACCAAGGCGGACGCCGTCGCGACCGTCCTCGCCATCATGGCCCAAGGGTTCCCGTATATCGATGTGGGCTGCTTCCAAGTCGACCTGGCCTATCACGCCGGCGTTTTCCGCTCCCTCGACGAGGCGTTCGATCCAGACCGCAATGCGCAGGCAGCGGCGCGGATCCTGCTGACGCACCGGATCAATTCCGCCGATTGGAGCACGGCCGTCGCCCGGTATCACTCGGCCACGCCCGAACTCGGAAGCGCATACCTCGAGCGGGTGCGCCGCGCGCTCCCGACAGCCCGGATGCGAGCGCGTTCCGCTCGGGACAATTCGTTTGCCGCCCAGAGCGAGCCCGACGCCAAGCCGCCGTCGGCTGGCGTGACGCTGCCCGTCGTCATCTATGGCCGCGCACTCTCCAGCCGGCTTCCTCAGCCTCAAATCATCCGGATCGGACCGGACCGCCCCATGCGTGTCGCTGCGGCGACGACGCAACTTGGGGCACCGAGACGCTAAAGTGTTGCAACCTGAACACACGCATGGTGCAATACTGCGACTGCCTCTACTCTGGGTAGCAAATGCGTGTGAGAAGTTGAGTCCTTCTCCCGAAGTGACGCAAAAAAATGCGGTTTGAATTACGTCTCCGCTCCGTGCTGATGAGCAGTCTGCTGATGGTGGGCCATGCCGCTGTCGCGCAGGACATATTGCCTGGCGCCGGGCGTCCCTCACTCCAGCCGTCACAGCCGGTGCCATCGGCGCAGCCGAGCTCACCCGCCCAACCAACCCGCATCATTCCCGTCATCGTCGATGCCGGATCTGGCCGTCTGATCCAGCTTCCCGGGCCGGCCGCCACGATCCTCGCGGCCGACCCCCGCATCGCGCGCGTGCAACCCGCCTCGCCGACGTCGATCTTCATCATGGGCGTGACACCGGGCCGAACCACGGTCATCGCCGCCACGGACGGCGGAACGCCGATCGCCGAATATGACGTGACGATCCGCACGGGAAGCGCCACAGCCGATCCGAACGCGGCGCGCGCGGCACCCAGCCCGTCGGCGGTCGAGGGTGCGATCCGGCGGACTCTGCCCGGAATGGGAGCGGTCCGCGTGACGGCGACCGGCAAGAACTCCTTTCTCCTGAGCGGCACCGTCGCCAATGCCGGCGAGTCGCAGCGGGCCGAGGCCGTCGCGCGCGCGACAGCCGGCGAAAATCGCGAGGTCACCAACGCCCTCGAGCTCCTGAGTTCAACCCAGGTCAACGTCCGCGTCCGCGTCGCCGAGATATCGCGCCAGATCACCCACGACCTCGGCTTCAACTGGCAGGCCCTGGGCAAGGTCGGTAGCTTCGTCTTGGGCCTTCGCACCGGGAGCAGCGCCACGACCGTGGCCAACGCCATCACCGGAGGGGCGCTTTCCTCCGGAGCCGGATACGGGCTGGGTGTCACGACCAACCGGCTCGACATCAACTCCGTCATCGACGCGCTTGCCGCCGACCAATTGATCACGATCCTCGCCGAGCCCAACCTGACGGCGCAATCCGGCGAGACCGCGAGCTTCTTGGCCGGTGGCGAGTTCCCGGTCCCGACCGGCACCAGCGGCAGCAGCAACTCGATCACGGTCGATTTTAAGCAGTTCGGCGTCAGCCTCTCGTTCGTTCCCACCGTGCTCGGTCCCGACCGGCTGAACCTGCGCATCCGTCCGGAGGTCAGCCAGTTGTCGACCACCGGCTCGGTCAACCTGCCGCTGGCGACCGGGTCGGTGACGATCCCTGCCCTACAGGTTCGCCGCGCCGAGACGACGGTCGAGTTGGGAACCGGCCAGAGCTTCGCCATCGCCGGCCTGCTGCAACGCAATACGACCCAGTCCGACTCCGGCATCCTCGGGCTTGGCGACCTCCCGGTCATCGGGCCGCTGTTCCGCTCCGACAACTTCCAGCGCAACGAGACCGAACTCGTCATCATCGTCACGCCCTACCTCGTGCAGCCGGCATCCGATCCCAACCGCATCGGCGCACCGACCGATGGCTTTCAGCCCGCCGTCGACCTCGATCGTATCATCTACCGCCGGCAGATCGCCCGCGGCGCACCGACACCTCAACTCCGGAGCCGTCCCGATGCTGGCTTCATCGTCGAATAGGCGCCGCCTTGTCGGCCTCCTCGCTCTCACGGCTGTCGGCATCGCCGGGTGCGGCCAACCGGAGATCGATCGGCCCGGCACGTGGAAACCGACCGGCATCAACGAGCAGAACCTCAGGGCCATGCTCGCCAATCCGCAAGACGCGTATGGGGGAAGCGGCATGCTCACGGCCCGAGGCAACTCTGCCTCGCGCGCCGTCACCCGATTGCTGACGGATCGGCGCCGCCCGCTCCTGGACGCCTCGGTCTCCCATGTCGGGTCGTCGGCCATCGCGCCGGCCAACTCCGGGCCGCTTCCGCCGCCAGGTGGCGGTCCAACGGGCGGCACGCAATGATCCGGCGGTGGAGCATCCTTGCGATCGCGAGCGCCTTGCTCCTCATGGCAGGCGCGTGCGCGCGCCGCGGCAGCGACCCCGTCGCGGTCCGCGAGCCTGATACCGCCTCTCGGCTCCGCATCGCCGCCACCGCGGCGGCGGCGGGCCAGACCGACATCGCGCTCTCCATGTATTCCGCCGCCGCCGACGCCGCTCCGAACGACACGGCCGTGCAGGCGCGGCTCGTCAGCATGCTGATCAAGGCCGGCAAGCCCGAACTGGCCGAGCAGACCCTGTCGCGCGCGATGGCGCGCCGGCCGAACGACCCGACGCTCATTCGCTGGCTCGGCAATCTGCGGCTCGAGAGCGGCTCACCCGAGGCGGCCCTGCAGATCTTCGATGGGCTGATCGCGCGCAAGCCGAACGACGTCGCCGCCCTCAACGGCCGCGGCGTCGCGCTCGACCTGCTGGGACGGCACGATGCCGCCCAGCAGAGCTATCGCAGCGCACAAGCGGTGGCGCCGGCCGATGTGCAGACGGTCAACAATCTCGCGATGTCGTTTCTGCTATCCGGCCAGCCCGCGCAGGCGCGCGACACTCTCTTGCCGCTGATGCAGCACTCCGATCTGCCGCCCCGCGTGCTCAACAACTTGGCCATCGCTCAGGCCGCAGCCGGGCCGTCCGGTCTTGCGAGCGAGGGCATCGGCGCGACGATCAGCTCCGACGATCTGCGCACCATCGCGGCGTCGCTCGGCTCGCCGATCGCGCTCGAGACGCCGATGCTCCAGGCGCTTCCCGCCAACAAACCGGCCGGCTAATCCGCCGCGCGTCTTGACCCGGTGATGCCACCGGTGGTGCTCTCCGGCATGGCCAGTCATCGCGTCCCGTCGGCCGACCCGCCGATTTCGCGGGTGTTGCGCGTCTTCGTCATCGGCCAGTCCCCGCGTCCGGAGGTCGAGGCGGAGATCGCGGCCGCCGCACCCGGCCTCGCAATCCAGCTCGAGGGTGCACTGGACGGCATGACCCGAGGCGAAATCGCCGCCCACGCCGCTCCCCACGACGACGCGGACTCGTTGTTCACCGCACTTCCCTCCGGCGAGTTGATCACGCTCTCGAAGCACGCGGTCGCGCAACGCCTGGCGGACCGGCTGGCCGGTCGCGGCCCGGCGCTGCTCTGCTGCACCGGCGCCTTCAAGGGCCTGCCGGCGCGAGCCGACATCGTGCAGCCCTCGAGCGTGCTGAACGGGTTGAGCGCCGCGCTGTTGCCGGCCGGCACGCTCGGCCTCTTCGTGCCGCTGCCGGAGCAGGTCGCGGGGCTCAGCGCCGAGCGGTCACGGCCGGGGTTGCGCGCCGTCGCCATCTGCCTGCGCCCGATCTCGAGCGAGGCCGCGATCGACGAAGCCGCAGCCCTCATGGCAGAGACGCAGCCGGACCTCGTAATCATGGATTGCATGTCCTACACCCGCGCCGACAAGGCCCGTGTCGAGCGCACGCTGCGCTGCCCCGTCCTGTTGTCGATCGCAGTCGCCGCCCGCGCCGCCGCATCGCTGTTGCCGGAGACGCCGTGACGCCTAATCACATGGCCATGCCCGCCCTTCCAGCAGCGCCGGCGGACTGGCCGGTGGTGGATGCCGGGTTCGAACTCGGCCAAGCTGGCGGCCGCGGTCGCGTTCGCCCAACGGCACGAAAGCCCATGGCGGCGCGATCTGAGGGCGCAGCTGGAGGCTGGCAATTTCGAGCCGCCCCCGGACAACGAGATCATCGGCACGGTCGCCCCGCGCGGACCGCCGAACGGGCTGCTGCTGCGGCACGGCAGGCTCGCCGCACGCTGGGGCGACACGCGCCAGGTCGACATGACGTTCAGCGTGGCCAAGAGCTATCTCTCGATCTTGGCAGGCCTGGCCGTCGCCGACGGGCTGATCGCCGATCTCGACGAGCCCATCGGCCATACGGTGCGCGACGGCGGCTTCGACGGCCCGCGGAACGGTGCCATCACCTGGCGTCAGATGCTGCAGATGACGTCGGAATGGGAGGGCAGCATCTTCGGCAAGTCGGAGCAGATCGACCGCAACCGCAGCGTGGCCAGCGAAAACGCCGGCCGACCCGCCGGCACCAAGGGCGCCGCCCGGCCCCTGCAAGCGCCGGGCACCTTCTGGGAATATAACGACGTCCGGGTGAACCGGCTCAGCCTCGCGCTCCTGCGCCGCTTCGGCCGCGCGCTGCCGGCGGTGTTCTCCGAGCGCGTGATGCAGAAGATCGGCGCATCGAGCGACTGGCGGTGGGAGGGATATCGGACCTCCACCGTCGATGTCGCCGGTTGTCCGGTGCAGTCGGTCTCCGGCGGCGGGCACTGGGGCGGCGGCGTGTTCATGCACGCCGAGGATCAAGCCCGAATCGGCCAGCTCATGCTCGGCCGTGGCGCCTGGGGTGAGGCGCGCATCCTGCCCGAGGCCTGGGTGGCCGAGTCGGTCGCGCCCTGCGCGTTGAACCCGCGCTACGGCCTATTCTGGTGGCTGAACACCGACGGCAGCTATCAGCCCGCCGCGCCGCGCGACAGCATCTTCGCCAGCGGCGCCGGCGGCAACGTCATCTGGATCGATCCGACGCACGACATCGTCGCCGTCCTGCGCTGGATCGACAATACGCGCCTGAACGAGTGGATCGCGCTGACGCTCTCATCCCTACGCGGGTGAGCAAAGACCGGCAGGTCCACCGACCAGAGGGTCGCGGGCGGCCCGCTCTCATCACGGGTCGTGTTGGGTCAGGAACGCGGCCACACCCGGGGCGAACAGCGCCTGCGACTTGGCGCCGACGAAAACGCCGACATGACCGCCCGGCAATCCCAGTTCACGGTAGTCGCTCGAGCGGACCTTGGCGCCGAGCGCCCGCGACGTCGCCGGCGGCACGATGTGGTCGTCTTGGGCGAACACGTTCAGCACCGGCATGGTGATGCGGCCGAGATCGACCCGTTTGCCATCAAGCTCCCATTCGTTCCGCACCAGCTTGTTCTGCTGGTATAGATCCTTCAGCCATTGCTTGGCCGCCTCGCCCGGATGATCCGGCCGGTCGGCCAGCCACGTCTCCATCCGCAACCAGTTCAGCAGCCGCGTCTCGTCGTCGGCGATGTCGAGCAAGTCCCAATTGTATTTCAACAGGCTCCGCACCGGCGTCAGCTGGTTGAACACCGCACCCAGGAATGCGCCCGGCAGATTGCCGTATGCGTCGATCAGACGGTCGATGTCCTCCGGCTCCAGGCTGCGGGCCCACACGTTGATGAGGCCGTGGTCCGGCCGGTTCTCGACGGTGTCGGCATGGAAATCGATCGGCGTGATCGTCAGCGTCAGCGCGTTGACCCGCTCCGGGAACAGCGCGGCATACGCCGTCGTGAACACGCCGCCCTCGCAGACCCCGAGCAGATTGACCTTCGCCACCCCGGCCCGGCGCGCGATCTCGGCGACGCAACCGTCGAGATAGCCGGTGATGTAATCGTCGAGCGTGAGATAGCGGTCGGCGCGCGACGGGTTGCCCCAATCGACCACATACAGGTCGATGCCGAGATGCAGCATGTTGCGGACCAACGAGCGGTCGTCCTGAAGGTCGGTCATGGTCCATCGGCCGATCAGCCCGTAGCAGATCAGCACCGGCACGCCGATCCGCCTGTCCGCCAGCGGCTTGTAGCGAAACAGGCTGACCTTGTCCTGCCGCCAGACCAGCTCCTTCGGGGTCGTCGCGATCCGCACGTCGGCGTCGGTCAGCCCGGCAAAGAGCAGGCGGCCGGTCGGCACTCTCTCGCCCGGTACCGCGGCGCCGGCGATCGCGGCGGCGGCTGGATCGGGGCGGATCTCCGAAGCCATCGCTACCGCGCCTCGCCCTTGCTCGACGCGGATCTGCTGCCGCCGGCCCGGGATGTTCTGCTGCGAACCGCGGGCGAGCTGTCCGCCGGCGAGGCGGCCTGCTTGGCCGCGTCCACCTCCCGGCGCAGCGTGCGCAGCTCCCGCCGCATCTCCGTCATCGACCGATGCACGTCGTCCAGCTCCGAGCGGGTCGGCAGGCCGAACTGGGTGCCGATGCACTCGCTCAGCTCGTTCTGCGCGACACGCAGCTCCGTGCTGGCGCGGATCAGGTCACGCTGGGAGCTGAGGAACGGCTCGGACCGTTGAACCTCGAGCATATGCCGGTTGCCGATCTCGGCCCACAGCGCCACCGCCTCCTTGGTGTTGAGCGTCTTGCCTGCAGCCTCGTTCAGATACTGCCGGCCAGCCTCCATCCAGGCGCCGAGCACCACGCGCTGGTGCTCCAGGCCGCGCTGGCGCAGTTCGCTCCAGCGTTGCACCACGCTGGCCCAGCGCCGCTCAAACTCGCCCATGCCGGCGAACCGGGGCCCGTCCGCCATCCGCGCGAGTGCCTCGTCGATGTCGCCGGTGCCGGGCAACCAGTGCCGGGGGTTGGTGAGGCGTTCGAGGATGTCCGCCGCCGGGCTGCCGCTTGCCTCCCCCAGGTGCCTCGCCAGCTCGTTCGACAGCTGGGCCGCGGTCGCCCAAAGCTGCATCATCGTTTCGCCGGCCTGAACCAGCTCCGGCGTCGCCGCCGGGTCCGACCCGGGCAGTCCCAGACCCGTCCAGAAATCGGCAAGACCCTTCAGGGCGTCGCTTGCTTCTCCGCTCATCCCGGCAACTCGAGAGGCTTGCTCACGCCGTGCTCTACGGCGACCGGGTAATGCGCTGCGTGACCGCGCTGGCGAATTCGGTCGTCGACGCGGTGCCGCCCAGGTCGCGCGTCCGAACTTTGTCCTGGTTCAGCGCGGCATCGACGGCGCGGCGCAGTGCCGTCGCCTTGTCGAGCTCACCCACGTGGTCGAGCATCAACCCGGCGGCGAGCAGAAGAGCGGTTGGATTGGCCAGGCCCTGGCCGGCGATGTCCGGCGCCGAGCCGTGCACCGCCTCGAAGATCGCCGCCGTCTTGCCGATGTTGGCGCCCGGCGCGGCGCCGAGCCCGCCGACCAACCCGGCAATCAGGTCCGACAGGATATCGCCGAACAGGTTCGTCGTGACGATCACGTCGAACTGCCACGGGTTGAGCACGAGCTGCATCGCGCAGGCATCGACGATCCGCTCGTCGAACTGGATCCGCCCCACATACTCCTTGGCCATTTTGGTGCCGACTTCGAGGAACACGCCGGTCAACGCTTTCAGCACGTTGGCTTTGTGCACCACAGTGACCTTCTTTCGCCCCAGCTTGATGGCGTGCTCGAAGGCGAAGCGGATGATCCGCTCGGCCCCGTCGCGGGTGTTCACGCCCGAGGAAATGGCAACCGCGTGCGGGTCGTCGCCGATGGGGATGTAGTGCTCGAACGCGACGTAGAGTCCTTCGAGATTCTCCCGCAGCAGGATCAGGTCGATGTCGTCGTAGCGGCCGCCGGGAACGAGTGTGTGGGCCGGGCGCAGGTTGGCGTAGAGCTGGAATTCCTCGCGCAACCGCACGTTCACGGAGCGGAAGCCGCCGCCGACCGGCGTCGTGAGCGGTCCCTTGAGCGCCAGCTTGGTCCGCCGGATGCTGTCGATCAGCACGCCCGGCAGCGGGTCGCCCGATGCCTCGATGCCGGCGAGCCCGCCCTGTTGCACATCCCAGTCGAACGGAGCGCCCAGCGCGTCGAGCACGGAGGTCACGACCTGCGTGATCTCGGGGCCGATCCCGTCACCAGGGATCAGCGTCGCAGGGATCATGGTGCTCTCCGTGTCGTTTATCAGGCTACGAGTGACAACGATCGCGCCGCCGATCCGTGTCGCGATCTGCGCGAACAGCCGCGCCGATGTTGCGCAGGAGGGGCAGCCGCTTGCCGAGTTCAGCGCAGGTGAAGGGCAACGGTTGCGTCGGCATGTGACCTCTCCTGTGCACTGGCCTTCAAGGGCCGGATTGCTCGCTTGATGGCATGTTTGCCCGATGCGCCGACCGAACCATACCGAAAACTGAACCCGGTTTTCCGCCCGAACCGTCTCAAGACGTCGCCGCGTCGAGCGCCGCCTGCAGCGTGTAGGCGGCGGCCATCCCGTCGACGATCTTGGCGCGCTTGCCGCGGCTGAGGTCCAGCTCATCGATCAGGAAACGGTTGACCGCCGAGGACGACAGGCGCTCGTCCCACAGCGCCGCCGGCAACCCGGCTGCCGCGGACAGATCATTCGCCCAGTCGCGCGCGGCCTGCGCGGCCGGGCCGATGCTCCCGTCCATCGAAAGCGGCCAGCCGACCACAATCCCGCCGGCGTCCTGCTTGCGCGCGATGGCAGCGATCTCGCGCGCAACCGCGGTCAGCTTGCCGCGCTTGAGCGCGCCGTAGGGTGTCGCGATCATCAGCCCGACATCGGACAAAGCGAGACCGATCGTCTTGCTGCCCGGGTCGATCCCGATCAGCCGCTGGCCCCGGCCCAGTTGCGCCCGAAGGTCCGCCATGTTGAACAACGCCATGGCGGCCGGTATCACACCGGCGTCGCTCCGCAAAAAGGTCTCCTCATGTCGCTTGATCCCGCGACGGTTCGCCGCATCGCCAAACTCGCCCGCCTGCATCTGGACGAGGCCGACGTTCCGCGCGTGCAGGCCGAGCTGAACGGCATCCTCGGCTGGATCGAGCAGCTGAACGAGGTCGACGTGACCGGCATCGAGCCGCTGACCGGCGCGGCGACGCTGGCGATGCGGCTGCGCGACGACGTCATCACCGATGGCGGGATGCAGGAGGCGGTGCTGTCCAACGCGCCGGACCGGGCGGGGCCGTTCTATGCGGTGCCGAAGGTGGTCGAATGAGCCTCACTGATCTTCCACTGGTCGCCGCCCGCGACGGCCTCCGCCGCGGCGACTTCAGCAGCGCCGAGCTGACCGCGGCGCACCTCGACGCGATCGAGGCGCTGAACCCGAAGCTCAACGCCTTCATTACCGTCACCGCCGACCAAGCGCGCGCCGATGCCGCCGCCGCGGACGAGGCCCGCCAGGCCGGCGCCGACGGCCCCCTGCTCGGCCTGCCGCTGGCGATCAAAGACTTGTTCTGCACCGCGGGCGTGCGCACCACGGCGGGCAGCAAAATTCTCGAACCGTTCGTCCCACCCTACGAGAGCACCGTCACCGCAAACCTCCGGCGCGACGGCGCGGTGTTCGTCGGCAAGACCAATCTCGACGAATTCGCCATGGGCTCGTCGAACATGACCTCCGCGTTCGGCCCGGTCGCGAGCCCTTGGTCGCACGGCAACCGCACGCTGGTGCCAGGCGGCTCCTCCGGCGGGTCGGCAGCGGCCGTGTCCGCCCGGCTCTGCCTTGGCGCGACCGGGACCGACACCGGCGGCTCGATCCGCCAGCCCGCTTCCTTCACCGGCATCGTGGGCGTCAAGCCAACCTACGGGCGGTGCTCGCGGTGGGGCGTGGTGGCGTTCGCCTCCTCGCTCGACCATCCGGGGCCGTTCGCCCGCACCGTCGAGGATGCCGCGGTACTGCTCGGCAGCATGGCGGGCTTCGACCCGAAGGACAGCACGTCCGCCGAGATGGCGGTGCCGGACTTCGCCGCCGCCTGCCGCCAGGGTGTGCGCGGGCTGAAGATCGGTGTGCCGCGGGAGTATCGCTCCGATGACATGCCGCCGGAGATCGACGCGCTGTGGCAGCAGGGCCTCGCCTGGCTGCGCGAGGCCGGGGCCGAGACGATCGACGTCTCCCTGCCGCACACGAAATACGGCCTGGCCGCCTATTACATCGTGGCCCCCGCCGAGGCGTCGTCCAACCTGGCGCGCTATGACGGCATCCGGTTCGGCCTGCGGCAGAATGGCGAAGATCTGGACGACCTCTACGAGCGAACCCGCGCCGAGGGGTTCGGCCCGGAGGTGCAACGCCGGATCATGATCGGGACGTATGTGCTGTCGGCTGGCTATTACGACGCGTATTATCTGCGGGCGCAGAAGCTGCGGGCGTTGATCCTGAAAGACTTCACCGACGCCTTCCGCACCGTGGACGCGCTGCTGACGCCCACCGCGCCCTCGGCCGCGTTCGCGCAGGGCGAGAACATGGACGACCCGATTAAGATGTATCTGAACGACGTCTTTACCGTGCCGGCCAACATGGCGGGCATCCCCGGCATCTCCGTCCCGGCCGGGTTGAGCGTGGACGGCCTGCCGCTCGGCCTGCAGGTCCTCTCGCGCCCGTTCGACGAGGCGACCGGGTTCGCCGTGGCGGCGGCCATCGAACGCGCCGCCGGGTTCGACGCGCTGCCCCCGATTCGCGCCGGAGCCGCCCTATGAGCTACGTGATCGAGGGTTCGACCGGTCCGTGGGAGATCGTCGTCGGTCTCGAAGTACATGCCCAGGTCATCAGCAAATCCAAGCTGTTTAGCGGCGCGGCCACCGAATTCGGGGCCGAGCCGAACACTCAGGTCAGCTTCGTCGACGCCGCCTTCCCCGGCATGCTGCCGGTGCCGAACCGGGAGTGCGTGGCGCAGGCCGTGCGCACCGGGCTGGGGCTCGAGGCGCAGATCAACCTGGTCAGCCGTTTCGACCGCAAGAACTACTTCTACGCCGACCTGCCCGCCGGCTACCAGATCAGCCAGTTCGAGCACCCTATCGTCGGCGCCGGCGTGGTCGACGTCGAGCTCGCCGACGGCTCCAGCAAGCGCATCGGCGTGACCCGGCTCCATCTCGAACAAGACGCCGGCAAGTCGCTGCACGACCAGCACGCGACCAAGAGCTACATCGACCTCAACCGCTCCGGCGTCGCGCTCATGGAGATCGTCAGCGAGCCCGACATGCGCAGCCCGGAGGAGGCCGGCGCCTACCTGCGCAAGATGCGCATCATCCTGCGCTATCTCGGCACCTGCGACGGCAACATGGAGGAGGGCTCCATGCGCGCCGACGTCAACGTCTCCGTCCGCAAGCACGGCGAGCCGTTCCGCACCCGCTGCGAGATCAAGAACGTCAACTCCGTCCGCTTCGTGATGCAGGCGATCGAGGCGGAGGCCAAGCGCCAGGTCGAGATCTGGGAACAGGGCGGCGAGGTCAAGCAGGAAACCCGCCTGTTCGACCCGGCCCGCGGCGAGACCCGGTCCATGCGCTCCAAGGAGGACGCGCACGACTACCGCTATTTCCCCGATCCCGACCTGCTGCCGCTGGTCCTCGACGAGACCTGGGTCGAGGAGCTGAAAGCGGGCCTGCCCGAACTGCCGGACGCCAAGCGCGCCCGCTTCGTGTCCGAATACGGCCTGCCCGTTTATGACGCGGGCGTGCTGGTGGCCGAGAAGGAGACCGCGGCGTTCTACGAAACCGTCGCAAGCGGCCGCGACGCCAAACTCGCGGCGAACTGGATGATGGGCGACTTCTTCGCCGCCCTGAACCGCACCGGCACCACGATCGAGACCAGCCCGGTGTCGGCCGCCGCCCTGGGCGAGCTCGTCGATCTGCTGACCGACAAGACCATCAACGGCCGCATCGCCAAGGAGGTGTTCGAGGCGATGGTCGAGACCGGCGAAGCGCCGGGCCGGATCGTGGAGGCCAAGGGGCTGCGACAGGTGACCGACACCGGCGCGATCGACGCCGCGGTGCAGGCGGTGTTGGACGCCAATCCCGACAAGGTGGCCGACTACAAGGGCGGCAAGGACAAACTGTTCGGCTTCTTCGTCGGCCAGGTCATGAAGGCCATGGCCGGCAAGGGCAACCCGGCCCTCGTCAACGACGTCCTGAAGTCGAAGCTGGGCTAGCCCATGCCGGGACCAGCGTGGCGCGCCTACGACGCCGACGGCGCGTCCGTGTTCCAGCCCGAGCACCTGCTGCGTGAAGCCCGGCGCCAGCGCGGTCTGCCGGACCGGGATGTGCCCGCCATCGGCGTGCTCGACCCGGATGGCGATCTGGTCACCTACCTGCGCCGCACCGGCCGGGCGCGGCCCAGCCCGGGCTGGGCCTGCTACCACACCGTGCTCGACGAATTCGACCTGCCGGACGGCACGGTCGCCGGTGTGGTCGGCTGCGCGGTCGGCGCGCCGTTCGCCGTGCTGGTCGCCGAGCAGCTCTTCGCCAGCGGCTGCCGTCTGTTGGTCAGCGTAACCTCGGCCGGCCGGATCGCCGATCTCGGTGAGCCGCCCTACGCCGTGCTGATCGACCGCGCGCTTCGCGACGAGGGCACCAGCGCGCACTACCTGCCGCAAGGCGCCGGGGCGTTCGTCGCCGCACCCGACCCGGCCCTGCTCGACCGCGTCGAAGCCCGCCTCCGGCAAGACGCTACGCCGCTGCACCGCGGCCCGACCTGGACCACCGACGCGCCCTATCGCGAGACCGAGGCAGCCATCGCGGCCGCCCGGGCGCAAGGCACGCTCGCGGTCGAGATGGAAGCCGCCGCGCTGTTCGCCTTCGCCACCGCCCGCAACAAACCCGTGGTCTGCTTCGCGCATGTGACGAACACCATGGGCCAGCAGGCCGGGCCCGACTTCGAGAAGGGCGAGGCCGCCGGCGCGCTCGACGCGCTTCGCCTGATCTGCGCAGCGGCAGACGCATTCCAACCCGAGGCAGCCCAGGCATGAAGACCGACCCGCTCAGCGATTCCTGGGATTTCCTGATCGGAGCCCAGCCGGATCAGCGCGGTCTCGGCGAGTGGCAGTGGCCCCTCGTCGGTTTGTTCGCGCTGCTCCTGCTGAGCAGCTGCATCATCGCGCTGATCGTCTGGCGGCAGCGCGAGAGCCACTCGCCCGGTGGCGTGGGCCCCGGCCCGTTCTGGGCCTGGTTGTTCCGGCTGCTGATCGGGATCATGTGGTTCCAGGGGTCGCTCTGGAAGATGCCGTTCCCGGTGGCCAGCGGGTTCCAGGTACTGGACCGAGCAAATGGTCCAAAACGCCGCCTGGCCCTGGTTCAGCGCGATCGTCAGCGACTACATGCTGCCGAACATGCCGATCGTCGACCCGCTCGTCTTCGCCGTCGAGATGGGGTTGGCGATCAGCCTGATGCTAGGCCTGTTCGTCCGCCCGGTCGCGACGCTGGGCGCGATCTACGTGCTCGGGCTCTGGATCGGCCTCTACCGCCATCCCGCGGAGTGGCCGTGGGAATACATCTTCCTCGCCGCCGTGCAGGGCATGTTCGCCATCGTCGGCGGTAGCTACGGCTTCGGGCTCGACGCGCTGCTCATGCCGCTCTGGCGACGCCGGCCCGCATCCGTTTTAGCACGGTGATGGCCAGCACGGCGGTCGTGAAGTCGGCGACGATCGCGATGGCGAACACCGGCGTCCAACTCCCGGTATTGTCGTGCAGCAGCGCGGCCATGGGGCCACCAAGGATCGCGCCGATCCCCTGCGCGATGTAGAGGCAGCCGTAGTTCTGCGTTGCATAGGCGGGGCCGAACGTGTCGGTCAGCGTGCTCGGAAAGAGGGAGAATATTTCTCCCCAGCCGAAGAAGACGAGGCCGGAGAGTAGGACGAAGAGGACCGGATCGCCCCGGAACGCGAGCCAGGCGGTCATGGCGACACCCTCGAGGGCGAAGGCCAACGCCATCGTGTTCTCACGGCCGATACGGTCGGAGACCCAGCCGAAGAAGGGCCGGGTCAGCCCATTGCAGAACCGGTCGATCGTGAGCGCGAGCGGCACCGCCGCCATGCCCCAGACGACCAACTTCGACACGCCGAAATCGGCCGCGAACGCGCCGAGTTGCGACGTCACCATCAGGCCCGAGGTCGACATCAGGCTCATCATGACGAACATCAACCAGAAGATCGGGCTCTTGGTCATCTCACGCGGCCCGACGCCGCGCCCCGCGGCCGAGCCGGCGCTGACGGCCGGCGGCGATCGAAGCCCCAGTGCGGCCAGCACACCGACGATGCCGAAGATGACCCCCCATTGCAGCAGCGTGGTCGGCAGGCCGGAGGCGGCCAGGGTGTCGGCGATCGGGAACGTCGTTGCGATGGCGCCCATCCCATAGCCGGCTGCCACCACGCCCGCAGCGAGGCCGCGATGATCCGGGAACCAGCGGACCATCAGCCCCACGACGCCGATATAGACGATGCCGGTGCCGACGCCGCCGAGCAGGCCGTAGGTGGCATACAGACCCCAGAGCGACGTTACCGACGAGGCCAAGACCCACGACAGACCGGTCAGCGCGCAACCGATCGCGATCAGCCAACGCGGGCCGAACCGGTCGACGAGCCATCCTTGGAACGGGCTGAAGAAGGTTTGCAGCACGATGAGGATGCTGAACGTGACCTGGATGGCCGGCGCCCCGGCGCCGAGCGATGTGCCGAGCGGCTTGGTGAACAGGGTCCAAACATATTGCGGGCTGGAGATCGCCATCATGCACACCAACCCGAACAGCAGCTGGAGCCAGCGCGTGTTCGTGGCCGGGGTTACGACCGGGGCGATACTGGTGCTCATCGATGGTGCTCCAACGGCTTATTCTGGCGCCACAGTATGCAAGCCGGGTGCCATAATCGTCCGTTGCGCATCGGGAGCACCACGCTATCGTCCCGCGCGGGAGACCCGAAGCATGATCGAACTACACACGTGGAACACGCCGAACGGCCGCAAGATCAGCGTGGCGCTCGAGGAGATGGGGTTGGCCTACACGGTCAAGACCGTCGATATCACCAAGGACCAGCAGTTTCAGCCGGCTTTCCTTGAGATCAGCCCGAACAACCGCATCCCGGCGATCGTCGACCCCGATGGACCCGGCGGACACCCGATCTCGGTCTTCGAGTCCGGCGCGATCCTGCTCTATTTGGCCGAAAAGACGGGCCAGTTCCTGCCGGCCCCGTTGCGCGACCGGGTGCCTGTCTACGAGTGGCTCATGTGGCAAATGGGCGGGTTCGGCCCGATGCTTGGGCAGGTCCACCATTTCCTGACCGTCAACGAGGCCGACCGCACCTACGGATTGCAGCGCTACACGAAAGAGACGGAGCGCCTCTACGGCGTGCTGGATCGGCGGTTGGCCAAGGTCGAGTATGTGGCCGGGCCGTTATCGATCGCGGATTTCGCCTGCGTCGCGTGGGCATGGCGGCACGAGCGGCACCAGATCGACTTGGCGCGCGTGCCGAACGTGAAACGGTGGTATGAGGGCCTGATGGCCCGCCCCGGCATCAAGCGCGGCTTCGAGGTTGCGCTGAGCTAGTCAGACACGTAGAACGGTTGGGCAAACGCTGTGCTGTTGCAATCCCGGCGGAGGGGTGGCCGAGTGGCTGAAGGCAGCGGTTTGCTAAACCGCCATACGGCGTCAAGCCGTATCGTGAGTTCGAATCTCATCCCCTCCGCCAGGTTTGCGCCGAAACTCTCGAAATAATCGCCGTCTGGTCGGCCAGGCAACGCTCGAGGTCATAGCGGGCGATCGCGTCGGCGCGGGCAGCGCGCCTCACGCTTGGCAGCGTGTGGCGACGGGCGAGCAGATCGGCTGCACGATGGGCGAGCAGAGCCGGGTCGCGGGCGTCGACCAGGAACCCGGTCCTGCCATCATCGATCGCTTCCCGGACCGGCGCGACGTCGGAGGCCAGGAGAAGGCAGCCGGCGGCCATGGCCTCGACGCACGACCAGGACAGTACGAAGGGAACGCTGAGATAGAGGTGCAGCGCGGAGACCTGCAGCAAGCGAAGGTAATCGGAGCGCCCGAGCTTGCCGACGAAGTGGACGCGGCCCGGGTCCAGCGTGTGTTCGCGCAGGAGATGGGTCTTCCAGCTTCCGCCGCCTGGCGGCGGGCGGCCGTAGCTCACTCCATCTCCGCCGCAGATCACGATCTGGGCATGCGGCCGTAGGCGGAGCAGCTCGGGAAGCGCCCGTATCAGGAGGGCGAAGCCCCGCACCGGTTCGAGATCACGCGCGACGTAGGTGACGACCTCGTCCTCGGCCGCGAAGGTCGGACCGCCGGGCACGGTGAAGCGGGCCGCCGGGCCGGGCGCGACCTCCCCAGTGTCCACGCCGTCGTGGACGACGGTGATCAGGCCCTGGAATACGTCCGGGTGCTGCTCGCGCTGCCAAGCCGTCGGCGATATCCCATGGTCCATGATGCTGAGGCTGGTCAGCAGATCCGCATTCCACGCGCGGATGCGGCAGCGCCCGTCGAGATCGATCGCCGTCTCGGACACGTAGCCGGTGTCTTGCCCCTCGGCGCGATAGAACATCTCGCAGTAGGCGAGGAACGTCGCCCGAGGAAGCACCTCGCGCAGGAACATGGTCTCGCCCCAACCGGGATGACCCACGACCAGATCAGGCTCGAACCCCGCCTCTCGCATCCCGAGGCAAGCCCGCGCGACCGCTTGGCCGCGCCGCACGCTTGCCTCGGCCCGCCGCAAATAATGGTGGGTCTGCGCGCCGGCTGCTTTCGGCGCCGGATAGCTTTGCCAGCGAACGCGGTCGAGCGCTGGCCGTGGTCCAGGACTGAGGAACACGACGTCGTTCCGCTCGTCCTGCGCCAGGCGCGGCGCGAGATGGCGGAACTGACCCGGCGCATTCTGATGCAGGAAGAGGATGTTCAACGGACAACGTTCGCTGTGGCCCCCTCACCTTCTACCGACGAAAGATTAGCAGCCGCTTAACCCACGCCGGTCGGCACCCGTTCATGATCATCATGGGGCCACCCCGAATTTCCGTGAACTTAATGGCCCGAACCGGTGTTTGAACGACTTATTCGAAGGGTTCCTCATGAGCGTAAGCATCCCGAAGTCGCGCATCCTCGAGGGTCGTCCCTCCCCGCTCGGCGCGACCTGGACCGGCCTGGGCGTCAACTTCGCGATCTTCTCCGCCAATGCCACCAAGGTCGAACTTTGCCTGTTCGATGACCAGGGCGATACGGAACTCGAGCGGCTGGAATTGCCGGAATATACCAACCAGATCTTCCACGGCTTCCTGCCGGACGCACGGCCCGGCACCATCTACGGCTATCGGGTGCATGGCCCATATGCGCCGGAGGAGGGGCACCGGTTCAACCACAACAAGCTCCTGCTGGATCCCTACGCCAAGTCACTGGTCGGCCAAGTCGATTGGAACCCGGCCCTGTTCGGCTACACCGTCGAAGCGGGTGACGACCTCACGTTCGACGAACGCGACAGTGCGAAGTACATGCCCAAAGGCCGCGTGATCGACAGTGCGTTCACCTGGGGCAACGATCGCCCGCCGCGGCTCGGGTGGGATTCCGCAGTGATCGCCGAGCTGCATGTGCGCGGCTACACCAAGCTGAACCCCGACGTCCCAGAGCCGTTTCGCGGCACGTTCCGCGGCCTCGCCGACCCGGCCGTGCTGCGGCACCTGAAGTCGATCGGGGTCACCGCGGTCGAGTTGCTGCCCGTCCACAGCTTCGTCAACGACGACTACCTGCTCGACAAGGGCCTGACCAACTACTGGGGCTACAATACGATCAGCTTCTTCTCACCGGTGCGGCGGTATGCCAGCAATCCGGACTTCGCGTTCGCCGAGTTCAAGGAGATGGTCGCCCGGCTGCACGATGCCGGCCTCGAGGTGATCCTGGACGTGGTGTACAACCACACGGCCGAGGGCAACGAGAAGGGCGCGACGCTGTCCTTCAAGGGCATCGACAACGCGAGCTACTACCGCCTGCTGCCGGATCAGCCGCGCTACTACATCAACGACACCGGTACCGGAAACACAGTCAACCTAAGCCATCCGCGCGTGATCCAGATGGTAACGGATAGCCTGCGCTACTGGGCGCAGGACATGCACGTCGACGGCTTCCGCTTCGATCTCGGCACCATCCTGGCGCGCGAGCCGCACGGCTTCGACCAGCAGAGCGGCTTCCTGCGCGCCGTCGGCCAGGACCCGGTGCTGCAGGAAGTCAAACTGATTGCCGAACCCTGGGATTGCGGACCGGGTGGCTACCAGGTCGGCGGGTTCGCACCGGGCTGGGCGGAATGGAACGACCGGTTCCGCGATACGGTGCGCGCGTTCTGGAAGGGTGAGGATGGCAAGCTGCCCGAGCTCGCGCAGCGGATCACCGGGTCGGCCGACAAGTTCGACTGGGGCGGCCGCCGGCCCTGGGCGAGCGTCAACTTCCTGACCGCGCATGACGGCTTCACGCTCAACGACTCCGTCAGCTACAACGACAAGCACAACGAGGCCAACGGCGAGGACAACCGCGACGGCAGCAGCAACAACCTGAGTTGGAATTGCGGCGCCGAAGGGCCGACCGACGACCCGGAGATCAAGGAGCTGCGCGAGCGCCAGAAGCGCAACATGCTGGCGACCCTGCTGCTGTCGCAGGGCCTGCCGATGCTCGTGGCCGGCGACGAGTTCGGCCGCACGCAGGACGGCAACAACAACGCCTACTGCCAGGACAACGAGATCTCGTGGGTCAACTGGGAGTTCGACGACGCGGGCAAGTCCTTGATGCGGTTCGTCGCGAAGTTGGCGCTGATCCGGCGCCATTTCCCGATCCTGCGCCGCGAGCGTTTCCTCACTGGCGCCTTCAACGAAGACTTGCAGATCCGGGAGCTGACGTGGCTGACCCCGTCCGGTACGGAGATGACGCCGGAGAATTGGGAGGACCCGGTGGCCAAGTGCATGGGCCTCATCCTCGACGGCCGGGCCCAACCGACCGGGATCCGCAAGCGCGGCAGCGACCGGACGGTGCTAATGATCTTCAACGCGTCCTATGCCCTCGTCGGCTTCAAGCTGCCGGAGGTGTATGGCGGCGGCGATTGGCGGCTGATGATCGACACCAACCAGCCCGAGCTGGAGGAGGAGACGGTGTTCCCGTTCGGCCAGGAGTATGACGTGACCTCGCGCTCGCTGCTGCTGTTCGAGCTTGGGCAACCCGGCGCATGACCGTCGGCGAGGTCATGAGCCGCGAGGTCGAGTTCGTGGATCCGGAGGCGTCCGCGCAGGACGCCGCCGAACTCATGGGAGAGATCGACGTGGGTGCGTTGCCGGTCGGTGGCGCCGAGCGGGTCGTCGGCATCGTGACGGATCGCGACATTCTCTACCGGGTTGTCGCCAAGGGTCTCGACCCCGCCACGACGCGGGTGCGCGACATCGTGTCGCGCCCGGTGGTCACATGCCGCCCAACGGATACGCTGCATGCGGCGATGGACGTGATGGCTGCCAATCACATCCGCCGCATGCCGGTGCAGGCGCCGGACACGACCCGTATCGTGGGGTGGATCACGATCGCCGATATCTCGAGGACGTTATTGGTCGGCAGCACCGGGCTGCAGCAGGCCCTGCGCGAGATGACCGAGCGCTAGGCGCCGCCGGTCTAACGCCGGTAGCGACGGACGGCGCTGCGCACGAGCGCGGCGGGCAGATCGAACCGCGTCTGCACCACGTCGCACAGCATCGTGCTGACCGGAAACCGCGTGTCGGACGCCACGAGCGCTGCGACATACGTATAGATGGTCAACTCGTTCCGTTGCGCGATCTCGAAGATGACGTTGAGCGGCAGTGGATCGTCCATCGCCTGGTCGAACGCCGCCACCGTCGCGTGGCCGGCGCCCAGACCCGAAAGCCAGCTTCGCAAGGTAGGCCCCAACTCGGCCGCCGCATCCGCCGGACGTCCAGCCAGCAGGAGCGAGGCCAGGATGCGGGCGAGCCGGGCCTGTTGATCCTCGGCCATGACCGATAGGTTGAGTGTCAGCGGCATCAGCGTCTGGTGCCGGTTCTGCAGCCATCCGTGCAGCACCTTGGCGCCGAGTGCCTCCGCGATGACCGCCGACCCAGCATCGGCCGCGCGCTCCCGCCGGCTGGCCGCCACGGGAGCCGCGGGCTCCTCACTCTGGTCGAGTTCTGCGGCCGGTTCTCGGCGGATCAGGAAATCCAACAAGCCCACACGCCGCTTAAGCGGAAACCGTCCGGGCGAGCTGTTCGTCGATTTGCATGAGCAGCCGCGAGAAGTCGACCGGCTTGGGATGGTAGTCGTCACAGCCCGCGGCGATCGCTTTCTCGCGGTCGCCCGACATGGCGTGCGCCGTCAGCGCGATGATCGGCGTGTCGCGCAGTTCGGGGTTCGCCTTGATCGTGCCGGCGACGGTCCATCCGTCCATGATCGGCAGGTTCATGTCGAGCAGGATGATGTCGGGGCGCTCGCTCGCCGCCATGTCGACCGCCTGCTGGCCATCAGTGGCGAGCACGACGTCGAAACCGCGCCGTTTCAGCCGGCGCGAGAGGAAGTCCCAGATCTCCTCGTGATCTTCGACAAGTAAGATCTTGCTCATAACGCCCTCCGTTCCGGCAGCCCGCGACAACTTTCCCCCTCGGGCAAACCGTGTCATCTCGTGAACACCGGCCGGCAACGAGGGTTGCACGCCGAGTATAATACATAAGGTGAACGCGTAGATGACAATCGATCAGATCCTCGCATTCGCGCTGCTCGGATCGACCGTCGCCGCGTTCGCCTGGGGCCGGCTGCCCTACGACCTCGTCGCGCTCACGGCACTGGGTGTCGGTCTCGCCGTCGGGATCGTTCCCGCCAAGCATGCGTTCGAGGGTTTCTCCGATGACGTGGTCATCATCATCGGCGCCGCCCTCGTCGTCAGCGCCGCCATCGCACGCTCCGGCGTGATCGAGGCGGCGCTGCGGCCGATCACGGCGAAGCTGAAAACGACCGCGATCCAGGTGCCGGTGCTGTCGGCGTGCTGCATGGCATTGTCGATGGTGACCAAGAACGTGGGCGCGCTGGCGGTGTTCATGCCAGTCGCCATGCAGCTCTGCCGGCGCAACAAGACGCCGGTCTCGGCCGTGCTCATGCCCATGGCGTTCTCGGCCATGCTGGGCGGGATCGTGACGATGGTGGGGACGGCGCCAAACATCCTGATCGCCAAAGTCCGCGCCGACACGACCGGCAAGCCGTTCGGCCTGTTCGATTTCACGCCCGTGGGGCTGACCGTCGCGCTGGCCGGGCTGGTGTTCGTGAGCTTCGCCTGGGGCTTGCTGCCCCGCGGCCGGCGGGGCGCGTCCGGCCTCGACGCCGCCTTCAACCTCGAGGACTACACGGCCGAAGCCAACGTCCCGGCGCGTTCGGCCGTAGTCGGCCGCTCGGTCGCCGACCTCGAAGCGATGGCGGAAGGCGACGTTCAGGTGGCGATGGTCATCCGCGAGCGGTTCCGCCGGTTCCCGCCCCGGCCCGATAGCCTGGTGCGCGAGGATGATCTCCTGCTGCTCCGCGGCGAGCCGTCCGACCTCGACCGGCTGGTCGCCCGGGCCGACCTGCAGCTGGCCGGCGCGGCGAGTGGCGAGGCGCAGATCGTCGAGGGCGTCGTGACGGCGGACTCGGCCCTTGTCGGCCGCACGCTCGCACAGGCGCAGCTCGAGCAGCGATACCAGATCAGCGCTATGGCGGTCAGCCGCAGCGGCAAGCGGATTGGGCAGCGCCTGGCCACGGTGCGCCTGCGCGCCGGCGACGTGATCGTGCTGCGCAGCACCTCGCCGCGGATGGGCGACACCCTCGGCGAGCTACGTGTCCTTCCGCTCGCCAACCGCAGCATCTCGCTCGGCCGCAACGAGCGGAGCATCTGGCCGGTCGCCGTCCTGGCCGTCGCCATGGGTCTGGTCGCGTCGCACGTGCTCACGGTGGGCGTCGCGTTCTTCCTGGCCGCAGTGGTCATGCTGCTGATGCGCACGATGACCATGCACGAGGCCTACGAGACGATCGAATGGCACGTCCTCATCCTGCTCGGCGCGCTCATCCCGATCACCCACGCGCTGTCCGAGACGGGCGGGACTGGCCTGTTGGCCAACCTCGTGCTTTCGGTGGTGCAGGGCTTGCCCGGCCCGTGGGCGCTCGGGTTCATGCTCGTCGTCACGCTCATCGTCACGCCGTTCCTGCACAACGCACCGACGGTCCTCATCATGGGACCGCTCGCCGCCGACGTCGCTGGCAAGCTCGGCTACAACGTCGACCCGTTCCTGATGGCCGTGGCACTCGGCGCCGGCTGCGATTTCCTCTCGCCGCTCGGCCACCAATGCAACACGCTCGTCATGGGACCCGGCGGATACCGCTTCGCCGACTATCCCCGGCTGGGCGCTCCTCTCTCGCTCATCGTGGTCATCGTCGGCCTTCCCATGATCCTTTGGGTGTGGCCCCTACATGGCTAGATGCCGTGACACATACGTCGCTTGAGGCCATTGTGGCCTGGATTGAGGGGAGCTTGACGCCATCGCCGACCGCCTGACCGGATTGCTGTCGCACCAGGAGCAGCGGCGACTGGCCGCGTCGGCGGTGCGCGTGACAGCGGTGCTCAACGGCGGTGCCGTGGTCGTCGCTGCGCTGTTTTTTGGCCAGGAATTGCTGGTGCCGCTGGTGCTGGCCGGGCTGCTGGCGTTCGTGCTGGCGCCGCTCGCGCGGTTGCTGCAGCGCGTCTACCTGCCGCACGCCGCGGCATCGATCTTGGCCGTCGTGATCGCCTTCGTGATCCTCGGGCTGCTCAGCCTGGTGGTCGGTGCCCAGGTTTCGAGCCTGATCGCCAAAGCCCCACAGTACGAGGCGAACATCGTCCAGAAGTGGCAGCACCTCATCGAGAACAACCGCCTCGTCGCGAAGCTTGCTAGCCCACTGAGCAGTGGAGTGGGCGGTGAGGCTGCGTCGCCTCTGGCGTTGGCAGAGCGTTTCGCGCGCCCGCTGCTCGGCCCGGTGACGACCGCGGCAGTCGTGCTGGTCTTCACGCTCGTGATCCTGCTCTACAGCGAGGATTTGCGGGACCGTTTCGTGCGGCTGGTCGGCCGCCACGACCTGCACCGCACGATCTTCGCCCTCAACGACGCCGGCCACAGGCTGTCCCGCTACTTCCTGTCGCAGCTGACGATCAATGCTGCGTTCGGGCTCTGGATCGGCAGCGCCTTGGCAGTAGCCGGGCTACCGAGCCCGATTCTACTTGGCCTGATTGCGATGCTGATGCGTTTCGTGCCGTTCGTCGGCACCTTCATCGGCCTTGCCGCGCCGCTCGCCCTGGCGCTCGCCATCGCGCCCGATTGGTCGCTCGCGCTCATCGTGCTGGCGATTTTCGCGGTGAGCGAGGTCGTGGTCAGCCAGGTGGTCGAACCGGTACTCTATGGCCATAGTACCGGGATATCGCCGGTCGCGGTTCTGGTGGCGACGTCGTTCTGGACGCTGCTATGGGGTTTCGTCGGCCTGTTGATCGCGACGCCGCTGACGGTGTGCCTCGTCGTCATCGGGCGCAACGTGGCAGCCCTGTCGTTCCTCGATGTCCTGTTCGGCAGCGAGTCGCCGCTGCTGCCGGCCGAGACGTTCTACCAGCGGGCGCTCGAGGGCCGTTCCCTCGCGTTGCTCAAAGCGGCGCGGCTTCATCTCCTCGAGCACTCGCGGGCCGACTACTACGACCAGATCGCGCTGCCCGGCCTGATCCTCGCGCAACAGGACCGGGGCGACGACCCCGAGTTGGTCGATCCCGTGCACGACCAGTTCGATGCCTTGCTCGAGGCGCTGGCGCCCCAGCCGATCGCCGCACGGCCCGCGGGGGATGGCCCATGGCAGCGCGATGGCGCCATCGTCTGCGTGCCGGCGCGGGGCGACTTCGACGATTTGGCCGCGGCCATGGTGGCGCAAACATTGCGCGAGGCCGGTTTCGGCGCCGTCGTCGTGCCGAACCGGATACTCGATCAAGCGCCGCCCGAGGGCGCGATCGAGCCCCTGCTGTGCTGCCTGTCCGTCATCGAGGATGCCGCGGCGATCGCCACGATCCGCTACTTCGTGCGCCTGTTCGAGCATCGTATGCCCGGCGCCGAGATCGTGATCGGCTTGTGGAACGCCCCGAGCAACTCCACGCTGCTGTCCGAGATTCGCGCCGAGGGGTTCAAGGTGCACCTCAATCGGTCTATTGGCGAGTTGCTCGCCTACACGAAAGCCATCTCCGCACAGGTCGAAGCCGCATGAGCCAGACAATCACCTTCGAGGACGGCGCCGCATACGAGCGCGGCATGGGGGAGTGGAGCAAGCTCGTCGGCACGGTCTTCCTGGATTGGCTCGCGCCGGAGCCCGGGCAGCGCTGGGTCGATGTCGGCTGCGGCAACGGTGCGTTCACCGAACTAGTCATGCAGCGCTGCGCCCCCGCCGAGGTCCGCGGCATCGACCCATCGACCGCCCAGCTCGAGTTCGCCCGCCAACGCCCGGGCGCGAGCGGTGCCACGTTCGAGATCGGCGACGCGCACGCCCTGCCGTTCGCGACGGACAGCGCCGACATCGCCGTTATGGCGCTCGTCATCTTCTTCCTCGACGACCCGGCAGCCGGGCTCGCAGAGATGCGCCGGGTCGTCCGCCCGGGTGGCCTGGTCGCCGCCTACGCTTGGGACATTCCGGCCCGGTGCTTCCCGCTCGAGCCGATCCAAGCGGAGCTGCGCGCCGTGGGCCTCACGCCGCTGCTCCCGCCCAAGGCCGACATCGCCCGCCCTGCGGCGCTGCACGCGGCATGGACGCAGGCCGGGCTGACCGAGGTGCGGCAATGCGAAATCCCGGTGACGCGCTCGTTTCTCGATTTCGACGATTTTTGGGACGCCATGCTGGGCATGGGGTCGATGCGGGCGTCCTTGGAACGTTCCGACCCCGCCATCCAGCATACCGTCAAGGCACGCGTCCGCGACAAGCTCACCCCGTCCGCCGATGGCCGCGTCAGCTATTCGTCCCGCGCCAACGCCATCGTGGGCCGGGCTCCCGCCGGCTGAGGCAAACCTCGGTCCGTCACTCGAACTGAAAGAAGCCCATGGACGTCCGCGCCGCCGTCGCCTTCGAAGCCGGCCAACCGCTCTCGATCGAAACCGTCCAGCTCGACGGCCCCAAGGAGGGTGAGGTGCTGGTGGAGATCAAGGCGACCGGCATCTGCCACACCGATGAGTTCACCCGCTCCGGCGACGACCCGGAGGGCATGTTCCCGGCCATCCTCGGCCATGAAGGCGCCGGCATCGTGGTCGACGTCGGGCCGGGCGTGCGCTCGCTCCAGAAGGGCGACCACGTCATCCCGCTCTACACGCCGGAATGCCGCGAGTGTGACTACTGCCTCAGCCGCAAGACCAACCTTTGCCAGAAGATCCGCGTGACGCAGGGCCGCGGCCTGATGCCCGACGGCACCAGCCGCTTCAGCTACAAGGGCAGGCCCGTGCTGCACTACATGGGCTGCTCGACCTTCGCCAATTTCACCGTAATGCCCGAGATCGCGCTCGCCAAGGTCCGCGAGGACGCGCCGTTCGACAAGATCTGCTACATCGGCTGCGGTGTGACGACCGGCGTCGGCGCGGTGCTGTTTACCGCCAAGGTCCAGCCCGGCGACCGCGTCGTCGTGTTCGGGCTGGGCGGCATCGGCCTGAACGTCGTGCAAGGCGCCCGCCTGGCCGGCGCCGACCAGATCGTCGGCGTCGACCTCAACCCGGCCCGGCGCGAGTTGGCCACCAAGTTCGGCATGACCGATTTCGTCAACCCCAAGGAGATCGACGGCGACATCGTTCCCTACCTCGTCGACCTCACCAAGGGCGGTGCAGACCACAGTTTTGAATGTGTTGGCAACGTGACGCTCATGCGCCAGGCACTCGAGTGCGCGCATAAAGGGTGGGGCAAGAGCACCATCATTGGAGTTGCCGGCGCCGGCAAGGAGATCGCGACCCGGCCATTCCAGCTTGTCACCGGCCGGGTCTGGCAGGGCAGCGCCTTTGGCGGCGCGCGCGGGCGCACCGACGTGCCGCGCATCGTCGACTGGTATATGGACGGCAAGATCAACATCGACGACCTGATCACCCACATCCTGCCACTCGACCGCATCAACGAGGGCTTCGACCTCATGCATGCCGGCGAGAGCATCCGCAGCGTCGTTGTCTACTAAGCCTCAAAGCCCTCTCCCGGCGCGCGAGGAAGCTACCAGCTTGAGACGAGGAGGTTCCATATGCAGAAATTCGACGTCACCGGCATGAGCTGCCAACACTGCGTCGGCGCCGTGACCGCCGCGATCACGCGTGCCGACCCGGGCGCGAGCGTCGAAGTCGACCTCGAAACCGGCAAGGTCGTCGTCAACAACGAGACCGCTCCGGAGGACGTTCTGGTCTCGGCGATCGAAGCCGAGGGTTACGAGGCGACACCCACGATGGATTGAGGCTGACCCGCCTGGGTCATGGGTCTATGAGTGGGTTTCGTCCTGGAGTGTTTTGTCGTGTCGATCGTCGTTGGCATCCCGGCTTGCTCAAAGATCGTCAACGATGAGCCGCAGCACTCGACGCCGACCCGATACGGCAACGCGCTGATCGGCGCGGCCGCGGCGATCCCGGTGCTGCTGCCGCCAGTCGGCGAGGTCATGCTGGACGTGCTCGACCGGCTAGACGGCCTGCTCCTGTCGGGCAGCCCGAGCAACGTCGATCCGTCGCTCTACAGCGCCGACCCGTCGTTGACGCCTGGCAAACACGACAGCTTCCGCGACGGCACGACGCTGCCGCTGGCGCGTGAAGCCATCCGGCGTGGCATGCCGCTGCTGGCGATCTGCCGCGGCATCCAGGAACTCAACGTCGCCATGGGCGGCACCTTGCACCAGCAGGTCCATCTGATCGGCGGGCGCGCCGATCACCGCGCCGGCGAGGGCGAACTCGACCATCTGTTCCGCCTGAAGCATACCGTCACGCTGTCGGGCCACTTGGCTGTGCTAGTTGGCGAGCGCGAGGTGATGGTCAACTCGCTTCACGAGCAGGCCCTCGACCGGCTTGCGGACGGCCTGGAGGTGGAGGCCGTCGCGGAGGACGGCACCATCGAGGCCGTGCGCGTCCGCGATGCCAAGTCGTTTGCCTTCGGAGTGCAGTTCCATCCGGAGTGGCACTGGGCCACCGACCACGCGAGCCAAACCATTTTCAGGGCGTTCGGTGACGCCTGCCGCCGCTACCAGGCGGATCGGAGCCGTGCCAGCCAGCTAGCGAACGCGGCGTAACTACGCCATCGCGACCTTTTCGGCCGCCTCGCCGGAGATGTCCGGTTCCGCCCGGTGCCAGCCGTAGCCCTGATGGATCAACAGGGCGACCGCGCCGGTCCAGCCGGTCTGGTGCGAGGCGCCGAGGCCGCGACCATCATCGCCGTGGAAGAACTCGTTGAACACGATCGCTTCCTCGCCCGGCCCGGCGTCGTGCGGCGCCCGGTCGCCGCGAGAACAAGGGCGGATGCCATCCGGGCCGCGCTTGAACAGGTTGACGAGCCGGTTCGCCAACTCCGCCGCCGCCTGCGCCAACGTCACCATCTTGCCGGAACCGACCGGGCACTCGACCTCGAAATCATCGCCGTAATAGGCGTGAAAGCGCTGTAGCGCTTCGACCAGCAGCAGATTGAGCGGCATCCACACCGGCCCGCGCCAGTTCGAGTTGCCGCCGAACATCTTGCTCGTGGAGTCTCCCGGCACGTATCCGACCTGCCAGGACCCGCCACCATGCTCGAATACGAATGGATGCTCCTGATAGACTTTCGACAGCGAGCGGACACCGAATGGCGAGAAAAACTCCTTCTCGTCCAGCATCCGCTGCAGCAGCATTTTCATGCGATGTCCCCGCAGCAGCGAGAGGAGACTGCGCTCGCCCTTGCCTGGCTCGTTCCAGCGCGAGATCAGATTGGCCAAGTCCGACCGATAGCGCAGGAACCATCGTAGGCGATTGGCGAAATCCGGCAGCGCATTGACCAGCGCCGGATCGATTACCTCGACCGCGAGCATCGGGATCAGCCCAACGATCGAGCGCACCCGCATCGTATCGACCTGCCCGTCCGGCAGCCGGAGCAGGTCATAGAAAAATTGGTCGTCCTCATCCCACAATCCTTTGCCCTGCCCACCCAAATCGGTCATGGCCTCGGCAATGTAGAGGAAATGCTCGAAGAACTTGGTCGCCATGTCCTCGTAGGCCGGGTTGGTCTTGCCGAGCTCGAGCGCGATCCGGAGCAGGTTCAGCGTATACATCGCCATCCAGGCGGTGCCGTCCGCTTGATCCAGCCAGCCGCCTGTCGGCAGTGGCTTGGAGCGGTCGAACACGCCGATATTGTCGAGTCCCAGGAACCCGCCCTGGAACACGTTGCGCCCGTCGGCATCCTTGCGGTTCACCCACCAGGTGAAATTCAGCATCAGCTTATGGAAGGCCCGCTCGAGGAACCCAGTATCGGCCGTGCCGGTCAGTTGCCGGTCCATCTGATAGACCCTCCAGCACGCCCAGGCATGGACGGGCGGGTTGGCGTCGCTGAACGCCCACTCGTAGGCGGGCAGCTGCCCATTCGGGTGCATGTACCACTCGCGCAGGATCAGCAGCAGTTGCCCCTTGGCGAACGCCGGGTCGATCAGCGCGAAAGTCACGGCGTGGAATGCCAGGTCCCAGGCAGCGAACCACGGGTATTCCCACCCGTCCGGCATCGAGATCACGTCGCCGTTGTTCATGTGCTGCCAATCGGAGTCGCGCGTCCGCGAGGCGGGCGGGGGCGGTGAGGCCGGGTCTCCGGATAGCCAGCGGCGCACGTCGAACAAATAGGTCTGCTTGGTCCACAGCATGCCGGCGAGGGCCTGGCGTTGAATGAGGCGGGCGTCCGGATCGGTGATGCCGGCCTGCAGCGCCTCGTAGAACTCGTCCGCATCGACCCGGCGCTGCTCGACCCGGTCCGGATAATACAGAAAGGCGGGGCTCTGCCGCTCGACCGGCCGGAACCGCAAGCGGATCAGCTTGCTCTCGCCGGCCGCGAGATCGTGGATCACGTGCGCCGCGCACTTGGTGCCGCGCTGCGCCGGGTCGACCGCGCCGGCTACCCCGTTGACCACGTGATCGTTGATGCCGTCCTTGAACGGTCCCGGCTTGTCCTGCCCCCAAAGCCGCGGCGCGTTGGTCTCGTTGGCGCAGAACAGCCACTCGGCCGGCGGCTCCTCGATCTCGAACCTCATCTCGCGTAGGCGCGGGTGATCCGCCTGGACCGCATCGCCATCGAGCGTCAGCATCGGCCGGTGCTGGCTGTCGGCCCAGGTCCACGTGTTGCGTGCCCAGAGCTGCGGTAAGACATGGATTCGCGCCGTCTCCGGCCCACGGTTGACGACGGTGATCTGCATCAGCATGTCGTCCGGCGAGGCTTTGGCGTATTCGACGAACACGTCGAAGTATCGGTTCTCGTCGAAGATCCCCGTATCGGCCAGCTCGAACTCCGGATCGTTTAGAGTCCGCCTTCTGTTCTCATCCAGCAATCTCTGATAGGGGAATTCGGCCTGCGGATATTTGTACAGCATTCGCATATACGAATGCGTCGGTGTGCCATCGAGGTGGTAATAGACTTCCTTGACGTCCTCGCCGTGATTGCCTTCTTCGTTGGTCAGACCGAATAGACGCTCCTTCAGGCACGGATCGCGCTCGTTCCACAGTGCCACGCCCAAGCACCAGTTCAGCCGCTCGTCGCCCCAACCGGCGATGCCGTCTTCGCCCCAGCGGTAGGCCCGGCTGCGCGCCTGGTCGTGCGTCAGATAACCCCAGGCATCCCCGTCGGCGCTGTAATCTTCGCGGACCGTGCCCCATTGCCGGTCGGAGACGTATGGTCCCCACCGACGCCAGCCCTGCCCGCGCTCCGCCGATTGCAGCCGCAAGCCCTCGGCCGTTTCCAGGATCGTTCGCGCTGTCATGGGTCGCCCTTGGCCAGGATTGATGGCGTTAGAGGGGCGTCCCTTGAAACGTGTTGCAGGCGGCGATCGTGCCGCTCTTGAAGCCGGTCGTCAGCCAGCGCACCCGCTGCGCCGATGAGCCATGCGTAAAGCTGTCCGGCACCGCGCTCCGGCCCGCGGCGCGGCTGAGCCGGTCGTCGCCGATCGCCGTGGCGGTGTTGACGGCTTGCTGCAGATCCGCGTCGGTGAGGTTGTTGTGACGCTCGTTCATGTGGTTGGCCCAAGCGCCCGCCAAGCAGTCGGCCATCAGCTCGGTCCGCACCGATAAATTGTTGGCCTCGGGCTTGTCCGATTGCTGTTCGGCTTGCTGCACCTTCGGCAAGAGGCCGACAAGGTTCTGCACGTGATGCCCGACCTCGTGGGCAATCACGTAGGCATAGGCGAAGTCGCCCCCGCCGCCCATCTTGGACTGCATGTCCTGGAAGAACGCCGTGTCGAGATAAAGCTTGCGGTCGATCGGGCAGTAGAACGGCCCCATGGCCGATTGCGCCCCGCCACAACCCGATTGGGTCTGGCCGGAGTACAGGACCAGGACGGGCGCCACATATGGCTTGCCGGTCTCGGCGGGCAGTTGCTTGGACCATACGTCCTCCGTCTCGCCGAGGATCTTGGCGACGAAGACACCCATCTGGTCCGCCGGCGCGCCCGCCCTGCCCTGTTGCGCCTGTTGCTGCGGCGGCGCGATCTGCTGCTGCACGACTTCGGCCCCGCCGATCAGCGTCGCCGGATTGATGCCCGTCACCCAGCCGATCAACGTCAGGACGAGGACGGCGCCGATCCCCAGCCCACCCTTGCCAACGCCGCTCATGCCGCGCCGGTCTTCGACGTTGCTCGATTCGCGGAGATCGTCATCGCGCATGGAAGGCTCCGTAGAATTGCTGACGTGGGCTGTAGCAGAACTTGGCGGGTTTGGCCCCCCTTGCGCCGGGTGAATGGCCCGTCGCATCTTACGGCCACGATTAATGACAGAACGCGGTTCACCTTCGGCGGTCGTTGCACATCGCGACCCTGGGCTGGCCATGTTTGCGAAAGCATTGGGGGACACGCCGTGAAAATCGGTTCGGTTAAGGAAGCGGCGCCTGGGGAGAAGCGCGTGGCGTTGTCGCCGCAATCGGCCGCCGCGTTGAGCAAGCTCGGCTATGAGTGCCTGGTGCAATCGGGCGCTGGAGCGGAGGCGCGCTTCACGGACGAGGCCTACACCGAGGCGGGGGTCACAGTGATCCCAAGCGCGGCCGAGCTGTGGGCGCAGGCCGATGTCGTGGTGAAGGTGCGGCCGCCGGAGACGGCGGAGGCGGAGATGGCCCGCAAGGGACAGATCCTCGTCAGTTTCCTGTATCCCGGCCAGAGCCCGGACCTGCTGGAGGTGCTGCGCAGCCGCGAGGTGACGGCGTTGGCCATGGACATGGTCCCGCGGATCAGCCGGGCGCAGAAGATGGATGCGCTATCCTCGATGGCCAACATCGCCGGGTATCGGGCAGTGATGGAGGCAGCCAACAATTTTGGCCGGTTCTTCACCGGGCAGGTGACAGCGGCGGGCAAGGTGCCGCCGGCCAAGGTGCTGGTGGTCGGCGCGGGCGTGGCCGGGCTTGCGGCGATCGGGGCGGCGGTGTCGCTCGGCGCGATCGTCTACGCGTTCGACGTGCGGCCAGAAGTTGCCGAGCAGATCCAGTCGATGGGCGCGGAATTCGTGTTCCTTGAATTCGAGGGCGGCCAGGACTCGTCGGCGACGGGAGGGTATGCGGCGCCATCGAGCCCGGAATTCCGCGACAAGCAACTGGCCAAGTTTCGCGAGCTGGCGCCGGAGATCGACATCGTCATCACGACGGCGCTGATTCCCGGGCGGCCGGCGCCGAAGCTGTGGACGGCGGACATGGTCCAGGCGATGAAGCCCGGCTCGGTCGTCGTCGACCTGGCCGCCGAACGGGGCGGCAACTGCGATCTCACGGTGCCCGACCAGGTGATCGAGGCCGGGCCCGGCGTCAAGATCATCGGCTACACGGACTATCCGAGCCGGATGGCGACGCAGGCTTCGACGCTGTACGCAAACAACATCCGCCATCTGATCGACGATCTGACGCCCGGGAAGGACGGCATCCCTGTCGTCAACATGGACGACGATGTCATCCGCGGCGCGACCGTCACGCGGGAGGGGGCGATCACCTACCCTCCCCCTCCGCCCAAGGTGCAGGCGATCGCGGCGGCTAAGCCGAAGCCGAAAGCGGTCGAGGAAACCGCCACGGAGAAGGCGGCCCGCGAGGTCGCGGCATTCCGGGAGAGTTCGCGGCGGACGACAACGCTGCTGGTGGCCGGCACGCTGCTGCTGCTGCTCATCGGTCTGGTGGCGCCGGAAAGCTTCATGCAGCATTTCATCGTCTTCGCGCTGAGCTGTTTCGTCGGCTTCTACGTGATCTGGAACGTGAGCCACGCGCTGCACACGCCGCTGATGGCGATCACCAACGGCATCTCATCGATCATCATCTTGGGGGCATTGTTGCAGTTCGGGTCCGGAAGCGCGGCCGTGGTTACTCTCGCGGCATTGGCGACACTGATGGCGTCGGTGAACATCTTCGGCGGCTTCCTCGTGACGCGCCGGATGCTCGCCATGTTCCAGAAGAGCTGAGGGGACCGCATCATGAGTCTCGGTCTCGTTACCGCGTTCTACATCGTCGCGGCGATCCTCTTCATCCTGGCGCTCGGCGGCCTGTCCAACCAGGAACGCGCCAAGCAGGCGATCTGGTATGGCATCGTCGGCATGGCGCTGGCCGTGCTGGCGACGATGTTCAGCGGCTCCGGGCATTTCTGGCTGCTGATCCCGATGGTGGCGATCGGCGGCGCGGGCGGCTGGTTCGTCGCCAGCCGGGTGCAGATGACGCAGATGCCGGAGCTGGTGGCCGGCTTCCACAGCTTGGTCGGCCTGGCGGCGGTGTTCATCGGGCTGAACGCCCATCTCGAAGCGGCCCGGGTCGGGCGGGTGCTCGCCGGCGCCGTGCCGGAACGGCTGATCGGGTTCGGGGCGACGCTGGCGCACAAGACGCCGGTGGAACTGCACATCATGCGGGTGGAGATCTTCCTCGGCATCCTGATCGGGGCGATCACCTTCACCGGGTCGATCGTGGCCTACCTCAAGCTGGCGGGCAAAACCGGGTCCAAGCCGCTGATCCTGCCGAACCGGCACGCGATCAACATCGGCGCGGGCGTGGTCTGCCTCGTGCTGGGCATCATCTACTTCATGGGCGCCGGGCTGTGGACCATGGTGCTGGTGGCGTTGATCGCCGGCTTCGTCGGCTGGCACCTCATCATGGCGATCGGCGGCGCGGACATGCCGGTCGTGATCTCGATGTTGAACAGCTACTCCGGCTGGGCAGCGGCAGCGATCGGGTTCACGCTGTCCAACGACCTGCTGATCGTGACCGGGGCGCTGGTCGGCTCGTCGGGCGCGATCCTGTCCTACATCATGTGCCGCGCGATGAACCGGAACTTCGTGTCCGTCATCCTGGGTGGCTGGGGCGGCACGACCGGGCCGGCGATGGAGATCGAGGGCGAGATGGTGCCGATCGACGTCGACGGCGTGGCGTCCATGTTGGACGACGCGGACTCGGTCATCATCGTGCCGGGCTACGGCATGGCGGTGGCGCAGGCGCAGCAATCGGTGAGCGAACTGGTCAAGCGGCTACGGGCCAAGCACAAGCAGGTGCGGTTCGGCATCCATCCGGTCGCCGGGCGACTGCCGGGGCACATGAACGTGCTGCTGGCCGAGGCGAAGGTGCCGTATGACATCGTTCTGGAGATGGACGAGATCAACGAAGACTTCCCGTCGACGGACGTGGCGATCGTCATCGGCTCGAACGACATCGTGAACCCGGCGGCTCAAGAGGACCCGAACTCGCCGATCGCGGGGATGCCGGTGCTGGAGGTTTGGAAGGCCAAGCACGTGCTGGTCATGAAGCGCGGGCAAGGGACGGGCTATTCTGGGATCGAGAACCCGCTGTTCTACAAAGAGAATGCGCGAATGTTCTACGGAGACGCCAAGAAATCCCTCGATCAGCTCTTGCCCAAGATCGCCTGAGCGGCACGGCTGCAGGGCTGGCGCGGCGGGACCGCGTTCGGCCGCTGCGATGAAGTGGGGCTGCCCTTTCGGGCAGCCCCGTTCGGCTTAGCCGGCGCGCCGCGCACGGCGACGGCTCAAGCCGACACCGATGAGGCCCGCGCCCAGCAGCGTCAGCGACGCCGGTTCGGGCACAGTGGCATTGAACGTCAACACGGCCGGAAGACCGTTCGACTCCGCATACCACAGGTGGTACGTGCCGGCGGCCAAAGTCGCCGCGGTGGCATCGACTGCGTTCGTCGGGTCGGCGTCGGTGGTCAACAGGAAGTTCGTCGTGTTGGCGTTGTTGAACAGGCTCACGCCGTCGTCATGCTTGATGTCCAGATTGGTGAGCGTGTTCACCGTCGTGAAGGTGAACTCGATGATGGACGCGTGCGCAAACCCAGGCGAACTCAGCACCAGGCCCTGCCCCGTTCCTGTGTAGACGCCAGGGGCACCTGTCGCGAAGAACTCCCCGACGGTCGGGGTAGTATCATTTGTATAATTGAAGTTGATCGCGCCCGTGTATGAGCCGCTTGCGGTCATCCGGTTGGTGTAGTTGCCAGCGGCGCCTGTGACGATCGGGTTCGTCGGCAATGCTTTCTGCACGGCATTGTTCTGACCGCCGGTCGTGTCGGCACTCCATATACTCACGCCGAACGTTCCGGTCAGCAGCGCGGCGCGGGCATTCCCGGCCATCAGACCCAGTCCCAAAGCGAGACCGGCAACAAGGAGCTTTCTGGTCATATTGTCCCCACATGGTTATGAGCCGTTCCCCCGAACGGCCCAATCCCGATAGAGCAACAACCGTGCCAACATGGTAACGTTCTCAAAACGCTATGATCTTGGAATGGCGCGCAGCAGTTACGCGTCAAAGTGTAATAAAATTCGACATACCGCTGCTGTTTCGGCCGCCTCGTCGGAGCAGGATCGTCCAGCGCGCCGTATCGTCGACGAAATCAATTGAAAACGTCGTGAGATACCGCGCAGACAGATGAGGTGACATCACAACTTGTAATGTTTTCCGACATTATGCTGTGCGCACGGACGAGAACCAAAGCGCGCACCGCCGGACGGTGCGGTTCAGGGTGGGCGCCGATCGGCGCCCACCGCTCCCTCAGGCCGATACGGCCCGCAGCACCGACCGGGCCTCACCGGCCAGGCTGCGATAGATAGAAAGGTAATCCTCCGCCATCCGCTTGGCGGTGAAGCGTTGGTCGAAGCGCTGCCGCACGCTCGTCCGCGACACCGTACCCAACTTGCTCACCGCGTCGATCGCACCGACCTCGTCCTCGACGATGAAGCCGGTCAGACCGGGCTCCACGATCTCCGGCACCGAGCCACGGTTGAACGCGATCACCGGCGTGCCGCACGCCATCGCCTCAATCATCACGAGGCCGAACGGCTCCGGCCAGTCGATCGGCATCAGCAGGCCGACGGCGCCCGACAGGAACTCCGGCTTCTGCGCGTCATTGATCTCGCCGATCATCTCGACTCCGCCTTCGGCCAGCATCGGCCGGATGACGCTGTCGAAATACACTTGGTCGACCCGGTCCACCTTGGCCGCGATCTTCAGCGGGATCCCCGCCGCCCGCGCGATCCGGATCGCCTTATCCGGCCCCTTCTCCGGCGCGATGCGGCCGAAGAACGCAAGGTATTCCTGCGGGCGCGGCTGCGGCGTCAGTAGGTTTGCGGGCAGGCCGTGATGCACTGTTCGGACATAATTCGCCTGCGGCAGCGGCCTGCGCTGCGAATCCGAGATCGACACGATCGGCGCGTGCGGGAACGTGTTGAACACCGGCTGCAGCTCCGGCAGGTCCAGCCGGCCATGCATGGTGGTCACAAACGGCGTGCGCTGACGGCCGAACAGGCTGAACGACCAGTAATCCATGTGGAAGTGCAGAACGTCGAACTCGTCAGCCCGGCGGCGCGCGGCCTCCATCAGCAGCATGTGCGGGGCGATCGGGTCGCGAATCGCCGGATCGAGGCGCAGCGCGCGGGGCCAGATCGGTTCCAGCTTGGCCGAGGTGACCGAGTCACCGGACGCGAACAGCGTCACGTCGTGGCCGAGGGCGACGAGCTCTTCGGTCAAGAACGACACGACCCGCTCCGTCCCGCCGTAGAGCTTGGGAGGAACCGCCTCGTGAAGCGGGGCAATTTGCGCGATACGCATCCTGAAAGTCTCTCCTGAGGACCGAGGAGACACGTTAAATGCGAATCGGGGCATAAATTTGACGCGCTGCAATATTCGTCCGGCGCGGCCATAAAGTTTCTGCGAGACGTCTCGCCAGGCGGCCCGGATCAGCAGCCGCCCTGGACGCGGGCCGGCCTAGAAGCCTTCGCGCTCGAGCCGCTTGCGCTCCATCTTGCGCGCGCGGCGAACGGCTTCGGCCGCCTCGCGGGCGCGACGCTCAGACGGCTTCTCGTAGTGCCGGCGCAGCTTCATCTCGCGGAACACACCCTCGCGCTGCATCTTCTTCTTGAGCGCCTTCAGCGCTTGGTCGACATTGTTGTCACGAACGAGAACCTGCACTTGGTCGCCATCTCCTGCGTCGCTGGCCCCCATCGTGCTTGATCGGGGGACGTGTCAAAGGGTATCCGCGCAGCACAAGGCCGCCGAAGCGGCTCGCATACCACAGGCGAGCCCATCTGCGATAGCCTTTCCCGCCCGTCGATCTGGCCCATATTGAGCGTATGGCCATTCTCAAGATCGCCCGCATGGGGCACCCCGTCCTCCTCCAGAGAGCCGAGCCCGTGACCGACCCGGGCTCGGCCGAGATCCGCCGCCTTGTGGCCGACATGATCGAGACGATGGAGGACGCCAACGGCGCCGGTCTCGCGGCCCCGCAGGTCCATGTGCCGCTGCGCCTGTTCGTGTTCCGCGTGCCGCCCGGCCGTACTCAACCCGCGGAGGGCGATGGCGAGCAGGGCAACACCGTGGTGATCAACCCCGAACTCGACCTCTACGACGACGAGACGACGCTCCGGTGGGAAGGATGTCTGTCGATCCCCGGGTTGCGGGCCGCCGTGCCCCGCCGCGTCCGGCTCCGCTACACGGGCGTCGATCCCGACGGCCAGCCGGTCGGCGGCTTTGCCAGCGGCTTCCATGCCGGCGTGGTCCAACACGAATACGACCATCTCGACGGCATCCTCTATCCCATGCGCATGAAGGATTTCAGCCTGTTCGGCTTCAACGAAGAATTGGCCCGCGCCGCAGCGTCCGCACCATGATCTCCACGCCAGAGCGCAGCCCCGAGCGCGACGCCGCCATCGAAGTCATGCTCCCGTCCGTTCCCGTCACCGGCTGGTCGATGCGGACGCTGCTCGAGGCCGCCGGGCCGGATGCCGACCTGCTGTTCCCGGGTGGCGCGGTCGATATGGTCGAGACCTACGTCGACTGGGCCGACCGCCAGATGGAGGCCGCCGCCGCCGCCCGGGACCTGTCGGCGCTCCGTGTCCCCGCCCGGGTCCGCAGTGTCATCGCGCTCCGGTTCGAGCAGAGCCGGCCGCATAAGGAGGCGATCAGTCGCGCCCTCGGCGTCCTCGCCCTGCCGCGCAACGCCAGCGTGGCAGCCCGGACCGCCGCGCGCACCGTCGACGCCGTCTGGTATGCCGCGGGGGACCGGTCCGCCGACTTCAGCTGGTACACCAAGCGCGTCATCCTGACGCCAATCTACGGCGCGACGCTGCTCTACTGGCTGCGGGACGGCAGCGCCGACAACGAGGAGACGCTGGCCTTCCTCGACCGCCGTCTGGCCGGTGTCGGCCGGATCGGCACGGTGCGCCGCCGGGTCGAGAGCGCGATCAGCCGGTTCCGCCCTGGCGCGGGCACCGCTCCGGACGCCTCGCCCTAACCGGCGGTCAATCGCGCAAGCAGAGTTCCTGCTCCACGACGCGAACCCACCATGCGGCGCCCAGCGGGATCGCCTCGTCGTTGAAGTCGTAGAGCGGCGTATGGACGTCGTGCACGGTGCCGTCCGGCGCGGTTCCGTTGCCGATAAAGATGAATGCGCCGGGTTTGGCCTCGAGCATGAAGGCGAAATCTTCCCCGCCCGTGCCCGGCGCCGCGTTGGTGTCCACCGCGCCCTCGCCCACGAGCGTGCGCGCTGCCGTGGCCGCGATGTCGGTCTGCTCCGGATGGTTGACCAGCGGCGTGGTGGCCCACTCGAGCTGCACCGCCGCCGTTGCGCCATGCAACCCGGCCAGACCATGGGCCAACTCACCGATTCGACGCTCGATGACGGCGCATGTCTCCGGCGTGAAGCAGCGGGCGGTGCCGGCGACGGTCAGCGCCGCGGGCATCACGTTGACCGCCTCTGCCGAGCCGGCCGCGACGTGGCCGACGGAGATGACCGCCGTCTCGAGCGGCGGCACGTTGCGCCCGACGATGGTCTGCAGCCCCAAGGTGAAATGCGCCATCACCACCGTGAGGTCGGCCGCCAGATGCGGCCGCGCGCCGCCGTGCCCGCCATTGCCGCCGAACGTGACCGCCCAACGGGCCGCGCCCGCAAGGATCGGACCGGGGCGCAGCTTAAATTGGCCCAGGGGCAGCCCGGGCGCATTGTGCATCCCGTACACCGCGTCGACCGGGAACCGCTCGAACAAACCGTCCGCAAGCATCTTCCGCGCACCGCCGCGGCCCTCCTCGGCCGGCTGGAAGATCAACTGCACCGTGCCGCCGAACGCCCGCGTCCGCGCCAGATGCTGGGCGGCGCCGAGCAGCATCGTCGTGTGTCCGTCATGACCGCACGCATGCATGGTGCCCGGAGTGGTCGACGCGTGCGCCGCCCCCGTCGCCTCGTGGATCGCCAGCGCGTCCATGTCGGCCCGCAGTCCGATCGCGCGTTGTCCCGGAAGCTTGCCGCGGATGGTGCCCACCACGCCGGTCCCACCGATGCCCTCGGCGACGTCCACCCCCCACTCGCGCAGCTTGGCCGCGACCAGGGCCGCCGTGCGCACCTCCTCTAGCCCCATCTCGGGATGGGCGTGGATGTCGCGCCGGATCGCGGTCAGCGCAGCGTGGTCGGCACGCAGGTCGTCGAGCAGAGTGTCAGCCATGCCGGCAGACTGACTGCTCGCCGCCTGGCAGGCAACCGCCCCCTTTTGCAGCCGGGCCCGACATGCGAAGGAGAGCGACACCGTCACCAGGAGAAGAGCTGCCATGATATTCAGGACGGCGGCCCGCGCCGCATTGCTGAGCACGACCCTGCTCGCCGCCCTCGCGTGTGCCGCTCAGGCCAAGACCCTGGTCTATTGCTCGGAAGGCTCGCCGGAGAATTTCAGCCCGATGCTGAACACCACCGGCACCACCTTCGACGCTAACGCGCCGATCTACGACACGCTGGTGCGGTTCAAGCGCGGCACCACCGAGATCGAGCCCGGCCTGGCCGAGACGTGGGACATCTCGCCGGACGGCAAGACCTACACCTTCCACCTGCGCCAGAACGCCAGATGGCAATCCAACAAGAGCTTCAAGCCGACCCGCGGCGTGACGGCCGAGGACGTACTGTTCAGCTTCAACCGCCAGTGGAAGGACGACAACGCGTTCCACAAGGTCGGCGGCGGCGATTACAGCTATTTCGGCGACATGTCGTTCCCGACCCTGCTTGCCGCCATCGACAAGGTCGACGACCACACGGTCAAGTTCACCCTGACCAAGCCGAACGCGCCGTTCCTGGCTGACCTCGCGATGGATTTCGCCTCGATCATGTCGGCCGAATACGCCGACACCTTGATGAAGGCCGGCAAGCCGGAGTTGATCGACCAAGAGCCCATCGGCTCCGGTCCCTATTCGTTGCTTCAATATCAAAAGGACGCCACGATCCGCTATCGCGCCTTCGATGGCTATTGGGGCAACAAGCCGCCGGCGGACACGCTGGTCTTCTCCATCACCAAGGAGGCCGCGGTCCGCCTGGCCAAGCTGCAGGCCAACGAATGCCAGATCATGGCCTACCCGAACCCGGCCGATCTGAAGGCGATTGGGGACAACAAGGACCTGCAACTGATGCAGGCGCCGGGCCTGAACATCGGTTACCTCGCCTTCAACGTCACCAAGAAGCCGCTCGACGACAAGCGCGTTCGAGTCGCGATCAACGAGGCGATCGACAAGCAGGCGATCCTCGACGCCGTCTATCAAGGCTCGGGTCTCGCAGCCAAGAACCTGATCCCGCCGACGATGTGGTCGTACAACAACGGCGTGCAGGACTTCAAACACGATCCGGAGGATGCCAAGAAGCTGCTGGCCGAGGCCGGGCTGAAGGACGGGTTCGAGACCGACCTCTGGGCCATGCCGGTGCAGCGCCCCTATAATCCCGATGCGCGGCGGATCGCCGAGCTGATGCAGGCCGATCTCGCCAAAGTCGGCATCAAGGCGCGGATTGTCACCTATGAGTGGGGCGAATACCGCAAGCGGGTGCAGAACGGCGAGGACATGATGGCCCAGCTCGGCTGGACCGGCGACAACGGCGACCCAGACAATTTCTTCTATACGCTGGCCAGTTGCGCCGCCGCGCGACCCGGCGGTGGTAGCTCGACCAAGTGGTGCGACAAGGAGTTCGACGGCCTCATCACCAAGGCAGCCGAATTGTCCGACCAGGGCGAACGCGCGAAACTGTATGGGCAGGCGCAGGTGGTGATGCATGATCAGGCACCGTATTTCCTGATCGCGCACTCCGTCGTGTTCATGCCGATGCGCAGCAATGTCAGCGGCTACGTCATGAGCCCGCTTGGGCGCCACGCCTTCGACAACGTCGACCTGAAGTGAGCCAAATGGTGGAGCGGAGCTAGCTTGCTCCGCTTCCTCCTGCGGCGGGTCGCACTGATCGTGCCGACCTTCATCGCCGTCACGCTGCTGAGCTTCATGCTGATCCGCCTCGTGCCCGGGGACCCGATCGAGGTTCGCGCCGGCGAACGCGGCATCGCGCCCGAGCGCCTGGCCGAGATGCGGCATGCCTACGGCCTGGACCAGCCGCTCTGGAAGCAATTCGTCGACTACGAAGGCCAGGTCGTCTCCGGCGACCTCGGCACCTCCATCCTCACCCACGGCTCCGTCTGGAGCGAGTTCACCACCCTGTTCCCGGCCACGCTCGAACTCTCCGCCTGCGCGATGCTGTTCGCGACCATCATCGGCATCCCGCTCGGGGTCATCGCCGCCAGCAGACGGGGCTCGCCGCTCGATTACGGGCTGATGAGCGTGGCCGTCACCGGAGCGTCGATGCCGATCTTCTGGTGGGGGCTGATGGTCATCCTCATCTTTTCCGTCACGCTCGGGTGGACGCCGGTGTCGGGTCGGATCAGCGACCAGTTCTACGTCGAACCCTGGAGCGGCTTCATGCTGGTCGACTCCTGGTTCTCCGACGACCAAGGCGCGTTCCGCTCGGCGGTGAGCCACCTCATCCTGCCGACCATCGTCCTCGGCACGATCCCGCTCGCGACCATCGCCCGCATGACGAGGTCGTCGATGCTGGAAATCCTCGGCGAAGATTTCGTCCGCACCGCGCGCGCCAAGGGCCTATCCGCCTGGCGGGTCGTCGTCGTCCACGCGCTGCGCAACGCGCTCATCCCGGTCGTGACCGTCATGGGCCTGCAGGTCGGCTCGCTGCTGGGCGGCGCCATCCTAACCGAGACGGTGTTCTCCTGGCCCGGCGTCGGGCACTGGCTGATCGAGAGCATCCAACGCCGCGACTACCCGGTGCTGCAGGGCGGCACCCTGATCGTCGCCACGCTCGTGATCGTGGTCAATCTAGGCGTCGACGTCGCGTATGGCTGGCTCAATCCCCGGATCAGGCGCTGATGTCCGGCGCCGACAACGTCATCCAGGTCGCGCCGGACCTGGCCGCGCCGCCGCCGGACCGCCTGCGCCTGTTCTGGCGCAGCTTCGCCGAGAACCGTGGCGCCGTGGCCGGGACCGTGCTCCTGGTCGTGCTGGTTCTCGTCGCGGCGTTCGCGCCGTTGATCGCGCCGCACGCGCCGATCGAGCAATTCCGCGGCAACTTTCTCACGCCCCCGGCCTGGTCGCCGGGCGGCACGGCCACCTTCCCGCTCGGCACCGATGACGTCGGCCGCGACATGCTGTCCCGTCTGATCTACGGCGCTCGCCTGTCGTTGCTGATCGGCTTCGTGGTCGTCACCCTCGCTTTGCTGACCGGCACTGCGCTCGGCCTGGTGGCAGCCTTCGCCGGCGGCGGTGTGGACGTCGTCATCATGCGGGCCATGGACATCGTTTTGGTGTTCCCCAGCCTGCTGCTCGCGATCGTCATCGTCGCCATCCTCGGGCCCAGCTTGGGCAACGCCATGCTCGCGGTCGTGGTGGTGACGCTGCCGGGTTACACCCGCCTCGCCCGCGCGGCCGCCCTGTCGGAGCTGGCCCGCGACTACGTCACCGCCACGCGCAGCGCCGGGGCGTCCACGCTACGGCTTATGGTCGACACCGTGCTGCCCAACTGCTTGGCGCCGCTGATCGTGCAGGCCTCCCTCGGTTTCTCGACCGCGATCCTCGACGCGGCCGCGCTCGGCTTCCTCGGCCTCGGCGCGCAGCCGCCGACCCCGGAATGGGGCACGATGCTGGCCGGCGCGTTCCAATATTACCAGCGTGCGTGGTGGGTGCTCGCCTTTCCGGGCTTTGCCATCCTCATCACCGTGCTCGCCTTCAATCTGTTCGGCGACGGGCTGCGCGACGCGCTCGATCCGAAGCTGCGCCGCTGATGCTGCTCGAGATCGACGACCTCTCGGTCGAGTTCGCCACCGCCCGCGGCCGCTTCCGCGCCGTCGAGGGCGTCGAACTTTCCGTCGATGCCGGCGAGGTGCTCTGCGTGGTCGGCGAGTCCGGCTCGGGCAAGAGCGTCTCCATGCTCGGGCTCATGGGCCTCATCGCCGCACCCGGCCGGGTTCTCGCCAAGACGATGCGCTTCGACGGCCAGGACCTGCTCGGCATCACCAGCCGCCAGCGCCGCACCCTGATCGGGCGCGATATCGCCATGATCTTCCAGGAGCCGATGAGCTCGCTCAACCCGTGCTATCCGGTCGGCTGGCAGATCGCCGAAGCGCTGCGGGCGCACGCGGCCGTGCCACGCCGCGCCGTCCGCGGCCGGGTCGACGAACTGCTCGCGCAAGTCGGCATTCCCGACCCGGCCCGCCGCGCCCGCGCCTTTCCCCACCAGCTCTCAGGCGGCATGAACCAGCGCGTGATGATCGCCATGGCCATCGCCTGTCGCCCGCGCCTGCTGATCGCCGACGAGCCGACCACGGCGCTGGACGTGACCATCCAGAAGCAGATCCTGGATCTGCTGCTCTCGCTGCAACGCGAGAACGGCATGGCGCTGGTCCTGATCACGCACGACATGGGCGTCGTCGCCGAGACCGCGCATCGGGTCCAGGTCATGTATGCCGGCCAGGTCGTCGAGCGGCAGGCGGTCGGTGGCCTGTTCGCCTCACCCCGTCACCCCTACACCGCGGCCCTGCTCGACGCCCTGCCCGAACGCGCGCTCGGCCGCCCACGCCTGCCGACGATCCCCGGCGTGGTCCCCGGCATCGACGACCGCCCCGCCGGATGCTTGTTCGCGCCGCGCTGCCGGTTTGCCACCGATCTCTGTCGCCAGCGTCCGGCCGGACCTGGACCCGGTGCCAGGTGGCGCCGCCCGCTGCCACTACCCGCTCGACGACGCCGGCCAGCCCACCAACCACCCGGCGCGGCAAGCCGCATGACCGAACCGGTCATGGAGGCGCGCGATCTCCGGCGATCCTACGCGGTGCGCGGTGGTCTGTTCGGCCGCAGGGGCACGGTCCGCGCCGTCGACGGCGTCTCCTTCCGGCTTGCCGCCGGACAGACGCTCGCCGTGGTCGGCGAATCCGGCTGCGGCAAATCGACGCTCGCCCGCATGGCGACGCTGCTCGAGCCCCCCACCAGCGGGACGCTGTTGCTCGATGGCCACGCCACCGACGATCCCGCTGGCCGCCGGCGCCAGCGGCTCGGCGTGCAGATGGTGTTCCAGAACCCCTATGGCTCGCTCAATCCGCGCAAGACGATCGGCGCCATCCTCGAAGAGCCCCTTGCGATCAACGGTCGCGGCGACCGCGCCGAACGCCGAGACGCCGCCCGTGCCATGATGGAGAAGGTCGGGCTCCGCCTGGACCAATATGGCCGCTACCCGCACATGTTCTCCGGCGGCCAACGGCAGCGCGTCGCCATCGCCCGCGCGCTCATGCTCAAGCCGCGCGTCGTCGTTGCCGACGAGCCCGTCTCCGCGCTCGACGTCTCGATCCAGGCCCAAGTACTGAACCTTTTGATGGACCTGCAGGACGAGTTCGGCCTCGCCTACCTCTTCATCAGTCACGATCTCTCCGTCGTGCGCCACATCGCCGGCGAGGTGTTGGTCATGTATCTTGGTCGGCCGATGGAGCAGGCTGGCAAGGCTGACCTGTTCGCCAGCCCGCGCCATCCCTACACGCGCGTCCTGCTCGCCGCGACGCCATCGGTCGCGCGGGGAACGCGGGAGACGGCATCGATGGCGAGGGGCGAACTGCCTTCCCCGCTCGATCCGCCTCCGGGCTGCGTCTTCGCCTCACGCTGCCCGTATGCGCAGCCCCGATGCACCGCCGAGCGCCCGGAGTTGCGGCAGGTGGACGGCCATCTCGTGGCCTGCCACTACGCGGAGAGCGTGTGATTGAACAGGGCGCGGATGACCATGCGTTCGGCATGCTCGAAGTCGCCGCCCGTTTACTGACTGGTAATATCGAGCCGTTAGACTGATCGCGTAAGCAAGTGAATGGTCGACGTAGCGATGGAGTTCCAGTCTACCGAAACGACTTTGCCTGGAACGCACGGAGGCGGGGCCGATCGTCACATCTATCGATTGGCGGCCCAGACATGGTTGGCGCTCCGGGCAGTCGACTTACCGCCGACGCCGCAGAACTTCGAGCTCTGGTACACCCATCTCGGTGGTGCGAACGCGGAGCTCAGCCGCCGCCTCGACGAATTGCTGCAGCGTGGCCAAAAGCCCGTCGCCGACGCGCTCAACCTCATCTATAGCGATTGCATTCCCGCCCGCGAGGATGCCGATCTCGGAACGCTCGAGGACGGTGCGGAGATCATCGAGCAGGTCGCCCGCGAGACCGCCAGCCAGCTTGCCGCGGGACAGCGCGATCTGCAGGATTACGGTAGCGTCCTGTCGCGCGTGGGCACCCAACTCGGTAACGAACAGACATTGGACAGCCTCGTGCAGACGGTTGCCACTCTGGTCGCTGAAACGCGGCGGGCCAGCGATCTGAACCGCACGCTGGAAGCCCGGCTGAGCGCATCTGCGGCCCAGATTCAGCGGCTTCGCCAATCCCTCGCCGAAGTGAAGCACGATTCGACGACGGACGCGCTCACCGGGCTGATCAACCGGCGCGGCTTCGATTCCCGTTTGCGCCGAGCCATGAGCCGAAACAAAGCAGACAATGTGTCTTTCTGCCTGCTCATCGCCGACGTCGACCGCTTCAAGAACTTCAACGACACCTATGGACACAAGACCGGTGACCTCGTCCTTCGTCTCGTCGGTCGGCTTCTGGCTGAGAACGTCAAGGGCAAGGATACGGCCTGCCGGTATGGCGGCGAGGAGTTCGCCCTCATCCTGACGGGCGCCGACGAGTATGCGGGGCGCTGCGTTGCCGAACAGATCCGCGCCGCGCTGGATGGCAAGCGCTTGATCAACCGCGGCAACGGGCAGCATCTGAGCGGCGTGACGATGTCGATCGGCGTTGCCGGCATCCGCGCCAACGAACGCGCGGCTAGCCTGATCGAGCGCGCGGACGCTGCCCTCTATCACGCCAAGAACACTGGCCGGAACCGCGTTTGCGTGAGCAGCCAGATCACCGGCGCCGTTCCGGCCTAGGGCGATATCAGGCCGCCGCAAGCTGGAGGCGGTCGGCAGCCCGGTTGCGCCCCATCAGAGGCAACAGGTCGCGCAACTCCGGTCCATGATCCTCGCCCGTCAACGCCTGCCGTAGCGGCATGAACAATTTCTTGCCCTTGCGGCCGCTCTGAGCCTTCAACTCGTCGATCCAGAGCCGCCAGACGTCATTGTCCCACGGCTCCGCCGGCAGCGTGTCCAACGCGATCCGAAGATAATCCGCCTCATCAGCCAGGAGCGGCGGCACGATCGATCCGGCCACCACGTCCCACCATCCGCGCGCTTCGTTGAGGAGGTCCAGGTTGCCGCGGATCGCCGCCCAAAAGGCCGGCGTCGCCGCCGGGGGTAGCCGATCCTGCACCGCCTCGTACGGCAACTCCCGCAACGTTCTGCGGTTCAATGCCAGCAATTGCTGCCCATCGAACCGCGCCGAGGCATGTGAGACGCGCCCGATGTCGTACTCCGGCGCCAACGCGTCCGGCAACCCAGGCCTCGGATCCTCCGACGTTCCGAGGCGGGCCAGATAGCCCGCCAGCGCCGCCGGCTCGATCCCATCGCCGCGCAGTCCGCGCAGCGTCAGGGACCCGATCCGCTTGGAGAGCTTGCCCCCGTCACCGTCCACCAGCAGCGGCAGGTGGGCGAACCGCGGCATCCGCCGACCCGGCGCCAGCGCTTCCATAATGTCGAGCTGCAACCCCGTATTGGTCACATGATCCTCGCCGCGCACGATGTCGGTAATCGCCTCGTCGAGGTCGTCGACGACCGACGTGAAATTGTAGAGCGGCACGCCATCCGCCCGGATCAGCACCGGGTCCGAGACCGCCGACAGTTTCACCTGCCGCCGCCCCAGCACCAAATCGTGCCACTCGACCTGCCGCCCTGAGAGCATGAAGCGCCAGTATGGCCGTTTGCCACCGAACTCCGCCCTGGCGCGCTGCTCGGCCGTCAGCTTCAGCATCGCCCTGTCGTAGAGCGGAGGCAGCCCGCGCTTGAGCCGCTGGTCCCGCTTGGCGTTCAGCTCCTCCTCGCTCTCGAAACACGGGTACAATCGTCCGCTCGCCTTCAGCCTCTCGGCGGCTGCCGCATACCGGTCCAGCCGCTCCGACTGCCGGAACGTCTCGTCCCAGTGCATGCCGAGCCAGCGAAGGTCGTATTGGATCGCCTCCTCGTAGTCCGGTCGGTTGCGCTCATGGTCGGTATCGTCGATCCGAAGCAGAAAACTGCCCCCGTGCCGCCTCGCATGCAGATAGTTGGCCAACGCCGTCCTGACGTTGCCGACATGCAGCAAGCCGGTCGGGCTGGGCGCGAATCGGAGCTTCAAGCCTCCTCCTCTTCGACCGGCGCCGCGCGGATCGAGGCTCCGCCAGTCCCGATCGACCACGTTCGCCTTACGCGCCGCGAAGTCCCCGAGTTCGGCCGCACTCCGCCAGCCCAGTTCACCCGCCTCAGGCACGATCGCATCTTCGCCGAACGCGAACCACGCATCCAACACGCCCTTGACGTCCATACCCGGCGCCCGGCACCGCTCCACACTATCGCGCACGTACCGGCGCGCGAACAGATTGGCGTCCTCGACGGTCGCGAACGGCCCGATGTCCTCGACGATGTTGTCCTCCGCACCCCCGGACAGGTCCAGGATGCGCACCCGCCAAGCCCCGTCGCTCATGGATGGCCGTTTCTCTCGTGCGCTCGCTTCAGATGCGCCGACAGCAAGAACTCACGCCCGACTTTCACCCGCAACTCGTCCCCATACGCCACGATATCCGCCGTGGCATACGTCTCGTGCCAGTCGCGCGGAATGAAACTTCCCGTGCCCACCACATCGATCGGCGCCTTCGTGTCAGCCATCACTCGGCATTTCTCGACACCGAACCCCGACGACACGACGATGCGCACCTTCGGGAAACCCGCGTCGTCGAGCGCTTCGCGCATCCGCCAGATTGCCGCCGCCGACACGCCGGTCCCGACGAGATCGCGCAGTTCGGCATCGCTGCGATACCGCCTGATCGCCCCGGGCGCGCGCCGCTCGAGCACGGCATAGCTCGCCGCCGGATCGAGCCCCTCGAGGTATCGGCCGCCATGGGTGTCCAATCGCACGGCCAGCCGCCCCTCGTGCGCCAGCGCCGGAAACGCCCGGCACACCTCGATCCCGTCGGTGACTTCCCGTCCGAAATAGTCGGTGAGCACCGTCAGGAACTCGGTCGGGCAGGTCTCGTGGAACATCTGCGCCGCCCGCACCGTCGACCCGGCGTAGCCGATCAGCGCATGCGGCATCGTGCCCCGCCCCCGCGCCTCGCCGAAATAGTGGCTCGCCATGTCCGTCGACGTGCCGACGAAGCCGATCGCGCCCTCTCGCTTGGCCGTCGCACTGCCGACCGAGGCGGCATACCCCATCGTCTCCTGCATCTCCGCCCCGGCGCAATGCCGCGCTTCCATGGCGAGGAACTGCACTTCCGGCAGCGCGGCGCACATTTGATACGCGTTATGGGCGGCAACACAGGCCGGGCCGAGCTTCTGCAGGAACAGCGTCTCGCAATCCGCCAGCGCCTGGAACGACCCGGTGATGTAGGCGATCGGCTCACCCGCCCCGACCCACTGACCCTCCGGATGGATGATGTCGACGGTGAACACCACGTCGCGCGCCGCCGCGACCTTCTCGAGCCACTCCACCATCAGCCGCGGCGCCGAGACCACCGGCCGCCGCAGGAACACGGCATAGGTGACGGTCAAGTCCCCGAAGCGCGAAATCACATCCCGGGTGCGGTTGAAGTAAGCGTCGGTCCGCCACCCGATATCCTCGAGCAGCGGCCGGGGACTGCTGCCCTCGTTCACTGCGCGGCGACCGCGAGGGCACCCGAGCGTCTGGATTTCAGTGACTCCGCGACCAGGAACGCCAGTTCGAGCGACTGTTCGGCGTTCAGCCTCGGGTCGCAGAACGTCTCGTAACTCTCTGCCAGATCTGCTTCCGTCAATCGGTGGGCGCCGCCGACGCACTCCGTCACATTCCGCCCGGTCATCTCCACGTGGACCCCGCCCGCCCATGTGCCGGCCTCGGCATGCGCGTCGAAGAAGCGCCGCACCTCGGTCACGATCGAGTCGAAGCTACGGGTCTTGACCTTGGCCGCCGTGCTGATCGTGTTGCCGTGCATCGGGTCGCACAGCCAGACGACCTTCCGGCCCGAGCGCTGCACCGCCCGCAGCAGCGGCGGCAGGGTCGCGGCCACGCTCTCCGCTCCCATGCGGCTGATGAGGGTCAGGCGTCCGGCATCATCCGCCGGGTTGAGTCGTTCGATCAGCCGGAGCAGATCGTCGGCCGCCAAGGTCGGCCCAACCTTCAGCCCGATCGGGTTCTTGACCCCGCGCAGGAACTCGACATGCGCCCCGTCGAGCTGCCGGGTCCGATCGCCGATCCAGAGGAAGTGGGCCGAGCACGCGTACGTCCCGCCGGTCGTGCTGTCGACCCGCGTCAGCGCCTGCTCGTATGGCAGCAGCAGCGCTTCGTGGCTCGTGTAGAAGTCGGTCTCGCGCACCTGCGGCGTGCTCGCCATGCCACAGGCCCGCATGAACGAGAGCGTCTCGTCGATCCGAGAGGCGAGGTCCTGGTAGCGGGCCGCGAGCGGCGACCGTGCGGCGAAGTCCAGGTTCCAGCGATGCACCTCGTGCAGGTCCGCGTAGCCGCCATTGGCGAAGGCCCGCAGTAGGTTCAGCGTTCCCGCGGATTGGAAGTAGCCCATCTCCATCCGCGCCGGGTCCGCAACGCGCGTCGCTGCGGTGAACTCCGGCCCGTTGACGATGTCGCCGCGATAGCTCGGCAGGCTCACGCCGTCGGCGGTCTCCATGTCAGACGAGCGGGGCTTGGCGAACTGCCCGGCCATCCGGCCGAGTTTGACCACCGGCACGCCGCCACCGAAGGTGAGCACCACGGCCATCTGCAGCAGCACGCGGAACGTGTCGCGGATGATGTTCGCGGTGAAGTCGCCAAAGCTCTCGGCGCAATCACCCCCTTGCAGCACGAAGGCCTGCCCCTCCGCCGCAAGCGCCAGCCCGGCCTGTAAGCGCCGTGCTTCGCCAGCAAAAACCAGCGGCGGATAGCCAGCCAGGCGCCTCTCGACCGCCTCGAGCGCGGCCTGGTCCGGGTAGGTCGGCATCTGCTGGGCCGGCCGGTCACGCCAGCTCCGGGGCGTCCAATTCTGCATCACTCTCCTCCGGGGCGCGGCAACATCACGGCCGGCGCATCCACTATGAGCGTGGCACGATAGACCCGGAACGCCTCTGCCTCCACCCCATCGCGGGAGCGGATGAGCCGGCCGATCTGCTCCACGTCGCTCCAAGAGCCCGGAGCGGGGTCCGCTCGCCGCCGTTCGCTGATCAGCAGTAGCCCGGTCGCGGCCGGCGCAGCCGGGAGCCGGAACAGCCGCCACCGCTCCTCGACACCGAGGACCCTCATGCCGGCCGGCGCGTTCCACGCGAGTTCCCCCGCTTGGCCATACTCGTCCGATGCCACGAAGGCGAGGCTGCGATCCCGTCGCATCGCGTCCGCCGCGGTCGCCAGTTCGCCCCATCCGGCCAGCCGCGCCAACGTCGGATCGAGCCGGCGCGGCAAGGCAAACGGCGCCGCCGTCGCTTGCAGATAGACGATCGCCGTCAGGGCGAAGCCCACCCCGGCCGCCGCCGGCCGCCAGCGCGCACCGACGCTCGCCGCCGCCACCGCGAGCGGCGGGTACAAGATCGCCAACCAGTTCGCCTGCACACGCGCGCTGAGCGTGTGCTCGGCGAATACCAGCAGCCCTGGCACCGCCAGCGACGCCACCAGCAGCCCAGTCGCATCGCGCCGCAACGCGGCGACGCACGCCCGGCCCAACCCGGCCGCGAACAGCAGGAAGACAATCGGCGTCGCCAACCCGATCTGGCCGCCCACCAACTCGACCAGATGCTGCACTGCTTGCTGCGGCGCCCAGCTCTCGGTCCGCCCTCCTTGTTTGGCGAAGCTGGCCCAACCGTGCGCCGCGTTCCAGGCGACCACCGGCGCGAACATCGCCACCGCCACCGCCGCCCCCGCCCATGGATACGGCGAACGCAGCACCGGCCATTGCCGTAGCCCGGCGACCCAGATCACCGGCGCAGCCGCCAGCAGCGCTCCGGTGTACTTGCTGTCCAGCGCCAGCCCGATCCCGACGCCGGCTGCGATCCACCAGCGCGGATCGACGCTGACACGCGCTAACGCCCACAGCGTCACGACCGCGAAGAACAGCAGCGGCGTATCCGGCGTCATCGTCACCGCGCCGGCTCCGAGCATGAGCGTCGCGTTCAGCAGCACCGCCGCCGCGAGGCCGGGCCGGTGATCCGGATCGAGCCGGTTGGCCGCATCCACGAGCATCAAAGAACCCAGAGCTGCCGCGATCGGCGCCAACAGGCGAACCCCGAGCGCCGTGTCTCCTGCGACCGCCGTGCCGACCCGAATCCACAGCGCGACCATTGGCGGATGGTCGAGGTAACCCGGCGCCAGAGCCCGCGACCACACCCAGTAATAGGTCTCGTCCGGGGCCAGCGCCGTGGCTGCTGCGACCGCCAAGCGTATCCCGGTCAGCAGCAGCAGGAGAACAGTCGGCATCTATCGCGCGAACTGAGGCGCGGCGATTTGCCCCGCGCCCTTGAGCAATTGGACGCTAATGTCCGCACGCTAGTGGAGACGCCGCCGCAGTCCTCTTCGTCTTGCGCTGGCAGGGTGCATCCGCGTTCATGGTGGGTTGGCGTAGTCGAAACTTCGGCCAGGGGTCAATGAGCTCACTGCCGGCTTCGGCGCTCTTTCGCCGGCCGAGCATCGGAACGAAATGGCCCTGGCGGTGTTTGTTCGCCATGACCAGTTCAGCCCGCCTGTTGCTCTGCCTCGTGCCGCTGGCCGCGCTTGCCGCTTGTAGCGTCCCCGAGCACCAGGTGCTTGTTTCCGCTCAGTTCCCGCCTGGAACGGGCGACGTCAACGCCAACAGCGAGCCACAATCGCCCAACAGCCTGCCGGTCGGCGCCGCCAACTGGGCAGCAACGCCGTTCGCGACCCAACCCAATTTCCTCAGCTTCAAGATCGGCGGCCGTTAGAGCGGCACGCCCGCCTCGTTCCGGCTGGTTCGGATCGTTTGCAGCGTCTGCACGCGGCTGACCGCGTGTCCGGCCGTAAGCCGCTGCGTCAATTGGTTCTGGTGCTCGGTGTTGCGGGCCACCAGACGGAGCAGGAAGTCCCCACCGCCTCGAATCATGTGGCACTCGCGCACCTCGGGCCAGTCCGCCACCGCGGCCTCGAACGCGGCGAGCACCTGTTCCTTTTGGCTCTCCAGCCCAACGATCGCGAAGAACAGGATGGCCCATCCGAGCTGCCCCGCATCGGTGTCGGCATGGTAGCCGCGGATGACGCCGGCCTCTTCGAGCCGTCTAACCCGGCGCAAACAGGGGGGCGCCGTGATGTCCGCACGGCGCGCGAGTTCGACGTTGGTCATTCGCCCATCGCGCTGCAGTTCCGCTAGAATGATGTGGTCGATGGCGTCGAGCGCCGGAGGCCCCTCTCCTAATTTCATCGGCTTCGTCGAACCCTCGTTTCGCGCAATATAATTACAGGCGCCAAGTGCTGTGAAGCCCGGCATTGAACCTGGGCCGCTCCCGTCGATATTCTCCGGTGATGTCGAACCAAACCGCGACCCGAGTCCTCATCATCGGAGCCGGCCCCGCCGGATATACCGCAGCGATTTACGCCGCCCGCGCGAACCTCGCGCCCATCCTGCTCACCGGCCTACAGCCCGGCGGCCAGTTGATGATCACGACGGATGTCGAGAACTACCCGGGCTTCGCGACCGCGATTGAAGGGCCGGCGCTCATGGAACAGATGGCGGAGCAGGCCGCGCACGTGGGCACGACGATCATGCATGACCTGGCCATGTCGGTCGATTTCGCCGCACGACCGTTCCGCGTCACCGGCGACTCGGGCACCATCTATCTGGCAGAGACCGTCGTGATCGCGACGGGCGCTCAGGCACGCTGGCTGGGCCTCGCATCGGAGAAACGACTGCAAGGAGCGGGCGTCTCAGCCTGTGCGACCTGTGACGGTTTCTTCTACCGCGGCAAGCAAGTTGCCGTCGTAGGCGGCGGCAATACGGCCGTGGAGGAGGCCCTGTTCCTCACGCATCACGCCGACAAGGTGACGCTGGTTCACCGTCGCGACTCGCTGCGCGCCGAGAAAATCATGCAAAAACGGCTGTTCGCCAATCCAAAGATCCAGGTGGTGTGGGACAGCGCCGTCGAGGAGGTGATCGGTGGCGGCCAGCCCGAAGTCGTTACCGGGCTTCGGCTCCGTCACCTGCCGACCGGCGCGGAGACGCTGCTGTCGGTCGACGGCGTCTTCGTCGCGATTGGCCACACGCCGACGACAAGCGTGTTCCGCGGTCATGTCGAGCTGGACGACGAAGGATATGTGATGACGCCGCCGGGCCAGACGACGACGTCGGTGCCGGGCGTTTTCGCAGCGGGTGACGTACAGGACAAGCATTGGCGGCAGGCCGTCACGGCGGCTGGCACCGGGTGCATCGCGGCTCTCGAGGCCGAACGTTTCCTGACGCTGCGAGCAGGGGATGGGGTCGTCTCCGGAGCGATGGCGACCGCCGCCGAGTAGCCTGCCCCTTTAACCTCTCGTCAACGCCTCCCCGCTACACTGCGTCAAATACTTGGACCAAGTGATGAGCGGCAGGAAGCGGGATAAAGGGACGGTGATCGTCCGGCGAAACGAGGTGGTCCAAGGTGGCCACCACGGCGGCGCCTGGAAGGTGGCTTACGCCGATTTTGTCACCGCGATGATGGCGTTCTTCCTGCTGATGTGGCTGCTCAACGCCACGACGCAGGAGCAGAAGCGCGGTCTGGCCGACTATTTCAGCCCTACTAGCCATGTCGCGACGGCGCCATCCGGCTCTGGCGCGCCGCTTGGCGGCCGCACCCCGAATAGTGACGGTGCCATGACCTCGGACCAGGGCGCGGTCGAGTTGACCCACAGTCAGCCCTACCCGGTGGCGGACGACGATGACACGGGCGACATGCCGGTCCAGCAAGCATCGTCCAAAGTGCCCGGCACCGCCTTGAAGCCCAGCGCGAGCGACGGCGGCGCCAGCGCCGGCCGCAAACCTCACGAGGCGAGTTCGCCAGCCGGTGGGACCAAGCAGATCGACAACGAGCGGCTGGAACGCCGCGAATTCGAGCATGCCGCGACACAAATCCGGGACGCGGTCGCAGCCGACCCCGCCTTGGCCGACCTCGCCAAGCAGCTTGCCATCGACATCACTCCGGAAGGGTTGCGCATCCAGCTCCTGGACGCCGATCGCACGCCGATGTTCAGCACCGGCTCGTCTTTGTTGAATGAGCGCGCCAGGGCGGTTCTGGCCAAGGTTGCGCCGGTACTTCTGAAGATGCCGGAGTCGATCACCATCGCAGGGCACACCAACTCGATGCAGTATCGCGGCAACGACAAGACCAACTGGGACCTATCGGCCGATCGGGCCAATGCAACGCGGCGTCTTCTTATGGACGCCGGGCTGCCCGAGACCAGGGTGCGAAGCGTGACCGGCAACGCCGACCGCGATCCGTTGATCCCCACCGATGCTACGGCAGCCGCGAATCGCCGGATCGCGATCGTCTTGTTGCGCGACCGCGCCGCCCCGAAACGATAATCGGCCATGCTGACCATCGGTGGCTTCGGCTTCCTCCTCGCGTGTGTTTTCGGCAGCTACATCCTGTCGGGTGGCAGCCTCGAGCCCTTAATCGAAGCCATGCCCTTCGAGCTGCTGACCATCGGCGGCGCGGCGCTGGGCACCTTCGTCATGTCCAACAGCATGCACGATGTGAAACACACGCTAGGCGGCTTCAAGAAGATCCTCAAAGGCGCGTCCTACAAAAAGGCCCAGTATGTCGAACTCCTGAGCCTTCTCTACTTTTTCACTCGTCTCGCCAGCTCGAAGGGCGCCATGGCGCTCGAAGCGCACATTGAACGGCCGGAGGAAAGCTCGGCCTTCAAGAACTTCCCGAGCATCCTGGCGAACCATCACGCTACATCCATCATCTGCGACTATCTGCGCATGCTCGGCATGAACGCCGACGATCCCCACCAGATCGAAGACGTCATGGGCCGCGAACTCAAGAAGACCCTGCATGAAGAGCTGCACGGCGCGCACGCTTTGCAAAGCACCGCCGACGCGCTTCCTGCTCTGGGAATCGTGGCGGCCGTGCTTGGCGTGATCAAGACGATGTCACACATCAACGAGCCCCCTGCCGTTCTCGGCGCGATGATCGGCGGAGCGCTGGTCGGCACTTTTCTCGGCGTTCTCCTCGCCTACGGGATGGCCGGCCCGTTCGCGACCCGGCTGAAGAGCGTCGTCGAGGAAGAAAGCCAATATTTCGAAGTGATCCGCGCGGTCCTCATCACCCACCTGCACGGCAACGCGCCTCAAATCAGCATCGAGACTGGCCGCAAGATGGCACCGACGCAGCACATGCCGTCGTTCCAGGAGCTCGAAGCAGCGGCACAAGCCGTTCAAGTGTCGTGATCCTCGCCGGCCTCAAAGGGTAATGCCAAGCAACTCAGCAATGCGCGGGGTCGCCTTCAGTCCGGTGCCGGTCAACACCAGCACCGTGACGTCCTCCGGTCCGATCGCGCCCGAACCGAGCAATGTCCGATATGCGGCCGCAGCTTGCGCGCATGTCGGCTCGACATAGACGCCACATCTCGCCAATCCCAGCATCGCATCGGCAATCTCCGACTCCGACAGCAGCACGCCGCCGCCGCCGCTCTCCTGCAGAGCGGCGACGACCTCTGGCAGCCGGATCGGCGCCTCGATTGCCGTTCCCTCCGCAATCGTGGGACGCACAGGCCCCGCCGCAACGCCCGTGGCGGCTGCCGCGATCGGCCCACAATTCGCCGGTTGAGCGGCCCACAGCCTCGGCATCCGGCCGATCTCCCCGGACTCGAGCAGCTCGGAGAAGCCGATCTGGCAGCCCAGCACGTTCGAGCCGGCGCCACAGGGGATCACCACATGGTCCGGCGCCCGAAAGCCAAGATCCTCCCATAGCTCATACGCCAGCGTCTTGGTCCCATGCAGGAAGAATGGATGCCAGTTGTGGCTGGCGTAGAACGCCTCGCCTGCATACCCCATCGCCGCGACGGACGTGTCGTGCCGAGTGCCCGGCACGAGCGTGACCGCAGCCCCATGTGCGCGCATCTGAACGGTTTTCGCCGGACTGGTACTCGCAGGCGCCATGATGGTCGCCGTCATCCCGCCCGCGGCCGCGTAGGCTGCGACCGCGGCACCGCCATTGCCCGAACTGTCCTCGAGCACAGCCCGTATCCCTTGCGCCCGCAACAGCGAGAGCATGACGGACGCGCCCCGGTCCTTGAAGCTGCCAGTGGGCATGAACCACTCGCATTTCAAAAGCGCCCTCCCCCCATGCAGCCTCCGCGCGATCAGCGGTGTACAGCCCTCCCCCATGCTGATCGGCGCCTCGACGGCAAACGGAAAGGCCGCCCGATATCGCCAAAGACTCCGCTCCGTTCCGTCGATTTGCCCGCGCCGAAGACCCGGCAGCGGCGACACCATCAGCGGCGCGTGGTTCGTTCCGCACCAGCGCGGTGTCCCGATTGCGAACGTCTCCCCACTCCGCGGATCCAGATAGGTGACCATTCCCGCAGCCTTGCCCGGCCCCGGCACCCGTGCAAGAGGTGACGCCGGATCTAGCCAAGGGGAACCGCGCATGGACACGCACGAGTTCGTCGCAACGCTCGCCCGCGACCTCGTTCGCATCGACAGTCGCAGCAGCATCAGCAACCTACCCCTGGCCGACCGGCTTGAAGCGGAACTCGGCGAATTCCAGCTCGAGCGGCTCGACTACAAAGATGCGAGCGGCATCAACAAATGCGTTCTCATCGCCGCTCGCGGCAGCGGCGGCCTCGCCTTTTGCGGCCACATGGACACCGTCCCCAACACGGGCTGGACCACTGACCCCTGGTCCGGCCTCGTGAACGAAGGCGTCCTACACGGCCTCGGCAGCACCGACATGAAGGGGCCGCTCGCCTGCCTGGTTGCTGCGGCGACCAGCTTGCCGCCGAGCGTTCCGGTAGCCCTGTTGATCACCACCGACGAGGAAACCACCAAGCAAGGCGCACGCTTGCTGGCCCGCACCAGCGAACTCGCCCGCAGCTTCGCCCCGCGCGGCATCTTGATCGCCGAACCCACAGGCATGATCCCTGTCCGCGGCCATCGCAGCCATATCGAGTTCGTCGCCGTGGCAACCGGCATTCAGGCCCATAGCAGCACCGGCGCCGGCCGCAACGCGAACTGGGCGCTGATGCCCTTCATGGCCGATATGGCAACCCTCTTCGACCGTCTCCGCACGGATCCGGCGCTGCAAGACGCCAGCTACGACCCGCCCTTCAGTGACTTCAACCCGGTGATCGACAACCACGGCGCCCCCATCAACATGACGGTGCCGAAAGCGACCATCCGCATCCGCTACCGGTATAGCGCCGGCGTCGACCCCGAGCCCATCGTCACCGCAGTCCAGGCCGCAGCCGACCGGCACGACCTCCAGCTCACGCTGCTCCGCGGCGCAGCGCCGCCCGAGCTGCCCCCCGAGCATCCCCTCATCGCCTTGGCGACCGACCAAACTGGCGCACCCGCGACGACGGTTCCCTTCGGCACTGACGCTTCCGAGCTACAGGCCTTAGCCCCCTGCCTGATCCTCGGCCCCGGCAACATCGCGGACGCCCATACGCCATCGGAGCATGTCAGCCTCGCCTCGCTCGCGGAGGCGGTGCCGGTTTTCATGCGCCTCGCCGAGGCAGTCGCCGCGGGCTGAGCGTCACAGCACCTCCTGGTTGACCACGTGGTCTCGGATCGGGGCACCGTCCAATACGCTGAGGATGTTGCGCGCCGTCGCGACCCCCATCGCATCCATCGCCTCGACCGTCACGCCAGCAACATGGGGCGAACTGATCACGCCGGGCTCCTGTAACAAGGGGTTGCCGGCCCCCTGCGGCTCTTGCGCCAAAACGTCGAGCCCAGCGCCGCTCACTTGCCCAGACCTCAGCGCGGCCAGCAACGCCGTCTCATCGACGATGCCACCGCGCGCGGTGTTCACCAGCACGGCGCCCGGCTTCATCCGCCCGATGCGCTCGGCATTGAACATCCCGAGCGTCTCCGGCGATCTCGGGCAATGGATCGTCACGTAATCCGACCGGGCCAACGCCGAGTCGAGGTCCTCGACCACCTCGAACCCCGCCACCTCGATCGAAGCCGGCGCGACGAACGGGTCGTAGACCAGCACCTGCATGCCCATCGCAGCACAGCGGGGCGCCGTCCGGCTGCCGATCCGCCCGAACCCGATCACCAACACCGTCGACCCCGCCAGCTCCCGCGGCAACGGGCTGGTCCGATCGTGCCACAACCCGTCTCGCGTTCGCGCATGCAGCTCGAGCGCTCGCTTGGCGACAGCCATCATCATGAACAGCGCATGCTCGGCGACGCTGGTCGAGTTGGCCGTGCCCGCAATCATCAGCGGGATGCCTCGTTCCGTGAGCGGCGGGATTTCGACCGCGTCGAAGCCCACGCCGATGCGCGCCACGACTTCGAGCGCCGGGCTGGCGTCCGTCTCGGCGCGCCCGAACCGGGTGGCCGACAGCGCCACCCCGCTGGCCTGGGACAGCAACTCCCGGAATGCCTCTGCCTGGATCGACGCCTGATACACCACGGTGGCCACATCGGGCCGTGCCCGCAGCATGGCCAAGCCTGCCCCGCCCATGAAGTGTGGCACCAGCACGGTCTTTGTGTTCTTCATGCGTCGCGAACCCTCCTCCAATCGCCAGCCGTTCCGGCATAATGGCCAGCATCGTCGGGAGTGACCATCACGCCATTTCGCCTCGCCACACTTCTCGTGTGCAGCCTGATCACCCGCCCGGCGCTTGCCTATGACCCGGCCCCTGTCGCAGCCCGGCACGGCATGGTCGTCTCGGCCCAGGCGCTCGCCTCGGCTGCGGGCGTGGCGATGCTGGAGCAGGGCGGCAACGCGATCGATGCCGCGGTCGCCGTCGGCTACGCGCTCGCGGTCGTGTACCCGGCCGCCGGCAATCTCGGCGGCGGCGGGTTCATGACGCTCCGCCTGGCCGATGGACGGGCGACCTTCCTCGACTTTCGCGAGAAGGCGCCCCTCGCCGCCACGCCAGACATGTTCCTCGACGAGACTGGCAGCGTCGTCAAAGGCCGCTCCACGGACACGTGGTTGGCCGTCGGAGTCCCAGGGTCCCCGGCCGGACTCGAGGCGGCGCGCACCCGCTATGGCAGGCTTCCCCGTGCGGCCGTCCTCGCGCCCGCGATCCGCCTCGCCCGCGAGGGGTTCGTCCTCACCGCCGGCGACGTCGCGCTGTTGAAACTCGGCACCGCCGCCTTTCGCCGGGACCCGGCGACCGCGTCCATCTTCCTGCCCGGCGATCGCCCGTTGCAGCCGGGCGATCGTTTGATCCAGCCCGACCTGGCCCGTACGCTCGAGGCGCTTTCAGCGGAAGGGCCGGATGCGTTCTACCGGGGGCCGATCGGCGAGGCGATCGTGGCGGCAAGCCAGTCCGGCGGTGGCATCCTGCAGAAGACCGATTTTGAGCACTACACAGTGCGCGAGATGCCGCCGGTGAGCTGCACGTATCGCGGCTTTCTCCTGCAGTCCTCGCCACCCCCGAGCTCGGGCGGAATCGTCCTGTGCGAGATCCTCAACATTCTCGAGGGCTATGATCTTCGGTCGGCCGGGTTTCATAGCGCGGCCGAAGTACACCTTCTCGTCGAAGCCATGCGGCACGCGTTCTTCGATCGGAATGCTGAGCTCGGCGACCCCGACTTCGTGTCGAATCCGGTGACACGGCTGCTCGACAAGGCATATGCCGCGGAAATTCGCGCGAGGATCGATCCGGATCGGCCGACTCCGTCCGCTGCGTTCGCGACCGGGATGCCGCCGCACGAGGGGATGAATACGACGCAGTTTTCCGTCATGGACCAGGACGGCAACGCCGTGTCGGTGACCTACACCTTGAACGGGTCGTTCGGCATCCACCGGGTCGCGCCGGGAACCGGGGTCCTGCTGAACAATGAAATGGACGATTTTACCAGCAAGCCCGGGTCCCCCAACATGTTCGGCCTGTCGCAAGGGGCAGCCAACGCCATTGCTCCGGGCAAGACCCCACTGAGTTCGATGAGCCCGACGATCGTCAGCCGCGACGGCCGTCCGGTTCTAGTGATCGGCAGCCCGGGCGGGCCTCGCATCATCACGATCACCCTCGAAGCGATCGTCAACGTCATCGACCATGGCATGACCGTCCAGGAAGCGATCGATGCGCCGCGGATCCATCACCAGATGCTGCCCGATACGGTGTATATCGAACGATTTGCGCTCTCGGCCGATACGAAAGCGTTGCTGGAGCAGCGAGGCTACACCTTCACGGAAAGTGCGCCGTGGGGCGTGGCCGAAGGGATCACCTCAGGCAGCCCGCGGCTGATGCCGACCGGCTTCGGGTCGGCCGAGTCGCTGAATGTCGGTTTGCCCGAACTGCCCGGTGCCACACTCTTTGGTGCCCACGATCCCCGCGGCCCGGCCGGAGCAGCCGCTGGACAGTGACGCCGCCGGCTCGCGCCGGAGGCCAATGCGCTCAACCGCGGCCGATGAAGGGCATCTTCGTCGCCATTACTGTCACGAACTGCACGTTGGCGTCGAGCGGAAGGCCAGCCATCACCACGACCATGTCAGCGACATGCTTCGAGTCCATCCTTGGTTCGACCATCATGCTGCCGTTCGGTTGCGGCACGCCCTTGGTCATCCGCTCGGTCATGGGTGTCGCGGCGTTGCCGATATCGATCTGGCCGCACGCGATGTCGAACGGCCGGCCATCGAGCGCCAGGGACTTCGTCATCCCAGTGATCGCGTGCTTCGTGCTCGTATACGGCAGTGAGCCCGGCCGGGGCGTGTGCGCCGAGATGGATCCGTTGTTGATGATCCGTCCCCCCTGGGGCGATTGGTGCCGCATCATGCGGAACGCCGCACGGGCGCACAGGAACGAACCGGTCAGGTTGACACCGACCACATCCATCCATTGCTGAACCGACAACTCGTCGATCGGCAGCGCAGGCGTGCCCATGCCGGCATTGTTGAACAGTAGGTCGAGACGCCCCCACTGCGCCGCGACCTGCGCAAACGCGGCGTCCACGGCGTCCGGCTGAGACACGTCGGCGGGAAGGACAAGGAACTGCGTCTTGGTGCCGAGGGCAGCGGTCTCCTCCAGCGCGTCGGGTCGCCGTCCCACGAGAGCGACGTTCCAACCAGCGGCCGCGAGAGCCAACGCCGCCGAGCGTCCGACCCCGCTACCAGCTCCGGTGACGAGCGCAGTTTTGCCCGGTTGAGCCATTCGAATTCCTCCCGCTGATGATTGGGCGCCTGCGCCCGCCCGCGCATTGAACCATCGGCGGCGACAGCCGACCAGGCCTGGTGCCCGGACAGCGACTGCTATCCGAGCCTCAAGCGGTGAAGTCTCACTGATAGGTGGAGGCAGCTTCCTTCAGCGCAGCCATGCCGGCGCTGTTCTTTCGGTCGTTGGCCTCGATGAAAGCCTTGATCCGAGGCAGGATGTCCGAGCGCCACTTTCTCCCGTTGAATATGCCGTAGTGGCCGACACCTTGCTGCAGGTATTGGCCTCGCCGGCTCGACGGTATCGACGAGCAAATCGTGTGCGCCGCAATCGTTTGACCCGGTGCGGAAATGTCGTCGAGCTCACCTTCGACGGTCAGCAACGCGGTGCGCTCGATGGCCGCCGGGGTCACGACCTCTCCGCCGACCTTCAGCGTTCCGAGTGATAGTGCATGCTTCTGAAAGAACGACTCTACGGTTTGGAGGTAGTAGTTGGCCGGCACGTCCATGACGGCCAGATACTCGTCGTAGAACCGGCGATGGGCCGACGCACTGTCCTCATCACCCTTGATCAAGTGATTGAACATACGACGATGGGCCTCGACGTGGCGGTCAGGGTTCATCGAGATGAATGCGGCCAACTGCAGGAAACCGGGGTAGACGCGACGGAATGCGCCCGGGTGCCATGGTGGCACGGTGGTCACGACATGAGTCTCGAACCACTCGATCGAGTGTTGGGCAGCGAGCTTCGTGACGACCGTCGGCGCAGCGCGGGTGTCGACCGGTCCGCCCATGAGCGTCATGGTCCGCGGCTGCGCCGGGTCATTCCGGGCGGCCAGGAGAGAGACGGCAGCGATCACGGCGGGCGCTGGCTGACAGACGGCAACGACGTGCGTCTCAGCCCCGAGATGCTGAATGACCTCCACGACCGTCTCGATGTAGCTCGACAGATCGAAATCGCCATGCAGCAGCGGCACGATGCGCGCGTCCCGCCAATCCGTGACGTAAACGTCGAGCCCAATGTCGATCATGTCCTGCACCGTGCCGCGCAGAAGGGTGGCATGATGCCCGCTCATCGGGGCAACCAGCAGAACCTTCGGGGCATTGGTGGCGCTGGGGGAGACGAAGCGCAGGAGCCGCAGGAACGGCCGCTCGAGCACGAGTTCTTCCGGCACGCGTTCGGTCGCGTTCCGGCTAACCTTGATGTTCCACTCGGGCTTGCCGCGCGGACGAAGCACATCGTCCGTCACCTCCGCCCACGCCGACATGGCGCGGCTCGGCCAGGCAAGATACTCGGGCGTGCCCGGTATCTGCATCAAAGAACTTGCACTCCTGGCCCAGATACGCGCGGGCGTCAGAGCGGCACTGATCGTATCATGCCAGGCGTAGATCATGGGGAAGGCTACCACTGGACCTCTCAAGATTTAGTTAAAGTCAGCAGCGGCAGGTCTGCCGCCGTCTTGGTGGCCCGGGTTCGCCGCTCGGGCGCGGCCGCGCGCCGCCGCAATAGTTCGTCCAGCATACGATCCATGGTTCGCCAAATCGGCTCGTCACCGATCCGTTCTTGCATGATTAGTCGGTGCGCCGCCAAGGTGACGTTGAGCGTTCCGCGCGTCGTCTCCGGCCTCGGCGAACGCATCTGCACGAGCGCCTTCTCCACTTCTTCGATCGGCACCCCGATCACCTCGGAGATTTCCGCCGGCTCCGCCCCGGCCCGGCGCAGTTTGCGGGCCTTCGCCGCCTCCCGCGCGTCGAGGGCAATCGACGGCCGCAACGACTGGGTCCGCCGGGACATCTCGCCCGAGCCGGCCCCAGGTGCCTTGCCACGAAAACCCGACATTCCGCCTCTCGCTGCGCGGCGCACCAACCACGGCACGCCAGCCCCATCGATATAAGCAGGTTAGGCGGCAAGGAGGAACACAGGAGCGTGCGCAAGCGTCGCGAAAACTGCAATCGTCTCGTGCGCTGATCACCCATTGGCGCGCGGGAACCGGTGATTTGTTCGTACATCCATTTGCGCCACACAATCGCCCCGATTGCACGCTTTGCCCGTGTAGCGGGGCTTGCCCACGCATTGAGCTTATGGATAACACTGACCAGGGGCTGTTTCCGACCGCGGATTCCCGGGTTGCCTACAGGAAGCGACTGGCCGGAATGGTGCATCACTCCCAACGCGGAAAGGACCTCGCATGAACGTCACTGAACTCGCCGAGCACATCGCAACCGGTCACAATCTCGATAAGAAGCAAGCCCGCACTTTGGTCGAAGGGGTGTTCAAGGCCGTGGTCGAGGCCGCTCAGCACGGCGACGAGGTCAGCATTCCGGGCTTTGGCAAATTCAAGGTCGCGTCGCGCGAGGCGCGCCAGGGACGCAACCCGGCCACCGGGGAGACCATTCAGATCGCCGCGTCGAAGAAGCTGAACTTCGCGCCGGCCAAGCAAGTCAAGGACGCGATGAACCCGCCACCGGCCGCGGCCTCAAAGCCTGCCGCGAAGGCCCGCGCGAAGAAATAGCGACACCCTGCCGGCGGGCAGCGCTCGCCGGCATCGGCTCGGGCCATCATGATCCCGGTCACCACGATCCTGCCCGTCCCTGTCGATCTGCCGCCGACCCTGCTCGTCGTCATTGACACCGAGGAGGAGTTCGACTGGGGCGCTCCCTTCGATCGCTGCAGCACGACGGTCGCCAACATCGGATTCCAGCACCTGGCGCAAGACGTGTTCGACGCGGCAGGCATCGTTCCAACCTACGTGATCGACTACCCGGTCGCGGCCACCCCCTCCTCGGTTGCGGTCATGAGACCCTGGATGGAGGCGGAGCGTTGCGAAATCGGCGCGCACCTGCATCCATGGGTCAACCCGCCCGACGAGGAGGAGGTCACGGGGCACAACTCGTTCGCCTGCAACCTGCCGGCCGAATTGATGCGACGCAAACTGAGCATCCTGCGCGATACCATCGCTGCCAGTTTCGGCGCCCCGCCGCTGGTCTACAAAGCGGGCCGCTACGGGATCGGCCCCGAAACGCCGGGGATCCTGCGGGACCTCGGCTTCATCGCCGATGCGAGCGTCGTGCCGCATCAGGACTACACCGACAAAGGCGGCCCCGATTTCCGGACACTGCCTGATCGCCCGTTCATGAGCGAGGCCGGGCTCGCCGAACTGCCGTTGTCCGTCCATTTCGCGGGTCGCCTGGCCAGTTCGGGCGAGCGCATCTATCCCTGGCTGCTGCGCCTTCAGTCGTTGCGAGTCCCGGGCGTTTTCAGTCGTATCGGCCTGCTCGAGCGTCTCCGGCTTAGTCCAGAGGACCACGGCTTCGCGGACATGCGCCGCCAAACTCTGTCCGCGCTTGCCCGCGGACACCGGTATTTCATGCTGACGTATCACAGCTCCAGTCTGATGCCTGGCGGATCGCCTTATGCGCCGAACGCGCGGGCCCGCGATGCCCTGGTCCGCGACTTAACGAAATACATAGAATTTTTCACGAGTATGCCGCTATGGACCACGACGACGGCCAGTAAGTTGGCAGCGGATATGCGCAGGCGAGCGTCAGTTGCCTGAGTTGCTCACACATCGGCGGCCGATGGCTGGGATCGAAGAGCCTCGCCGTGGCAAGGCGCTGGTCATGGGCGATGACACGCGCGGCTTCCTGGCGACCGTGCGCTCCCTCGGACGACAGGGCATCGAGGTGCACGCCGCGCCGTTCGATTTCCGCGCGCCCGCTTTGTCGAGCCGGTACGTGCAGGCGATCCACGACGTTCCGCCCTGGATGGCCGACGGAAAGGCATGGTTGGACGCCATGCAAAAGCTGCTCGCCACGCACGAGTTCGACCTCGTGATCCCGTGTGATGAACGCAATCTTCTCCCACTTCACCATCACCGTGCTCTCTTTGAGGGGCTTGCGCGGTTAGCGATCCCCAACGCTCGTGCGATCGACGTGCTGTTCGACAAGCACGAAACGCGCGAGCTGGCAGCCCACGTCGGTGTTCCAATCGCGAGAGGGCGGCTGGCACGCCACCACGAGGTCGCCGGCAGCATTTTGGCGGAATTCGGCACCCCGGTCGTCGTCAAGCCTCGCCGCTCCTACACGATCGAAGGGCTGGCCAAGCGGGGCCGGGTTCATGTGACGGGCAACAAGGCCCATTTGGAGCAATTGCTGCTTGAGGCTGAGCCTGACAGCCTCTTGCTGAAGTCATGCTTCGATGGCGACGGCCTCGGTCTGTCGGTCCTCGCCCATGATGGCAAATTGCTGCAGGCCTTCGAACATCACCGCGTGCACGAGCGTTCCGGCAGCAGCTTCTACCGGGTCAGCGCCGCTCCCTCGCCAGATTTGGTGCAAGCCTGCGGGGCGATCGCCGCGGCAATAGCCTTCACGGGGGTTGCCATGTTTGAATTCAAGCGAAACCCGGCGGGCGATTGGATCATGCTCGAGGTCAATGCTCGGCCCTGGGGCTCGCTACCTTTGCCGGTGGCGCTCGGTGTCGACTTCCCATACCGCTGGTATCGTCTGATGGTGGACGGGGCGGAATCGCCGCCCGTGCCCTATCAGGTTGGCATCTATGGCCGGAACCTCGTTCCCGACCTGATGTCGGCCCTGGCAGATGCGGAACTCCACCAGGCGCCGCTGCGCAAGGCTGGTGCGCTCGCGCGCCGGCTGTCGGGGTTACGCAGGATACTGATCCTTGCTGAACGGCATGATGTCTACGTGCGCGACGACCCGGCGCCTGCACGCGCCGAGTTTGCCGCCATCATCCGCGGGTCGGTCACGCGCGCGCGCCGGTTCGTCCCGGGCAAGCAGCGGGCGGCGACCGCAACGGCTCGCTCACTCGTTGGCAGCGTCGCCGCCCAACCGGGGAAGCTACAGATCCTGTTCGTATGCCAAGGCAATATCTGCCGAAGCCCCTACGCGGCTGCAGTTCTGCACGAGATCGTGGGGGACAGGATGGTGGTAACCTCGGCTGGAATGATGCCGCGACCGGGGCGGACAGTACCGGAATTATTCCAGTCCAGGGCGAACCAGGAAGGCATAAATCTCGCCGCTCATCGCTCGAAGTGGCTCGATCGGGACACGGCCGCCGCGGCCTCGCTGATTGTCCTGTTTGACCGCGTCAATCAGGCGGCCATCGCAGATCGCTACCCTGATTTGACGACACCAACAATCTTGCTCGGGGAGCTGACCGGGATCGGCGAGATCGAAGATCCGATCGATGGCGATGCAGTCGTCGCAGCCTCAGCATACGCTCAGATCCGCGATGGTGTCGCCCAGCTTGCTTCCCTGTTGAACCAGCGACCCTAGAGGTCCGACCCCGACGTTACATTTTGGCCGTCAGTGCATCAAACTCATGATGCGCAGAGCGGCAGGGCCAGCGACGACGATGAAAAGGCATGGGAGGATGAAAGCTGCCAGCGGCAGCATCATCATCGTTGGCAGGCGCGCCGCCTTTTCCTCCAGGCGGAGCATCCGGTCTGTTCTCATCTCGATGGCCAGCAGCCGCAACGCCTGACCGAGCGGAGTGCCGTACCGGAGCGTTTGGGCCAATGTCATCGTCAGGCGCTGGAAATTATCCAGTCCAGTGCGTTCACCCATCCGCATCAGAGCTGCGCCCCGGTCAGAACTCAAGCGGAGATCTTGACCAAGTGTCATGAACTCTTGCGCGACCTGATGGTTGGAGTGGCGCATCTCACTTGCAACGCGATCGATTGCGCTTTCTAGGCCAAGCCCGGCCTCGGCGCACACGACTAGCAAATCAAGACAATCGCTGAGCCCCACGCGAAGCGCCTTCATGCGTTGCTGCCTTGCGTAGGATATCGCGGCATTCGGTCCAAACATGCCGATGACCACCCCAACGGCCGCACTGATGATCGGGGTCGGTGCCGCGAAGTTCCGGGTCAGAGCATAGGCGACGGCGGGGCAAGCCAAGAGGAGGAGCAGTTTGCCACCGATCACGACAGGAACAGCGGCCTCCGGTGCATATCCGGCCGTGCGTGCTGCTCGCTCCAACTCCGCAATGTCTTTTTGCGAGAAAATCGAAAGCTGTTGAGCATAAGACCCAAGGTGCCTGACCAGCGCGATGAGCCGGTCGCGGACGTTACTCGTTTGCTCGAGCGCCCTCTCCCCGCGGAGAACACGCTCCACGTTTCGCGTGAGATCGCGTTCCGCGATCGTGCGCGTTACGAGATAGGCAGCGACGACGATGAAAGCCGATACGCCAACGATCTGCGGAAGGAGAGTTTGGTTTGTCATCAGTCTTCCATGCTGCGCTGGATCATCAGGTGACTCACGAACAGCCCTGTGCAGAGGAGCACGACGAAGGCCCCGATCAACATCGGGCCACCTGGGTTCGTCACGAACTCGCCCATATAGCCCGGCGTGAAGCAGAACGTCATAAATCCGACGATGAAGGGAAGGGCGGCGATCACGCCCGCTGACAGACGGCCCTCGGCCGACAGAGCTTTGCCCTTGGCCACCATAGCGACCCGCCGCCGGACCATGTCCGCCAAGTTCTCCAGCGTCTCGGACAGATTGCCGCCCGTCTGGGCATGCAAACCGATGATGACCGCGAAGAAAGCGTATTCCTGGATCTTGGTCCGGTCCGCCAACCTGCGGAGCGCGACCTCGATGGGCATTCCGAGGGCGGTCTCCCCAGCAACGCGGGCGAACTCCTCCTGGGTTGGAGACATGCTTTCCCGGCCGACATTTCGAATGGCCTCCGCGATCGGCAGGCCCGCCCGTACGGCGCGGAGCATCAGCGACATCGCATCGGGAATCTGCCGGAAGAGGATGGCGTTATACGCTTTGCTTTTCCGATGAAACAGGTATCGAGCCACAAGGAGTGACACGACCACGCTCAGCAACAGGGTGGGCGTGAGCGGGATCAATCGCTTGCTCAGGTTGAACGCGAGAACGCCCACGATGGCGGCCAAAGGGCCGACGATTTGGGGCGAGGCGGCGTAGCCCGCGGGCAAATCCGCCTGATAGCCGAGCCAGGAGGCCAGGCGGAAGAGACGGCCGCGCTTAGCTTCCGCGGCGATCAGGGCATCGGCTTCGTTGGATTGCTGGCCCTTCGCCTCGCGCGTCGCCAGCACCCGATCGTTCAACTTTCGCTTGGTGCTTCCGCCGTCGGTGAACAGGAGAAAGGCGCAGGCCAACATGACAAGGCCCACGACCGCCACGACTACGTCAGAGTGCATCATACGGCCTGCAGTGTATCGGACCAGGAACGATCGTAACCAAAGTATTGCAGACGATCGTTGAACATCGGCCGAAGCTTGGGAGAGACATAGCGTCCGAGAATGCCGCCCGACGCCGTTTCTCCAGTGAACTCGAAGGTTACGACATCGTTCATCGTCACCGTATCGCCTTCGAGGCCGCACACTTCGGTCACCGCGGTCACCCGTCGCTGGCCATCTCGCATACGCTCGATCTGAACGATGATATCGAGCGCACCGACGATCTGCCGGCGGATGGCGGTGACCGGCAGGTTGGATAGGCCCATCTGGACCATGTTCTCGATCCGAGTCAGCGCGTCGCGTGCCGTGTTCGAGTGCATCGTACAAATCGAGCCGTCGTGGCCGGTGTTCATCGCCTGCAGCATGTCGAAGGCCTCAGGTCCCCGGCACTCGCCAAGGATGATGCGGTCGGGCCGCATGCGCAGCGCGTTCTTCAACAGGTCTCGTTGGAGGATCTCGCCCTTGCCTTCCAAGTTGCTCGGCCGGGTCTCGAGACGAACGACGTGGGGCTGTTGCAGTTGGAGTTCGGCGGCATCCTCGATCGTGACGATACGCTCGCCGTGGTCGATCACCTGACTCATGGCGTTCAACAAGGTCGTCTTGCCGGAGCCGGTTCCCCCGGAGACGACGATGTTCAGGCGGCACCGGGCCGCGATCTCCAGTATGCGCGCGACGGGAGCCGTCATGCTGCCATTCGCGACCATGATGTCCAGGGTCATGCGGCGCTTGGAGAATTTGCGGATCGTCATACACGGCCCATCGAGCGCAAGCGGCGGGAAGACGATGTTCACCCGGCTGCCATCCGGAAGCCGGCAGTCCACCAGCGGGCTTGCTTCGTCGATCCGGCGTCCAACAGCCGAAGCGATCTTCTGCGCCAGGACCGCGAGTTGCTGGCTGTCGCGGAAGCGGGTCGTCGTCAGGCTCATCTTGCCAGCCATTTCGACGAAGACCTTGTCTGGTCCGTTGATCATCACTTCAGTGACGCGCTCGTCCTGCAACAGGCCCTCGAGCGGCCCGTATCCGACCATGTCGGCCGCAAGTTCCTGAGCGAGCCGATCCTGATCGCGGGCGGATAGCTGCAGGCGTTCGCGATTGGCCAGACCGTGCACTACGGCGCGGATCTGCGTGCGCAGCTGTTCGGGCGACATCGTCCCGATCCGACCGATATCGAGCATCTCGAGCACTTGCGCTCTGAGACGCGGAAGCTGCACCTCCGTTGCGGACGCCAAGTCTCGTTGCGGCGCGGGGCTGGCTGCCACATCTGTCGCCGCGGTCGCCACGACGGGCGGCTCGGGCGGTAGTTCGACGGCCGGTGTCGCCCCATCGTTTCCCGGCGACGGTTCCGGCTGCTCGTCGATGCGGCGTCCGAAACGCATCATGACCGGCGGAAGAGCTTCAGCCAATTCCTCGCGTTGGAGCGAAGATCAGCACCAGACGCTTCCTGAGATAACGGCAGGAGCGCACGACGGAGCGGCGGACAGTCTTTGATGGCAGCCTTACCCAGGTTTGCCGCCCTGACGATCGCCTTCGGCAAGTCGGGGATGACGACCTCTGGTTTGGAACCGAGTCCCTGCTTGACCATATCGAGGCTCAGCGCCCCGACCATGTTGGAGCGGTTCAGCACCGTGAGAATACGGCCGCCACCGATCTGCAAGTCGATCAGGCGCTTCATCTGTTGCGCATCTCGCAAGCTGGCAACTTCGGGATTGAGCACCAGCAACGCCTGTCTGGCCAGCAGGAGGGCTTCGCGCTCCGCCGGCGAGGGCGGCATCGGCATGTCGACAACGATGACGTTGAAGCGCTGCCGAAGCAGCCTAACGACCTGCTTGACGCCGGCAGGAGTTGGCGTCGGCTCCGCATCCATCGGTTCTTCGGCTGCAATGACCCGCAACCGATCTCCGATCGCGATGGCGACACGGTCGAGCAGAAGGCTATCGACGTGCTCCGGATTCTCCAGAGCGGAGCGCAAGCCCGGACTCGGGCGCACCCCAAGATGCATGGCGGCATGACCATTGCGGAGATGCAGATCGAGCAGCGCGACGTGGCTGCGCGTTTCCTCTGCGATCTGAAGGGCCAGGTTCGCCGCGATCGTCGTCGCACCGACGCCGCCCCGCGCGCCGCAAACGGCGACGACCCGGCCGCCGCGATTACGGTCCTGCTCGGGGACGGCACCCGCAAGATAAGGCCCGATGAGAAACGACACGGCGTCACGGGTGAGCGGCTTGCGCAGGTATTCGTCCACGCCGAGGCGCTTGGTGACGAGCCGGTAGAATTCGATGTCAGAACGGTCGCCGAGGACGATGACCTTGATGTCCGGAGAGCAAACCGACGCCAATTCGTCGAGCGCCTTGATGGGATCTTCGTCGACGCCGGAGATGTCCACCAGCAAGACACGCGGCGACAATTCGTGCTTCAGGGCGCGCACCGCACCCTTGATCCCGCCGCGTCTGATCTGCACGCTGCTAAGTTGATCGACCAGACCACCGCGAAGTGCGGCCTCAGTGGGGTCGTCAAGCAAGAAAGCCAGGACGGTAGTCCGATCGCCGGCGCCGTCGCGCGCTTCCGACGTCTCGGTCGAGGGATCAGACGCCAGTATTTGGGTCAGTGAGGACTGCAAAGCAGGTCTCCAGAGGTTCTAGCGGGTGAACAGGACGGTTTGGGTCAGTGGAATTCGAGGTCGCTGACGGCATCGCCCTGGATGAGCCGCATCTTCGGGTTCGTGAGAGGCGCCGCGTCCGAGAGCGCAGCCGAGACGTCCGAGCCGAAGACCGAGCCTGACGCGGCGGGCTTCATCGATTTGACGCCCCGGTCCGCGAGCCTCAGCGCATCGGCCGAACTGTCGGCGGCTTGGTCTCCGTCGATCGAGCGGACGGTCAGCGTCAACCGGCCGAGATGTCCCGCCACGACGATCTTGGCCGCTTGCTCGGACGTGACCTGGAGGCTGACGTTGCTGGCGACACGGTTCGACGATGCGGCGCTCTGCGCCAGGGACTGGGTCGGTGCACCCTGCGCGATCTGCTGGTCCACCGCGATGACCCGAACCCGGCTAAGCACCGTCTCAGCAACCACCCGGCGACCGGCGGTCGTCTCACCGCGGGCGAATTCTTGTGTCAGGATGACGTCCACCAGATCGCCTGGCGAGATCAGCCCGGACGCGCCGGTCGTTGCATCGACGCCGATCGAGATCGCGCGCGTTCCTGGCGCGAGCACGGTCGCCAGGAAGCCGCGATCGCGCGGCCGCAGGATGTCGGCCCGCTGAATCGCTTGTCCGGCGTCTAGATAGCGTCGCAGCATCGCACCGCGGACTTCAGCACGGTTGTTATCGTCGGCCAGCAAGTCCGCGGGCGTCACATCGCCGGGCGAAACTTCCCGCTCCTTCAGGTCGGTCTCCTTCAGGAGCGTTCCGGCCTGAATGGGCTCGGCAGAGACGAGTATCTTGGCCATGGTAACAGGGGCGGCAACGGACGCCTTCACCGTGTCGTCCTTGAGACTGTAGTAGGCCAGGAAGCCACCGCCACATAAGAGGATCGCGCCGAGCAGCAAGCGTGTCATTGCGGTTCAAACTCCCGGATGGTTCAGAACGGCAAATGCCGCACCGATGGCGATAGCGAGCCCGTAAGGCAGCGGAGCGCGGCGGCGGATACGCCAGAACTCGACATTGATGATGCGAGTGATCAATGAGCTTGCCCGACCTCTCGGCTGCACCCTGGTTCGAAGCAGCGAGAGCAACCTCCCCAATCCGAGATACAGCAAAGCCAACGCACCACCGACGATCGTCACGTCGGCGATGAGATGCAGGCTCGCGAGCGGAGGAAGGCCGGCCGCAAGCGCCGCGAGGAGCTTCAGATCGGCACCGCCGAGCAGTCCGCGGCTACAGAGCGGCAGAAGAGAGACAAACACCGCCAAGGCGACAAGCAGAGACACCCAGAATGGCTGCCATCCTTGGGCCAGGCGTGCGCCGCAGCCAAACACGATCAGGACTATACTTACCGTGTCAGGGATGATGCGAGTGGCGATGTCCCGCCATGCCGCAAAGCCAAGGAGAGCCATGATCGACACAGAGTATATGGCGAAGATGGTGTCGGGTGTTTCGTGCATTGCCGTTGCTTTTGCCCAGCTGGTTTCTTGCAGGCCAGACCCGGAGCGGTTGATACCGCGCCGGGCCTGCCGGGTCGCACCGCCCCAGGCGGGCGAAGGCGCCTAGATGCTGCTGGAGATGCTCGCGAACTTGGCGCTGATGCCGGTCCCGAGGGTCGTCAGCGCCGACACGGCGACAACGGCGATCAGAGCGGCAAGGAGGCCATACTCGACCATGGCGGCGCCCTTCTTGTCGGAGAGGGCAACCTGAGCGGCGACATAGAGCTTGGTGATGAACACGGCATGAACTCCTGTAGAGGTCGGCTCGATCTTCGAACGGCCGGCGCAACGGTGCATCGCGCTCTCAGGATCATGCAGGAGAAAGGTTAACGATCGGTTTAGTGCCGAAGTGTTTATGCAGCTTATTTGGGGCGTGGTGGCGTGGCGCCGGCCGTGCGACCACCATCGATCAAGTAATGCGCACCATTGATACTCCGCGATAAATCGGAGCAAAGGAATAGCACCAGGTCCGCGATCTCATTGGCCTCGGCGTAGCGGCCGATCGGAATCATCGCGCGATAGCGTTCACCCGGGTCGTTCGCGCCGGCGCCAGTCTGGCTCTCGAGCGAAGCAATCATCCGCGTTGCCGTCGGCCCAGGACACACCGCGTTCACGCGCACGCCGCGTCCGCCATACTCCACGGCGGCCGTCCGCGTCAGGCCGATGACGGCGTGCTTGGACGCGACGTAGCCGGAAAGGCCCGGCGACCCGCTCACTCCGGCCGTCGACGCCGTGTTGACGATCGAACCGCCGCCGCCCTGGAGCATCGCTGGGATCACGTATTTCAAACCCAGGAACACGCCCTTAACGTTGACGGCAAGCACGGCGTCGAACACCGCCTCGTCATACTCCGCCGTGAACGCGACCCGGCCCTCGATCCCCGCATTGTTAAAGAAACAATCGATTCTGCCGAGCCACCGCATCGCCTCGTCGACATAGGCTTGCACGTCTGAGCTGCGCGACACGTCGGCCGCAACGAACCGCGCCTCGCCGCCCGCATCACGCACGAGCTGGGCCGTTGCCTCCCCCTCCGCCGCCGCGCAATCGACCACAAGGACCCGTGCGCCCGCTCGCGCGAAGGCCAGGCAGGCGGCCCGGCCAATGCCTGCCGCGCCCCCCGTGACGATAGCGGTCTTGCCCTCGAGTTCGATCATGCGGCGTCTCTGACGTCCGTGCGGCACAGCCGGACGATGTCGGCGGCCATCTCGTGGAGGGCCTGCCCGGCGACGTCGACCATGTCGTGGTAGCGGATGAAGCCGTGGGTCATGCCGGAGTAGCGGCGCGAGATAGTGGGCACGCCCGCTTCGACCAGTCGCGCCGCATAGGCCTCGCCCTCGTCGCGCAACACATCGTGTTCGGCGGTAATGACGATGGCCGGAGGCTGGCCCTGCAGAGATGCCGCGCGGAGCGGCGCAATGCGGGGATCGGACAGAGCCGATTGGGGTGCATAGTGGCCGAAGAACCACAGCATGTCCGCCCGGCTCAGCGGCACATCGCCGCTTCCATAAGCTTGATAGGACGGGCGATCCGGATCGGTATCGGTGACCGGATAGATGAGGACCTGGCCCGCCAAATGGATGCGGCCTTGCAGCGATGCCGCCGAGACCGTCGCGAGATTGCCGCCGGCGCTGTCGCCGCCGACGATCATCGCGCCATCGTGCCCGGTGAGAAAGCGGCGCTCCGCCCAGGCCCAGAGCAGCGTGTCGTCGCAATCGTCCGGCCCCGCGGGAAACGGGTGCTCCGGTGCCAGCCGGTAGTCCGGCAGCAGGACGGCGCAACCCGTTTCGGCGCAGAGCTTGCGGGCGAGCACCTCATAATCAGCCAGCGAGCCGATGACCCAGCCTCCCCCGTGGAAATAGACCAGGAGGCCGATGGCGGGCTCCTTGGGCTGCAGCAGGAGGGCTCGGATCGAGCCGCTGCGGGTCGGGATGTCGATCTTGGCGCGGCGTCCGACGTCGACGCCGGTGCCCAGCACGGGCTGGAGCATCGCCATGAGGCGGCGCGCGTCGTCCGGCGATCCGGCCGAAAGCGGCGGCATGCCGGCCGCGCGCGCCTTGTCCAGCATGGCTTGGATGACGGGGTGCACGGCCATCGACGATCTCCTTTCTACGTCAGGCCCGAAAGCGGGCGGTGGCAGCCGGGTCGAGACGAAGCCCCCAGCCGGGTCCGTCCGGCACGACCATCTCGCCGCCGGACAGCTCGAGCGTGCCAGCGTAGAGCGGCGCGAACCAGGGCATGTGCTCGAGCCAGGTCGCGTTGCCCAAGGCGGCAAGCACCTGGATGGACATCTCTGGGAACAAATGGGACGACACCGGGACGTCGAACGCATCGGCCATGTGGCCGACCCGCAGGAACTCGGTGACGCCGCCCACGCGCTGCAGGTCCGGCATCAGCACGTCGGCCGACTTCAGCTCGAGCATGCGGCGGAAACCGTATCTGGTGTACTCCGTCTCGCCGCTGGCGATCGGCGTGTCGAGAGCGGCGGCAACGCGGGCGACGCCCTCGAGATCGTAGGCGGGCAGCGGCTCCTCGAACCAGGTCAGCCCGTGGGGCTCCAGCAGGCGGCCGAGGCGGATGGCGCGATCGACGGTGAGCTGCTGGTTGGCGTCGGCCATCAGCGCGATGTCCGGCCCGATCGCCTCGCGCACGGCGGCGACCCGGCGCGCATCTTCCGCCGCGCTCGGCTTGCCGAGGCGCATCTTAACCGCGCGGAAACCTTTCTCGACGAAGCTGCTAGCCTCGGTCTGCAACGTCTCGATATCGGAGGAGAGCCAGAGCCCGGCACTCGCATAGGTCGGGACCGTGGTGCGGCAGGCGCCGATCAGACGGTGGATCGGCAGCTCGGCCATTTGGCCGCGCACGTCCCAGAGTGCGCCGTCGATCGCGCTGATGCCGACGACGGGCACCCCAGTGTGGCCCAAGAAGTTGATCTCGCGCCACGCGTCGGACCAGAAACGGCCCGTGAAATGCGGATCGAGCCCGACGACGAGCGGCTCGAGACTGCGGACCATCTCGTCGAGAACGGCAAGGCGCTTGTTGTTGAGGGTGAACACGAGGTTCTCGCCCACCACGCCGGCGTCGGTCTCGAGGTAAACGAGCAGAACGCCGGTCGTGGTCAGCGGACCGAGGCCGCTCATGATGGGTGACGGGAGCGGAACGACGAGGCGCTCGGTCCGGAGCGCGGTGATCTTGGTCACGCTGTCACCTCGTAGCGGTCGATGACCGCCGGGTCGGGGTCGCAGCCGAGGCCCGGGCCGGTGGGCACGGGGATCATGCCGGAGTTGGCCTGGGTCAGATGGCCGAACAGGTCGGCGTCGAGGTCGATGAAGAGGCGCTCGAGCGGGGGGCGGTCGAGGATAGTCGCGGCGAGATGGGCGGAGGCGAGGAAGCCCGGGCCGAAATAGGCGCAGTGCGGCACGATTCGTACGCCGGACGCCTCGGCCAAGGCGATCACACGCCGCGCCTCCGACACGCCGCCGATCTTGGTCACGCTTGGCTGCGCGACGTCGAGCGCGCCGACCGCGAAGGCGTGCGCGAACTCGGTCGGGCTGGCCATGTTCTCGCCGGCCGCGATCGGGACGCCCTCGGCCCGCACGGCCGCCAGCGCGACGAAGTCCTCGGGTGGCCAGACCGGCTCTTCGAGCCAATGCAGATCGAGACCTCGCATGGCCCGCGCCATCGCGCGCGCCTCCGCCGGCGACCAGGGGCAGTTGGTGTCGTTCATCAGCAGCACGTCCGGCCCGGCGGCCTCGCGTGCCGCGGCGACGGCCGGGACGGTGATCTCGTGCAGCTTGATCGCGCGATAGCCCGCCGAAACAGCCGCACGCACGTTGCGCGCGACGATGGCAGGGTCGCCGTAGCGGAGAAGGCTGGCGTAGGCGGGAATGGTTGCGGGTGCGTCAGCGCCGAACAGGCGGTGCAGCGGCAGCCCGGCGGCTTTGCCCGCGAGATCCCACAGCGCGATGTCGACGCCGGAGAGCGCGTAGGTAACGGGCCCGCCACGGCCATAGATGTGCATCGCCTGCTGCGCCGCGCGCATCGTGCCGGCGATGTCGGCGGCGTTGCGCCCGAGCATCCAGGGCGCGACCAAGCTCTCCAGGGCCGTGCGCGTGGCCGGGATGGCGCCGTGGCCGAACGCCTCGCCCCATCCGACCAGGCCGGCATCGGTGTCGACCCGCACCAACAGCGTGTCGAGCGTGGTCCAGTCCTTGCCGGCGACGTTGTGGCGCGGGCCGTCATAGGCGTAGGGGATCGCCAGCGTGATCGCGGTGATGCCGGTGATGTTCACGCCAATGCGCCCGCGCCGAGATAGGCGTGCTCGAGCCGGTCCGCCAGCCCGGGCGCGGCGGCGTCCGCTTCGAGCACGATCCGTCCTTGCGCCATGGCGTAGGCGCGGTCGGCCACGGCGAGGGCTTTCTCGACCAACTGCTCGACCAGGAGCACCGCCGTCCCGCTCGCGCGAAGCCGCGCCAGCACGCCGAACACCCGGTCGACCAGCACCGGCGCCAAACCGGCCGAGGGCTCGTCGAGCATGAGCAGGCGCGGCCGGCGGACGAGCCCCTGCGCCACGACGAGCATCTGCTGCTGCCCCCCGCTCAGCGCGCCGCCGCGCTCGGCCCGCTTGGCGGCGATCTCCGGGAACAGTTCGAGCGCTTCGTCGATCCGCTGGACCCGCTCCGCCTTCGGGACGTCGTAGGCCGCGAGCGACAGGTTGTCGGCCACCGAGAGCTGGGTGAACACGCGGTGCCCCTCGACCACATGGACCAGCCCGCCGCGCGCGCACTGGCGCGGATCGCGGCCGCGGAGCGAGGTCCCGTCGAACGACGCGTCGCCGCCGGTCCAGGGCAGCAGACCAGACAGCGCCTTCAGCAGCGTGCTCTTGCCGGCGCCGTTGGGGCCGAGCAGCGTCACGACCTCGCCGGGCTCGACCCGCAGCGTGGCTTTGTGCAGCACGCCGATCTTGCCGTACCCCGCTTCGAGATCGCGCACGTCGAGCAGGCTCATCGGTCAGCGGCCCAGATATGCATCGACCACCTCGCGGTGAGCGCGGATTTCGGCCGGCGTGCCGGTCGCGAGGATGCGGCCGAAATTCAGCACCGTGACGCGGTGGCAGATCGCGAAGATGAGGTCGGCGTGGTGTTCGACCAGCAGCACCCCGGTCCCGGCGGCGGCGATCGCGCCGACGAGTTGGCCGAGGCGCGTGATCTCGTCGGGCGACAGCCCGGCCGCCGGTTCGTCGAGCAGCAGCACGGCCGGGCCCGGCACCAGCGCGCGAGCGATCTCCATGAAGCGGAGCTCGCTGTGCTGCAGCCGGTCCGCCCGCACCGGCGCCAGCGCCTCGAGCCCGACGGAGCGGAGGGCGGCCATCGCCTTGCCCCGGAGCAGCGTCTCGTCGCGATGGTGGCGCGGCAGAGAGAGCGCGGCCTCGAGGAAGCCTGCCCGCCCCAACGTGGTCCCGCCGAGCAGGACGTTGTCGAGTACGGACGCCTCGCCGACGACGCGCGGGGTCTGGAACGTCCGGGCGATGCCGGAGACGACCCGCATCTGCGGCGCGCCGATCGGCAGGGTGGCGGTGCCGATCTGGACCGAGCCCGCCTGCGGCGAGACGAAGCCGCAGATCGCGTTCAACGTCGTCGTCTTGCCGCTGCCGTTGGGACCGATGAGGCCGTGCACCTCGCCGGGTTCCAAGTCGAGGTCGAGCCCGTCGATGGCGCGGACGGCGCCGAAACTCAGCTCGATCCCGCGCAGCGAGAGCGGCGCGCTGACGCGCTCGCCGAGCACTTGCGACAGTATCTCCGGCCGCGGGATGATGGCGCGCCCGGTTTGCAGCGGCCTGCGGTTGCGGACATCCAGCAGGCCGGCAAAACCGCCCGGCAGCAGCAGCACGATCAGCAGCAGCAGCGCCGCATACAGAAAGGTCGACCATGCCACCAGCGGCGCAGCGAACTCCGGCAGGACGGTCAGCAGGATCGTCGCCAGCATCGGTCCGAGCACGCTGCCGCGGCCACCGATCAGGATGGCGATGAAGAACAACACCGACAGGTCGAAGGTGAACGCGTCCGGCGTGATGTAGCTTTGCAGGGTTGCGAACAGCGCGCCCGCCAGGCCGCCCAGCGCACCGCTAAACATGAACGTCACCAGCAGCAGTCGCGGCTTGGCCACCCCGCTCGCCTCGGCGGCGACCTCGGCGTCGCGGATGGCGACCAGGCTGCGGCCGAACCGGCTCGCGGCCAGGTTGAGCGTCATCCACGTGCAGACGGCGCCGAGGGCCAGGCAGAACACGTAGAACCCGGCCGTGCCATCGAGCGGGGGCGGCAGCGACGGGCCTGGCACACCCACGCCGCCCCCTGTCACGCTCGTCCAGGCGAGCGCGATCTGGGTGACGATGGTCGCGAAACCCAGCGTCGCCATGGCGAAGTAGAACGTCCGCAGCCGGAGCGCCGGGAGGCCGACGATCACGCCCGCGAGGCCACCCACGATGGCCGCCGCCGCCATCGCCACGAACGGCGACACGCCCGCTTTTTCGACCAGCACGCTCGCCGTGTAGGCGCCGAGCGTCAGCAGCGCGACGTAGCCGATCGCGAGCTGGCCGGCGAAGCCGACGACGAGGTTGAGTCCGGCGACCAGGATCCAGTAGATCGCGGCCCGGGTTGCGATGGCCGTCCAATAATCCTGCTGGAACAGCAGCAGTCCGATCGCGGCGGCCAGGACCGCGAGGTATGGCAACGACCCGCGCACGCCCTCTCCGAACCGCGACGCCCCCGCGGTGGATAAGGCTGCCTCAGACACGCCGGGCCGCCGTGCTGCCGAACAGGCCTTGCGGCGCGGCCAGCAGCACCAGGATGAAGACGGCGAACACGGCCACGCTCGCGAACACGCCGCCGACCGCGAAATTGGCCGCTTGCTGGAAAAGCCCGAGCGCAAGGCCGCCGATCACCGCACCGCGGTTGTTGCCTAGGCCGCCCAGCGCCACTGGCACGAAGCCGTAGAAGTTGAGCATCGCGCCGTTGGCGAAGAAGGCGAGCAGCAGTTGCCCCGCGCTGAAGCCGGCCAGCCCGGCAATCGCACCCGCCAGCGCATAGCTCGCCATGCGCAGGTTGCGCTCCGGCAGCCCGAGCGCCCGAGCGGCGTAGTTGTCTTCGGCGATCGCCACGAACGCCCGACCGACCAGCGTGCGGCGATACATCCATTCGAGCCCGGCGATCACCGCCGCACAAGCCACCACCGGCAGCCAGAACCGCTGGTCCCACACCCCTGCCCCGCCGATCGGCAGCAGCCGGGGAAACGGCTGGGGCTCGGTGCTCCACTCGATCGCCGTGACCTGCTGGATCATCAGCGCGACCGCGAGCGTGGAGAGCACGTAGAGGTGCTGGTCGAGCTTGGCCAGCACAGGCCGGACGGCGACGATCTCGGTGACGAGGCCGACGGCGGCGCAGCAGACCAGCGTCGCCGCCAGCCCCGGCAGCACCGGCAGCCCGAGCCGCAGGATGAACATCGATCCGAACACGCCGCCCAGCATCCCGAGCTGCCCCGTCGTGAAGCTCATCACCCGGGAGGCGGCGAACATGACGTTGTAGGTGACGCCGATCAGCGCATAGACGCCGCCGAGCGCCAGCCCGGTCGCCAGGATCGAGGCGAGCATCGCTCAGCTATAGCCAGGCGCCAGCGCGAAGGCGCCGTCCTTCTGCGAATTGGCCAGCGACATCACGACCTCGTCCTGCGGATAGCCGTTATGTTCGGTCGGCGAGAATGAATACTGGCCGAAGATGCCCGGGTAGTCCTTGAGCCCGTTCCACTCGGACACGATCGCTTCGCTGCTCGACGAGCCCTTGGCCGCCACCGCCTTGGCCACCAGGTTGACCGCGTCGTAGCCGCAGGCGACCCACCACAGGCTGGTATCCGCGAGGTCGACCTTGCCCTTCAGCTTGGCCACGAAATCCGCCGTCCGCGGGGGCAGCGTGCCGGAGGCGTCGAAGCTGCACGTCTTGTAACCGACCATGTAGACCTTTTCCCAATGGGCCGGCTTGTCCAGCAGCCCGCGGATCTCGCCCGAGCCGAGCGAAGGATGTCCGAGGATCGGCACGTCCCACCCCATCGTCGCCCGCGTGTTCATCATCCGCGAGAGCAGCCCGACGCTGACCGTCCAGACGATGATCGCCTGCGCGCCCGCGTCTTTGGCCCGGAGCATGTCCGGGGTCACGTCCGGCTGCGTCGCGTCGATCTGGGCCTGGCCGACCACCTGGGCGCCATCCTTGGCGAATGCGGCGACGCTGGCCGCGACCGCGCTCGTGCCATAGCCGGTGGTGTCGCCGAACACGGCGACCTTCTTGGCGCCGAGTTGCTTGAGCGTGTAGCCGCGGACCGCGTCGTCCCACTGGCCGTTGGAGGGGGCGAGGCGGAAGGCGGTGGGATATTTCGCCGGGTCGATCAGGCTGTCGACGACGCAGGGATGCACGCATGGCATCTTGGCCCGGGCCATGATCGGCGTGGTGGCCAGCGCTTCGCCCGAGTTGGTCGGACCCCAGATCGCGTTGACTTTGGCGCGGCTGATCAATTCCTGCGTCGCATTGACCGCCTTGGTCGGGTCGCCCTGGGTGTCGCGCGTGACGATCTCGACCTTGCGGCCGCCGGCCGCCCCGCCCCCGGCGTTGATCTCGTCGGTCGCGAACACGACGCCGCGGTTGAAGCCGATCGCGGGTGCGGAGCTTGGTCCGGTGAGTGCGGCCAGCCAGCCGATGCGGATCGGTTCGGCCCCCTGCGCCAATCCCGTGCGCGCCACCATCGCGGCAGCGCCCGTTCCAAGCACAAGAGCGCGGCGCGTGGTGTCCATGATCGTTCCTCCGGATTTTACGCACTATAAGCAGGGCGGTGATCTACCCGCCAGGGTGCAGGGCCGGCGGGCTCTGCAAACGCGGCGAGACAACCGGCGACAGCGCCTGTCTTGCGCTGCACAATCGCCTCTGACGAGGATGACACGCACCATGAGCCAAGCCAGCACCAGCGAAGATCCGTTCGACCAGCTCGTGGACGGCGTATCCAGGTTCCGCGACAGCGTGTTTCCCGAGCGGCGCGGCCAGTTCGCCCGCCTGGCGGCCGGGCAGCACCCGCACACGCTGTTCATCACCTGCGCCGACAGCCGGGTGGTGCCGGAGATGATCACCCAGACCGACCCGGGCGAGCTGTTCGTCTGCCGCAACATCGGCAACATCGTCCCAGCGTATGGCGAGATGCTCGGGGGAGTGTCGGCCATTGTCGAGTATGCCTGCGTGGCGCTCGGGGTGACGCACATCGTCGTCTGCGGCCACACCGATTGCGGCGCGATGAAGGGGTTGCTGCAGGCCGACGACCCGACGTTGAAGCGGATGCCGACCGTCGCGTCCTGGCTGCGCAACGCGGAAGCGGCGCGCAGCGTGGTCGAGGCGCTGCAGCCGGACCTGGAAGGGCCGGCGAAGGTCCAGGCGCTGGTCGAGCAGAACATCCGCCTGCAGCTGCAGCACATGCGCACCCATCCGGCGGTCGCGGCGCGGGTCGCCGAGGGACGCCTGAAGCTGCACGGATGGCTCTACGATATCGAGACTGGCGCCGTCACGACGCTGGACGAGTCCGGGGGCCCGCCGCAGCCACTCGAACGATCACGGACCAAGGCCGCGTGACTTCGCTCGGCCGCATGGGTTGAAACCGGCCGTACGGTGGTTTATGTTGCAGTGCAGCATACGAGGAAACGCCCTGGTCCATGCGCACCTCGCGCTACATGAACAGGAGTTCGACGATGAATAGTTTGGAGATCATGGGACAGGCCCGTCTCGACGCCGCCGAGGGTCAGCGGTTGATCGGGATCGCCACGATGCGGTGGTTGCGCCGGGCGGCGATCAGGCTGGTCGACGCCGTGTGCCGCTACCTGCCCGAGAACCAAACCGCCCCCTGGTAGCGTCCGCACTTGCCGGTCGCCCTCCCCCGCGCTACGGCGCTTGCAAACGGGGAGGACACCGGCCATGCGCATATTGATCATAGGGGCAGCCGGAATGATCGGCCGCAAGCTCGCGACCCGGCTCGGCGATCTCGAGCATCTGACGCTGGTCGACGTCGTTGCCCCGACCGCTCCGCCGAACGTCCCCGACGCCGAGACCCGCACCGCCGACCTGACCCAGCCCGGCGCCGCGGCCAGCCTGCTCGAGGGCAGGCCCGACCTGATCTTCCATCTTGCCGCCATCGTTTCGGGCGAGGCCGAGGCCGATTTCGAGAAGGGCTACCGGGTCAATCTCGACGGCACTCGCGCGCTGTTCGAGGCGATCCGCCACGTGCCGGACTACAAACCCCGCGTCGTGTTCACCTCCTCGGTCGCGGTGTTCGGCGCACCGTTCCCCGACGCGATCCCTGACGAGTTCCACACCACCCCGCTGACCAGCTATGGCACCCAGAAGGCGATCGGCGAGTTGCTGCTGGCCGACTACTCCCGCCGCGGCTTCCTGGACGGCATCGGCGTCCGGCTGCCGACCATCTGCATCCGGCCCGGCCTGCCGAACAAGGCCGCTTCGGGCTTCTTCTCCGGCATCCTGCGCGAGCCGCTGGCGGGGCACGACGCCGTGTTGCCGGTCTCCGAAGACGTGCGGCACTGGTTCGCCAGCCCGCGCGCCGCCATCGGCATGGTGCTTCACGCGGCGACGCTGGACAGTTCCCCGCTCGGCTGGCGCCGCACGCTGTCGATGCCCGGCCTCTCCGCCACCGTGGGCGAGCAGATCGAAGCGCTGCGCCGGGTTGCCGGCGAGAAGGCGGTGCGCCTGATCCGGCGCGTGCCCGATCCGGCCATCCAGGCGATCGTCGGCGGCTGGGCGCAGAACTTCGACGCGCGCCGGGCCGAGTCGTTGGGCTTCACCGCGGAGAAATCGTTCGACGACATCATCCGCGCCCATATCGACGACGAGCTCGGCGGCACCGTGCCGGTTGCGGCCTGATGCGGGTCGCCATCATCGGCCAGCAGGCGTTCGGCAAGGCCGTGCTGGACGCGTTCATCGCCCGCGGCGACACCGTCGCGGCCGTGTTCTGCGCTCCCGAGAAGGGCCGCCCGGACCCGTTGCGCCTGGGCGGCGAAGCGGCCGGCGTGCCGACCCACATGTTCCCCAAATTGACCACCCCCGACGCCATCGACGCGTTGCAAGCGGCCCGCGCCGATATCGGCATCATGGCCTACGTCACCCAATTCGTGTCCCAGGAGTTCTGTGCCGTGCCGGCCCACGGCACCATCCAGTTCCACCCCAGCCTGCTGCCGCTGCACCGCGGCGCGTCGGCCATGAGCTGGTCCATCATCTTGGGCCGCCGCGAGACCGGCTTCACCATCTTCCGCCCCAGCGACGGCCTCGACGAGGGCCCGGTGATTTTCACGCGGACCGTTCCGATCGAGCCCACGGATACGCTCGGCACGCTCTATTTCGGCAAGGTTTTCCCGCAAGGCGTGGCCGGACTGCTCGAGGCAGCCGACCTCGTGCTGGCCGGCCATGCCGCGGCGACGGCCCAGGAGGAGGGCCGCGCGACCTACGAAGGCATCATCGGCGACGCCGAGTCCAAGATCCACTGGGCGAGCCATGTCGACCTCACCTACGACCTGATCCGCGGCTGCGATCCGGCGCCCGGCGCCTGGACGACCTATGCCGGCAAGCGACTATTCCTCTTCGACGTCGAGAAGCGCCCCGCCCGCACCTTCGCTGAGGTAAGGGGCAAGAAGATGGGCCAACTCGTCTCCGTCGACGCCGAGGGCGCTCTCATCCAAGCCCAGGGTGGCGCGATCCTGGCCAAACGGCTCCGAGTTCGAGGGCGGCAAGAAAGTCGCCGCTCACGACGCCGGGCTGTCTGCGGGCACGATCGTCGGCAGCTAGGCCCGGCGACCGATCAAACCCGCGCGCAACCGTTGCGACATCGCGTCGATGATCGCCACCGTGACCAGCACCATCAAGATTAGGAAGGCGGCCTGCTGCCATTCGAGGACGCGGATCTGCTCATACAGATGCAGCCCGATGCCGCCGGCGCCGACGATCCCGATGATCGTCGCCGAGCGCGTGTTGCTCTCGAAGAAATAGAGCAACTGGCTGGCAAAGATGGGCAAAATCTGCGGCAGCATGCCGAACCGCAGCTCGTGCAAGCGGCTGCCGCCGACGGACCGCACCGCTTCAACCGGCCGCCGGTCGGCAGCCTCGATCGCTTCGCTCATCAGCTTGGCCAGCGCCGCGACATCGGCCGTCGCGATCGCCAGCAACCCGGCGAACGGCCCCAAGCCCACGACATTGACCCAGATCAGCGCCCAGATCAGCGCGTCGACGCTGCGCATGGCGTCCATGCCGCGCCGCGTCGCGAAATGGATGACCTGGTTGGCCACGACGTTGCGCGCGGCCAGAAAGCCGAGAGGCAGGGCGAATATCGCCGCCAGCAAGGTCCCGAGCAGCGCGATCGAGAGCGTCTGCAACAGCGCGTCGAAATACAATGCCGCATGCCCGCCCGAACTGGGCGGCAGCATGAGCATGGCGATCGAGCCCAGTTGCCCCAACCCCTGCCAAACCCGGCCGAACGAGATGTCGAGCAACGGAAACGCTGCGACATAGATCAGGGTCGCGACGCCGATGAGGACGCCCATCCCGAGGCCGGACCCGCGCTGCGGCACCGCCAGTCCGGGCCGTGCCAGCAACTCGGCGCGCAGTTCGCTCACCGGCCGGTCTCCAGCGTCACCAACCCATGGCGCACCCGCTCGGACACGAGGTCGATCACCGTCACGCAGACCATCAACATCAGCAGCATCGCGCTGACGTCGCTGTAGTAGAACTTGCGGATCGCCACGAGCAGATCCTGCCCGATGCCGCCGGCGCCGACGAACCCGATCACCGCCGCCCCGCGCACGTTGATCTCGAACCGCAACAGGGCGTAGCTCGCGAAATTGCTCAGCACCTGCGGCAGCACCCCGAAGCGCACTTGCGACAACCAATGCCCCCCGCTCGACGCCACTCCCTCGAGCGGCTTCATGTCGATGCTCTCGACCACTTCGGTGAACAGCTTGCCGAGCGTGCCTCCGGTATGGAGCGCAATCGCCATGACGCCCGGCAGCGGCCCCAGCCCGAACGCCACCACGAACACCAGCGCGAACACGATGTCCGGCACCGTCCGCATGAATTCGAGCAGCCGGCGCACCGTGAACCGCAGCAACGCCGACCGCACGAGATTGCCGCTGCCCAGCACGCCTCCGGCGATCCCGAGCGCCAAACCGGTCGCGGTTCCGACATAGGCCATGAGGATCGTCTGCCCGAGCTCGATGCTCCAGCGGCGCAACCCCCAGAACCAAGAGGCCGGATCGGTCCACACGAACGCGCCGGTGTCGAGATGGCCCAAGCGTCCGATGTAACTGCCGAAATTCGGCAACCCGGTCCAGAACTTGCCGAGATCGACCTCCGCCCCCGCCCAAGCGAGCGCCATCGCGAGGGCGAGGCACGCCACGCCCATCAGCGTGGTGCGGCGCCGCGCCGCGCCGGCCGCCGCATACGCCCGGCGCAGCGGGTCGAGCTGCGCCGGGCTGGGTATCGCGATCAGGATCGGAGTTTAGCCGTTCTGCTTGCGGAGGCGGTCGACGAACTGGATCAGCTTGATCGTGTCGTCGTAGGCGCCGTTCTCGGTCGTTTGATACGGCTTGTTCTTGCCGTCCGACAACCGGTCGAACGCCGCCTTGTCGTTCGTGGCGGCGTCCAGATAGGCCTTCGTGATCGCCGTCTTCAACTCGGCCGGCAGGCTGTCGAGATACGCCGTCGGGCCGTTGATGATCAGGTCGGATTTCAGCACGATCCGGAAATCGTCGACCGTGGCGGGCTTGCCGTCTGCGGTCTTGATCATGCCCTTGTTCAACATCCGGGTCAGATTGCTGTCGTCCGGCGCGTTCCAGAAATTGGCCGCCACGTCCACCGTCCCCTGCCACAGCGCCAGGACGGCGTTCTCGTGGCTGCCGGTGATGACGACCTTGCCGAAGAACTGCTCGGCGTTGATGCCCAGCTTGTTGAGCGCGAACAGCGGCATGTTGTAGCCCGAGGTCGAGTTCGGATCGACCAAGCCGAGGTTCTTGCCCTTGAGGTCCTGCACCGTTTGATACGGCGAGTCTTTCTTGACGTAGAACACCGAGTAATAGCCCTTCGACCCGTCGCTGTTCACGTCGATGACGAAGGCGGTGATCTTCACGCCCGTCACCAGCGCGCGCGCGAACGAGGCCGGTCCGTAGTAGCCGATGTGGATGTTGCCGGCCCGCTGCCCCTCGATCACCGCGGCATAGTCGTTGGCGACCCGGAGCGTGACCTTCGTGCCGAGCTGGTTGGCCAGATACGCCGTGAACGGCGACCAGCGGTCGTTGACGCCCGAGGCGTTCTCCGCCGGCACGACCGCCAGCACGAGCTCGGGATAGGCTTGCTTCCAGCTCTGCGCCGAGGCGATCCGCGGAAGCGCTGCGGTCGTGGCGCCGGCCGAGAGCCCGGCCAGCAGAGTGCGGCGATCGATCATGTTGAACTCCTCAGTAACGGGGAACGGTACGGCTTATGCGAGTGCGGTTTCGGCGGTCGGCATCGGGGCGCCGACGGGGCTATCCATCGCCTCGCCCGCCTCGAGCCCGTACAGCTCGCGCGCCACGTCGTCGGTCAGCGCCTCCGGCGCTCCGTCGAACACCAGCCGCCCCCCGGCCATGCCGACGAGGCGGTCGCAATAGGTCCGGGCCAGCTCGAGCGAGTGCAGGTTGCAGAGCACGGTCAGGCCGAAATGCTTGTTGATGCGCTGCAGCGCGTCCATGACGATCTTGCTGCTCCGCGGATCGAGCGACGCGACCGGCTCGTCGGCCAGAATGATCTCCGGCTCCTGCAGCAGCGCCCGGCAGATCGCGACGCGCTGCTGCTGACCGCCGGAGAGATGGTCGGCCCGTTGCGCCGCCAGCGCGCCGATGCCCATCTGCTCGAGCGCAGCCATGCCCAGCAGCTTATCGTTGCGGCTCCACATCTTGGTGGTCGAGCGCCAGAACGGCGCGTGCGCCAACCGCCCCATCAGCACGTTGTCCAGCACGTCCAGCCGTCCGATCAGGTTGAACTGCTGAAAGATCATCGCGCAGCGCCGCCGCCAGTCGCGCAGCGCGCGGCCCGACAGCGCCGTCACGTCCTGGCCGTCCCAGCTGATGCGCCCCGAGGTCGGCGCCGATAGGCCGTTGAGCGAACGCAGCAAGGTCGACTTGCCCGCCCCGGACCGGCCGATCACGCCCACGAACTGGCCGCGCGGAACCTCGAGGCTCAGCGTGTCGAGCGCCTTGATCCCTGCAAACGCCTTCGTCAGCCCATCGACAACCAGCACTCACCAGACCCCATCACCGAGAGCGTCCTCTATCGGCGGCCCGCTTTGCCTCACAGTGAAGCTTCCATGACGATTGTTGCAGGGATCGCATCCTCGTCATCGCATCGCAGGCCGGGTAGGCTCGGCGTCATGAATGGCATAGTGATCAGAGGCGGCCGGGTGATCGATCCGGCGAGCGGCATGGATGCGGTCGTGGACGTCGCGCTGGCCGATGGCCAGATCGCCGCGATCGGCAGCCATCTCGGCGAGGCCGAGCGGGTCATCGACGCTGCCGGGCTCGTGGTGGCGCCGGGCTTCATCGACCTGCACGCGCATGGACAGTCGATCGCCGCGGACCGGATGCAGGCGTTCGACGGCGTCACGACCACGCTCGATCTGGAGGCCGGCGTGATGCCGGTGGCGCCCTGGTATCGCCGCCAGGCCGCGCAGGGGCGCATCCTCAACTACGGTGCGTCGGCCAACTGGGCGTTCGCGCGCATCGGCGCGATGACCGGCTCGAACGAGGAAGCGTCGCTCGAAGCGTTCGGCCGCGCCATGCGGGATCCCCGCTGGGTCGAAAACGTGGCGAGCGACGAGGAGGTGACCGGCATCCTGGACCGGCTGGCGCGGGGCCTCGACGAGGGCGCCATCGGCATCGGCATCCTCAACGCCTATGCGCCGGGCGCGGGGGTGCAGGAGCTGACCGCGGTGTGCCAGCTCGCCTACGGGCACGGCGTGCCGACCTTCACGCACGTCGCCTACATGTCGCGCATCGACCCGGAGAGTGCCGCCGAAGCCTATATCCGCCTGATCGGCTATGCGGGGGCGACCGGCTGCCACATGCACATTTGCCACTTCAACAGCTCCAGCAAGCAAGACATCGCGCGCTGCGCCGGGCTGATCGCCAAGGCGCAAGCGCAGGGCCTGCCGATCACGCTCGAATCCTATCCGTACGGCACCGGCTCGACCGTCATCGCCGCCGCCTTCTTCAATGATCCACATTTCGAAGCCCGCGGCGGCACCGGCTACGATGCCGTGCAGCGCGTCACCGATGGCCACCGCTTCCGCGACCGCGAGGAGGTGCTGACGGCGCAGAAGGACGACCCGTCGACGCTCGTGCTCTGGCATGTGCTGGACCTGGAACACAACGAGCGGCACCGCGAGTTGCTGGACATGGCCGTGCTGTTCCCCGGCAGCGCCATCGCCTCCGACGCGATGCCGTGGTCCCAACCGGACGGCTCGCCCTACACCGGCGAGGCCTGGCCGCTGCCGGACGACGTCACCTCACATCCCCGCTCGGCCGGCTGCTTCACGCGGTTCCTACGGCACTGGGTTCGCGAGCGGCAAACGATCTCCCTGCGGGACGGCATCGCGAAATGCACGCTGATCCCAGCCGACATCCTCGCCCCGAGCACGCCTGCGATGGCGCTCAAGGGCCGCCTGCAGCCGGGCGCTGACGCCGACGTCGTCGTGTTCGACCTCGAGACGCTCACCGACCGGGCCGAGTTCACGGCGATGAACCGCCCGTCCGAGGGCGTGCGCCACCTGATCGTCAGCGGGCAACCGGTGATCACCGGCGGCGTGATGGACGTCGCGGCCCGGCCTGGCCAACCCGTCCGCCGCGCCATCGCCTGACGGTGCCGCCGGTCCCGATCCTGCTGGTGACCGGCTTCCTGGGCGCCGGTAAGACGACGGTGGTTAACCGGCTCCTGCGCCACGCCGACGGGCGCCGGATCGCCGCGGTGGTCAACGATTTCGGCGCGATCAACATCGATGCCGAGTTGATCGCCGGGGCGAGCGAGGGCGTCGTCAGCCTGGTCAACGGCTGCATCTGCTGCTCGCTCGAGGGAGACTTGCTGCGCACGCTCGCCACCATGCTGCGCCGTACGCCCCGCCCCGAATACATCGTCATCGAAACCAGCGGCGTCGCCGACCCGGCCGACATCGTTCGCAACCTGATGGACCCTGTCGTGTGGCGGGACGCGCCGCTCGAGACGGTGCTGTGCGTCCTGGACGCGAGCGCCCCGCCGGCCCTGCTGGACGATGCACTCCTGCGCGCACAGCTCCGGGCCGCCGATCTGGTCGCGCTGAGTAAAGCCGATTTGGCCGATGCAGCCGGGCTGCGCCGGGCCCGCGCTGCTGCCGCATCGATCAAACCGGCGGCGATCGTCGTCGAGGCGGCTGATGGTCACTTGCCCGCGGAGGTGTTGTTCCCCGCCGACCCCGACCGACCGCCGCGCGACCCCGGCCCCCGCCGCCCCTCCGCCGACCGTTTCGAGACGTTGACCTGGACCTGCGAGCGCCCGCTCTCGCTCTCCCGCCTGCAGAGCGCCATCGGCCGTCTCTCGCCCAAGCTCGCCCGTGCCAAGGGGCTGTTCGAACCGTTGGAGGACCCCGGCCGGCAGATGCTGCTGCAGCTCGCCGGCGGACGCGCGACGCTCTCGCCGGCCGCCCCCCGCCCCGCCGGCGTACCCCGGGCGCGGATCGTGTTCATCGCCGAGCTGGGCAGGCTGTCGGCCTCGGAGATTGAGGCGGTGATGGCGCCGTGCAGCGCGGTTGCTTGATGTGGGAGACGCAACGATGCTTGCGCCGCTGATCAGCGCAAGGCAGCCATGGCAGAGTCCGACATACGCTCCCCCGACGCGGCGATCTCCGGCCCGGCGAAAGTCAGCATCGCGCTCCGCTCGCCGCGGGGTCCGCTGGCCCGATCCGGCTGGATCGACCTTCCGGTCAAGCGCCTCGCCTTCGTCAACGCGGGCATCGCGCCCGTCGCCTTGGCGCGTGCGACGATCGATCCATTGCAAGACGAGCAGCGTGGCCAGGTCGCGACCGGAGCAGGACCAGGCCTCCACGTCGACATAACGGGACCGATGACCGCCGAGAGCGGCACGCCTGTCATCGTGACGCTCGCCGGCACCGCGCCGGCCCGGCCCGGCAGCTATCTCTCGACCCTGCGCCTCTACCCCCAGGCCGGTCCGCCCCTGGCCGTGCCGATCCACGTCGCCGTCGCCGCCAGCCCGGCCTGGGGCATCGGCCTCACGCTGCTCGGCTTGTCCGTTGTCAGCGCCATGGCAGGGCTCGACGAGCAAGGCGCGGTTGCGACCAAGCTGCGGGATGCGCTGCACAAGCGCGGCGCGGCCCAGCTCTTCGTGGCCGAGTACCCCGACTCCGATGGGACAGGCGACGTCGCGGCCATGGACGCCGCCTATGAGGCCGCGATCATCGCCCTGTCGCGGCCCCGCAGCGCCGGGCTGGTGGACCACCGGCTGGAGGACGCCGCCGTGCCGCTCGCCGAGGCCGACCGGCTGGCGGCGTCGCTGCGGCACGCGGCCGACGGACTGTCGCCAGCCGACGCTCTGGTCAAGACGGCGAATATCGCTTGGCAGGCGTTGCAGCCGCACCTGAAGGCCCTCGTTCTTCCGGCCGCGAGCGACCTGCCGCCGGCGCCCGGCAAGCCCGCCGTGGGAGACGGCGCCGGAGTCGACATCACCGCGTTCGGATCTCGCCTCGACGCCATGCTGTCCCGGCTGCGGGAGAGGCTGGTCGGCGCACCGGCCCGCTGGCTCGAGGCCGAGTTGAGCGCGCAGATCACCCGGCTGAAGCTCGTCGCCGCCTCCGGCGACATCGAGGACGCGCGCCTGCAGGCCCGGGCGGTGCAGACCGCCATGCGCCGGGCCGCGCACAGCCTCGCCGCGGGGCAGCGCCTGGTCATGCTCGAAGGCGCGCAGATGGCATACATGCTGGGCACGGTTGCCGAGACCCAGCGGGCGACGACGGACCCGGACATCCCGGCGGCCTCGCGCGCGGATATCGCCTCGAAGCTCGAGGCCGCCCGAACCATGCTCGCGGACGGGGCCGAGTTGCGGCGGCTTGTCGATGTCGGCCGGGCGGTGAACGAGGCTGCGAGCGCGCTAACCCTCGCTGCCGCGCGCGCGGAGGAGGCGCGGGTGACAGCGGCGACCGCGTTGGCATCCGCCGCGACCGACACTCCAGCGGTGGACGCGGCCGTCGCGACCGCCCAAGCCGACCCGGATCGGTCCCCGGCGCGCAAGACGGCGCATCTGCAATCCATCCTCGACGCGTGGCGGTCCACGATCGGCGCGGCCAGCGACCCGGAGGGCCGGCCGACCCTCCTCGCCAGCGTGGACGTCATCGCCGCGGCACTGGATCGGGGCGACATGCCCGGCGTCGGAGAGGCTTATCGGGCTTTGACCCAGGCATGGGCGGCGTTCGCCACCCAACGCATCACCCTCGCCGGAGCCCAAGCCCTCAAACCGTATTGCGATAGCTATGCCGCCCGCCTCCAGCGCCGGCTCGGCTTCATCGACCAGGAGTTGCGGTGGGAGGAGCCGGACGCGCGCAGCGTGGAGTGGGACCGCCGGCGTGACCACCTCCGCCTGGCGCTGGAGCGCGTCGCGCCGGGAGGCGAGTGCCTGGCGGCGCTCCTGGCCTTGGACAAAGACGTGAACGGCCTCGCCGGCGACATCGGCGCCGCCGCCGCCGACACGGCCGGCGTCGATGCAGCGGTCCGCTCGGACGCCATGGCGGTCTATGGCGTTTCGGCGTCGACCGGCCCTCGCGTCCTCGCCCCTTACACGGACACGCCCTCGTCCGAACTGTTCGTCGACCGGCCTCTGACGATCTCGGTGGGCAATCTGGACCCGGCCTGGGGTGGCGGCACGATGGTGTCGGTCCAGTTCGGCGACGGGTCGCCGCCTTTGAGCCTCGATGCCGAAACGCTCCGCCGCAGCCCGCCCCGCCATGTCTACACTCGTCCCCTGGCGGCCCACGTGAGCGCGCTGGCCGCCGACGCCCTCACCGCGGACGGTCGAGCCATCGGCACGCCGCTCGGCCAAGGAGCCGCGACGCTGTTGATCGCACCGGCTCCCGATAGCCGCGCGCGGACCCTGGCCGACCGCTTCCTCTCGGCGCGCTTCGCCCTCGCGCTGATCGTGGCCCTCGTCATCTACTCCTGGCGTTTCCTGTCGCGCGACCGGGTGTTCGGCGCCTGCGGGTTCGACTACGCCGAAGCGTTCGCCCTTGGCTTCGCCGTCAACGCAGCGATCGCCGAGCTGCCAGCCATCTTGGCCAGGCTGTGACCGTCGGAAATCTTTACAATCCCGGATTGACCAGCTCGATCGCTCTCGGCCAGAGTGTTGATCTTACGTTATAAACTTCCGTGGTACATTACTTGCTTGGAAAGTTCTGAGAGCAATACGGCTCTCCTTGTAATCAACGCTTTTTGCGGGGGCAAAAACGCTATGAGAAGTTTCAAGATCTCACTTTGGGCCAGTGCTTTGTTCCTATGCGGCATCGGCAGCGGCAATGCCGGCGTGCTGACGACCGTCGACAATACCTCGGCGGCAACTCTTGCCGCTGCTCTCACGAGCGGCGGTGCCGGCGGCATCACGATTACCGGGCAGACGCTGAGCACCAACACGTCGGGGTTGAAGGCTTCCTCAGGCCTTTTCTCGACCGTAGGTTCGAACAATTTTGGTCTTACCGGCAGCGGGATCGTCATCAGCAGCGGTAATGCGGCCCAGGACGGCACGACAGGGCCGTTCATCAACGGTGTGAGCACGGCGTTCGGCAGCAACGCGACGGCGGCGCAAACCGCCCTGCTCAAACAAGTCTCTCCGACAGCCAGCGCGTTTCACGACGTGACCGAGCTCGACATTACCTTCAACGCCGATGCCACCACGAGCAACGTGTTCTTCAACACGGTTTTCACGTCGGCTGAATACCCAGTCTTCGTCAACTCGTTCATCGACGGCTTCGGCCTGTTCCTCAACGGAACCAACATCGCGTTTGCAGGGGGAAAACCCGTCAATATTAACAGCCCACTCTTCGTGAACACTGCTTTTCCAACGGGTGGCGGGGTTAATGGGACCGCCTACCAGACAACTCCGGAGCAAGGTGTTTTGGTCCAGAACGGGTCTGCTGTCGTGACGTATGGGGGCGCGGTGACCCCCGGCAGCACCGGCAACACGCTGACGTTCATCATTGGGGACGCGAACGACAGCAATTTGGACACAACGGCCTTCATCCAAGGGTTGGGCAAGGCTCCCCCGACGACCTCTACCCCAGAACCGGCCAGCCTCATCCTGCTCGGCTCGGGCCTGCTTGGCCTCGGATTGGCCCGTCACCGCCGTGGCAAGGGCGCCGCGTAACGCGCGACCTGATCGGGCTGCTCAAGATCGAGCAGCCCGAGTCTCGTCGGTGACTGCACCGACCAACGATGGGTCTCGCTGGTGCCCCGTACGGGATTCGAACCCGTGTTACAGCCTTGAAAGGGCCGTGTCCTAGGCCTCTAGACGAACGGGACCGCGCGGCGTGGGGTAGCGCAGCGGCGCGGTTCAGGTCAAGCGGCGGCGGCGTCGGTGATGAAGAAGCTGGGGCTGACCGTGCCGTTCCATTCCTCGGCCCGCAAATGACCCGCAAGATGCAGCCGGCCGCCGCGCGCCAGCAGCGCCGTCTCGATCGGGCCGTCGCCGGCGCGGAACATGAGCGCTTTCAGCCGGCCGCCCTCCTCGCCCGTCAGCCACGCGCGGATCGTCCCGGCTTCGCGCCCGATCCGCTCCGCCCGCACGACGGCGGCGCGCGGAATGACGAAAGCGGGCTCTTCGTTGCCGTTGCCGAACGGCGACAGCCGGCTCAGATGCTGCGCCAGTTCGACCGTCGCTCCGCCGACCGCGATCGAGCCCTCGACCGCCAGGTCGGCCCGCGACGGCAGCGTCGCGGCATGCGAGAGCCGCTCGTCGAGGAAATCGTGGAACGCGGCCAGCCCGGACGCAGCTGCGGTGAACCCGGCCGCCATCCTGTGTCCGCCGCCCGCGCTCAATAGCCCGGCCTGGCGCGCCGCCATGACCGCCCGGCCCAGGTCGACCCCCGCCACCGACCGCCCGCTCCCCTTGGCCACCCCGTCCGCAATCGCGGCCACGCAGACCGGCCGGTTCAGCCGCTCCTTCAGCCGTCCCGCCACGATCCCGACCACACCCGCGTGCCAGCCTTCACCCGCGATCAGGATCGCCGCTCGCCCGGCTCGCGCCTGCGCCTCCGCCTGTGTGACGGCATCGTCCATCATGCTGGCCTCGACCTCCTGCCGGTCGCGGTTGGTGCTGTCGAGTTGCGCGGCCAAGGTGCGCGCCTCGACCGCGTCGTCTGTGAGCAGCAATCGAAGGCCGAGGCTCGAGTCGCTGATCCGGCCCGCCGCGTTGATCCGTGGCCCCAGCGCGAAGCCGCACGTCATCGCCGTCGGCAACCCGTTCGCCGCAGCGGCCTCGAGCAGGGCGGCGATCCCGGGCCGCGCGCGCCGGGCCATGACGCGCAGCCCCTGGGTGACCAGCGCACGGTTGAGGCCCTGCAGCGGCATCACGTCGCACACGGTCGCCAGCGCGACCAGGTCGAGCAGCTCGCGCAAATCCGGCTCGGCCCGCGTGGCAAAGAAGCCGCCGCGCCGCAGCACCCGCACCGTCGCGATCGCGGCCAGGAACGCGACCGCCGCCGCGCAGCACGCGCCGAGCCCGGAGCGGCAATCGAGCCGATTGGGATTGACCGTCGCCAGCACCGGCGGCGGCGGTCCATCGGTCGCATGGTGGTCGAGCACGACCACGTCCGCCGCCCCCGCCACGGCGGCCAGCGCCGGCCCGGCCGCCGTTCCGCAATCGACGCACACGATCAGCGTCGCCCCGCGCGCCACCAACCCCAGCAGCGCCGGCCCGTTCGGCCCATACCCCTCCAGCATGCGGTCCGGCACGTGGGTCAGCACGGTGCAGCCGAACTGCCGCAGCAGCAGTGTCACGATCGCCGCGCTGCAGGCGCCATCGACGTCGTAATCGCCGAACACGCCCACCGTCTCGCCCTGCCGCGCCGCATGGGCGAGTCGCTCGGCCGCCTCATCCATGCCGGCCAGCACCGACGGGTCCGGCATCAGCGCCCGCAGGGTCGGCTGCAGGAAATGCTCGGCCAGATCGGCATCGACGCCCCGGATCGCCAACAGCCGACCGACGACCTCCGGCAGGCCGAGCCGCTGCGCGATGCCGAGACCGACTCGGTCGTCTCCATCACGCAGAACCCAGCGGCGTCCGGTCAGGCTTTGGGCCAGGTTCAACTCAGCTCCACCTCGCAGTCAGGGACGGATCATACGATAGGTTCGCCGAGTCGGGACGCGAGCGTGTTTACCCCGCCTCCGGAGAGCGAGATTGCTACTCAGGCTGCCAAGTTTTGGTATCGAAATTGTGGTGCGCCTCGATGTAGCGGACCGTGCCGGACTTGCTGCGCATCACCATCGAATGCGTGTAGCCTCCGTGCCCGAACCGGCGTACGCCCTTCAACAGCGCGCCGCTGGTCACCCCGGTCGCGGCAAACACGACATTGCCGCGGGCCATCTCCTCGACGCTGTATTTGTGCTTCGGATCCGTGACGCCCATCGACCTGGCCCGCGCGATCTGGTCGTCGTCCTCGTACATCAGACGCCCTTGCATCTGCCCGCCGATGCAGCGCAGGGCGGCGGCGGCCAGCACGCCTTCCGGCGCGCCGCCCGAACCGACATACATGTCCACCCCACCCTCCGGCAAAGCGGCTGCGATCACGCCGGCGACGTCTCCATCCGAAAGCAGCATGCACCGGGCGCCCGCCTCGCGGCAGCCCGCGAGCAGCTCGGCGTGCCGTTCGCGCTCGAGCATGCAAACGACGAGGTCACCGATGTCGACCTTCTTGGCGCGGGCAAGATTGCGCAAGTTCTCGCCCATCGACGCATCCAGGTCGACCACGCCCGGCGGCAGGCCGCCCCCGACCGCGATCTTCTGCATGTAGATGTCGGGCGCATGCAGGAAGTTGCCGCTTTCCGCCAAAGCGACCACCGCCAGGGCGTTCGCCGCCCCCTTTGCCGTCAGGTTGGTGCCCTCGAGCGGATCGACGGCGATGTCCATGCCAGGGCCGCCAGCGCCCACCTTCTCGCCGATGTAGAGCATCGGCGCCTCGTCCATCTCCCCCTCCCCGATGACGACGGTGCCGTCGATGGCCACGCTGTCGAACGCCCGGCGCATCGCTTCGACGGCCGCGCCGTCCGCCTCGTTCTTCTTGCCGCGTCCCATCCAGCGCGAGGCGGCAAGCGCGGCCGCCTCGGTCACGCGGACGAGCTCGAGCGCGAGGTTACGATCGGAAGCGATCTCGGAGACGGTGTTGCTGCTCATGCGGATGTCCTCACGCGGGTTCGATGCGGATCAGCGCCGGGGGCTCGACCACCGCGTCGCTGCGTTCGATCTGGTCGAGCGCCGCGCGCATCGCGGCCTCGTTGGTCTCATGCGTCACCAGCACCACCGGCACGCTCTCGCCCGGCGCCCGGCCCCGCTGCAGCATGCTTTCCAGGCTGACCCCGGCATCGCGCAGCGCGGCCGTCACGTCGGCGATCACGCCCGGGCGGTCCAGCACCATCAGCCGAAGATAGTAGGCGCCCTGGTGCACCGACATCGGCACGCCGGGGAGCGAGACGAGCGCCTCGTCGTTCATCCCCCACACGGGAGCGGTGCGCCCACGGGCGATGTCGACCAAATCGGCCACCACCGCGCTCGCCGTCGGCCCGGCACCGGCTCCCCTGCCCTCGAGCATCACGCGGCCGACCGCGTCGCCCTCGGCCACCACGGCGTTGAACACCCCGTCGACATGGGCGAGCGGATTGGCCAGCGGAACCAGACATGGATGCACCCGCGTCTCGATCCCGGCTTCGGTGCGGCGGGCGATGCCAAGCAGTTTGATGCGGTATCCGAGTTCGCTGGCCAGCGCGATATCGACTGCGGAGATCGCGCGGATGCCTTCGACGTGAACGGCGGCGAAATCGACCGGGCGATTGAATGCCAGCGCCGCCAGAATGGCCAGTTTGTGCGCGGCGTCGACGCCATCGACGTCGAACGACGGGTCGGCCTCGGCGTAGCCGAGACGCTGCGCGTCGGCCAGCACGTCGGCGAAGTCGCGCCCCTGCTCGCGCATGATGGTCAGGATGTAGTTGCAGGTGCCGTTGAGGATGCCGGCGACGCGGTCGATGCGGTTGCCCGCAAGACCTTCGCGCAGTGCCTTGATGACGGGAATGCCGCCCGCGACCGCTGCCTCGAACGCGATCGCGGCGCCATGCCGCTCGGCCGCACTCGCCAGCGCCGCCCCGTGGACGGCCATGAGCGCCTTGTTGGCCGTGACCACCGGCCGGCCGGCGGCCAGGGCAGCCTCGACGAGCGCACGCGCCGGACCGTCGCTGCCGCCGATGAGCTCGACGACGACGTCGACTTCCGGGTCGGCCGCCAGCGCGACCGGGTCGTCATGCCAGCGCATCGCCGATATATCCACGCCCCGGTCCCGCGCCCGGTCCCGGGCGGCGACGGCCGTCACCGCGATCGGCCGGCCGGCGCGGGCCCCGATCAGGGCGGCGTTGTCGTGCAACAGGCGCAGCACGCCCGCGCCGACGGTGCCGAGCCCGGCAACGCCCACCGACAATGCGCGGTTCATCCCGCGACTTCTTCGAGCGCCGATACGTTTGGTTCGTTCTGCAGGAAGCCACGGATGTTGCGCACGGCTTGGCGCAGGCGGTGCGTGTTCTCCACCAGCGCGATCCGCACATGGGTATCGCCGTGTTCGCCGAAGCCGATGCCCGGCGCCACCGCCACCTTTGCGCGCGACAGCAAGAGCTTGCTGAAGGCGACGCTGCCGAGACCGGCGTATTTCGGCGGGATCGGCGCCCAAGCGAACATCGAGCCGTCCGGATTGGGCACCTCCCATCCGGCCGCGTTCAGCCCGCGCACCAGGACGTCTCGCCGCTCGCGGTACAGGCCGCGCATCTCGGCCACGCAATCCTGCGGCCCGTTCAGCGCAGCGGTGGCCGCGACCTGGATCGGGGTGAAGGCGCCGTAGTCGAGATAGGACTTCATCCGCGCCAGCGCCCCAATCAGCCGCGCGTTGCCGGCCGCGAAGCCCATGCGCCAGCCCGGCATCGAGTAGGTCTTGGACAGGCTGGTGAACTCGACCGCGATCTCCTTGGCTCCCGGCACTTGCAGCAGCGAGGGCGGCACGTTGTCGCCGAAATAGATCTCCGCGTAGGCGAGATCGGACAGGATGAAGATCTCGTGCTTGCGGCAGAAGCCGACGATCTCGCGATAGAAATCGAGGTCGGCGAGGTAGGCCGTCGGGTTGCTCGGGAAGTTGACGATCAGCGCGGTCGGTTTCGGCACGCTGTGGCGCACCGCCTGATCGAGCGCCTGCAGCATCGCCTGATCGGGCGTGGCCGGGATGCTGCGGACCGAGGCGCCGGCGATGATGAAGCCGAACTGGTGGATCGGATAGGAGGGGTTCGGCACCAGGATGGTATCGCCCGGGCTCGTGATCGCGGCGGCGAGATTGGCGAGGCCCTCCTTGGAGCCGAGCGTCGCGACCACTTCGGTCTCCGGGTTCAGCGTCACGTCGAAGCGTCGCTCATAGTAAGCCGCAAGGGCGCGGCGCAGGCCGGGAATGCCCTTGCTGGTCGAGTAGCGATGCGTCCGCGGATCCTGCACGGCTTCGACCAGCTTGGCCACGATGTGCGGCGGCGTGCCGCTGTCTGGATTGCCCATCCCGAGGTCGATGATGTCTTCGCCGGCAGCGCGGGCCCGGGCCTTGGCGTCGTTCACCTCGGCGAAGACGTAGGGCGGCATGCGGCGGATACGGTGAAACTCGGTACTCATATACGAGCGCTCATTCAAGGTGCGGGGCGTGACGTGGTCAGTTTATCAGACGGGCGCTGGCCTCGCGACCCGGCGCCACCGCCTGCGACCGGATCGAGCTGCTTGGGACGCCTGCCGAGATAAGCACGGCGGCGATCGCCCCGGTGCGGCGCAACGCCAGCGGCAGGGCGGCGCCTTGTGCGTCGGGCGCGGCGGAACGGGCATCGCCCCCGGCACTGACCGCGATCGGCCCGCCCGCGGCCCGCGCCGCCAGGGCCCGCAACGCCCCATCTGCCGGACCGGGCAAGGCGGCCGAACCCGGCGCGAAGCTGAACCGCGCTGAGGGGCGGGCGCGCTCGACGACAGGCGCCGGGTTGCTCGTCGGTAAGCCGGGCAGGTTCGGCAAGGCAGGTGCGGCAGTGGGCAAGGGCGGGATCGGGCCGCTCACGACCGGTCCGGCGGACGCGGGCGGCGCGCTGAACGCGGCAGGCGCAGCGGCATCGGAGGCCGGCCCACGCGGGGCCGGAGCGCGCGCCGCCGCGGGTGTCGCACTTGCGGCGTCGAGCACCATCGTCGACGCGTCGGTGTCGGTCGCCTGCGGCGCGGGAGCGGCTGGTGCCCCGGCGGATGGCGTCGGTTTTGGGGCGGGTGTCGGCACGGGCGGAGGCGCCGCCGGCAGTTTCGCCGCCCCGGGCGGCGGGAAGACGACCGGGTCCTGCGAGGCGATCAGACGCGCGTGGTCGCGTTGGCTCGCGAGTTGCGCCAGCAGCCCGGCGCGCGTCGGCGCATCGGTCGGCACGGGCCTGGCCGGTACCCGGGCGAGGTTGGGATACGGATCCGCAGCGCCCGGCGGTGGCGGCCGCTCGTCCGCGATCGGGCCACCCTGCAACTGATGCCACCAATCCACCGGATTATCGAGGCTGAGCTTGCTGTCGTAGAACTCCTCGACCCCGCCGCATCCGTTCAACAGCAGCAGGCACCCCGCAGTGAGCGCGGCTTGCCGCGCCACAGTGCGATAGCTAGATTGCGGCCACCGAAACGTCATCAAACAAATCCATCCGCTCCGCTGCTTCATAGCCCGGCGGAAGCGCCTCCGGAAAGGAGCGATCCCCATGGCCGATGCACCCGCGCCGGACAAGACAGCCGCCAAGGTACCCGACCCGGCGCTGTTGACCCGCTCCATGGCAGACATCGCCGAGCGCTCGCAGCGGCTGGTGACCGAATGGCTGAACCGTCAATCGCTCGAAGCGCCGCAGATCGATCCGATGAACGTCGGCCACGCCTTCATGGAAATGACCACGCAGCTGATGCGCGACCCGGCCAAGCTGGTGCAAGCGCAGATCGGCTTCTGGCAGGACTACATGACGCTGTGGCAGAACACGACCCGGCGCATGCTCGGCATGCAGACCGACAAGCCGGTCATCGAGGCCGATCCGAAGGACCGCCGCTTCAAGGACGAGGCCTGGAAAGAAAACGAGGTCTTCGACTTCATCAAGCAGAGCTACTTGCTGTCGGCCCGCTATGTGCAGGACGTGGTCAGCCACGTGGACGGGCTGCCGCCGAAGACCGCGCAGAAGGTCGATTTCTACTCTCGCCAGTTCGTCGACGCGATGAGCCCGAGCAACTTCCTGCTCACCAATCCGGAAGTACTGCGCAAGACCGCCGAGACCGGCGGCGAGAACCTGCTGCGCGGGCTGAGCAACCTGCTCGGCGATCTCGAGCGGGGCCGCGGCAAGCTGACCGTCCGGATGACGGACATGGAGGCGTTCAAGCTGGGGGAGAACATCGGCATCTCGCCCGGCCACGTCGTCTACCAGAACGAAGTCATGCAGCTGATCCAGTATGCGCCGACGACGGATACGGTGCTCAAGCGGCCCTTGCTGATCGCGCCGCCCTGGATCAACAAATTCTACATCCTCGACCTCCGCCCCAAGAACAGCTTCGTCCGCTGGGCGACCGCGCAAGGGCACACGGTCTTCATGATCTCTTGGGTCAATCCGGACGAGACGCTGGCCCAACTCCGCTTCGACGACTACATGACGCAGGGCATCTTCGGCGCGCTCGACGCCATCGAGCAGGCGACCGGCGAGCGCGAGGTAAACGCGATCGGCTACTGCCTCGGGGGCACGCTGCTGGCGAGCTCGCTGGCCTACATGGACGCAGTCGGCGACGACCGGATCAAGACGGCGACGTTCTTTGTGACCATGACCGACTTCCAGGAAGCCGGCGAGCTCGGCGTGTTCATCGACGAGGAACAACTGCGGGCGCTCGAGGACAAGATGGAGAAACGCGGCTTCCTCGACGGCAGCGAAATGGCCTCGACCTTCAACATGCTTCGGGCCAACGACCTGATCTGGTCGTTCGTCGTCAACAACTACCTGATGGGCAACGAGCCGTTTCCGTTCGATCTGCTGTACTGGAACAGCGACAGCACCCGGATGCCTGCGGCGATGCACAGCTTCTATCTCCGCCGCATGTATCAGGACAACCTGCTCTGCCAGCCCGGCGGCATCACGCTGAACGACACCCCGATCGACCTGCGCCGGATCAAGGTGCCGGCCTATTTTCTCTCGACCCGCGAAGACCACATCGCGCCCTGGAAAAGCACCTATCGCGGCACCCAGCTCCTCGGCGGCAAGAACCGGTTCACGCTGGCCGCCAGCGGCCACATCGCCGGTGTCGTCAACCCGCCTGATAGCGGCAAGTATAGCTTCTGGACCAACGAGACCTTGGCCAAGGATGCCGAGACGTGGCTCGCGTCAGCCACCGAGATCGGCGGCAGCTGGTGGCCGGATTGGCAACGCTGGATCCTCGCCCACGACGCCACGCAGAGTCCGGCCCGGAACCCCGGAGACCACGCTCTGGCCGTGATCGAACCGGCGCCCGGCACCTTTGTCAAAGTCAAATCGGCGGGCTGATGTTAACTTTGTAGTCACCAGCTGACCGTAAATTGAGACGCACCCAAGAGGATCCTTCGATGCGTCTCTTCACCGCCATCCCGCCCGCCGCTGCTGCCTCGCTGCTTAGCATCTCGGCCGCCTTCGCTGCGCAGCAGGACTTCACGCTCCAGAACCACACCGGCTACCAGATCGACGAAGTCTACGTCAGCCAGAGTTCCAGCCGGAATTGGGGACACGACATCATGGGCCGCGACTCGCTCGACGACGGCAACACGGTCGACGTGTCGTTCAACGCGCCGGACCAAGCATGCCGTTGGGATCTGCGCGTGAAGTATAACGACGGGGACGAGGCGACCTGGAACAACTTGAACCTCTGCAACATCAACAAGGTCACACTGTTCTGGGACCGGCGCGGTCAGACGACGCGGGCCGTCACTGAATAAGGGCCGCTGAAGCCCGTATGAGCGTCAGCTTTGGTCGCCGGTCCACGATAGTCCGGCGACCTCAGCAGGCTTTGAGGCCGTGATGGTATTTCTGTCCGAGCGCCGCGTAATGGACGCCGATGTGGTCCATCCGCGCACGTTCGTCGTCTGGTAAGTCGCGCATCTTCCGTGCAGGCCGGCCCCCCCAAAGCTCCCGCTTGGGGATACGCTTACCAGGGGTCAGCAGCCCGCCGGCTGCCAGCATCGCCCCCTCCTCGATCACCGCGCCGTCGAGCACGGTGGCTCCCATCCCGACGAAGGCGAAGTTCTCCAGCCGGCATGCATGCACGATCGCCATGTGCCCGATCGTCACATCTTCACCGATCTCCAGCGCCCATTCCTCGCCCGCATTGACGTGCAGGACGGAGTTGTCCTGCACATTGGTCCGAGCGCCGATCCGGATCCGGTTAGTATCCCCGCGAACCGTGCAGCCGAACCAGATGGTCGCCCCCGCCCCCAACCACACGTTCCCGATCACGGCCGCATTCGGCGCAACCCATGCGCCAGGCTCGAGCACGGGCGCGACGCCGTCGAGCTCAAACAGCATAGGCCGCCTCGCGCCGCGCCGGCTGCGTCAGGCCGAGCATCAGGCCGATATTCTGCACCGCCGCCCCGGATGCACCCTTCCCGAGGTTGTCCAGCCGCGCGACCAACACCGCGTGCCCGTAGCCGTCGTTGCCGAACACCCGCAACTCCATCAGATCGGTGTCGTTGAGCGCCGTCGGCTCCAATTTATCCGCTCCCTCGGCCGGCAACACGCGAACCTGCTTCGCACCGTCATAATAAGCCGCCAGCACATCATGCAGCGACGCCACGGTCGGGCGCCCCGGCAGGGTGTCCAGATGGAGCGGCACCGAGACGAGCATCCCCTGCCGGACATGCGCGACCGAAGGCACGAAGATGGGACGCCGGGTCAGCCCGGTGCAGCGCATCAGTTCGGGTACGTGCTTGTGCTCCAAGCCCAACGCGTAGAGCTCGAAGGCCGGCCCGCCCTCGGCCTCATGCGCCTCGATCATACTGCGCCCGCCGCCGGAATAGCCGCTGACGGCATTGACGGTGATCGGGTAATCCCGCGGTAGCAGCCCGGCATCGACCAGGGGCCGGATCAGCGCGATCGCGCCGGTTGGATAGCAGCCGGGATTGGCCACCCGCGCGGCTCGGGCGATGCGCTCCGCCTGGCCCGGCGCGAGCTCGGCCCAGCCATACGTCCATGCGGGATCGACCCTGTGAGCCGTGCTCGCATCGAGCAATTTCGGCGCGTCGGCACCCAGCCCGGCCACCAACGCGACGCTCTCCCTGGCCGCCTCGTCGGGCAGGCACAGCACCACCAGGTCGACCGCACGCATCAGGTCGCGCCGCGCCTCGGGATCCTTGCGACGGCCCGGGTCGATGCTTCGGACGGTCACGCCCGGCATATCGGCCAGGCGGTCGCGGATGCCAAGCCCGGTCGTTCCTGCCTCGCCATCGATGAAAACGGTCGCGTCGGTCATATGGATCTCCTGGCAGGATCGTCGGTCGTCTTACCCCCGAAAAGCAAGAGGGGCGGCCCCGCAAGGACCGCCCCTCTCCATTTCCGAAAACGCTGGTGCGAACTTAGCGCTTGCTGAACTGGAAGCTCCGGCGGGCCTTGGCCTTACCGTATTTCTTGCGCTCGACCACGCGGGAGTCGCGGGTCAGGAAGCCTGCGAGCTTCAGCACCGGCCGCAACTCGGGTTCGTAGTAGGTGAGCGCCCGGCTGATGCCGAGGCGGACCGCGCCGGCCTGACCGGACAACCCGCCGCCCGTGCAGGTGCACATTACGTCGAACTGGTTGTAGCGGTCGGTCACGAGGAAGGGCTGCGTCAACAGCATCCGCAGCACCGGGCGCGCGAAATACTGCCCGACGCGCTTGCCGTTGACGACGATCTCGCCCTTGCCGGGTTTGACCCAGACGCGGGCGATCGCGTTCTTGCGGCGGCCGGTGGCGTAGCTGCGGCCCTGGGCGTCGCGCTTCGGCTCGCGCTTGGGCGCATCGCTCGGCATCGCCGGGATCGTCGAAGCGACGGCGAGGTCGCGCAGGTCCGCAAGCGTGCGGGTGGGTTGGGTTTCGGACATGCTCAGACCCTCGAATTCTTGCGGTTCAGCAGGGCGACGTCGAGCTTGACCGGCTGCTGACCATCATGCGGGTGCTCGGCACCCTTGTAGACGTGCAGGTGGCGCATCTGCGTCCGCTGCAGCGGGCCGCGGGTGATCATCCGCTCGACGGCCTTTTCGATGACCCGCTCCGGATGCGCACTCTCGAGCCGCTGGCGGATCGAGCGCCCCTTGATGCCGCCGGGATAACCGGTGTGCCAGTAGAAGACCGACTGCTCGGCCTTGTTGCCGGTCACCCGCACCTTCTCGGCGTTGACGACGACGATGTTGTCGCCGCAATCGACATGTGGCGTGAACTGCGGCTTGTGCTTGCCGCGCAGGCGGCTGGCGATGATGGACGCGAGCCGGCCGAGCACGAGGCCCTCGGCGTCGATCAGCGTCCAACCCTTGGTCACCTCGCGCGGCTTGAGCGAGGGGGTCGTCTTCAACATGAACATGTCCCGAATTGCGAGAAGCCGCGCATATGCGGGATTACGCGTTACGCGTCAAGGATTTCCGATGTGGTATCATCATACCACCATGCCGCGAAGGCCCGCATACGTTGGTGGAGGGGGCTGGATTCGAACCAGCGTAGGCGTACGCCAGCGGATTTACAGTCCGCCCCCTTTAGCCACTCGGGCACCCCTCCGCGAGGCGCGCGGGTTACCGCGGGAGGGGCTGTATGTCAATCGAAGGGTCTTCCGCGCCAGCCGGTGCGGCTTCATAAGGATGCATGCGAACGAGAACCCCAGACCGGCCCGGCAGCGGCGCCGGACGCCCGCCCGCCCGCGACCGGGCCGGGAGCGGACCGCGCCCGAGCCGGCCGCGTGACCCGGCCGATATCAAGCGCGACGAAGCTCAACGCGCCGACGCCCGCCGGGTCGCCGCGGCCGCACGGGCCGAAGCGGCCGCCCGAGCACCGGCACCGCCACCCGCGCCCTTGCGGACCACGACGCTGCGCGCGCCTCAGGTCGAGGCCCCCTCCCCTGCCCCAATTCCGCGCGAGCGCGGCCCGGCAGCGCCGCGTGGAACGGTCTGGTTGCACGGGACGCACCCGGTCGAGGCGGCGCTGGCGAACCCGGCACGTCGACTGAAACGGCTGCTGCTGACCGAAGAGGCGGAAGCCGAGCTGTCGCGCCGGATCGCGCAGCCATGGCCGTTGGCGCCGGAGCGGGTCGACCGGACCAAGCTCGACCATCTCCTCGGGCGGGACACGGTGCATCAGGGCGCGGCGCTGCTGGCCGATTTGCTCCCGCCGCCGTCGCTGACCGGGATGTTGGAGCGGCCAGGTCCGGTGCTCGTGCTCGATCAAGTGACGGATCCGCGCAACATCGGCGCGATGCTGCGCAATGCCGCGGCGTTCGGGGCGGCCGGAGTCATCACCCAGGACCGCAACTCGCCGGAGGAGACCGGGGTCATGGCCCGCGCGGCGTCCGGAGCGCTGGAGCGCATCCCGCTCGTGCGGGCGATCAACCTGGCGCGGACGCTTGCGGCGCTGAAGGCGGCTGGCCTGTGGGTCATCGGACTGGACGCTGGCGGCGCGGCGCTGCGGGGCGACGCGCTGCGCGAGCGGCGGGTGGCGCTCGTGCTGGGCGCGGAGGGCGCCGGGCTGCGGCGGCTGACGCGGGAGACGTGCGACGAATTGGCCGGGTTGCCGATGCCGGGCGGAATGGAGAGTCTAAACGTCTCGGCGGCGTCGGCCGTGGCGCTCTACGAGGTGAGCCGGCCGGCATGAGCGCCTACGCTGCGGCGCTGCTGCAGGCGCGGCGGGCGCGGCCGCGGGTGGCGCTCGAGGTGTCGGCGGGTCATCCGCGGAGCGTGGCCGAGGGTGTCGCGGCGCAGGTGGCGCTGGCCGGTCTCGTGGGCGCCCAAGCTCCGCCCGGCTTCAAGATCGGCGCGACCGCGGCCGCGATGCAGCGCTATCTGGGGCTGGACGGCCCGGCTGCCGGGTTCATGAGCGAGGCGAGCCTGCATGGAAGCGGCAGTGTCATGGCGTGGGATCGCTTCTTCCGGCCCGGCTGCGAATGCGAGATCGCCGTGCAACTCGGGCACGATCTGCCCGCCCAGCCCTGCACGGCGGCCGCAGCGCGTGAGGCGGTCGATGCGGTGATGCCGGCGATCGAAGTCGTCGAGAACCGGTATGCGGACCTGGGCACGTTCGGCGCGGCCGGGTTGATCGCCGACCAGGTGTTCCACTCGGCCGCGATCCTTGGCGAGCCGTTCGCGGCCTGGCGGGAGACCGACCTGCTGGCCGTGCGGGGGATCTTGTCGGTCGACGGCGAGCCGCGTGGCGAGGGGTTCGGCAGGGATCTGCTGGGCGGCCCGTTCGATGCACTGGCGTGGCTGGCGGGCTCGGCCGAGGCCGCGGCGTTCGGCGGCTTGCGGGCCGGACAGATCGTCATGCTCGGAAGCGTCTGTACACCGGTGTGGCTGGACCGGCCCGGCCGGATCGTCGCGTCGTTCGAGGCGTTGGGCACGGCCACGGTCGATCTACGGTCGATCACGCCGTAACGGTTCGTTAACCGCGATGCGGTAGCTTGAGGTCGGCCGCGTGAAGGTGCGGGTTGAATTTCGCCAGAATGGCTTGTTGGTGACGTCCAATGACCGAGTGGCATTCGATCTCCGAACCGCTGCAGCTCCAACTCGCGCAGGAGGCGATGCGGCAGGCATCGGCCAACATCGCCGCCTATGCCGAGGCGTTGGCCGAGGAGATGGAGGGCGGCTTCATGTCCGATCGTGGCGGCAACGAGGCCTTGCGGCTGTTCGCCACCCTCGTCCGCTCGCTCAATGCACCGTCCACTGAAATGGTTGGTCACGCCTAAGGGCGTCTTGCCCAGCCCACCCCGGGCGGGAGGAGCTGGGCAAGCAAGATCAACCGTTCGCGGACGCCTTGCCCGGGATGGCGACGAAGTGGGACTGACCGTCGCGTAAGACCCGGAGTGCGACCGTCTTGCCCTCGCGGCGGACGGCGCGGATGGCCGAGACCGCATCGTCCGGAGAGGTGACGGCCTTCGTGCCGATACCGACCAGCACGTCGCCCTCCCGTAGACCGGCGATCTGGGCCGGCGAGTTCGGCTGCACGCCGGCGATCACCGCGCCCTTGGTGCCCTCGGCGAGGTTCAGCTCGCTGCGGGCTTCGGGCGAGAGCGGCGCCAGTGCGACGCCGATCTGCTGCTCCTTGGGTGCAACGTCCTGCTGCGCCGTCGCACGATCTTCGGGCAGCGCCGCGATGGTGACCGTGACCGGTGTGTCGTGGCCATCGCGCAGGACGTCCAGCTTGGCGCTATCGCCCGGCTTGATGTCGGCGACGGTGCGGGCAAGGTCACCCGGGTTGGCGATCTTGTGGTCGCCCACGGCCTGGATGACGTCGCCGTCGCGCAGTCCGGCCTTGGCCGCCGGGCTGTTCGGCTGGACGCTGGCGACGAGCGCGCCGCGGACGGTGCGGTCGAGCCCGAGGCCATTGGCGATGTCGGCGGTCAGCGGCTGCAACTCGACGCCCATGTAGCCGCGCGTCACGTGGCCGTCGGCGACAAGTTGGTTGACGACGGTCTTGACCAGGCTGCTAGGGATCGCGAAGCCGATGCCGATGCTGCCGCCGGTCGGGGAGAGGATCGCGGTGTTAACGCCGATGACCTTGCCGTCCTGGGTGAACAGCGGGCCGCCCGAGTTGCCCTGGTTAATCGCCGCGTCGATCTGCAGGAACTGGTCATACGGGCCGGCGCCGATGTCGCGGCCGAGCGCGGAGATGATGCCGGCGGTCGCAGTGCCGCCGAGGCCGAACGGATTTCCGACGGCCACGACCCATTCACCAGGCCGGACATGGTCGGAGTCGCCAAGCTTGAGCGCCGCCAGCGGATGATCGGCGCTGACCTTCAGCACGGCAAGGTCCGTGCGCGGATCGCGGCCGACGAGCTTGGCGGGCAGGTCGGTGCCATCGTCGAGCTTGATGGTGAAGTCGTTGCCGGCCGAGGCGACGTGGTTGTTCGTCACGATCGTGCCATCGGAGTTCACGATGAAGCCGGAGCCGCGGGCTTGGCGAGTGCTGCCCTCCTCCTTGACCGTGATGGAGACGACGGCGGGCCGGACTTCGGCGACAAGGTCGGCAAAGTCAGGGATCGGGTGAGCCGTGCCGGAGGGCTGGATCGTTTGCGGGGCGGCGGTATCCTGCGCATGGCCTCTCGCCACGCCGAGCCCGCCGAGGGCCGTGCCGGCCAGGAGAGCGGCTGCAAGAGCGAAACGGGTACGATGCTTGGTTTGCATGGAAACCTCGATGTTGGAGCCTGAACGGCCCATGGTGGCGCCGATGGGATGCACATAGGGCAGCCGGTCCTACGAAGTGATGTCCGCGAAATGAAAACGGAGTCATGCGTGCGACCGTGTAAGGTCCACGCTGAGTTGACGGTTTGCGCGCATATGCGCATATCTTGCCCAGCCACCCTGAGGATCGCGCCATGCTCGCCCACCTCGTTGCGCCGCTGCTCGCCCGGCGCGGAATTCACTACGGATGGGTGATGGCTGCCGTCACTTTCCTGGTCATGCTGTCGACATCGGCCGCGCTTGGCGTTCCGGGGGTGATGCTGCTGCCGTTGCGCACCGAGTTCGGCTGGCCGGTGACGGCGATCTCGGGCGCGCTTGCGCTGCGGCTGCTGCTGTTCGGCGGCATGGGGCCGTTCGCGGCGTCCATCCTGCTGCGCTACGGCTACCGCGCCACCGTGGTGACGGCGATCGTGCTGATCTGCGCCGGGCTCGGCCTGGCGACGCAGATTCGCGAAACCTGGATGCTGTGGGCGACTTGGGGGCTGGTGCTCGGACTCGGCTCCGGGCTGACGGCCATGGTGCTCGGGGCCACGGTGTCGAACCGATGGTTCGTCGAGCGGCGTGGCCTGGTCATGGGCATCCTGGGCGCGAGTTCGGCCACGGGGCAGCTCGCGATCATGCCACTGGCGGCTTATCTGGCCGAACATATCGGCTGGCGGCTCGCGGTTATGCCGGCGATTGCGGCATGTTCGGTGGCGGGGCTCGTGGCCTTGTTGCTTGGACGCAACGACCCGGCCGAACTCGGCTTGACGCCTTATGGCGGCACCGGCGCGCCGATGCTGGCCGCCCGGCCGAACGGCAACCCGGTGGCGGCAACCTTCCGCGCCCTGCGCAGTGCGTCGAGGGTGCCGATCTTCTGGATCCTCGCCGGGTCGTTCTTCATCTGCGGGCTGAGCACGAACGGGCTGATCCAGACCCACTTCATCCCGCTCTGCCACGATTTCGGCTTGGGCGAGGTGCAGGCGGCGTCGGTCCTGGCGATGATGGGCGCGTTCGACTTCGTCGGCACCGTTGCATCCGGCTGGCTTTCGGACCGGTATGACAACCGCTGGCTGCTGTTCTGGTATTACGGGCTGCGCGGCCTGTCGTTGATGGCCCTGCCGTTCACCGACTTCTCGCTCTACGGCCTGTCGCTGTTCGCCGTCTTCTATGGCCTGGACTGGATCGCGACGGTTCCGCCGACGGTCAAGCTGTCGACCAAGGCGTTCGGCCGCGATCAGGGGCCGATGATCTTCGGCTGGGTGTTCGCCGCCCACCAGATGGGCGCTGCCACCGCGGCGCTGATGGCCGGCATCTCGCGCGATGTGCTGTCGAGCTATTTGCCGGCCTTCTATGCGGCGGGGGTCATGTGTCTCGCCGCAGCCATCGCCGTGCTGTTCGCACGCGTGCGGCAGCCGGCTGCGGCGATGGCGGGGGCCGACTAGCGACGGGCGAGCCGCTCCAGACCAAGCGCGGCCACGCCGGCGATCAAGCCCCAAAACGCGCCGCCGACACCCAGCAGGGTCAAGTTGGAGGCGGTGACGATGAAGGCGAGCACGGAGGCGAATCGCTCGGCAGGGCGGTCCATGGCGCTCGCGAGGGCGTTGGCAAGCGGCCCGAGCAGCGCGATGCCGGCCACGGCGGCGATCACAATCGGCGGCAGCGCGATGATGGCCGCGGTCACGGCGGCGCCGCCGAAGGCCAGGAGAAGATAGCAAAACCCGTAGATCGGTCCGGACAAATAGCGCTTGGCCGGGTCGGGATGCGTGTCCGGGCCGGTGCAGATGGACGCCGTCACGCTCGAGAGGTTGACCGAGTAGCCGCCCACCGGCGACAGCAGCAGCGTCAACAAGCCGGTCACGACGAAGCAGGCGCCGACCGGTGGCGAGTAGCCATAGCTTCGCAACACGGCGACGCCCGAGATCTGCTGCGTTGCCATGGTGACCAGGAAGAGCGGGATGCCGAGACTGATCAGCGTCGGCAGCGAGAACTCCGGCGCCATCCAGACGAGATGCGGCAACGCGGCCGACACGCCCGGCATCGCGTAGCCCTCGACCCAAGCCAGCGGCAGCGCCAGGACGATGACGACCAGTGAGGCCGACGACGGGTGAAGCAGGCGGGCGAGCAGAAAAATTCCGACCAGCGGGAGCACGAACGCGGGCGCGGTCTGCGCCCCGGCGAACAGGCCGAGCGCGAAGCGGAGCAGCAGTCCGGCCAGCATGCCGCCCGCGATCGACGCTGGCAGCCGCCCGATCGCTGCACCCAGCACCGGTATGACGCCGGACAGGATGGTCAGCACGGCCGCGAAGATGAAGGCGGCCACCGCATGGCCCATCGACGTGCCGGACGGCGAGGCGATGATGAGCAGCGCGCCGGCAAGCGACCAGGCCGTCACGATCGGCATGCGGTAGCGCAGGCTGAGGAACGCACTGCTGGCCGCCATGCCGAGGCAGAGCGCGGCAACCCAGGACGAGGTCTGGGCCGGGGTGGCGCCGAGATGCCGGGTCGCTTCGACGATGATGGCGAGCGTGCCGCCGAAACCGACGAGGGTCGCGACGAGCGCGGAGGCGATGATCGAGAAGCGCACGGTTCGGGTCTCCTCGGGACATTGTGACGAGGGCGCGATTGACCGTCACCCCACGGCCGTGCAGTGCAGGCTCCCATGCCCATCCGGCGCGCCCTTCACCGCTTCGAGACCCTCATCGCGCCCACCGGGCCGGTTCCGGCTGCCACGCCGCCCGACGAGACCGTCGCGTTCTTCTGGTATTTCGCCCGGCAGGCGCGGGGCGTGCTGGCGGCGCTGATGGTGGCCGGGCTGTTCACGGCCGGGTTCGACCTGCTGATCCCAGTCTGCATCGGGCGGATCGCCGGGCTGGTGGCGCATCACTCGCGCGAGACGCTGCTCCGAGACGAGGGCGGACAGTTGGTGGCCATGGGGGCGCTGATCCTGCTCGCGCGTCCGGCCGCGCTGTGGAGCGAGTTCCTGCTCACCAACCAGGCGATCAACCCGTCATTCGCGAACCGCGTGCGATGGCAGAGCCACTTCCACGTTATCCGGCAGAGCTGGACGTTCTTCCAGAACGATTTTGCCGGACGGATCGCCAATCGGGTCATCCAAACCGGGCCGGCGCTGCGCGACGTGCTGGTCGTCGGCGTGGATGCGGTCTGGTACATCGTGCTCTACGGCGGCAGTTCGATCCTGCTGCTGGGCGCGGTGGATTGGCGGCTCGCGGTGCCGATTGCGGCGTGGTTCATGCTGTATGCGGTGCTGCTCTGGGTGATGGTGCCGCGGCTACGGGCCCGCTCGCGCGCCAACAGCGAGGCGCGATCGCTGCTCACCGGGCGAGTGGTCGACAGCTACACCAACATCCTCACCGTCAAGCTGTTCGCGCGGGCGCAGGAGGAAGACGAGTTCGTGCGCGACGCGATCGAGGCGCACACGGAGGCGTTCCAGGCGCAGACCCGGGCGATCACCGTCATGACCGGCGGGCTGGCGCTGATCAACGCCGCGCTGCTGGCCGCGACGGCCGCCGTGGCGATCGGGCTGTGGCAGCAGGGCGAGATCGAGGTGGCCGTGGTGGCGACCGCGCTGCCGCTGGCGTTCCAGATCACCAACATGGCCGGTTGGGTGGCGCGCAGCATCACCGGAATCTTCGAAAATTTGGGCCAGGTGCAGGACGGCATGCGCAGCATCGCAGTGCCGCAGCAGATGCCGGACGCGCCGGAGGCGCGGCCCTTGCTGCTGACCGGCGGCAGCATCGAGTTCCAGCGCGTGGGCTTCGGCTACGGGACGGAGCGGGGCGTGCTGCACGGGATCGACCTCGACATCCGGCCCGGCGAGCGCATCGGCCTGGTTGGCCGCTCCGGCGCCGGTAAATCGACGCTGGTGAACCTGCTGCTCGGCTTTCACCGGCCGGCCACGGGACGGATCGTGATCGACGGGCAGGATATCGCGGGCGTGACGCAGGAGAGCCTGCGGGCGCAGATCGCGATGGTGACGCAGGATACGTCGCTGCTGCATCGCTCGATCCGCGACAACATCCGCTACGGCCGGCCGGGTGCGTCGGACGCCGCGGTCGAGGCCGCGGCCCGGCGGGCCGAGGCGCACGACTTCATCCTCGAGCTCGAAGATTGGAACGGGCGGACGGGCTACGACGCCCATGTCGGCGAGCGCGGGGTCAAGCTGTCGGGCGGCCAACGGCAGCGGATCGCGATCGCGCGGGTGATCCTGAAGGACGCGCCGATCCTAGTGCTGGACGAAGCGACGTCGGCGCTCGACAGCGAGGTGGAGGCGACCATCCAGGGGCAACTCGACGTGCTGATGGAGGGTCGGACGGTGATCGCGATTGCGCACCGGCTGTCCACGATCGCGCAGATGGATCGGCTGGTCATGCTGGAAGCGGGCCGGGTCGTGGAGCAGGGGACGCACCGGGCGCTACTCGCGGCAGGGGGCGCCTATGCCCGGGCGTGGGAGCGGCAATCGGGCGGCTTCATCGCGAGCTGACGGATTGGCGAGCAAGGAGCGGAGAGCAAGCCGGGCCGCATCGCCGTACATGGGCGTCGGAGGTGTCCAATGACCCAGTTCCACTGCGTGCCGATCAACACTGAAACCGCCGAGCGGTTCCGGCGCACCGGCCTCGACGACAACGGCAATCGGCTCCGGCGCATGGTCGCGACGGCGGATGGCGGGTATCCCTGCCGGCATTGCCTTGAGATGGGCGAGCCCGGTGAGACGATGCTGCTCGGCTCCTACAACCTGCCTCGGCCGCGCGGCATCTACTGGACCCCGAGCCCGATCTTCATCCACGAGCGGGACTGTGCGCGGTCCGAGGCGAGTGACGTGGTGGCACCGGTCGTTCGCGCCAATCCGCTCGTTTCCGTCCGCGCCTATGACGCAGCCGATCAGTGCATCTACGACCTCGGCCACGTCGGCGCCGGCGCCGAGATCGATGCGCCGCTCGACCGCGCGCTGCGCGATCCGAGGACGGCGTTCGTGAACATCCACACCGCCCGGCCCGGCTGCCTGCTCACGATGGTGCAGGCCCGCCGGGCCGCGTGATCTACCTTGCGGGTCCGCGCATCGAAGCGGGCTGGCCTGGCAACGTGATCGGCAGCCCGTGTGGCTGGAGGGTGTTGCGGACGATGCTGAACACCTGGAGCGACTTGTCGCTGTAGTTGCCGATGTAGACGTAGCGGCTGTCGCGGCTGAACGCGACACCTTCGGGCAGGGCGCCGAGCGGCTTGCGATCCCTGGCGGTCAGCGTTCCGTCCGGCGCGATGCTCGCCAGAACGGCCTGGCCTTGGCGGCCGTAAAAATAGTCCGCTCTCTTTGCGCCAGTGCCGAGGAGCAGTGGCGTGACCAGGTATTTGCCGTCCGACGAGATGGCCATGCCCTCGGGTCCGGCGCCGACCGTCGTGAGGGCGGTCACGTGAGGATGCGGGCCGGTGATGGCGATGGTGGTCAGCGGGTCGGCGTTGTCCCTGCCGCCGCCGGTGCTGCCGACGATGGCAAACTTCCCATCCGGCGTGATGTCGATGTTGTACGGGTTGGCGCCGACCGGGATATCGGCGGCTTTGTCGTAGGTGACCGTCTGGCCATCGATGGCAAGCACCGCGACCTTGCTGGCGAGGTTCATGACGGCAAGCGCGCGCTTGCCGTCGGGGGCGATCGCGACCGCCGCGGCCTCTTGCCCCAGATCGACGTCGGCCACATGCTTGACCGTGGTGCCGTCGATGGACAGCACGGACAGGCTCTTGCCGGCGCGGTTGGCGATGAGCGCGAGCTTGCCGTCATGGCTGATCGCAAGCCCGGAGGGCTGCTTTCCGACGGTGACGGTATCGATCAGCGCCGGCGGCTTGGCGTCGAGGTCGACGACGAACAGCTTATCGTCGGGCGCGACCTTCCAAGCACTGCCGTCGGCGGTGTGGACGACCGAGTTGGCGAGCAGGCCGAGGCGGCCATTCGGCGTGATCTGCAGGTTGGTCGGCGGACCCAGCAGCGAGTTCGTGAGGTCCAGGCTGGCACGGATTTTCGGCAGCCCGGGGTTGCTGACGTCCAGGATGAGCAGTTTGTCGGTGCCGGGCTGGACGTTGGTCTGGCCCTGGTCCGTATAAACGATCTTGCTGTCGAGGCCGACTAGGATGTCGTTGGTGCCGGCGAGCGCCGGGGCGGCCGAGGCGAGCACAGCCGCGAGCACAACGAACTTCATAACGTTTCCCCCTTTTTGGGAAACGCTAGTGGGTCGGGATTGGCGCCGCAAGCCGCCCCGTCACCCGCCCCGTCGCGCGGGCGCGTCGGTGACGACGTGGGTGTCGCGGATCAGTCCGCCGCGTCCGCCACCTGGTCGGCGGGCTTCTTGTGGCGGAGCTCGGCCATTTTGTTCTGCACGTGACGGCTGAACACATATTCGGCCGGGCGCTGCTGCGTCATGTCGATCTCGGGCGCCATCGGGCCATCGAGCTTCGGGCCGCGCAAGGCGACGCGCATGGTCTTCAGCGGAGAGGCGACGGCATCCATCACCGCGGTGCTCTCGTAACCGGAATGTACCATGCAGTCGGCGCATTTTTCGTACGCCCCGGTGCCGTAATTGTCCCACTCGGTGCTGTCCATCAGCTCCGCGAACGTCTTGGCATAGCCCTCGCCCAGCAGGTAGCACGGTCGCTGCCAGCCGAACACGTTGCGCGTCGGCTTGCCCCATGGCGTGCAGCGGTAATCCTCGTTGCCGGCCAGGAAGTTCATGAACAGCGGCGACTGGGTGAACTTCCAGCCCTTGCCCTCGCCATGCTTGAGGATGTCGCGGAAGAGTTGCTTGGTCTTCTGCCGGGTCAGGAAGTGAGCCTGGTCGGGTGCTCGCTCATAAGCGTAGCCCGGCGACGTCATGATGCCGTCCACGCCCATCGCCATGACGCTGTCGAAGAACTTGGCCACGCGCTCCGGCTGCGCGCCGTCGAACAGCGTGCAGTTGATGCTGAGGCGGAAGCCGCGCTCCTTGGCCTTCTTGATGGCGGCGATGGCGCGGTCGTAAGTACCTTCTTGGCTGACCGCCTTGTCGTGCATCTCGCGGTCGCCATCGAGATGGATGTCCCAACTGAAATAGGGGTTGGGCTTGTACTGATCCATTTTCTTTTCGAGCAGAAGCGCGTTCGTGCACAGGTAGACGAACTTCTTGCGCGCCAGGATGCCTTCGACAATCTGCGGCATCTCTCGATGCAGCAGTGGCTCGCCGCCGGCGATCGCCACCACCGGCGCGCCGCATTCGTCGACCGCGCCGAGGGCATCGGCGACGGACAGCCGCTGGTTGAGGATCTCGGCTGGGTAATCGATCTTGCCGCAGCCCGAGCAAGCCAGGTTGCAGCGGAACAGCGGCTCGAGCATCAGGACGAGCGGATAGCGCTTACGCTTGGCGAGATGCTGCCGAACGACATAGGCGCCGACTTTGACGACCTGTCTGAGAGGGACGGACATGAGGCTGTTTTCCCTCGACCGAGCTAGTGGACTTCGGCCGGAAACTTGAATTTCACGTCTTCGGCAACACCGGCCAGAATCGGTCCGATGGTGTCACGTAACCGGCGTAGACCCGAGATCACACCCTGGACCGACGTCTTAAATGCACCCGCCCTCGCGGTGAGACCAACCCGACCCACGCCGTCGAACCATGACACGACGAGACCCAGCGCGTCGCGGTTCCGGATGCTTGGCGCTTTCGACCCTACCACAAGGACGAGGTCAACGATCTTTGCAAGGTCTTGAACGGATTGCTGACGATTTTGCCTCGCATAGCAGATATCGCGAAGGTTGGGTTCGGAGGCTCCGCGCGCGTGTTCGACAGGGTCGTCGACGGAGATCGGAAACCCGCATTCGAGCAATGCGCGCTCGACGACGTCGAAGCGCTCACGCGGTTGGGCCAGCACACCCTGAATCGTCCGACTCCTCATATTCAGTAAAACATATCGCATCGCAGCGTGGCCGGCTGCCCTGTGTTCAGGGAAGCCGGCCAGCTGTGGCATTAACGCAACAGGCCGCGCCGTTGCCCCGCGGCAGGTAGCGCGTTCATCGGCTGTTCAGTAATCTACCGGGCTACGACTCGCGTCAGGTCGGCCCGGTGCGTGTCACCACCGTGACTTGCTCTGGCGGATCGGACGTGGTTTTCCATCGTGGCCTGCCCAGACCTCACCGGTGGCAGCGCCAAGTACATGGCGCACTGCCCCGAGCGGGAGGAAGCCGAAAGGACGTTATGAACGCGAGTATGCCGCTCCCGCCCCGTCCCGCCACGACGACGTTAGACCGCGTCACCATCCCCAGTGACCTCAGGAACTTCTCGGCTGACCAGCTGCGCGCAGTAGCCGACGAGTTGCGCGCCGAGACGATCGACGCCGTCAGCACGACCGGTGGTCATCTCGGCGCGTCACTCGGCGTGGTCGAACTCACCGTCGCGCTGCATGCGGTGTTCGACACGCCGCGCGACCGGCTGATCTGGGACGTCGGGCACCAGACCTACCCGCACAAGATCCTCACCGGCCGGCGGGACCGCATCCGCACGCTGCGCCAGCCGGGCGGCCTGTCCGGCTTCACCCGCCGCTCCGAGAGCGAATACGACCCGTTCGGCGCCGCCCATAGCAGCACGAGCATTTCGGCCGGGCTCGGCATGGCGGTCGCGCACGACCTGCTGGGGCAGGATGACCGCCACGTCGTCGCCGTGATCGGCGATGGTGCGATGAGTGCCGGCATGGCTTACGAGGCGATGAACAACGCGGGCGCGATGAAGTCGCGGCTGCTGGTCATCCTTAACGACAACGACATGTCGATCGCGCCGCCCGTGGGCGCCATGAGCGCCTATCTGAGCCGCCTGATGAGCAGCCGCTCCTTCCTCAACCTGCGTGACCTCGCGGCGCGGATGGCCAAGCGCTTCCCGTTCGGCCTCGAGCGGACCGCCAAGCGCGCCGAGGAATACGCCCGCGGCATCCTGACCGGCGGCACGCTGTTCGAGGAGCTGGGTTTCTACTACGTGGGCCCGATCGACGGGCACAATCTGGATCACCTGCTGCCGGTGCTGCGCAACCTTCGCGAGGCCGAGGAGAGCGGGCCGATCCTGCTGCACGTGATCACTAAGAAGGGTCACGGCTACGCGCCGGCGGAAAGCTCGGCGGACAAGCTGCATGCAGTGTCGAAGTTCAACGTGGTCACCGGCGAGCAGGTCAAGGCGCCGCCGGGGCCGCCGCAATATACCCGGGTGTTCGCCGACGCGCTGATCGCCGAAGCGGCGGTGGACGACAAGATCGTTGCCATCACGGCCGCGATGCCGTCCGGCACCGGGCTCGACCGCTTTGCCAGCCGCTTCCCCGACCGCCTCTTCGACGTCGGCATCGCCGAGCAGCATGCGGTGACGTTCGCCGCCGGCATGGCGACGGAGGGACTTCGCCCGTTCTGCGCGATCTACAGCACGTTCCTGCAGCGCGCCTACGACCAGGTCGTGCATGACGTCGCGATCCAGCATTTGCCGGTCCGCTTCGCGATCGACCGGGCCGGGCTGGTCGGGGCGGACGGCGCGACGCACGCGGGCAGCTTCGACCTGGCCTATCTCGGCTGTCTGCCCGGGATGACGATCATGGCCCCGAGCGACGAGCTCGAGTTGATGCACATGGTCGCAACGCAGGCTGTGTTCGACGAGGGTCCGAGCGCTGTGCGGTATCCGCGTGGCGCCGGGACCGGGTTGACGTTGCCGGAGCGGGGTGTGCCGCTGCCGATTGGCAAGGGCCGGGTCATGCGTGAGGGCTCGGCCGTGGCGATCCTGTCGCTCGGCACGCGGCTGGCGGACAGCATCAAGGCGGCCGAGACGTTGGCGGCGCGCGGGTTCTCCAGCACGGTCGCCGACGCGCGCTTCGCCAAGCCGTTCGACGTCGCGCTGGTGGAACAGTTGGCGCGGCACCACGGCGTGCTGGTCATCGTCGAGGAAGGCTCGGTCGGCGGCTTCGGCTCGGCGATCATGCACCACCTCGCCACGCGCGGCTTCCTGGATGGCGATCTGAAGATACGGTCCATGACGCTGCCGGACGTCTTCATCGACCATGGATTGCCGGCCGCGCAGATCGTCGAGGCCCAGCTCGGGGCCAAGGACATCGCGGACACGGCGTTGCGGGCACTGGGACAGGGCATCGAGTCGCCGGCCGTGGCGGCAGCGCCTCGCCGATGATGCTGGGCCGGCGAGCGCTCGCGTTTGGGGTCGTGGCCGGCGTGTGCGCGGCGCCGCTGGCCTACGCCGCCGATCCGGATGCGGTCGCGCCGATCCAGGCTTTGAATCAGGGCCTGCTCGCGGCGATGCGGGCCGGCAAGCAAACGCCGTTCGCCCAACGCTATGCCAGCCTAGCGTCAGTGATCGAACGGGCGTTCGACCTGCCGGCGATCCTGCGGGCCTCCGTGGGGCTGCGCTGGGCGTCGCTCCCCCCTGCCGACCAGCAACGGCTGCTGGAGGCGTTCCGCAAGTTCACCGTCTCGAGCTATGTGGCCAATTTCGACGATTTCGGCGGCCAGAAGATCGAGGTCACGCCCGAAACGCGGACGATCGGTGCCGATCAGGTGGTCGCAACCCGGATCGTCAACGGCGGCGAGAGCACTCCGATCGATTACGTGATGCACAAAGGCCCCGACGGGTGGCGTGCCATCGACGTCCTGCTGAATGGCTCGATTAGCCAGGTCGCGGTCAACCGGTCCGACTGGCGGGCGCTGCTCGCGTCTGGCGCGGGACCGCTGATCGACAGCTTGCAGCGCCGGACCGCTTCGCTGTCCGGGGGCGCAATCAACTGATCGAGCTTCCCGTGCTGACCGATCTATGCGCCGCCGGCTGCGCCGGACTGGCCGGGGCTGGCATCGTGCAATCGGCGTCCGGCTACGGGTTGTTGCGGCGCAAGCAGCGCGAGGTCACGCCGGTCCTGGCGACCTGGCCGGCCATCACCGTCCTCAAGCCGCTCTGCGGCGACGAAGCGATGCTGGACGCCGCCTTGAGCAGCTTCTGTGCGCAAGACTACCCGGACTTCCAGATCGTATTCGGCGTGCAAAGCTCGGCCGACCCGGCGCTTCTCGTCGTCGAGCGCCTGCAACGCCGGTTTCCCCGGGTGGTCATCGACGTCGTCGTGGATGCGACGCGGCACGGCCGCAACAGCAAGGTCGGCAACCTCATCAACATGTTCCCGGCCGCCCGGCACGATGTCATCGTCATTGCCGATAGCGATATCCATGCGCCACCAGACACGCTGCGCAGCGTCGCCGGAGCCTTGATGGCGCCGGGCGTTGGCCTGGTGACGACGCTCTACACCGGCCTGCCGACCACGCGGGCGCTTGCGGGGACCTTGGGCGCGGCGCACATCAATCATAGTTTCCTACCCGGTGCGCTGATGGCGCGCAGCCTTGGGCGGCAGGACTGCCTCGGCGCGATCATGGCGCTGCGGCGGAACACCTTGGCGGCGATCGGCGGCCTCGAGGCGCTGGCCGATCACCTGGCCGATGACGCGCTGCTCGGGCAGTTGGTGCGCGACCAAGGACTGACCGTGGCGCTCGCTTCGGCCATCCCGGGCACGACGGTGCCGGAAACACGGCTACCGGCGCTGGTGTCGCACGAGCTACGCTGGATGCGGACGGTCAAGTCGGTGGCCCCGATCGGCTTCGTCCTGAGTGCGATGCAGTATCCGCTGTTCTGGGCGACGCTGATGCTCGGCGCGGATCCGGACGCGGTGATGGCCTGGATCGCTTTCGCACTGGTCTGGCTGGCGCGGGGCGTGTTGGCGGTCTGCATCGACAAGCGCTTGCGAACGGCGCGGCGGCTGTCGGTCTGGCACCTTCCCTTCCGCGACGTCTTGTCCGTGGGCATTATGGTGGCCAGCTATTGGTCCAATCGGGTGGCGTGGCGCGGGCAAGAACATCGCGTTACGTCGTTTTCGGAGGCCGCGCAGCATCGCGGCACGTTCGTCGACGCCGTGCTGCAGCCCGGCAAGGGATAGAATTCCAATGATGAAGACGTTGTTCCTCCAGCCGCCATCGTTCGGCGGGTTCGATGGTGGCGCCGGATCGCGCTACCAGGCCAAGCGCGAGATCAAGTCGTTCTGGTATCCGACTTGGCTGGCCCAGCCCGCCGCGCTTGTGCCGGGCAGCCGGCTGATCGACGCGCCGCCCGCCAATCTCGGCCTCGAGCCGATCCTCGAGGACGCGAAGGGCCGCGACTTGGTGATCATGCACACCAGCACGCCGTCGTTCGCGTCGGACGCGAAGGTGGCCGCCGCGCTCAAGCAGGCGAACCCCGCGCTCAAGATCGGCTTCGTCGGCGCCAAGGTCGCCGTGCAGCCCGGCGAGAGCCTCGAGGGCGCTCCGGCCGTCGACTTCGTCGCGCGCAACGAGTTCGACTTCACCTGCCTCGAGGCCGCCGAGGGCCGCGACCTCTCCGCAATCGACGGCATCTCCTACCGCAACGCCGCTGGCGTGGTGGTGCACAACAAGGATCGCCAGATCCTCGAGGACATGGACCAGCTCCCGTTCGTCACCGACGTCTACAAGCGGGACCTGCGGATCGAGGACTACTTCATCGGCTACCTGCAGCACCCGTATGTCAGCATGTACACCGGCCGGGGCTGCAAGAGCCGGTGCACGTTCTGCCTCTGGCCGCAGACGGTCGGCGGCCACCGCTACCGGGTCCGCAGCCCGGCCCATGTCGCGGCCGAAATCGCCCACGCGCAGAAGCTCTTCCCACAGGTGCGCGAGTTCTTCTTCGATGACGACACCTTCACCGACAACCTGCCGCGGGCCGAGGCGATCGCCAAGGAACTCGGCAAGCTGGGCGTGACGTGGTCCTGCAACGCCAAGGCAAACGTCCCGCGCGAGACGCTGAAAGTGTTGCGCGACAATGGGTTGCGCCTGCTGCTCGTCGGATACGAGAGCGGCAACCAGCAGATCCTGCACAACATCAAGAAGGGCATGCGGATCGAAGTCGCCCGCCAGTTCACCAAGGACTGCCACGAGCTGGGCATCAAGATCCACGGCACGTTCATCCTGGGTCTACCCGGCGAGTCGCAGGCGACGATCGAGGAGACGATCAAGTTCGCCGTCGAGGTGAACCCGCACACGATGCAGGTCTCGCTGGCCGCGCCGTATCCTGGGACGTTCCTCTATGATCAGGCCGTCGAGAACGGATGGCTGGACGCCGAACACGCCGAGCTGATCGACGAGCGCGGGGTGCAGATCGCCCCGCTGCACTATCCGCACCTCTCGCATACGGAAATCTTTGAAAGCGTCGAGGCCTTTTATCGGCGGTTCTACTTCCGGGCCCCGAAGATCGCGTCCATCGTCGGCGAAATGGTCACCAGCCCGCAGATGATGAAGCGGCGGTTGCGCGAGGGCGTCGAGTTCTTCCACTTCCTGCGCGAGCGCAAGAAGGCGGCCTAATCAGGCCGCCAGGTCGATCGCGAGAAGCTGGCTCGTCGCCGCGATGAACAACCGGCGGCCGTCCGAGCCGCCGAAGCAGCAGTTGGACGCGGTCTGCTCGGTGCGGATGTAGCCCAGCTTGCGGCGGTCGGCGGACCAGACGTGCACGCCGTCGCCCGCACTGGTCCAGACCCAGCCACGGCGATCAATCGCGAACCCGTCCGGCACGCCGTGGTCGGCATGGCAGAAGAAGCGGCGGTTGGACAGCGCACCGCCCTCCCCGACGTCGAACGCGACGATCTCGTGCAAGGCGCCCTCGCCGCCGTTGGGGATCTCGCGGCGGGAGAGCGAGGTGTCGGACACGTAGAGGGTCCGCCCATCCGGGCTCAGGCCGACCCCGTTGGGCTCCTCGAAGTCCGCCATGCGGGCGAGGAGGCCGGAGACCGGGTCGAAGCGGTAGACGCTGCGGTGGTCGAGTTCGGGCTCGGCCAGGCTGCCCTGGTTTGGCACGATGAGGCCGAAGGTTGGGTCGGTGAACCAAATCGCGCCGTCGGGCGCGACCGTGATGTCGTTCGGCGAGTTGAGCCGCTTGCCCTCGAAATGGGTCACGATCGGTGTCGGTTGAGCGCCGACCTCGCGCTCCGACCGGCTGACGCAGCGCCGGCCGTGCTCGCAATGGACCAGGCGGCCATCGGCGTCCACGGCGTTGCCATTCATGAAGTAGGTCGGGTCGATGGCGGCCTCGACGTGTCCGTCCGGATAGAGGCAGAGCAGCCGGCGGTTGCCGACATCGGACCAGTAGAGCAGGCCGGAGGGTTCGTGCCATGCGGGACTCTCGGCGTGCAGCGATCCTTCGTGGAGCACCATCAAGGTCGCGTCCGGGGCCAGGATCGCGGCCAGCCGATCGTCGTCGATCTGGACGCCTGGGAAGCGCTCGGCGGGCTTGGATGGACCGGCACGGCGTAGCAGGCGGCCGGGGCGCAAATCGTCAGACATGACGGTGCAAAGCGCGAGGCGGCGGGACGTTCCGTGCTCGATCGAATTCTCCAGGCGACTCCCAACGGTGACGCGCGCGTGTTAACAACATCGTCTTAAACCCTGATGGACTTGAGTATGCTGAGCGGAAGTGACGTCGCCCTGGTTCGCCTCTCGCAGGACGCCTACCTCAATCCGGCCACCGGGTTGCCGGCCGGCTTCACGCTTCTGTCGCAGTCCGCGCTCGGCCTCGTGCCCGGGCCGAACGAGACGTTTGCGGCCGGCGTCTACACCAACCAAAACGCGGCGGCGCTGGTCTCCATCGGCACGCTCAACGGGGTCACGACGCTCGTCCTCGCCTTCCGCGGCAGCGACGACCGGCAGGACTCGATCAACGACCTGTCCAACATCAACGCCGAGTATCCGCTGTTCTCCAACCTCATCGCGGCCCTGGACGGCTTCGCGTCGCGGCAGGCCATCCCGCAGGTGCTGGTGACCGGGCACAGCCTCGGCGGCGCCATGGCCCAACTCTACATGCAGAGCCATGCCGACAACAGCACGACCCGCTACGTCGCCGAGACCGTCGGCTCGCCGGGAGTGCTACAGACCCCCGGCACAGATACGCGGATCACCAACCTACAAACCGCCGATGACCCGGCGGTCTATCTCGGGCTGAACCGGGCCTCGGTCGGCGCGCAGTTGCAGACGAACCCGCTGCTGGCGACGGCCGCCCTGTTTGCCGGGCCGGAGGTCTTCCCGGGTCTGACCTCGCTCGACGTGCTGAACGCCATCCCGTCGCTCAACACGAACTATGTCAACCGCGGCGCCACCGTGCTGCTGCCGGACGCCAACGGCACGTATGCGACCGACAACAGCCTGGCCGATGCGGTTGCAGCGGGGAAGTCGGAGCATGTGGTCTCGACATACCTGTCGCGGATCGAGGCTGTGACCAACAGCACCGGCGACGACCAACTCGGCATCGGCATCACGCCGACCACGACCGGGGTGCAAGTGTTCCGCTTCTTCGACACCCGGAATGGGACGCACTTCTACACCGCGAGCGCGGCGGAGCGCGACCAGACCATCAACGCCCGGCCGGATCTGACGTTCGAGGGCGTCGGACTGAACGCCGACACCACGCAAACCGACCCGAGTGCTGCGCCCGTGTTCCGCTTCTTCGACATACGCACCGGCTCGCACTTCTATACCGCCAGCGCCACCGAGCGGGATGGGCTGGTCAACGGGCCGTCGGGGCTGACCTACGAGGGCGTTGGTTTCTACGAGGACTCCGCGGCGCGGGCGAACGACACGGCGGTCTACCGCTTTTTCGACAAGGTGGACGGAACCCATTTCTTCACGCCGAACCAGAACGAGTTCGCTAGCGTGCTCGCCACCCGAGGCGACCTGGTCAACGAAGGCATCGCCTTCTACACGCAGAAGACCTAGGCCCGTCGCGACCGGGTGGGCTCACCCGGTCGCGCGTGCTGGTCGTCGAAACAGCAAAGATGACGCCTCAAACTTAAGCCGAGTGATCTAGCCGGCTTCGGCCGCGACGATCCGGAACAGGTAATCCTCGCCGTTTGGCCGGTGCAAACGGACGAGTTCGCCCGGCCGGAACACCGACCCGTCGAACTTCCAGATCGGGTCGTCCTCGCTGCTGGTGCTCTGCAGCGCCCAGCCCTCGTCGATGCGGATGATCTCCAGCGCGCGCGGCTCGCCGCCCAGGCGGACCCGCCAGGCCAGCCATGGCATCGACGCCGCGTGATAGGCGTCGACGTCCATCAAACCCTGTGGCGTGAGTTGTGGGGCCAGGACGAGACGGTCGTCGAGGTCTCCCTCCAGCTGACCGGGGCCTTGGACAAGCACCAGAGTAAGCTTGGTCATTGATCTGCGTTTATCTCCCGGGCGAATGTAAGAACGCAGAACATGGGGGGAAGTTGGGTCAGATCGCGACCCGAACCCCAAGTTCGACGACTCTGTCGCTCGGGATGCGGAAGAATTCGGTGGCGGGCACGGCGTTGCGCGCGAGCAGCAGGAACAGGAACAACCGCCATTTCGGCAGCTTGGGCACCATGGCGCGCACGAGCACCTCGCGCCCGAGGAAGAAGCTGGCCTGCATGGGGTCATAATCGAGACCCTGCGCGCCGGCCTCCTCGAGCGCGCGCGGGATGTTCGGGCTCTCCATGAACCCATATCGCAGCGTGACCCGGTGCACGCCGGGCGACAACAGCTCGATCGACATCCGCTCGGCCGCCCCGACCTCCGGAACATCGAGCGTGAGCACGGTGACGAAGACGACCCGCTCGTGCAGCACCTTGTTGTGTTTGAGGTTGTGCAACAGCGATGTCGGCACGTAGTCCGGCGTGCCAGTCAGGAACACGGCAATCCCGGGCACGCGCAGCGTCCGCGAGTGCGGCAGGCGCTTGAGGAATGAGGCGAGCGGCAAGCTCTCCTGCTTCCAGCGCGCCAGCATGAGCTCGCGCCCGTGATTCCACGACGTCATCATCGCCAGCAGGCCGAGGCCCAGCACCAGCGGCACCCAGCCGCCCTCCGGCACCTTGAGCAGGTTGGCGCTGAAGAAGATCAGGTCGATGATCATGAAGAAGCCGAACACCGACCCCGCCAAGGCGCGCGACCAGCCGAACCGGCGGCGGAACACGACCATGGCGAGCAGGCTCGTGCATATGAAAGTACTTGTCACGGCAATGCCGTACGCGGCGGCGAGCGCGTCGCTGCTGCGGAAGGCGAACACCAGCACGAGCACGCCGACGAACAGCGCGGCGTTCACCTGCGGCAAGTAGATCTGACCCTCCTCGGTCAGGCTGGTGTGGCGCACGGTCAGGCGCGGCATGAACGACATCTGCATGCATTGACGCGCAAGGGAGAACGCGCCCGACAGAACGGCCTGGCTGGCGATGACGGTGGCCACGGTGGCGAGCAGCACCAGCGGAAGGCGGATGATCTCGGGCGCCAGCAAGTAGAACGGGTTTTCCAGCGCCGACGGATCGCGCAGGACGAGGGCGCCCTGCCCGAAATAGTTGAGCAGGAGCGCTGGCAACACGAAGTAAAGCCAAGCCATGCGGATCGGCTCCCGCCCGAAATGGCCCATGTCGGCATACAGCGCCTCCGCGCCGGTGACCGTCAACACGATCGCACCGAGATCGACGAAGGCGAGCCATTCATGCGCCGTGATGAATTGGATGGCATACGAGGGCGACAGCGCGCGCAGCACCTGCGGATACTGCGCGATCTGGTAGGCCCCGAATGCCGCCAGCACCACGAACCACACGCACATGACCGGGCCGAAGACACGGCCGATCAGCCCGGTGCCGCGGACCTGGACGGCGAACAGCACCACGATGACCACGATAGCGATCGGAACGACCACCCGGTGGAATTGCGGATAGACGACCTGCAGCCCTTCGACCGCCGACAACACCGAGATGGCCGGCGTGATAATCCCGTCGCCGAAGAACAGGCACGCGCCGGCGATCCCGACCAGGCCGAGGGCCCGGCGCACCCGGGGACTGGTCGTGCCACGCTGCGCGAGCGCCATCAGCGCCAGGATGCCACCCTCGCCATTGTTGTCGGCGCGCAGAATCAGCAGCACGTATTTGACTGTCACCGTCAGCAGCAGCGCGTAAAACATGAGAGACAGGACGCCCATGATCTCGAGCGCATGTGTTCCGGTCGCGGCGAATTCGGTGAGGCTGGCCTTGAGCGCGTAAAGCGGGCTGGTGCCGATGTCGCCGTAGACGACGCCGAGCACGCCCAACAGCGACGCTACCCGGACTGGCTTGGCGACCGGCGAGGAGAGGACGGCCGTGCTCAAAGGGTCAACCCACGGTTGGACTGGTTAGCGGCGGTCTGCTGCACCGCGCGAGGCATAGGCCGGTTCACGCACCACACGCAAGACGAGCTCACTCGGCGGCAAGCAGCGCCGGTTCGGCCAGTTCGGCGCCGACCACCGCGCGGACCCACACCGCCGTGTCATGGAACACCGCGCCGCCATTGGGCGCGGCTGGAGCGTCGCTCGTGAGCACGTTGATGCCGAGCTGGCCGGGATAGTCCGCGTTGGGCCAGATGCTCTCGACGATCACGGTGCCGGGCTGCATCCGGCTGTCAGCGCCGGCCAGGCGGGCGTGGATGGTGATCTCACCCTGGGCATTGCCGAGACGAAGCAGGCCACCGTCGGCCACCCCGAGCTGGGCGGCGTCGTCCGGATGCAGCAGGGCGGTGGGGCGGCCCTCGCGCTTTCGGCTGGTCGGGGTCTCAGTGAAAGTCGAGTTCAGGAAGTTGCGCGCTGGGGCTGCCACGAGCCGGAACGGGCGGTCCGCGGTCGATTGATCGATCTGGTCCCACTGGTCCGGCATGGTCGGCATGCCGGCGCTGTGCGGCCCGAGCGCGGCCCAATCCGGACTGAAGCGGAAGCGGCGGTCGGGAAAGCCGAACCCGTCCAGAAAGTGGCTGCGCTCGAAGCTGTCGGTGGCGTCGAGCCAGTGCTGGGCCAGCAGTTCGTCGGCGCCGGGCCAGCCCGAGGCGCGCAGGGTCGCGTCGATCAGTTCCATGGCGGTCAGGCCGAACCCGGGGTGGTCGGCGCCGAGGCGGGCGGCCAGCGCTTGGATCACGTCATGGTTGGAGCGGCATTCGCCCGGCGGCTCGACGAGCTTGGCGCCGATGCTGATGAACGTGTGCCCGCCGCCGGCGTAGAGGTCGTCGTGTTCGAGGAACATGGTGGCGGGCAGCACGACATCCGCGAAGCGGGCGGTTTCGGTCATGAACTGCTCGTGTACGCAGACGAACAGGTCCTCCCGCCGCAAGCCCTGCTGCACCCGGCGCGTGTCGGGCGCCACCACCGCCGGGTTGGTGTTCTGCACCAGCATGGCGTGCACCGGCGGGCCATCCCCCAGTTCGCTGCGGTCGCCGGTCAGCACGGCGCCGATCCGGCTCATGTCCATCTTGCGGGTGCGGGGGTCGGCCCGGTCCAGCCCCTCGATCAAGGTCTTGTTCCAGTGATAGATGCCGGTGCCGCGGTTGGTCCAGAACGCGCCGGCGCCGCGATGCTTCCATTTGCCGGTGACGGACGGCAGGCAGGTCACGGCGTGCATCGCCACCGCGCCGTTGCGGCTGCGGGTGAAGCCGTAGCCGATGCGGATGAAGGCGCGGTCGGTCTCGCAATAGCGGCGGGCGAAGGCCTCGATCTCGGCTTCGGGCAGGCCCGTGATGGCCGAGGCCCAAGCCGGACCGCGCTCGCGCAGATGGGCCTCGAGCGCGGGCGTGGCGTCGGTGAACTCGGCCATGTAGGCGCGGTCGGCAAAGCCGTCGCGCAGCGCCACGTGCATCATGGCGCAGGCGAGTGCGCCGTCGGTGCCCGGTCGCGGCGCGATATGGATGTCGGCGGCGGCCGCGGTCGGCGTCCGGTATGGATCGACGACGGCGAGCAGCGCGCCGCGCTCTTTCCGGGCCCGGGTGACGTGGGTCATGACGTTGACCTGGGTCGAGACCGGGTTGCCGCCCCACATGATGATGAGATCGGAGTCCGCCATCTCGCGCGGGTCGGGACCGCCGAACCGCCCCACCCCGGCCGCCCAGCCGGCCTCGGTGATGCTCGAGCAGATCGTATTGTGCTGCCGGGAATAGCCCATCGCGTGGCGAAGCCGGTTGATGCCGTCGCGCTGCACCAGACCCATCGTGCCCGCGTAGTAATAGGGCCAAACGCTTTCTGCGCCGTGCCGGGCCGTGGCGTCGATGAACTTGGCCGCCACGAGGTCGAGCGCCTCATCCCAGCTCGCGCGACGGAACGCCCCCTCCCCTTTTTTGCCGGTCCGGATCAGCGGATGGGTCACCCGGTCGGCATGGTGCACTCGTTCGGCATAGCGCGCGACCTTGGCGCAGATCACGCCAGCGGTGTACGACTGCCCGCGGGCCCCCCGTACGGCGCCGATCCGCACCCCGTCGTGAACGTCCACCTCCAACGCGCAACAGCTCGGGCAATCGTGGGGGCAGGTGGAGTGTAGGGTTTGCATCGCGCAAGGTTACGCGTCTGCCCTCGCTGGCTTCAACCTCGACGTTCGCGTTATTCAACGCCTTAGGCGTTGACGGCAACGATGCTGGGTCGTTACCACGTTCTACCTGTTGACTTGGATGCAAGCGATGATCCTCGAGGAGCAGCTTTGCTTTGCGCTCTATGCGGCCACCAATGCCGTGATCCGAACCTACCGGCCCTGGCTGCGTGACATTGGACTGACCTACCCGCAATACCTCGTGCTGCTCGTGCTCTGGCAGAACGGCGAGCGCACCATGGGCGAGATCGCGACGCGGCTCGCGTTGCCGCCCGGCGGCGTCACCCCGATCGTCGAGCGGCTGGAGGCGGCCGAACTGGTGGTTCGCCGGCGCGACGAAACCGACCGCCGCGTCGTGCACGTGATGCTCACCGCGAGCGGCGCGAAGTTGGAGGCCGCCGCGAGCGAGGCGCAACGGCGCGTCTCCTGCGCGACCATGCTGCGCGACGACGAGCTCGCCGAGCTGCGCGGCACCTTGCACGGCTTGACCGAGCGGCTGAACACGTCGGCGATGCCGAGTATGGCGAGCGAGTTGGACGACGGCTGCACTGGCGCCGTAATCACGGCCAGTTGCGCGCGACCTGAACGGCGATCAACACCCAGAACAGGCCGACGATCGCTCCCGCGAGCACGTCCGTCAGGTAATGCAGGCTCAGCAGCAGGCGACTGAAGCTGATGGCCAGGATCAAACCCCCCGCAACCGCGTAGACGGCCAGCCTGCCTCTTGGCAACCCGTCGGCGATCGCGAGCGCGATCACGCCATACACCGCCATCGATACCGTCGCGTGAGCGCTCGGGAACGAGGGGGACGCCGCAGTGATGCCGTCGAGGAAGTCCGGACGATGCCGGGCGGTGATGAACTTCAGCGACCAGGTCGTGATCTGGGCGCCGACCAGGGCGATCCAGATCGGGACGACCCAACGGGTGCGTCCGCCAGACCCCAGCGCGGCGCTCGCCACAAGGCAGACGATCGCCCCGGCCGCGCCGGTCCCGATCTGGCTGATCCAGGCACCGGCGGCCAGCGTCGCGCGCGAGCGGACCGCCTTCAGCCCGGCGTTGACGAGCCCGTCCACCGTGACGAGGACGCCGCCGCTCTGCACTTGCCACAGCAGCACGAGGAACAGGACAGCGAGCGCAATCAACTTGATCATGGGACGAACACTCGGACGGCGTGGCGGAGCAAGGCGAACTCGGCAGGGGTGCGGCCGACCATCTCGCCGTCGGCGGTGATGTCGTGCGGCCGCTTGGTGGCAATCCGCAGCATCTGGCACTGGGTCGAGCGGACCTCGCGCAGCTTGTGGTGCTCGCCCGCCCGGAACGCCCGCGCCATCACCAGCAAACGCCACCAGGCCCGCGGCTCGAGGCTGTAGACGTTCAGGATGCCGTCGTCGATCTGGGCGTCGGCCTCGACGAGGTTGCCGCCGCCGTAGTAGCGGCCGTTGCCGACGGCGATTTGCAGCGTGGTCGTCAGCGTTTCGGCGCCGTCGATGACCAGCGACGCGCGGAAGCGGCGGCTCCGCACGATGGTCAGGCCGGCGGCCAGCGGGTAGGCCAGGATGCCGAAACGCCGCTTCATGATGCCGCTGAGCCGCTTGGTCACCGCGACGCTGAGGCCGAGGCTGGCGACGTTGAAGAAAGGAACGCCGTTGACGAGGCCGAGGTCGACGGCGCGAGTACGGCCGGCAAGCACGACCGCCGCCGCGCCCTCGGGATCGAGCGGAAGGTCGAGCGAGCGGGCCAAGTCGTTGGCCGTGCCGAGCGGCAGGATGCCAAGCGGGAGCCCGGTGTCGCGCAGCGCGGGCGCGGCCGCATGCATCGTCCCGTCACCACCGCCGAGCAATACGCAGCATACCTCGCCGGCCAGCCGGCCGATCCGGTCCGACAGGTCGCTGGCGCTGGCGCAGGGCTCGCGGCGAACGACGAGACCTCCGGCCGAGAGCGCCGCTTCGAAGGGCGCGATGTCGCCGCCGCGGCGGCTTTTCTCGTTGGCGATCAGGAGCGCAGGGCGACGGTCAGGCTCGGTCAGCGTCGGCGCCCATCGTTGGAGGAACGCGGCGCCATCAGCGTCGTCACGATCGGTGGCTCCCGCCTTGGTTGCGGCGTGGAGTTAGCCTATTTGGACAGCCAGCGCACCCCGGCGGCGCCGGATCATGACGATGCAGGAGACCTTGAGCATGGATGTTGTTCCCCGGCCGCTCACGACGCAGCACGAGGCCCGGCTCGACAAACTGGCCCAGGTTGCCGTCCGCGTCGGGCTCGGGCTCGTGCCGGGCCAAGAGGTCGTGCTGACGGCGCCGCTGGAGGCAGCGCCTCTGGTGCGTCGGATCACCGAGCATGCCTACCGTGCGGGCGCCAAGCTGGTCTCGCCCCTGTTCTCCGACGAGCAGAGCACGCTCGCCCGCTTCCAGCTCGCTCCCGACGCGGCGTTCGACTACGCGCCGGCGTGGCTGTACGACGGCATGGCCCGCGCGTTCGAGGCGGGTGCGGCCCGGCTCGCGATTGGTGGCGAGGATCCGACGCTGTTGTCCGGCCAGGATGCGGATCGGGTCGCGCGCGCGAACCGGGCCCGCTCGGTGGCCTATCGCCCGGCGTTGGAGCTCATCACCAACTTCGCCGTAAACTGGAACATCGTCTGCTACGCCACGCCCTCCTGGGCCCGGGTCGTCTTCCCGGACCTGTCTGAAGCCGAGGGCGTCGCCCAGCTCTGGGACGCAATCTTTGCGGCCTCTCGCATCGACGAGGCCGACCCGGTCAGCGCATGGGCCGCCCACAACGCCGCGCTGCATGCCCGGACGGCGGCGCTGAACGGCAAGCGGTTCTCGGCGCTGCATTTCACCGGCCCCGGCACCGACCTGACGGTCGGGCTTGCCGACGGCCACCTCTGGCTCGGCGGCTCGGAACCGTCCCAAAGCGGGATCATCTGCAATCCGAACATCCCGAGCGAGGAGGTGTTCACCACCCCGCACAAGGTGCGCGTGGATGGCACCGTGCGCAGCACCAAGCCGCTGTCCTATCAGGGCACGCTGATCGAGGACATCGAGGTGCGGTTCGAGGCGGGGCGGATCGTTCAGAGCGCGTCCCGGACCGGTCACGGGGTGCTCGAACGGGTGCTCGGAACCGACGAGGGCGCGCGCTGCCTGGGCGAGGTTGCGCTAGTGCCGCACTCCTCGCCGATTTCGGCCAGCGGGTTGCTGTTCTTCAACACGCTGTTCGACGAAAACGCCGCCAGCCACATCGCGCTCGGGCAATCCTATCGGACTTGCATCGAGGGCGGGACGACGGCGGACGAGGCTGAACTCGCCCGGCGCGGTGCCAATTCGAGCCTCATCCACATCGACTGGATGATCGGCTCCAGCGAAATCGACGTCGATGGGATCGACGCATCCGGAGGCACGGCGCCGGTGATGCGCCGGGGCGAGTTCGTCTAGCGCGCGGGCCGGGCCGTCCGCACACGGGCGGCCGCGAACTGGATGACGTTGGCGACCGGCGTTGGGAACTCATCGACCGGGATCGCCGCCAAGGCGTCGAACATGTTGGGGAACCGCCCGATATCGGCCAGCGTCACGCAATCCCACAGCAGGACGGAGCGCCCCTGCCGCACGACACCCCACGACGCCCAGGGCCGCCCTGCCTCATACACCATTGCAAACGGGCCCAGATCGGAGGCGCAGATCGAGACGAGATGGTCCACGCTGGACCAGTCCTCGAGGTCCTCGCGGTCCCGAAGCGTGAAATCGGATTGGGAGTAAGATGTCCGCACGGCCAAGGATTGGTGTGCGCCACGGTTTTGGATGAAATCGGCCATGCCAACGACGTCGCTCATTTTTGCCCCCCGAAGCTTTCGAAAGGAAAACTCTGCCCATCGAGGGCACGCGTCTGTGACTCATCTCACAGCAAATCGCTAGGGTTTCCTTTGATCTCGCTTCTTTTATCGGGGCAATCGTTCGTTTTTCCTGCGATGTGTCAACAAGGCCACGAAGAGCAAGAAAGTCAGGTTTAACAGGCCGAATACTTCTGGTTGTGAGTTTGTCGCCCACACACTTATCCACAGGGTGAATACAACTTTTCGTGAGCCTGGCAGTTAATCGTCTACCTCGGTGGTATGAACGTCGAAGCCACTCAGGAGGCAGGTGCCGAACGTCGTCGTGATCGCAACGTCGGTGGCGTCCCGCCCCCGGGCCATTACGATCCGCCCGATCCGGGGCTTGTTGTGCCGCGCGTCGAACGTGTGCCACGCGCCGCCCAGATACACTTCGAACCAGGCGCTGAAGTCCATCGGCGCGTCCACGGGTGGAACGCCGATATCGCCGAGATAGCCGGTGCAGTAGCGGGCCGGCACGTTCATGCAGCGGCACAGGGCAACAGCCAGATGGGCGAAGTCGCGGCAGACGCCGAGGCGCCCAGCGTGGCCGTCGAATGCGGTTCGGGTCGAGTCCGCGTGCTCGTAGCCGAACGTGATCCGGTCATGGACGTAACGGACGATCGCCTCGACCCGCGACCAGCCCGGCATCGTATGTCCGAACAGTTGCCAGGCGAGCGTGTGCAGCTTGTCGGTGTCGCAGTAGCGGCTGCCGAGCAGGAACACGAGGACGTCGTCCGGCAGTTCTTCGACCGGGTGCTGGATCGCGTCGGCCACGACCGGGTCGGGCAGGCCGGAATCGTGGACGACGAAATCAGCCGAGATCTTCAGCTTGCCGGCAGGCGCCCTGATCCGGGTGACGATGTTGCCGAAGCTGTCGTGGTAGTCGTGCGATTCGATCGGCGGCGAGAACGTGATCGTATGCGTGCCTTGGACATCCGGCATCCGCGATGGGTGGACACTCAGGACGAGCAGCATCGGGACCGGGTTCGGGCAGTCATATTCGATGTCGAAGCCAGTTCGGATTTTCATGAGGCAGCCCTTTAGCATGCGCGCGGTATGACGGGTCAGTCTGGATAGTTCAGGGCAAAAATCGTGCCGATCTCAGGGATCGGCGTCCATGGGCTCCAAATCCACCCCGACGCGCAAGCTATGCCGGCCACCGCCGAGGATCATGCCCCGCAACGGGCTGATGTCGGAGAAGTCTCGCCCTCGCGCCAGCATCACGTGCTCGTCCCTCACCAGGACGCCGTTCGTCGGGTCCAGGCCGATCCATCCGTGCTTCGGCCCCAGCCACGCGCCGACCCACGCGTGGGACAGGTCGGCGCCACGACGGCGGGCTTGGCCCGGCGGCGGCCGGGTCCGGATATAGCCGGAGGTGTACTGGGCCGGCAGGCCGAGGCCGCGCAGGCCCGACAGCATCAAATGCGTAAAATCCTGGCACACGCCTTCGCGACGCTCCAACACATGGGCGATCGGTGTCGAGATGGTCGTCACGCCAGCGCGGAACTTGAAGTCGCGGAACATGCGGTCGTTGAGGTCGGCAAGCGCCGACATGATCGGACGGCCCGGCTGGAACGAGGCCGCAGCGTAGTCGCGCGTCCCGGCCAGCAGGCCCACGCGGGGACTCTCGAAGCAGAACTCCGCCGCCTGCCACGCGCCGGGACCCCCGACAGCGGCCGCGTCGCGCACCGTCTCCCAAGGCGGGGTCGCCTCGGGCTCCGGATAGGGCTGGGCGCGCACCTCGACGACCGCCTCGCTGACGACCTCAAATTCCGTGTGGGCGGTGTCGAAGAACAGCCAACTGACCCGGTTGCCGAAGTGATCGATGCGGTCGACCAGGCGGCCATTGTCCGGCCTGAGATGGAAGGCTTCGCGGATGACGGTCTGCCAGGGCGTCAGCAAGGGCCGCAGATGCATCAACTGGGCCGCGAGGTCGACCGGCTTGGTGTAGGCATACGTGGTGGCGTGGCGGACGCGGTAGATCACGCCATACCCCGCAGGGGTGGCGTTTCCTCGTCGCCGCCCACCCGCTGCGCGAGGGGGAGGATCGCGAAATACTGGCGGCTGATCTGCTCGGACAGGTCGGTTACGCCCCGCTCGATCGCCCGCAATTGCGCCGGCAGCGTCGTCGCCACCTGCCGCTCCGGCACCGTCGCGGCAACACGGGCGATCTCACGCGTCTCGCGGAGCAGGCGGGAGGCGCCGCTCGGCAGCGGCGCTCCGGGCGCGCGGGCAAGCTCGGCCAGGATGTCGCGGATGGCCGCGAGTTGGAAGGCGAGCGCGCGCGGGTTGCTCTCGTCGGCCAGCACGAGATCGAAGACCGGCCCGGGCTGGAGCGTGGAGAGATAGCGGCTGCGGTAGGTAATGACGGAGTTGCAGAGTTCGAGAGCCAGGCGCAGCGCCGGGTCGAGCGGGCCGGTGTGCTGCCCGGTGCCGTAATCGACGGCTTGGGCGATCAGCCGCGAGGTCGCCCAGGCCCGCTCGACCCGGCGGCCCAGATCGAGGAACAAGCGGCCCCCGCTTCGCAGCATGTTCTCGGCCGCAAGCCCGGCCACCGTGGCCGAAAAGCCAAGGACGACGGTGCTGACGTGGGCGAGTTCACGGATCGAGGGAGTCAGGCGGCCGGTCGCGCTCGGCCGGAGCTCGGACAAGGCATGGCCGACGTTGCGCAGGCCGATCAGCAGCGTCGAATGAACCTCGTTGGTCAAACGGTCCCGCAAACTCTGCGTCATGCGCGATACTTCGGCCAGCAGCTCCGGCATTGGTCCCCGGACGCGGCCGACCTGGAGCAGCCGTTCGGCCAGCGACGACGGGCCGAGGCCGCCGGTGGCTTCCGGCTCGATGAGGCCGATGAGCGCGAGGCAGCCGATCACGCTGCGCAGTTCGGCGTTCTCTCGCGGGGAGAGGCTGGTGCGCTCGAGCCGGTCGAGGGCGGCGCGCAGCAGGCGGGCGGCGCTCTCGAGCCGCTCGAGCGTGCGGCCCAGCCAGAAGAACTGGTCGGCGACCCGGCTCGGCAAGTCGCCCGAGATGCGGCGTACAGGCAGGACACTCGGGGTGAACACGGCCGCATTGATGATGCTGGCCTCCTCCTCGGCGGCGACCCACACATCCTTGCAGAGGGCGTGTAGCGGCAGCCGCGCCGCTTGGATGTCGCGCTGGGTCAAGACCCGCCCGAACCCGCCGGGCAGCGCCTGCCACCTCGTGCCGTCGAACATGAGGAACATGCGCACCAGGACGGGCTGCGGCCGAAGCCCGCCTTCCGTCATGCACGGGGCGAGCGACGGGCGGAGCTGGGCCGCAGCCACGTAGTCGCCGGGCGCGGCAGCAGCCCGGGCCAGCATGTCCGCCGCCTCGCCGGCATCGCTGGCCGGGGCCATCCCGTCCAACGCCGGACGGATTCGCCAGCCTCGGGGATCGGCCGCGACGCGCGCCATCGCGGCGGGGTCACCCAGCCAGAGCGTTTCGAGGCTGGGCAGCAGCAAGTCTTCGCCGATCAAGCGTTGAGCCAGTCGCGGCAGCATCGCTCCCCAGAGCGGCGCCTCGAGGCAACCCGTCCCGGGGTCGTTGACGATGCGGACGTGACCCGACCGCGCCGCATCGAGCAGTCCGGTCACGCCGAGATGCACGGTCGGTTCGAGCTCGAGCGGATCGAGCGTGCGGCCGTCCTGGCGTCGCAGCAGCACGTCGACGCGCTGCAACCCGCGCAGTGTCTTGAGGAACAGCGCCCCGTCGCGCAGCGAGAGGTCGCTGCTCTCGACCAGGGTGCAGGACAGTTCGCGGGCGAGCACGACGTGCTCGTACCAAAGCTTGTCGTCGGCGCCCGGGGTCAGCAGCGCGAGGCCGGGCCGCCCGTCGCCGGCCGGCGCCATGGCGTGCAGCATGTCCTGCCAGGCGGCGAAGAACGGTGCCACGCGCCGGGGGGGTTGGGCGCGGAACAGCTCCGGGATGGCGCGGTTCAGGGCGCGGCGGTTCTCGAGTGCGTACGCGCTGCCGGCTGCGTCGGCGGTCCGATCGGCCACGACGTGCCAGCGACCGTCCGGGCCGCGCAGGATTTCGGCAGCGTAGAAGTGCAGCAGCTGCCCGGGCGGACGACCATCTGCGGCGTGACAGGGGCGGAGGAAGGCCGGGTTGGCATAGACGAGGCTCGGTGGGATCCAGCCCTCGGCGAGTAGATCCTGCCGCCCATACACGTCCTCCAGAACCTGCTCGATCAGCCCGGCGCGCTGGGCGAGCCCGGCCTCGAGATGCTCGAATTCGGCGGCGCTGATGAGAAGCGGCAACGGGTCGCATCGCCATGCTTTCGGCGCCACGCCCGGAAGCAGCGCGGTGACGCCGTCCTCGACCAGCATGCGGTCCAGCAAATCGGCCCGGTGTTTGAGCCCGTCCGGACCGAGGCTGGCGACGGAGGCAACGAGCGTTGACCACCCTGGCCGCAAGCCGCCCCGGCCGTTGGCCATCTCATCCCAGGCTGGCAGAGCGGCGCTCTGCGGAGCCGAGTCTGGGGCGATCGTGGTGCTCATCTGCAATGCAGCATGACATGGCAGCCTGCCATCGGACAGCCCGGCGACGCGCCGCGACGACGAATCCGCGGCAGGTCGTACCGTCGGTCAGGAGAACGCGCCAGCCAGCCGGTTGGCCTGCCGCAGCGCAGGCGGCCGCGGCGTGCAAGAGACGAAGTAGATCAGCGCGACCCAGGCGGCGCAGGCCAGGATCGTCGCCGCAGACCTAATATCGGCATCGATGGACAGGATCGCGGCGCAACAGGTCGATACGCCGAGCCACGTCAACCGCTGGTGGCGCAAAGTCACGCGGCGGACGTTCATGCCGCCCGACCGAGATTGCCGCTCCACCCGCTTGATCAGGTTCCAAGCCTGCCGCGCGCCGTAGAACGTCAGGGCCCCGATCATGGCGCAGAGCGCCAGGTCGACGCCCGACGCGTCATGCACGGCGTCCCAGAACAACGTCAGCGCCTGCGCCTCGCAAGCCAGCACGAGCGCGCCGCGGGCCAGTCCGAAGCAGTTGGTCCATTCCGCTACGCGATCGGCACAGGGCTGGAAGACGCGATCGAGCAACACGGCATCGATATCGACGGTCACGACGTTCTCCGGGTCAATGTGGCCCGGAGTTTTGCCGGTCGCGACGGTTGGTCGGCCAGAAGAACATAGCAGAAACGAAGCTCGGGTTCAATCGGCCGGTGAGCCTATGCTCAGAACACGATGTTTGTGCGTAACCCAAACGTCGCCGAGTTGCCGACACGCTTGTCCGGCTGCAGCGGATTGGCGATGCCGCCGCTGGGCATGAACACGTATTGGGCGTTGGGCTGCAGCGTCCACCAGGGGGCGACCTGATACTGGTACGTCGCCTCGATGAACGATTCGCTGCCGCGTACCGGACGAGGGACGCCGAAGGCGTTCTGGTCGATGTCGAGCCTGATGGCGCTCGGACCGATCTTTGCGTAGCCGAAGCCGAGCCCCACGCTGTCATTGTCCCGCCCGGCCAGTGGCGCTTTCAGCACCACGCCGGCGTTGACGCTGAAACTGACCAGGTTGCGGTCGCCCGGCGCGCCCATCAGCCGCGCGAAGATCCCCACCGACCGGGGGCCGTCCACGTCGGGCCGCCACACCACTTGGTCGAACACGCCATAGACGCTGAAATCGTGCCGCCGCGTGCGGGGAACGCCGCCCGACCTTGGGTCGGCGAGCGACAGACCCGTCGTGCCGATCCGCTGGTCGAAGAACTTGCCCGTATCGTACCAGAAGCCAAGCTTGTAGACGCCCGGCAGGCCCGGCTTGCCGCTCGCAGGGTCCGTTGCCCCGGGCGTGGGCGCGTTGATCGCGTATTGCGCCTCGCCGATGATCAGCGCGCCGGTGTTGGTAGTGAACCTGGTCCCCGACTGCGCGGCACCCCGCACCTGGCTGTCGTCGAAGAACGGGCCGCCCGGGGGATTGTCGTCGAACACGCCCAGCAACACCGTCACGTCGTTCACCGGCAGCGCCCGGAGGCGCACGCCCAAGGAGGAGAGCGGATAGGCCGGGCCACCCGCATAGAGGTCGACCGACGGGAGCAGCGGCCAGCCCATCGCAGTGTTGATGAACAGCCCCGAAAACTGGCTGCCGTAGAACTCCTGGTCCAGGCTCTGCTGGCCGATCTTGATGTCGGCTTTGCCGCCGAAGAAGCTCTGCTGGTACCACAACTCCCAGAGCCGGGTTGCCCGCTGCGCCTCGATGCCGCTGGCGGTCTGCAGCGTGTAGAGCGCGTCGGCGCTGAGATTGCGGCCGTGGATCTGGAAGGCGCTGACGTTGACGATGCCGCCGGCGAGACCGATCGCCTTGCCGAGGTCGATGCCCAAACTCAGCGTCGTCAGCCCGTCATACGCCGCCCCGCGCCGGACGCCGCCGCTGAGATTGCCGAACACCTCGCTCGTCTCCTGCAATCCGAGCGAGACGCCGTATTGGTCGAGCAGCGGCCGGACCCCGTATAGGCCGCCGAGGAGATTGGTGCGCGACGAACTGAAGAGCCCGGTCGCGAAGCCGGGCTCACCCGGGGCCGGAGCCGAACTCGACGGCGGCGACGTGTTCCCCGGGACCGGGCTGGCCTGCGTGGCTGGCGCGCCGGGCAGTTCCGGCTTGTCGGTCGCCTGCGCGTGCGCCGCCGTCCCGCCGAGGCACGCTGCCGCCACGGCGATGACGCCCCTGGTGGTCTTGGATGGACGCACGTTCGACCTCCGCGATGCGAGCAACACCCTGCTCCGACGTTTAAATGAGAATGACTATCATTGTTGACGACCTGGGGGACACGTCAAGCACCGGTGACAAGACGTTCCCCGCCCGCCGGCTTCCGGCTATTGACGGCCACCATCACCGGAGCGTCGCCATGTCCCGCCACGTCGTCATCACCGCCGGCGTTCGCACGCCGATTGGCACGTTCGGGGGCGCGCTCTCCGGCCACAGCCCGACCCAACTGGGAGCGCTCTGCGTGGCCGAAGCCTTGCGCCGGGCTGACCTGGATGGCGAGCGGGTCGAACATGTCGTGTTCGGCAACGTGGTGCTCACCGAATCGCGCGATGCCTACCTGGCCCGGGTCGTCGCCATCGAAGGTGGCGTGCCGAAGGAAACCCCGGCGCTGACGGTGAACCGGCTCTGCGGCAGCGGGGTTCAGTCGATCGTATCGGCGGCCCAATCCATCATGCTCGGCGATGCCGACACGGCTGTGGCCGGCGGCGCCGAGTGCATGAGCCGGACGCCGCATCTGCTCGCTACGGCCCGCTTCGGCCAGAAGATGGGCGATGCCGCGCTGACCGATCATCTCACCGGCTGCCTCACCGACCCGTTCGGCAACGGCATCATGGGCATCACTGCCGAAAACGTCGCCCACCGCTGGCAGATCACCCGCGGCGAGCAGGACGCGCTCGCGCTGCAGAGTCAGCAACGCGCGAGCGCCGCCATCGCCGCCGGCCGCTTCCGCGATCAGATCCTCCCCGTCGAGGTCAAGCGCGGCCGGGTCACGGCGACGTTCGACACCGACGAATACGTCAAGACGGACGCGTCGGCCGACGCGCTGGCCGCGCTCCGGCCGGTGTTCCGCAAAGATGGCTCGGTCACCGCCGGGAACGCGTCCGGCATCAACGACGGCGCGGCCGCGATCGTGCTGATGGAAGAGAGGCTGGCCGAGCGAGAGGGCCGCACCCGGCTCGCCCGCATCGTGGGTTACGCCCATGCCGGCGTCGATCCGGCCGAGATGGGCATCGGCCCGGTGCCCGCCGTGCGCCGGCTGCTCGAGCGCACCGGACTGCGGATCGGGGATTTCGATGTCATCGAGTCGAACGAAGCCTTCGCCGCCCAGGCCTGCGCCGTGGCCCGCGAACTCGATTTCGACCCAGTGCGGCTCAACCCGAACGGCGGCGCCATCGCGCTCGGCCATCCCGTCGGCGCAACGGGCACTATCCTCGTCGTCAAGGCCGCCTACGAACTCGACCGGATCCATGGCCGCTATGCCCTCGTCACCATGTGCATCGGCGGCGGGCAGGGGATCGCCATCGCGATCGAGCGCTAGATGTCGCTACCAGGGACAACGTCCTGGTAGCGACGTCTAGGTCAGCCGCGCCGCCGCAGCGCCGCCAACTCCTCGACGTCCAGCTCGCTCTCCAGAGTGCGCAGGACCGAATCGTGGATCCGCTCGCTGCGGTGCAGCCGGAGCAGCTCCGCGCGCCCGGCGGCAACCGCGGTGACAATTAGATCGAAATGCGCCGCCCGCTCCTTCGGCATCCCACCCTCCCGCTCGCGGACGCGGTCCAGCATCGTGCGCCGATACTCATACTGCTCCAGCAGACGCGGATGCTGTAAAACGCCAGCCCCGTCATAGGCCAGCGGGCGGATTGCCGCGAGCTGCGCCTCGGCCACGAGCGTGCGCGCCTCGAGCTCGCTCATCGTGTTTGCCTGGCTTTGCGCGATCCGCTGCAGCCCGAGCACGCGAATGAGCGGGGCCAGCGTCGAGCCCTGCAGCAAGACGGTGACCAAGATCACGACGAACGTCGTCAGCAGGATGAAGGAGCGCCCCGGCAGCGTGTCCGGCAGCGACAGCGCGATTGCCAGGCTGACGACGCCACGCATCCCGGCCCAGCCCATCACCACCAGCACCGCCGCGGGCGCCTTGGACCGCCCGCCGAGCACACTCGTGCCGTAGCTGATCGCGAACAGCCAAGCGAAGCGGCTGAGGATGACTGCGGCCACCACGGCGGCGATGGCGGGGGCCGCCGATAGCAGCGCGATGTCGTGCCCCAGCAGCACGTCACGCAGCGATAGGCCGATAAGGACGAAGACGAGCGATTCCAGCACGAACTCGACGGCCTGCCACACCGACCCGTTGCTGGTCCGGGCCGCCGCGCTGATCACCTCGTGCTGCCGCCAGCCGAGCACCAAGCCGCATGCCACCGTCGACAGCACGCCCGACACGCCGAGGCGGTCGGCGATAATGTAGGACGCCCAGGCCGTCAGCAGCGTCGCGACGGCCAGGATCGCCGTCTCGTGCAAGCGTGACAGCAGCGTCGTCGCCACCCACCCGATCGCGAGGCCGATGGTGACACCGCCCACGGACAGCACCGCGAACGAGGTGAACGCATCGCCGATGCTGAACGTGCCGGTCAGCGCCGCCGCGACCGCCAGACGGAACAGCACCAGGCCCGACGCGTCGTTGACGAGGCTCTCGCCCTCGAGCAGCACGAGCATACGCTGCGGCAGCACGACCCGTTGCAACACCGCTTTGGCCGCCAAGGCGTCAGGCGGCGAGACGATCGCGCCGAGCGCGAAGCACACCGCCCAGGGCAGGCCAGGCAGCACGAGATGGGCGACGACGCCCACCACCGCCGTCGTGAAGATGACGGCGCCGATCGCGAGCGCGGCAATCAGGTTGAGGTTGGTGCGGAAGTCGCGCCAGACCGTGAAATAGGCGCTCGACATCAGGAGCGGCGGCAGGAACAGCACGAGGATGAGGTCCGGGTCGAGCTGCACCCGTTGCTCGACCGGCACGAACGCCAGCGCCATCCCGGCCAGGATCTGCGCCGCCGCCGACGGCAGGTGCAGGCGGCGCGCGGCGATCTCGAGCGGGATGACGATCGCCAGCAGCAGCAGCACCAGCTCGAACAAGGCGACGGGGGAGAGCGCGTCGGCGGACACGTCTACGCCGCGAGACCGATGGTCACGACCGCTGCCCGGCCGCCCGGCGAAAGTACGAAATCGGCGGCCCCGTCGAGCCTGACCGCGTCGAGGCGGCGCAGCGTCCCGCTCCCGCCCGCGGTCGCCTCGCCCTGCAGCACGACCAGCACGCAGGCCAGGCTGCGGCCAGGGTCGATCCGGCCCGGCCGGTCGAGGATCGCCACCGCGTGCCGATACCGGGCGCGATCCGTCATGGCGTTCAACACGCGGGACGGACCCGCGACCCGGCATAGCGTCTCGGCACCGCCATCGAACGCGGTCGGAACGTAGCTGACCATCACCGGCAGCGGACGACCATCGACATCGAGCGTGAAGCCGGGTCCCTCGACGAGAGTGATCGTCCGGTCCAGGCCGGTCAGCCGGGAGAACGGGGCATCCGCGTCCAGCCACGCGAACCCGGTCATCCAGCCGTCGCCCGCGACCAGATCGGCCTTCCGCCCCGCCCCGTTCGGCCAGCGCGAGACGGGCAGCTCGGCGCACCGCAGCACCTGCATCAGCGGGCGTCCCGAGCTTGCACCCGGTCCAGCACCGAGAGCGCCACCGCCTCGGCCGCGCGGATCCCGTCGACGCCGGCCGAGAGGATGCCTCCGGCATAGCCCGCGCCCTCGCCCGCCGGGAACAGCCCTGCCGTGTTCAGGCTCTGCCCGTCCTGTCCGCGCGGGATGCGCACCGGCGAGGACGTCCGGGTCTCGACGCCGGTCATGACCGCATCTTCCATCGCGAAGCCGCGGATCCGGCGGTCGAACGCCGGCAGCGCCTCGCGGATCGCCGCCACGGCGAAATCGGGCAGACAGGCCGAGAGGTCGGTCGGGCGCACGCCGGGCTTGTAGGAGGGGATGACGCTGCCGAGCGCGTTCGAGGCACGGCCCGCCAGAAAATCTACCACGCGCTGCGCCGGCGCGTGGTAGTCGCCGCCGCCGGCGACAAACGCCCGCTCTTCCCAGTGCCGCTGGAACGCGATCCCCGCGAGCGGCCCCGTGCCGCCGTACGGCACGAAATCCGCCTCCTTCAGCCCGACGACGATGCCCGCATTGGCGTTCCGCTCGGCCCGCGAATACTGGCTCATCCCGTTCGTCACCAGCCGTCCCGGTTCGGACGCGGCCGCCACCACCGTGCCGCCCGGGCACATGCAGAAGCTATAGACCGAGCGCCCCGCCGCCGGACCCGCCGCGCCGCAATGGTGCACCAGCTTGTAGTCGGCCGCCCCGAGCCGCGCATGCCCGGCGCTGTCGCCGAAGCGCGACCGGTCGATCAAGCCCTGCGGGTGCTCGATGCGCACGCCGATCGAGAGCGGCTTGGCGGTCATCCGGACGTGGCGGCGATCGAGCATGGCCATCGTATCGCGCGCGCTGTGCCCGATCGCCAGCACGACGTGATCCGCCTCGATCCGGCCGCCATCGGCCAGGTGCACGGCCCGGATGCGGCCATCGTCGATCTCGAGATCGTCGACCCGCGCGCCGAAGCGGTACTCGCCCCCGAGTGACTCGATCGTCGCCCTGAGCCCCTCGACCACGGTCACTAGCCGGAACGTGCCGATATGCGGCTTGCTGCTCCAGAGGATCTCCTCCGGCGCGCCGCACCGCACGAACTCTTCCAACACTTTACGGCCCTGGAACAGCGGATCACTGATCCCGCTCCATAGCTTGCCGTCCGAGAACGTGCCCGCCCCGCCTTCGCCGAACTGCACGTTGCTTTCCGGGTGTAGACTGGCGCGCCGCCAAAAGCCCCACGTGTCGCGCGTGCGCTCCCGGACCACCTTGCCCCGGTCCAGCACGATCGGCCGAAAGCCCATCTGCGCCAGCGTCAGCGCCGCGAGGAGGCCGCACGGGCCAGCCCCGATCACCACCGGGCGCAAGCGCAGCCCGGCCGGCGCCCGGCCGACGAACCGGTAGCGCGTGTCCGGTGTCGGTCCGACGCCCCGGTCGGCTTGCCGGCGCCGCAACACGCCCGCCTCGTCATCGACCGCCGCGTCAACGGTATAGATCAGCGAGATCTCCGACCGCCGCCGCGCATCATGGCCACGCCGGGCCACGCTGACCTGGGCCAGCGCGGCGTCGTCGACATCCAGGCGCCGGGCCACGGCCGCCCGCAACTCGGCATCCGAGTGGTCGAGGCCCAGCTTGAGTTCGGTGATCCGGAGCATGAGTCGGGTGTTAGCGCTTGCCGCCCTTCGCCTTGCGGTCGGCGCCGGCCTCGTCGTTGGCGACCTTGATCGGGGTGCGGGAGAGCGACTTCACGCTGCTGCGGGGCCGGCCCGAGGCGGCGGCGATCTCGCGGTCCTGCGCCTCGATGATGCCGCGCGCCGGCTCGTCGCCGTCCAAACCCTCCAGCGCCGTCGCGGCGACCTTCCGGTTGGAGCTGCGCGTTCCGTCCTCGTACACGACGTCGAACATGACGAACGCGCTCGCCGCCCGGCTCTTCATCGCCACCGGAGCTACTCCTCCGTCCCCGGTGCCGGTGCGTCGGACGCCTCGGTCTTGTCCACCTCGCCGGCCTTGCGGCGCGCGGCGGTTTCCTTGCGCTCGGCCAACTTCGCCTCTTTGGACGCCTTCTTGGCCCGGTCCCGTTCGGCGCGCTGATGATTGTAGTTCGGCTTTGAAGGCATGATCTACGTCCCGACAGTGGCGGCCAGTATGACGCTATTCGCGCGCCATGGCGACAGGGCGGCTCAGCTGAACAGCCCGAACAATCCCCGCAGGAAGCCCGGCGTCAGCAGGCTCAGCGGGTTGACTCTGACGCCAGGGTTGGCGGTCGATCCCTCGACACTGTAGTTCGCCGCGATCAAGCCGCCGCCTCGCTCCGGACTGAACAGGTGGCCGATCCAGGGCAGCCGGCCCAGGGCCGAGTTGAGCATGTAGGCCGGCACGATCGTCCCGCTGAGGTCCATGGTCTGGCGGCTAAAATCGATCCAGCCCTTGGCGGTAATGCCCAGGGATGAGCTGAACGCCCGACTCTGCCCCAGCCGGAGCACGTTCTCGCACATGCAGAACGGCACCTGCATCTGGGCGAAGTAGACGCCCTTGTCTCGGAGCGCGTCGACGATCCCGTACACGGTGACGGCCTGGAGCAGTTTGCCGACCACGACCTGGTCACGGACCGCGAAGTTGCCGAGCTGCAGATGGCCCTCGAGCGGCGGGTCGGCCACACGGTCGTCGTAATGCGCGTCGACCGCCAGGACGCCGCCGTCGATCGTGCTGGTAAGGTCGAGCCCCTTCAGCAATGCGCCCAAATCCGCCGCGTGCACGAGCAGCCGCCGGCCGTTCGCGACCGGCGTGATGGAGGCGCGCAGCCGCTCCTTGCCCCCGGTGGCCACTTGCAGCGATCGCAGCCGCCCGCCCGCCCGTTCGGCATGCGCGGCCACCTCGGTGAGCACCCGGCCGTGGCCCAGCATGACCCGGCCGAACCGCACGTCGGCAACGAAGGACTGTCCGCTTCCGCCCGAGCCGCCGCCCGTCCCGCCGCTGGTCAGCGCGCTGACCTGCTCGGAGATGTCAACCACCGGCCCTGTCGCCATGACGCGTATGGGTCCGGACGCCTCGGCCGGAAAGACGACCTCGCCGGCCAGGCGCGTCGGCCCCAGCACGATCTCGTCGATGCGCAGCACCCGGGGTTCACCCCCGCTCAGCTCTGCTCGGGCGACGACGCGCATGCCTGGCCCGTTGGCTGAAACCTCCGGGATGCCGGTCAGCTTGCCGTGGGTCAGCAGCACCGTCATGGACGCCCGCGCCGCCTGCCCGGGCGCCTTGTGCCACCCCGCCACCGACAGTCCCGCCGGGCCTAGATCGGCTTTGATGTCCAGGCGCGAGTGCCCGTCCCGCTGCTCGGCATAGCCGACATCGGTGATCGCCGCGCCCGCGGTGAGGATCCCGCCGGAGTCGACGCCGTGCGCCTTCAGCTCCGCCGCGCCGATCTGGCCGACCATTCGCGCCTGCTCGACGACGTCGGTCGGCGGCCCCGCCTTGAAGTTCATCGCCACTTCGGCCTGCCCGGCGATCCCGGCCACCGTCGCCGGCCCGGACGCCTGCAATCCGTCCTGGGTCACATCATAACTGATGTCGCCATGCTCGACGTCGCGCCCGGCGACCAGCCCGCTGAGCCGCAAGCCCGTCAGCCGGCCCTTGGAGGCGATCGAGACCTGGTCGAAGGTCAGGTGTTCGAACAATGGCAGATCGACCGATAGCCGCCCCGCCACCTTGCCCGCCGAACTGGTGATGGGGATCGGATGGGCCGACAGAAGGTTCAGCCGCGGCTCGCGCAGCAGCTTGACTAGATCCGGCACACTCCCCTGCACCTTCGCCGATAGAGACAGATACTGGTCCTTGTGGGACAGCCCGGTGACGCGCAGCGATCCGTCCCGAAGGGCAATCGGCCCTTGCGCGCCCTGCGGCACGGCAATGACCAGGTCGTCTGGTCCGGTGACGGTCAGCGTGGCCTGCGCATGCTCGATCGGCGGCACCGGCCGCAGCCAATGGATGACGAGGTCGTCGGCTTTCATCGTTCCGCCGGCCTCCGTCACGCTCGCCTCGCCCGGACTGTCCAGCGGGACGGTGACGGTCGCGGTGAACGCGGCGTCATGCGCCGTGCCAGCCGTCACGTTCTCGGTCAGCCAGGGCCTGACGTGCCCACCCCAAGCGGTCGGCCATAGCGCGGGAAGGTCGGCGAACGATGCGTGGTCGATGGCGAGCGTGGCTTTGGCGACATATTGGCTGTCCTGCCGGGTCGCATCGGCGGTGATCCGCACGGCGCTCGTGCGGGCGCCATCCACGACCAGGACGGCGTCGGCCGGGTCGATGGTCAGGGTCTTCGGCCGCCACGACCCGTCGTCCCAGGTGGCACTCGCCGCCACGCTGGTGCTCTCGAAATGGACCGGGGTGCTGTTCGGAGCGGTCAGCGTGCCCGGCCCGGTCGATACGGTCAGCCTCGCCTGTTGCGGCCGCAACGCGGCCGACATGTCCAGGCTCGCCTGCGCCGAAAAAGTCGTGTCGATGCCGCCCAGCATCCCCACGGCAGGGTCGAGCTGGGCCAGGGCCGCGGTGTCGATGGTCGCCGTGCCGAGCGGGGTCATGGCCGCTTCGAGATGCGTGCCGCCATCGGGCAGCAGCGCTGCCGTCATCGTCAGCCCGACCGCCGCGCCAGCAATGGTGATGCGCCCGTGGGCCGCCCCGGTGATCCCGCCGCCCTCGCGCCGCCGCAGCTCGAGATCGGAGATGTCGCCCTCGATCGATTTGTTCGTCGCGTCGTCGACGAGAGTGACCCGCGCATGCTCGACCACGACGAGTTCGAGCGCGCCGAGCTTCGGATCCGACCCGGTGCTTCCCGCGGGTCGCCGCAACTCGGCCAACAGGTCGCCGAAGCCGCCGCCGCTCGTGTCGGCAGCGGTGCCCATGTCGAGCCGCAGCGCACCGTCGGCGCCCCGCACGGCCCGCAGCCGAACCTCGTCGAGCACGATGCTGCGCGGCGCGATCGTCGCGGCCAGCAGCGGCATCGGCGCGAGCGTGACGTCTGCGCGCCCCACGCTCGCCCCCGGCGTCCCCTCCGCCGTGCCCGCTTTGATGTCGTGCAGCCGCACCTCCAGGCCGCTATGCGCGCCGCCGTTGAAGCCGTTCCAGGCGATCGTCGCCCGCCCGACCCTGATCTTCGCCGCCCCATCCGCGGGCGCCAGCATCGTTTCTGCACGGCGAACCAGCCAGGTCACGTCCAGCGGCCCCTGTGCGAGCCGCCATGCCAGACCAATCGCCGCCAGTGCTAGGGTGAGGCACACGACCAGTAGCAGACCGAGCACGACCCGGAGCAGCTTGGCGGGCCAGCTCGCGACGTGCCACGCCGTCCGCCAGCCGACGCGCTCCGGTTGACGCGTCTCGCCTACAGCGGACACGCTACCGCCCGATGACCCGTCCGCACTGCTGGCCCGAACCCGCCGACAAGGGCGCCGCCGCCCGGCTGGCCGAGCGCTTCGCCGACCTCGGCCCTGCCGAGCAGGCCCTGGCCGCGAGCCAGAGCGGCCGCCGCATGCTCGACGCGATCGGGGGCGGCAGCCCCTATCTGTCCGATCTGCTGGTCCGCGAACACGCGACGGCGCTGAGATTCTGGCACGATGGCGGCGACGCCACGTTGGCAGACATCCGCGCCGAACTCGACGCGCTCGACCCGGCCGCCGCGCAAGCCGCCATAGCCCTCGGGCTGCGTGCCGCCAAGCGCCGTACCGCGCTGCTCTGCGCCATGGCCGACATCGGCGGCGCGTGGACGCTCTCCCAGGTGACCGCCACGCTGTCCTGGCTCGCCGAAACGGCGTTGCGCAAGGCGATCGACCACCTGCTGCTGGCGACCGCGTCCGCGGGCTTGCTCACACTGCCCGACCCGGCCGACCCTGGCCCGGGCAGCGGCCTGATCGTGCTCGGGATGGGCAAGCTCGGGGCGGGTGAGTTGAACTACTCCAGCGATATCGACCTCATTCTCTTCTACGATCCTGCCGCGCAACAGGACCAGGACGGGCTGGGTGCGACCTTCACACGAATCGCTCGCAGCCTCGTTAGCATCCTCGAGACCCGCGATGCGAACGGCTACGTGTTCCGCACCGATCTGCGCCTGCGCCCCGACCCCGCCGCAACGCCCCCGGTCGTCGCCCTTCCCGCCGCGCTCGCCTACTACGAGAGCATGGGGCAGAACTGGGAGCGGGCCGCCATGATCAAGGCGCGTCCGCTCGCCGGCGACCTGGCGCGCGGTGCTGACTTTCTGCAGCACATTCGGCCTTTTGTATGGCGCCGCTTTCTCGACTTTGCCGCCATCGCCGATCTTCATGCGATGAAACAACGCATCAACCAGCACAAAGGTCTCGACGGGCCGAACCAAATTGCAGGCCTGGACATCAAACTCGGCCGCGGCGGCATCCGCGAGATCGAATTCGCGGCGCAGACGCTGCTCCTGGTCTGGGGCGGCCGGGACCCCAGCCTGCGCGACCCGACCACGATGGGCGCTCTGCGCCGCCTGGTCCGTGCCGGCAAGCTCGACCGCCGCGCCGCCGCGGAGCTGATCGTCGCCTATCGTGCGCTCCGCATCACCGAGCACCGGCTTCAAATGGTCGCGGACCGCCAGACCCACGCGATCCCGGTCAAACCCGACGACATCGAGCGCTTCGCGATCTTCATGGGGTTCGCCGGGACCGACGCCTTTGCCCGATGGCTCGAGCGGCATATGGACCGGGTTCGCCGGCGGTATGCCGAGGTGTTCGAAGCCGTGCCCAGCCCGCCCCCGGGCGTGGCCACCCTCGATCTGAGCGGCATCGACGATCCCGCGACGACCGTCGCCTCGCTACAGGCACTCGGCTTCAGGAATACGCAGGGCGTCATTGCCTCCCTTCGCTCCTGGCGCACCGGCCGTCTCCGTGCGCTCCGATCCAATCGGTCGCGTGAGCTCATGGATCTCGTGCTGCCCATGCTGCTATCCGCGCTCGGCGAGCAGACCGACCCCGACGCGGCGTTCATGCGCTTCGACCAGATGCTGCAACGGCTGCCGGCCGGGGTGCAGATCCTGTCCATGCTGCAGCGCAACCCTGCGCTCGTTCACCGGGTTGCCACCGTGCTGGGCGCCGCACCCTCGCTGTCCGACCATCTCGCCACCGTTCCCATGGCGCTCGAAGGCCTGCTCGCCCCCGACGCTCCCGAGACCGATCCGCAGCGTATGCTGTATGCCCGCCTGGCCGACGCCCGCTCGCTCGAGGACGTCATCACCATCACCCGCGCCCTGGTGCGTGCCGAGGAGTTCCGTCTGTGCGTCGGCCAGATGGAGGGATGGCTCGACGTCGATGCTGCCGGCTTCACCCGCACCGCCCTGGCCGACGCCGCGCTCGGCGTGCTGCTCGGCGCCGTTCTGCGCGACCATGAGCGCAAATACGGCCGGGTTCCCGGTGGGGCCGTCGCGGTCGTCGCGCTGGGCAAGGCAGGCAGCCGCGAGATGATGGCCGGCTCCGACCTGGATCTCATGCTGATCTACGACCACGCGCCGGGCGCGGCCGAAAGCGACGGCGCCAAGGCCTTGCCCGTCAGCACCTGGTTCATCCGCGCTGCCCACGCCTTCGTCGCCGCGCTCACCGCGCCGGGCGTCGACGGTCCGCTGTACGCCGCGGACATGCGCCTGCGCCCGTCCGGCAGCAAAGGCCCGGTCGCCGTCTCGCTCGACGCGTTCCAGCGCTATCACGCCCAGCAGGCATGGACGTGGGAGCGCATGACGCTCACGCGCGCCCGGGTCGTCGCCTGCGATTGTCCGACCGGCGCGATGCGGCGCGTGGTCGAGGGCGCGATCGCCGCGGCGCTCGCACTCGCGCAACCTGCCGCCCTGACCAAAGCCGACGCTGCCCAGATGCGCGCCCGCCTGCTGCGGGAGCACCCCCCGACCGGACCCTGGGACGTTAAGCTCCGACCCGGCGGCATGATCGACGTCGAGTTCATCGCCCAGACCCTGCTGCTCGTCACCGGGGTGCGACCCGGGCTGCAGCACACCGCGGACGCACTGGCCCATCTCGCCTCGGTCGGCGTCATCCCCGCGGCCGAGGCCGCATCCCTCATCGAGGCCGACCGTCTTTGGCGCACGATCCAGAGCATGCTGCGCATCCTCGTCGGGCGCACGACCGCTGAACTGCCGGTCACCGCGATCGCCCCGCTGCTCCGCGCCACGGACAACGCCCTTGACCTTGCCGCACTCCGCGCCAGGATGGAGACGACCGCGGCCGCGGTAGGCCACGCCTTCACATCCCTCGTGGGAGACATCGCTTGAGCATCGCCGAGGCCGAGCCGGCCCCCGACTTCACCCTGCCCGCCACCGGCGGCCGCACCGTCAGCCTCGCCGCCATGAAGGGCAAGCCGTTCGTCCTCTATTTCTATCCCAAGGCCGATACGCCCGGTTGCACCAAGGAAGCCCAGGCGTTTGAGGAGGCCCTTCCCGCCATGACCGGCATCGACGTGATCGGCGTGTCCAAGGACCCGATGAAGGCGCTCGAGAAGTTCGCTGAAAAATACTCGCTCACCTTCCCGCTCGCGTCCGACCCGGACGGCACGGTCGTCGAGGCGTACGGCGCCTGGGTCGAGAAGTCGATGTATGGCAAGACCTACATGGGCATCGACCGCAGCACGATCCTGATCGGCCCCGACGGCCGGGTCGCCAAGATCTGGCGCAAGGTCAAAGTGCCGGGCCACGCCGCCGATGTCATGAAGGCAGCGTCAGCCCTGGGTTGATCACATCTGCGTCGCGACCCCGTAGGCCATCACCAAGCCGAGCGGAACGAGGCTGAGCGCCGCGAGCTTGGTCTCCCGCCAGGTCTGCCATGCCAGCACGCCCCAGAGCAGCGCGATGGCGAGCGCGAACACGGCCTCGGCCGCGCGCAGCGAACTTGCCGACAACATGATCTGGAAGGCGATGCAGCACGCCGGCCAGCCCATCGATCATGCCCCCATGCCCGCCGTCGCGGCAGCGCCAATGCACGAAGCCCAGCACGCCCAGCAGCGCCGCCCAGGCGAGATCCTGGTACAGGAACGTCCAATCGCCCGGGTCGATGAACCGGTCGATGCCGAACGCGGCCACCACCAGCTCGTTGATCCCAGCGCCGAGCGCGAACAGCACGACCCAGAACACCGCCGACCCGCCCAGTGCGCCCAGCGACAGCCGCCGTAGCCAGAGCGCCAGCATGACGCACAGCCCGGCCGCCGCCACCAGATCGCTCGGACCCAAGCCGAACGACACGTCGGCCTCGGCCAGCACGACCTTGTTCGGATCGATGTGCGTCCCGAACCGATACCAGAGCCACTCCGTCGCCAGCGTCAGCACGGCTGCCCCGACCGCGGCCATCAGAAGCCCGGGCAGCGAGCGATCCCGGCCCGCCGGCATCGTCCGCCAAATCATCAGCCAAAAGAAGATGCCCACGAACAGCAGCGGCAACGAGACGTCCGCCTTGGTCTGCAGGATGAAGTGGAACAGTGCCAGCACGGTCAGCCCGTAGATCAGCTTGTGCAGCCGCTTCCAGCGCGCGCCCATCCGCTTGATGGCATTGTCGGTCGACGTCGCGCCCAACACCGCCAGGCCGGTCAAGGCAACGAACCCGATCGTCAGGTAGAACCGCTGCACGATCTCGCTGACGACCGTGACCATGTTCCAGTTCTGATCCGTGCAGTACAGCGTCAGGTGCAGCAGCGCGTAGGCGAGCGCCGCGTTGCCGATCAGCCGGCGCAGCACGACGATGCTCGGTATCCCGAAGGTCGCCTTGGCCGGCGTCACCGTCAGCGACGTGATCAGCCAGATCACTGCCCAGTAACCGGTGCTGTGGATTGCCGCGTTGAGCGGCCGCGCGCCCAGCATGTGCATGGCCGAGCGGATCGCCAGCCACATCGCCGGCAACGCGAGCAGCGTCAGCGTCACGGCGCGCAGGCCGTCGAACCGCCCCTTCTTGTCGGTCCAGGGCGCCCACTGCACCCAGGCCGGAACCGGCTCCGCTACCCTGCCCATGCGGGTCGCCGCCTCCTCACCGCTTTGCCGGCGCGACGGTGCGTTGGTAGCCCGGCGGGATCGTGAAGATAGCGGGGTCGAGCCGTCCGTAGGCCACCTTGGCCGCCGTGACCAACACCCTGTCGCCCGCGCGCGCGCGCAACATGACGCCGTCATCGGTGAAGCACGCCGCCACCGGGTGCCCGCCATGATCGACGGTGGCCCACTCCGTGCAGCCGAGCCCGGCGACCACGTCGGTGCCGAGACGCCGATAAGGTGCGCCATCCGGCGGCGGCGGCGCCGCGGCGCGCGCCGGGTCGTAGGGCATCTGGATGACGCCCTTGTCGCCGTCGCTGACCATGTCCATCGTGTGCGCGTCGCGGTTGAGGATCATGTAGAGCCCGGGTGACGGCGTATCGATCCGGATTTCGGCCGCGTCGGCGGCTGTGCGCGTCCTTTGCTGCACCGGCTGACCATTGACCGTCGCCACATACACGACGTCCACGTCGCGGGTCGGCCTCGTCACGGGATGCTCGTCGGCGAATGCGGGCACGCTGATGAGAAGCATCGCGGCCACGGCGGGTTTCATCGGCGCTGGCCGAAGCCGGGGATCGCCAGCCGCATGTAGCCTGCCGGCGTCTCGAAGCTGCCCTGCGGCAACGGGCCAGGCGTCACCGAGAGGGCGGTGAAACTTCCCTGCTTGCCATCCACGTGTCCCGATCCCCGCAGCGCCACCCCATCCGGCGTCAGGCATATGATCCCGCGGCCCCGCTTGGCCGCGACGTCGTATTCCGTGCACGACAAGCCGGCCACGACCGCCGACCCGCGCCGGGTCAGCCGCGCATCCTGCAATGTAATCGGCTCGATGTCCTTCTCCCGCATCGGCAGGGAGATCACCCCGTGCAGGCCAGAGTCGATCAGCTCCGCCCGCGGCGCCAGAAGGTCGACCAGCAGCACCTGGCCGCGCCCTTGCGGCTCGACCCGCAACCGTCGCTGCGCGGCGTCCCACAGCAGCCTCACCGTTTCCGGCAGGCCACCCGGCACCGCGTCCCGCGCCGCACCGTCCAGCCGATAGACCACGCCGACATCATGCTGCGGCAGCGTCGGCACGCGCTGCTGGCCCAGCGCTGGACCGGCCGCAACCAACGCCATGACCAGTGCGAGCCGTTGCATCAGCTGAGCTCCGGCCCCCCGTCGAGCGAGGCCGGCCGGTAGAGCGACTTGACCTCGGCCTCGAACGCCTCCGGATCCGGCTCGGCAAGCCACTGCGCCTGAACCTGCACCGCGGCGGCAAGCATCGCCTTATAGGTGTCGCGCGGCACCTCGATGGCCCCGAACTGGGCGAGATGGCTCGTCACGAACTGTGTGTCGAGCAGCACGTAGCCGCCCATCCGCATCCGCGCGACCAAGTGCACCAGCGCCACCTTCGACGCGTCGCGCGCCTTGCTGAACATGCTCTCGCCGAAGAACACGCCCCCCATCGACACCCCATACAGCCCGCCGACGAGCCGCTCGCCCTGCCAGCACTCGACCGAATGGGCGTGACCCTGATGGTGCAGGTCGAGGAACAGCCGCTCGATATCCGGACTGATCCAGGTGTCCTCCCGGCCCGGCGCGGACCCGGCGCAGCCGGCGATCACCGCCGAGAACGCCCGGTTCGAGGTGACGCGGAACTCGTCCGACAGCACCGTTCGGCGCAGGCGCTTGGACAGGTGGAAGGACTCGAGCGGCAGGATGCCCCGCTGCTCCGGATCGAGCCAGTAGAGTCGCGAGCCCCGGCGCGTTTCCGCCATCGGAAACAAGCCGACCCGGTATGCCCGCAGCGTCAGCTCCGGCGTGACCTCGATGGTTCGGCGCGACATGGCAGCATGTTGCGGGGCGCAGAGCCGGCTGCCAACAACAATTCACGTTCGAGCGGTGAAGCTTTCGTCAGGCCGCACCCACGAAGCGTTCCAACCAGTGGATCGTATAGTCCCCTGCGCGAAACTCCGGGGCTTCCATGATCCGCCGATGCAGCGGGATCGTCGTCTTGATGCCCTGGATCGCGAACTCCATCAACGAGCGCCGCATCCGCGCGATCGCCTCGTCCCGAGTTCGGCGCATGCACGATCAGCTTGGCGACCATGCTGTCGTAATACGGCGGCACCACGTAGCCCGCATACAGCGCGCTATCCACCCGCACCCCCAACCCGCCCGGCGGCTGGTATAGCTCGACCCGGCCCGGCGTCGGCATGAACGTCACCGGGTCCTCGGCCGTGACGCGGCATTCGATCGCGTGCCCGCGGAATGTCACGTCGTCCTGGCCATACCCAAGCTCCTGGCCCGCCGCGATCCGGATCTGCTCGCGAACCAGGTCGACGCTGCAGACCATCTCGGTCACCGGATGCTCGACCTGCAGCCGCGTGTTCATCTCGATGAACGCGAACTGCCCGTCTTGATAGAGGAACTCCAGCGTTCCCGCGTTGCGGTAGCCCAGCGTCCGCAGACCGGAGGTGACCACCGCCCCGATCGCGTCCCGCGCCGCGGCGTCGAGCGCGGGCGAGCCGGCCTCTTCGACCAGCTTCTGGTGCCGGCGCTGCAAGCTGCAATCCCGCTCGCCGAAATGCACGACGTCGCCATGGTTGTCGGCCAGCACCTGCAGCTCGATGTGCCGCGGCCGGTCCAGGTACTTCTCAATGTAGACGGTGTCGTCCCCGAACGCCGTCCTTGCCTCGGTCCGCGCGACCGTCCAGGCCTCCTCCAGCTCGTCGGCCGCGTGCGCCACCTTCATCCCGCGCCCGCCGCCGCCCGCAGCTGCCTTGACCAGCACCGGATAGCCGATCCGCCCGGCCACCCGCCGTGCCTGCGCCATGTCCTCGACCCCGCCGTCAGACCCGGCCACCAGCGGGACCCCGATCGACGCCATCGCCGCTTTGGCCGCGATCTTGTCGCCCATCATGCGCATGTGCGCCGGCGACGGCCCAATGAACGTCAGCCCATGCGCCTCCACCATCTCGGCGAACCGCGCGTTCTCCGACAGGAAGCCGTAGCCGGGGTGGATCGCATCCGCCCCGGTCACCGCGGCGGCCGACAGGATCGCCGGCATGTGCAGGTAGCTGTCCCGCGCCGCCGGCGGTCCGATGCAGACGCTCTCGTCGGCGAGCCGCACATGCATCGCGTTCGAGTCCGCGGTCGAGTGCACCGCCACGGTCGGGATGCCGAGTTCGCGGCACGCGCGCTGGATCCGCAGCGCGATCTCGCCGCGGTTGGCGATCAGGATCTTGCCAAACACTACTCGATGACCAACAGCGGTTGCCCGTATTCGACCGGCTGCCCGTTGGACACCAGAATGGTCCGCACCGTCCCGGCCTTGGCGGCCTTGATCTGGTTGAACGTCTTCATCGCCTCGATCAGCATCACGGTCTGACCGGCCGTGATGGCCTGCCCCGGCGTGACGAAAGGCGGGCTGCCCGGATCGGGCGACAGGAACGCCACGCCGACCATCGGGCTGGTGATCGCGCCGGCCGGGGCGACATCCTCGGCCACCGGGGCCGGAACCGGCGGGGCCGCAACGGGAACCGGTGCTGCGGCCGTCGCCGCGACCGGCGCCGCGGCGGCTGCGCGCACGACCCGGATGCGCCGGTCCGCGTCGACGATCTCGATCTCGGTCAACTCCGCATCGCGCAGGATGTTGGCCAGGCTGCGGATGGTCTCCGGGTCGAACTGAATCGAACTCATCGCTTGAACCTCGCGCTCCGCCACAATACGGCCCACCGGCAACGCGCGCCCTACCATGGCACCGCCAGCGCGTCCAATGAGCGAACCCGCAAGGCGCGCTTGAAAGGCATCGCGCGTCGTGAGTAGTTTGAGGTGAACCAATCGTCGAGGAACGTTCAATGCGCCATCCTACTCTCCTGCGTACGCTGCTCGTGCTGGCGATGCTGGCCGCGGCCGCCCCGCTGCTTTCCGCCTGCAACACGGTGGCCGGCGCCGGCCAAGACGTCAGCGCTGGCGGCGCGGCCGTCAGCCGCAGCGCCACCGACGTCAAGAAGGGCATGTAACCTGCCCCGCCGCGGAGCCCTCCCTCCTTCGGAAGAGGGCTCCGCACGGGCGTCTCGAGCTATGTAACCCTCCCGCACTTTGCGCTATGGGCTCTCCCAATCGGCATCGATTGCCCCGGGGGAACGCCATGGATTTCGACCTTTCCGACGAACAGCGCCTGCTCAAGGACAGCGTCGACCGTTTCGTCGCCGACCGCTATGGCTTCGAGGCCCGCCGCGGCTACCGCGCCGAACCCGGCGGGTGGAGCCGCGCCATTTGGGGCCAGATGGCCGACCTCGGCGTGCTCGGCCTACCCTTCTCCGAAGTTGATGGCGGCTTCGGCGGCGGCCCGACCGAGACGGCCATCGTCATGGAAGCCTTCGGCCGCGCCCTGGTCGTCGAGCCCTATCTGGCCACCGCCGTCATGGGCGCCGCCCTCCTGCGCCACGTCGCCACGCCCGAGCAGCGCGCCCGCTTGGTCCCCGAGATCGCCGCGGGCGAGCGCGTGCTCGCCTACGCGCAAGTCGAGCGGCAGTCCCGCCACAGCCTCAACGACGTCAAGACCAAAGCCGTCCGTGACGGGGAGAGGTGGACGGTGACCGGCGCCAAGAGCCTCGTTCTGAACGGCGACACCGCCGACACGCTGCTCGTGACGGCGCGCACGGACGGCGACGAACGGGCCCGGCACGGTATCGGCCTATTCCTGGTCGAGGCTGAGGCAAAGGGCGTCTCTCGCCGTGGCTACCCCACCCAGGACGGCATGCGCGCGGCGGAAGTCGAACTCGACGGCGTCGCAGCCGAGGCGCTCGGCGAGCCGGGCGAGGCGCTGCCTGGGTTGGAGTGGGCCCAGGACGAGGTGCTGGCGGCTCTCGCCGCAGAGTCGGTCGGGGTCATGCAGGCGATGCTGGACATGACGACGGACTATCTCAAAACACGTAAACAATTCGGAAAACCGATCGGGGACAATCAGGCGTTGCAACATAGGACCGTCGACATGTATGTTAGTCTCGAACAGGCCCGCAGCATGTCCATTTACGCCACAATGATGGCGTCCGATGAGACGGCAATCGAACGGCAGCGGGCCATGCATGCGGCAAAAGTCCAGATCGGGCGCAGCGGCCGCCACATCGGCCAGGAAGCCGTGCAGATGCATGGCGGGATTGGCGTGACGATGGAGTACGCGGTGGGACATTTCTTTAAGCGCATGACCATGATCGAACGCGGGTTCGGCGACACCGATTCCCACCTGGCCGCACTCGCCCGGCTGGGCGGACTCATTCCCGCTTAGTCATGCGAATCTGGTTGCCGATGCTCGCCGGATTGGCTGCGATGCCAGCCTGGGCGGAGCCGATCACCGCGCCACTGAGCCCCTTCGCTCAGTGCGACCAGGCGATCGGCGCTGCGGCCAAGCTACCGGGCCATGTCCCCGACAAACTCCTGCCGTCCATCGCCCGTGTCGAGAGCGGCCGCCTTGATGCCGCGACGGGTCGGGTGCGTCCCTGGCCGTGGACCATCAACGTCGAGGGCGTCGGCTATTTCTTCGACAGCAAGCCCGAGGTGATCTCCGCGGTCCAAGCGTTCCAGGCCAAGGGCAAGCGCAGCATCGACGTCGGCTGCATGCAGGTAAACCTCATGCACCACCCAAAGGCCTTCACTGACCTGGACGCGGCGTTCGACCCCGACACCAACGCCCGCTATGCCGTGAAATTCCTCACCGGCCTATATCAGCAAACCCGCGACTGGCCGCTCGCCACCGCCTGGTATCACTCGAGCACGCCCGAGTTCGGCGAGGAATATCAACGGCTCGTCTTTGGCCGGGTCGTGACCCCGATGGGCGCCGGCAGTTCGGGCGGCGCCAAGGCCAATGGGCCCTACGGCGCTTGGCCTCCGATCGGCACCCGCTTCGGCGCCATCCCGCCTGCCAGCTTCACGTTCGGCGCGTTCGCCCCCGTAAAGCCCGTTCCGGCCACGTTCGGCGGCGTGCCCATGCTCGCGATCGGGGGAGCTCCGACCAGCTTCACGACCGCGCCCTCCAGACCGGCCCGCAAGAAGTAGGACCCGCCTACTCCGCCGCGGCTGGGAGCCGCCGCCTGGCGATCTCCGGCAGCAACGGCCCCAATACCCCCAAGTCGCGTTCCACCACGCAGTAGAGATACTCGTCCGACGTCGTCGACGGCTCGGTCGAGAGCAGGCCGTCCCGTCCCAGCGCCACCGGCGTCAGACCCAGATCCTCGTAGACCCTCGCCAAATCCGGCCCGCCCCGATAGACCGCCGGGTCGCGATGTTCCTGCAACGCCAGATCGCGCAGGTTCCAGATCGCCGAGACCCGGTCCGACTCCGCCCCGGCTGGGTCGCCGAGCCCGAGCAGCACCCGGCCCACCCGGCGGAACGGCACCGCCGCCCGCTCGTTCTCGCCGAACACGACCCCGTCCGCATTCGCCGGCGGGTCCACCCCGAGCGAGGCGTACAGCAACCGGCCCTCCCCCTTCCATTCCAGCCACCTCACGCGCACCGGCCGGATCAACCGCCACAGCGCGAACAATCCAAGCAACACCACCAGCGCGAGCGTCACCCGCGACCCATTCGAGACGTCCGGCGACAGAACCAGCTCGAACAGGCTGTTCTCCGCCATGCCCCGCACCTTCGGCTCGAGCAGCGCGAGATTGAGCGCGCACACCGCGAGCACGAGCAGCGGCACCAGGGTTCCGGGCTGGAGCGGGCTCTTGACCAGCCGCGCGTGGCGATAATAGGCCTCGCGGAACGGCGCGATCAGGATGGCCGTAAACAGCAGCACGGCGGGCACCCATGTCGAGGCCCCCTGCGCCGTCGTATAGACCGCGCCCACGACCAGCAGGATGATGGTCATCAGCCAAGCGAACGTCACGCGCCGGGTCAAGCCGATGGCGAACACCATCAGCGCGGCGCCGATCAACGATGGGATGAACTGCCCCGCATCGGCCGCCGCATCGGCGAAATCGGCGTCGAACCAGGGGAATTGCGGCTTGTCGTCCAGCACGCCGATGGCGAGCAACATCGCCCCGCACAGCGCCACCGATCCGGTCGACGTCACCACGGCGAAGCTGCGCTCGCTGAACACGGTGCTGGCCGTCGTCCGCGCGCCGGCTTTGGCGCCTGCTTTGCCACGCCGGAACAGCGCCCCGCCCCGCACGAAGATCTCGTTTCCGGAAAACAGCGTGCCTGCGATGAACAGCGGGATGATGTAGTAGTACAGACGGAACACCACGATGCCGCCCAGAATTCGCGGGGCCGACATGTAGGGCTCCAGGCCGAGCAGCATCGCGGTGTCGAACACGCCGAGCCCGCCGGGGATGTTCGCGGCCAGGCCCGCCGTATAGGAGCTGAGGTAAACGCCGAGGAAGCGCGCAAACGTCAGGTTCGGCGCGTCCGGCAGCAACTGGTACATGATCGCCGCCGTCACCGCGACGTCCACCGTCGCTAGCGCCACCTGGACGAACGCCATCTTCCAATGCGGCAACTCGATGTAGACGCCGAACAGCGTGAACTTGCCGACGAAGCGCGACAGGCTGATGTAGCCGACCACGATCCCCCAGAGCAGCAGCCCGATCAGATACATGCCCCAATGCGGAATCACCGTCCCGAGAAACGGGACCGCTTCCGGCTCGATGAACAGGATGCAGCCGCCGAGCACCATTCCACCCAGCCCGAAGGTGAGGCTGCAGAACGCGATCACCTTGGCGATCTGGACCGGGGTCAGGCCCCAATGCGCATACAACCGATAGCGGACCGCCGCGCCCGATACCGCCGCGAAGCCCAGATTGTGCGACAGCGCGTAGGCGCAGAACGAGGCGAATGCGACCCGGCGGTAACTGACCTTGTTGCCCGCAAACATCGTCCCCAGCCGGTCGTAGAACGTCAACACGCCATACGACAGCACCGTCCAGATGAACGACCCGATCAGCGCCCGCGTCGAGATGTCGGCGAGCGCGGCGCGGATGTCGGCGATCTTGAGGTGGTGGAACTCCTTCCACACCACATAGATGGCCCCGCCCAGCAGCAGCACGCCGAGCACGGCCGGCAACTGCCGGGCCACCTTCTTCAACAGTGGCAGCATTCAGGCGGCGTCCGCCGGCCTGGCTTTCGCAAGCGTGGTCCTGATCAGTGCAACTGTCTCGTCGATCCCATACAGCGCGACGAAGCCGCCGAACCTAGGCCCCTCCGCTTGCCCGAGCAGCACCTGATACAAGCACCCGAACCACGACTTCAGGTCCGCGAACGGGTGCCGCTTGCCGACCTCGTAGACGGCATTCTGGATCGCCTCGGCATCGGCGCCGGACGGCAGGCTCGACAACGTCGCCGCCAGATCCTCCAGCGCCGCCTGCTCCATCTCGCTCGGTGCCCGGAACTGCTTCTGTGGCCGCACCACGTCCCGGTAGTATCCGATCGCGCGGTCGACCATACCGTCCACGAACGCGCTCTTGCCCGGGGCGGCCTCGGGACTATACCGCCGGAGGAACCCCCACAGCATGTCCGGCGTCTCCGCGTTCACCACGCTGACGAGGTTCAGCAGCATCGAGAACGGCACCGGGCTGCTGAAATCCGCGTTGCGGCCGCCGATAATGTGCCAGGCCGGGTTGACGTAGCGCTGCTCCTCGGTTTGCTCGGCCAGCTTCGCCGCGTTGGCGATGAACTCGTCCACCGCCCGCGGGATCACGTCGAAGAACAGCCGCTTGGCCCGCTGCGGCGAGTTATACATATATTGCGACAGGCTTTCCGCCGGCGCATATTCGAGCCATTGCTCAACCGAGAGCCCATTCCCCTTGCTTTTGCTGATTTTTTGGCTGTGCTCGTCGAGGAATAGCTCGTAGGTGTAGCCGACCGGCGGAGGCGCCCCGAGCGCGCGGCACACCTTGCCCGACAGCTTGACGCTGTCGATCAGGTCCTTGCCGGACATCTCGTAATCGACCCCGAGCGCGAACCAGCGCATCGCCCAATCGGCCTTCCACTGCAGCTTGCAGGCGCCGCCGCGGATCGCGGTCTCGAAATGCTCGCCAGTGGCCGGGTCGGTCCATTGCAGCGTCCCGGCCGCGGGGTTCACCCGCTCGATCCGGACCTGCATGACCCGGCCGTCGCGCGGGTGGATCGGCAGAAAGGGTGAATACGTCGCCCGCCGCTCCGGCCCCAGCGTTGGCAGGATGATCGCCACGATCTCCTCGTGCCGCTCCGCCACCCGGATCAGCGCGTCGTCGAACCGCCCTGCCCGGTAATACTCCGTGCTCGACGCGAACTCGTACTCGAACCCGAAGCTATCGAGGAACACGCGCAGCCGAGCGTTGTTGTGCTCCCCGAAGCTTGGATGCGTCCCGAACGGATCGGGCACCCGCGTGAGCGGCTGGTTCAGGTAGCCGGCCAGCATCTCCCGGTTGGGCACGTTGTCGGGCACCTTGCGAAGCCCGTCCATGTCGTCGCTGAATGCCAGCAGGCGCGTGGGTTTGCCCGTCAGCGTCGTATAGGCATGGCGAACCCAATTCGTCCGCGCGACTTCGCCGAACGTGCCGATATGCGGCAGCCCAGACGGCCCGTAGCCCGTCTCGAACAGGGCGAGGTCCTTTCCGCTGGCCGCCATGTGCGCCGCAATCCGCGCCGCTTCATCGAACGGCCAAGCCTTCGGCAACGGAAGGCCGTCCAGCGTCAAATTGGTGTCAGACATCATTTCCAAGCTTAGGACACGGGCGGTCGCGGTCAATCGGCTCCTATTAGCCCACCACAATCGCCCATGATACACGAACCGCGATGCCGCCGCTCGCCCCGAGTCTGCTTCCGCAGGCGCCCGCTCTCGTCGCGGGGCATGGGCGGGCCGCCTTGCTGACCGCCGACGGGGAACTGCTGCTCCTGGCCAGCGCGGCGGCCGCCGGTCACCTCCAGGCGGACGATCCTCCCCTGGTCGTGCACGCGCCGGCCACGCTCCGGCGGCTCGGATTGCAACCGCTGCCTTGCCTCGACCTGCTGCAGCTGTTTGCCTTCGTGCTGCCGGCCCGGACGGCCCCGCCCACCCCGGCCGGCCTGGCTGCCGCGCTGGACTTGAAGATCCCCGACGCCATCGAGGCCGCGGCCGCCGTGCTGCCCGACATTGCCGAAGCGCTGCTGCAACGGCTGGCCGCCGGCGCCGGGCTCTCGATCAACAAGGACGCGCCGGCCTTGGCCGCTGCCATGGGTAAGGCCGGCTGGCCCTGGGCCCGCTATGTGCTCGCCGCGCTCGGCGCCCCGGCCGCACGCCCCTCGCTCGACGCCTTCCGGGTTTGGACACGGTTGCCCGAGTGGGAAGAGGAACCGCCGCCGCCGCCGCCCGCCAGCCACCCGGTCGGCTCGGCCGAGGCCCGCACGCGCCTCGCCCACATCTTGGGACCCGGCGCCGAGCAACGCCCCGGTCAAGCCGATTATGCCAGCGCCGTTGCCGACGCCTTCGCCCCCCGCCAATCTCCCGGCGACCCGGCGCTCGTTCTCGCCGAAGCCGGCACCGGCACCGGCAAGACCCTCGGCTACATCGCGCCTGCCAGCCTCTGGGCCGAGCGCAACGGCGGCAGCGTCTGGCTCAGCACCTACACGCGCCACCTGCAGCGCCAGATCGACGCCGAACTGGCCCGCTTGTTTCCGAGCCTGTCCGAGCGCCGCCGCCGGGTGGTGGTGCGAAAAGGACGCGAGAACTACCTGTGCTTGCTGAATTTGCAGGAACACGTAGGGGCGGCGAGCTTCACCGGCGTGGTCCCGCTCGGGCTGATCGCCCGCTGGGCCTTGGCGACGATCGACGGCGACGTCGCCGGCGGCGACCTGCCCGGCTGGTTCACCGAACTGTTCGGCCCCGGCCTGTTGCCGGCGATTGCCGACCGCCGCGGCGAGTGCATCCACGGCGCCTGCCCGCATTACCGGGTCTGCTTCGTCGAACACACCATCCGCCGCGCCCGCACCGCGGACCTCGTCGTCGCCAACCACGCCCTCGTCATGGCCCAGGCCGCCTGGGGCGGGATCGACGACAACCTGGTGCCGAGCCGCTACGTGTTCGACGAGGGCCACCATGTGTTCGACGCTGCCGACGGCGCTTTCGCCGCCTCGCTGACCGGGACGGAGGGCGCCGAACTCCGCCGCTGGCTCCTCGGCGCGGAGGGAGGACGGTCGCGCGCCCGTGGCCTGCGCCGCCGGCTCGACGATCTCCTGGCGCTCTATCCCGTCCTGCAGCCCTCGCTCGAGGCCGCGCTGCAGGCCGCCCGCGCGCTTCCCGGCGTCGGCTGGGCCTCGCGCCTGCTCGATTTGGAGGAGGCCGGGCCGTTCGAGAGCCTTCTGCGCCTCGTTCGCACCCAGGCTCTCGCCCGCTCCGGCGAGGAACAGGGAAGCCTCGAGTGCGACCTCTACCCGCTTGCCCCCGACCTCCCCGACGCCGCCGCCGGCCTGCAGCGCGCGCTCCGCCGAATCGCCGAACCGCTCGGAACCCTGCTCGGCCATCTGCGCGGGCTGCTCGAGGCGGAGGCCGAGACCCTCGAGGCCGCCCAGCGCCAGCGGATCGAGGCTGCGATCCGGTCCATCGAGCGCCGCGCCAAGCTTCGGCTGATCTCATGGGACTCGATGCTGCAGACGTTGCGTGACCCGGCGCCCGAGGCCGGATTGCGGCCTCAGTACGTCCACACCCTGGAACTCGAACGCCGCGCTGGCGCCGACCGGGATGCCGGGCTGCATAGGCACTGGCTCGACCCGACGATCCCCTTCGCCACGGCCCTGGCCGCCCCTGCCCACGGCTTGCTCATCACCTCGGCCACGCTGCGCGACACCGGTGCCGGCGATGCCGAAGCCTCCTGGGCCGAGGCCGAAGCCCGGGTTGGCGCCGCCCATCTGCCCTCCCCGGCGTTGCGCGTCTCCGTGGCAAGCCCGTTCGACTACGCGGCCCAGACGCGCGCCTTCGTCGTCACCGACGTCGGCTTCGAAATGGAAGCTCTCGCGGGCGCATATCGCGCCCTATTCATGGCGTCGGGCGGAGGCGGCCTCGGCCTGTTCACCGCGATCAGCCGCCTCAAAGCCGTCCACGCCCGCATTGCCGAGCCGCTCGAAGCCGCCGGCATCCCGCTGCTCGCGCAGCATGTCGACGCCATGGACAACGCCACCCTGGTCGACATCTTCCGCGCCGAAACCAACTCTTGCCTGCTCGGCACCGATGCCATGCGCGACGGCGTCGACGTCCCAGGGCGCGCGCTGCGCCTCGTCGTGTTCGAGCGCGTCCCCTGGCCCCGCCCCGACATCCTGCACCGCGAGCGGCGGATCCACCTGTCGGGCGGCCGGCCGAAGGATTACGACGACGGCAAGGCTCGCCTCCGCCTCCGCCAGGCGTTCGGCCGCCTGGTCCGCTCCGAGACCGACCGCGGCGTCTTCGTCCTGCTGGACCGCCGCACCCCCGGCCGACTGCTCTCGGCCTTCCCGCCCGGCGTGGACGTCCGCCGCCTTGGCCTGGCCGAGGCGGCCGCCCAGACCCGTGCCTTCCTTAACCCGGCAGAACCCGGCTAATCTCCGGCCATGACCAAGACCATGTCCAAGACCAAGCCGCCCACCGCGAAGACCCGCTCGTCGCTGACGCCCGAGGAGGCGCTGATCTGCACCATCGTCCTCGTGTCCGCAGCCGATGGCGCCATCACCGACCGCGAGATCGGCGTCATGTCGGGCCTCGTGCAGACCCTTCCCGCTTTCTTCGAATTCAGCTCCGAGCAGCTCGAGGCCGCCACAGAGGCAGCGATCACGCTGCTCGGCGAGGACGAGGGCCTGTCCCATGCCGGCCAGATGATCCGCGACGCGCTCGAACCGCGCCTGCGCGAGACCGCCTATGCGCTGGCCTGCGACATCGTGGCCGCGGGGCGCAGCTCGAGCCAGCCCGTCCTGCGCATGCTCGAGCTGGTCGTCAACGAACTCCGCCTCGACCCGCTGGTGGCCGCCGCGATCGAACGCGCCGCCCGGGCTCGGCATCAGCGCATCCGCCCGGCGGCCGAACCGAAGGCCTGAACCGGCGTTGACCGGCGAGACACAGGGAATTGTTCGATGAGCGACACCGTCCAGAATAGTGCCGAGCCCGCCCTGCCCGACCAGGTGCAGGAGCTGCAAGCGCATTTCCCGAACGACGCGGCACTGCAGGGCGCGATGGCCAAGCTCGAGCTCGCCGGGTTCGACCACGCGGATCTGAGCCTGCCCGACACGGATGCTCCGGCCGACACGCCCGACACTGCAGACGCTGCGACCGACAACGTGGACCGCACGCAGCTGCGGACGATGGCGTCCGGCATGACCGGCACGACGGCCGGCTTCGCTGTCGCCGGCGCGCTGCTCGCCACGGGCGGCGTTGCGGCGCCGGTGGCCGCTGCGCTCGGCGGGGCGTCGGCTATCGGCGCGGTGCTGGCGACATCCGGCGCGGGCGTTGCCGTCCACAACGCGCAATCCTCGGCGCGCGACGCGTTGGGCGCCGAGGGCAAGCTGATCCTCGCCGTCCGCGTGCGCTCGCAGGAGGCGGTGGCCAGGGCCGAGGCCGCGCTGCGCGAGGCCGGCGGCAGCGACATCAAGGCGATCGTCGACGCCAACCAGGCCCAGACGCGGGGCGTCAGCTCGACCTCGTGGACAGGCTAGCCCAGCGCTAGCCCTCTCCACCCGGAAGCGGACTGGGCAAGGGCTCCCGTATCACTCTCAGGAACGTGCCGACGATCTTTCCTCCCGCGTCGATCGTTCCCCGGAGCGAGCCCGCCACCTTCGACGACCCCGCTGCGCGCACGCGATATGGCACAGGCATCTCCTCGATGCGCAGCGCGGCCCGGGCCGCTTTCATCTGCATTTCGATGTTCCAGCCATAGGTCATCTCGCGCATGCCCAACCCGGCCAGCGCCTCCCGCCGGATGACCCTGAAGGCGCACATGTCGCTGTAGCGGACGCCGTATTTGGCCCCGATCAACCGCCCGGCGACGATGCCTGCCAGCACCTGATGCCATAGCATCGACCCGGGCTCCCGTGCCCCGCGCGTTCGCGACGCGATCACGAAATCCCGCTCTCCCGCCAGCACGGGCGCGCATAGCCGCGGGAGCTGGTCGGCCCGATCGGCGCCGTCGCCATCCATGAAGGCGATCACGTCCGCTTCGGGCCGCGCCGCCTCGGCGCCCATCGCGCACGCCCGGCCGTAGCCGCGCCCGCAGTCGATCGCCCGCGCGCCTGCCGCCTCCGCCCGCGTCGCCGTGCCGTCCTTGCTGCTGCCATCCGCCACGATGACCTCGCCGACGCCCTGCGCCAGCACCTCGGCCACCACCGGCCCGATCGCCTCCGCCTCGTTCCACGTCGGGATGACGACGCAGACCCGCTGCAGCGTCAAAGGCTCCAGCGCAGCCCGCAGCCCTGGCATGGTTTCGGCGGCGTGTCGCTCATGAGCGAGGTCCGGAACTCACGATAGGCCGGACCATTCCAGATCTCGGCCAGATCCTGCTTGGAGGCGTTGCCCAGCGTGTAGTTCTCGTAGCCCCGCTGCGAGAATGGCGCGATGCAGCAGGGCAGCGCCGTCCCATGCGCGGTGAAATACATCAGCGACCACGGGCGCCGGCACATGGCCCAAGGCTTATCGTCCGATTGCCGCTTCAGGCTGATGCCCGGCTCCGTCGCTCCGGACGCGTCGAGCAGCACGCCCAGGCTCTTGCCGAGCGCCGTCGCGTTGGCGATCACGACCTCCTCGTCCGCGCGCGTCTGTTCGAACAGGCTGCTCTCCGACCGCGCCATGCCGAAGCCGCCCTCGTCGAACACCAATCGTTGCAAATGGACTTCCTTGACGCCGATCCGCGCGGCCAGGCGGACGAAGTCCGGCAACTGATCCACCGTCTCCTTCAGCCCCGTCAGCCACAGGCTGACCAGCGGTTTTTCCGCCCCGATCGCCCGTTGCAGGTTGGTGAAGCTGCTGACGTTGCGCACGATGCGGTCGAACATGTCCTTGCCGCGCACCTTGAGGAACATCTCCGCCTCGGCCGCATCGAGGCTGACCCGCAGCTCGTCGAGCCCGGTGTCGATGATCTCCCGCTGCTTTTTCGGCGCCAGCAAGGTGCCGTTCGTGTTGAACAGCACGTGCACGTTGCGGCGCTTGAGGTAGCGGATCATGTCCGGCAGATGCTTGACCAGCATGGGCTCGCCGACCCCGTGCAGCACCACGCGCTTCACGTTCGGGACCTGATCCACGATCCTGGTGAACAGCTCCATGCTCAAGTCCATCGGCGGCTCGAGGTCCTCGAAGGTCCGCGGACAGGTTTCGCAGAGCAGGTTGCAGCGGTTCGTGACCTCGAGATAGAGGCAGACCGGCGGCGCGCCCGCGATGCTCTCGCCCGACTCCACCGTCTCGAAGTACCGGCGGGCATCGATGTTCGTGTCAGGCATGCTCGGTCCCTTTCCGCAACTCGATCGCGAGCCAAACCATCGCCGGCAGATAGACGATGGCCGGCCACCACGGATCGCTCAACCCATAATCCTGGTACAATAGTGGGCCCGCGATCGACGGCCACAATGCACCCCAACCCGGTGCGACCACCGCCGGCAGCACGGCCATGGTCACATACCACGGATAATGTGGCGTTAGTACGACGAGCAGCGCCACCGAGAGCAAGCTCGCCTGCCGCGCCATGACCGCCGCGCGGGGCACGCCGCCCTGCACCATGATCGCCAGCGCCAACCCGTCCAGCAGTGCAAACCCGGCCACGATATAGGCGGCCGAGACCCAGTCCGGCAGCGTCCCGGCAAACGCCAACAGTCGCAACAACACGAACCCGCCGCCTTTCGTCAGCTCCTCTTCCTGCGCATACCCCGGCAGATAGCCCAGCACCCGCCAGCCCGCCGACGCGTATACCGCGTAACCCGCGGCGATCACGGCCACGCACGCCGCCGGAGCGTGCCATGTCCGCGGGCGCCAGATCGCCGGCCCCAGCGCCGCCGGCAGCAGCTTGCTCATCACGGCCAGCCCCAGGACGGCCCCCGCCCAACCTGGCCGCCGCCGCGCCGCCAGCAACAGCGCCGCCCCCGACGCCGCGACCGCCGCCGCGTCGATGTGCCCCGCGCCCGCGAACTCGCGGATTACGAGCGGATTGAGCGCCCATACCAGCACCCAGGCCTCCGGCCGCCCCGCCGCGATCAACAGCCGCCACGCCATCAGCCCGGCGATCACGTCGAGCGCCAGCATCGCGCCCTTCATCGTCCAGACCGAGGAAACCGTGAGCCCGATGGCCGCAAACAGAACCTGCGCGGCCGGCGGGTAGATCGTCGGTGCGCTCTCGGCCCGGTTGATGTTCGGATAGATCGCGGCCGGCCCCGCCCCGGTGTCGCGCAACGTCGCGAGCGCCGGGTCCGCCGGCAGATACCGGTATGGATTGATCCCCGCCGCCTGCACCCGCCCGTCCCACACGTAGCGATACAGATCCGTGCTCATCAACGGGGGCGTCGCCACCACCACGAGCCGCGCCAGCGCCGCGACGATCAGCGCGCCGACGAACGCGCCGCGCGAGACCGCCCGCCGCCGAACCAGCCAGACCAGGCCGCCATAGGCCAGCCCCGCCGCCAGCATCCAACCGATGTAGCGCCAGGTCAGCTCGGTCGACAGATCGCCGAAGGCGCCGGCCGGGAGTGCCAGCACCGGCGCGACGACGCCGAGCCCAACCAACGCCGCCAGCATTAGGAGCACGCTCAGGCCGCCCGCAAACGCTCGGCCAGTCGCATGGGCGCAAGCGCCGCCTGCGTATGCGGCGCCGCATAGCCGCTCCGGTCGCTCAACAGGCGCGATAGCGCGGCCGGGTCGTCGATGTCGAACCAGCGCGCCAACTCGACCACGTCGAGCCCGGACCTGGTCAAGCGCTCGCGCGTGTCCTCGGCGGCGAAATCCGTGCTCCAGCGGATGCCTGCGAACGGCTCCGGCCTCGGCTCCCGAAGCCCCAGGATGTAGTACCCGCCATCGTCGACCGCCCCGAGCACCGCTTCGCGCCCGTCCAGCAACGACCGGGCCGCGACGACGAGTTCCCGGGTGGGCAGGGTCGGGCTATCGGCCGCCAGCACGCAGGCCGCGCCATACCCTCGCGCAAACAGCGCCCGCATTGTCTCCAGCAGGACGCAGCCGAAACCCTCGACGCCCTCGGCCTGCCCTCTGCTCCCATCGGCCAGCAGAAGTGTGGTGCCGCCCGGCAGCAACCCGTCGAAGCGGTCCTCCTGTCCTGCCGGCGCATAGGCCACCACCGGGTCGATCGGCGCCATCCGCGCCGCCATGTGGAGGTTCTCGACCGTATCCCGCAGGAACGCGGTGCCGAGGGAAGACGCCTCCTCCGGCCGCAACACGCCTTGCAGCCGCGTTTTCACGTGACCCGGGCGCGGGGCCTTGGCCATGATCGCTACCGCGCATCTGTGGGCCCGATCCTGCGACATACCGACATGATCCGAATGCGATGGGCCCGACCCAATACATGCACCTCCCCGCTTCGTCACCCCGACGGGCGGTGGACCGTTCCCTCCGCACCGACACTCCCCTAGAGTTCGGCGCATGAACGATCACTCAGACCACGGCACGCGACGCGACACCCAGCTCCGTGGCATCGCCCGCAATACGCCGGGCTACGGCGACCCCGAGTTCGCCGCCTACCTGCGCCGCACGTTCTACAAATCCATGGGCTACTCCGGCGCCATGCTCGACAAGCCGGTCATCGGCATCGTCGACACCGGTTCGGCGTTCAACAACTGCCATCGTACCGCGCCCGAGCTCATCGACGCGGTCAAGCGCGGCGTGTTGGCCGGCGGCGGCCTGCCGATGCCGTTTCCCACGGTAAGCCTCTGCGAACCGAGCCTCTTTCCCACCTCCATGCACTTCCGCAACCTCGCCGCGCTCGATACCGAGGCCATGTTGGCCGGGCAGCCGATGGACGCGGCGGTGATGATCGGCGGCTGCGACAAGACAGTGCCCGCCCAGCTCATGGGCGCCGCATCGTCGGACGTGCCGTCCATCCAAGTCGTCACCGGTCCCATGTTGGCCACCCCCTTCCAGGGCGAGCGTCTCGCGGCCTGCACCGATTGCCGCCGCTATTGGGCCGCGTACCGCGCCGGCAAGGTAACGGCCGAGCGCATCGGGGAGATCGAAGGGCGGCTGGCCAGCACTGCCGGCACCTGCGGCGTCATGGGCACCGCGTCGACGATGGCCTGCATCGCCGAGACGCTCGGCTTCATGCCGTCGGGCCACGCGAGCATTCCTGCCGTGCATGCCGACCGCCTCCGCGCCGCCGAAGAAGTGGGCACGCTGGTCATGCGGTTCGTCGAGAATCCCATCCGCCCGTCCCAACTCATCACCGAGCACTCGGTCGAGAACGCGTTGCGCGTGTTGCTCGCGCTGGGCGGCAGCACGAACGCGATGATCCACCTCACCGCCATCGCCGGCCGCCGCGGCATCAAGATCGACCTGCACCGGGTCAACGAGCTCTCCGATACGACGCCCGTCCTCGTCGACCTCAAGCCCACCGGGGAAGGCTACATGGAGGATTTCCACAGCGCTGGCGGCATGCCCGCCCTGCTATGGGAGTTGCGCGGCCTGCTCCACCACGACTGCATCGACGTGACCGGCCGAACGCTCGGCGATCGCCTGGCCGAACCGGCTTTCGTGGACCGCCGCTACATCCGCGCGCTCGCCGAGCCAGTCTCCCCGGTCGGCGGCCTCGTCGCGCTGTTCGGGAGCCTGGCCCCGCGCGGGGCGCTGCTGAAGCGGTCCGCCGCCACGCCCGCGCTGTTCGAAACCGAAGCGCGCTGCCTCGTGTTCGACGGCCCGGCCGACCTGGCCGCCCGCATCGACGACCCGGGGCTCGACGTCGAGCCCGGCGACGTCCTCGTGCTCAAAAACGCCGGCCCGCTCACGCCGGCCGGCATGCCTGAAGCCGGCTACCTGCCCATCCCCACCAAACTCGGCCGTGCCGGCGTCAAGGACATGGTCCGCATCAGCGATTGCCGCATGTCGGGCACCGCGTTCGGCACCATCGTCTTGCACGTGACGCCCGAGGCCGCGGCGGGCGGCCCTCTCGGCCTGGCCGAAACCGGCGACCGCATCCGCCTTTCGGTCGAGACGCGCAGCATCGACTTGCTCGTCGCCCCCGAGGAGCTCGAGCGCCGCCGCCAGGGCTGGTCTCCGCCCTCCACGCCGGCGCGCGGCTGGGATCGCATCATCCACGACCAAGTCCTCCAGGCCGACGAAGGCTGCGATCTCCGCGTGCTGCGTGCCGAAGGCCCATAAGGCGGCGCCCGCCGACCTCCCCCAAACCGAAGAAGACGCCGCCGCCGAACTCGCCCGCCTCGCGGCCGCCATCGCGGAGGCGGACGTCGCCTATCACCAGCAGGACGCGCCCCAGCTGACGGACGCGGAATACGACGCGCTGCGCCGCCGCAACGACGCTGTCGAGGGCGCATTCCCCTCGCTCATTCGTCCCGACAGCCCGAGCCAGCGCGTGGGCGCAGCGCCCGCCAGCGGCTTCGCCAAGCTGCGTCACGCCGTGCCGATGCTGTCGCTCGACAACGCCTTCGACGCGGCCGACTTCCACGAATGGGACAAGCGCGCGCGCCGCTTCCTCGGCCTGCCCGCCGATGCGCCCCTGCCTTTGGTCGCCGAACCCAAGATCGACGGGCTTTCGATCAACCTCACCTACGAGGCCGGCACGCTCGTCCATGGCGCCACCCGCGGCGACGGCGCCGAGGGCGAGGATGTCACCGCCAACCTGCGCACCCTGAAATCCATTCCCCGCCGTCTCAAAGCACCCGCCCCGGCCCGGATCGAGATCCGCGGCGAAGTCTTTATTGCGAAGGACGATTTCCTGAAGCTCAATGCCGCCCAGCAAGCCGCCGGGCAGCGTCTCTATGCCAATCCGCGCAACGCAGCCGCCGGGTCGTTGCGCCAGATCGACCCGGCGCAAACCGCAAGCCGCCCCCTCTCTTTGTTCGCCTATGCGATGGGCGAGGCGTCCGAACCGCCGGCCGACACCCATTCCGGCTACCTCGACCGCCTCCGCGCCTGGGGGTTCAGCGTCAACCCGCTCTCCCGCCGGCTCGAGACCCAGGCCGAAGCCGCCGCGTTCCAGGAGGAACTCGCCGCCCAGCGCGCCACGCTCGACTACGACATCGACGGCGTCGTCTATAAGATCGACGACCTCGCGTTGCAGCGCCGCCTGGGTGCCGTGGGCCGCACGCCGCGCTGGGCCATCGCCTGGAAGTTTCCCGCCGAACAGGCGCAAACGCGGTTGGACAGCATCAACATCCAAGTGGGCCGCACCGGTTCGCTCACACCCGTCGCCTGGCTGCACCCGGTCACCGTCGGCGGCGTCGTCGTCACCCGCGCCACGCTGCACAACGAGGACGAGATCGCCCGCAAGGATGTTCGCCCTGGCGACACGGTGTTGCTCCAGCGCGCCGGCGACGTGATACCGCAGATCCTCGGCGTCGTTCCCGGCACGCCCCGCGGGCCGGACGCCTGGATGCCACCAACGCATTGCCCGGCTTGCGGCAGCCTTGCCGTCCGGCCGTCTGGCGAGGTCGTCCGGCGCTGCACCGGCGGCCTGATCTGCCCGGCCCAGGCGATCGAGCACCTCCGCCATTTCACCAGCCGCGCCGCGTTCGATATCGAGGGCCTCGGCGAAAAGACGCTCGTGGAGTTCGCCGGCCTCGGCTGGCTCGCAACACCTGCGGACATCTTCCGCCTCAAGAGCCATGCGGACGAATTGCTCGGGCGCGAGGGCTGGAAGCAGCGCTCGGTCGACAACCTGCTCGCCGCCATCGACGCGCGGCGCACCGTTCCGCTCGCCCGCTTCATCTACGCGCTCGGCATCCGCCGGGTCGGCGAGACCAACGCCAAGCTGCTGGCCCGCCACTACGGCGACTTCCCCACCTGGCGCGCCCAGATGCAGGCGGCCACCACCATCGGCAGCGAGGAACGCTCCGCTCTCGGCAACATCCTGCGCGTCGGCCCCGCTTTGGCCACGGAGATCGCGGACTTCTTCATGGAGCAGCGCAACCGCGCCGTGGTCGACGACCTGGCCGCCGAACTCACCATCGAGCCCGCCGAAGCCGCCACCGCCGACAGCGCCCTCGCCGGCAAGATCGTCGTCTTCACCGGCAGCCTCGAGACCATGACCCGGCCCGAAGCCAAGGCCCGCGCCGAAGCCCTCGGCGCGCGCGTCACCGACAGCGTCAGCAAGAAAACCGATTACGTGATCCTGGGCGCCGACGCCGGCTCGAAGGCCAAGAAGGCCGCCGACCTCGGCGTCGTCGCGCTCACCGAGGCCGAGTGGCGCGACCTGGCCGGCCTGGAGCCGCGCCACAATGACGACATAGCTCCTGAGTAGATGGACCCATGCTCGACTTCTTCCGCGATTTCACGCTGACCACCCATCGCGTCACCGACGGCACCCTGCGGCTGCGCACCGCCGGCTCGGGCCCGCCGCTGCTGCTGCTGCACGGCAACCCGCAGACCCACGCCATGTGGCACGCCGTCGCCCCCTCACTCGCGGAGCGCTTCACGATCGTCGCCCCGGACCTGCGCGGCTACGGCGAGAGCTTCAAGCCCGGCGCCACCGGCGACCACGCGCCCTATGCCAAATCCAGCATGGCTCGCGACTTGGCCGAACTCATGACCGGCCTGGGCCATGACCGGTTCCAGGTCGTCGCCCATGACCGCGGCGCCCGCGTCGCGCACCGCCTCGCCATCGACAACCCGGCCCGCGTCGAGCGTCTGGCCGTGCTCGACATCGTCCCGACCATCGAGCATTTCGAGCGGGCCGACATGGCATTCGGCGCTCGGATACTATCACTGGTTCTGGTTCGCCCAGCCGCACCCCTTCCCGGAAGAACTCATCAATGCGGCGCCCGACACGTGGTTCAACGCCCACACCGCGCGTGAGCCGAAGACCCAAGGCTTCTTCCGCCAGGAAGCGCTCGAGGACTATCTCCGCGCCGCACACGACCCGGCTGCCATCACCGGCATGTGCGAAGACTACCGCGCAGCCGCCAGCATCGATCTCGAGCACGACCGCATCAGCCGCGCCGAGGGCCGCAAGGTGCGCTGCGACATGTTGGTGCTGTGGGGCTCGAAGGGCAAGATCGGCGGTTGGTACGACCCCCTGGATCTGTGGCGACACTACTGCGCCGGCACGGTTTCGGGCGGCGCGGTCGAGAGCGGCCACTACCTCGCCGAGGAAGCGCCCGGCGACGTCCTCGCGCAGCTCGACCGCTTTCTCGTCCAGCCTCCGGCGCAAGCGGCTGCTTAGCCCGGACACGGCAGCGCACGATGCCGAGCCACGCGACCGCGCGCCGCCTTTCGACTGACGACGTCCAGGACTACCGCCGCATCCGCCTGTCCGGATTGCAGACGGCGCCGTATGCGTTCGGATCGACCTATGATGCGGAGGCCGCCCGTCCAGACGAGCATTTCGCCGAGCGCCTCACGACGTCGCTCGTCTTCGGCGCCTACGCGGATGGGCGGATCGTCGGCGTCCTCGGCTGCAAGCGGTTCGATGGCGCGAGAGAGACCCACAAGGCATTCCTTTGGGGTTTTTACGTCGAACCAGAGTGCCGCGGCTCCGGCGTTGGGCGCGCCCTGCTCGATGCGAGCCTCGGGGCGGCGCGCGCGACCGTGGAGCAAGTCCTGCTGACCGTCGTGGCCGATAACTGGCCGGCGATCGCGCTCTACGAGCGCTGTGGCTTCCGTCCGTATGGCCTCGAGCCCCGGGCGCTGCGATCACCGGGCGGCTACGCCGACGAGCTGTTGATGGTCCTCTTCCTTCCCGGCTTCACCGACGAGCGCCGCCCCGCCTCGGCCTAGACGAGCCATGACACCGAGGCGTTGCCGTCCCGACGTTGAGCCAGACCGCGGCCCATCCTACACTCCGGCATGCTCGGGAGCCGACCATGGCCGACAACGACCCTCTGCTGCTTCGTGACGACCAGGACGGCATCGCCACGGTCACGCTCAATCGCCCGAATAGCCGCAACGCCCTTTCGACCGCGATGCTGACCGCGGTCGAAGCGTTGCTCGAGAGTGTGGCGGCCGACGAGACTGTGCGCGTGCTGGTCATTCGTGGCGCCGGGCCGGGCTTCTGCGCCGGCCACGACCTACGCGAGGTCCGCTCCTTCGATGGCCCGGCCCGCGCCCGCCTGTTCGCACAGTGCAGCCGCATGATGCAGCGTCTGACCACGCTGCCCGTCCCCGTCATCGCCCGGGTCCACGGCATCGCGACGGCGGCGGGCTGTCAGCTGGTGGCCACGTGCGATCTCGCCATCGCGGCCGAGACCGCCCGCTTCGCCGTCTCCGGCATCAATGTCGGCTTGTTCTGCTCGACGCCCATGGTGGCGCTCTCCCGTGTGGTGCCGCGCAAGGCTGCTTTGGAAATGCTGCTGACCGGCGACATGATCCCGGCATCCGAAGCGGCCCGGCTCGGCCTCATCAACCGCTGCGTCCCCGAAGCCGATCTCGACGACGCGGTGACGACCTTGGCGCGCAAGCTCGCCAGCAAAAGCCGCAGCGCCGTGGCACTCGGCAAGCCTGCCTTCTACCGGCAAGCCGAGCTGCCGCTCGCCGACGCCTACGCGCACACCGCCGCGGTCATGGTCCGCAACATGGAAGCCTACGACGCCAACGAGGGCATTGACGCGTTCATCCAGAAGCGTGCCCCGGTCTGGGCCGACTAACTCTCCAGCTCGCTGTCCCAGTAGAGATAGTCCCGCCAGCTCTCGTGCAGGTAGTTTGGCGGGAATGCCCGGCCATTCTCCTGCAGCACCCAGGTCGAGGGCTGCTCCGGCCGCAGCCGCGGGTGCATGTGGCACTCGCGCGGCAGCTTGTTGCCCTTGCGCAAATTGCACCCGCCGCACGCGGTCACGACGTTCTCCCACGTCGTCCGGCCCCCGCGGCTGCGCGGGATCACGTGGTCGAACGTCAGCTCCTGCGTCGGGAAACGCTCGCTGCAGTATTGGCAGCTGAACGCGTCCCGCAGGAACACGTTGAACCGGGTGAATGCCGGCTTGCGCGCGGTCGGGATGTAGTCCTTGAGGGCGATGACGCTCGGCAGCCGCATCGACATGCTCGGCGAGCGCACCTCGTCGTCGTATTCGCTCAGGACGGAGACACGGTCGAGGAACACCGCCTTGACCGAGTCCTGCCAGGACCAGACCGAAAGCGGGAAATACGAAAGCGGCCGGAAATCGGCGTTCAAAACCAAGGCTGGGAAATGCATACCGCCGTCTGGCACAGCGCTCTCCTCCTCACTGGAGGCGTGAGACCGAGGAGCCGGTTGCCAGACGACTCGCCAGATGTACCGCCAGTGTCGGAAAGGGTTATGGCACTGCCCTACCGGCCCGGCAAGCGAGCGACGGCGAATGTCACGCCGCAGTCACTGGGCCGGGTCATTGGGCGAGCGCCGACAATCCTTTCAGCATTGCGGCGCCGGCCTGCAAGCCGCCCTCGTCGACCCAATGCCCGAGCCCCTTGCGCCACGACGTCGTGACGGCAACGCCACGCTGGCGTAACGCTGCCGCGGCGGCGGGCCCGCGCGCGAACGGCACGACCTCGTCGGCCTCGCCATGCACGAGCAGGACCGGCGGCGTGCCGGTCATCTCGGCATCGAGCGCCGGGCCGTCGAGCAGCGCGCCCGAATAGGCCAGGATCGCCGCCGGGGGAACCGGCCGCCGCAACCCGGCGTGCAACACCATCATTGCACCCTGGCTGAACCCCATCAGCGCCACCGCGCCCGCAGGCAGGCCGAGCCGCGCCAGCTCCGCATCAACGGTTTCCAGCAGCAGCGGCGCTGCCCGCCGCGCCCCGGCCTCGAGCACCGACGGGGTGCGGTCCTGCAGGCTGAACCATTGCCGTCCGAACGGCGACATGTCGCAGGGCTCGGGCGCGTCGGGCGCGAGGAACGCGGCATCCGGGAGCGCGGCCGCCCACGGCTCGGCCAGGCCGATCAGATCCTGCCCATCCGCGCCGACACCGTGGCACAGCACCACCAACAGCCGGGGCGAGCCACTGGCCGCCTCCCGGCGCAAGACCTTAAGCTGCTGCTCCATGCCGACCTCATCTTTGGGCGCCGCGATCACTACCCGCTTCGCGCCCAGCCCAACAGGCCTGCTCCATCTCGGCAGCGCCTACGCCGCCCTGGTTGCCTGGCGGCGCGCGCGGCTCGCCGGCGGCCGCTTCCTGCTCCGTATCGAAGACATCGACCAGAGCCGCTGCCGCCCCGAATACGCGGCCGCGCTCGAGGACGACTTACGCTGGCTGGGGCTGGACTGGGATGGGCCGACCCGCCGTCAATCCGAGCATCTCGCCGAGTACCGCATCGCGCTCGACCGCCTCGCCAATATGGGCCTGCTCTACCGGTGCACCTGCACCCGCGCCGACATCACCGCTTCGGCTTCGGCGCCGCATGGGCCGGACGGCCCCATCTATCCCGGCACCTGCCGCGCCCGGGACGACACCGATCCCGCGATCCCCCATGCGCTTCGCCTCGACGTCGGGGCCGCCCTCGGCCTGACGGGGCCGCTCACATGGTTCGAGGAAGGCGAGGGCCGCCTCCCCTGCGACCCCGCCGCATTCGGCGACCCGGTGCTCGCCCGCAAGGACGCCCCGGCCAGCTATCATCTCTGCGTCACCCACGACGACGCCGTCCAGGGCGTCACCCTCGTGACCCGCGGCATCGATCTGCGTCCGGCCACCAGCCTGCACCGCCTGCTGCAGGCCCTGCTGGGCTGGCCGGAGCCCGCCTACGCCCATCACGAACTGCTGCGCGGCGCCGATGGCCGGCGCCTGGCCAAACGCGACGGCGCCGCGACGATCCGGGCCTTGCGCGAGCAGGGTATGAGCGCGGACGAAATACAGATCCGCGCCATTCCCTAGGAACGCACGCCGTCCTCGCGAGGCGGCGGCGGCGCGGCGATCGATGATCGTCTTTCAATCGACGCGCACCGCCGCTATGAGCGAAGCATCTCCGGAGGGCGGTCGATGCAGTGGATGCGGCGGGTTTTCACAGTGGCAGCTTTGCTCGTAGCCGCGCAGGCGCACGCCGAGGACAAGGTCGTCAACGTCTATAATTGGACCGACTACATCGACCCCAAGGTGCTGGAAGCCTTCACGCAGCAGACCGGTATCAAGGTCCAGTACGACGTCTACGACAGTCTGGAGACGCTCGAAGGCAAGCTGTTGGCGGGCAAGTCGGGCTACGACGTGGTGGTTCCGACCGCCGAACCCACGTTCTCCCGCCTGATCAAGGCCGGCGCCCTGCAGCCTTTCGACCCGTCGAAGATCCCGAACCTCAAGAACGAGGACCCGGCGCTCATGAAGCGGGTCGAAACCAGCGATCCCGGCAACAAATACGGTGCGATCTATCTGTGGGGCACGCTCGGCCTCGGTGTGGTCCCCAGCAAGGTGAAGGCGCTCGCCCCCGACGCTCCGATGGATAGCTGGGACCTCCTGCTCAAGCCGGAATGGGCGCGGAAACTCGCCCCGTGCGGCATCGTCCTGATGGACAGCGCCATCGACACCATTCCGAGCATCCTCAAATACCTCGGCAAGGATCCGGACAGCAGCGACGCGAAAGATCTCGAGGCCGTCGAAAAAACCCTCATGGCGATCCGTCCCTATATCCGGACCTTCGCGTCCGGCGGCGCGCTCGAGATGCTCGCCAGTAACGATGTCTGCGTCGCAATGGATTACTCGGGCGACGTCGTCCAGGCCGCGGGCCGGGCTGCGGAGGCGAAGAAGGAACCGGTCGACTACGTGCTGCCGAAGCAATTCACCGAATACACGTTCGACATGCTCGCCATCCCCAAGGACGCTCCCCATCCCCAGGCGGCGATGCAGTTCATCAACTTCATCCTGCAGCCCGCCAACATGGCCGCCATCACCAACAAGGTCGGCTACCCGAACGCGGTGCCGGCGAGCATGGCCGACGTTGCGGCCGACGTGAAAAGCAACACCAACGTCTTCCCGACCCAGCCCATGCTCGCCCACGCCTTCACCGCGAGGGCGCCGTCGCCAGCCGCCGAACGCGCCCGCACCCGCATGTGGGCCCGCTTCAAAGCCGGCTCTTAAATCACTCGACTTGGCCGAACTCTCCATTGAGCACCTGACAGTCCGCTACGGCCCGGTCACCGCGCTGGCCGGGCTCAATCTCGAGATCGCCAGCGGCGAGTTGTTCGTGCTCCTCGGCGGCTCCGGTTCCGGCAAAACCACCCTGCTCCGCACGCTCGGCGGCTTCATCGACCCCGCCGAGGGCCGCATCGTCCTGGGCGGACAGGACATCACCCGCCTCCCGCCGCACCGCCGCCCCGTCAACACCACCTTCCAATCCTATGCGCTGTTCCCGCACATGACCGTCGCCGGCAACGTCGCCTTCGGGCTGCGCCGTCAACGCGTGCCGCAAGCCGAGATCGACACGCGGGTCACCGAACTGCTCGACCTCGTCCGCCTCCGGGAGTTTGCCGCCCGTAAGCCCGATGCCCTCTCCGGCGGCCAGCGCCAACGCGTCGCGCTCGCGCGCGCCCTCGCGCCGCGCCCGAGGCTGCTGCTGCTCGACGAACCCCTGTCGGCGCTCGACCGCGGCTTGCGCGAACAGACCCGGCAGGAGCTCATCCGCATCCAGCAGCAGACCGGCACCACGTTCGTCATGGTCACCCACGATCAGGACGAAGCACTCGCCATGGCGACCCGCATCGGCCTGCTGCATGGGGGCCGCCTCGCCCAGGTCGGCACGCCCGCCGAGCTCTATGAGCGGCCGGCGAGCCGCTACGTCGCGGGCTTCATGGGCAACGACAACGTCCTTGCCGCCCACACTCTCGACCCGGCCCACATCGAGATCGACGGCGTCGGCCCCATCCAGACCCACGCTCCGGCGCCGGATGCGCCATTCTGGGTCGCCATCCGCCCCGAACGCCTGCGCTTTGCCGATCCGTCCGCCCCGAACGCCGTTCCCGGTGTCATTCTGACCTCGGCCTATTTCGGCGACTCCGCCGACTACGCGATCCGGCTCGATGCCGGCGCGACCCTCCAGCTCGTACAGCCGCTCAGCGCCGGGTTCGGCCCCGGCCTGCTCGCACCGGGCGCCCCCATCGCCGTATCGATGCCGCCCGAAGCCCTCACCATCCTCGCCGAATGACCCCGGCGCCCCCCACGAATTCCGTCCTTTCCCCCTCTCCCTCCAGGAGAGGTCTGGGGTGAGGGTCTTGCCTCTCGAACGATCCCTCACCCAACCGTCTCCCGAGGGGCGAGGGCTTTCGTGCGCGTGCTGCACAGGCGCGAGAGCTCCATGAACCGCGCCGCCGTCCTCGCGCCGTTGTGGCTGTGGCTGTCGATCTTCGTGGTCCTGCCGGTCCTGATCGTCGCCGCGCTCTCCTTCTCGACGGCCATCGAAGCCGTGCCGCCCTTTACGCCTCTCCTGCACGACCCCGACCCGGCCAACTACCAACTCCTCACCGGCGACGCCTACTACCTCGCCGCCTTCATCAAGAGCCTGCTCGTCGCCAGCGTCTCCTCGCTCTGCTGCCTGCTGATCGGCTACCCTATGGCGCTCGCCATCGCCCGCGCAGCCGAGCGCTGGCGCTCCGCGCTGCTGCTGCTCGTGATGCTTCCGTTCTGGACCGGCTTCCTGCTGCGCATCACCGCATGGATCGGCCTCCTGCGGGACGACGGCTGGATCAACCTGGCACTGTCCTGGTTCGGCCTCGGCCCGTTCAAGCTACTGTACACCGACCTGGCGATGTATATCGGCGTCACCTACGCCTACCTCCCGTTCATGATCCTGCCGCTCTACGCCCGCCTCTCCCGCCGCGACCCGGCGCTCGAGGAGGCCGCCGCCGATCTCGGCGCCACCCCTTGGACGACCTTTCGAACCATCACCTGGCCGCTCTCGATCCCCGGCGTGCTCGCGGGGCTCGCCTTGGTGTTCATTCCCGCGGTGGGCGAATACGTCATCCCCGAGCTGCTCGGCGGCCCCGGCGCGCAGACCATCGGGCGCGCGCTGTGGAACGAGTTCTTCTCCAACCGCGACTGGCCAATGGCCTCCGCGCTGGCCACCGCTCTGCTGGCCATCCTGCTGATCCCGATGGTCCTGCTGCGGACCCGCGAATGAGACATGGCCGCCTTCTTCCCACCGCCCTCCTCGGCGGCTACGCCTTCCTCTACGTGCCGATCGCCCTTCTGGTGGCGACAAGCTTCAACCCGTCGCGCCTGACGACGGTCATCACCGGCTTCTCACTCACCTGGTATGCCGCGCTCTGGCACGACGCCAAGCTGATCGACGCCGCTCTCCTTTCGCTGCAGATCGCGGCCGTCTCCGCCACGGCCTCCGCCTTCCTCGGCACGCTCGCCGGCTACGCCCTGGCCCGCTTCGCCCGCTTCCGCGCCCGCGTCCTGTTCGCCAGCCTCATCTCGGCCCGCCTCGTGCTGCCCGACGTGCTCGTCGGTCTGTCCTTGCTCTTGCTCTTCGTCGAAATGGAGCAGCTGTTCGGCTGGCCCGCCGGCCGCGGCGCGCTGACCATCACGCTGGCCCATGTCTCCGTCAGCCTGTCCTACGTCGCCATCGTCGTCGAAGCCCGCCTCTCCGACGCCGGGACGGAGTTGGAAGAAGCCGCTCAGGACCTCGGCGCCACCCCGCTGGACGCCTTCTTGCGCGTCACGCTTCCCCTGCTCAGCCCGGCGCTCCTCTCCGGCTGGCTGCTCGCCTTCACCCTCAGCCTCGATGACCTCGTCGTCGCCACCTTCACCTCCGGACCCGGCGCCTCGACCCTTCCCATGGTCGTCTTCTCCGCCATGAAGCTCGGCGTCACCCCCGAGCTGAACGCCCTGGCGAGCATCATCCTGCTCATCGTCGCGGCCGCGCTGTTCACCGCCTGGGCGCTTCACGCCCGGATGACGTGGGGCGAACAAACCGCAGAGGGGGCGCAGCCATAAAAGACGAAGATCCCGCTCCGGCAAAGGCCCGGAGATTGATAATGAGGCGCTCCAAGCCCCGGATGCCGCCAGGAGCTCGACGGCTACTCGAATATCTCTTTGCCGGAGGTATGGTCGCCATAGCGGGCACATACATCACCTACAGCAATCACAGAGAGGACCTTGCTGCCACGACACGGAACAGCGCGGTCGCAGCCGTCAGCCAGCTCTCCGATCTCACAAGCGAGCGTCGCGAGAGAGCTGCCATGGTCATTTCGTCCATTCGTCGGGGGAGCCCCAACAAGGAGACGGAAGACCGGAAGACCGCTTACGACGACGCATATGTGAAGTGGAACAGCCTAGTTCCCGGTAAGCTACTTGAGATCCGCGCCAAGCTTAACCTTTCCTACGGATCGTATTTCCAGGATTACGTCGATGGACTTACCGACACGGAGCGATTGAGGCACGTTACTCTAGACACTAAGGACAAGGAAACGATTTCCGTATCTCCTGGCCTGCTGAACATCATGGATCGATGCGTCACACAGGCATTTGACGCGTATCGCGCGACTGAGTTCAAAGACAATAAGCTAGCCATGTATATCGTGGATCAATGCCGATTCTACCCTTTATACAATGATCTCGTTAGCTGCGTCTCCAACATCTCTCGGGTGCTTTACGACGCCGTACTTGATCACGTCCTTACGCCCTCGGACCTCAACTCGAGCGAGACGGTCGAGAGCTGCACTCCTCCCGAGCCAGCTTTGAAGTGGAGCAAGGCCCCGCCCATGAAGGCGATCCCGCCGGGCTAACGCGTCGCCTCAAGAATCTGTCCTCAACCCGGATGCGGCGTGCCCTTGATGATCGGCCGAACCACATCGCGCTCGATCGCCGCCGTCCCGGACCGACCAAGATCATCTCCCCGATCAACGAAGAAGCGTGCTGCTGCCGCGTAGCCCGCAGCGTGCAACTGGCTCAGCAACACCCACGCCGTACTACTCTTCGACACACTCCCCAGCGATGCCAGGAACTTATCGTCCCGGATCAGGTGCAGGTGGATTGGCCGGTATTTCCCCCGATACTCGATCCCCTGCGCCTGCAGGTCGCGCAGCACGCCATTGACGGCCGCAATGCCATTCATCTCCAGCACCACCGACGCGTTGAACGTGATCTCGTTCAGCCGGTCCTGTATGGCCCGCGGGCTTTTCGGCGGCACGCCGGTGCTTCGCTCCAGCGGATTGGCCATGATCACGAACAGGTCGTCGGCGTGGTCGAGCAGCGGCTCGAGCGCCGGATTGCCGAGGTAACCGCCGTCCCAAAAGGTCTCATCGCCGATGCGCACGGCCCTGAAGTCGGCGGGCAGGCACGCCGACGCCCGGATCGCGTCGATCGTTACATCCGGCTGGGAGAAGTTCGTCCGCTGGTTGGTGGCGACATTGGTCGCGGTCACGAACACCCGCGGCGCTGTAGCCTCGTTCAACTGGGCCAGCCGCTTCGCCGGTAGCACGTCCTGCAGCAGCGGCCCCAGCACGTCCCGGTAGAACGGATTGGTGTACGGCGACACGATCAGCCCGAGCGCTTCGAGCGCGATCGCTCCGGGGTTCCAATCGATGTTCAACCCGAACAGCCCGGGCTCCCCGAAGAACAGCGCGTTTCCGCTCCTCGCTCCGGCCTCGGAGATCGTGCGCCACGCCTCCGCCAGCCTCGACCGCGCCAGCGCCGGGCCGCCCTCGGCCAAGCCGCAGGCCAGCACTGCCGCGTTGATCGCGCCCGCGCTCGCCCCGCTGACCGCCGTAATCTCGAGGCGCCCGCGCTCCACCTCCTCGAGCAGCCGGTCCAGTACGCCCCACGTGAACGAGCCGTGCGAGCCGCCGCCCTGCAAACCGAGCGCGACCTTGATCACTTCCCCTCGGCCGCGTCGTCCGCGAACCAGTGCAGCGCTCCGCTCGGGCGATAGTGCGAGGCCGGCAGGTCGCCCTGCCCCGATCGGACCGCCGCCAACACCTCACGCTTATCCGCGCCCGCCACGATGAATGCCGCGTGCCTGCAGCTTTCCAGCGGCGGATACGTCAGCGTGATCCGTGTCGTCTCGCCCGCGGGCGTCACCGGCGCGCACCATGCCTCACGTTCCGTCAGCGACGGCGTATCCGGAAACAGCGAGGCGAAGTGTCCATTCGTGCCGAGCCCCAGCAGCACGATCTCGAAGAGCGGCCGCGCGAGATCGCCGTCGCCGTGGATCGCCCGGAGCGTCTGCTCGTACGCCGACGCAGCCGCGACCGGTGTCAAACCGGTCGTCGGGATCGGATGCACGAGGTCCGCAGGCACCGGCACGTGGTCCAGCATCGCCTCCTTGGTCATCCGGTAGTTGCTGCTCGGGTCGTCCGGCGGCACGAAGCGCTCGTCGCCCCAGCACCAATGCACCCGCTCCCACGGGATCCGCCCCGCGAACTCGCGGGTCGCCAACAGCGTGTACAGCAGCTTCGGCGTCGAACCGCCCGACAGCGCGACTGCGATCTTGCCCTCGGTCGCGCCTAGCCGCTCGACCATCCACCCGGCGACGTGCCGCGCCAGCGCCTGCGGTCCATTCATGACGGGGCCAGGATGAAGCGGTCGACGGCCTCAGCCCATCCGTCATGGTCGTTGTCCGCCGCCGCCGCTCTGGACGCCTTGCCTTTGACGCTCTCGCTCGCATTGCCCATCGCCACCGAGAACCCCGCCGTCGCGAACATCGGCACGTCGTTGTCCATGTCTCCGATCACGGCGATCTCGGATACGTCGATCCCCTGCACGTCGGCCAAAAGCCGGATCGCATTTCCCTTGTTCGCGTCCTTGGCGGTCAGGTCGAGGTAATAGGTCTGCGACCGTTTCGCGTTGGCCCTGTCGCCCAGCAGCGCCTGCAACTCGGCTTCGACGTCGGCGAGGTACGGAGCATCGTCCGATACCCCCACCATCTTCAGCACCTTCGCCATATACGGCTCGAAGCTGTCGACGACCACCGGGTCGAACCGCACGGTATGCCGCTCGTGCTCGACATGCGGCCCGTCTGACGCCGCGATGAGCCACTCGTCCCCGCTGAACAGGAAGACGAACAATCCCCTGGCCATGAACAGGGCCAAAGCCGTCCGCGCCGCCGCCTCGGGCACCAAATGCTCCGACAACACCGCGCCGTCCGGGCCCAGGACCCGCCCGCCGTTGAACCCGGCAGACGGCCCCGTCAACCCGAGCGCCTGCGTGATGTACGCCATCCCGCGCGGCGGCCGCGCGCTCACGATGGAAAGCGGGATGCCAGCCGCTTGCAGCCGCTTGGCAGCTTCGACCGTGGAGGGCGCCACCGATTTGTCCGTGCGCACGATCGTGCCGTCCACGTCCGAAACGACCAGCTTGATGCTCACTTGCCGCCCGTCAGCGGCACCCATTTCAGCCCATCGCGGTTCAGCAGGCGATCGGCCGCCGACGGCCCCTGCGACCCGGCCCAATACGCCTGCACTTCGGATTCCGCCCCGTAATGCTCCCACTGGTCCAGGATCGGCTGCACCGCGGCCCAGCCCGCCTCCACCATGTCGGCGCGCTGAAACAGCGTCGCGTCGCCCATCATCACGTCATACAGCAGCGTTTCGTAGCCGGTCGAACTGGGCGTCTTGAAATAGTCGGCGTAGCGGAAATCCATCGCCACCCCACCCAGCTGCAGCTTCGGGCCCGGCACCTTCGCGCTCAGGTTCAGCGTGATCCCTTCGCTGGGCTGGATATGCAGCATCATGATGTTCGGCGTCAGCTTGTTGACCGGCGTGTCGCGGAACATCGCGTAGGGCGCCTGTCGGAAGTGGATGGCGATCTCCGTGCGCCGGGTCGACATACGCTTGCCGGTGCGAATGTAGAACGGCACCCCCGCCCAGCGGAAATTGTCGATCTTGAGCCGCATCGCCACGTACGTCTCGGTGACGCTGTCCCGCGCCACGCCGGGCTCGACCCGGTAGCCGCTCACATCGGTCTCCCCGACCCGGCCGGCCGCATACTGCCCCCGCACCACGTCGCGCGCCGACCGCATGCGGTCCATCGGCTTGATCGCCTGAATCACCTTGGCCTTCTCGGTCCGCACCGCTTCGGCCTCGAACGTGGTCGGCGGCTCCATCGCCACGGTCGAGAGCAGTTGGAACATGTGGTTCGGGACCATGTCCCGCAGCGCGCCGGTCAATTCGTAGAATTTGGCGCGTTCCTCAACCCCCACCGTCTCGGCGGCCGTGATCTGCACGTGCTCGATGTAGAACCGGTTCCACAACGGCTCGAAGATGCCGTTCGAGAACCGCAGGGCCATGATGTTCTGCACCGTTTCCTTGCCCAGGAAATGGTCGATCCGGAACACCTGCGTCTCGTCCAGCCGCGCCAGGATCTGCGCGTTCAGCGCCTTGGCACTCTCCAGGTTGTGCCCGAACGGCTTCTCCACCACCACCCGGCGGAACACTCCCTCCGCCTGCGCCGTCAGCCCGCTCGCCGCAAGCTGTTCGACCACCGGCCCGAAGAACCGCGACGCCACCGCAAGATAGAAGATCGCGTTCCCAGTGACCTTCGCGCGCAACCCCTCGTAGGTCGCGGGGTCCTCGAGATCGCCGACATGGTATTCGATCCGGCTGCACACCCAATTCCACAGGTCACGGTCGAGCCCCTTGCCCTCCACGCCGCGGTTGGCCGCGAAGCTTTCCATCGCCTCGGTGACCTTGGCGCGGTAGGCCTCCGCATCCATCGGGTTACGGTCGACCGCGATAATGCCGAATGTCTCGTCGAGCAGCCCGGCCATCTGCAGGTTGTAGATGGACGGCATCAGCAGCCGCCGCGTCAGATCGCCCGCGCCGAAGATGACCAACGTGCATGGCGGCGCCTTCGGCGCCACTTCCATGCCTTCGGTCCCGGCCAACCGATCCGGCAGCGGCATGTTGATGTCCATGTCTCAGCCTCCTTGGATTTTGGCCTCGGCATGGCCGCCGAACTTTGCCCGCATCGCCGACAGCAGCTTGTCTGCGAACGTATTCATCTGCCGACTGCGGAACCGGGCGAAGAGCGACGCGGACAGCACCGGCACCGGCACCGCTTCCTCGATCGCCGCCTCGATGGTCCAGCGCCCCTCGCCGGAGTCCGCGACCCCGCCCTGAAAGTTGGACAGCGTCTCGTTCTCCGCCAGCGCCAGCGCCGTCAAGTCCAGCAGCCACGACGAGACCACGCTGCCGCGCCGCCAAACCTCGGCGATGTCGGCCACGTCGAGCGTGAAGCGCTCGGTCTCCGGCAACTCCTCGCTCATCTTGTGGTGCAGGATGTCGAACCCCTCGGCATACGCCTGCATCATTCCGTATTCGATGCCGTTGTGCACCATCTTGACGAAGTGGCCCGCCCCGGCCGGCCCCGCATGGATGTAGCCCTGCTCCGCCCGCGGGTCGCGGCCATCCCGGCCTGCCGTCCGCTCGATGTTCCCGAGGCCCGGCGCCAGCGCCTTGAAGATCGGGTCGAGATGGCTCACCGCATCCTTCTCGCCGCCGATCATCATGCAGTAGCCGCGCTCGAGCCCATAGATCCCGCCCGAGGTGCCCACGTCGACGTAGATCAGCCCTTTGTCGCGCAGCGTCGCCGCCCGCCTGATGTCGTCCTTATAGTAGGAGTTGCCACCATCGATGATGATGTCGCCCGTCTCCATCATCCCGGCCAACTCATGCACCGTATCCTCGGTGATCTTTCCCGCCGGCAGCATGACCCAAACCGCCCGCGGTGCCTTGAGCTGCTTGACCATGTCGGCCAGCCCGCCCACGCCCGCCGCGCCATCCTTCGAGAGCGCATCGACCGCCCCCGCATCGCGATCATAGACGACCGTCTCATGCCCGGCCCGCATCAACCGGCGGCTGATGTTCCCGCCCATCCGGCCGAGGCCGATGATCCCAAGCTGCATACCTGCTTCCCCTGCAAAGTTTACTCCCTCCCCCGCTGGCGGAAGAGGGTCGGGGCGAGGGTGGTCAGCCAGGCCATCGCATCGTCGCGTGGTCCCACCCTCACCCTGCCCTCTCCCGCCAGCAGGAGAGGGTAGGCGATCAGAGCGCCTTCTCGATCAACGCCGTCAGCGTCTTCAGCCCGGCCGCGACATCTGCCCCGAGATGCACCCGCATCGCCCGGCGACCCCGTTCGGCCAGCACGTCGAAATCGCCGCGCGCCTGCGCCGCGATTACGGTGCCGAAGCTATACGTCTCGCCCGGCACCGGCAGATCGTCCGGATGCTCGGCGGTGATCTGCAGCACCACGCCGCTGTTCGGCCCGCCCTTGTAGGCCTGTCCCGTCGAGTGCAGGAACCGCGGCCCGAACCCGACGCAGGTCGCCACGTGCTTCTTGTCGCGGATCATCCGTCGCAACGACGTCAGCGCCTCGATGGCTGCCGGCGTCCGATCGACATAAGCCAGCAACGCCACGTAATCGCCAGCCTTGACCCGGGCGAACTGCGCCTTGATCGCAGCCGCGACGTCGCTCCCCAACGCCGTCGCGCCAGCGGCGTCCGCGAACAGCGTCATCCCCTCGCCCTCCGCAAACGGCGTTTCCGCCGGCAACGAGCCGGACGCGCTGTAGGCGTCCATCAGCTTCTTGGTCTCGATCTTGCTCGCCTCGACGTCGGGCTGGTCGAACGGGTCGATCCCGATCACCGACCCGGCCACCGCAGTCGCGAACTCCCACAGGAAGAACACTTGTCCGACCTGCATCGGCGTGCCGACCTCGATCGTCACCACCGGGTGCCCCGCCGCTGCCAGTGCAGCCACTTCGGCATCGGGCCCGCTCTCGCCGGCGAGCTTGATATAGGCGAACAGCCGGTCCTGGCCATAGACCGACGGTGCCCCGATCGGCTCGCCATCGACCGGCACGATGCCGCGTCCAATCTTGCCCGTGCTCTCTGCCAGAAGCTGCTCGAGCCACGCTCCAACATCGGCCAGTCCTGGCGACGCAAAGATCGTCACCTTGTCCCGCCCCGCGTTGGCAGCCTCGCCGAGGATGAAGCCGAGCTTGGCGCCCGGGTTGGCCGCCGGCGGCGTCCCCGCCGCGCACGACCGCACCATCAGTGCGGTGGCCTCGGTGAAGGCCTTCAAGTCCAGCCCCATCGCGGCCGCCGGGACCATCCCGAAGTTCGACAGCACCGAGTATCGTCCACCGATCGTCTTGTCGCCGAAAAACACGTCGGCGAACCCGTCGCCCTCGGCGACCGCCTGCATCTTCGAGCCCGGGTCGGTGACCGCGACGAAATGCTGGCCGGCCTTATCGCCGACCGTTTTCTTCATCTCGTCCCAGAAATACGCCTTGAAGATGTTCGGCTCGAGCGTGCTGCCCGACTTGCTGCTCACGATGCACAGCGTCTTGGACAGATCCACTTTGGCGTGCAGCGCCTTGATCTGCGCCGGGTCGGTGCTGTCGAGGATGTGCAGCGTCGGAAAGCCCGGCTGCGTGCCGAACGTCTCCGCCAGCACCTCCGGCCCGAGGCTCGACCCGCCCATCCCGAGCAGCAGGATGTCGGTGAACCCTGATGCCTTCACTCTGTCCTGGAACGCCTGCAGCTTCGGCAACTCCGCCGTCACGGCATCGACCACCCGCAGCCAGCCCAGCCACTTGCCCTCGTCGCCGCCGGTCCAGACCGACGCCGCGCCGGCCCAGAGGTCGCGCAGCGTGCCTTGCGTCGACCAGCGCTTCGCCGCGGCATCGACCGAGGCCTGCAAGCCGTCCGGCAGCTTCGCCGACATCGAAGCCACCCTGTTGCCCAGCATCGTCGCCCGCTTGACCGCCACCGCGCCCAGCAGGTTGTCGGCCGCATCGGCGAACAGCTTGACGCCGTCCACCACCAGCGCCTTCGTCACCCCATCCAAATCCAGCCCGGCCCGTTCGGCCTCCGCCAGCACCGCCTCGGCGCCCTCGACGTCCTCGACCAAGCTCTCGCGCAACGACCCGTGGTCGCGGAACGCGTCCATCGTCGCCGGCGGGATCGTATTGACCGTATCGCGCCCGATCAGCTCGTCGACATACAGCACGTCGCTATACGCCTTGTCCTTCACGCCCGTGCTGGCCCACAACAGCCGCTGCGGCTGCGCGCCGGCCTGGGCCAGCGTCTGCCACCGTGGGGACCCAACCAGTCCGAGATAATGCTGATACGCCATTTTGGCGTTCGCGATCGCAACCTTCCCGCGCAGCGACTTCAGCCCGGTCTCCCCAGAAGCCACCCGCTCGTCGATTTTCTTGTCGATCGCCACGTCGATCCGGCTGACGAAGAAGCTCGCCACGCTGGCGATGTCGGCCACGCTCTCGCCCCTCTTGGCCCGCGTCTCGAGCCCGGCGATGAACGCCTCCGCCACGGCCTGATACGCGCTTTGCGCGAACAGCAGCGTCACGTTGATGTTGATTCCCTCGCTGATCAGCGTCTGGATCGCCGCGACCCCCTTATCGGTCCCCGGCACCTTGACCATCAGGTTCGGGCGAGCGACCCACTTCCACAACCGCCGCGCCTCGGCCACCGTCTCATCGGTGTGAAGCGCCAGATACGGTGACACCTCAATGCTGACGTAACCGTCGATCTTGTTGGTCGCCTCGTAGACCGGCCGCATCATGTCGCAGGCTGCCTGGATGTCCTGCACCGCCAACGCCTCGTAGACGTCCAGCGCATCCATATCGCCTTTCTCTGCGAGCGCCTTGAATCCCTCGTCGTAATCCGTGCCCGACCCCATCGCCTTCTCGAAGATCGCCGGGTTCGACGTGATCCCCTTCAGACCGTCGCGATCCACGAGCTCCTGCAGTTTGGGCCCGATGAAGCTCCGCTGGATGAAATCCAGCCATGGACTCTGCCCGTAGGCTTCCATCTGCTTGAGCGGATTTCCCGTGGCCATGTCGCCCGGAGTCACGCTGGTGCGATTGATGACGTTCATCACTTGCCTCCTTTCGCCAGGCTGCGGGCCGTGTCGAGCACCGCCTCGGGGGTAAAGCCGAACTTCTTCATCAGCGCCGACGCCGGCGCCGAAGCTCCGAACGTGTGCATCCCAATCACCTTGCCCTTCGGCCCGACATATCGGTCCCAGCCGATGCTGGACCCCTGCTCGACCGCCAGCCGCGCTGTGACCCCGCTCGGCAGCACGCTCTCCCGATACGCCTCGTCCTGGTCCTCGAACAATTCCCAACTCGGCATCGAGACGACCCGCGCGTTGACCCCCTCCGCAGTCAGCGTCTCATACGCCCCGACGCACAGCGACACCTCGCTCCCCGTCCCAATCAGAATCACGTCCGGCGTCCCCGCGCAGCTCGCCATCACGTATGCGCCGCGCGCGACCCCGTCTGCCGACGCATACTTCGTCCGATCGAACGTCGGCAGCGCTTGCCGGCTCAGCGCGAATGCCACCGGCTTGTCGTGCTCACGCATCGCCACCCGCCAGCCCTCGGCCACCTCGTTAGCGTCCGCCGGCCGCAAGACGATCATCCCCGGGATCGCCCGCAGCGCGATCAGCTGCTCGATCGGCTGGTGCGTCGGCCCGTCTTCGCCCACGCCGATACTGTCATGGGTGAAGATGTAGATGACCGGCAGCTCCATGATCGCCGCCAGCCGGATGGGCGGCTTCATGTAATCGCTGAAGATCAGGAAGCCGGAGCCGTAGACCCGCAACCCGGACAACGCCATGCCGTTGCAAATGCTGCCCATGGCATGCTCGCGGATGCCGAAATGCAGGTTGCGCCCAGCGTAGTTGGCCGCCTCGAAGCTCCCCGCCCCCTCGAACGTGAGGTTCGACTTCGTCGACGGCGCCAGGTCGGCCGCGCCGCCAATCAGCCACGGCACCTGCTTGGCGATCGCGTTCAGCACTTTTTGCGACGAGTCCCGCGATGCGATTCCCTTTGCATCCGCCGGGAACACCGGGACCTCGCTGTCCCACCCCGCCGGCAGCTCGTGGTGATCGATCATGTCGATCTCGGCCGCCAGTTCCGGGTATTCCGCGCGATACTTCTCCAGCATCTCCATCCACGCATGACGCAGCTTGCCGCCGCGCGCACCGAGCTTGTTGGAGAAATGCTCCTGCACGCCCGCGGGCACCCGGAAGCTCTCGTCTTCCGGCCAGCCATAGAAGCGCTTGGCCGCCTTGATCTCTTCGGCGCCGAGCGGCTCGCCATGCGCCTCGCGCGTGCCCTGCTTCTTCGGCGCCCCATAGCCGATCACGCTGTGCACGACGATCAGCGTCGGCTTGTCGTGCACCATCTCCGCTTCCTGCAGGTCGGCCAGCAGCGACGTCGTGTCGTTCGCGTCGTCGAGGTGGATCACGTTCCAGCCATACGCCTGGAAGCGCGCTCCCACGTCTTCGCTGAACGCGAGATTGGTCGATCCTTCGATCGTGATGTGATTGCTGTCGTAGATCCAGACCAGGTTCGACAGCTTCAGGTGACCGGCCACGCTCGCCGTCTCGCTCGAAACCCCCTCCATCATGTCGCCGTCGCCGCACAGCGCGTAGACGCGGTAATTGAAGAGGTCGAACCCTGGCTTGTTGTAGCGAAGTCCCATGTAGCGCTGCGCCATCGCCATGCCGACCGAGTTGGCGACACCCTGGCCCAGCGGCCCCGTGGTCGTCTCCACGCCCGACGTGAACCGGTATTCCGGATGACCCGGCGTCACGCTGCTCAGCTGGCGGAACTGCTTGATGTCCTCCAGCGTGACCGCCGCCTCGTTCAGCGGCCCATCCTTGCCGAGCTTGCGCACGCCGGCCAAGAACAGCAGCGAATACAGCAACATCGACGCGTGCCCGACGCTCAGCACGAACCGGTCGCGGCCCGGCCAGGACGGGTCCGCCGGGTCGTATCGCAGCATGTCCTGCCACAGCGTGTATGCCACCGGCGCGAGCGCCATCGGCGTTCCCGGATGCCCGGAATTGGCCTTCTGCACCGCGTCCATGGAGAGGGTGCGGATCGTGTCGATGCAGAGCGTGTCGATGTTGGTATCCGCGGGCTCCGCGCCCAATGCCTTACTTTGCGTGGCAGCCGACATGTATGCTCTCCTTCACGGCCCGGCTCCGGCGATGCCCAAGGCCCGGTTCCGGCCGTGCTACTTCCGTCATATGATGAAACCTGACACTGCGCCGTAACCCAGGCCTATGCAACGGACAGACGTGTTACGGACGGTCCGGCACAGGCGAACAGCGACACAATGACGAACACACCGACGAGCCCTTCGATCATCACGCGCGCCATGCTCGAGAATGGCGGCCTGGACCGCATGATCGGCGACGACATCCCCGGCCTGGTCCGCCTCACCGACGCCGAGCGGCACGCGTCCCTCGCCGCCCTACTTGCGGCCCGTCCGGGCCCGGCCGGCGCCGGCGCGTGGGTCTTTGCGTATGGCTCGCTGATCTGGAACCCGGCCATGCGCTTCCTCGAGCGCCGCTTCGCCCGCCTGCACGGCTGGCATCGATCGTTCTGCCTCTCGACCAAGGCGGGACGCGGCTCGCCGGAGCTGCCGGGCCTCGTTCTGGGCCTGGACCGCGGCGGCGCCTGCGCCGGAGCCGCATTCCTCCTCGCCGAGGATGGCCTCGAGACCGAGCTCACGCTGCTCTGGAAGCGCGAGATGCTCTCGGGCAGCTACACGCCCCGCTGGCTCCGCGTCCGCGACGGCGCGGGCAAGCCGTTCGGCCACGCGATCGCCTTCACCATCAACCGCCACGCAGCCCAATACGCGGGCAAGCTCGATGACGATGAGTTGGTCCATCGTTTGTCGCAGGCCAAGGGCGCACTCGGCAGCTCGGCGGATTATTTGTTTCAGACGCGGGAGGGTTTGCGCCTACTCGGCATCGTCGACCGGCGCATCGAGCACCTCGCCCAGCAAGTGGAAGTCGAAATCAGTGCCGCGCGTCAGTTGGCGAAGTAGCGCGCCGATCCATAGCGCCGACACGCGAACTCGAGTGCATTTCGGCAAGCATTGGGCCCGCTGAATACTTCTTCGTCGGCTGCGCCCTTGCCTGGTGCGCCGACGCGCCAACGATCGGGCGAACCTTCGTCGGCATAGACCAGGGCGGCCTCGAGACGGGGGCCTTCCGCTTGAGTCGTGATTTTCGTCGTCATCGCGGACCCCGAACATACGCCGCACTGCAACATAACTGCAAGAGGATTGCGGAGCGCCTCGAGCCAGGGGCGCGAGGCGGATTGAATAGCCCCTTAATCTTTCCGAAACCTCCACCCGGTAGTCTGGTGTCCATGCAGCAAGTCTCGTCCGCCCGGCGCCGCTTGTCCGTTCTGCCAGCGCTATGGCGCCGCGCGTCGGCCAAGCTTGGCTGTGCCGGCCCGGCCAACCCTGGCCGGGCCGGCGCCGTCGCCATCGTGACGGCTGTTGCCGCACCCGCGCTTGTCATGATCGTCGGCGTTGCCGTCGATTACGGCTACGCGTCCTACGTCAACCAGCGTCTCGCTCGTGCCACCAATTCCGCCACGCTCGGGTCCATCTCCCAAACCGCCGCCACCGCGGCAGGTGGCTACACGGCCACCAGCGCGATGCAGACCGTGGGCGTCAACCTGTTCAACGCCAACCTGACCGATCTCAACACGACGGGCGTGAACTTCTCCCTTTCCGTCGTTTCGGACGGTTCGGGCGGCGTCATCGCGACCGGTTCCTATACGTATAACTCGCCCACCTTCTTTGGTGGCCTACTTGGAATAAACAACATCTCACTGTCCGGCACAGCGAAGACCACGGCTCGGCCGGTCACTTATGTGAATTACTACATTCTTGTCGACACATCGCAGTCGATGGGCATAGCGGCTACTCAGTCTGACATGGATGCACTATATAATCGTGTCGTTGCGTATAACAATCACTCCAACAGTGAGCCCGGCTGCGTCTTCGGTTGTCATGTAAAGGCCAACGTGCAAGGCACCAACGGAATTCAGCCATATACCAATGAAGATCTAGCTCACAACACACTGGCCAACTACGGCCCACGAATAAATCTGCGCATTGACGCGGCCGTTTCTGCGATTCAAAGCATCATCAACACAGCGAGCTCGATTGCTGGATCAACTAAGAACATCCAATTTGCTCTCTACACCATTCAACTTGACCCAGCTACAAACCTGTTGGTCACGCCCATCAAGTCGATGTCGCCCGATTACGCATCCTTACTCAGCGCCGCAGCCACCATCGATCTCGGCAATAACGATCAAGGGGGAGAGGGAGACAGCGACTTCCCGAACGAACTCGCCACCTTCGACACCATGCTGACAAACAGCGGCATCACCGCGAACGGTAGCGGTGCCAGTGCCACGTCACCCCTAAATTTTGTTTTTATCATCAGCGACGGCCTCTACGATGTGAACGGTTCCAACCATATCACAGGCGCATTCAACGCAAACAACTGCACTTCACTCAAGAATAAGGCGACGGTCGGCACGATCTATACAACGTATTCAACGATTTGGGCATATAATAAGCCAGGCGGTATTCCAAACAGTGATTTCGCTTACCTGGTTCAAAAATACACCACCCCGACCGATTACCTCAAACAGGGGCTGTCCGACTGCGCAACGTCCCCGAGTTACGCTTTCCAAGCCAATGACGGCCCCGATATCGTTGCTGCCATGCAGTCCCTTTTCCAGCGGACCCAGCCCTCGTCGGCGCGGATCACACAATAAATGCCCTTGTTCCTCTCGTCTCGCTGTATCGCCTTTGTCACGGCCCTGCGCCGTCGAGACGGCGTCGCCGCAGTGGAGTTCGCGCTGGTCGCGATGCCCTTCGTCTTCATCCTCTTCGCCATCATCGAGATCGGCCTGATTTTCGTCACCAACATAAATCTCAGCAACGCGACACTGTTGCTCGCCCGCCAGATCCGCACCGGCGGCATCATCGCTCCGGGCGTGGCAACGACCTCGAGCTCCGGCGTCGCGCTCTCCCCCGCGGACTTCAAAACCGCAATATGCAACAACCTCACGATGGTTCCGGCCGCTGCCTGCACCACACAGCTTCAGGTCGATATCAGAACTCAATCCAGCTTCGGCCAGGCCTCGGCCAACCCTATCTCAGGCACCACCTTCGACAACGCGTCCTTCTGCTTCTACTCGGGCGCCAGCGGTTCGATCGTCGAGTTCCGCGCCTACTATCTGTGGCCGGTCGCAACGCCGGTCCTGCTCTCCGCTCTGGTCAACGCCACCAGCTACAAGGCCGGAGCGACAACCACCGCGGGCAACTTTTACATCCTGCGATCGGCCGAGGCCTTCAAGATCGAGCAGAACTCGTCCGGCGCCAACTCGGGATCCGGCTGTTGATCCGCGCCCGCCCTCGGAACGCCACCGCCGGCATCGCCGTGGTCGAGTTCGCCCTGGTTGCACCCATCCTGATCTCGATCCTCCTCAGCATGGCCGACCTCGCACCATCCTTGATGGTGCGCTTCAAAGTCGGCACCGCCACCCAGGCCGTCGCCGACCTTGCAACCCAAGCCGCGACCATGCAGGCCGCCGACGTCGCGAATTTCTTTGCCATCGGCTCGGATGTCATGACGCCGTTCTCCGGCACGAACCTGGTCCTGCGCATCACCAACGTGGCGACCGATGGAAAAGGGAACGCCTTCGTTTACTGGAGCTGCGCGCAAGGATCGATGTCCCCCATCACCGCACGGTCGGCGGTCACCAGCACCCCGACGGGTACACCGCTCGCCAATCTGATCACACTGAACTCCACCACCGGCACCGACACCAGCTATGTCATGGTGGAAGCGACATACACCTATACCGCGCCGGCCGCCTTCCTTCTCCGCTCGGCCCAGATCATCAACGTCGTCGCTTACACGCTGCCCCGCGTCTCGACCTATATCAGCGGATCGGACCCGAGCTCAAATTACACCCAGCCGAAGCCGACCGCGACCAACAACCCCTATCCGATCTCCAGCGGCGGCGTCACCTGCAGCCTGGCGCTCTGAGTAGCCAAACCACCCACCTTGCCCTGAGCTACCGCGGCCGCTAGGCCACCCCGATGCCGAGCCCACCTGCTGCCGCCCCAGATCACGCAATCGAGCCCGCAGCCATCTCGCTCCCCTTCGAAACCCCGCCATCCCACGGGGAACTCCAACAGGTGGCCCCAGGCCTGTTCTGGCTCCGCCTCGCGCTTCCGTTCCGTCTCGATCACGTGAACGTCTACGTCGTCCACGACGTAGACGGCTACGCCATCGTCGACACCGGCATCTTCGACGAGACGACGCGCGCCACCTGGACCAGCCTGCTCGACGGCATCTTCGCCGAACATCCCATCACCCGCATCATCGTCTCGCATTATCACCCGGACCACGCCGGGATGGCCGGCTGGCTGGCCGAACGCACCGGCGCCCCTGTCCTGATGCCCGCCACCGAATACCTCACCAGCCTCGTCATCATGCTCGACCCTGGCGCCCTCGATGCCGAGCCCTATCGAAGCTTCTATCGCGGCCATGGCCTGGACGCCGCGACGACCAATCTTCTTCTCACCCTGGGCAACCGCTACCTCAAGATGGTCGCCCCACTTCCCCGCACCTACCGCCGCCTGATCGCGGGCGAGACCCTGCTCGTCGATGGCGCCCCGTTCCATGTCACCACCGCCGGCGGTCACTCCCCCGAACAGGCCCTCTTCCACGCCCCCTCGCGCAAGCTCCTCCTCTGTGCCGATCAGGTTCTCGCCCGCATCTCGCCGAACATCGGCGTCGACGCCCACGACCCCGACGGTGACCCGCTCGGCATCTATCTCCGCTCGCTCGCCACGCTTCGCGCGACGATCCCGGCCGACACCCTCGTGCTCCCGGGCCACAACCTGCCCTTCATCGGACTGCACACCCGCATCGACGAACTCACCGCGCATCACCACGCCCGCTGCGACGCCATCGAGGCCGCGTGCCGCAAACAGCCGCAGAACGTGGTCGAACTCCTGCCCGTCATCTTCCGCCGCCCCATCGACGACCCGCATCAGATGGGGTTCGCCTTCAGCGAGGCCCTCGCGCACGTGAACTACATGCGCCGTACTGGCCGCCTCGTCCGGCAGCACGGCCGCTTCGTGGCGGCCTGAACGCAGCTATCCGGCGGCCCGGCGAAGCGCGGCGATCGCCGCCTGATAGTCTCCCCGGCCGAACACCGCCGATCCCGCCACCAGTGACGTCGCCCCTGCCTGCACCACGGCAGGCGCCGTCTCTGCCGTGATGCCGCCATCGACCTGGATGACGATCGGCCGATCGCCGATCATCGCCCGCACCCGCCGCACCTTCTCCACCATCGGCCCGATGAACGACTGGCCCCCGAACCCGGGATTGACCGTCATCACCAACACGAGGTCCACCCGGTCCAGCACGTACGCCACCATATCCTCCGGCGTTCCCGGATTGAGCGCCACGCCCGCCTTCTTCCCCAACGCCCCGATCGCCTGCAACGTCCGGTCCAGATGCGGGGTCGCTTCCGCATGCACCGTCAGCCGATCGGCCCCTGCCGTGGCAAACGCTTCCAAATACGGATCGACCGGCGCAATCATCAGGTGAGCGTCGAAGCACTTCGATGACGCCCCGCGGATGGCTCTGACGATCTGCGGCCCGAACGTGATGTTGGGCACGTAATGTCCGTCCATAACGTCCAGGTGGATCCAATCGGCCCCCGCCCGATCAACCGCCCCGACCTCCTCTCCGAGGCGCGAGAAGTCCGCCGAAAGGATCGAAGGCGCGATCACCACGCCGCTCATCTGCCATCATCCATCGACCGCCAACTCCCCTCCGAGGCAATGCCATCGTCGCCGCTGCCCCTCGCCCGATCAAGTCGCCGCCCAGGGCGACGCGGCCAGCCGTGCCGCCAAGAAGTCCATCACGGCCGCAACGCGGCGCGGCCGCAACCCGCCCGGCGGCATCACCAAGCTCAACCCCACATCCGCCATCGCCCAGTCCGGCATCGCCCGCTGCAGTCGCCCCTCCGCCAAGTCGCGCCAGACGATGAACTCCGGCTGGATCGCCAGCCCCACCCCGGCCAGAACCGAGGGGGTCATCGCGTCGCCATTGTTGATGCGCAATGGCCCCGCCGGCGTTACCGTCACCGCCTCGCCCGATGCGTGCCGGAACCGCCAGCGATCGGGCGTCGGCAGATACGAGTAGGACAGGCAGCGATGCTCAGCCAGATCATGCGGGTGAACAGGCTGACCATGCGCCGCAAAATAGGCCGGCGCCCCCACCAGGATGCGGCGGACCGCACAGATCCGGCGCACCCGCAGCGACGAATCCTCCAACACCGCGACCCGGACCGCGAAATCGAACCCTTCGGCGACGAGATCGACCCGCGCGTCGCTCAGATGCAAGTCCACCGCGACCTGAGGCAACTCCGCCAGCAACGCCGGCAACAACGGTGCCAGATGGGTCACCCCGAACGACATCGGTGCCGCCATCCGAACCAGCCCGCGCGGGGTGGTGGACCGCGAGAGCACCTCGGCCTCCGCCGCCTCTGCCTCTGCGAGGATCCGCGCCGCACGCTCGGACGCTGCGCGCCCCGTCTCGGTCAACAGCAGACGGTGCGACGAGCGGTGCAACAGCCGCGCGCTGAGCTGCGCCTCCAACCGGCTGACCGCCTTGGACACCGTGGCCTTCGACAGGCCGAGCTCCGTGGCCGCGCGCGAGAACGACCCGGCCTGCACGACCGTGGCGAATACCGCCCAAGCCTCGAGATCAGGAAGCCGCGGCATAGCAAATTCCGAAACTGTTGGTTTCGGCCGTTTCTATATCAGACATGACGCGTCGCGCCCATATGGGTGGTCAGCGAGACTCGCCACGAGGACAATCGGGGTCTCGACGGAGTTGATCATGATCGAACTGCGTCCCTTCGCCGGGTTGGGCGGTGCACACCACGGCTGGCTCGATACCAAGCACCACTTCTCCTTCGGCGACTACCACGACCCGGCCCGCATGGCCTGGGGCAACATCCGCGTCTGGAACGACGACGTGATCGCGCCGGCTGCCGGTTTCCCGACCCATCCTCATCGCGACATGGAAATCATCACGTACGTCCGCGAAGGCGCGATCACGCATCAGGACAGCTTGGGCAACCAGGGCCGCACCGAGGCGGGCGACGTCCAGGTGATGAGCGCGGGCACCGGCATCCGCCATTCCGAGTACAACCATGAGCCAGGGGCGACCAAGATCTTCCAGATCTGGATCATCCCCGAACGGAGCGGCCAAGCGCCTGCCTGGGGCGCACGCCCGTTCCCGAAAGGCGATCGCGCCGGCCGCTTCGTCACGCTGGCGAGCGGGCGCGCGGAGGATGGCGACGTCCTGCCGATCCGGGCCGATGCCCGGCTGGTCGCCGCCACGCTTCGGGCCGGCGAGAGCGCGGACTATGCTCCCGCGCCGGGCCGCGCGCAGTATCTCGTACCGGCGACCGGCCGGGTCGACGTGAACGGCCGGCTTGTGAGCGCGGGGGACGGCGTCGCCATCCGCGACGAGGCGAGCGTGCGCGTCACCGCGTTGGAGGACGCCGAAATCCTGCTCGTCGACGCTGCTTGATGACACATCGTTACTGAAAGGATTAGCGCATCATGACGAAAGTTCTGGTTCTATACTACTCGTCGTACGGTCATATCGAGACGATGGCTGAGGCGGTCGCGGCCGGCGCTCGTGAGGCCGGCGCGACCGCCGACATCCGCCGCGTGCCGGAACTGGTGCCCGATGCGGTGGCGTCCGCCAGCCATTACAAGCTCCATCAGCCTGCCCCGCTCGCCAGCGTCGACGAACTCCCCGACTACGACGCGATCATCGTCGGCAGTGGCACGCGCTACGGCCGGATGACCTCGCAGATGGCCAACTTCTGGGATCAGACCGGTGGCTTGTGGTTCCAAGGCAAGCTGGTCGGCAAGGTCGGTGCCGCGTTTTCCTCCACGGCGTCCCAGCATGGCGGCCAGGAGACCACGCTGCTCAACATCCTGAACAGCTTGTTGCATCATGGGATGATCACGGTGGGCCTGCCGTATTCGTTCCAAGGCCAGCTCAAGCTGGACGAGGTGACCGGCGGCTCGCCCTACGGCGCCACCACCATCGCGGCCGGCGACGGCTCGCGTCAGCCCACGGCGAATGAGCTGGCCGGTGCCACCTTCCTCGGCCGGCACGTCGCCCAGATCGCGGCAAAGCTGGCGGCCTAACCCACTCAAACCCAAGAGCGCCCCGGCTGAGCCGGCGGCGCTCCACCGAAATCATCGTCCACCCTGAATACTGTCGCTGATCCGGCCCGGCCGGCAGCCGACGAGTATTTTGAAACCTTTGTTTAAAAGCCGCCGTAACTGCCTCAACACCCATCAAGGGTGCCATGTGGAGGCTTCTCATGTTGAACCGCTTTCGGTCGCAAGCACTGTATGTTGTCGCTGCGACCGTGCTCACTGTCGGTCTAGCGTCCGGCGCGCTTGCGCAAGGCAAAGTGGTGACAGTCGGTGGCGCACCGATGTACCCGACCAAGACCATCGTTCAGAACGCTGTCAATTCGAAGGACCACACGACGCTCGTCGCCGCCGTCAAGGCGGCCGGGCTCGTGGACACGCTGTCCGGCAAGGGGCCGTTCACCGTGTTCGCGCCGACCAACGAGGCGTTTGCCAAGCTCCCGCCCGGCACCGTCGACACGCTGATCAAGCCCGAAAACAAGGGCCAGCTGACCCAGGTCCTGACCTATCATGTCGTGCCCGGCAAGCTGACCGCGGTCGAGCTCGGCCGCATGGTCAAGGCCGGCAACGGCAAGGCGACGCTCAAGACCGTCCAGGGCGAACCGCTCACCGTCACCGACCAGGGCGGCCGCGTCATGGTCACCGACAGCAAGGGCGATGTCGCCACCGTCACCATTGCGGACGTCGTGCAGTCGAACGGCGTCATCCATGTGGTCGACACCGTGCTCCTCCCGTAATCAGCACCGGCCGCCGCCGGGCAACCGGCGGCGGCCACCCCACCGCGTTTTCCCGCGCGCCCTCATTTCCCGCTTGCTGCCGCTTCCCCGGCCCGGCAAACCGGAGCGACAAAGGGGGAAACACGATGCGGCAACGGGCCATACCATTGGGCGCGCCGGCATGAGCACGGTCGCTTTCGTCGGCCTCGGCGCCATGGGGCTTCCCATGGCCAAGAACCTCCTGGCCAAGCAATTCCGCATCCGCGGCTTCGACACCCGCCAGACCGCGGTCGACGCGCTGGCCGACGCCGGCGGGACCGGCTGCGCGACCGCCGCCGAAGCGGCCACCGGCGCCGCTACGCTCATCCTCATGGTGGTCAACGCGGGCCAAGCCGCCGACGTGCTCGACGCCGCCCTCGACAGCCTCGACCCGGCCGGCACCGTCATCCTCATGGCCACCTGCGCCCCCGCCGCCGCCGCCAGCCTGGCTGACCGCGTCGTCGCCACTGGCCGACGCTTCATCGACGCGCCCGTCTCCGGCGGGATTGCCGGGGCCACCGGCGGCACCCTCACCATCATGGCCGCCGCCGCTCCGGACGCATTCGCCGCCGCCAAGCCCATCCTCGACGCCCTCGGCGACAAGCTCTTCCACGTCGGCGACAAGCCCGGCCAGGGAGCGGCCGTCAAGACCGTCAACCAACTGCTCTGCGGCGTCCATATCGCCGTCACGGCTGAGGCCTTCGCGCTCGCTGCCAAGGCCGGCGTCGACCTCGACATCCTCCTCCAGATCATGAGCGGATCGGCCGCCTCCTCGTGGATGCTGCGCGACCGCGGCCCGCGCATGCTGCAACCCGACCCGGCCGTCGCCAGCGCCGTCGACATCTTCGTCAAAGACCTCGGCCTCGTCCTCGATGCCGGCCGCGACGCCAAGGCCGCCCTCCCGCTCGCCGCCGCCGCCCACCAGCTGTTCCTTGCCGCGTCCGGGCGCGGCGAGGGCGGCGCCGACGACAGCCAAGTCATCCGCAGCTACAAGGCCCTGAACGGCCGATGATCCCGAACGCCGCCGCAGGCATCATTGAACCAAGCGCCGCCGGCGGCCTCGAGTCCAGCATCGCAGGCGCCGGCCTCCAACCCACCGCCGTGGCCAAACACCCCTGGCTGCGCCGTGTCGAGAACTGGCTGGCCCAGTTGGTGGGCGTCGTCGCCGCTATTGCCTTGGTCGCCGAGGTCGGACTCCTTCTGGCAGGCGTGATCTTCCGCTTCGGCCTCGACACGCCGCTGATTTGGGGCGACGAACTCGCCTCCACCGTCTTTCTCTGGCTCGCTATGCTCGGCGCCGTCCTCGCGCTGCACGCCGGGGCCCACATGCGCCTCTCGACGATCGCGACCCGGCTGCCCGCTGCCCTGCGCGGACCGGCCGCCGCCCTGGCCGCCCTTGCCCCGCTCGTTCTGCTCCTGATCCTGATCCGCCCGGCGCTCGATTACATGGACGACCAATCCTTCATCGAGACCCCCGCCCTCGGCTGGCCCGACTCCATCCGCACTGCCGCCGTCCCCGTCGGCTTCGGCCTGATGATCCTCCTCTCGATCTTGCACCTGCTGCAATTCCGCCTGCGCGACGTCCTGTCCGTGGCGCTCGTCCTCGCCGCCATCGCGGTCGCCATCGTCGCCGGGCGCCCCATCCTCGCCGGCCTCGGCAATTGGAACCTGGTGGTCTTCTTCATCGTGCTGCTCGGCACCGGCGTGCTGGCCGGCATCCCCATCGCCTTCGCCTTCGCGCTCTCCACGGCCGCCTACCTGCTCACAACCACCAACACCCCGCTCCAGGTCATGCCCGGCCGCATGGACGAGGGCATGTCCTCGCTCATCCTGCTCGCCGTACCTCTGTTCGTGCTGCTCGGCGGTCTCATCGAGCTCACCAACATGGCCCGCGCCATGGTCGCCTTCCTCGCCGCCCTGATCGGCCACGTCCGCGGCGGGCTGCAATTCGTCCTACTCGGCGCCATGATCCTGGTGTCCGGTATCTCCGGCTCCAAGACCGCCGACATGGCCGCAGTCGCCCCCGTCCTCATTCCCGAGATGAAGAAGCGCGGCCTCGACGAGGGCGAGATGGTGGCGCTGCTGGCCGCCACCGGCGCGATGGCCGAAACCATTCCACCCTCGCTGGTGCTGATCGCCATCGGCTCCGTCACCGGCGTCTCCATCGCCGCCCTGTTCACCGGCGGCCTGCTGCCGGGCATCGTGCTCGCCATCTTCCTGGCCATCCTCGCCCGCCAGCGCGCAGGCGGCGAGAACCTCGCCGGCATCCGCCGCGCGCCCGCCCGGGTCGTCGGCCGCACCTTCCTGATCGCGCTCCCCGCGCTGCTGCTGCCGGTGCTGATCCGCACCGCGGTCATACAGGGCGTGGCCACGGCGACCGAGGTATCCACCATCGGCATCGTCTACATCGTTCTGTGCGGCATCTTTCTCTACCGCAGCTTCGATGTGCGCCGCCTCTATCCCATGCTCGTCGACGCCGCCACGCTCTCCGGCGCCGTGCTCTTCATCATCGGCGCCGCCAACGGCATGGCCTGGGCGCTCACTCAATCCGGCTTCTCCCGCGCGCTCACCGCAGCCATGGCCGGCATGCCCGGCGGGCAGCTCGGCTTCCTCGGCATCTCCATCGCCGCCTTCATCGTCCTCGGAAGCGTCCTCGAGGGCATTCCCGCCATGGTCCTGTTCGGCCCGCTCCTGTTCCCCGTCGCCCGCGCCGCCGGCGTCCACGAAGTCCATTATGCGATGGTCGTCATCCTCGCGATGGGCATCGGCCTGTTCGCGCCCCCGTTCGGCCTCGGCTACTACGCCGCCTGCACCATCGGCCGGGTCAATCCCGACGCTGCGCTGCTGCGGATCTGGCCCTATCTCGGCGTGCTGGTCCTTGGCCTGCTGATCGTGGCGGCAGTCCCCTGGATCTCGATCGGCTTCCTGCCGAACTGAGAACCGCCCTGGCCCCTCGCCTCCTCGCGCGCCTATGATGATGCCGATGTTCGGCAGGAGGTCCGTTTGGCACGTTGGTTGACCGTCGTAGCGCTGGTGTCCCTGCCTTTGGTCGCCGAGGCCCAGACCCTCGACATCGCCACCGATCAGTCCCCCGTCGGCCTCGACCCGCAGATCGCCACCAGCTTCGCGACCCAACTCGTCACCAGCACCATCTACGAGGGCCTCGTCGCCATCGACCCCGCCCTCGCCATCGTCCCCGCCCTGGCCTCCGCCTGGACGGTGTCGCCTGACGGCCTCACCTACGACTTCACGCTGCGGCTCGGCGCCACGTTCCATAATGGCCGCCCCGTCGCGCCCGCCGACGTGGTCGCATCCATCGCCCGCTTGCGCGACCCCAAGACAGCGTCCCCCTATGCGTCGCGCCTGGCGGGCATCGCCTCCGTCGAGTCGCTCGGCGAACGCGCCGTCCGCTTCGTGCTCACCGCCCCATCGGCCCCGTTTCTGTCCCAGTTGGCCGCGTTGGCGATCATTCCGCCTGAAGCCGCGTCCGACCTCGCCCGCCACCCGGTAGGCACCGGCCCGTTCAAGTTCCGCGAGTGGATCCCCGACACCTACATCGCCCTCGACCGTAACCCGGCCTACGCGCCCGAGCCGGCGCTTGCCGGTCTGAAGTTCACCATCGTCCCCGATGCCGCGACGCGCCAGCTCGGGCTGCAGGGCGGCACCTATCGCCTCATCCCGGCTCTGGACGCAACCGCCGCCGCTGCCCTGTCCGCCAGCCCCGGTGTCCAGGTCCTGAAAACCCAGGATCTTGCCTACAGTTTGCTCGGTCTCAATGTCAGCAAGCCGCCACTGGACAAGCCCGAGGTCCGCGAGGCCATCAACCTCGCCATCGACCGCAGCCAGATCGTCGACGCCGCTTACAACGGGAGCGCCACCCCCGCCGGCCCGCTCTCCCCCGCGCTGACAGCGTGGTCGCTCCCGGCCGCGGACTTCCCCTGCTACCGCCCAGACCCGGTCCGCGCCCAGGTCCTGCTCCGGACCGCCGGCCTCTCGTTGCCGGTCAAGCTGACGATCAATGTCCTCGGCAGCCTCCAGCAGGTCGTCGACGTCGCCCAGGTCATCCAAGCCCAGCTCAACGAGAATGGCTTCGACGTCACGCTGAACGTCCAGGAGCAGGGCCGCTTCATCCAAGACTGGCGCGCGTCCAACTTCGAGGCCTTCGTCAGCCTTAACAGCGGCGGACCAGATCCGGACGACTATTTCGGCCGCACCTTCGCCACCGGAGGCGCCACCAACGTCTTCAAATACAGCAACCCCGACCTCGATCGTCTCCTTGTCCAGGCCCGGGCCGACGGCGATCCTGCCCGCCGCAAGACGCTGTACGATCAAGCCCAGCGCCTGCTCGCCTGCACCGGCCCCGCGATCCATCTCGCCTACGGAACCCTATTCACCGGCACCCGCACCGACGTCCAAGGTTTCGTGCCCAACCCGACCCGCAGCCTCCGCGGCCTGCGCGACGCGCGGATCGCCACCAAACTGACGCCGTGACCGCCGTCGGCCACCGCTGTGCCGGCGCGTTGATCGTCGCCCTCGGCGTGTCGCTCCTGACCTTCTCGATGATCCACCTGATCCCCGGCGACGCCGCCCAGATCATGGCCGGCGCGACCGACACCGACCCGGCTCGCCTCGCCGTCCTCCGCGCGCAGCTTGGCCTCGATCAGCCACTTCCGCTCCAATACCTCCGTTGGCTCAGCCACGCCGCCCGTGGCGACCTCGGCACGAGCCTCTGGACCGGCCGCCCCGTTCTGGAAGAGATCCTTCCCCGGCTTGCCGTCACGGCCGAGCTCACCGCGCTGGCGCTGGCCTTGGCCATCGCGTTCGCCGTCCCGCTCGGCTGCCTGATGGCAGTGGCGCGCGGCCGGGTCGCCGATGCCGCCACCCGCGTGTTGACCATCGTCGGCGTCACCACGCCATCGTTCTGGCTCGGCACGCTCCTGCTCTACGCGGCCTCGGCGCTGATGCCCGGTGCCGACATGCTCGGCTGGGTCCCGCTCGGCGACGATCCGTCCGCACATTTGCGGCGCCTCGTCCTCCCCGTGCTCGCCCTCGCGCTCCCCGCCCTGGCTGCCTTCGCCCGGATTCTACGGGCCGCCATGATCGAGGCATTGCGCGAAGACTATGTCCGCACCGCCTACGCCAAGGGACTGCCGAGCACGGTCGTCGTCCTCGTCCACGCGCTCCGCAACGCCCTGCTGCCCTTCCTGACCAGCGCCGGCATCATGGCGGGATACCTGTTCGGCGGGTCCGTCGTGATCGAGCAGGTGTTCGCCATCCCCGGCCTCGGCCGCCTGATGGTCGGCGCCGTCGCCGAGCGCAACTACCCGCTCGTCCAGGCCAGCATCCTGCTCGCGACGCTCCTGTTCGTGCTGATCAACGCCCTCGTCGACGCCCTCTACGTCGCCGCCGACCCCCGCCTGCGGGCGTGACGTCCCTCTCGCTCCGCATCGGCCTGGCCCTCGGCGGGCTGCAAGCGATCGCTGCCCTCCTCGCCCCCATGATCGCGCCCTACCGCCCCGCCGCCCAAAGCGTCCTCGCCCGCCTCAAGGGCCCCACCGCGGCACACTGGCTCGGCACCGACAATTTCGGCCGCGACACGCTCTCGCGCTTGCTCTTCGGCTACCAGACCCTGTTCGCCGTCTCGCTGACGGCCGTGCTCGCCGCTCTTGCCGTGGGAGGCGCCGTCGGCATCCTGTCGGCCTGGTATGGGGGCTGGGCCGACCGCGTCGCCATGCGCGGGATGGACATCCTCCTCGCCTTCCCGATCATCCTACTCGCCATCGGCATCGTCGCGGTCCTCGGCCCGGGCGCCACGAGCACCGCCATCGCGATCGCCGTGGTCTACACCCCCATCTTTGCCCGCACCCTCCGGGCGCCCGCATTGCGCCTGCGAGAGGCGGAGTTCGTCGCCGCCGCCCGCGCCACCGGCGCCACCGACGGCCGCATCCTGCTCCGGCACCTCCTCCCCAACCTGGCGCCGATCCTGCTCGTCCAGACCAGCCTCTCCCTGTCGACCGCTATCCTGGTCGAGGCGAGCCTCTCCTTCCTCGGCCTCGGGACGCCGCCGCCCGCGCCCTCCCTCGGCCGCATGCTCGCAGAAAGCCGCACTTTCCTCGCCCTCAGCCCATGGACGGCGATTTTCTCTGGAGCCGCCATCCTGCTCGCCAGCTTGGCGTTCAATCTGCTGGGCGACGGCCTGCAATCCCAACTCGACCCCCGCGGTTGAACCGCAAATTGGAAAGTGTCTCATGAGTGACGCAACGCATTCCGACGGCGAACCCTGGCAGTGGCCGGAGCCGACATGGCGCCGCATCGTCGGCCGCGCCCGCGGCGGCCGCAGCCTCGCGCCGACCGCGTGGCCCGGCGATGCCCGTTGCGCCGTCGCCATCTCGTTCGATGCGGATCACGACACCATCCCGCTCCGCGACTCCGACGAGAGCCCCATGCGCATTAGCCAGGGGCAGTACGGCAATCGCCGCGCCATGCCCCGTATCCTCTCGCTGCTCGAACGCGAGGCGATCCCCGCCAGCTTCTTCTATCCTGCCGTCTCCGCCCTGCTCTATCCCGACGAAATCCGCCGGGTCGCGGGCGCGGGGCATGAGATCGGCATCCACTCCTGGATTCACGAAGCCAATACCAAGCTCCCGCCCGGTGCCGAGCGCGACCTTACCTTCCGCGCTGCCGACACGCTCGAACGCCTCGCCGGCACGCGCCCGGTCGGCATGCGCACCGCCAGCTGGGACTTCTCGGTCGACACGCTCGGCATCATCCGCGAGCTCGGCCTGCTCTACGACAGCTCTCTCATGGCCGACGACGACGCCTACGAGCTCGAAGACAACGGCAAGCCCACAGGGATCGTCGAGCTGCCGCCCGAATGGATCCGCGACGACGCCGTGTACTGGAACTTCCTCCGCTTCTCCGGCCTGCGGCCCTACACGCCGCCCTCGGCCGTCCTCGAAATCTTCCTGGCCGAGTTCGACGCCGCTTGGGACGAGGGCGGCCTGTTCCTCCTCACTCTGCACCCGCACATCTCCGGCCATCGCTCGCGCCTCCCGGTGCTGGAGAAGCTGATCGCCCACGCGAAGTCCCGCGGCCAGTGCTGGTTCGCGACCCACGCCGACATCGCGCGCTGGTGCAAGGCCAACGCCGCCACCGGAGCGCTTCAGTCGTGATCACCAGCGTCGCCGAGCTCGAAGCGATATACGGCGATCTCGGCGGCGTCGGCGAGGCCTCCACCGCCAAGGTCGCCAACTACGTCACCCCGCACTACCGCCAATATCTCGAAGCCGCACCCTTCGCAGCCCTCGCCACCATCGGCCCCGAAGGCCTCGACTGCTCGCCCCGCGGCGACAAGCCCGGCTTCATCCGCATCCACGACGACCGCACCTTGATGCTGCCCGACCGCCGCGGCAACAACCGCATTGACAGCCTGCGCAACGTCGTCCGCGACCCCCGGGTCGCCCTGATGGCGCTCATCCCCGGGGTCGGCAACGCCATGCGCGTCAACGGCCGCGCCCACCTCACCGCCGACCCGGCCCTGATGGAGACATTCACCATCGACGGCAAAGCGCCCCGGACCGTCATGATCATCCACGTCGTGGAAATCTACTTCCAGTGCGCGCGCGCCCTGATCCGCTCCGGCCTCTGGCGCGACGACGCCCGCATCGACCCCAAAAGCCTCCCGACCCCCGGCACGATCCTAGCCGAAATGAGCCAGGGCCGGGTCGGCGGCGCCGACTACGACGCCAACTGGGCCGAGCGCGCCCGGCAGACGATGTGGTGACCCGGACCGCATGACGCGGCCCAACTCACCTCACCCACATTTAGACCAGCCACAGTGCATGCAGCTGAGGCACCCGGCTTCCCTTACGAGCCCGGGCTGGCTGCACTTCGGGCACAGCTGTCCCAACGACCCCGACGGAGTCACGCCAGTCGCCGCCTTCGCCACGCCCATCTGCATCTCTGCCGGCTGCAGGAAACCGGTGTCTCGCATGTGCCGCTCCAGCACCTCACCGATGGCGGCCACCAGCGACGGCACATAGCGGCCCGCGCTCCACTGCCCGCCGCGCGGATCGAACACCTGCTTGAGCTCCTCGGCCACGAACGCCACCTCGCCGCCCCGGCGGAACACCGCCGAGATCATCCGCGTCAGCGCCACGACCCAGGCGTAGTGCTCGAGGTTCTTGGAATTGACGAACACCTCGAACGGGCGCCGCACGCCATCCAGTTCGATGTCGTTGACGGTGACGTACATCGCGTGCTCGCTATCCGGCCACCGGAGCTTGTACGTCGCCCCGATGACCTTATCGGGCCGCAGCATCAACTCCGGGTTGAACCGCGCGACGGGGTCTGGCGCCGCCGCGGCCGGTTTCTCGGCCGGCTTGACCTCCAGCACCGACCCGGTGATGTCGTTCGGACGGTAGGTCGTGCAGCCCTTGCACCCGCTCCGATACGCGTCGAGGTAGACGGCCTGGAACGAGTCGAAAGTGATGTCGGCCGGCACGTTCACCGTCTTGCTGATCGCGCTGTCGACATGCTTCTGCACCGCAGCCTGCATCCGCACGTGCTCGGCCGGCGTGAGGTCCTGCGCGGTGACGAAATAGTCCGGCAACGCGGCGTCGTCGCCGTGGATCGCCCGGAACCGCCGCAGCGCGTGATCGGACACTTCCTCCTCCACCCGGGTGCCGTCCGGCTGCAGGACCTTGCGCGTGTAGGCCAGCGCGAACACCGGCTCGATGCCGGACGACACGTTGTCCGCCACCAGCGAAATCGTCCCGGTCGGCGCCACCGACGTCAGCAACGCATTGCGGATGCCATGAGCGCGGATCGCCTCCCGCACATCCGCGTCCATGCCGCGGATCGTCTCGCCGGCCAGGTAGGGCTCCTCGTCGTAAAGCGGGAACGCGCCTTTTTCGGCGGCCAGCCCGGCCGATGTCAGGTAGGCCGCCCGCTCGATCTGCCGGGCCCAATCCGTCGCGCAATCGGCGGCCTCGGCCGAGCCGTAGCGCAGACCGACCATCATCAGCGCGTCCGCCAGCCCGGTCATCCCAAGGCCGATCCGCCGCTTTGCCTCGGCTTCGCGCCGCTGCGCCTCGAGCGGAAAACCCGATACGTCGATGGTGTTGTCCATCATCCGGATCGCCGTGCCGACCAGCTCGGCCAGCTCGGCCTCGTCGATCCGCGCATGCGCCGTGAACGGATCGCGCACCAGCCGGGCCAGGTTGATCGAGCCGAGCAGGCAGGCGCCATACGCCGGCAACGGCTGCTCGCCGCACGGATTGGTGGAGTGGATCTCCTCGCAATAATGCAGATTGTTCCGCTTATTGATCCGATCGATGAAGATCACGCCCGGCTCGGCATAGTCATACGTCGCCTGCGTGATCGCATCGAACAGCGCCTTCGCCCGGATCGTCCGGAAGGTGCGCCCGCCGAACACCAGCGGCCACTCCGCATCCGCCTCCACCGCCGCCATGAACGGATCCGTCGCCAACACCGACAGGTTGAAGTTCCGCAACCGCCCGACCTGGCGCTTGGCGCTGATGAAGTCCTCGATGTCCGGGTGGTCGCACCGCATGGTCGCCATCATCGCGCCCCGCCGCGCGCCCGCCGACATGATCGTGCGGCACATCGCGTCCCACACATCCATGAACGACAGCGGCCCCGACGCGTCCGCGCCCACGCCGCGCACCGGCGCGCCCTTGGGCCGCAGCGTCGAGAAATCGTAGCCGATGCCGCCGCCCTGCTGCATCGTCAGCGCCGCCTCGCGCAGGTGCTCAAAGATCTGGCCCAGATCGTCGCCGATGTCGCCCATCACGAAGCAGTTGAACAGCGTCACCCGCCGCTCCGTCCCTGCGCCCGACAGGATCCGCCCCGCCGGCAAAAACCGGAACCCCTCGAGCGCTTCGTAGAATTTGGGCTCCCAGACCGACGGCTCCGCCTCTGCCTCCGCCAGCGCCTTCGCGACACGGCGCCAGCTATCCTCGATCTCGCCATCGACCGGCACGCCATCATTGCGCTTGAACCGGTATTTCGCATCCCAGATTTGCCGCGAAATCGGTGAAATCGTCTCGGCGATCCCGGTATTGGGTCGGCTGATATGCATGTCCATGTTCGGTCCTCAGTCCTCGGCACGGCTCCGATTTCGGGCGCCACTCAATGGTGCGAAATCTGCTACCACAACATCTAGTAGGTCAAACCGTATTCACGTCTATCGATGCGATATAGCTCTCGCGGGCGGGGCGGAGTAGTTAAGCACGTCCGCTTTCCGGGACCTCGGGAAAAATAAGCGTGACCAGCCCGCCACAGCCTGTCTGCCCAATAGGAATTGCCCATGATCCGCATTGACCGAGTCGTCACCCGAGGCGGCGACAGCGGCCAGACTTCCCTCGGCGACGGCACGCGCGTGCCCAAGGACGCGCTCCGCGTCGACGCCTACGGTACGGTCGACGAAGCAAACGCCACCATCGGCGTTCTCCGCGCCGTCATAACCGCCGACCTGGCCAGCCAGACCATCCTCGGCCGCATCCAGAACGACCTGTTCGACGTCGGCGCTGACCTTTGCGTTCCCGGCGAGGCCGGCGACCGTCTCCGCCTGACCGACACCCCTTCGGCCGCGCTCGAAACCGAGATCGCATCCCTGAACGCCAGCCTCGCTCCGCTGAAGAGCTTCGTACTTCCCGGTGGGAGCCCCGCCGCCGCCCATGCCCACGTCGCCCGCACCGTCACCCGCCGGGCCGAACGCCTCGTTGTCGCCCTCGCGGCCGCCGAGACCGTCAACCCGGCCGTCATCCGCTACCTCAACCGTCTCTCCGACTACCTCTTCGTCCTCGCCCGCCACCTCAACGCCCAAACCACCGGCGACGTCGAGTGGGTCCCAGGCGCAAACCGCTGATGTTCCTTACACCAGCTGCGCACAGCGATCCGATCCGCAACAGACGTCTCAGCAACATCCCCACTGCCAGCCACAACCCGCCCCACGCGCTGCCTAGGCCTGTTTGAGTTCGATCAACCGCTGCCGAATGCCCCGGCCGCGCTGGATCTTGTCCTCTATATAAGAGGCGTCCCCCCAGCGAACCGCGCGCCCCATGGCCTGCGCGTCCTCGTTGAAGCGCGCCAGCATCTCAAGCAGCGCCTCGCGGTTGTTCAGGAATACGTCGCGCCACATCTCCGGGTCGCTCGCCGCGATCCTGGTGAAGTCGCGGAAGCCGGAAGCCGCGAACTTCAGCACCTCGGACCGTGTCGCCTCCTCCCCCTCGCCTTCCTGGGACAAATCGTCCGCCGTTCCGCAAATCGTGAAAGCGAGCAAATGCGGCAGATGGCTCACGATCGCCACGACCCGGTCGTGATGGCTGGGTGTCATGAGTTCCACCATGCTGCCGCACCGGGACCAGAACTCCTCCATCGTCGCCACCGCCGCCGGATCGGATCGCGGTCCTGGCGTGAGCAGCGCCCAGCGTCCTTCGAACAGGGTGGAGAATCCTGAATCCGGGCCGGAATACTCGGTACCGGCCATGGGATGGCCCGGTACGAAGCGCACCCCCTCGGGCAGCAGCGGCTCGACGTCCCGGATCACCGACATCTTCGTGCTGCCGGTGTCGGTCACGATCGTCCCCGGCGCCAGCGCGGGCGCCATCGCAGCCGCCAGCCCGGCGAAAACCCCCACCGGGGCGGCCAGCATCACGCAATCCGCGCCCCGCACCGCCGTGGCGACATCCGCCTCGACCCGGTCTGCGATGCCCAGCGCCCGAACCCGGTCCAGAACGTGCGCGCTCCGGTCGCAGGCCACCAACTCCCGGCACAGCCCGCGCCGCTCCATCGCGACCCGTGCGATCGAACTTCCAATCAGACCCAGACCGACGATCGCGAGCCGCTCGAACAGCGGTTCAGGCATTGGCGGTTTCTCGAACGAGAACGTCCTCGACCAGGGCGCACTCCTCGTCCGTGCCGACGGTGATCCGGATGCACTGCCCCAACGCGTAGCTGCCCATCGGCCGCACGATGATGCCGCGTGCCTTGAGCGCCGCGAGCGCCGCATCGGCCCGCGCCGCAGACCCGAAATCGGCCAGCACGAAGTTGCAGTGGCTCTCGCCGACGTCGATCCCCGCCCCACGCAGCTTTGCCGTCAGCGCCGGCCCGTGCCGTGGTATTATGCGTCCGTCCCTTCTCGACCCAACCCGGCTCCGCCAGCGCCCCGATCGCCGCCCGCTGCCCGAGCAGATTGACGTTGAACGGACTGCGAACCCGGTTCAGCACGTCGATGACCGGAGCCGGCCCGTAACACCAGCCGACCCGCGCGCCGCCGAGCCCGAAGATCTTGCTGAACGTGCGCAGCATGACGGTGTTGTCTCCGGCATCGACGAGCGCGTCGCCTGGTTCATACGCGGGGTCCTCGACATACTCCGCATAGGCTGCGTCGAGCGCCAGCAGCACGTTGTCCGGCAAGCCCCGCCGCAGCCGCTCGACCTCCGCCTGCGGCAGCAGCGTTCCGGTCGGGTTGTTCGGGTTGGCGATGAACACCAGCCGGGTCGCGGGCGAAACCCGGGCCAGCATCGCGTCGACGTCGATCGTCCGGTTCCGCTCTGGCGCCACGACGACCGAGCAGCCGGCAACCTGCCCGTAGATCGCATACATGCTGAACGCGTATTCCGAGACCAGCAGCTCCGTCCCCGGCCCGCCATAGGAGCTGATCAACAGCCCGATCAGCTCGTCCGACCCGGCGCCGCACACGATCCGGGCCGGGTCCAGCCCAAACCGCTTCCCGATCGCCTGGCGCAGTTCGAGCGCACCGCCGTCGGGGTAGCGAAAATCCTCCGCCGCCGTATCCCGGATCGCAGCTTCGGCCATCGGCGGAGTACCGAACGCACCCTCGTTCGATGAAAGTTTGATGACGCGGTTCTGCCCCGCCACCTTGCTCTCGCCGCCGACATAGGGCTCGACCGCCATGATGCCGGGCCGGGGACGAAGGCTCATACGAACTCTCCTACGGGAACGGCATATGCGCCGAGCACTGACGCCGGGCGACCTCGCAAACGAGGGTCCTCTTGCGTCACGAAACCTACGACTTCCACCAAACCGCCTGGGTGGACGGTCTCGACCACGAACCCGGCATCTTCCAGTTCGGCCGCGCCCACTCCCGCCAGCAGCGATCGATCCGCGCCGCTGGGATCCGGTGCCGCCGCGCTCAAAACCAGGGCTTCGAGCGCGCCGTGGCGCCCCCAGAACGGCAAGCGGGCGACAACATGACTCCGTGGCCGTCGCTCGTGGCCGACCAGTTCCACCCACCACCGTGCCGTCTCCGACGGAAACGGCAGCACCGCGAGCGCCGCATCACCCTGCCGCACCTGGGCGATCGCCGCCGCCGGATCCATCGCCTCGGACCGGCTCAAAGCCCCGAAATGCTCCCGCACCACCGCCTCGAGCCCGGCCTGGCCGGTCACGATGGTCATCGGGCTCTGCTGCGCCGAGCTTCCCGCCAGCATCTCGCGCCATACCCGAACCAATGTCGCGGCTGCCAGTGCGCCGCGATTACGCCCGAGAAGCCGCCGGATGATCGACGCCTCTCGACCCGGCCGCAGCGGCACCCGCCCTTTCGCGCCCAGCGATGCGACCTGCGCCACGAGCTCGGCCCGCCGCATCAGCATGTCGTGCATTGCGTCGTCGACCTGGTCCAACTCCGCCCGCAGCGCTTCAAGCCGCTGCAGCCGGTCGGCGTCGCCGGTCAGGTCGGAGACCGGCGCTGCGGCCGCCACAGGCGCCGCGCAGGAAGACACATTGGACATGGTCGCCCATTATACGACCGCTTCAGCGCAGAGATACAGCGCCGACCCGCCCGTTGCCGACGTTCAGCCCCGGCCTTATGTGGAACGGACGATGGATGTCCCCGACACTGCGTGGGCCAGCGAGCAGGAACGCACGCATCAGGCCGCCACATTCAATGAGGGCTTCGCGCTCGAATCCGGCGTCGTGCTGCCTGAACTGACCGTCGCTTTCCGCACCTACGGCCAGCTCAACGCGGCCCGGGACAACGCCGTGCTGGTCTGCCATGCGCTGACCGGCGATCAATACGTTGCCGATCGGCAACCGCTTACCGGTAAGCCCGGCTGGTGGGAGCGGGTCGTCGGCCCCGGGTGCCCGGTCGACACCGGACGGTTCTTCGTCGTCTGCGCCAACGTCCTCGGCGGCTGCATGGGCAGCACCGGCCCCCGCAGCGAACGGCCGGACGGGAGCGGCATCTGGGGCAAGGACTTCCCCACCATAACGATCAAAGACATGGTCCGCGCCCAGCACCGCCTGGTCGAACATCTCGGGATCACTCGCCTGTTCGCCGTGATCGGCGGCTCCATGGGTGGAATGCAGGCGCTCCAATGGGCTGCGAGCTTCCCCGACCTCGTCTTCGCCTGCGTGCCGGTCGCCACCGCGGCCTTCCACTCGGCGCAGAACATCGCCTTCCACGAGGTCGGCCGCCAGGCCATCTTCGCCGACCCCGATTTCGACGCCGGGTCATACTGGCGGTCCGGCAAGATCCCCGCCCGCGGCCTCGCCGTCGCCCGCATGGCGGCCCACATCACCTATCTCAGCGAGGAAGCGCTCACCCGCAAGTTCGGCCGCCGGGTCCGCGCCAACCCCAACCCCGAGACGGCCGCGCTCTCGTTGCTCGGCGACATCTTCGAGGTGGAGAGCTACCTGCGGCACCAGGGCAGCACCTTCGTCAACCGGTTCGACGCCAACGCCTACCTCACCATCACGCGCGCGATGGACCTGTTCGACCTTGCCGCGGATCATGGCGGCGATCTCGCCACCGCCTTTCGCGGCAGCCAGACCCGCTTCTGCCTCGTCTCCTTCGACAGCGACTGGCTGTTCCCCACCGCCCAATCGCGCGCCATCGCCCGCGCGCTGAACGGCGCCGGCGCCAACGCCAGCTTCGTCGAGATCAAAAGCGACAAGGGCCATGACGCCTTCCTGCTCGACGAGCCCGACTTCTTCCGCACCCTGTCCGGCTTCTTGTCCGGTTGCGCCGAACATGCCGGGCTGACGGCCGCCGGGCCATGAGGCACCCGCCCGTCCAATACGTCGCCAAGAATATGCGGCTCGACCTTCAACTGATGTCCGAGATGATCGAGCCGCGTTCGCGCGTCCTCGACATCGGCAGCGGCGACGGATCGCTGATCGAGCACCTGTTCCGCACCCGCGGCTGCGACGCCCGCGGCATCGAGATCGACATGGCCGAAGTGACCCACGCCGTCGCTCACGGACTCCCGGTCATGCAGGGCGATGCCGACACCGACCTAATCCACTATCCCGACGGCCTGTTCGACTACGTCGTCCTCTCACGCACGCTACAGGCGGTTGAGCGTCCCCGCGAGGTCCTGCGGCAAATGCTGCGGATCGGCACGCGCGCCCTCGTCAGCTTCCCCAATTTCGGCCACTGGCGGGTCCGCTGGCAGCTTGCCCGTGACGGCCGGATGCCGATGACCGCGACCTGGGACCGCCCCTGGTACGAGACGCCCAACATCCATCCCTGCACCATCCAGGACTTCTTCGATCTTTGCGCCCAGGAAGGCTACGCGGTGGAACGGTGGCTCGCCGTCGACGATGGCGGCCGCCGTGCGCCGTGGCGCCGCTTTCCGGCCTTGGCCAATCTATTTGGCGAGCAAGCACTGTTCCTGCTGCGTCGGAAAGATGGGCAACTTGCAGCGGGTTCGAAACGTGCTAATTAAGTGACCCATCGGTCAGATTTCTCCTGACGCAACGCGGCCCGTCTGAAGGATTGCATCGCATGGACGGCACTGTTCCCGACCCGAAGGGTTACGATGTCGTCGTCAACTACGCACAACCTCGGACCACGCGCCTCGACGCTCGCCCGATCGGTCGCGAGCCCGCCAGTGCGCCCGATGCGGGCGACGACGTCGACCATGAGGAGCCCGAGCAGAAGCGAAAGATGCCGCGCGGCCGGAAGATCATCTTCTGGGCGATCGGCCTCGTCGTCCTCGCCGCCCTGATCCTGGGCGCAGTCCTGTATTGGCTCGATGCGCGCCACTATGCGAGCACCGACGACGCCTACGTCCAAGCGTATATCACCCAGATCGCGCCCCAGGTCAGTGGCCGCGTCACCAAGCTCGCGGTCGACGACTTCCAGACCGTCAAGGAAGGCCAGACCCTCGTCCAGCTCGACCCGCGCGACTACCAGGTCAAGCTGGATCAAGCGCGCGCCCAGCGCGCTCAGACGGCCGCCCAACTCAATCAGGCCGTCGCCGGTCTCGCCCAGCAGAGTGCCGCCGTCGACCAGGCACAGGCCAACGTCCGGATCGCCCAAGCCGATTTCAGCCAAGCCAAAGCGGATTTTGCCCGTTACAGCTCGGTCGGGCCCCAGGCCATCAGCCGCCAACAGGTCGACAACGCCGGCTCTTCGAGCAAGTCGGCTCAGGCGAAGGTCGACGCGCAGCAACAAGCCGTCCTTGCCGCCCAGGCCAACGTCGATGCGCAGAAAGCCCAGATCGAAGCCGCGCAGGCCAGCCTCAGGGCCGCCGACGTCGCGGTCGCCAACGCCGAATTGCAGCTCTCCTACACCACCATCACGGCCCCGCGGGACGGACAGACCGCCAAGCGCACGGTCAATCTCGGCGACTACGTCCAGTCCGGCCAATCCCTCCTCGCCGTCGTCGGCGACGACCGCTGGACCATCGCCAATTTCAAAGAGACCCAGCTCGCCGGCATGCAAGTCGGTCAGCGCGTGACGATGAAAGTCGACGCTTGCCCAGATCGCGAGCTCACCGGCCGGGTCGACGGCTTCCAGCCCGGCTCCGGCAGCGTGTTCAGCAGCCTGCCGGCCGAAAACGCGACCGGCAACTTCGTCAAAGTCGTCCAGCGCGTGCCCGTCAAAATCACCATCCGGCATGAGGACGCCGTCCGCTGCAGGCTTGCCCCGGGCATGTCGGTCGTCCCGAGCGTGAAGGTCAATTGACGGCCAATCCGGCCCTCCCCCGCTCCGCGGCGGGGCCGAACAGCCCCTGGCTGATCGCCGTCATCGTCTCGATCGCCACCTTCATGGAGGTGCTCGACACGACGATCGCCAACGTGTCGCTGCGCCACATCGCCGGGTCGCTCGCCGCGAGCCAGGACGAGAGCACGTACATCATCAGCTCCTATCTGATCAGCAACGCCATCGTCCTGCCGATCAGCGGTTGGCTCTCGAACGTCATCGGCCGCAAGCGCTTTTATATGATCTGCGTCGCGATCTTCACCTTCTCGTCCGTCATGTGCGGCTTCGCCGACAGCCTCGGCATGATGCTGTTCTTCCGCGTGCTCCAGGGCGTGGGCGGCGGCGGCCTGGCGCCAACGGAACAGAGCATCTTCGCCGACAGCTTCACGCCGCAGCAGCGCGCCCTCGCCTTCTCGCTCTACGGCTTCACCGTCGTCACCGCCCCCGCCGTCGGCCCGGTGCTGGGCGGCTGGCTGACCGACAACTACTCGTGGCACTGGGTTTTCCTGATCAATCTTCCGGTCGGATTGCTGTCCCTGGCCCTGGTCTGGATGTTCGTGTGGGACTCCCCGACGCTGGTCAGGGAGCGGGCGACCCTCCTCAAGCGCGGGTTCAAGATCGACTATGTCGGCTTCGTCCTCATCGCGATCGGCTTCGGTTGCCTGCAATACGTGCTGGACCGCTTCGAGCGCGAGGACGGCTTTTCGTCGCCGACGATCACCCTGCTTGCGATGACGGCCGGCGTCGCGCTCGTGGCCATGGTGTTCTGGGAGCTGCAGCACCCGCAGCCGCTAGTCAACCTGCGCTTGCTCAAGAGCGCCCCCTTCAGCATCAGCAACGTCATCATGTTCCTGTTCGGCTTCCTCATCGTCGCCACCACCCAGTTGCTGCCGCAGTTCTCCCAGGAGTTGCTCGGCTACGATGCGCTGACGGCGGGCATGACCCTCGGCATGGGCGGCGCGGTCACGTTGTTTATCATGCCGGTGGCCGGGCTTCTGACCGGTAAGGTCATCCAGCCGAAATGGCTCATCTTCAGCGCCATGCTCGGCACCGCCGGGTCGATGATCTACGCGTCCGGCCTCAATCTCGATGCCGCCTTCGCCAACCTGTCGCAAGCCCGCATGCTTCAGGTCATCTGGTTGCCGCTCGTCTTCATCCCGCTCTCGGCGGTGCAGTTCAACGGCGTGCCGCCCGACAAGAACTCCGACGCCTCGGCCATCATCAATCTCATGCGCAATCTCGGCGGCTCCGTCGGCGTCGCCATCGTCACCACGGAATTGCAGTGGCGCGGCCAGTTCCATCACGCGCGCCTGGCCGAACACGTCACGCCCTACGACGGTTTCGGCGTCGGCACGTCGCTCGCGCGCATCGCCCAGCAGGTGCACGACCAGGCGACCATGCTGAGCTACCTCGACTGCTTCCTCATCCTGGCGTGCGTCGCCCTCGTCGCGGCGCCGCTGACCCTGTTCCTTCCGAACGTTCCCAAGGGGGCTCCGGCCGGTGGTCATTAGTCATGGGCTTTAGGTATGAACATTAAGGTAAGCCTGTCCGCCCTGCTGCTGCTGGGCGCCTGTACCGTTGGACCCGACTACGAAAGCCCGAGCCCATGGTCGCCCGCCTCGTGGTTCCGCACCACCCGCACGGAGAGTCCGTCCGCCAAGGTGAGCCTGCCCGTGGCCGAGCCGGTCGATGTCGAGTGGTGGAACGTGTTGCATGACCCGGAGCTGACCTCGCTCATGCGCCGGGTCGCCGACACCAACCTCGACGTGCGCACCGCCGACCTCCGCCTTGCCGAATCCCGGGCGCAGCGCAGCGTAACCAACGCCGGGTCGTTCCCAACCCTGAACGGCAACTCCAGCTACACCCGCCAACAGCTGAGCAAGAACGGTGTCGTCAGCCTACTCGGCAGCGGCGGCGGCAATCCAGCGACGCAGAGCAACGGCCTCGGCGGACGCCAGGGCGGCGTGCCCAACTCGTTCGGCAGCCTCGGCGCCTTCGACCTCTTCCAGGCCGGGTTCGACGCTTCCTGGGAGCTCGACCTTTGGGGCAAGGTCCGGCGCCAAGTCGAGAGCGCCAGTGCCGCGGTCGAGGCCTCCATCGAAGCTCGGCACAACACGTTGCTCACCAGCCTGGCCGAGCTCGCCCGCAACTACGTCCAGCTCCGCGGTCTCCAGGAGAGTGAGCGCATCGTCCGCAACAACCTGTCCACCGCCGAACAGGCTGTCCGCCTCACAGACCAGCGGGTCCGGGGCGGCTTGGCCACCGACCTCGACCTCGCCAACGCCCGCGCCCAGGCCGAGGCCACCGCCGCGAACCTGCCGCAGCTCGAGGCGCAGGAACTGCAGGCGATCAACGCGATCAGCCTCTTGCTCGGCGAGGCGCCCGGCGCAATGGCGGCCGAGTTGGAAACCCGCAAGCCGCTCCCCCCGGTGCCGCCCACCGTGCCGATCGGACTTCCATCCGAGCTGGCCAAGCGCCGCCCCGACATCCGCCAAGCCGACGCCCAGCTTCACGGGGCGACCGCCGACATCGGCGTGGCCGAGGCCAATTTCTATCCGAGCTTGACCCTGTCCGGCAGCGTCGCGCTGCAAGCGACGCAGTTCACCCGCGTGTTCGACATCAACGCGCTGACCTACGGCGTCGGCCCGAGCCTCACGATCCCGATCTTCGAGGGCGGCCGCCTGCGCGGCACGCTCGAACTCCGCAAGCAACTCGCGAAGGAAGCGGCCCTGAACTATCAGCGGACGGTGCTGCAGGCCTTCCACGACGTCGACAACGCCCTGATCGCCTACCGCACCGACCAGCTCCGCCGCGATCGCCTCGCGGCCCAAGTCGCACAAAGCCGCCGCGCCTACCAGATCGCCACCGAACGATACAAGAACGGCCTGTCCGACTTCCTCGAAGTGCTAACGGCCCAGCGCACGCTGCTGCAGTCCGAGCAGGACCTCGCCAATGCCACGACGACGGTCTCGACCGACCTGATCATGCTGTACAAGGCCCTCGGCGGCGGCTGGGAGGTCGGCGACACCAAGAGCTAGCTTGCACTAATAAAGATATCCTTATATCACGCGGGCAACTCCAGGAGCCCCCAATGCCCGACACGAACGTGACCCAAGAGGACTTCAAGGTCCGCGACATCAGCCTTGCCCCGTGGGGCCGCAAGGAGATCCTCATGGCGGAGGACGAGATGCCCGGCCTTATGGCGTTGCGCGCCGAGTATGGCGCCAGCCAGCCGCTCAAGGGCGCCAACATCGTGGGCTCGCTCCACATGACGATCCAGACCGCCGTGCTGATCGAGACGCTGATCGCGCTCGGCGCCACCATCCGCTGGTCGTCCTGCAACATCTTCTCGACCCAGGATCACGCTGCGGCCGCGATCGCTGCGGCGGGCATCCCCGTCTTCGCCTGGAAGGGCATGAGCGAGGACGAGTTTTGGTGGGCGATCGAGAAGACGGTGCGCGGCCCCAATGGCTGGGTTCCGAACATGATCCTCGATGACGGCGGCGACCTGACCAAGCTGATCCACGAGACGCACGCCGACCTGCTCCCGGGCATCAAGGGCCTGTCGGAAGAGACCACCACCGGCGTGCATCGCCTGTGGGAGATGGCCAAGTCCGGCGCACTGAAGGTGCCAGCCATCAACGTCAACGACAGCGTCACCAAGTCCAAGTTCGACAACCTCTACGGCTGCAAGGAAAGCCTGGTCGACGCCATTCGCCGCGGCACCGACGTGATGATGGCCGGCAAGGTCGCCTGCGTCGCGGGCTACGGCGACGTCGGCAAGGGCTCGGCCGCCAGCCTCAAGAACGGCGGCTGCCGCGTGCTCGTCACCGAAGTCGATCCGATCTGCGCGCTGCAGGCGGCGATGGAGGGCTACGAGGTCGTCACGATGGAGGACGCCGCCCCGCGCGCCGACATCTTCGTTACCGCGACCGGCAATATCGACGTCATCACGATCGACCACATGCGTGCGATGAAGAACCGGGCGATCGTCTGCAACATCGGCCACTTCGACAGCGAGATCCAGATCGAGTCGCTGCGCAACATGAAGTGGGAGAACGTCAAGCCGCAGGTCGACGAAGTCGTTTTCCCGGACAACAAGCGCCTGATCGTGCTCAGCGAGGGACGCCTGGTCAACCTTGGCAACGCGACGGGGCATCCGAGCTTCGTCATGTCCGCCAGCTTCACCAACCAGGTGCTGGCGCAGATCGAATTGTGGACCGCCCCGGCGGGCCGGTACAAGAACGAGGTCTACACGCTGCCGAAGCATCTCGACGAGAAGGTCGCCGCGCTGCATCTCGAGAAGGTCGGCGCCAAGCTGACCAAGCTCTCGGGCGCCCAGGCCGAATACATCGGCGTCACCCCGGCCGGCCCCTTCAAGCACGAGCAATACCGCTACTGAGCTGGGCAATTACATCATCTCGGCGGATGATTTCGGTCTTTCCGTCGAGGTGAACGACGCCATCGAGCAGGCGCATCGCGAGGGCATCCTGACGACCGCCAGCCTGATGGTAGCTGGGCCCGCCGCCGCCGACGCCATTCGCCGCGCCCGCGCCATGCCGGCGCTGGGCGTCGGCCTGCACCTGGTCGTCGTGGAGGGTGACGCCGTCCTGCCCGGGACGCCGCCCTTCGGCAGCGACCAGTTCCAGCTCGGTCTCGACTTCTTCTTCACCCGACGCGGCCGGCAGCGCCTGGCGGCCGAGGTCGAGGCCCAGTATCGCGCGTTTGCGGCCACCGGGCTGCAACTGGACCACGCCAACGCGCACAAGCACATGCATGTCCATCCGACGGTTGGCCGCCTGTTGATCGAGATCGGCCGGCGTTTCGGCTTGCAAGCCGTCCGCGTTCCGGCGGAGCCCCCCTCACTGATGCGCGCCTGCGGTGTTTCGCAGGGCCCGGCTGCCTTAGCCCTTTATTACTGGACCCGTTTGCTGCGGCTCATGGCCCGGCGGGCCCGGATGGTCAGCAATGACTGGCTACTGGGACTCGCCTGGACCGGTCACATGGCGTCCGATCGGCTCCTGCGCGCCGCCCCGGCGCTTCCGCCTGGCCTCGGCGAAATCTACTTCCACCCGGCAACAGCGAAAAATCCGTTATTGCAGCGCTTGATGCCCGCCTACGAGCCCGAGGCCGAACTGTCCGCCCTGCTGGACCCGGCGGTCCGAGTCGCTCTCGGTCCAGGCCGTCGTTGGCCTAGCCCGCGCCGGTAACCGCTGTCGACCCGCTCAACGGCAGCGCCGGCGTGTGCGCAAGACCTTGATGTCGCAAGGCGGTCCAGCCGAGCAGCAGCGCCAGAATGATCAGTGCGGTACGAACAAAGGCCATCAACCAACAACCCCAACCCGACACGGCGCTCCTGCGCCGTTGCCGAGTATATGAGCTAAATGTGTGAAGAAAGTGTGACCGGGATCACCGGGACCCGCGCATTGCTGCCACGCACAGGTGACATGAAGGCTTGCACCGCGGCCGGCAGAACACTAGGAACATTTGCCTAGTTTGGAGCCGGACGGTGTATCTCATGCTGCCACTCTGCATCCGCCGCCTGATCAAGCTCTGGCACGGCGCGACCACCCCGTTTTTGCAACAGATCCTTCAGGAGTTGACGAGAATGTCCGAAACGTTCGATCGCGAACTGACCCAACTGCGCGACGATGTCGCCGCCCAGAGCACCGTCATCGCCAGCGCCACGGCGGCGTTCCACGGCCTGGCCGCCCAACTCGTTGCCGCCGAAGCGAGCGCCAAGTCGGCCGGGGCGACCGACGCGCAGATCGCCGGCGTGTCCGCCGTCCGCCAAACGCTCGAAACCAATACCGCCGCCCTTGCGGCAGCGATCCCCGCCAACACCTCGGCCGCCGAACCCACCCCGCCGCCGGCCCCCTCCGTCCCCTGAACCGCTCGGGAGCGTGGCCGCGGCTGCGCTCCCGATTGACACCCTTCGACCCCTTCCATACCACTCCCCGCTCGTATTCTGGGGGGACGAACCATGCGGCTGATAGCTTTGGCGCTTGCTGCAACGGCGCTGGCCGGCCCGGCTTTCGCTCAGATCAAGGTGGGCATCACCGTGTCAGCCACCGGCCCCGCCGCCAGCCTCGGCGTGCCGGAAAAGAACGCCGTCGCTTTCCTCCCCACGAACATCGGCGGCCAGACGATCGAGTACATCGTCCTCGACGACGGGACCGACGCGTCGCGCGCGGTCGCCAACGGCCGCAAGCTGATCGACGAGAACGATGTCGACCTGCTGATCGGGTCGACCGCCACGCCGGGCTCGATCGCCCTCGTCGACGTGGCCGGCGAGAAACATGTCCCGCTGATCTCGCTCGCCGCTTCCGAGAAGATCATCGCGCCCGTGGAGGGCGCCAAGCGCTGGGCGTTTAAAACGCCGCAAAACGATAGCCTCATGGCCCGCGGCATCGCTGACCACATGGCCTCGCACAACATCAAGACGGCCGGGTTCATCGGCTTCAACGATGCCTATGGCGACGGCTGGCTCGCCGAAGCGACCAAGGCGTTCGAAGCCAAGGGCATCAAGATCGTCGCCACCGAACGCTACGCCCGCAACGATCAGAGCGTCACCGGCCAGGTCCTCAAGCTGGTCGCGGCCCATCCCGACGCGATCCTGATCGCCGCCGCCGGCACGCCCGCCGCCCTGCCGCAAAAGACACTCAAGGAGCGCGGCTACGCCGGCGCCTACTACCAGACCCACGGCGTGACCAATCAGGATTTCCTCCGCGTCGGCGGCAAGGACGTGGACGGGACCGTGCTGCCCGCCGGCCCCGTCCTGATTCCGGACCAGCTCGCCGACGCCAACCCGGTCAAGCCGATCGCCGCCAAGCTGGTCGCCGACTACACAAGGAAATACGGCGACGGCAGCTTCTCGACGTTCGCCGCCCACATGTTCGACGCCGGCGTCGAACTCGGCCACGCCATCCCTGCCGCCCTCAAGACCGCCAAGCCCGGCACCGCCGAGTTCCGCGCCGCCCTGCGCGACGCCATCGAGGCGGAGCACGAGGTGGTCCTATCCAACGGTGTCGCCGACATGTCGGCGACCGACCACAACGGCATGGACGACCGCGCCCGCGTCATGGTGACAATCCAAAACGGCGCCTGGGTCCTGATCAAATAGCGACGTTCGTCATCGCGAGCCGGCTCTTGGCGGCGCGGCGATCCAGGGCGGCACGGACCGACCTTGCCGCCCTGGATTGCTTCGTCGCTGCGCTCCTCGCAATGACGAGGCGGTAGCGAGCGTAGCCGCCCCGTGGACACCGACATCGCCCTCATCTTGCTGCAGGACGGCGTCGTCAACGGCGCCATCTACGCACTGCTCGCGCTCTCGCTCGTGCTGGTTTTCGCCGTAACCCGTGTGATCCTGATCCCGATGGGCGAACTCGTCGCCTTCGGCGGCCTCACCGACGCCGCGCTGCAATCCGGCCGCACGCCCGGCAGCCTGATGCTGCTCGCCGGCCTCGGCGTCGCCGCCTGCGCGGCCGGCGCGCTGCAGGACCGCCGCATCGGCTCCGCCCTCCTGATCGAGACCCTGGTGCTCCCCGGCCTCATCGCCGCCGCCACTCTTCTCCTCGCCCCGGCCCGGCCCGGCCCGGCCCTCGCTGCCCTACTCGCCATCGCCATCGTCGCCCCCATGGCGCCCTACCTCTACCGCATCGCCTTCCAGCCGCTCGCCCGCGCCTCGGTCCTCGTCCTGCTGATCGCCAGCGTCGGCGTGCATCTCGCGCTCAACGGGCTCGGCCTCGTCTTCTTCGGCCCCGAAGGCACCCGCGCCGCCGGCTTCTCCGACGCCCACCTCTCGATCGGCAGCCTGCTCATCCCCGGCCAGGCGCTCTGGATCGTCGGCCTGTCGCTGCTCACCATGGCCGGCTTGGCCCTGTTCTTTGCCTACAGCCTCGCCGGCAAAGCCCTGCGCGCCACCGCCATCAACCGGCTCGGCGCCCGCCTGGTCGGCATCTCGACGTCTCTCTCCGGCCGCATCGCCTTCGCGCTGGCCGGGCTGATCGGGGCGGCCTCCGGCGTGCTGATCGTGCCGCTCACCACACTCTATTACGACAGCGGCTTCCTGATCGGACTCAAGGGCTTCGTCGCCGCCATCATCGCCGGGCTCGCCAGTTACCCGATCGCCGCCGCTGCCGCCCTGCTGGTCGGCTGCGTCGAGAGCTTCTCCTCGTTTTACGCCAGCGCCTTCAAGGAGGTGATCGTCTTCACGATCATCATCCCCGTGCTGCTCTGGCGCTCGCTCCGCGCCCCGGCCGAGGACGAGGAGTGACCCGCGCCCTCCCAATCCTGCTCTTCGCCGGGCTACTGGCGCTCCCCCTGCTCCCGGTGCCCAACTACTGGATCACGCTGGGCAACTACGTCGGCATCGCCGCCATCATCGGCCTCGGCCTCGTCGTGCTGACCGGCTTCGGCGGCATGACGTCCTTCGCGCAAGCCACCTTCATGGGCTTCGGCGCCTACGCCACCGCCCTGCTGACCACGCGCTACGGCCTCTCTCCCTGGCTCACCCTTCCCGTCTCGCTCGCAGCGGCCGGGCTGCTCGCGCTGGCGGTCGGCGCCATCACGCTGCGCCTCTCGGAGCATTACCTCGCACTCGGGACGGTCGCCTGGGGCGTCAGCTTCTACTACGTCTTCGCCAACCTCGATTGGCTCGGCCGCAACGACGGCATCTCCGGCATCCCGCCGCTCCGCCTGTTCGGCGCCGCCCTGGTCGACAGCCGCGCCTATTTCTACCCGGTCTGGATCGGCGTCGCCCTCTGCGTCGTCCTGACGCTCAACCTGCTCGACAGCCGCGCCGGCCGCGCTATCCGCGCGCTTCGCGGCGGCACCCGCGCCGCCGCCAGCTTCGGCGTCGACCTCACCGCCACCCGCATGCTCGCCTTCACCTACGCCGCCGTGCTCGCGGGCTTCGCCGGCTGGCTCTACGCCCACATGCAACGCAGCGTGAACCCCACCCCATTCGGTCTCAACGCCAGCATCGAATACCTGCTCATGGCCGTCCTCGGCGGCGCCGGCTCGGTCTGGGGCGCGCTGCTCGGCGCTGGGCTGGTGACGGTCGTCAACGACAAGCTGCAGGACATCCTGCCCCGCCTGCTCGGCAGCGCCGGCAGCTACGAGACCATCGTGTTCGGCGCCCTCCTCGTCGCCGGGCTGCAAGCCGCGCCGGACGGCCTCTGGCCCCTGCTCCGTCGCGCCCGCCCACCGGCCCGGCGCATCCTCCCCGCCACCCCACTCCCCGCCCGCCCGCTGCCCGCCCCCGGCGCGCCGCTTCTGGCCGCCAACGGCCTCCGCAAGGAGTTCGGCGGCCTTGTCGCCGTCGACGCGCTCGACCTCTCGCTCGCCGGCCGCGAGATCATCGCCCTGATCGGCCCCAACGGCGCCGGCAAGAGCACCAGTTTCGACCTTCTAACCGGCGTCACCCGCCCCACCGCTGGCACGCTAAGCCTGCTCGGCCAGGCGCTGCCGCACCCGCTGCCGCAGACGGTCGCACGCCTCGGCCTCGCCCGCACCTTCCAGCATGTTCGCCTCGTGCCGGGCATGTCCGTGCTCGAGAACGTCGCCCTGGGGGCCCATCTCCGCGGCCATGCCTCCCCCGCCGCCGCCCTGCTCCGGCTCGACCGCGCCGAGGAGGCCCGCCTGTTCGCCGAAGCCGCGCGCCAACTCGACCGCACCGGCTTGCTCGAACACGCCGACAAGCCCGCCGACAGCCTCGCCCTCGGCCAGCAGCGCATCGTCGAGATCGCCCGCGCGCTCTGCCTCGACCCGGCCCTCATCCTGCTCGACGAACCCGCCGCCGGACTGCGCGCCGCCGAGAAGCAGGCGCTCGCCACCCTGCTCCGCCAACTCCGCGACGAGGGCCACACCGTGCTGCTGGTCGAGCACGACATGGGCTTCGTCATGAGCCTGGCCGACCGCGTCGTTGTCATGCAGTTCGGCCACAAGATCGCTGAAGGCCCGCCCGACGCCATCCGCCACGACCCGGCCGTCATCGCCTCCTATCTCGGAGCCGCCTGATGCTCGCGGTCGACCGCCTCTCCGTCGCCTATAACGGCATTGGCGCCGTCCACGACGTCAGCCTGCGCCTCGACGCCGGCCAGATCGTTACCGTCATCGGTCCCAACGGCGCCGGCAAGACCACGCTCCTCAACGCCATCATGGGCGTGCACCCCGGCATCGGCCGCATCACCCTCGGGGGCGTCGACCTCGCCCGGCTCTCGGTCGAGGCGCGCGTGCGGGCCGGGCTGTGCCTGGTCCCCGAGAAGCGCGAGCTGTTCGGCACGCTCACCGTCGAGGACAACCTCCGCCTCGGCGCCTTCCGCTTCCGCCACCAGGGCCGCCCCGCCGCAACCCACGCGCTCGACGAGATCTACGGCCTGTTCCCCCGCCTGCACGAGCGCCGCGTTCAGCACGCCGGCACCCTCTCCGGCGGCGAGCGCCAGATGCTCGCCATGGGCCGCGCCCTGATGGCCCGGCCCGACATCCTCATGCTCGACGAACCCAGCCTCGGCCTCGCCCCGCTGATCGTGCGCGACATCTTCCGCATCGCCACCGAGCTCCGCGCCCGCGGCGCCGCCATCCTACTCGTCGAGCAGAACGCCCGCGCCGCCCTCGCCATCGCCGACCACGCGTACGTTCTCGAAATGGGCCGCATCACCCTCGAAGGCCCCGCGGCCACACTCGCCGCCGACCCCCGCATCACCCAAGCCTACCTCGGCGCGGTCTAATCTCGTCGTCACTGCGAGGAGCGCAGCGACGCGGAAATCTATCGGCACGGACAGCCCTTTCCGATGACGAAGGGATCAAAGCGTCCGCAAAAACAGCTCCAGCAACGCCTCTCCAAACGCCCGCATGTTGCCCACCCGGTCCGCCGACCCGGTCTCCAGCGTCATCACCGCCTCGCGCGGCCCGGAGACTGCGATGCAACAATGCCCCGCCCGGTCGCCATACCCATTCCCGCTCGGCCCCGCCGCCCCCGTCTCAGCCAGCGCCCAGGTTGCCCCGAACCGCTCCCGCGCCGTCGTCGCCAACAGCTTGGCATACGCCTCTGTGGCCGATCGGATTCCCACCATCGCCTCTGCCGGAATGTCCAGCAGCGACGCCCGCGCCACCTTGGTGTAGACCACCGCGCCGCCCAGGAAATACGCCGACGCCCCCGGCACTGACAGCAGCGCCGCCGACACCAGCCCGCCCGTCGAGCTCTCAGCTACCACCACCGTCGCGCGATCGGCCTTCAGCCGCGCCGCCACCCGCTCCGCCAACGGCACCAGTCTTTCCATTCCAGCCTCCATTCCCGCCCGGCCCCGCTTCGGCTATGCCGGCACCAACGCGTCACGGAGGAACACTATGCGCTTTGCGGCCTACCGCCAGAACGGCACGGAGGGCATCGCCGTTGCCGAAACCGCCCACGCGGCGTTTCACGCCTGCCCCAGCACCGATGCCCGCTTCCCCGGTACCCTGACCAGCCTGGTCGCTGCAGGCCCGGACGCGCTCATGAGTGCGGGTCGCGCCATGCTAGCCGGCCCGGCAATCGACCTCGACGGCGTCACCCTGCTGCCCCCGCTGCCCACGCCGCCCAAAATCATCTGCGTCGGCCTGAACTACGCCGACCACTCCGCCGAGAGCGGCTTCGCAACGCCCGACTACCCCACCCTGTTCGGCCGCTTCGCCTCCAGCCTCGTCGGTCATGGCGCCCCCGTCATCCGTCCTCGCCTGTCCGAACAGCTTGATTACGAGGGTGAGATCGTCGCCGTCATCGGCAAGGGTGGCCGCGACATCGCCAAAGAGAGCGCGCTCGACCACGTCATCGCCTACTCGCTGTTCAACGACGTTTCGGTCCGCGACTACCAATTCAAGGCGCCGCAATGGACCGTCGGCAAGAATTTCGACGGCACCGGCCCGTTCGGCCCCTACCTCGTAACCGCCGACGAACTGCCCCCCGGCATCGCCGGCCTCAAGCTGACGACCACGCTCAACGGCCAGGTCGTCCAGGAAGCCTCCACCGACGACCTCGTCTTCGACGTCGCCACCATCATCCACATCATCAGCCAGGCCTTCACCATCGAGCCCGGCGACGTCATCGTCACCGGGACGCCCTCCGGCGTCGGCATGGCCCGCAAGCCCCCGCTCTGGATGAAGGCCGGCGACGTCGTCGAAGTCACCGTCCCCGGCATTGGCACCCTCCGCAACCCGGTCGCCGACCAAGTCTGATGCCCCACCTCGTCATCGCGAGGAGCGACGCGACTCGCGATGACGACTGACTTGCCGCCCCTCGACCCGGCCCATCTCTCCCCGAACGTCCGCAGCCGCTACCTCGACGGCGTCAACGGCCTTCGCGTCCACCTGCTCGAAGCCGGCGATCCCACCGGCCCGTTGATCCTGCTGCTGCACGGCTTCCCCGAGATCGCCTATAGCTGGCGTCACCTGATGCCCGGCCTGGCCGCCGCCGGCTATCACGTCGTCGCGCCGGATGCCCGCGGCTACGGCCGCACCACCGGCAGCGCACTCGGCTTCGACATCGACCTGTGGGAGTTCGGCATCCTCAACCTGGTCCGCGACGCCGCGTCGATCGTCGCCGCTCTCGGGCGGGACCATGTCGACCTCGTCGCCGGCCATGATTACGGCGCCGGCACCGCCGCCGCCGCGGCCCTGATCCGCCCCGACGTCTTCCGCTCGCTCGCTCTGATGAGCGCCCCCTTCGGCGGACCGCCTGCGTGGCTCGCCCCTCCCCTGCCCGATCCATCCGCCGACCTGGCCGCGCTCGACCCGCCCCGCAAGCACTATCACTGGTATTACTCGACCCGCGGCGCCGCCGCCGACATGGACCGCCCGCCCCAGGGTCTTCATGCTTTCATGCGCGCCTATTTCCACCAAAAGAGCGCCGATTGGCCCGGCAACGCGCCGCACCCGCTCTCCGCCTGGTCGGCCGAGGAGCTCGCCAAGCTGCCGGGTTACTACGTCATGCCGCTCCATGCGACGATGCCCGAAGCGGTCGCTCCCTTCATGCCGGACACCGAAGCGTCTTGGCTCACCGACGCCGAACTCGCCCTCTACGCCGGTGAATACGCCCGCACCGGCTTCCAGGGCGGGCTCAACGCCTACCGAGTCCGCACCACCGGCCACCTCGCCCGCGAACTCTCCACCTTCGCAGGCCGCACCATCGACGTTCCAGCCTGCTTCTTTGCCGGCGCAGCAGATTGGGGCACCTACCAGAAAGCCGGCGATTTCGAAGCGATGCAGTCGCGCCTCTGCACCGATCTCCGGGACGTCGGCCTGCTGCAGGGCGCCGGACACTGGATCCAACAGGAGCAACCGGCGGCTGTGCTCAGCCGCCTCCTCGCGTTCCTCCGCGGCCAGCGGCCCGGCGCCCAGCGACGCGGATAACACTGTCGGGGTGCAACCGAGAACTGTATCGTACCGCCGAAACGGTCATCGGGAGGGATGGAGTTGCGCTTCACACTCAGCCCCGACAGGCGTAGCGAATAGCGGCTTGACTCTCGCCACCCGCCTTTTCCTCCTCGTTGCCCTCGCGCTCATGCCGCCGCTGCTGTTCGGCGTCCTCAACGACGTGACCCAGAGCAACGAACGGGCTGACGCGCTCAATCGCGGTGCAATGGCCGAGAGCCGCTCGGCGCAGGACCGGGTCGCCCTGATTACCGGCGGCGTGCAACGGCTGCTGTTCGCCGTGGCCGACGCGCCGCCCATCCGCGCGACCGACCATGCCGCCTGCAGCCTGTATCTCGGCGCCATCGCCGGCAAGATCGAGGAGTACACGTTGCTCGCCGCCGCCGACCTGAACGGCGACGTCATCTGCAACAATGAAGGGGTGGCGCAGGGCGCCTACTCGGTCGCGAAGCGGGCCTATTTCCGCCGGGCGTTGGCGACCGGCAAGTTCGCCAGCGGCGACCTGGTGACCGGCCTGACCACTCATCGACAGAGCCTCCACTTCGCCACGCCGTTCCGCGGCCTCGATGGCGCCGTCACCGGGGTCGCGATCGTCAGCGTCGACCAGGAGTGGTTGGCGGCCCAACTCGCCGACGAGACGACCCCTCCTGGCGCGGAGGTGATCATGTTTGACCCGAGCGGCATCATCGTCGCGGCCGCGCAGGATGGTGCGCCGATCCATGCGGAGTGGGTCGGCCAACTCGCGCCTCAGGCGCTGCTGGACGCACTGACCGTGACCACCGCCAAGGTGGTCGAGATGCGCGGTCCGGACGGCATGTTGCGCCTCTTCGGCGCCGTGCCCCCCAACCCGGTGCTGTTGGGCAACCGCGTCGTCGTGGGCGTTGACCGCAACCGTGCGTTCACCGATCTGCGGGCGGCATCGATGCGCAACCTGCTCGGGCTCGGTCTGGGCGGGCTTGTGGCACTCCTCGCCGGCGTCCTCACCGCCCGGCGCTTCGTGCTCGGCCCGCTCGCCCGGATCGCCCACGCCGCCAACCGGGTCGGCGCCGGCGACCTCAACGCCCGCGCCGATCTTGGCGCGCAAGCGGGCGAGTTCCACGAACTCGGCGCCGGGTTCGACCGCATGATCACCGCGCTGGCCGCTCGCGAGCAGGAGCGCGACCGCGCCGAAGCCGAACTCCGGCGGCAAGAGGCTCGCCTGCAGCTTGCGTTGGAGGCCGGCGGGCTCGGCTCGTTCGAATGGGATCTTACCAGAGATATCATCGAGCCATCGGAAACCGCGCAGGCCATGTTCGGCTTCGGACCTGAGGAAGGCAGGGTGTCGTCGGACTATTTCGCCCGGATGGTGCCGGAAGACCGCGCGCAGGCTCGCGCCGACATTGCCAAGGGGATCACGGCGGGCCGGGTCGTGCACAGCTACCGGATCACGCGCGATGGCGAGCGGCGCTATATCCTCGTCCAAGCCGAAGTCGTGCACGACGGGGATGGCAACCCATCCCTCATCGGCCTCATTGCCGACGAGACCGAGCGACTCGAAAACGTCTTCGCCCTGCGCGAGAGCGAGGCGCGGTTTGAAGCCATCGTGAACTGCATCGATCAGATGGTGTGGTCGACCCGGCCGGACGGCTACCACGACTATTTCAACCAGCGTTGGTACGAGTTCACCGGAACCAAGCCGGGAACGACCGATGGTACGTCTTGGATTGGCGTGTTCCATCCCGACGATCACGATGAAACCGAACGGATCTGGCGCGCCTCGCTCGCCACCGGCCAGCCCTATCATCGCGAATACCGGCTCCGCCACGTCTCCGGCCAATATCGATGGGTCCTCGGACGCGCCCAGGCCATCCGCGACGAGACCGGACGTATCGTCCGCTGGTACGGCACCTGCACCGACATCGACGAGATCATCCGAGCGCGCGAGGTCCTCGCCCGCTCACGCGAGGCGCTGACCCGCGAGATCGCCGACCGAACCGCCGAACTCATGGCCGCCGAAGAGCAGCTCCGCCAGTCACAGAAGATGGAGGCTGTCGGCCAGCTCACGGGCGGCATCGCGCACGACTTCAACAACATGCTGCAGGCGATCGGCGGCGCGCTGGAGTTGCTGGTCCGCCGGGTCGAACAAGACAAGCTGGAGGAGGCCAAGCGCTTCGCCGGCGTCGCGCGCAGCACGGTCGACCGCGCCGCCGCCCTGACCCATCGCCTGCTCGCCTTCGCCCGCCGCCAGACCCTCACCCCGGAGGCGGTGGACCCCACGACCCTGGTGGACGGCATGGCGGAACTCGTCGCCCGCACGGTCGGTCCAGCCATCGAGGTCGTCACCCGCCACGCCGACGGAACCTGGACGGTTCTCTGCGACCTCAGCCAGCTCGAGAACGTCGTGTTCAACCTCTGCATCAATGCGCGCGACGCCATGCCGGGCGGCGGCAAGCTGACGATCGCGACCCGGAACGTGACGCTCAGCAGCCAAGACATCGCCCGTGGCGAAGGCGCCGCCCCGGGCGACTACGTCGAGGTGGCCGTCACCGATACCGGCGTCGGCATGGACGAGGCCACCCGCGCGCGGGCGTTCGAGCCGTTCTTCACCACCAAGCCGGTCGGCCAGGGTACCGGCCTCGGTCTGTCCCAGGTCTACGGCTTCGTGCGCCAATCAGGCGGCTTCGTGCGCCTGGAAAGCGAGCCCGGCGCCGGCACCACCGTCCGCCTCCATCTCCCCCGCCACCGTACCGCCGCTCAGACCCTGTCGAGCAGCCCCAGCTCGAGCGACGTTCACATCCTCCTCGTCGAGGACGATGCGGCGACCCGGCAAGCCACGGCCGAGCACTTCGAAAGTCTTGGCTACCGCGTGCACCGCTGCGCCGACGGAGGCCAGGCGATGTTCCTGCTGAGCACCGGGGTGACCCGGCTCGACGTGCTGGTCACCGAAATCGGCCTGCCCGGCAACGTCAATGGCCGCCAGATCGCCGAAGCCGCCCGGCAGCACCAGCCCTATCTGCCCGTGCTGTTCATCACCGGCTATACCGGTGGCCGAGGCGATGATGGCGAACTCGCGCCCGGCATGTCGATCATATCCAAGCCCTTCACGCCGCAAGCCCTGGCCGCCCGCATCCGCGCGCTCCTCCCCGCCACGGCCCCCGCCTGACCTCACCTGCCGGCCAGTCTGGGCTCCGCCAAGCGCTTCTCGACATAGGCCCGCCACGGCGCATCCGCCGGAGCCCCCGCCAGCGCGCGGCGGAAGAGCGCGGCGGTGCTGTCGCTCACGCCACCCTCCGCCCGCACGCTCGCCTCGGCCGCCCGGGCCGCGATCGTCGGGTCGAACTTCCCCTGCAGCGCCATCCGGAACGCCGCCGCCGCCGCTGCGTCGTTGCCGCGCTGCTCCTCCACGGTGCCGAGCAGCGCGAAGCCCTGCCGCGCCTTGTCGGTGTTCGGGTCCATCGTCGAGAGCTGCGCGCGCAGCCCGTCGATCAGCGTCGTCTCCTCGGCCGCCCGCGCCTGCTCGCCGCCGCCACTCGCCGACGGCATCATCGGCCTGCTGCCGCTCACCGCGTAGAGCCCCGCCGCGGCCAGCGGCACGATCACGACGGTCGCGATCACCGGCCAGCGGGCGCCCGCTCTCGGCGCAGCCTCTTCCGCCGATGCGGCCGCGAGCAAGCGCCGCTGCACCTCGAGCTTCGCCGTGGCATGCTCCGCCGGCAGGATGCGCCCCTCCGCCAGGTCGCGATCGAGCTCGCGCAACTGGGTCCGGTGCAACTCGACAGCCAGGTCGCGCGCGCCTCGGCTGTCCACCCGCCCGCGCAAACCAATCAGTACCGGCGCCAGCACCGCGAGCGCCAGGAGAGCAATGAGAACGAAAATCATGCCGCCGACGGTGGTTCCGTAAGCGTCGCGAGCCGTGCTTGCTCGGCTGCCGAGAGCGGGGCCGGTGTGGCTGGCGGTCGCCGCCGAAGCAGGAGGATGGCGATCACGGCGCCGCCAATCGCAATTGCCGGCGAGCCCCAAAGCGCCGCCGTAACCCACGTCACCGGCGGCCGTAAGCGCACGAAGTCGCCGTAGCGCGCCACCACCCACTCGGTCGCCTGGGTGTCGGTGTCTCCGGCAGAGATCCGCTGCCGGACCAGCTTGCGCAGATCCTTCGCGAGGTCGGCGTTGCTGTCCTCGATGCTCTCGTTCTGACACACCAGGCAACGGAGCTGCCGCCCGACCTGCTCGGCGCGCACCTCCTGCGCCGGATTGGGCAACATCTCGGCAGGATCGCTGATCGCCCCGGCCGGCACAGCCATGAACATCACCGGGGCTGCGAGCAGCAGCAGGACCATCAACCGCCGTATCACGCGACGCTCCGTAGCATCGGCTTCAACTGCGTCTCCAGCACATCCTCGGTGATCGGCCCCGCTTGGCGCCACCGCACGATCCCTCGCCGGTCGAGCAGATATGTCTCCGGCACGCCGTACACGCCCCAATCGATTGCGACCCGGCCGGGCACGTCCATCGCAACGCGCGCATATGGGTCGCCATGCTGGGCCAGGAACGCCCGCGCCGCCTCCGGCTTGTCCTTGTAGGCGATGCCCCAGATAGGAACATTCTGCTGCTTGAGCGCCATCAGCGTCGGCGCCTCGATGACGCAGGGAACGCACCAACTTGCAAAGAAATTGACCAGCATCGGCCGCCCGTATGTCTCGAGCGCAGCGCTGTCAAACCCTTGCGCCGCCGGGTCCAGCGCCGGAAGCGCATCGAACGGCGGGATGGTCTTGCCGATCAACTGGCTCGGCACGTCGTGCGGATCGAACGTGCCCTCCTTCATCCGGCGCAGGATCGTCCACGCGCCGAACCCGCTCGCCCCCGCCACGGCGAGCGGAGCGAGCAGAAGCAGCCGACGGTTCACGCGACCGCTTGCCCGCTGGGCCGCACCGCTGCCCGCTGCGGCGCGCCGACCCGGGCCCGACGATCCAACAGCGACAACGCCCCGCCCGAGGCCATGATCAACGCGCCGAACCAGATCCATGGCGCGAGGAAATTGTCGTGCAGCCGTAGCACCGCCACCCCATCCCGCTCTTCGCCGAGCACGGTGTAGAGGTCACGGATGCCGTTCGTATGGATGGCCGCCTCGGTCGTGGTCATCCGCTGGACCGGAAAGGTGCGCCGCGAGGGCTGCAGCATCAGGAACGGCTGCCCGTCCTTCGTGACCTCGACCGTCGCGATGCGGGAGATGTAGTTTGGCCCGCGCTCGTCGTGCAATTCGACCAGCTTCCACTGATAGCCCCCGGAGTCCGCGCTCTCGCCCGGGTGCAGCGCGACGATCCGTTCCGTCGCCATCGACATGCCCGCGATCCCCGCGACCGTGACCCCCATGCCGGCGTGCGCGAGCGCAGTGCCAAACACCGACAGCCGCAGCCCGCCCAACCGCGAGAGGCTGTCTGCGATCGGGATTCGGAACAGCCGGATCCGTTCGACGATCTCCGCCGCCGCACCGAACACGATCCACGCCGACCCGGCGAACGCCAGCGCCGGCAACAGCTTTGCCGCGCCATACGAGGCCCAAAGCCCGACCAGCGCCGCGACGATCGCCGCCCACCACAGCCGCCTCACCGCGGGCCAGAGTTGCGCCCGCTTCCACGCCATCGCCGGCGCGATCGTCATGACGACGAACACCGGGATCGCCAGCGGCAACACCGTCGCATTGAAGAACGGCGCGCCGACCGAGATCTTGTGATCGAAGATGAAGTCGGCGATCAGCGGATAGAGCGTGCCGGTGATCACAACCGCGGCGATGCTGCACAGCATGATGTTGTTGAACACCAGCGCGCCCTCGCGCGAGATCGGCGCGAACAGCCCGCCCGGCGCCAGCGCCGGCGCCCGGAACGCGAACAGCACGAGACTGCCGCCGATCACGAGCGCGAGTAGGCCGAGGATGAATACGCCGCGCGCCGGGTCGTTGGCGAACGCGTGGACGGAGTTGAGAATGCCCGAGCGGACCAGGAACGTGCCCGAAAGCGACAGCGAGAACGTCGCGATGGCCAGCAGCACCGTCCAGATCTTCAATGCTTCCCGCTTTTCCACGACGATCGCCGAGTGAAGCAGCGCCGTGCCGGTCAACCATGGCAACAGGCTGGCATTCTCGACCGGATCCCAGAACCAGAACCCGCCCCAGCCCAATTCGTAATACGCCCACCAACTCCCCAGCGCGATGCCGGACGTCAGCAGGCACCAGGACGCGAGCGTCCATGGGCGAACCCAACGCCCCCAGGACGCGTCGATTCGGCCCTCGAGCAGCGCGGCCACCGCGAAGGCGAATGGCACCGCAAACCCGACATAGCCTGCGTAGAGGATCGGCGGATGGAACGCCAAGCCTGGATCCTGCAACAACGGGTTCATGTCGCGCCCATCGAGCGGCGGCGGCCATAGCCGGTTGAAAGGATCGCTGGCCAGCAGGCAGAACAACAGGAACCCGGCCGACGTCCCGCCCAGCACCCCGATCACCCGCGCGCGCAGCGCCGACGGCAGCCCTCGGCCGAACACCGCCACCGCGCCACCGCACAGCCCGAGGATCAAGCCCCACAGGAGGATCGATCCCTCGTGGTTCCCCCACGTTCCGGTTACCTTGTAGAGCAGCGGCTTAAGCGTATGGCTGTTCTCGGCGATGTTCAGGACGGTGAAATCATCGCCCACGCTGCTGATGACCAGCGCGGCCGCGGCCGTCGCCAACGCCAGCAACTGCGCGAGCGCCATCGCCGGCGCCAGCGCCATCAGCCGCGCATCGGCCCGATGCGCGCCCCAGATCGGCAGCACCGCCTGCGCCAACGCGACCGCGCATGCCATCGCGAGCGCGAAATGGCCCAGTTCAGGGATCATCCTATGACTTCCGCGCCTCGGTGGACGGCTCCAACGTGTTCCACGTCGCCGCCGGTGGGGGCGCGCCCTGTTCCGGATGCCACATGCCCGACTTCTTCAACGCGTCCGCGACGTCGCGCGGCATGTAGGTCTCGTCGTGCTTGGCCAGCACTTCGCTCGCCCGGAACGTGCCATCCGGAAGCAGCCTGCCCAGCATGACCGCACCCTGCCCCTCGCGGAAGAGGTCCGGCAAAATGCCCGTGTAGCTGACGTCGACTGCGGCCTTGCCGTCGGTCACGCGGAACTGCGCCACGGGCGTGCCGCCGACATCGCTACGATGCACGCTGCCAGCCTCGACCAATCCGCCGAGCCGCAGCGTGCTCCCGACCTTGTCGGCGTGCTGCTCGAGCGTGGAGGGCGAGACGAAAAACACCAGGTTGTCGCCGAATGCCGACAGTGCCAGCGCCGACGCCGAGCCAAGCCCTAGGCCGCAGGCCAGAACGATCCACAACCGCCGCTTCTTGCGCGTCATTTGGACATCCTCGGATCGATCGCTCCCAGCCGCCGCTGCGCAAGCCGCAGCCGCCGCCAGGACAGGAACGCCAGCACCGCCGGCGCCCCGACGCCCAGCGTATAAGCGGCGCTGATGAACGGAAGATGGGTCACGCGCGCTCCGCTTGGGCCATCAGCAAGCCACGGATGCGCCGTTCCATCACCGCCGCCCGCGTCCGCGCCAGCACGATCGCTGCGAATGCGATGGTGAACCCGAGCGTGCAGATCAGCAACGGCCACAGCATGTCGACATGCATGCCGGGCGCGCCCGTGAGCGTGATACTGTTGCCCTGGTGCAGCGTGTTCCACCATTCGACGCTGAACTTGATGATCGGCAGGTTCACCACCCCGACCAGCGCGAGGATGGCGGCCGCGCGAGCCCCGCGAACCGGGTCGTCGAACGCGCGCATGAGTGCGATATGGCCCAAATAGAGGAAGAACAGCACCAAGACGCTGGTCAGCCGCGCATCCCACACCCACCACGTGCCCCACATCGGCTTGCCCCACAGCGAGCCGGTCGCCAGGCACACGGCCGTGAATGCAGCCCCGACCGGTCCGATCTCCGCCGCCGCCAAGTCCGCCAGCGGATGCCGCCATACCAGCGACATCAACGATGCGATCGCCAGCCCGACATACCCCGCGGACGCCAGCCACGCCGCCGGCACGTGAATGTACATAATGCGCACGCTGTCGCCCTGCTGCCAGTCGGCCGGCGCGACGAACAGGCCCCACCCCAATCCTACGACGAGCAGGAGCAGACCGGGCCAAGTCAGCCAAGGCTGCACGACCCGCGCCAGCCGAAGGAAACGGCCGGGATTGGCGAACCGGTGCAGCGAGCGCGAAGCCCGCGAGGGAAGAGCGGTGGCGTCCACAGGGCGAAGATAGCATGAGATACGCGAGTTGTAAGGTCACCGTGACACGTCGAAGTGAACCATCCGTTGACGCAACCGATGCCGTGCGTAACGTCTGTCGCATGCAGCATTGGCTCGTGAAAACAGAACCCGACGCCTTCGGTTGGGAGCAGCAGATCGCCAACAAGGTCGAACCCTGGACCGGCGTCCGCAGTCACCAGGCCAAGCGCAACCTCGCCGCGATGAAGCGGCGCGACCGCGCCTTCTTCTATCATTCCAACATCGGCAAGGAGATCGTCGGCATCGTCGAGGTCGTGCGCGAGGCCTACCCGGATCCGAGCGCGGACACGGGTGACTGGGTCTGCGTCGACATGAAGGCCGTCGCCGCGCTCAAGCGTCCCGTCACCCTCGCCGAGGTGAAGGCCGACCCGGCGCTCGCCGACATGGCGCTCGTCCGTTACTCCCGCCTGTCGGTCGGCCCGGTGACCGAAGCCGAGTGGGAGCACATCCTCGGCCTGGCCGGAGGCACCAAGCGGCTGCCCCGGTGACATTGGCGTCCACGCGATGCGGGCGCTAGTCTCGCGTCAAATCTAAAGAACAGAGGGATGCCGTGTCCGATCAGCTCTACCCCGTGCCGCACGCCGTGGCCGGCGCGTCTCATGTCGACGCCGAGCAGTTTGCCGCCTGGACCGAGCGCGCCCGCACCGACCATGACGGCTTCTGGGCCGAGCAGGCCAAGCGGGTCAGCTGGATCAAACCTCCGACGCACATCCTCAAGGGTGACTTCAACGGCGACGTCCGCGTCACCTGGTATGAGGACGGCACCCTCAACGCGTCCGCCACCTGCCTCGACCGCCATCTCGAGGAACGCCCCGACCAGGTCGCCATCATCTGGGAAGGCGACGACCCGGAAGCGTCCAAGTCCATCACCTACCGCGCCTTGCATGCCGAAGTCTGCCGCTTCGCCAACGCGCTGAGATCGCTCGGCGCGAGAAAAGGCGACCGGGTCACGATCTATCTGCCGATGGTCATCGAGGCCGCGGTCGCCATGCTCGCCTGCGCCCGCATCGGCGCGATCCACTCGATCGTGTTCGGTGGCTTCTCGCCCGACAGCCTGGCCAACCGCATCCAGGATTGCGACAGCACCATCCTGATCACCGCCGACGAAGGCCGCCGCGGCGGCCGCAAGGTCGCGCTCAAAACCAACGCCGACCTCGCGCTGACGAATTGCCCCAGCATCCAGTCCGTCGTGGTGATCGCCGTGACAGGCGGCGCCGTCCCGATGCAGGAGGGCCGGGACCACCGCTACGACGAGCTCATCGCCGCCGCCAGCCCCGAGTGCCCGCCCGAGCCGATGGAGGCCGAAGCCCCCCTCTTCATCCTCTACACCTCCGGCAGCACCGGCAAGCCCAAGGGCGTGCTGCACACGACCGGCGGCTACATGGTCTGGGCCGCCATGACGCATCAACTCGTGTTCGATTATCGGCCCGGCGAAATCTATTGGTGCACCGCCGACGTCGGTTGGGTCACCGGCCACACCTATATCGTGTATGGACCGCTCGCCAACGGCGCCACGACGCTGATGTTCGAGGGCATCCCGAGTTACCCGGACAGTTCGCGCTTTTGGCAGGTGATCGACAAGCACCAGGTCAACATTTTCTACACCGCGCCGACCGCCGTCCGCTCGCTGATGCGCGACGGCGAGGGGCCGGTCAAAAAAACCAGCCGGAAGAGCCTGCGCCTGCTCGGCAGCGTGGGCGAGCCGATCAATCCGGAAGCCTGGCTGTGGTACCACCGCGTCGTCGGCGACGAGCGCTGCCCGATCGTCGACACCTGGTGGCAAACCGAGACAGGGGGCATCCTGATCTCGCCGCTGCCGGGCGCCACGGCGCTCAAGCCCGGTTCGGCCACCCTGCCGCTCCCCGGCATCGTCCCGATCCTGGTCGATGCCGAGGGCAAGCCGATCGAGGGTGCCGCCGACGGCAATCTCTGCATCGCCAAGCCATGGCCCGGCATGCTGCGCAGCGTCTTCCGCGACCACGAGCGCTTCGTGCAGACGTATTTTTCGACGTTCCCGGGCTACTACTTCACCGGCGACGGAGCCCGGCGCGATGAGGACGGGTATTTCTGGATCACCGGCCGGGTCGACGACGTGATCAATGTGAGCGGCCATCGCATGGGCACCGCCGAGGTCGAGAGCGCGCTGGTGTCTCATCCAAAGGTGGCCGAGGCCGCCGTCGTCGGCTTCCCGCACGACCTCAAGGGCCAGGGCATCTACGCCTATGTGACGCTGAACGCCGACGAGGATCCCAGCGAGGAGTTGCGCAAGGAGTTGATTGCCTGGGTGCGCCGCGAGATCGGCCCGATCGCCTCACCGGACGCCATCCAGTGGGCGCCGGGCCTGCCGAAGACACGCTCGGGCAAGATCATGCGGCGCATCCTGCGCAAGATCGCCGCCAACGAAACGGACCAGTTGGGCGATACGAGCACGCTGGCCGACCCGGGTGTCGTGACCGACCTGGTGGACAACCGCGTGGGCTGACCCTGCCGTCCGGCGCCTTGGCGTGGATCGTCAGGCCGAGGAGATCATCCGCGCCATCGACGAGGGTGTCGAAACCGGACGGCCGGCGAGCATGCTGCTCCGCCTCGGCTGCGCGGCGGCTCAGGAGCGCTTATCCGGCCGTCCGATGCCGCCGAAGGCTTTCCGCATCTGGCTCGGCGCGCGCGGCCAGACCGCTTCGGCGCTACAAGCCACCACCGCGTCGGCCCGCCATCGCGCCAAGCCGTAGACGCAACGAATTGAGCTTGATGAAGCCTTCCGCGTCGACCTGGTTGTAGGCGCCCTCGTCATCCTCGAACGTCACCACACGCATCGAGTAGAGGCTGTTGGCGCTGTCCCGGCCGACGCAGCTCACGTTGCCCTTATATAGTTTCATCCGGACCTGGCCGGTCACGCTGCGCTGGCTCTCGTCGATCGCCGCCTGGAGCATGCGCCGCTCCGGGCTGAACCAAAAGCCGTTATAGATCAATGTGGCATAGCGCGGCATCAGCTCGTCCTTGAGGTGCATCGCCTCACGGTCGAGCGTGATCGAACTCGATCGCGCGATGCGCCGGCAGCAGGATCGAGCCGCCCGGCGTCTCGTACACGCCGCGCGACTTCATCCCCACGAACCGGTTCTCGACCAGATCGAGCCGCCCGATGCCGTTCGCCCGGCCGAGCGCGTTTAGCCGGGTCAGCAGTTCCGCCGGTGACAGCCGCACCCCGTCGATCGCCACGGGATCGCCGTGCTCGAAGTCGATTGCGATCACCGTCGCCCGGTCCGGCGCATCCTCCGGCCGGATCGTGCGCTGATAGACGACTTCCGGCGCCTCGACCGCCGGGTCCTCGAGCATCTTGCCCTCAGAGGACGAGTGCAGCAGGTTCGCATCCACGCTGAACGGGCTCTCGCCTCGCTTGTCCTTGGCGATCGGGATCTGGTTGTGTTCGGCGAACTCGAGCAGCTTGGTCCTCGACGTGAGGTCCCACTCCCGCCACGGGGCGATCACCTTGATGTCGGGCTTGAGCGCGTAATAGGCGATCTCGAAGCGGACCTGGTCGTTGCCCTTCCCGGTCGCGCCATGCGCCACCGCGTCGGCGCCGACCATCTCGGCGATCTCGATCTGCCGCTGCGCGATCAGCGGCCGCGCGATGCTGGTGCCGAGCAGGTATTGCCCCTCGTACACTGTATTGGCGCGGAACATCGGGAACACGAAATCGCGGACGAACGTCTCGCGCAGGTCGTCGACGAAGATCTCCTTGACGCCGAACATCTCCGCTTTGCGGCGTGCCGGCTCGAGCTCCTCGCCCTGCCCGAGATCGGCGGTGAACGTCACGACCTCGCACCCATACTCGGTCTGCAGCCATTTCAGGATCACGCTGGTGTCGAGCCCGCCGGAATAGGCCAGCACTACCTTCTTGACGTCTTTGACCCGCATGTCGATCCGCTCGCTTAAAGAGCCGGGCTATCGCAGCGCAGCGAGACGGGCAAGTCCGGCGATGGATGATGGCGGAGTCAGCTCTGCAACGCGACGCGCTTGGATCGGCAATGACGCGGTGGCGGCGCGCTACTCCACCGCCGCGCTCAGCCCCAGCAGGCTCGCCAGCCGGTCCAGCCGCCGCTGCACGCCCTCGCCCGCGAACACGCCCGGGCCGTCCAGGCCCAGCACCACCCGGCCCGGCTCCAGCCGCAGCGCCGCCCCACCCAGCAGATCGGGCGTGCCGGCCGAGAGCGTATAGGCCAGACGCAGCGCGCATCCCAGCAACTCGGCCCGCGCGATCGAGGCGGCATCGAGCAGCGCGCGCGCCGTTGCCAGGTAGGGCGCGTCCAGCTCCGCCTCGTAGCGCGTGGCCAACACCAGCGCGAGAAACGCCCGGGTCGGGTGATCAAACGGCCCCGGCGCGTAAAGGCTGCGCTGAAAATTCAGCTCCGCCCGGTATTCCGGGTGGTCGTGGCTGCCTGTGTCGGAGAGCCAGCAGGCCGCCTGCCGCAAGCGCCGGGCGGCTTGCGTCTCGAAGGGGAACAGCGGCGCCGTCCAATCGAGCAGCGCCGTCGGCATCGTAATATCCCGGCTCAGCCGCTCCGCATCATGGCGCACGGCCGCCATCAAGGGGTCCTGCACGCGCAGGCCATCCGGCACCGACCGCATGAACCAGCCCTCGCGGATGCCGTACGCACTGAACACCACCTGCTTGGCTCCCGTCGCCCGCAGCAACCGCCGTAGCACCAGCGCCGCATACGGCAGATCGTCCGCCCGCCGCCGCGGCAGCCCGGCCAACTTGCCCGGCCCGGTCACGAGTTGCGTCAGATCCCGCGCCGCCTCGTGCCCTATGGTGTAGCAATGCACGATGCCCAGCGGATAGCGCACGTGCTGCATGTGCAGCCGCGCCAGCGCCCGCCAGGCGCCGCCCACCAAATAAAGGCTCTTGCCCGCGCCCTCACTCAACCATGGCACCGCGGACAAATCGGCATCGGCCAGATCGCGTGCCCGTTCGAGGTTGCCCTCCGATCGGTCCGCCAACCGGATCACGCCGAGCCGCAGCGTCCCCGCGTGGCGCACGCCGCTCGCGTCGAGCTGCACCAGCTCCAGAGATCCGCCGCCGATATCGGCCAATACGCCGTCCGCATCGACGATCCCGCAATGCAGCCCCGCCGCCGACAACTCGGCCTCCTGCTCGCCCGACAGCACCGTGATCACCGCGCCCGGCATGCGCTCCTGCAGCGCCGCGACGAAGGCCGCGCCGTTGCTGGCATCCCGCACCGCTGCCGTCGCCAGCACCTCGAACGGTGACGCCTGCATCGCGCGCGCGATCACGTGGTAGCGCACCATGACCTTCAGCGCCTGCGCGACGCCGGTCTCGTTCAACCGTCCGGTGCCCTGCAGCCCCTTGCCGAGCTTCAGAACGGCCTTTTCGTTGAAAATCGGCACCGGGTTGCGGCCCCGCCCCTCATAGACGACGAGGCGCACCGAGTTGGAGCCGAGATCGACCACCGCGCAGCGGGGCGGAGCGGATGGCGAGGACATGCCGGAAGCGAACGGTTCAGCTTGATCCACGCGCCATCAATCCTGGCTGACACGGTCTTGCTTGCGCGCATGGTGCGCCGGCGTCACCGCGGAACTGTGCAGCGCCGAGCCGCGGCCCGACAGCGACGGATTGGTCATGAAGTAATGATGCGCCGAGACCGGCCGCGACCCCGGCGTGACCCGGCGCCAGCTCCCATCCGATCCCAATTCCCATGACTGCAGGTTGTCGCGCAGGTTGACCACCATGATCTGGTCCAACACCTGCGCATGCACCGTCGCGTTGTGGATCGGCACCAGAGTCTCGACCCGCCACTCCATGTTCCGCGCCATCCAGTCCGCGCTGCTGATGAACACGCGCGCATTCCGGCTTGGCATGCGCTGCCCGTTGCCGAACGCGTAGATGCGGCTGTGCTCGAGGAAACGCCCGACGATGCTTTTCACCCGGATATTTTCCGATAGGCCCGGCACGCCCGGCCGCAGGCAGCAGATGCCGCGGATGATGCACATGACGCTCACCCCGGCAGCCGACGCCTTGTACAACCGGTCGATCAGCTTGTCGTCCACGAGGCTGTTCATCTTGAGCCAGATCGTCGCCGGCTTGCCGGCCTCGGCGAAGGCGATCTCGGCGTCGATCAGCTCCTCGAGCGAGCGGCGGATGGTCAGCGGGCTGAACGCCAGGCTGTCCATCTTCTCCGGGCGGGCGTAGCCGGTCATGTAGTTGAACAGCCGCGCGCTGTCCCGGCACAGGTCGGGGTCGGAGGTGAAGAAGCTCAGGTCGGTGTAGATCCGCGCCGTGATCGGGTGGTAGTTGCCGGTGCCGAAATGGGCGTAGCTGCGCATGATCGCCCCCTCGCGCCGCACCACCAGCGACAGCTTGGCGTGCGTCTTCAGCTCCACGAAGCCATAGACGACCTGCACGCCCGCCGCCTCCATCGTGCGCGCCAGCCGGATGTTGGCCTCCTCGTCGAACCGCGCCCGCAGCTCGACCATCGCGGTCACCGACTTGCCCGCCTCGGCCGCCTCGATCAGCGCCTTGACGATCGGGCTGTCGCGGCTGGTGCGATACAGCGTCTGCTTCACCGCGACCACGTTCGGGTCGGCGGCGGCCTGGCGGAGGAATTGCAGCACCACGTCGAAGCTCTCGAACGGGTGGTGGACGATGATGTCCTTGGCGCGGATGGCGGCGAAGCAGTCGCCGGCGAAGTCGCGGATGCGCTCCGGGAAGCGCGGCGTGTAGGGCGGGAACAGCAGATCCGGCCGGTCGTCGGTGATCATCTGCTTGAGGTCGGCCGCGCCCAGGATGCCGTGCTGCATGGTCACCTCGTCGCCGGGCACGGTCTGGTCGTCGACGTCGATCTCGTCGACCACCAGCGCGCGCAAATCCTGGGGCATGTCCTGGTTGACGGCGAGGTGGATCGCCACCCCGCGCCGCCGCCGCTTCAGCGCGGTCTCGTAGGACCGCACCAGGTCCTCGGCCTCCTCTTCGAACTCGACCCCGGTGTCGCGGATCAGCCGGAACATGCCGCGCCCCTGCACCGCAAAGCCGGGGAACAGCCGGTCCAGGAACATGCCCACTAGATCTTCGAGGAGCAGGAAGCGGATCACCTTGCGGTCCGCCTCGCTCGGCAGCCGGATGAAGCGCTCGATGGTGGCCGGCAGCGGGATCAGCGCCTGCATGCCGTGCCCGTCCTCGGCGCGGTGCAGCTTGAGCACCATGACGAGGCCCATGTTGGGGATGAAGGGGAACGGATGGGCCGGGTCGATGGCGAGCGGTGTCAGGACGGGGAAGACGCGGTCCATGAACCAGTGGTCGAGCCAAGGATGGTCCTCGGGGCCGAACGCATCGGCGTCGCAGAGTTCGACGCCCGCTTTGGCGAGTTGCCGCCGGAGGTCGTGCCAGACACGCTGCTGCGCCTCCATCAGCACCTGCGCGCGGGTCTGGATCGCTTCGAGCTGCTGCCCGGCCGTGCGGCCGTCGGCGCTCACCGCCGCCACCCCCGCCTTCGCCTGCCCGATCAGCCCGGCGACGCGGACGCTGAAGAACTCGTCCAGGTTGCTCGCGCTGATCGACAGGAAGCGAAGCCGCTCGAGCAGCGGATGCCGCGCGTTCTCCGCTTCCTCGACGACCCGGTGGTTGAAATCGAGCCAGGAGACCTCGCGGTTGATGAACCGGTCCGGGCTGTCCGGGGTCAGAATGCTCGAGACGGAGGCCGGCACCAGGGCCGCAGCCCCGCGGACGATCGCACTTGTCACGGCAAGGTCTCCTTGGCGGGGTCATTGAGGAACAGGTCGGCCAGGCAATCGGCCGCCAGCGGACGCGAGATGGCGGATTGGGCGGCAAGCGCGGCCGCATCGAGACGTCCTACCGCGTCGCGGACCGCGGCGGCGGTGCGCGGCAGCCGCGTCAGGATGAATTTTTGCACCGAGGGCAGGACGACGAGCTGCCGCTCCGACAGCAGCTTGGCCAGGAGCACCGCGCGCGCGGCGTCATCCTGCGGGCCGAGTTCGATGGCCATGCTGGCCCGCATCCGGCTCGCAAGATCCGGCACACGGAACGAGCTGCGCGCCGGCGGCTGCGCGGCCGTCAGCAGAACCCGATGCCCGGATTCCGCCGCCGCGTTCAGCACGTGCAAGCAGCGCCTCCTCCGAGGGGACGCGGTCGGCGTCGTCGATCGCCACCGGTCCCTCGGGCCAGAACGGCTCCAGGAGCGCCGGCCCGGCCACGATCGACGCCCGGTTGTCGCCGGCCCAAACATGCAGCAGATGCGTCTTCCCCGCGCCCGGCCCGCCCCAGAGCACCAGTCGGTGCTGCGGCCAGGGCGTCTGGCCGGCGATCATGTCGAGGGCCAAGCGGGCTCCATCGTGGGGCAGGAAATCGGCGGCCCGCAGCGCCGGGACATAGGGCAGCGGCAGCGCGAGTTGCCCCTCACTCATTGCGCGGCGGCTCGAGGTAGATCGGGCTCGACAGGTAGCGCCGCAGCCAGAACCGGGCCAGCACGCCCAGCGCCGCCGCCACCGGCACCGCGAGCAGCACCCCCAGGAACCCGAACGCCGCACCGCCGGCGAACAGCGCGAAGATCACCCACACCGCATGCAGCTCGACGCGGTCGCCCAGGAAGCGCGGATAGATCACGTAGCCCTCGAGCAACTGGCCCACGACGAACACGCCCGCAACGACGGTCACCCCTTGCCAATGAAACTGGGCCAAAGCAAGGGCGATGCTCGTGACGCCGCCGGTGACGCTGCCGACATAGGGGATGAACGACAGCACCCCCGCCGCCATGCCGACGATCAGCCCCAGGTCGAGCCCCACCAGCGTCAGCGCCACAGCGTAAAACGCTGCAAGCAGCACGCAGCAGATCGCCTGTCCGCGCAGCCAGGCCGAGAGAATGCGGTCGACCTCGCGCGCCTGCGCCCGCAGCACCCCGGCGTAGCGCCGCGGCAGCCAGCTATCCAGCCGCGCCACCGCCCGCCGCCAATCGCGCAGCAGGTAAAACGCGACCACCGGCGTCACGACGACCAGCGAGATCACGCTGAACAGCGCGAACCCACTGCCGACGATCCGGGTCAGGGTCCCGGCGACCCAGCCCAGCATGGCCCCGGCCTGCCCGGCCACCAGATCGCGCAGCTTCTCGTCGACATAGTCGGAGCCGAGACCCTCCTGCAGCCGGTGCACCACGTCGCCGGCCCAATCGCGGATGTCGCCCACGTAGGAGGGCGCCCGGCTGATCAGCAGCCCGATCTGCGCCAGCAACAACGGATACAGCAGCAGCGCGAACAGCAGCATCGCCGCCAGCAGTGCCACGATCATGATCCCTGCCGCGAGGCCGCGGGGCATGCCGAGCCGGGTCAGCCGCGTCGTGGGTGGATCAAGGAAATAAGCCAGGCAGGCCGCGGCCACGAACGGCAGCAGGATCGACGAGAACAAATACAGCGTCACGCAGACGGCAAGGAACAGCCCGGCCAGCAAAGCCAATCGCTGCCCCTTGGTCGTCGCGACCGGCGCACCCACGCCGTAGTCGCCCGCCGGCGCGGCCGCGCCGACGTCGCTCGGCCGCGCACTGGCGACGAACTCGCCATCCGGCTCGATGCCGTTACCGAATATCGGCCGGCTCACTCCTTCTTGATCAATGCCTGGGTCTCACCGCCGACGTCGAATGATGTCGGGGTGCGTCTCCAGAATCCAGCCAGCCGCTCTGCGTGATCCCTCATAGTGCCCTCCCTGTGAACAGCGTAATCAGCAACGTAGTCAGCACCAATGCTGCATCGTCAATAGCCGCAGGCGGAACTGGAAAAACTTTCCAGATTCCGCCCTCGGGCATCCCCCCCGGCGGTGGCGTTCCCCCACAGATCCGCCACCGCCATGTTTGAATGCAAACTGATTGAACGGGCCTTAAGGGAAAACAATGGCAGCGTCGCAGCAGCGAAGAGTCCGTAGCCTAGGGCTGGATTCGCACAACCCTTCATGAAAAGCTCGTTCGCTTTCAGCTGCATCCAAGAGTATTTAAAGAGAAATGACTTTAAAGATTAAGCGCGACAAGGGCTTTGGCTACATCGACTCCACAAATAAACGTATCTGTATGGAGCGATGCTTTAAATGCGGGGAGGAAACCACGCCTTTGTTGTAGCCTCGGGCAAATGCGCGTTTTGTGGGTTCGACCCAAACGACAAAAAAGAGCCTAAAGAGCCTCAACAATTACCTTAATCATCCCGTTCTTAGGGGCCACCTCCTCCCAATTGTATTCAGGCCGGCCGATTACATTCATATTATCGTCCTTAATGACCTTACAAAGGATTAAGGCATCAACAACTGGCTTAAAGCTCTGAACTAACCCGTCGTAGTCAGGGCACTTAGAGCTAAAGCGGGTAAGGATCAGTTTAGCCTTTTCGAGCGGCACAGGGGGCCAGCCACCCATGTCCATAACGGCCGTTGCCACTAGTCGATGCCATTTCTTGCTTTCAGCATTTTTTACAGCCCAATGCTGATTTTTAAACGCGTTGTAGCGCTCCGGAAGATTTTTGATCACGAACTCAATGCGGTAGCTCATGCCGAGCTACTCTAGCCTAGTACGAGGGCTTTATATTTGAGCAACACGTCATTATCCGTAGATGCTTGGCAAGTCGGACAAATCTGAGCTCCGCTTTGAAAAAAGTGTCGGAATGACTTTTTTAATTGAAACCACTTTCCAATCAGACGGCAACACGGGAGGGTCAGGGGTCACCGTTACATCCTCACAAATATCACAACCAAAAGTGACGCTTAAACTTCTCGAGATAATCATTTTTTTTTGACTCCAATATTCTTAGGCGTGATTCGTGATCCTCTAAGGACCGGCTAAAATAGACCTGCTGAGTAACAACTGTTGCCATCTTGTCATTAAGGGAATCAACCGAGGTCACAAGCCGGGTTAGCTGCCACATGCAAATTGATCCGAAAGCTGCAAGTAGGACGTCCCTAACCCAGGCTGCCACCTTATACCCCTTGGGTGTTAACGTTGGCGGTGATGGTTCCGCTGCCACTCGTGCGAACATATGCAAGCCTAATGTTCGCATAGCAGAGGTCTGTTTTAGCAATAATGTAGGTACCGGTGTTAGCCACAGCGATTGAGGCGCTCGGGATATCACTCCAAAGCGTAGGGCTGGCCCCCGTGTCATTTGAAAACTGCAGCTTAAGAGTTCCAGCCATGGTCCCCGTAACGTTCGCCTGCATTGAGCAAGCGAAGAGCTGGGAACCGGGGATAAGATTACCCGTTAGGCTCGTTGAGGCATCAGCTGCAATAAATGGTTGATAAAGTGCCTGTCTCATAATTTCTCCTAAGGATAACGGACAAAATCGATTACGAAGAAGTTTAATAAGTCATTTCCAGCAATCAACGTTCCTGTGTTTGTATTTGTTAAAGCCACTAAATCGATTGTATCGTTAGCTGCACAAAGAGTTGAGGTTGAGCACTGGCTCGCCATTTGACCTGTATAGGTTGATCCGGTCATGAAATTTCTGAATTCCTGAATATTCGATCCGTTTTTTCGGATAATCATTGTCACCTCAAATCCGGTCGTGGCAGCAGTCAAATTTAAACCAACAGATCCAGTCACGCGGTAATAGCCAGCCACACTTACTGTGTAAGCTCCAGTCGTTGTTGAATAACCGCCGGCCGTATCATAACCATCACTTCCAAGAGTGCTGAAAATTAAAGGATCAGTTCCGCTCGCAAGATCAGCAGAAGTGGCTCCAGCGTCCATTGCCTTAAATACTGGTCCTGGCGTAAGTGAAGTTGTGATCCAAGAGGTAGCCCCAGCCCCATTCGTTGAAAGGAGCTGCCCTAAGGTTCCGTTATCGACGGGCAGAGCCACAGTGTAGGAAGCCGCCAGTGTGGGCGCTTGAATTGTTACCGCATCAGTGCCAGCCGGATCACGCAGCACAAGCGAGGTGTTCGAGCGTAACGCGCCACTCACAAGGGCTGAGCCCGTCACGTCAAGCGCATCTGAACCCGTAGGCTTCCCAGTTGAGCCACCAATGACGACGTCTTTAGCGAACCAGTTATCGGCATTCGTGTCAGAAACCCAGACGCCCCACACGTTCGTTGGCGAAATAGCACTTAAAAGCGTGTCAGCTCTAAAGCCATAAACATTCGTCGCGTTAAGCGTGCCGCCCGAAGGCAAAAACCCTAGCGCCCTAAAGAGGCTCAAATTTGTAATCGTGCCGCCGGTGCTTTCAGAAGGGACACCCCCGCCAGCGGTCATGTAGTTAATCGTGTCGATTGTTTTTCCGGACGCGACAGCGATTTGATTAACAAATCCATTCACTGAAAAACCAAGATTTACGCCCGTTACATCAGGCCCCATATCGTCTTCAAGCAGAAGGGAAATGCCAAGGTTATTGCCGAACCCATAGGAACCGTTACTGATCGGGTGTCCGCTCGAAATATGAAGTTGGCCGCCTAGCTGGTTATGTTGCCACTCGCCGTTCGGGAGCCATGTCGTCGTGTTAAGGCTAGAGTTAATATTAGAGCCCTGGCCTTGAGCATCAATTGAGACGGTCTGTTGATCAGAAGACCCGCTCATCGAGACATTGTTCATGCTAATTTGGATACCGTAGGCGTTCCCCGACACCATACAGGTTTGAGGATCAACCTGAATGCCATTGTAATTTACAGTTCCAGTCGATGGCACCCCGTAAAGGCCAACGCCAGTGAAATTAAGCGTCGCAGGACCGCTGCCGCCTAGATTGAGGCCCGTGTAGTGCACAGTATCAACCGTGCTCTTCCCCATATTTAGGGAAGTCTCATTGCCTCCAGAAGTAACAGCAACGGCATTATGATAGAGATTTAGGCCGATAAAATTAGGGTAGGTGCCGCTTCCAGCGTCGAGCTCCATGAAGCGACCGCCACCTGTGTGCGTTCCGCCCTGCATCTGCATTTCAAGCCCGATTTTGCCATTCGTCGTATCGGCACTCGACAAATTCATGTTGATGCCAGTCTCAGCACCGCTACCGCGAGTAGTGCCCTGAAGATTTACATCAATCCCCGTTAGATTTTGTGAATCAGCGTTAAAGCTAACGGATAAACCATAGGCATTGCCCGTGATTGTGCCTTGATTTTCAATCTGAGCACCGTGATAGTCATCTGTGATGGCGGCGGTATTCTGTTCAAGAAAACCAGCATAACTGCCACTGACGTCACCATTATTAATGCTAATAACACCAACGTAGTCGCCACCGATGGTCGCATTATTAATGTTATTAAGGCCGTTATAAGTCCCAGTTACGGGGCCATCATTGCTGTTCTGGATTCCCCACATATCCCCGCCAACAGCGGTCGCATTTGAGGCGCGAATCATATGGAGGGTGCCTGGCAGGCTAGACGTGTTGCTTTCAATCGCCAGCGAATTCATATCAGTGCTTGTTGGCACTGCTCCCACATACAGGCTTCCAAAGGTATCAATCTCACCGTTAGCTAGGATTCGGAGATGCTCGGCCCCGTTGGTTTTAAAAACGAGGTCCTGCGCGTCCGTCGTGCCAACGAAATCAGTCCCTGGAGTTGTCCCAGCGTTTCCCAGTAAAAGCCATGCAAGGGAACCGACGGGCGTGCCGCTAGCTGCAGCCGTAATGCGTCCTTGAGCATCAACCGTAATATCGGCCGAGGTGTAGGCGCCTGGGGTTACCGTCGTATTGTAAAGGTTAAGGGTGCCAGTTGTTGTGATCGTCCCACCTGGGCCAGCCCCAACATTGAGACCAGTTCCAGCTACAACGCTTGTTACTGTGCCGCCGCCCGTTGGTGTTGGGAATTCCGCAAAAAGCCCATCAGACTCAATCGTAATGTTAACGAGGGTATTCCCAGCATCAGCCAAGGCAGCCGAAAGCTTTAAATTCCCAGACAACACGCCGAGCGTTACGTTTAAATCAATACTATTTGTGTCTTAAACTGCAGTGACAAAGCCGCTGCCGCCACCGCCGCCCGTAAGTGGGTAATGAATGTACTGCGTCATACTTGCTTACCGACAATCCACGCTCTAAAGGACGCCCGCGCCACTGGTGCGCGCGTAGCGACAGCGAATCCACGGAGCCGAGAGTTGTGTCATATCAACGTAGATCTCATCAGGCGCGCCATTAGCGATAGGTGTGGGACTAAGAACTAAGTCGATCCAATGCCCAGGGTTTGTTACAACCCCTTGAGCGTCCTGCTCATAATCAGCACTGATTTGAACGAAAAAGGTGCCTGTAGGCGTGCCAGTAAAATGAAACTGAATCCCCACGTTGTCGGTAAATTCAATATTAGAGACCTTCGAGATCAAATCTCCCGACATGTCCCCATTAATAATGGATTGATATTTAAGACGATTACTGCGACTAGCCACGATATACCCCCTGTTGAGCTAAGGGCTGTTGGCCCTAGGTCATACAAGTGTTGGGCTGTCTAAATCCTAGATCCCCTATGGGCTTCCCGCGCCTGTCCTGGCGTCATCTCTGACCCTGAGAGCTTATTAAGAGCTGTCATCGAGTGCTTTTGCCGTGAACCATCTGGCTGGGCACCCTGCTGTTGAGCTGCTGCCTGAGCGCGCGTTTGCGTGCCGCCAATCCCCTGAGCCGTAAGGGTTGAATCCATAGGGGTCCCAAGGAACATCGTCATGCCCATCCGGGTCTTATAGGGGATATTTTTCCCCTCAGCCGTAGCCTTAATAATGCCCTCATTAAGTTTCATTGAGAGCCTGTTATAAAGCCCCGGATACATACCGCGAAGGTGGATTAAATCAGCGGGCGTAAGCGTGCAGTCCTTAATGGCCGGGAGCACAACTAGGGGCTGCTGAGCAATCTCAAGAGCACGGTCATAGTCAGCCTTTTGGGCTGCTGTTAGCACGGTCTCTGAATCAAGCATCGTTGCCTTTTTTGTGACCGGGCGAATGCTATTCAAATAATTGACAGCATTTGTAGCCGTCTGCGCTAAGGCCGTTTGGTGCTCAGGCATATAGTGCCCAAGATCCCCGCCCACATTAAAGAGCGGGACCGGATTAGACCTGCAGGCCTTTTACCTGTTTATCGAGGCGCTCTTTATCTTTAGCGTCAGGGATTAGGCGTGGGGCGAGACTCTCTAAGACCGCATCGAACATGGCCCCTGTTGCTTTATTTAAAATGTGCTCACCCTTAATGACCTGATTAATCGACTTAACCATTTCACCAAAAGCTGAGGCGTTCGGCATCGCCCCCGACTGAGCAACCTTAAGGGCTGCGAGACTTTGCCGCCTCCCCACCGCCAGCTGAGTGCGCGAGATACACTGCAGGTATGGCCAGGATTCTAGAGCAGAGCATCTCCCTAAATATCAACGTTTTCGAGCATCCCGCTCACAGAAAAGACCCTGGAGGTTGACCGGCTGCGGCGGTGCCTAAAGGGTAAGGATTCCCAGAAATTACCTCATAGACCTTCTGCATGTCATCAATAATTTGATTATGCGTATCGAGGAAAATAGCCTGACGCGCCTCTGGACTTAATTTGCGAGTTTCGTTCGGGAATTTTCCTGCATCAAACTCGCCGTTTTTCCCCATCAAGTGATTAACCGAGGCATTGTAAATTTCTTGTTTTCTAAAGCGACGAGCTAAATCGTATTGCTCAGGAAATTTCTCTTTAAAGAACTGCAGCTGATTAACAATTTCATTTGTCTCAAAGACTTTTGTTGCAAAGGATTCATCGGAAAGCTTAGCGAACTTACTGAGCATCCCACGAGCGTCACTCACATTGCCAAGACCAGCCTCAACGCCAAACTTCTGAAGGTTTTTTTTGTAGCCCATGTAATCAGTGTCGGCAGCCTTCAGCTTTATTAAAACATCGGTCGGCAGCCCATCCAGAGTTCCGGCTACAAGGCACGGCGTCATTAATGGCCGACTCCCGCATAGCAGTGAGCTGATTTTTAGCTGTCTGAAGGACCGGGAAGCTGTTGCCAGCCGTCCGATAAGCCGCATCTAAGCGCTTATTAATTAACGTGGGATGTTTCTTCACTCTCATCAACGTTTTCTAGGCCGCCAATCTCCTCACTCAAATTACGCGCGAGCTTAGCTGCGTTTCGTTTTCGGCGCGATTTGAACGATCTCATTATTTAAAATTGCGTTCGTGGCATCGTTTTTAATCTGATCGGAAACCTTAATGTCCTTAAGATAAGGCGTGATCTCGTTATATTGAGCCTCGATTGGTTCAAGCTCAGCCTTAAACTTATGCGACCATGCCCTGCTTGATCTTACGCCCAACAGTCGCCTCGGATTGAAGCGTTGAATCCTTAAGGACTTCCTGGCCCTTCTTTTGAAGCACATCGTACATGGCATCATATTCTTTGCGCTGAGCGATACCGCCGAGGGTTGGGCGCTTAGCAAGATTTGCTTCCATGTCTTGAATCATCGAACTCTGGACTGTTGTTGCGGTTGATGGGGTAGCGCCCAGGCGCTCAGCCGCTTCCTTAATTTCAGTCGCGTTGGCCTTAGGCTTATTGAGTTCAGCCTCTAGGCTATCAGCTTGGAATTTCTGTTCGGGCAGGGGGGATGCGGCCCCTCACCGTTAAGCGAGCCAGCCAAACCATCAAGGGCGCTGCCAACCTTTTACCGACAGTCGCGTTCCATAGGGCCTTTGAGCCCGACATCGCACCTTCAGCGGCAATGCTGAGGGGAGCACCAATAAGACCAGCTAAGCCAATGCTAGTAGCGGCTGTGCCCACGGATTGATTCAGGATCTGAAAGCAGCATTTTGCCGACTTCATTGCCGCCCTGGAAAATAGCCGATTCAATTGCGCCCTTAACGGCGACCTGGGCGGCTTTGCCAGCAATGCCAGCTGGGGCGCCTAGACCTAGGACCTGCGCTCCCTTAATGCCTGCCTCACCCATAAGGCCAGCGGCACTAAGTTCGCCTAGACCGAGCGAACCGCCGACAAGGCCCGCAGCTGAGCCTGCGAACGATGAAACTGGGTTCGCTTGTTCGCGCGAGCGAATGTCTTCTGGATCAACCCCTACGTTGGTTCAATCCCCTTAGAGATACCAAAGGTAGCCGCAGACCCTGCCGACTCGGCAAAGGTCTTAGCTTGTTGGCCGAGTGAACCATATTTGTCTTCATCCGAAACAAATTGATCAGCTGGAATTGACCCAGATGCAGAGGACATTCCAACAAGTTGTGCCTGAGGTTCAGAGTCTTCTTGGAACTCGTCCGCAGGGATTGATTGGCCTGACATCACGACACCGGATCATACATATTGGTTTGAGGATTAAGGCGATAAGATTTTCCGCCCATCGTTTTAATCGGATTAACATTTGGGCTTGTGGATGAGAATCGATTGATATCGATTCCGTGATCTTTAGCGATAGGTGCGTTCTTTTTCGATTCAATAAATCTTTGAAGAGCCGCACGCTTTTCAGTTATGCGATCTTTATCATCAAACCTCGTAGGAATTAAATCGTTAAGCGTCTTCTGCTCAAACTCATTCACTCGACCCTCTTGATCATGAAATCAAGGGAAGCGTGAGAAGCTTTAAGTTTAAGATTCGATACGGGCTCGCGTACATGCGTAAGTGTATTTTCTTTGCTGGCCTGATCAAAGGCAGTCAGCATATCTTTTTCAGTGCTCGCAGCTCGTTGAGCCTTGCCAATTTCATCATAGGCAGCTTTTTGTAAGTTTATAGGCACCATTATAGAGACTGCCCGAGCAGGATCAAAGTTCTGGTCGCCTTGCATCTGTTGCATAGTAGTCCGCTTTAAAGCCATCTGACTCATCATCGGAGCGACTTGAGCATCGAGTTGACCCGCAGCCTGAAGAGCGCGAGCTTTAGCTAGAGGATCTTGAGCCTTAGCTGCCTCAGCCTTTAAACCCATACTGGCCATATCGGTCATCATGGCCTTGGTCAGGTAACGCTGGTAGCCTCTTGCAGATTCCCGTATTGCTGCTGATTAGCGCTCAGTAGACTCTGCTTCTTATTGAGATTCGCTTTCTGCGCTTCAATGTCGTTATCGATTTGCTTATTGAGGTAGGCAAGAGCCGGGTTCTGTTGACCCATCGCTCCAGCACCAATACCCGCAGGAATTAAGGCCGAAGCCATTGAAAGCTTTTCACTTGTACTCATGCTGCCAATGTAGTGCTGAGGATCAATCTTCCGGGTTGAAATATCAGCCTGCAACTTCGCGCGCTCTGTCTTGCGTTGCTTGAGGTTCTCTTGGTAGCTCTGCAGCTGAGTTTGCAGCTGCTTTTGCGCCTGCTGCTGAATAGCCGCTTCCTTGTTACCAAGCGCACCCTCAGCCGCAGCTGTTGCATTGATGCCCTGCTTTTGCTCATTCACCGCTTGCGTATACGGAGATGCAGGATCATCGGCGCTTAACCCCTGGGCTTGCGAAATACCACTCCCAGCCACAGCTGCCTTCCATCGAGGGCGCCTGGGTCATTTGCCCTTGAGGCATCGCGCTGGGACGCCTGCTGCGGCACAACGTCAGAGGCGACATCTTGAGCCGATTCAGCTGGCATATCAGCGCTAGGCGGAGCACTTGCATCATCCCCTTTGGGCTCTTCTGTTACGCCGCCCGAGTAGAAATGCTTTTTAGCCCCGCCACTTTTCGCTAGCGTGTCTCGAACAAACTTCCACCGCAAGCTCAGGCGCATTAGGATGCATCGCAATTGAGCGCCGAGATAGCGATCTCCTTTAGGAGAAAGCATCGCTGGCACCGTGTCGTTTTTAATGCTATCGCCCTTAACCGCGGCTTTGCCAGGCACATGGCCCCCGCCCTTCAGGTTAACCTGGCCCCCATGGGCCGCGGTCATCATGCCGGTATCGGGCATCGTTAGATCAGCATTTGTCGATTCCCCTGTTAGCGTAGTATCCCCACTCGGGGAATTAGCTGCAGTGTTGCCGTCAAAGGCTTTTTGAAGAAGGGGAGCTGCCGCACCAATGCTGGCAGCCGAGCTATTCAGTAAATTCCCATTGTTCTGTGCGTTCTCCCGTATTTTCATGCGGGTATTCAGCGTGTCGGCGTTATTCTGAGCATTCACGCGCGCCGCGTTTTGGCCAAATCGCATTATAGACCGTACTCTGCTGTTGAGCCGTGCCCTTCTGAAGTTCACTCAGAGCCGCTTGCTGTTGGTTAACCTGTTGACCAGCAATGCTGCCCATCGAGTTAAGCGCATTCAGCGATTGGTTGGCTTGGAGTGTTGCCCCCTGGCCTGCCGCTTGTTGCTGAATCTGCGCGCCCTGTTGGCCAGCTTGGCGGGCAATAAGCCCTACGTTGCTGGCTAGCTCCGCGCTGACCTGCCATCAAGGCGGCCTGATTTGAAACGTTCGTCCCCGTTGCCTGATTAAGCATGGCTTGAGCCGGGTTAGGCCCTTGGCCTGCAGCTACAGCACCTAGGGAATTAAAAACACCCTGCTGATTTTGAAGCCCTTGATTAGCCTGGGTCGCATCAACGAAGCGCTGTTGCTGGTCAATTGAGCTGAGGTTCTGAGCCGCGAGCACGCCAGCGTTGCATCCCCGTGAATAGCGGTTGAATCAGCGCTTGAGCCAATCTGAGCGGGCGCAATTTGTTGCCCCTGGCTCGTGTTGCCCTTAAGAGCACTCCCAACGAGGCTTGCAGCCCCGGCCGCTGCCGTTAGGGCGCCTGCCGCAACTCCCGCGGCCGTTGCCGCAGTCCCTGCCGCCGCTGCTCCCGCCACAACTGGTGCTAATGCTGCTAAAAAAGGCGTTCTATCTTCTGCCGCTTAATTGAAGAATTGTTAAGCATGCGGTAACTTCACGAAGCCCTTTTGTTTCTGTCTTTTCATAATACCGTCGTCATCACTGAAGGCAATTAATCGCTTTAAGCCCATGTGAGACGCGTCAGAAATGATCTTATCAATGATCGAATCAAGAGCCAGATGTCGCTCGAGCGAACTCTTGGCTGGGTTAGTGATAAAGCAGTCCATCATGCCCCCATTGCCCTCAAGCATAGCCAGAAAGCCAGCAGCAATGCCTGGCACAATGTAACCAAGACGTGGGAGGCTAGAGGCATGGCTCTTTTCCATATTGCGGCTATGAAGCCACGATTCAATCTCCGTAAGATGCTCTCCATTAAAGACCACAACATCCACGCTAGCCCACCTGCTTTGCGGCCGAGAGTCTGGGGTATCCGCTCTTCATGCCTACAACTAAATTCATGCCAGAAAGTGTGAAGCCTGCCCCAGCCGCGGCCCCAATCGAGGCGTCATAAGTTTCGGTGACGGAAATCTGCAGCGACTCACACTTTTGATGAGCTAAAAACACCCGCCATTGCTCGATATTCCCGGGCCCTCCCCACGCAGACCCTGAGCCCCACAATTGCTCGCCTCCCCAGGGAGCAGCGTAGTTCTTCGGAATAATCACACTGGTCTGCGTGGGCGAGGGATTATAGTCATAGGCAACGCTCACATTAAGCTTATGCGGGCTGTAATAAACACCTAATAAATATAGCTGATAGGCGCGCATGAAGCCCTGAAGGCCAGCCGTGTTGATCCAGGAAGTCGTAAAGCTCATTAGGACCGGACGCGAGCCATCAAGATAAGTCCCAGGGCTTTCCTGATACACCTGCCCAAAGGAATTAATGTAGGTATGAAACCCTTGGAAAAGGGTACTGGAAATGGCGGGGACGCCAATAAAGGTCGCCCACTGGCTATAGTAGTAATCAAACATCAGGGTTTCGCCCGTGCTTAACGTAAAGCGAACCTGATTTGTGGCGGGCACGTTAACGGCACTCTGAACAACCGAGGCGTTAAACTGTTCAACGTCGGCTCCGATGTAACTCGTCGAGAGGTCTCGGCCAAGGAGCCAAATCCCCTTGTCGCTCTGAAACATTAATCCTCGCGGACTAAACACAATAGATAAAGGGTTAGCGCAGCCAACAGTAGAGGTAATAAAGACGGGTTCGGAGAAGTCATCATTGCTGCCCGTATTATCAGGACCAGTGCCAGTGATGTAGTAGATCGCGTCTTTTTTAAAGATAATGAGCTTATCGTCCATCGCTGAAAGTGCCGTAATGGGGCCAGTAGCCCCTTGCGCGCTCGTTGTTGGCGCGATGTACTTAGTAAAGAGGTCACTCATCTCAACTGGGACAGCCTCAATCACTTGCTTTGAAAACCACAGCAAGTTCTTGTCTTCGGAATCAACTAGGAAAAGGCGGGACTTAAAGAGTGTAGTGATGGCAGTCGCTGGCGCGCCGATATTTTCAATGACGCCACCCGTTGTGTAGATGAGCGAATTCCCCAGGATCTGCGCATCAGACAGTGTGTCAACGTAGGACACGCTATCAATCAAGGGATTATTAAGGAGCGGGCTCGCGATGCTCGTCACTTGATAATAGTTTTCCTGAGCCGTGCTCCAGCGATAGATCGCAATCTTAACCGGATTAGCTGTCTTATACGTCAAGCGCAGAGTCGGAACATTGATCTGGTTAAATGAGGTTGAGCCAGTTGTCGTGACACTTACTGGGATCGAGGGCGCTGAACGGTGGATATTGCCCTGATTATCGGTCCACTCATAAACGGCCTGATAGAAATACTGCTGAGCCGTCAACCCAATCGCATTCCGACTGTGACCTCAACGTTATCGGGCCACACATGAAATCCGTGCTCGACCGCTACGTAGCCGTCATACATCCACAGAAATAGGGGGGAGCAGATCATTTCCGATTTCAGAAGTACTCAAATTACTGGTGCCAAGCGTAAAGGTAACAAGATTAATGCCGGTCTGAGCGTATACGCCAGCCGCATTAGCCACTCCCTGAGACCGATAGATCGCTAAAGTAGGTCCTTGTAGAGATAGGGTATCTGAGCGACGTTCCCGTTAACGGTCACACCAGGCAGGCCAAGCGTATAGTAGGCTTAGGCCCGTTACTGTAGGCGAGCTTTGAGATCACTTGCCCGAGGCTATTAATAAGAAAGTATGTGGGCTGAAACACGGAATAATAAATGCTCAGCATGTAAATGCTGCCATTCGATATAAAGGATTTGGATGCCAGGCCTACTGATCTAATGATCGTAGCGGTCGCGCCGACAGTCCCCGTATTTGTTACTGTAACTTTATTAATAAAATGGGTCTTAAGGGACGAATCATACGTATAGGCGTGATCAACTTCATAAAAGACGCTCAACAAATTATCCTGAGCACTCGCCGTAATGTTATCGACCACGGTTGCGCTAATAATCTGAACCGGCGCAAATATCGTATTCGTGTTCTGATCTACTGCAAGCACATAGCCATTTGAACTGCCGCTCGCATAAAAGGAGGCATAAAAAGTCGGCGTGCTTTGCGTTGTATCCGCCGTGACGCTCATCAGCGTAGCGGAAAAACCTGTAAACACCTTTGTAAGATGTAAAAGCAGGGTTGAATCCAGACGACGCAACCTGATTGCCCCACCGCCATCATTCCCGTTCCATGCGAACATTAATGAGTTGTTCGCGACAAACCCATCCCAAGCAACGGTCGAACTTGGGGTGTATTGAATAGTGATATTTACGGGAGCCGTGACCGAATCCGGGATGTTGACGTTAATCGCGATATATTGCAGATGATAAACACCCGTAATTAAATTTGTGAAAGCGATAATGAAATAGCGGCCAAGCAGGAAAACTCGAGGCGAACCAGCAATAAACCCCGAGCCTTGCGGGATCAGGGTAGGCGCAACAACGTTTTGCCCGGTCTCTGAGTCAGAAATTACGTAGTAAAAAAAGGTCCCCGTGGGCTTTAAATCGCTATAAGCGGTGCAAACAAGACCGTTTGAGGCCACCACTGAATCAGCCTGGATCTGGTCCGTATTAGATCTAATGAGGGACAGCGTGTCGAGCTCCACTGGCTGCAGCTTCCCCTTATTGCTCCCACGCTTTTATAGTTTTGGCTATAGGAATAGATGCTTTGCCCAATTGCCGTAAGGCCGCCCTTAAAGGTTGTCGCGTAGGTTGAGCTACTGTCCGGGAGTGCCGTCAATGCCGGATATCCGTTACGTTTTAAGAGCATACCGCCCTTATCAAAGACCATATTTTGCAGAGCGCTAAATTTACTCACAGGAGTTTGAAACGGATCGCTCTTCGTCTCTAACCCTTGAGCAAAATTAATATTAACGGTCTGCTTTTTGTAGCGACATTCCTAACTCACGCGCCGTAAAATAGTAGATCGTCCCAGCCTAGGTTACCTGGGCCGCCAGAAAATGTGACGCGCAACGTGTAGGTGTAGGTCCCGGCTCCAATAATATCCATGACACTGATTGAAGAAAGCGGAGCGAAAGTCCCACCTGGGATGTTGGTTTTTAAAATTTGCGTGGCGCTTCTATAAATAAGGACAGCCCCCCAAAATTTGAAGCTGCGGCAAAATACCCTATACCAGCAGACAGAGCCGGGTAGACCTTCAACCTTTACGGGGCTGCCCATCGTGGTAATTGATAAGGTAGCAATAACAACGAGACTCCCTGAGGTGGTCGTGCCACCACCTGCACTCGTATATCCAATGTCCCCGACAGCAGCAGCGCCACTAATAGATCTTATGCTATGCTTTTGCTGCGTTACCGAAAAGTCAGCAAGTTGTGCGCTATGCGCCAAGAGCTTTTACCTGCAATACGTTGCTGGCAATCTAGAGTCGCATTATCAACATCAAGGACTGAGCCGATATTTCCCGCCGCATCGATTGTCATGATCTTCGTGGCGGCAGGAAGGCTAGGAAGGGTAATGCTGTAATCAGCGCCCATCGCATTGGGCGGGTTCAGCGTCAGCCCATTCGAGTGCGCGACCAAATTACGTAAAACAAATGAGGCGCCATCAATGTTGGCTGGTGTATTGGCAGCTGACTGAAACACAAAAGCGCTATCAGCGCTCACATAGGCAGCCGATGCTGGAGGTGTGAGGTTAGAAATAGAGCCAGGGGTCCCTGCAACCGAACCACTTTGAGTTATGCGAACGTTATTTCCGACGCCATCGTTATAATAAAGGTCAGCTCCAACAACATAAACACAGCGGATATCTGTGGGGTCCGTAAAAACAGCCGATTGACTCACATACCGTGAGCTCCTTAGGAGCGTGGCATTATTGCCGTTAAACGGCAGATCAGTCGAAATATTAAGCCCATTAGGGGTAACCGGAACCCCATAGCCAGCCGAATGGTCATGCGCATCGATTAGCGTTAAACAGCTATTCACATCAGTTGCGAATTGAGGCCCAGGATCTTGCCCAACAATCGGAACCGGCAAATTCATATTTAAAGACGACGTTGTATCAGTCACATATCACCTCAATAGACCCAGATTTTTACATTGGCCGACGCACTTGAAGTAAGCGTCAGAGTTAAAAGATTAAATGGCTGGCTCCGATAAATAACTGAAGCCGAGTAGATATCCATAATCTGCCAGCCCTGGGGCTTACGCCCGAGCTTATGATTAATTGTCAGCGTCCCAGCAGGGAGCACCGCATCGACAAAAACCCCTTGAACCTGCGGCAGCGACAGTGTGGGCTCGATCTTTGAAGCCCACTGCGTCTGGAGTAACGTCAACGGCTGTGAGTCTGATTGAAAGATGGGTAGGCGCATCCGAAGCCGCCCCAGCTACCATTGCCATCCCCGCCCATATATCGCCACCCCAGCCCCCGCAGTTACGCGTATTACTGACAGTGTCGGGTTGCCCTGCGTCCCGGCTCGTAGCGCTCTCTTCAATCCGGGCCTTCAAAAACATGACCCCTTGATCAAGTTTAGTCTATCGGACTCTTCCTTATCGAGAGCGTACTTCGCGGCCCTAGCGATCACGTACTGATCCCAACCCGAGATCCCATCCATCACGTCCGTGTCTTTAAGTAGGGTCGTGAGCCTGGGGTAATACCACAGGCCAACAAACTGCCCTGCGCTAGGCGATCGGATAAACATGATCTTAGAGCCAATCACCCGATAGCGGAGATTAAACACTCCCAAAAAAGTCGAAGTGTTCTGTGGATAGACGTATTGGTTACGCTGGATGAAAGTGAATTTCTTAATCGTAACCCACGATTCGTAGAGCTATCCAGCCCCAGGTCAACACCGTAAAGCTTATAAAAAGCAGGCGCCCCGCTATAATTTTGCCCGTTAGGCAAATCATACTGCTGGCTCGTGCCATCCGTTTGAAACTGAAGCCTTGGGGCGACATAGTAATCCTCATAAACTGTCGTCAGCAAATCATAGAGCTCGTAGTAGGCCTGATTAATATTAAAGTTCCACTCAGGCATGGTGACGAACTGGGAATTAACCCGGTCGGCTCGCTCTTGAGCACGCTGACGTAACTCGCCCAAGGAAAGTGGCCCGTAAGGGTCGGCACTACGCTCTGCGGAGCCGAATAGGGGCTCTGCCGTTCCCGTTAACTGAGGCCACCTGATAGTAGTACTGAACACCGACAAGAACCGTTGTGTCTAAGAACTGAGTAACAGTTGGCGTGCCCACGACTGTGTAGGTCACGCCATCAATGGATCTTTGAACTGAATAGCCAGTGGCCCCACGGTGACCGCCCAGCTCACGAGAGCTTGGGCGTTACCTTGCTGCACAGCTACCGAAATAGGTGTTGCTGGGATCGCCATCTACGTTACTCGCCCTGCACTTGCACTGAGCTGTTGCTCATGTAAAAGGCCAAGCTAATCACAGAACCGTCAGCAGGGCTGTCACAGCACCAGCCAGAGAAGCACTGCAACACCATGTAGCTCGTAGCATTCTGGCTACCTTGAGGACCGAAGGCCGAGGCGTAGGTCGCAATCGTCGCGTTGGAGTCACCCAACACTTCAATATGATCAATGCCAGATCCAGCCGTAGCACTCGGAGCGGCAGTGGCCGCGCCACCAATCGTTGCCGAAGCCGTCGCCACAAAACCAACACCCAGGGCAGGCGTAATCCCATTAGGAAGGCCAACAGCTTGCCATTGAGCCAGGGTCGCAGTCCCAAGAGCCGTAATCACGTAGGCCGTGTGATTCACAACAGCCGTCACGGGCGTCCCGAGCGCGCTCACTTGGCCGCTAAAGCCACCCATGTAGCGGTTGTAGTTGTCCTGAAAGGCAACCAAGATCACGCCGTTTGCGGGGTTAGGGTTCAGAGCCGAGGGCGTTGCACTCGTGTGCATATAGGCCGCGCGAATGCCGGGGCCTTTGAGCGAACGCAGGCCAAGCCCGTTACCGTTCGCCGCATCCACCACAAAGTTGCAGTCCAACAGGACCGGCATTGTGTGCGGTGCGTAGAAATGTCCAAAATTCTGCCATGTACGATTTGCCATTGAAATACCTCTATAGAACCCACTCTCAACTCACCGCATGGCTGGGGCTAGGCCATGACGGGCCACCTTGAGGTATTCAAGGCTTCATTGGTGGCGTGTCTCGAGAGGTATGGGATTTCGGATTTATCTTTGGCGAGGTAGGCAATAGCTCGGGTTAAAAGCTCTGGTTTGTCGCAGGCATATCCGAGCAGTAAATTGCAGCCACCGCATAACAGTCCTCGAATTTTCCCAGTGTCATGGCAATGATCTAAATAAAGGCGTCCTTTTTGAGCATTTGGGTTGTGCTGTTTTTCACAAATCCAGCATTTATTATTCTGCTCACTTAAAAGAGAGTCGTACTTTTCTGAGGTGCAACCATAGAGGCGTTTGATCTCGTGCTTGTACCGCTTTTCCGGGTTTTTGTTTCCCCATTCACGAGCCTTTTGATTGTAATGCTCTCTATTCTCACTTCTCCATTTATACGTAGAGCTTGTTTTGCACTCCTTGCATATAGGGTATTTCCCATCTCCTTTTTTATGCTTGTCGTTGAAAAAATTATCTAACGGCTGGGACTTCAGGCATCTAGTACAGATTTTCATATATTATATTTATACATAGTATCCCTGTTTCAGGCAATAAAAAAGGCTATGTGACAACGCCACATAGCCTAATTATTTCAACTACTTACTGGGAAAGCGCGACAACGCAATTCCAGCCAGGTGCCACGCACGTGAGGTTTCCATAGTAGCCCCAACGAATTTCCAGAGCATCCGCATTACCCACACGCAGCGCTTCCAGACCTTCCATACCGTAGGTAAGGATATGAGGACTTTGCCGAGGGAACGGAATTTCCAGGTATCCATCTGCAACAAGTATGCAGTCAAAGGAGGGCAGTTGCGGTCAGGGATAACCGTGATTTGGCCATAAGGCGCATTCACAGTGATACCCTTAAACGCAATTTGCGCTTCGTCATGCATCACGTCGACGTATTGCACTTTCGCACCCAGAGCTTTTACAAGCGCGGAGTAGCTAGCAAACGAGACGAACGCCATTTCGGGTTGACCACCTTCACGAGCAACCAAGGAGGCGGCATCGATCAGGGCTTCTTCAATCGACTCCGCCGAGCCATCGAAGCGCACGCCAGCCAGACGGGTCACATCTGTCGAGCGATCAACGCCCCAGAAGTTGCTGCCAGCTGTCGGTGCCGTTTGGGGCAGCCAAGCAGCCAAACCAGAAACCTTCAGGAAGCCGGTTTGCTGAGCCACAGTCCCGTAGCTCACGTCGCCTTGGACGCCGAGGTTCGGGAACGTGGTGCTCCAGTTGGTGGGAGTTGCAGCCGTTCCGCCTTGGGTAGCGGCCACAGTGACCGTGCCAAGCGAACGGTTAACACCCACAACGTAGCCAACAGCGGCGCCCGTGCTTTGCGTGTAGACGTTACCAGCAATGCTGAAGCTGCTCGAGCGACATGCCGACTTCGAACTGCACCACAGAACAGGCCAGCGCACGAGCGTGATGACGCCAGCAGTGATCGTGCCGATTTGGCCACGCACACCGTTAGCAGCGCCGTAGATATCGGCACCCAAGTCGTTGCTGATGTTACGGATAGCCGTATCCATCACGAGCTTGGCTTCGTCGATAAACGCGCCGGCGTTATCTTTGGTCGCCTCAAGGAGTTCGTTTGTGATCGTAGCCAACTGGTAGTTGGAAACGCGATACACAGAAGAAACTTGCGAGTTGCGGAGCCGTTTGGTTATTCTGGGCGCTCGTAAACGTCGCAGAACGGCCTTGGGGGGTTCCGTAGATCAACGGCACAGGGGATATCTTACCCGCGAACCCACCGGGGGACTCATCCTTGGGGACAAGCGCCAAGAAGGGGTTCTTTTTATAGCCGAGATCTTTCATGAAATCGTCGCCAACGTAGAGCCTTTAAGAGCCGCTACTTGGTTGGAGCGTATTTGCAGCAATCATTTGAAATATTCCTTATTGCGGCAACTGGCCTTTAAAGGCGAGGATCGCCCGCTCGCGCCGGTCCTTAGCGGATTGCGGCTTTGAGCTAACGGCTGTTGCAGCATTACTAGTGTAGTTGTTTGAGAGAGTGGCTTCTGTGTAGGTAATGGCTTCCCTGGAACAACTGCTGGGGCTGGTGGTAAGAGCCTAGCCTGCACTTTCTTCAGTGCGGCCATCTTAAGGGCCTCTTCAACAAGATAATCTTCTACTTGTTTAGCTGCCTCCTCGGTCTTCATCACAAGGCCAGAAGCTTTAAAAGTTTCCTCAATCAGCGTAACTACAGCCTCTTGAGAATTCGTTTCTTTAATGGTTTCGAAGCGCTCATCGGAATCAACGAGCATGGTTGCTTCATTGCGGATTTGATTAACCGCTTGCTGATAGGCCTTTGTTTGCTGTTCAGCGGCAGCCTTTGTGGCCTGCTCTTGCTGGGCCTTGAGGGCCTTGAGTTCTGTTGAATGGCTGAGAGTTCAGGTCGACTTGCTTGGGCCAATGAGGACCATCTGAATGATCTGATCCTGGGTGTAGCCAGCCTCAGACAATCCAGCCAGCGGGTTTTCCTTAATGGCGTTCTTTGGAACGTAGTTAGTCTGGTATTCGGTTCCACGTGCCTTAAAGGCATCCTCACGCGCTTGGATAGCGGCCATTTGTGCCTTCACACCCTAGTTGCGCGCCGTAGATCTTGTTCACGCTTTGCGAGAGCTGCGAACTTTGGGGAAAGCTGCTCCTCTTGAGCGCCTAAGTGCTGGAACGGCCTCGGTAACTGGGGCCGTAGGGGCTGGAGCGGGAGTTACGGGGGCGGTTGGCGTAGGTGTGGCGTGCGGGACGACTGTCGTCATTCGAGAGTTACTCCTATTGTTGTGCCGGTATCTGCGGCATTAATTCAGATGTGGGTCTTGCTTCTGGAACAGCCTGGGGCTGTTGAGGTCCGGGAGGACCATGCCGGGCTGAGCCATGGCTGCGGCAGCAGGGGCTGCCTTAAGCGCTAAGGCCTGCACGTAGAAATCACGCAGCTTCTGAGCCTTGGACTCTTCGAGTTTAGCTGCCTGATAGAGGTTGTAGTACTGAACGCACTTTTCAATCGCCATATCAGGATTCATGAAGGGATCCGGGGGCGTGTACTTGCCGTCCGTCACGATCTCATCAAGGATCATCAAGATGCGCTCTTCCCCAGCGTTGGCGTGCTTCTCGTCCTGCTCAAGATCAGGGAAGGCGAGTAAACGACGTCCCTCAGTGGGGCTAATGATGCCTGACTGCATCATTTCAGTTACTTTTTGAAGCCGACCGCTGGGTCTCGCGGCAAGCTTGAGGCGTCAAAGCACTGGATAACGAACGGATCCTCAAGGCGCTCTGCCTCCGGAAGATCAATTTCCCGTGCCCCGTCCTTATTCGGGTATACCGTTTGGTAGCTGCCCTCTCTTTCCGCGATGTCTTTAGCGCGGTCGATGATCTGGTAGGCGAGCTCAATAAACATGTTATCAAAACGGCGATTAAGAGCAGCGAACCGATCACTTTGAAGGTCATCATAGTTACGGATCGCCTCGCCTGAGTTAAGCCCAGCTGGCTTCTGAGCCGTAGCTGACAGGGTTGAAATCCCTGATTGCTGATAGGCGTATTCAATCAAGCGCTGCAGATGCGCGTAGAAGTCAGGCCCAAGCCCCGTGTTGCCAGCCATAAAGATGGGAGGCGCCCCGCGGTCGGTGCCAATGGAGCCGATATCGTTATTAATGTGGGCTTTCGGAACCTTTGAGCTGTCTTCAATCCAAACCCTAGGAGTTGCCATGAGGTTAATGGATTTGGTGGCCGTCATGAGCATCTTGTTGATATATCAACCTGAGTGCCCATGAGCTGTTCAGCTAAGCCCTGGCCCCAAAAGCCCATGATGCGGGGACTGTAGTGGAGGAACACGAAGGGGAAGGTGTCCTTCTCTGTATTCCTCATCAAACAACACGCCCGAGCTACAGACGATCACGTGCCGCCCGTCGGTTGCGTCCTTACTCGACGGTAAGTGCCAAGGCTTCAGCAATCATGCTCTGATCAGCAATCGTCTTTGAGGCGTCAGCGTCCGGGAAGCCATTCTCGGCCTTTTCAATGTCGGACTTATGATTCGGGAACAGCTCCTTTAGGACTGACTTATCAACGAGCTTAAGCTGGAAGAGCTGCCGGGGTTTCCCGTCTCGGGCGTCATTAGGGTCAACGAGGACTCGGTCATCATGACCCGGTCAAGGCCCACGCGCTTATCGTGCAGCTCAAAGATCTTGAGGCAGCCGGTTCCAAGCGCAGCGGCGTCCCTAAGGATCAGAGCGCCCTCTTCATAGGCATGCGTCTGGTAGAGTTCACCGTTAATGAAGGTATTCATTTGCTTAGCGAGGTTGCGCTCTTTGTAGTCCCCATTGTCCGTTAAAAAGACCGGACGTGGGCGGCTCTGAGAGATCCTGGACACAAGCGTATCAATGCAGCTCTGCACCACGTTCATCGTGGGACGATCAATCGGGAGCTGCTGGCCAACGTTTGCCTTATTGATGTTTGAGCCAATGAAGTTAAAGAGCGGCATGTTGCCATAGAGGCGAGAAAAGATTGAGGCCTGACGGTAGCGATACTGCTGGGACTCTTTTAAGAAGCCAACGGTATCAAGCGTCTGCTGCCAGAGTTCCTTCTGGGAATTCGCGTTCCACACTTGTAGGCCTGGGTGGGCGTCTTTTAGAGTGCGTGGTTGAAACCGTGATTGTGTCACGCCCGGCTTATGTGGAACTACCTTAGCCATTGATCACCTAGTCGGGGATGCCGGCTGAACTCCACATAAGGATTTGTTCGAGCGTGGGGTAAATTCAGGCGAACTTTGTTCGCTCAACTCTTTAGCCTCTTTCTTCGAACGCTTTCATGGGAAGGCTGAAAGAGTGAATTCGATTGAATCTGAGCTGTTTGATCGATTGAATGCCTTTTTTACGGCAAACAGTCGCAATTCGAGCGATTTCTTTAGCATCCATGTAGTAGTCGGCATGTTTAATTGCCACTTATGGATCACGTGGGACTATTTGCCGGGATTCGTGAAGACAGTCCCAGATGGGATATACCCAGTCGATGGGTGATACGTTTAAATGCAGGGAAGCTGAGTTACCCTTATCGAGAGTCGAGCTAAGGTCATAGCCATTGAACTCAGCTGAGTTTACGGGCTTCAAGAAAAATGACCTCATTATTGAGTGCGTATTGAACAAAAAACCGTTCATCTTGAGGGTCTTTCAATATGATTATGCAGATAACGATAGTCTGGCGCGCTTCCAGCAAGGCTTTCACTTCTTCGCGAGGAAGTTCGAATATGCTGGACATGAACATCGACGCCCAGCTCGAGTTGTCCATCTAATCAACGAGACCCCACACGTCCCATACGCATGCGACTCATAATGTCAGCTAGCTTAGGACGATTTTGCTCTTCGTCATCCATACCGTCAGGGCCATAGGCTAGGGACCCGTCACCGGACTTGGACTTCTCTTCCATGTTGGATTGGATCCACTCCATGTCATCATCAGAGGCGTCCAGGGGATCATCAACCATGCCGCCGTCAGCAAAGCCTAGGGTCTTACCGGCCTTAGCCATAAACCCTTCGCTATCATCAGAGCCTATGTTTAGCCGGGGCTGAACTATTACCCGTTACGCCCTTAGCCATTGAGCCCCAACGGTCAGCCCATTCCTTGCGCTTTGTTTCCTGCTCTTCAGGGGTTCCGGAAAACACCTTACTCTGCACTTCGCCGCCATCGGCGTACATGCCGCCGTCGCACATGTGCTTTTCCATAATGGCCTTAATCATCCCAGCGTAACCCAAGAGTCAGGTTCATGGGCCGGATGCAGCTTTTCGTTTTCAACCTCAGGCTTCTTACCCATCTTGGATTGAATGGCCTTAGCAATCATGAGTGAGCGCGACATTAGATCATCCCTTCGCGGTTTTCATCAACCGCATCATCACTATCAGCTGCGCTACGGAGCTCGTGGCAGGCTTTCATGGCTGTCGCCACGCCCAACGCGTCTTTAGCCCGATGGCCGGAGCGGTATTCAGCGGCGCTTAAGAGGCCGTGATCCATTTGTGGTTCAGGCTTTGATTCAATGGAGCCCTCAGGCGTACGTGTCGCCATCAGGATGCTTGTGATTTTACGGGGCTGCAGGAATGGGAGCATTTAACACCTCTAAAGATGTTGGGCTGTCTAATTAGAAGACATCCATTTCTGTACTGAGTTCACGCTTCTGCTTTTCAAAGCGCTCTTCAGCGGCCTTTTCCATAGACTTAGTCTCTTGCTCAGCCCACTCCCGTGAACCCCACGGATGGCTCACTGGCAATTGATCACTAAGCATTGGCCTACTCATTAAAGCATATCGCACCATGTCATAGGCATCATCGCCCGACATGGGATCACCCCCTGTACTCATCAACCTTTAAGCGTCTTCAACGTTATCAGGGTCGTGCTGCATGCGGGTGAGGCAGTCATAGGTAATGGGGCAAGTTTCAAAGATAAAGAAGCGGGGCTTATCCCGCCCCCCGGCTGGCTCCTCCCGCCACGCTAGGTAGTTCCTAAGCTGGCTCGCTCCCTGAACCCGGTCCACAACTGCTCGCTTAAGGTAGATGTCATGCTTAAGGAACTCCTCAGCAATCGTTGGGGGTGTGCCGACATTTAAAATCCCCTTCTTAGTCCAGCAATCAAGACCGCCAATGACTGGGTCGGGCGCGTTTGTCCTCATACGCCTTTAGCTTCTCACAAAACTGATCCACACGAAGGCCAGGAGCAACAAGTTCACGATATAGATAAACATTCCCATCCGAGTCACAAGCGAACCAGCCAAATGCAGCAGGGTGATTAAAGCCAAAGTCATAAGAACCAAAACGGTTCCAATGGTGTGGGATGGTGAAGGGCTTAACAAGATGAACCTCACGCCTAATTTCTGTAGAATACTGCCCTGCGAATATGTCCCGTGAGGCCTCCAGAGGGCCTCATTGGGCTCTGACTCAAGCCGATGCACGTAGCCTGGGTCATTATTGATAAGGGCCTTATTGTCGTTTACGAGCGCCTGGATAAAGGCGTAGTCCTCGGGCCGCTCACGCTCGTTGAATTGGCGGTTAATGAAGATGCGCTTAAGCCAGCTATGCCCATTCCGCCAGGATTCCCAGTCAATAGGCAGCGAGGCTTAAAGCCAGGGCGGCTTGAGCGATTGGAGCCTAGAAGCGTTCTAAACATGGTCTCAGTCCACTGCCCCGCTTCTTCAATCGCCAGGTCCTCAAACTCTCTCCCCTAAGACAGCTCAACGTTCTGCTTGCGTTTTTCTGAGCGGCTAAACTGGAGTGTTGAGTTGTTGGGGGAGGCGCGAGGAGCTTCTTTGACTTGTTCCAAAGACCCTTCTTTAAGCATTGGGTATTCTTTAAACATGGGGCGGGATATGATTCCCTTCGAGCTCCTTATAGGTGCGGCGAAAGAGGCCACCGTGAGTCCCCGCGTTTTCAAAACGCCTCAGGAGCATGATGTCCCGGACACCCTTAGACTTACCCCCGCCCTTAGCCCCTCCGTAAAAGGTAATAGGCGTTCGCTCGACTGTTTGCCTAAAGATCTTTTGCTTTGGTTGGAGGGCGATCCTGATTTCGATCATGTCTTAGAGACATAGTCCTCTACAACGATCTTAAGCCCGCTATCAGGGGTCTTAACCTCTAATGACTTGAGCTGAGGGTAGATGTACTTGGCGCATTCCTTAGCGGCTGGGATTGAGATTGAGGGGTCCGGATCCTTTGCCCATGTGAGCAGAATCTCAAAAGGGTCAACACCCATTGCGGCAGCCTTCTCTTGCAACGTCTGGGTGGCTTTATTGGGCGTGCCTTTTTGGCGTCCTGATCCTGGGGTCTTTTTAGATCCTTTTGGCTGTGCCATTACCTGTTTTAGCCTACCTTAGGGTTCGCTCACTCAAAAAGTTCGCTCAGATCGTCCGTTGGGTTCCAGTTCGCAACATTAGTCATCGGGACTGCTGTGATGCGGGGCTTACCGCCAACGACGCATTGGATGTAGAGGGTGTCACCGGACTTAACCATTTTGAGGCCAGGCATCTTAATGCCGTTAATGGTGCGTTCAGCGGGGATCCCGGAGGCTTGGAGGGCTTGATGCAAGAAGGCTGAATCGACTTTAATTGTGTCAGTCTCTTGGCTTGGCTTAGGGAGGCGCTTCATGCCGACTACACCACTCACTTGGCTACCACTTCAGGTGTGATTGCGGGAGCTTCGGAAGCCTTAGCAGCGTCATCTAATGACTTTCTGGCGGCGGCTTCTTGATTAACTTGTTGGAGCGCTTGATTCGCCGCTTCGAGATCACCCTGGAAGCATTTGATTCGGTATTGGAGATCCCCAGCACGCAGACATAGTTGGTTGTAATGGGCTTGGATTTGCTCAAGCGTGCGCGGCTCGGCTTTCGTTTCTTCTTGCTGCATTTTAGTTGCTCCCCTGCCATTGAAGGCTCTTGTCCATTTCATGATAACTCAGATCGCGAATGGGTTAAATACGACGTGGCTGGGTTTTATCATTTTCCCAGACTTCGTTAAATGAGTGAAGGTGCTAATTTTTGACGGCATAAGATCTTGAGAGAGTTTGATGCCTCGCCAATCCTTTTTGCAATAGACCCAGTGAACGGTTTCATCGCGGAAGACGCAATAGGCGAGGATGACGTCTGGGGTGTCCTTAAGGCAGGCGATTGAGACTTGGGTATCGGGTTTAGTGAGGATGCCCTCAACAACGCGGTGATAATTGGAAAAGAAGGCTTCCTTTTCGATTTCCCTGAACCATGAGTTTCCGTAGTAGAGACCCCGGAGCCAAGTGGCGTAGATGAAGTCCTCATCGGCGCGTTCCATATCTCTTTTGGCCACAAGATCAGCTTTGTTCACGTCGCTCCCCGCTTAGGGCCTTCCACATTTTTGTCTGAAGGTCCTTAATTACCCCTGCGATATTGTCCTTATTGTAGCGTTCTTTGATTAGAAGCACATCAAAGCGGGCTTGGATAAGGAGGGCGATGCTGCGTAGCGTTTGCCCTTGCACGTGAAGGGCCCAGATTTCCTTTTGAATGCGGCCATCGACCGTGTCCTTAAAGGTTAGGGAGTGGAGGAAGTGCTCGGCTACGTAGTAGTAGCTCTGGATCGAGTCGAAACTAACGGGCGTGTGATTGCATTGGAAATAGAAACTATCCCACATGCGAAGATGTTGACCTGAGTCGTCTTCGATATCGCGAAAGCCTGAGTCTTTAAGTTTTTGATACCAGAGTTTTTTTAATTCTTGGTAGTTTCCAGACATGCAGCAGGCTCACCTATCGGTTGAGTCGCTGCTTGTTTAATTTGTTCGGCCTTTTCTTGGGCCCTGACTTCTTCAATGATGTTGTAGGCGATTTGATTAGCCATGGCTTTGCGGATGGTTGAGGCAAAGAAGCTTGGCGCCTTCTGCGAGACCGTCGGGGGCAGATGCATGATGCTTGAGGCTACGGCCTGCTTATAGGAGGCGAGCGTCGGGAGGTTGTAGGTCTCGGTAAGCGAGTTAAAGAGCACATCGAACTCATTAAAGCTTAGGGGGAAAATTATGAGGGAACAGAAAACGCACTTTTGTCGCTGTTTTGATCAAAAATGCCTTAAATTTGCTCATGTTTGATAGTTATATATTCAGTTTATGGATTTTCATACGCAAGCTCAATGAGAAATTATTGACGATCATGATTCGCTAAATTCGCTTATTTCGCAGCCCGCCTCTTAGCCACACGCTCCTCTAACGACTGAACCCTGGAGCTAGCATCACTGCAAGCTTCTGCTTCATCTCATAGCTACAAGTTTCCCCACCGCAAGGGCTTGCTTGCAGGCCTCCTCGAGGCTTGTCTTAAGGGAGTTCCAATCATCGGGCGACATGCAGAGTGCGGCACCACGGGCCGGTAGCGGGGTCTTAGGGTCACTGGGATTAGGTCTTTGGGGTTGAGGCTCAAGGAAGTCGATAAACTGCTCAAAACTCAGTTCACGGTGATCATCTGAAAGCGTGTGGGCGCATGCCGCGCCGGCACTGACAAGACCAGCTGCCGCGCAGACCTCGGTATCCTTTACTTGGATTGAGCAGGCGCTAAGCGTGAGCAAAGCCAATAAACTGCTGCAAAGCCTTTGCACTCGCATCGCGAGCCTCCCTATATTGCGGGGAATCCGTGCCACTCTCCTGAGCGATCACCTTAAGTTTAAGGGAGGCGTCACTGTAGGCTTTCTTGTGGGCTTCATTTCTAAGGACAATAGCCTCTAGGTCAACTGCCATCTTGGCTGCCGCAAACATCTTATCGCCAACAAAGCGGACAATGAAGGCTGTAACAACGCCCATCGGGCCCCAGCCAAGAAAAGGGAGAGCGATCAATAGTTCGCTTAGGCCGTAGGAGACGAGGTTATCCCACACAAGCGCCTTAAAGATCGCCCCCAGGTCCATCGATTAGATCTTCAGAGCGGCTTCGATGCCGTTAATGATCGCGTCATCCAATTGGCCAGGGATGGCGGCTTTGACTTTTTCCAGCACCAGCTTAGCAACAGCGCCGGCGTCGAGTTCAATGACGAGACCCGCCGAACCCAGCGGATGCGAGGCGTCGAGACTCGCGACGAGGCTTATTGCCAACAAGGGCAATGTCCCACTTGCCGACCGTTCCGATAGCCCCACTGATCAGATCTTTATCGTCCATCTTTTGCTCTCCCGTATTTAATGGCCTCAAGCGCGATCAAGATCGAGCACGCCCAGGACCGTGACCGCCATGATGCCAAGTTCCACAATGGAGCCAGGTCTTCTGGGGTTCCTCTTAGCAAGATAACCGAGGACGGCTTCAACCGACATCACGGAGGCCACAATTAAATGGCTCCCGCAATGCGTCATGTGATGATGAACTCCATTGGGAGGAGTGAACGCCTGCCTGTCCCTTCACATTAAAAGTATTTAGTAACTCGCCCTAGGGTTTTGAAATATGGATTCGTTGTGGGGTTGTTCCTAAAGGTTTTCCAGTCCCCGGCCCAAACAAGACCTAAAGTTCGCACAGCGTTCGCATACTGATCCCACGGAGCATCGTTCCACGGGTTTTTGCCGGGGGCAAAATATGCCCAGTCCGTGGCACATCCATAATTATGGGCTGATTCACCGGGCTTAGCGTTCGTCACGACGGGCCCCGTTAGGGTGCGGCCCTCATGCCACAGGGCCTCTTGCTGGATAAAGGTCCTCAGGCCGCAATAAGGGGCCCAGGGAAGGGGGAGCGCCTCACAGAGGGCCCTAAATTTCGGGAGATACAGCGGGTGAAGGCCAGCGGCGTATTTAACTCGGCGCTCTTCTGGGCTCATGCGATCAGAATAACAGCATCGCGTGGTAAACTAAATCTATGCATGATGTCTGGATTTTGGCGACCATCATTATGGGCGTCTTCTGGCTATGGTACCTGGCATCAAACTAGCGCTTACCACCCGCTTCTTTGGTTACAGAAGATCGAGTAGCAGCCAGTCTGAGGCGCTGTGGGCTTCTCATCGCGTCCCCGTTCCAAGCGTTTGAGGGCCAGGTAGCTGCCGTGCAGTTAACAGTTATGTCGTTATTCCAGAAGCCCTGATCATTACGGGAAAAGTGCAGGCATTGATCCGAGCAAAGGGCCACGGTCAGTCGTGCTCAACCCCGTTCCATTTGATGGGGGTGTTTTCATTCATCACGGTGCAGCTAATCTGCGGGTCCGTGCCATTTGGGACAATCGTGGGGGCCGTAGCGGCTGTTGAGCCAGCAGGGCTTTGACCACAGGCTGCGAGAGCAAGAACTAGGGACATCATCATAAAGCCTCCTTTAGCGTTCATTGTAGTAATCCTCCATATCGGCCCGGATGCTCGAAGCGAGCTGATAGGCCTCTTCAAAAGTATACGTGGCATTCGACTACGAGTCTCATCACGAGCTCTTTTATATCTTTGGTCTCTTCACAAATTTGTCCGGCAAGTTCGCGACGTTGATCTTCAGTCATATTAGGCCGCCTTCTTTTGCTTCGGCTGGACGCTAACCGTTGAATATTCGCTTGTGCGAATGAGTGTAAGGTTCTAGTTGCAGCAGGAGCTTTGTGCTGGCCTTAGCCACGTCAGACACGCTCGCAACCGTTTCCTTACATGAGGGCTTAACACCACGAGTAGTCAGCCGTTGAGTGCGTGCCGCGTTCCAGCAGCTTTAAGCGCAGCTCCAGCCGTTCAGTTTCGAGTTCTTTGATCTTTTCAACGAGCTGGGTGTAGCGTTTGAGGTCGTCGTTTTTGTCTGACACGGAAAGCCTCCTTTAGTGGAGGGCTTCCTTGCCCTTCAATCCTTTATCCTATGAACATAGGATATCCGGTGCGCTGCGCTAGCGCCAATTAATCTTTGGTTAAGGGCCTGGGTTAACTCAATGATTTATATGGAGTTAATATTTCTTATCCGGCCCCTAGGAGGCTATTCAGGCGCCTTGAGTACGCTACAATTAAATAATGGAAATGGCGCTGATCGTGCGCAAAACAGATTCAGCAATGAATGCCAGGGAATGGCGAGAATTCATTGAGGAATGTGACGCCTTTTCTGTCGTCTGCAGGCCAGGGGCTAACCTGAAGCAGCGAGTAGCTATTATTTTGGCTAGGAGCACAAAAAGGAACCGTGCCTATGCACGATCCCTGAGGCTTACTGGGTCGAGGTCAATGCGTTTTGGCATGACCTCGATGCGTATAGCGGATTAACCCTAAACTCAGCCCGTTCTTTAGCGTGGGGATCGCAATATACCGTGATCCAATCGTGCTTCCCGCGAACAAGTATCCCGCCATCATTATAACCCAAAAGGACTCCCAGACTCATGAGAAGCTGTCGGTAGTTTTTTTCGTTACAGTAGACTTTCGTAATACCTCATTCTCGGGCTCGAAAGCACGGCCGACAATGTCTTCTTCAATGCAGTAACAATCCAAGAAAGCTTCCCCACCTAACCGAGTAAAAGATCGGTGAACTTGTCCTTAAGTTCACTCGTCACAGGCATCGTGCGAACTAACTTAAGCGCTGCAATCGATTCCTTCCTCATTTGAGACAGCCTTAGGCTGAGCGGCCGCTGTGGCGAAATTAACGGCCTTCTGGGCGTGTTTCTTGCGATGGCTGTAATAGGTCTGGATGGCGATGCCGGCCTTCTTGCAGGCTTTTGCAACGCTCCGTTGATTGCGGAAACTATCTACTTGTTCGATTTTTTCATTCATATGGTCGATATACATCTTTTTTTTATCCAAGCAACGCCTTCTCTTTGTCTTTTTCCATTCGCCAGACAGTGCTGATGGCTGTGGCCATCTTAGATTGCGTGCAGCCCATGAGTTCAAGAGCCTTTTTGTATTGATTGCCTTTAAGTAAAAGCGCCACGAGTTCATCCACAAGCTGCTTAGCGCGGGATTCGTTTAATGGTTCAGGCATTGGGGTTCCTTCTATCACTCCTATCATTTCACCGCATGCGGGACATGTGAGCTTATTGCCTGTAAATATCACTTTAAGGCCTTCTTACAATTCACACATGCCCACTTATCGGCCTTTAAAAGCCAGCGAATTACTTTCCTGGCAGCCGTGGGCTGATATTTATATCCATTGATCCAAATACCATTTTCTGAAACGTTGCCATTGAAGGCAACGCTATAAAGCGCCTTGGGCTTACGTGGACTGGTCACGGTTTTACCAGCTGCCAAATAATAGAGTCGTGAGTCAAGTGATGCGCCATCTGGTCGGCGCCAAGAGCCCACCAAAATTGTGGCTTATCCATTTTCCACCGTCCCCCAAAATTGGGCGATGCCTTAAGGCGGTGACGCAGAAATGCACTCCAAAATCTAAAAAAGCAAGTGGCCACATAGCTGGCTTAATAGCGAGGCAAATCACCAAAGTGAAAAGCCAATGCACGCTGGCATGAGCGGCTAGTGGCAAGATGGATTCAGGGTCGCCCTTGAATTTGCCGAGCATGTATCGCCCTTGGAGGGGGAAGTCGGCAAGAAAGTACTTCAACTGATAAATGATTAACAATTGAAATAACAGCGTCATCACTCACTCCTTAAGGTTTTTGCGACCGCGACTGCGACCACAACCCCGATAGCGACCCCGAATGCGACCGCGACCACGACCACAACCCCGACTGCGACATCGACCGCGACAGCGGCCATGACCGAGACCCCGACCACGACAGCGGCCCCGACTGCGGTCGGGACCGCTCCCAACCTATACGTTTAAGTGGCTGTTTCATTTCTTGCTCTCGCGGCAGCGCATGACTCCATTTTGTGACATCGATTAAGGAATCAAGCGGGATATGCACCTTCATCAATGAATGGCTCAACCTCATTAGCTTTTCCGTCTTAAGAAAATCATAAAAGCGGCCAGTATCAGGCGACCCATGAAGCATCCGTTAGCGTAACGAACTTACCGCAAACGGCTAATTTTGCCGAGGTAATACATCGTCACGGTGCGCATAAATACTTTTTCACCAATGGCGACGGGGAAGTCGGTGACGCAGTTTTCTCCATCGAGTAATTTAGAAATTTCTAATGCTTGCTTGAGTTGGTTGAATTTCGTTTCTCACTCCTTGCGCTCATCATTGCTTTTGCATTTCGAGCTGCCTTATCGCTGTCATAAGGGAAGACCTCTTCATATTCATGAAGCATTAAGCCGAAGTAACTGTCATAGGTATCGTAAAACCAGCGAAGTTGATGGCCCATATGTTTCCACATGAACCAAATACCTCTGCCCGTCCAGTAGCCATGGCCGACAGACACTGTGTCAATGGGAGGGGTGGCCGACCTGGGTGACAGAATGGAAGTCATAGCATTTATGAAGATCAATCCACTGCTTACATTGTGTACAAGCTAGTGCATGCTCTACGCCCACTAATCCTCCAAGTTGTCGCGGGCCGGACGCGACCCCGGCTCCCCGTTTACGTGGCCACCCATGCATAGGTAGGGGCTGCAGCCCACAGTGCGTGTCTCCAGTGGGTGTGGTTCTTATGTTCATACGCCCCCACAGCTTTCCACGCCGCCGCAACGCATATCGAATTAACGGATTCAAGGGGAAATAGCAATGAATGATCGCCAGTGGAGACCCCGTGCAGGTAGTCGCTTCACATAAACTGCCGGGGTCCCCTTTAAGGCGTTCAAGGTTCCCCCGGGCCTTCTGTGACGTGGGGAGCCTTCAAGGCCTCAAGTGCCTATAATTGGAATAATTCTAAAGTTCGCACGCTACAAGTACGTTACGGGAATGTTGCAGAGCGGCGGGTGTAAGGAGTTATTAAGGGCCCCGCGCTTCGCATCTCTAGGGAGCCGGGGTTATGAACTGCTTTGCGACCAGTTGCCTACGGATTACAGCAAATCCCAAACAACTGCAATATTTGTGTTACCGAGGTAGCCAAGAGCCCCGTCTAGTCTCAGCAGGAGTGGCAAGCGGGGGATTTAGGGCATGAGAGTGTCCTACCTGAGCCTCGTAAAAGAAAATCAAGGTTCATCGCCGCATGTTTGGGCGGGACTACTTACGTGGGGGCCTACCTCCGTATACGGATGGTTATTTTGGGTCTGGCCAAACGGTATCTCGCATACACCTCCGTAAGGGGGAAGGGGGATACTGTCTTCATGGAGACGCAACCAACCGAACCGGATGGTTATTGGAAGAGGATAGATATGTGGTCGATAGACTGGTTAATGAATCGTTACAAACAAAGGCCTCCTGATGAAATGCTGAGGTTTCAATGGAACCTAAACAAGCAGAACTTCTCCTCAGAAAGATGGTTCATCGAATTACTGCAGGCCAATGACATCGGAGGCTGTGAGAGAAACAAGCCCCTCATAGGAAGATTTTGGGGAGATTTCGTTTGGGAAAAGTATAAGCTTATTGTGGAGATAGACGGTAACTCTCACGATGGCAGAGAAGAAAAAGATGAGATGCGCGATGCGTTACTGATCTTTCACGGATATCGGGTTCTTCGCATTACAGTCAATGACCTTGGCGGCGTTTTTGACTTTGTAACAGAGTGGAAGAGCCGCTCAAAAAACCAAGAATTTCCAATTATATGCCCAACTGATGAATGCTAAAAAACGACATAATCAGAGCATTAAAGAAACAAAAAATTAAAGAAGACACTTCGTAAGCTGCAAGCAGAAGTTGCGTAAACGACAAGCAAAGGCTGGTTTCTTAGCGCTATTCAGTAATCAAGTGAGGGAACTCTCAATAAGCCGAAGAAGAAACTCAAAAAGGCCAATCGCCCATTCATGAAATCACAGATGAGCAAAAGAAAATGCTTCGTGTGCTTACGAATGGTGGGGACGATGGGAGCCGTATGTCTTTCGCGAAGTGCGCGAAATCTGATTGAAAAACTGCAAAAAACAAGTAAACCAGGGGTGGGGAATGCAGGGAAAGTTACTTAAACGTAAAGAACTCGAGGATGCCGTGATCGCATTAGGCGAATGGAAAAGGAAATCCGAAACATCATGGCCCCCCTAATCCTTCATGAGGGCCCAGCATGAGCTCTTAGGCGCCTTGAGGAGGAGGTAGCTCGCTTAACGAGCCCAAGGCTAGCCTTTACGCCTAATCGCGGTGTGAGCGATCCTGGCCGTCTGATGAGGAGCGTGGGACGAAGTGGGACAGGTAAGCTCTGCTGTGAGCAGCATCTGTGGGGGGCGCCTGGTTATGGCGTGATGCTGCAGAGACTTGGGCTAACTAAGGCTCAGGCCTTGGCTTTGTTGAGGAGTGGAAGGTAGTGGAGTGTGCCTGATCTTTAAACTTGAACTAGCTTTGGAAGCTTTGGATTGTTGCGTCCAGTTTTCCTTTGAAACAATGTAGAGGTTATCTTGGAAAGATCTTAGCTCATCTGATTCACCGGCCATCATGCCAATGAACCCGATGTCATTAGGCCCTATAAAATGTAGTTCGAACCCATAAGATTCGAGTTTTTCTCGAATTTCTTCAAAAACTTCCCGTTTTTTCCAGTGAATGAAGAGAAGTTGAATGCCATGACGAGGAGCCTTCCACGTCATCAGTGAGCTTAGGATTTTTTCTTTTCTCCATAATATGAAACTGGAAGCGCCCCTGGAATTTCAACTACCGAGGACCTCTGTCCTGTCACCATGAAGCATGAGCCGACCAAGGCGAGGCTCCATAGCGGCTTTTAGATAAACCCTTCAAACTTGCCATGCAATAGAAGTTTCGCTAGCAAAGCCCCTACAAAGGAGCCGACCATATGTTTGAAACAAGTCCGACTAGATAAACTCGATCCGCTTTAGCTCAGGCGCAAAAGCTCATTCATCCGGCGAAAGAAAATACCGTTAATCCACATTTTAGATCAACGTACGCTGACCTAGCCTCTTGCTGGGAGGCGTGTAGGCCTGCCCTGGCTGCGACCAAGATCAGCCTCACGCAATCGCCCCTCCATTCAACGGACGGGCGGTAAACCTCGTAAGCGCCTAGCGCATGCAGGTGAGTGGATCCGCTGTAGCTTCTCAATCCCCGCAGGTAAGCAGGACGCTACGGTGATGGTCAACCATCACATACTTTAAGCGCTTCGCCTTATGCGCAGCACTTGGGATCCCAACTGAGGATGATGACGCAACGGAGCGGTCGAAACTAAGGCTATTGTGAAGCAGACCAGCCCTTCGCCAGCCGCTAAAGCACCCAAGGCTGAGCCCGGCGTTTATGTGATCACGTTTGGAAAATTTAAAGGCAATACTCTAATGAATGCTTAAAGAAGAATTGAAGAATTACGCAGCGTGGATTGATGGCGAATGCCAAAAGGACGCCGAAAGCAGATCCCTCAAGTGACTAAATGTCATTAATGAAGTTAATGCTTATCTAGCAGGAGATACGCATGACGATATGGGAATATTCCTTTTTAATGCAGAGCCACCGGGCGGGACAAAAATATGAAAGTAACGAACGCTGATCGAATAGCTTGGTTGTTTTAACGAAACCCCCTGTGAAGCAAGTCTATATAGCAGCAGCTCTAACCGGCTTGTTCAAACAGCCGTTCGAGAGGATGTTTCGGGTCGATGGTGAAGATGAAATCTTCAGCCATGCTCAACACGATGGGGTTATCGTCTTGGTTGCATTCGTCTAATTAACGAAGTCCTTCTCGGGCTTAGTAGTTCCGGGAGGACCAACGACGTTGCTTAAAAAGGAGGCTCATGCTAAACATGAACTCAATAAGATGATAGAGACGGAGACAGCGACGAACGAAACAACATCACATCCAGCGATTGGGCTAGCGTCCGGGATGACGACTACAGGGTTATCCCTCATCCCAACACTTGAACAACTCTTGCGGGCAGCTAGGCGGGGCGAGGGCTTTAATGCGGGCTTTGCCGAGTTGATCCGGACTGGCCTCATCAGCGCTCGTAATGTCTTAAAGCTCATCGCCAGCAATAAAAGCAACGAGCTAGTGAAGATGCGCGAGGGGCTTTGGAAATCATGACCATGCTCCAGGATGGGGATTTGTGAAGGACGGCTCAATCACAGTAACGCGTGAGCAATGGTAAGCGTGGGATGGCCGATGACCCTCTACATCACTTTCGAGAATATCTAAAGCCTTTATCTAGTGCCCGTAACAGGATCGCAGGCGTATGTGGGCCTTGGGTATGAGAATCCCTTACAAGTGTGGGGTTTACCATAACAAGGTAAAAGCGTGCGCAGGAGTTTCTTGAACAAGGCTTGTTGGTGGGTGGCTGTGGTGGTGGATCCTGATTGAGGCAGAACAAGAAGGGGAAATATGTTGCGGCCCGCCGTCTTTTGTTGCCGAAGACGGTCCATATGCTCGGCTCCTAGCGATGTCTAACCTTGGGATGCGCAATGCGGGACGCTAAACAATTATTGAGGGCCGCACCCAGTTATTGTGTACCTCCTTCATGTGGAAGCGCTGGGGATGAATATTTGTAGCGGTGGCCCATGGGAAACGGTACGCAGAAAACTCTGGTGATGAGAACGGATGTTTCGATCCGGGCTGGCGTTCAGTGAAGAACGTTTGGCGGAGTTTTAATACACCGGTAGCGGATCGCACGCCTTCAACCAATACCCACCCCGCTGATCCGAAGGTTCCTTGGTGGATGGACACGAGCTGGACAATCTGGGCGGGGCGTTCATGTTGTGTTGCACAAGGTCACGATGGTCACAGGGCTGCAGAAGATGACCTGGCTGTATGCTGTGCTGAAGTAATATTGAGTATTAAAATGGGGCCGCTGTGCAAATAAAACAGCGAATGGATTTAGGCTACGGTTATTTATAGGTAAGTGCTGGTGAACGAAGACGGGCGAAATGCTAAAAGACTAAGCGACAGGAAAAAACAGGTTAACTCCTGTCTAATTCAGGGATTCAGTGATTAAAATTGTCATTGAAGGGAGCAAGCTGTGAGTGATTGATGGGTGTAATTATGGAAGAAATTTGAATAAACTAGAGGAAGTTATGTGACTTTTGTGGCATGAGTATTTCTATTAATTACTGCGAGGAAAGAGGAATCGTTGGAAGTTGAAACGATATCTGCTGTCTTCGAGAAGAAGATACTCTACATGAAGTGCTGCGACTACGTTGACGGATTGATTGAGAGACTTGTTTGAGTAAGAAAAGCCTCCAGAGGGACTTTCGGTTAGCGTGGCATGTATATTCAAACACAAGTATTAGATACATTATCGCCACTTAAGGGGCAAGCCGTGAGTGATGAAAGAATTGGCGAGAAGAAAAAAGAAATGATCTTGTGGTGTGCCCTCCCGCTTATTTTGAAGCCAGGTAGCGACGCTCTTAGGCGGAGATAGAGTCTCTTGCTACAACAATACCGAGGGACGCATTGATACACTGACAGAAATTTCCAGCGTGTGCAAAACAGCGACGGATGCGTGGGTATACGGGGCAGGTCCATTTCGGCTATGGTCTGAGGGTCTGCCGATTACGACGGCATTCGCCATTACGCACCGATTGTGAGGAGAATGCCGTGAGTGATGAAGCGTAGGAAAACGTTTGATGGGCAATGGCATCCTGTCGATAGCAGTACTGAATGGCCTGGAAGAGCACAGAGATGGGAGGGGCATGGCGGTTGTGTTGGAGCTCGCCCAGCCGCTTCCAGCGGCGCATTGCCAAACTCAGGGAGGCGTGAAGTCTATGCTCGATTCGATGTGGAGCATGAGTCGAAGGTGGAGTTTATACACCCCAGCTCGGGACAATTTAGTTCATAGCACCTTATCTGAATATAATGGCAAATCCAGCCGGCGAAGCACTCGCAGAAGATGATAAATTGTGAGACGTAGTCCGCCAGGAGAAACATTGCTCGACATGCTCAAAGAGCGCGGCCTTAGGCAAAATTGGCTCGCCAAAGAGATGGGCCGCCCGATTAAAACAATTAATGAAATTGTCAAAGGCAAGTGCGCTATTACGCCAGAAACCGCGTTGCAGCTGGAGAAAATATTTAAGGGTGTAGATGCCGAGTTTTGGTGTAAGCGTGAGTCTGACTATAGGCTGTCGTTATTGAGGACCATGAAAACCGCCCGAGCGCAGAAGGAAAAATAAAATGAACGCAGTTGGAATGAACTTTGTATCGGGTCTTCTCTGGGGCTCTGGCTTCCTGACGGCAGTCGTGATCTTCAGAGTGCTATTGCACGTGCAGATCTGTGGGTAACATGACCCTGCCCAAGCCATCTAGAGAGCAGATAATTAAGGCTAAGGAGCTGATTGAGGCGGCTACCTACATCGCCTCACTGCAGGATGAGATTAGGGCGCTCAAAGCTGATAATGCTGCGAAGGCAGCGCAGATCATCTGCCTCTATGAGAAACAGGGATTCGATGAGCAGACGATCATTGATCTTACGGCTCAGCTCAAGGCGCGAGAGGCTACGGGGGAGTTGTGACGTCACAATCTTGCTAAGTAGCCGAATCTACCTCACACTGAATGGGTGGAAATCACTAAGCAATACCCTGTGCAGCCTAAACCAGCACTCGAGCCTGAGCCAAAACCTCTTCAAGCTCGCATAACTAACTTTAATTCGCTCGTTGCTCTTTCCGGATGTAGGCTCCAGCCGAGAGCAGCGTCGTCGCTGCCACCGCCCAGACCAACGCCTGCAGCAACGCCTCGCCGGGCAGGTCGAACCCTCTGAGCAGCAACGCCACCCCGACGAGCAGCAATTGCAGGGCGGTGTTCAGTTTCGAGACCGGCAACGGCTGCATCCGCACCGGCACCGATCGCGCCCACAGCACCAGCAGCCCGGCCACGATCAGCAGATCGCGCGTCACTGCCAGCACGGCCAGCCACACCGGCAGCACCCCGATGGCGGCCAGGGTGAGGAACATCGCCACCAGCAGCGCCTTGTCCGCCGCCGGGTCGAGCACGGCGCCCAGCGCGCTGCCGCCGCGTCGCCGGGCCAACCAGCCGTCGACCGCGTCCGACACGCCCGCCGCGCTGAACACCGCGAAGGTCGCCGCCAGGTGGTGCCGCAGCGCCAGCCACACGACGATCGGCACCGCGCACAGCCGCGCGACCGTCACCATGTTGGCCAGGTTGACGATCTCCGGCCCGGCCCGTGTTGCTGGGTCCGTGCGGCTGTGGTTGTTTTCGGCAAGGCCGCTCATACCCGCAGTCTATCCGCCTCCCAGGACAGAGTCTTTCCCGATGAGCCGTTCCGCGTCCGACAATTCGATGACTTACCGCAACGCAGGAGTCGACATCGCCGCCGGGGACGCGCTCGTCGACCGGATCAAGCCGCTCGCCCGCGCCACCGACCGCGTCGGCACCATGGGCGGCATCGGCGGCTTCGGCGCGCTGTTCGACCTCAAGGCCGCCGGCTTCCGCGACCCGGTCCTCGTCAGCACCACCGACGGCGTCGGCACCAAGCTCAAGATCGCCATCGACGCCGGCCTGCACGGCACCGTCGGCATCGACCTCGTCGCCATGTGCGTCAACGATCTCGTCGTCCAGGGCGCCGAGCCGTTGTTCTTCCTCGATTATTTCGCTACCGGCGCGCTCGACGTGGCGCACGCGGCCAGCGTGGTCGCCGGCATCGCCGAGGGCTGCAAGCAGGCCGGCTGCGCCCTGGTCGGCGGCGAGACGGCCGAGATGCCGGGGCTGTATGGCGGCGGCGACTACGACCTGGCCGGCTTCAGCGTCGGCGCCACCGAGCGCGAGAACCTGCTGCCGGCCGGCGTCGAGCCCGGCGACATCATCCTCGGCCTGTCCAGCAGCGGCGTGCACAGCAACGGCTTCTCCCTCGTCCGACGCATCGTCGAGGCCAGCGGCCTCGATTGGCAGAGCCAGGCCCCGTTCAACCCCGAGCGCAGCCTCGGCGCGGCGCTGCTCGAACCCACCCGCATCTACGTCCAGCCCATGCTCGCGCTGCACCGTGCCGGCCTGCTCAAGGCGGCCGCCCACATCACCGGCGGCGGCCTGCCCGGCAACCTCCCCCGCGTGCTGCCGCCCGGCACCCGCGCCGCCATCGACGCCAGCGCCTGGACCGTGCCGCAGGTGTTCCGCTGGCTCGCCGGCGTGGGCGGCGTGGCCGACGCCGAAATGTTGCGCGTGTTCAATTGCGGCATCGGCATGGCCCTGGTCGTTGCCGACGCCAGCGCCGCCCTCGCGTTGCTGACCGAGCACGGCGAGCACGCCGTCGCCATCGGCCGCATCGAGGCTGCCGACGGCGCGGCCCGGGCCGACATCACGATCCCGGACGGCTGGCTGGCGTGAGCCGCGTCGGCATCCTGTTCAGCGGGCGCGGCAGCAACATGGGCGCGCTCCTCGCCGCCGCCGCCGCGCCGGACTTCCCGGGACGGATCGTGCTCGCCATCGGCAACCGCCCCGGCGCCGGAGGGTTCGACCTGGCCGCCGCCCATGGGATCGCGACCCGCTGCATCGACCACCTCCCGTTCGCCGGCGACCGCGAGGCGCATGAGCGCAGCATCGATGCCGCCCTGCGCGAGGCGGGCGTCACCCTCGTCTGCCTGGCCGGCTACATGCGCCGCCTCACCCCCTATCTCGTCGCGCAATGGGCCGGCCGCATGCTCAACGTCCATCCCAGCCTGCTGCCCGCCTTCCCCGGCCTGCACACCCATCGCCGCGCGCTCGCCACCGGCGTCAAGCTGCATGGCTGCACCGTCCACATCGTCACCGACACGGTCGACGACGGCCCGATCCTCGCCCAGGCCGCGAGTGCCCGTACTGCCCAGCGACGACGAGGACAGCTTGGCCGCCCGCGTGCTCGTCCAGGAACACGTGCTCTATCCAGCGACGCTCCGGCGCGTCCTGGACGCGTCCCCAGGCCGCTTCGACCCGGCCGCCGCGTTGCTCAACCCCTTGCCCGGCACGCCGGCCGCGCCGTAAAAGCCCCCATCGATAGAGGCGAGACCATGGCGCAGGTTCAGCAGGAAACCCGGGATGCAGACCCGATCACCCAATCCTTCTTCTTGGACCGCCAGGCGTTCTGGAATCGCTTCACCAGCTTCGCCACCTACGTCGCCGGCGCGATCGTGGTGCTGCTGATCCTGATGTGGTTCTTCCTGGTATAGCCGCGACTCAGTACATCAGCTGCGTATCGAGCACGTTGCGCATGTCGGTGCGCCGGCCCTCGAGCCAGCAGGCCAGGTTGTAGCAGAACACGTCGGTGATCCGGCCGTTCTCGCGCGTCACCGTGCTCGCGGAATGCGGGCTGATGAACACGTTCGGCATGTCCCAGAGCGGGCTGTCCACCGGCAGCGGCTCGGGCTCCGTCACGTCCAGCGCGGCAAAGCCGACCTGGCCTGCGTGCAGGGCGTGGATCAACGCCTCCTGGTCGACCGTCTGGCCCCGGCCGATGTTGACGAACATCGCCCCGCGACGCATTTGCGCGAACGACCGCGCGTCGAGCATCCGCTCCGTCTGCGGCGTGTGCGGCACCGTCATCACCACCGCGTCGGCCATCCCGAGCGCCAACGGCATCTCGCTGACCGGCATGACCGCATCGAACAGCCCGGCATGCGCCCGGTCACGCGCCGGGTCTCGCGTCACCGCGATCACGCGCATGTCGAACGCCCTGGCCACTTTGGCGCATCCGCGCGCGAGATCGCCCGCACCGATCAGCACCAGCGTCCGGCCGGCCAGGTCCTCCCCGGCATGCCGCTCCCAGCGGCGGACCGCCTGCTCCTCCCGCAACCGGTCATAGCCGCGCAGATAGGTCAGCAACGCCATGAACACCCACTCGGCGAGCGGCCCCGCATGCACGCCGCGCGCGGTCGTCACGAGGATCCCCAATCGGTCGAGCCCCAGACGCGCCACGCGCGGCCCGACGCCGGTGCTGGTCGCCTGCACCCAGGCCAGGCGCGACAGATGCGGCAGATCGCCGGCCGCCGGCAGGTCGAACAGGATCGTGGCCCGGGCCAGCATGCCTTGCCACCGCGCCTGCTGCTCGGGCGTGCGCTGGAAGGCCGGGTCGCCGCCATGGTCCGCCGGAAAGCGCGGCGGTGGCAACAGATGCGGGTCGTGGAGCACCAGCACCTGCTCCGGCGCGACCGCACGGATGCGGCCCACGTATTCGTCCTCCAACGGTGACGCGATCAGGACGACGGTCGGCTGGTTCATTGTAGAAGCCGACCATGCCGCGCCGTGATCGGTCAATCGTCCGTCAGGCTTTCTTGAGTTCCTCGGGCTTGTGCACCGCCTTGGCGCCGGTTTTGTCGGATTTGACCACGAACTGCGGGTCCTTGGTCGTGGCCTTGGCCACATGGCTTTTGATCTTGGTCTCCGACGTGACCTTCTTCTCGACGGTTCCGTGCGTTTCGCCGCCGGACGTGCCCCATTTCACCTTGTCGCCTGCTTTGACCATCGCCGTGTCTCCCTGTGCGAAGCCCATCCAACGACCGCGCGGCGAGCCCAGTTGCGACTCGCTCGGAGCAGAATCGGTTGACCCGCTAGGCCCCGCCAGATACGCCCGGTAGACTGTGACCACCGACGTCCGCTCCAGCTCTTCTGTGCGTCCCTTCGTGCGCCTGCGCGGGCGATCGTTCATGGCCGTCGTCTTGATGCCGGACCAGCCGGTCGACGCCTGGCTCGAGCAGCTCGACGCCCAGCTCGCCCGCGCGCCGAAATTCTTCGACGGTCGCGCCGTCCTGCTCGACTTCACCGCGCTGGCCGGCCAGGAGCGCAGCTTTCCCGCGCTGATCGACGAGATGAAGCGGCGCGGCATCCGCGTCGTCGGCGTCGAGGGCGTCGACCCCAACCGCTTCGGCGACGACCTGCCGCCCGTGCTGTCCGGCGGCCGCCACGTCGCCGTCACCGCCGACGAGCCGCCGCCGCCCGAGATCAAGCAGCCCGAGCCGCTCTCGCTCATCGTCAGCGAGCCGGTCCGCTCCGGCCAGAGCATCCATTTCCCGGGCGGCGACGTGACGGTCGTCGGCTCGGTCGCCTCGGGCTCGGAGATCGTGGCCGGCGGCTCGATCCATGTCTACGGCACGCTGCGCGGACGCGCGATCGCCGGGCTGCTCGGCGGCCAGGGCGCGTCCCGTCCGCGCATCTTCTGCCGCAAGCTCGATGCCGAGCTGTTGGCCATCGACGGCGTCTATCGCACCGCCGACGAGATCGAACCATCGCTGCAGGGCCGCGCCATCCAGGCCTGGCTCGACGGCGATCAGCTCCGCGTTGCGGCGCTGGACTAATGGAGGACTAGAGCGATGGCCAACGTATTGGTCGTGACGTCCGGCAAGGGCGGCGTCGGCAAGACCACCTCCACCGCGGCGCTCGGCGCCGGGCTCGCGAGCCTGGGCAAGAATGTCTGCGTGGTCGATTTCGACGTCGGTCTGCGCAACCTCGACCTCATCATGGGCGCCGAGCGCCGGGTCGTGTTCGACCTGATCAACGTGACGCAGGGCGACGCCAAGCTCAGCCAGGCGCTGATCCGCGACAAGCGAATCGAGACGCTGCATCTGCTGCCGGCGAGCCAGACCCGCGACAAGGACGCGCTGACGTCGGAGGGCGTGGCCCGGGTCATGGCCGAACTGCGCGAGAAGTTCGACTGGGTCATCTGCGACAGCCCGGCCGGCATCGAGCGGGGCGCCCTGCTGGCCATGTACCATGCCGACGTCGCCGTGGTCGTCACCAATCCCGAGGTCAGCTCGGTCCGCGACAGCGACCGCATCATCGGCATGCTGGACAGCAAGACCGCCCGCGCCGAAGCCGGCCAGCGGGTCGACAAGCACCTGCTGCTGACGCGCTACGACCCGCTTCGCGCCCAGCGCGGCGACATGCTGCGCACCGAAGACGTGCTCGAGATCCTGTCCATCCCACTGCTCGGCATCATCCCCGAAAGCCAGGACGTGCTCAAAGCCAGCAACGTCGGCTCCCCCGTCACGCTGGCCGACCCGAATTCGCCGCCCGCCCGCGCCTACATGGACGCTGTCCGGCGGCTGCAGGGCGAGACGGTCGAGATGTCGGTCCCCTCGGAGAAGAAAGGCTTCTTGGGCAAGCTGTTCGGCAGGAGGGTCGCGTGAGCCTGTTCGACTGGTTTCGCCCGAAGAGCACCGCCCCGGTCGCCCGCGAGCGGCTGAAGATGGTGCTGGCCCATGAGCGGGTCGGCAACACTCACTCGCAACTCATCGCGGTGCTGCAGGAGGAGATCATCGCCGTGATCGCCAAGCATATGCAGATCGACCGCGACAAGGTGTCGATCAAGCTCGACCGCGGCGACGACGTGAACACGCTCGAGATCGACATCGAGATGCCGGCCCAGCTCGCCCGGGCCTAGTCGACCAGGCCGACCGCGCTTAACGTGATCCGCTCGGGCAAGCGGGGCGCGTGAGTGAGGTTCCAAGCGACGTATTGCTCGTTGTAGAGCGTGCTCGACACCATGCCGTCCACCGGCACCACGACGTCCAAGCCGCGGAACGCCGCCGCGGCCGCGGTCTCCATCACGGCCCCCTCCGCTGCCGAGCCGATCGTCACGACCGTCTTGATCCCACGCTCCCGCAGCAGCGCCTCCAGCCCGGTCCCGATGAACTTGTCGGGCGGGCCCGTGAACTCGGGCTCCGACGGCAGCTTGGCCACTGCCGGCAGGATGTCGGCGGTCTTGCTCGCTGCACCGAGCGTGTAGATCACCAGCCAGTGGCGCTCGCGGGCGTGCGCGATCAGCGGCTGCACATGCTCCGCCATGGCCGGACACCGTGGCCGCGCCGGAGCGCTGCAGGTCTGCGCCGCCAGGTCGAGCACCAGCAGCGCCGTGGTCGGCGGTGCCAGGGTCACGCGCTGCGCCACCGGTTTGTCGGCCGGCGGCGTGATGGTGGCCCACTCATCCAGCACACCCTGCGCCATGGCTGGCGAAGTGCCCAGCAGCAGCGCCATCGCGATAGCCCAACGCATTTCGATCGTCTCCGCCCCTGATGCGTGGCACCATGCCCGCATGGGCGAGATCGTCAATCTCCGACGCGTGCGAAAAACAAAGGCGCGCGCCGAAGCAGCCGAGGCCGCGGCGATGAACCGGGCGCGAACCGGCCAGACCAAGGCCGTCCGCAAGGCCACCGAGCATGAGCGCGGTTTGAACGCCCGCGCCCTCGACGGCGCGCGGATCGTCAAACCCGTGGACGGCTGATCAACCCGGAACCGCGAACCGGGCGAACTCCCGGGCCAGCACGTCGTAGATCGGCCGCTTGAACGGCACCGCCAGGCCCGGCAGTTCAGCCAACGGCGCCCAGCGCCACGCGTCGAACTCCGGATGCGGGTCCAGATCGAGGCGGATCTCGGCGTCCTCTCCGTCGAAGCGCAACGCGAACCAGCGCTGCCGCTGCCCACGGAATTTGCCGCCCAGGGCCTTGCCGACCAGCTCCGGCGGCAGATCGTAGGTCAGCCACGCCGGGTGCTCGCCGATGATGCGCGCCCGTGCCGTACCGATCTCCTCCTCTAACTCGCGGAAGATCGCGACGGCCGGGTCCTCGTCGGCGTCGATCCCGCCCTGCGGAAGCTGCCATCCGCCCGGCGCACCCTCCGCATTCGGCAGATCGGCCCGCCGGGCGACGAAAATCAATCCCTCGCGGTTGAACAGCACGGCGCCGACGTTCGGTCGGTATGGCAGATCACTCACTTCGGCGCCTCGGCCTCCTTGCTCGCAACCGCTTGCTTGGCGAGCGGATTGATCAGCGCACTCACCGGCGTCAGCGCGATGCCCTTGTCGTCGAGACCGCGTGCCCAGGCCGCGACGCGCTCGACCGTCACCGGCCGGAGCGGCCCCGCGAAGCCGATCGCCGCCCCTTTCTCCCGCGCGATCCGCTCCAGCGTGACGAGCTTGGCCTCGATCTCGGCCCGAGACAGTGGGTCGTCGATCACCGCGTCCACGACCCGGCCCGGCACATCGGCCAGCTTCTCCACGGACTTGCCCGGCCGCGGATCGACATACAGCAGCCCGCGCTGCGCCAGCTCGTCCAACACGGCGCGCAGACTGCTGGACTGCTCGGCAAACCGCTCTCCGCGCATCGAATCCAGCGCGCCGATCGCGCCGACGTAGCCCTGGATGCGGCTGAGGCTCCACTCCAGATTGGCCGCGTTCTGGTTCGGCGCCGCGCCGGTCAGCAGCGATTTGCTGCCCGCGTCGTTGAGCGGATAGCCCTGCGGCTCCAGCGGCAGCGAGATCAGCACCTCATGGCCCGCCTTGCGGCAGAGTTCGAGCAACGCGTCCGGACTGGGCGAATATGGCGAGAACGACAGCGAGATTGGCCCGGGCAAGGTTTGGATCGCCGCCCGGCTCTCCGCGTCTGACATCCCGAAACCGTTGATGACGATCGCGATCTTCGGGCGTTGGTCCGTGGCATCGAACGGGCGGGCGTATACCCGCCGCGCCATCCGTCCGTCCGCCGCGACCCTCGGGAGCATCGCCGGCGCATACAGCTTGGACCGTTCGAGCAGCCCGGCTTGGGTCGCTTCGATCTGCCCGGGTTCGCGCACCGGCGGCGGCGGCTCGGCCGATTTGGGCGCGGGAAGCGCGGCGACGACCGGGCCTGGCACCGGGCCTAGGATCTGCAAGACCGCAGCGCCGCCTGCCGCAGCGACGACGACGACGGCCCAAAACACACCCAGCGCGCGCCAGCCTGAGCGCCGGCGCTGAACCGTCGTCGCCAAACCCAGGTCCTGAACTCAGATCAGCGTGAAGCCCGGCGCTGCTGCGCCATCGCCTGCGCCAGAACCACCGCCTCCTTGAGCTGATAATCGGTATCCGGCTTGGTCAGGTCGAACGCCGGGGCGCCCTCGGGCGGCAGCTTGACGATGTCGCGCGCGACCGGCGGCAGGTCGGCGCGCGCCGTCGGATTGGCCGGCTGCGACGCGCCGCCCTGGTTGCGCAACGCCCCGCGCAGGTCGGCCTCGCGCTCCGGTCCGAAGCGCGGCGTATCGGTCCGCGACGATGCCACCTCGACATCCGGCGTGATTCCGAGCCCCTGGATGCTGCGGCCGGACGGCGTGTAATACCGCGCCGTCGTCAGCCGCATCGCGCCATTGCCGGGCAGCGGCATGACGGTTTGCACCGATCCCTTGCCGAAGCTGCGCGTGCCGAGGACCACGGCCCGGCGCTGATCCTGCAGAGCGCCGGCAACGATCTCGCTGGCCGATGCCGATCCGCCGTTGATCATGACGACCAGCGGCACACCCTCGGCGATGTCGCCCGGCTTGGCATTCCAGCGCTGGCTGTCCTGCGAATGACGCGCGCGGGTCGAGACGACCTCGCCCTGGTCGAGGAAGTCGTCCGAGACCGCGACCGCCTGGTCGAGCAGCCCGCCGGGGTTGTTCCGAAGGTCCAGGATCAGCCCCTTCAGCGTGCCGCCAGCCTTCGCCTTCAGCTCCGCCACCGCCTTGCGCAGGCCGGGATCGGTCTGCTCGTTGAAGGACGTCAGCCGCACGTAGCCGATGTCGCCGGCCTCCATGTGCGAGCGCACCACCTGGATGTGGATCACCTCGCGCGCCATCGAAACCTCGACGGGCGTGTCGATCCCCTCCCGCTTGATCGTCAGCTTGATGTTGCTGCCCGGCGGCCCGCGCATCTTGTCGACCGCTTCGGCCAGCGTCAGCCCTTGCACGGTCTGACCATCGAGCATCGTGATCAGATCGCCGGCCTTCATGCCGGCCTTGGCCGCCGGCGTGTCGTCGATCGGGCTGACCACTTTGATCAAGCCGTTTTCGGCCGTCACCTCGAGCCCGAGGCCGCCGAACTCGCCCCGCGTCTGGACCTGCATGTCGCGGAACGCCTTGGCGTTCATGTAGGAGCTATGTGGGTCCAGCCCGGTCAGCATGCCGTTGATGGCGTTCTCGATCAGCTCGCGGTCGTTGACCGGCTCGACATACTCGGCGCGGATGCGCTCGAACACGTCGCCGAACAGCGTCAGCAGCCGATAGGTGTCGGCGCGAGACGTGCTGTCCTGCGCCCTAGCCTGCGCCACCGGCCAGGTCAGGCCAACCCCACGATCGAGCAGCGAAGACCCAGGACCGGCAATCAGACCGGCAGTGAACGCGACGCCCAGCAACAAACCGGTCTTGATCTTCATGCTGAAACCAATCCTCTTGCATTCCGCCCGGACGCTCCCGTCCAGAATGCTCACCTAGAGTGGATACCCTAGCCTTCAACGCTTTGTCACATGGTTAACAGCCGTCGGGCCAGTGAACAACGCGATAGAATGCTCATGACGCGGGGCGCAGATAGGGGGCCGGGTCGACCGCCTCGCCGTCCCGCCGCAATTCGACGTAGAGCGCAGGGCGGCGGGCGCTCACGGCCGGGTCCCACTCCGGCATGGAGCCGACCGGATCGCCCGGCCGCACCGCGGTCCCGGCGTCCACGTCGAGCCGGTCGAGTCCCGCCAGCACGAAATAGTACTTCGCCCCGCAATCCAGGATGACCACCACGCCGTAGCTCCGGAACGGCCCGGCAAATGCGACCCGGCCCGCGCACGGGGATACCACCCGCCCGTTCGGCGGCGCCCGGAACGCCATCCCCCGCGCCGGCCCCGACTCTGTGCTGTCACCCCAGCGCCTGATTACCGGCCCGGCGACCGGCAGCGTCCCGCCACCGCCGGGCTGGAGGCCCGGCCCGCGCGGCGCCGCGATCTCCGCAGCGCGCTTCTGCGCCAGCATGAGCGCGACCGTCCGGCGCTGGCTCGCGGCGCGCTCGGCGTCGCGCTGCAATTGCTGCTCCGCCCGGGCCCGGGCCGCCGCCATCGTGTCCAGCGCCGCCGTCACGCTTTCGGCCCGGGTCGCTTCCGCGGCGGCGCGCCGGGCTTCGTCGGCCGCGGCATCGTCGGCCCGCGCGCGCTCGGCTCGCGCCTGCTCCATCTGGCGGTCGAGCTGGGCTGCGCGCAGCCGCTGTTCGGCTTGTGCCGACCGAAGCCCCGGTAGCGCCGCGTCCAACTCGCGCCGCGCCTGTTCCGCCGCCGCGATCTCGGCCCGCACCGCCGCTGCTTGTGCCTCGACCGTCCGCGTCAGACCCTGCAGCACCGCCAAGCCCCGCACGGCCTGGTCCGCCGGAACCGGCACCGCCAGCAGCGTTTCGGCCGGGAACATGCCGAGGCGTTCGGCCAGCGGCAGCAGCGGAGCCAGGGCGGCCGCGCGCTCCCGCAACCGCGCCTCCGCCGCCTGCCGGCGCGCTTCGAGCGCGGACACGCGCTGGGCCGCGTCGCTCACGGCCTCGTCGGCCTGCCGCACCTGCGCGGCAGCCTGCAACCGGGTCTCGGCGCCCGGGTCGGCCGGCGCGGCCGCAGCGAGCATCAGCGAGATGCCCAGCAGAAGTGGCGGCCTCGCCGCCATGGGGTCGGTCAGTCCACCCGGTCGAGCAGCGAGCGCCCCGTCATCTCACTGGGTTGCGGCACGCCGAGCAGCGCGAGCACCGTGGGAGCGACATCTGCCAGCCGCCCGTCCGAGATCGTCCCCGCGCCGTTCATCAGCACGACCGGCACCGGATTGGTCGTGTGCGCCGTGTGCGGGCCGCCGGTCAGCGGGTCACGCATCAGCTCGCAGTTGCCGTGATCGGCCGTCACCAGCAGCGCGCCGCCCGCGGCCTCGATCGCGTCCATGATGCGGCCCAGTCCATGATCGACTGCCTCGACGGCCCGCACCGCAGCCTCGAGGCTGCCGGTGTGTCCGACCATGTCCGGATTGGCGAAGTTGAGGATGATCAGGTCGAACGTGCGAGACCCGATCGCGGCGACCGCCTTGTCGGCCAGCTCGGGCGCCGACATCTCGGGCTGCAGATCGTAGGTGGCGACTTTCGGCGACGGCACCATCCGCCGCTCCTCGCCCGCGAACGGCTCCTCGCGGCCGCCGTTCAGGAAGTAGGTGACGTGCGGATACTTCTCCGTCTCGGCCATCCGCAACTGACGCAACCCGGCGTCTGCCACGACCTCGCCGAGGATGTGGCCCATATGCTGCGGCGCGAACAGCGTCGACATGAGCGGGGCCAGCTTGTCGCTGTAATGCGTCATCCCGACCGCGCCGGCGAACGCGATCTGCCGCGGCCGCGCGAAGCCGGTGAAGGCAGGGTCGATCAGCGCGTCGAGGATCTCGCGGATGCGGTCGGCGCGGAAATTGAACGACAGCAGGCCGTCGCCATCGCGCATGCCCCGGTAGTTCGCGATGATGGACGGGATCACGAACTCGTCCGTCACGCCATCGGCGTACGCCCGGTCCATCGCCGAGGCCGCGTCCGCCACCGCCATGCCGCGTCCCTCAGCTAAGGCCAGATACGCCTTCTCGACGCGGTCCCAGCGGTGATCGCGATCCATCGCATAATACCGCCCGCACACGGTTGCGATCCGCGCTCCTGCCGGCAGCGCCGCCTGCAGCCGCTCCAGGTCGGCCGCCCCGGATTGCGGGGGAGTGTCACGGCCATCGGTGAACGCGTGCAGATCGACCTCGATGCCGGCCCGGGTCATGATCCTTGCCAGCGCCGCCGCATGGTCCTGGTGCGAGTGCACCCCGCCGGGCGAGATCAAGCCCATCAGATGACATCGCCCGCCGCTCGCACGAAGCTGGTCGATCAGTCCGGTGAGTGCCGCGTTGCTTGCCAGCGTGCCGTCCGCGATCGATACGCCGATCCGCGGCAGATCCTGCATCAAAACCCGGCCCGCGCCGATATTTGTGTGCCCGACCTCCGAGTTGCCCATCTGCCCCTCCGGCAGACCGACATCGAGGCCATAGGTCCGCAGGAACGCGAACGGCGCCTGCATCAGCCGGTCGAACGATGGCGTCCGCGCCTGCCGCACCGCGTTGTCGGCAGCGTCGTCACGCCAACCCCACCCGTCGAGGATGACCAACATGACGGGGCGTGGCGGTTTCGATGCGGACATGACGCGTCTCGTATGGCGCGACGCTGGTGAGGGGGCAAGTCTGCCCAGCACGGCCGCGCGAACCCGGCGCCGTGCTGGGACGCGGCGTTACGGCTCGCGCGTGAGGCGCGACATCTCCTCCTTGAGCCGAAGCTTTTCGAGCTTGAGGCGGTTCAGCGCATCGCCGTCCGGGCGAGGTCGCGTGTCTTCGGCATGAATTCGATCTTCGAGCGATGCATGACGGTCCTTCAAGGAAATCATGCGGGATTCAAGGCTCATCGATACCTCCTTCACGACGGATCAGCATCGCCTTAGACGTTGGCTTCACGACCGCCAGGACCAACCGTCATACAGTCGAAACCTTAAGGCCAGCTTAAAATTGGCCGGCACCACGGACCCCATGATATGCACACCGAATGTTGACCGACCCATGCTGACTGACCGCGATTCGATGCTGCGGCAGCTGCACGAACTGCGCAGCGAACACCGCGACCTCGACACCGTCATCGCCCGTCTCTCCGAAGCCGGCAGTGATCAATTGCACCTACAGCGTCTCAAGAAACGCAAGCTGCTGCTCAAGGACGAGCTGTCCTGGATCGAGAGCCGGCTGATCCCGGACAACATCGCCTGATGGCAGTCGCGCTGGTGGCGGTCATCATGGGCAGTCAGTCCGACTGGCCCACGATGCAACACGCCGCCCAAATGCTCGAGCGGCTGGACGTTCCGCACGAGGTCTCCATCGTCTCGGCGCATCGCACCCCAGACCGGCTGGCCGAGTTTGCCCGCGGCGCGCGTGCCCGCGGTCTGAAGGTGATCGTCGCCGGCGCGGGCGGCGCGGCGCACCTGCCTGGCATGTGCGCGGCTTGGACCACCCTGCCCGTCCTCGGCGTGCCTGTTCGGTCGGAGGCGCTCAGCGGGATGGATAGTCTGCTCTCGATCGTCCAGATGCCCGGCGGCGTCCCGGTCGGCACGCTGGCGATCGGCCGCGCCGGCGCGATCAACGCCGGGCTGCTGGCCGCATCGATCCTGTCGCTCCATGACGACGCGCTTGCCACGCGGCTCGAGGCCTACAAGCGCGCCCAGACCGAAGCGGTGGCGACCGAGCCCAACCGCCACGCGTGATGCCGCCGCTGCCGCCAAACGCGACGATCGGGATCATCGGCGGCGGCCAGCTCGGCCGCATGTCCGCCATGGCGGCCGCCGAACTCGGCTACCGCTGTCATATCCTCAGCCCCGAGCTCGACAGCCCGGCTGCCCAAGTCTCGGCGCACGCGACCGTCGCCGACTATGAGGATCGCGCGGCCCTGCGCGCGTTTGCCGATGCGGTCGATGTCATCACCTTCGAGTTCGAAAACGTCAGCGCCGCCGGGCTGGACCTGCTGGAATCGATCCGCCCGGTCCGCCCCTCCCCGTCGGTGCTCCGCATCAGCCAGGACCGGGTGGCGGAGAAGTCGTTCCTGCGCGATGCGGGCGTGCCGACCGCCGCATGGGCTTCGATCGGCAGCCTCGCGGAGCTCGAGGCCGCCGTAGCCAGGATCGGCCTGCCCGCCGTCCTGAAGACCACCCGGCTCGGCTACGACGGCAAGGGCCAGGCCGTGCTGCGCGCGCCGGCCGACCTCGCAGCGGCCTGGGAGGCGCTCGAGCCGAAGCCGCTCGTGCTCGAGGCATTCGTCGAATATGCCTGCGAGATCAGCGTCATCGTCGCCCGCGGCGCCGACGGCGGCGGATCGATCTTCGACGCGGCCGAGAACCAGCACCGCGACGGCATCCTCGACATCAGCATCGCGCCCGCGCGCGTCCGGCCCGGCACCAAGGCCGAGGCCGGCCGCGTCGCCTGGCGCGTCGCCGAGACGCTGGGCCTGGTCGGCCTGCTCGCGGTCGAGATGTTCGTCGACAGCGCCGGCCGCGTGCTGGTCAACGAGATCGCGCCCCGCCCGCACAATTCCGGGCACTGGACCATCGAGGCCTGCCCGGCAAGCCAATTCAACCTGCACATCCGCGCCGTCGCCGGGCTGCCGCTGCCGCCGGGCCTTCGCCATGCCGACGCGGTGATGAAGAACCTGGTCGGCCCCGACGAGGTCGCACTCTGGCCGCAGATCGTCGCCACCCCGGGCCTGATCCCGCACCTCTACGGCAAGGCCGAAGCCCGGCCCGGCCGCAAGATGGGCCACGTCACCCGCCTCTTCCCCCTCGACGCGCTGCCCAGCGACGCAGAGATTAACAGTGCGCTTGGCTGCCTGGCGCCCATGAGGTCACTCGCATGACATCCCTTTTGCTCGCCGGTCTGTTCTTCATTGCCGTCCATATCGGCATCGCCGGCACCATGCTGCGCGACCGCGTCGTCGCTGCGGTCGGCGACAAGGCCTACATGATCGCGTTTTCCATCGCCTCGCTCGCCGGCATCATCTGGCTCGTCAACGCCTACGCGGGCGCCGGCTACGTCGAGACCTGGGGTCAGCCCGAGTGGTGGAAGGTGGTTGCCGACGTGCTGATGTTGCCTGCGTTCATGCTCGTCGTCATCGGCCTCGCCACGCCCAACCCCACCTCGGTTGCCCAGGAAAAGCTCGTCGCACAGCCGGCGCGAGGCATCGTCCGCGTGACCCGGCATCCCTTCCTGATCGGCGTCGGGCTCTGGGCGTTTTTGCACCTCGTCGCCAACGGCGATGTCGCCTCGCTGCTGTTCTTTGGCGCGCTGCTGATTGTCTGCGTCGCCGGGCCGCCCTCGATCGACGCCAAGCGCCGCCGGGCTCTTGGCGCGCCCGCCTGGGACGCGTTCGCGCGCCAAACGTCCATCGTCCCGTTCGGCGCCATCGCCGCCGGCCGCAACACGCTCGACGCCGGCCAGATCGGCTGGTGGCGGATCGGCCTGGGCGTGCTCGCCTACGTCCTGTTCATCGGCGGCCACAGCCATATCATCGGCGTCTCCCCCTTTCCGCACTGGTGATCGGTTGCCCGCCGCACCGCATCGGTGCATAGGTCGCGCCATCGATCGTCCGAGGAAAGCATGCCCAAGATCAAGGTGAAGACCCCCGTCGTCGAGCTCGACGGCGATGAAATGACCCGCATCATCTGGGGCTTCATCAAGGACAAGCTGATCCTGCCCTACCTCGACATCGACCTCAAATACTACGATCTCGGGATCGAATACCGCGACCAGACCGACGACCAGGTCACCATCAATTCAGCCCACGCGATCCGCCAATACGGCGTCGGCGTGAAGTGCGCGACCATCACGCCAGATGAGGCGCGGGTCGAGGAGTTCAAACTCAAGAAGATGTGGCGCAGCCCGAACGGCACAATTCGTAATATCCTTGATGGTACTATCTTCCGCGAGCCCATCATCTGCAGCAACGTCCCCCGTTTGGTGCCGCACTGGTCCAAGCCGATCGTCATCGGCCGCCACGCCTACGGCGACATCTATCGCGCCACCGAGACCAAGATCCCCGGCCCCGGCAAGGTCACGCTCAACTACACTCCCGCCGACGGCAGCCCGGCCATGGTGCTCGACGTGCACGACTTCAAAGGCCCCGGCGTCACCATGGGCATGCACAACACCCGCGCCTCGATCGAGGGGTTCGCCCGCGCCAGCTTCAACTACGGCCTGGCCCGCAAGTATCCGGTTTACCTCTCCACCAAGAACACCATCCTCAAAGCCTACGACGGGATGTTCAAGGACGTGTTCCAGGAGATCTTCGACACCGAGTTCAAGACGAAATTCGCCGACGACAAGCTGACCTACGAGCACCGCCTGATCGACGACATGGTCGCCGCCGCGCTCAAGTGGGAGGGCGGCTACGTTTGGGCTTGCAAGAACTACGACGGCGACGTGCAGAGCGACATCGTCGCCCAGGGCTTCGGCAGCCTCGGCCTCATGACCTCCGTGCTGATGAGCCCCGACGGCAAGACCATCGAGTCCGAGGCCGCCCACGGAACCGTCACCCGCCACTACCGCGAGCACCAGAAGGGTCGCGAGACCAGCACCAACCCGATCGCCTCCATCTTCGCCTGGACGCGTGGCCTGGCCTACCGCGGCCGCTTCGATCACCAGCCGGAACTGACCCGCTTCGCCGATACGCTTGAGCGGGTCTGCATCGAGACGGTCGAGAGCGGCTTCATGACCAAAGACCTCGCCAGCCTCATCGGCCGCGAGCAGAAATTCCTCAACACGCAGGACTTTCTCGCCAAGATCGACGAGAACCTGCAATCGGCCATGTCGCACGCCCAAGCGGCCGAATAGGCGAGCATCATCCGCCCCGGGCTTCGGCCCGGAGCTCCACCAGAAATAAACCAGGGATCAGATCATGGACGGCACCGAAGGTCTCACGCGCTTCCCGCTCGCCCGCCGCGGCATGCTCATGTCGGGCCTGATCAGCGGTTTCACGCTCGCCGTGACCCCGGTGGAGGCGCAGGTCATCCATACCGACATGACCGGGATCACCGGCAGCGAGGTCAAGATCCCGGTTTCGGACGGCGAGATGCCGGGTTATGCGGCCAAGCCGAGCGGCGCCGGTCCGTTCCCGGTCATCCTCGTCAACGAGGAGATCTTCGGCGTCCACGAGCACATCAAGGACCTCTGCCGCCGGCTCGCGAAGAGCGGCTATCTCGCGGTCGCCCCCGAGATCTACGCCCGTCAGGGCGACCTGTCGACGATGACCGACGTCGGTCAGATCGTCTCGCAAGTCGTTGCCAAGAAACCCGATACCGAGATGTTGAGTGATCTCGACGCCGCCGTCGCCTGGGCCGGCAAGAATGGCGGCGACCTGGCGCGCCTCGGCGTTACCGGCTTTTGCCGCGGCGGCCGCAACACTTGGTTCTACGACGCCCACAGCGCCCAGGTGAAGGCCGCCGTGGCCTGGTATGGACCGATCAAGGGCGCACCTTCCGACATCCAGCCCAAGACCACGATCGATATCGTGAGCGACATCCACGCGCCGCTGCTTGGCCTTTACGGCGGCCAGGATACCGGAATCGACGTCAACGACGTCGAAGCCGCGGCCGCCAAGGCCCGCGCCGCCGGCAAGACCGTCGAAATCCACGTCTATCCGGACGCCCCGCATGGCTTTAATGCGGACTACCGGCCCAGCTACAAGAAGGCCGATGCCGAGGATGGTTGGGCGCGCATGCTGGCCTGGTTCAAGAAATACGGCGTCGCCTAACCTCGCCGTGCAACCCCGTCTGACCCGGAGGACCGCTCTCACCGCCGCCTCTCTGCTCGTCTCTCCCTGGCCGGCGTTCGCGCAATCGGCTGACGTCGAGGCCGGCGACGTGCAGATTCCGACGGATGGCGGCCTCGTCACCGGAGTCTATGCGAGACCCGCCGGATCGGGATCGGTCCCGGTCGTCGTGGTGGCGGAGAATGGCGCTGGGCTCGACCGGGTCGTGACGGACGCGTGCCGCGGTCTGGCCAAAGAGGGTTTTCTCGCCATCGCCCCTGCCCTGTTCGCGGGCGATGTGCCCGACGGCACGCTCATTCGCCGGATCGACGGCGCGGCGGCTTGGGCGACCCAACACGGCGGCGATCTGGGCCGCCTCGGCGTCGTCGGCTTCGGACCCGGCGGCCGCCTCGCCTGGATCTACGACGCCTACAGCCCGGTCCTGAAGGCCGCCGTTGCCTGGTATGGTCCCATGCAGGGGACCGCCACGCCCGGCCGGCCGATCACCGCGCTCGACGCCGCCGCCCGCCTGCACGCGCCGCTGCTCGGCCTCTATGGCAAGGCCGACGGCACCCCACAGCGCGTGCTGCTCGACGCCGAGGCGAAGTCCAAACAGGGCGGCAAGGCGGCCGAGATCGTGGTCTACGTCGGCGCCGGCCAAAACTTCGCCGCGCCCGGGTCGGCTGGGTTCGACGAAGCGGCCACGCTCGACGGTTGGCAACGCACGGTCAAGTTTCTCCGCGCCAACGGCGTTGTCTAGGCTTGGCCGGCCGGCACGCGGGCTGACCGAAACCGACCGCAGGGCCTGGGCCGACTACGTCCAACGTGTGGCGCCGCTCTCCGGCGTCGCCATCCCGGCTGTCGAGCCCGTGCCTCAGCCGGGAGCGCCGCCGCCTACCCCGCCCGCGCCGCCGGTGCCGACCCAGCGGCGCAGCCTCGCCCCCCTCGAGATCGGCACTTCCCCGGGGGGCGTCGACCGCAGCACATGGGCCCGCTTCCGCGGCGGCAAGCTCGCCCCGCAGCGCACGCTGGACCTGCATGGCCGCACCGTCCAGCGCGCCCATGCCGACCTGCACGCCTTCCTTGGTGCCGCCATGGCCGAGCGTCTTCGCTGCGTTGAGATCATCACCGGGCGGGGCAGCGGCGAGACCGGCGGCGTGCTCCGGCGCGAGGTCCCGCTCTGGCTCAATGACCCGGCGCTGCGCCCCATTATCCTCGCCGCCTCGCACCCCCACCCGGCCAACCAGGGCGCCATCCGCGTCCTGCTCCGCCGCGTCCGATGACCCCGTTCGGAGCCCGCCTCCGCGCGTTGCGCGAGCAGCGCGGCATGACGTTGACCGACCTCGCCGCCCGCCTGCAGGTCTCCCCGGCCTACCTCTCCGCGCTCGAACATGGCCGCCGCGGCGCGCCGGGCTCCGGCCTTGTGCAGCAGGTCTGCGGCATCTTCGGCCTGATCTGGGACGACGCCGACGAGCTCGGTCGCCTCGCCCGCCTCTCGCACCCGCGCGTCACCGTCGACACGGCCGGGCTCTCCCCGGCCCAGACCGCGCTCGCCAACCGCCTCGCCCAAACCATCCACCGCCTCGCCCCAGAGACGGTCGCGGCGATGAATGCTTTGCTCGATGGAGCTTAGAGGGGGATCGGTCGAGGTTCGTCGTTGCGAGCCGCAAACTGCGCGGCAGTCCATCGGCATGGGCCGCCGATGCCGCTCTGGAATGCCGCGTCGCTACGCTCCTCGCAATGACGACGCGCGAAGGCTCTTAGGACCGACCGACCTTCGCCTCGATCCGGTCCCAGATCGCCACGCTCAGATCGATGCCGTCGAACCGGGCGATCTCCTGCAGCCCGGTCGGCGAGGTCACGTTGATCTCGGTCAGGTAGTCCCCGATCACGTCGATCCCCACGAAGATCAGCCCGTTCTCGCGCAACATCGGCCCGATCGCCGCGCAGATCTCGCGGTCCCGCGCCGTTAGGGGCGAACGCTCCGGACGGCCGCCGACATGCATGTTGCTGCGCGCCTCGCCCGCCGCCGGCACCCGGTTGACCGCGCCCAGCGGCTCGCCGTCGATTAGGATGATTCGCTTGTCCCCCTTGCGAACCGCCTTCTCGTAACGCTGGATCATCAGCGGCTCGCGCGACCGCGCCCAGTGCATCTCGAGCAGGCTCGCCAGATTCTCGTCGTCTTCGCGGATGCGGAACACGCCCGCCCCGCCATTGCCGAACAGCGGCTTGACGATGATGTCGCGGTGCTCGGCCCGGAACGCGCGCACCGCCTCCGGGTCCCAGGTGATCAGCGTCGGCGGCATCAACTGCGGGAAGTGCGTCACCAGCAGCTTCTCCGGCGCGTCGCGCACCTGCTTCGGGTCGTTGACCACCAGCGTCTTGGGGTGGATGTGCTCGAGCATGTGCGTGGCCGTGATGTAGGCCATGTCGAACGGCGGATCCTGCCGCATCAGAACCGTGTCCATCGTGCCGAGGTCGAGCATCTCCGGCGCGCCGAACTTGTAATGGTCGCCTGCCACGCGCTGCACCGTCACCGGTCGCGCCCGGGCCATCAGCCGGCCCGTGCGCGACTCGCCCTTCCCCTCGTGCAGCGACATGTGCTTGACGTCGTAGTGCCAGAGCTTGTGCCCCCGCCGCTGCGCCTCGAGCATCAGCGCGAACGTACTGTCCCCGTCGATACTGACCGTCTCGATCGGGTCCATCTGGACGGCGACTTTCAGCATGACAACTCCCGATATTTGGCACAAAACTCTTCAGCCTCGAGCGCGCGGAAATCGCCCATCGCGGTCCTGAGGCGCTCGTGCGGCCAGTCCCACCAGGCGATCGCCAGCAGCGCGTCGCAGACCGCGTCGCTGAACCGCATCCGCAGCACCCGGCCCGGATTGCCGACCACGATCGCGAACGGCGGCACGTCCTTCGTCACGATCGACCCGGCCCCGACCGCCGCCCCGCTGCCGATCGTCACGCCGGGCAACACCACCGCGCCGTGCCCGATCCAAACATCGTTGCCGAAATTCACCGGCGTCGACCGCCGCCATTCGAAGAACGCCGTATCGTCGTTGCCGAGCCCGTAAGCACTGCTGCGATACCCGACATGGCTCATCATCACGCGCTGCAGCGGATGGTTGCCCGGGTTGATCCGCGTCTGCGCCGCGATGGAACAGAACTTGCCGATCGTCGTGTAGATGATGTCGCTGTCGTTGACGACGTAGGAGTAGTCGCCGAACGCGCTCTCGGCGACCTTCGTCCGCGCGCCCACCTCGCAGAACCGCCCGAACGTCGTCGCCCGCACCGACGCGGTACGGTGGATGTCCGGCTCGGCGCCCAACGCCTTGGCCGCGGTCTCCGGATCGTTGGCCATCGTCGCGGTCCCTGGACTCAGTTCAGGAACATCTTGCCCGGGTTCATGATCCCGCGCGGGTCGAGCGCCGTCTTGATCTGCCGCATCACCGCCAGCGTCTCCAGCCCATGCTCCTGCTCGAGGAACTCGCGCTTGCCGATGCCCACGCCATGCTCGCCCGAGCACGAGCCGCCCAGCGCCAGCGCCCGGCCCACGATCTTGCGGTCCAGCGCGAAGCCCTCCTCGATCCCGGCCGGCGTGTCCGGCACCAGGATCACGGTGTGGAAGTTGCCGTCGCCCACATGCCCGACGATCGGCGCCGACAAGCCCGACGCGACGATGTCTTCTTTCGCACCAACCACCAGCTCCGGCAGCCGCGAGATCGGCACCACCGCATCCGTCGTGATCCCTTTCCAGCCCGGCTTGGACGCCAGCGCCGCCCAGTAGCCGTCATGCCGCGCCTTCCACAGCTTGTTGCGCGCGGCGCTGTCCGTCGCCCACTGGAAGCCGCTCGCCCCGAACCCGGCCGTGATCTCCTCCGTCATTGCCGCCTGCTCGGCCACCCCCGCCGCCGAGCCGTGGAATTCCAGCAGCAGGGTCGGCACCGCCGCGTAGCCCTCGAGCTTCGAGTAGGCGATCGAGGCCGCCATCTGCACCTCGTCCAGCAGCTCGATCCGCGCGATCGGGATGCCCGCCTGCAACACGGCGATCACCGACTCCACCGCCGCTTCGAGGCTGGGGAACTGGCAGATCGCCGCACTCATCGCCTCGGGGATCCCGTGCAGCCGAAGCTGGATCTCGGTGATGATCCCGAGCGTCCCCTCCGAGCCGATCATCAGGTGCGTCAGATCATACCCCGTCGCCGATTTGCGCACCCGCCCGCCAGTCTTGATGAGCCGCCCATCCGGCAGCGCCACTTGCAGGCCCAATACATTCTCGCGGATCGTCCCGTAGCGCACCGCCGCCGTCCCGCTCGCCCGGGTCGCGCACATGCCTCCGATGGTGCACTCGCTCCCGGGGTCGACCGGGAAGAACAAGCCCTGATCCCGGAGATGCTCGTTCAAGTGCTGTCGGGTCACGCCGGCCTCGATCCGACAATCCATGTCGCCCGGGTTCACGTCGATGACTCGCGTCATCCGCGAGAGGTCGACGCTGATCCCGCCGCGCACCGGCGTGACATGTCCTTCGAGCGATGTCCCGGCGCCGAACGGCACGACCGGGACCCCATGCTGGTAGCAGAGCTGCAGCAACTGCGCCGCTTCCTCGCTCCGCTCGATGAACGCCACAGCGTCCGGCATCACGCGCGGCTGGTAGTCCTCGCCATGGCTATGCTGCTCGCGCAGCGCCGTATTGTCGGTCAGCCGATCGCCAAGGAAGGCGCGAGCAGACGCAATGACGGCATCGACAGGGTTCGGCATGGCCTCGCTCTAGTGCCGAGCCTCGTATCTGTCGAGGCTTAGAAGATCTTCCACCCCTCCGTGCCGTGCCGGGTCATATGGCAGGTCATCACCCGGCCGTTCTCTTTCTCGAGCGCGCGCACCACGTTCACGCGCCGGGCCGGGTCGACGAGGAAGGTCATGAACCCGCCGCCGCCCGCGCCGGAGATCTTGCCCGCCAGCGCGCCCGCCGCCATCGCCGCCTCGTAGACGTGGTCGATGCTGTCGTTGCTGATGCCCACGGCAAGCTGCTTCTTGGCGATCCAGGACTTTCGCATGAACGACGCGAAGCGCGGCAGGTCGCCCTTCAGCAGGCACTCCTTCATCCCGATCGCATCGATCTTCAGCTCGTGCATCGCTGCCAGCGCCTTGCCCTGCTTGTCCGCCAGGTTGGCCGTCTGCTTCTCGATGATCGCCGCCGAGGACCGCGACACGCCGCTGTTGAACAGCACCAGCGATGTCTCGAGCTCCGACATGATCCAGTTCTTCACCCGCAGCGGGTTCACGATCACGCGGTCGTCTTTGTAGAACTCGATGAAGTTTACCCCGCCGAAGCTGGCGGCATACTGATCCTGCCGTCCGCCGGCCAGTTTGGCGTCGCCCCGCTCGATTTCGAAGGCGAGATGCGCGATCTCGTACTCGCCCAGCGGCAAGCCCAGCCATTCGACGAAGCACTTGACCAGCGACACCACCACCGTCGACGACGTGCCCAACCCGGAACCCGGCGGCGCGTCGCAGAACGTCGTGATCCGGCACGACAGCGGCCGGCCGCCATTGAATTGCTGCACGATCCGGCGATACACCGCCTTATGCAGGATCAGCGGGTCCGCCACCTCCATGATGTCGTCCACCGACGCCTCGACCACCTGATCGATGTCCGCGGCCGTCATCACCACGCGATCATCGTCGGTCGGCTCGATGACCGTATAGGCATACATGTCGATCGTGACGTTCAAGACCGCGCCGCCATGCTCGTCGCAATAGGGCGACACGTCGGTGCCGCCGCCGGCCAGCCCGAGGCGCAGCGGCGCCCTGGCGCGGACAAATGCGACGCGGCCTGGATCCATGAAAGCGTTCGGTAAGCCTGGCGGGGCAGAGACCTTGTCCAGCATCACGGTCTAATCCTCGTCTGTCGCCCTCCGCGGATGGAGAGCCATTCACCGGCGGCGTTATGCCAGACATCTCTAAAAAGATCACTACATGCCGATCCCGCACCTCTGCCTGGACACCACCGACAGCACCATGCTCGAGGCCGAGCGGCAGGCCGCGCTTGGGGCACGCGGGCCTCTCGTCATCTGTGCCCGCGCGCAGACCGGCGGGCAGGGGCGGCATGGCCGTCGGTGGATCTCGCCGCCCGGCAACCTGTACTGGACGATGCTGATCGACGATCCGGCCGACCGCCCCCGCGACGCCGGGCTGGCCTTCGCCGCCGGCTTGGCCGTGATCGACGCCGTCTCGGCATTCGGCACGGTCCGCCGGCGCTTGCAGCTCAAATGGCCGAACGACGTCCTCCTGGACGGCCGCAAGCTTGCGGGAGTGCTCGTGCAGGCCAGCCTCGCCGGCGACGCCGCCCGCATCATCGTCGGGATCGGCATCAACGTGGCATTCTCGCCAGCCGGCGCCTTGTTCCCGGCAACCTCCCTCAGCGACGCCGGGCTGGGAGCGCCCGACATGGAGCAGCTGCGCGACACACTGACCGCCGCGTTTCTCGCCCGGCGCGACGAATGGCACCGCTTCGGCCTTGCTCCGCTTCGTGACGCGGTGGCCGCGTGCCTGTATGGTGTCGGCGAGGACGTCCGGGTGGCTCTGGACCGCGACCGAACGCAGGTGCTGATGGGGATCAATCTCGGCATCGACCCGGCCGGCGCCTTGCGGCTTCGCACCGCCGACGGTCTGCAGACGATCGTATCGGGTGATGTGCTGGCCTAGATTGACCAAGGCCGCCGCGCCGCGGATCCTGCAGACATGACAGTCAACGGCGCGTTCCGGTTCTCCCTGCCCCGCATCGACGGCGGCACACTCGACTTGGCCGACTTCGCCGGACGTCCACTCCTGATCGTCAACACGGCGTCGAAATGCGGCTTCACTGGCCAGTATGCCGGGCTCCAGACGCTGTGGGACCGGTATCGCGACCGAGGCCTGGTCGTGATCGGCGTGCCGTCCAATGACTTCGGCCGGCAGGAGCCCGGGGGTGACCACGAGATCGGCGCATTCTGCCAAAAGAATTACGGCGTCACCTTCCCGTTATCGGCCAAGCTCTCGGTGAGCGGCCAGCGCGCGCATCCTCTCTACGATTTTCTAGTCCATCAGGGTGGCCCGTTGTCTCGCCCGCGGTGGAATTTCTACAAATTCGTCATTGGTCCCGACGGTCGAGTATCGGAGTGGTTTTCAAGCCTGCGCGACCCAGCCTCCTTACGCGTCACACGTGCAATTGAGCGGCTGTTACCTTCGTAAAATGCGCCTGTTACAACTCAGTCGTGCGTCTAAATGCCGGCTTTCGGTATTTCGGACTTGCTATTTGCACGCGCCATCTGCATATTGTGCAGCGCAGCAAGCGGTTCGCCGCTTCTGCAGGACGTTTCCTCCCTAAACTTGGCGGTGCCCTCGGGCGCCGCCATCTTTTTATCGGGTCGACCGACCCTGCCGCACCAGCGCCGACACCAGCCGCCGGACCAGCAAAACATCCGGGCTCCCCGTTTGTTTGCAGAGGAGTTCGACCCGCCGAGTCTCTCGCATTGCCTGGGCCAACCGCGGCAGGTCCCAGTGACGCAGCGCCCGCGTGAACTCCGGTAGCCGCTTGAAAAAGACCGGCGGCCGCACGCCCCGCGCGGCGTCCTCCGCCGACGCGCCATCGGCCACCCTACCCCGCGCCGCATGCAGCTTGGCGAGGTGGCCCAGCACCCCGCGCGCGACCGCCACCGGCGCGGTTCCTTCCGCCAGCGCGCGCTCCAACGCGCGATCCGCAGTCGCCGCATCGCCGGCCATGGCCGCGAACACGGCGTCGTCGAACGCCACCGCGCCGGCATCGCCGACGCACGCCCGGACGTCGTCCAAGCCGAGCCGCCGCTCATCCCCCGCGTAGAGGACCAGCTTCTCGATCTCGCCGCCGACGGCCGCCGAGTCGCTCCCCATCCGCTCCGTCACGTAGTGCAGCGCGTCCGGATCCAAGCTGATGCCGGCTGCGCCCAGGCTCGACGCGATCCGGTCCGACAGCGCCCGCCCCTCCTCCGGGTAGCACGCGATCGCCGCCGCATCCGGCGACGCCTCGACCAGCGCCCGCAACTTCGAGCGCGCCGGCAACGCCCCGCCCGCTTCCATCACGACCAGGCTGTCTCCGGCCGCCTTGACCACCGCCTCGGCCGCACCCGCCAACGCGTCCCCGGCGTCCCGCACCCGCACGACCCGGCGTCCCCCCATCATCGCGATCGCGCTCGCCTCCTCGGCCAGCCGCGCGTGGTCCTCCCGCGCGAGCCACACCACCCGGAACGGGTCGTCTTTCGCGCCGACCACCGCCTGGGTCAGCGCGTCTGCGCGCTGCCGCACCAGCCCCTCGTCGTCCCCGTGCAGCAGGACGAGTCGAATCGGCCCGGGATCGCGTAAGAAGGCCGGCAGCCGTCGCGTGTCGAGCTTCATGCCTGTGTGGGATGGGTCCTGAAGTAGATCGCCAGATCCTGCGTGATATGATCGGCCACCGTCGCGGCCAGACGCCGATACGTCGCCGACGTCTCGAGGTCGGCGGCGAAATATTCCTGGTTGTTGATGTTGATGCCGTCCACCGCCCGAGCGCTTCCGCTGGTCACGATGGTGTTGGCCAGGTCGAGCTTGCGCAGCGTCCACTCCGAGAGGGCGCTGAGCCGGAGCCGGGTGGACGACGTGTCCTGCTGGATGCCCAGCGCCTCGGCCGCGATGCTCAGTCCGCCAGACAGCTCATAGAGCTTGGCCCCGCTGTCGTCGCTGCCCGCGAGCCGCTGCTGCAGCGCTTGCCGCAGGAGCTGACCCTGCCGCTCCGACATCACCTTGACGTAGATCGACGCCAGTTCCGGCCCGATGGTACCGCCGTTGGCGCCGAACCGCCCGTATAGCGGATGAAAGCCGCACCCACCCAACCCAACCGCCGCAGCCGCTACGAGAGATCGCCGTCCGATCATCCTGCGACCACGAAGTTGACGATCCGGTCCGGCACGTAGATCCGCTTGACCAGTCGCTTGCCTGCCAGCAGCCGCGCGACGTTCGGCTCCGCCGCGGCCGCCGCGTAGGCCTCCTCCGCCCCGGTCCCGGGCGGCAACCCGATCGTCCCGCGCAGCTTGCCGCCGACCTGGACCGCGACCGTAACGGTATCGACCGCGAGCAGCGCAGGATCGGCGACCGGCCAGGCCTGATCGGCCACCAGCGGCGCCGCCGGGTCGAGCAGATGAGCGATGGCTTCGGCCAGATGCGGCGCCATCGGCGCGATCAGCCGCGCCATGGTCAGCATCGACCGCCGCCGGGCCGCCACCACCCCGGGCGCCGGGCCGGCCCGTTCCGCCTCGCCCATCGCCCCCGCGAGCTCGTACAGTTTGGCGATGCCGACGTTGATGGCGAACGACTCGAGCGCCTCCGTCACGTCGGCAATGGCCCGGTGCGTCGCGCGATCGAGCGCAAGCGCGGCCGCGCTCTCCGCGGGCCCATCATCGAGCTCGTGCAAAATGGCTTGCGCCATCCGCCACACGCGCTGCATGAACCGTGACGCGCCCGCGACCCCGGCCTCCGTCCACTCGACGTCGCGATCCGGTGGATTGTCCGACAGCACGAACCAGCGGGCCGTGTCCGCGCCGTAGCGGTCGATGATCGCACCGGGATCGACCGTGTTCAGCTTGCTCTTGGACATCTTCTCGCTGCGGCCGACCGTGATCGCGGCGCCGTCCGCAAGCCGCCGCGCTTTGCCGTCGGGCAGCACCTCCACCTCGGTCGGGTAAACCCATGCCCCATCCGGCGCCCGGTAGGTCTCATGGGTCACCATGCCCTGCGTGAACAGCCCGGCGAACGGTTCGGCGACGGCCACTTCGCCCGTCCTTTGGAGCGCCCGGGTGAAGAATCGGGCGTAGAGCAGATGCAGGATCGCGTGCTCAATCCCGCCGACATACTGGTCGACCGGCAGCCAATGATCGACCGCCTGCCGCAGCAACGGCTGGTCCGCATGCGGCGAGCAAAACCGCGCGAAATACCAGGAGCTGTCGACGAATGTGTCCATCGTGTCCGTCTCGCGCTGGGCCGGCGCTCCGCAGGTCGGACACGGCACATGCTTCCAGGTCGGATGGTGGTCGAGCGGATTGCCAGGCCGGTCGAACGTCACGTCGAGCGGCAGCACCACCGGCAGCGCCGAGTCCGGCACCGGCACCGGACCGCAGGCCGTGCAGTGGATGATCGGGATCGGCGCGCCCCAATAGCGCTGGCGGCTGATGCCCCAGTCGCGCAGGCGCCAGTTGACGACGCCCTCGCCCGCGCCGTCCGCCTCCAGCCGCTCGATCGCGGCGCGCTTGGCCGCCTCGATCTCGAGGCCGTCGAGGAAGCCCGAGTTCACGATCGTGCCCGGCCCCGTGTAGGCCACGTCGCCCACGCTCTCGGCGCTTGACGACGACACGACCGGGGTCACCGACAAGCCGTATTTGCGGGCGAAGTCGAGGTCGCGCTGATCGTGCGCCGGGCAGCCGAAGATCGCGCCGGTGCCGTAGTCCATCAACACGAAGTTGGCGATCCAGACCGGAAAGCTGACGTGCGGCAGGAACGGATGCGCGACGCGCAACCCGGTGTCGAAGCCGCGCTTCTCCGCCGTCTCGATCGCCGCCTCGCTGGTGCCGAGCGCGCGGCACTCGGCGATGAACTGGGCCGCCGCGGGGTCCGCCGCGGCCGCGGCGGCGGCGATCGGATGATCGGGCGCCAACGCGACGAAAGACATGCCGAACAGCGTATCGGGCCGCGTCGTGAACACCTCGATCCGGTCGGAGCGGTCCGTCAGCTCGAAACGCACGCGGGCGCCCTCGCTGCGCCCGATCCAGCGGGCCTGCATCGTGCGCACGCGCTCCGGCCAGCGGTCCAGCTCGCCGTTGCTCAACGAGGCCAGCAGCTCGGGCGCGTATTGCGTGATGCGGAAGAACCACTGCGCCAGGCGTCGCTTCTCGACCACCGCGCCGGAGCGCCAACCGCGGCCGTCGATGACCTGCTCGTTGGCCAGCACCGTGCCGTCCACCGGGTCCCAGTTGACGTAGCTCTCGCGGCGGTCGACCAATCCGGCCGCCAGCAGTTGGAGAAACAGTTTCTGCTGGTGCCCGTAGTACGACGGGTCGCATGTCGCGATCTCGCGCGACCAGTCGAGCGACAGACCCATCCGCTGCAGCTCGCCGCGCATCGTGTCGATGTTCATCCGGGTCCAGACATCCGGATGGATGTTGCGGTCGCGCGCCGCATTCTCCGCCGGCAGGCCGAACGCGTCCCATCCCATCGGATGCATCACCGCATAACCGCGCGCCCGCTTGAACCGGGCGACCACGTCGCCGAGCGCATAGTTGCGCACATGGCCCATGTGGATCTTGCCGCTGGGATACGGGAACATCTCGAGCACGTAGTATTTCGGCTTGTCCCCGGCTGGGACGTCCTCGGCCCGGAAACACTGCCGCTCGGCCCATGCCGCCTGCCATCGCGGCTCCGCGGCTCGGAAATCGTATAGCTCGGCCCCGGACGCCGTGCTCGGGCCCGTCGGGCTCGGAACCGTGTCGGGCACGTCGGCCGCTACGAGTTCGAGGCGGTTTGCGAGCGCAACTCCCGCGCCCGCGCGAGCACCTTGTCCTCGATCTCGCCAGCGGTCGACGAGGCGACCGGCTGGTCGACCCAGCGCCCGCCCTGCTCGATCTGGCGGAACACGTTGATGCGGATCCCGTCGGTGCGGAGCTGGCGGCCGAGAATATAAGCCGTCGCCTTGAAGCGCTCGCCCTGCGCGCCCGGCGGGGAATACCAATCGGTGATGATGACGCCGCCGAACGGATCGGCCGACGTCAGCGGCATGAACTTCAACGTGTCGAGTGCGGCCCGCCAGAGATAGGCGTTCACGCCGAGAGCGCCGCCGCCCTGATCGGATGCGCTGTCGGCGGTCTTGCCGCCGACGCCGAACACCAATCCCTGGTCGCCGCCCAACTTGCCGCGCTCGGGCCCTCTGGTGCGATAGTCGTTGTACTCGTCGTCCGCCACCGGCCGCGATTTGGTGCAGGCCGAAAGCACGAGGGTCGCGCTCAACACGGCGGCGAGGATGGCGGCGGGCTTGAACATGTTCACACTAGCTGTTGCGGCGTCTCGGGGGCGCTCGTCTTAACTCGCGTGCCGCCGGGTGCCAAGGGCCGCGCCGTAAGCCAGCCAATAAAGAAGGGGCGGTGGTTGCCCACCGCCCCTTCCATGACTGCGTTGCGATCAGGCTGTTACCAGCTGAAGGCAGTTCCCAGCGAAACGGCGCTGACCGAGACGTTGTTGCTGAACGGGTTGCCACCCGGCGCCGCGGCCGTCACACCCTGGCCGGTGACGAAGTTGTAGCCAGCCTGCTTGCGCTGACCCCAGAGAGCCGACAGGAAGACGGACACGCCTGGCGCGAGTGAGTAGGTGCCGCCGGCGGCGATACCCTGCTCGCGACGGTTGCGGCCGAAGAAGGCGTTGCCCAAGTCGCCCGCGGTCTCGCTGACGAACCAGTGACCACCGACGATGGCCGGGCCGAACGTGTAGGACGCACCGGCGATCCAGGCGTCGCCGGACTTGAAGCCGCCGGGGACGAGGTTGCCGACCTGACCGTTCCAGCGGCCATACGTGTAGTGACCGCCGACGCTCAGGCCAGCGATCGTAATGGCTGCACCGAAGTCGCCGATGCTCGGGCCGTCGTAGTTACGCCGAATGGTCCCGGTGGTCGGATCGTTGTTGAACGGAACGCCGGACTGGTTGTCCATGACGTGGCTGCCGGTGATGTAGGCGGCCGTCGCGGCGACGCCGACCGGGCCGAACGTGCCGCGATAGCGAAGCAGCGCGTCGAACGTGTTGCGGCGGCGAGCCGACTCGGCATTGACGGGAGAGGACGACAGGCGGTCGCATCCAGGGCCGGCGACGCTCTGGCCGTTGGCGCCGGCCGCCGCGGTGAACGCACCGTTCGAGTTCAGGAAGTTGGAGCCGACGTAGGTGCCGGTGCCGCAGTTGACGTTCACGCTGGTATTGGCCGTGCTGGGCTCATACGAGACGCCGAGGTCGAAGCCGAAGATCGACGGTGACAGATAGACGATCTTGTTCGTCGTATAGTAGCTGCCGAGGTCGGAGAACGGCCACGCCGGGACGATCGCCTGGCTGAGCAGCGCCGGAAGGTCGCCGTTCCAGCCGCCGTCGTTGAAGTTTTCGAAGTTGCCGGTCATGTAAAGGCTGGTCGGCTGGTCGGTCGAGCCGAGGCGGACGGTGCCGACGGCGTCGGTGCCGAGGTAGCCCCACACGCGACGGAAATACAGTGTGCCGCGGGCCGAGTTCTCACCCGAGACGCTGCCGAACGAGCCGTTGCCCGCACCGTGCGCCTGGTCCTGCCGGATTTCGAGGCTGGCGCCATACTTCAGGCCGTTCGCGGCGACGCCGTCGAAGCCCGGGTAAAGACGGCCATACTCGCCGAAGCCATAGTTGGACTGCTTGTTGGTGCCGGTCGCCGTGCCCGTGCCGGTCGCACCCACGGTTCCCGTGGCGGTACCGGCAGCGTTGTTGTCTGCGTCGCGGTCGAACGCGCCGTATGCGTAGAACCGCACGCGCCCGTTCAACCGCACGACGACGGTGCCCGGCGTCGGCGCGGAGGCCGACGGCAGCGCAGCGCCGCCCTGATACGTCGTATACGCGGCATTGGACTGCGTCGGAGCCTGAACCGCAGACCCAGGTGCCTGGGCATTGGCGTCGCTCGCAATCGCTCCCCAGGAGCCCAGACCGGCCACAGTGGCCAGCAGGAGTTTACGCATCAAACCCTCCTCAAATCGCCGGTGCTCGGCGGATATACAAAGGCCCCGTCCCATCACACCACCACTGCGTCAGTGCAGCACGGGCTCGGGGTCAGCCAGACCTGACCGGAGTATTGCCGCGCCTTTAATCACCTCGCAATCGCGAACCGAGCCCTGCCATGGCAATCGCGAAACACTGTGGCCGGTCGGTTACAGGGGGTGATGCAGCAACGCCCCGATTGCCCCAACCGCGCGGACTGTCCGCGGTAGCCGCCGCACCGACCAGCCGTCCACGCCGCCCAGCGCCGCCACGTCGACCGCAGCCCCCCGCGCCATCAGCCCCCAGCGCCATGGCCCCACACCAGCAGCGCCCGGGTGGCTCGAGGTGGCGAAGGCTGGCGAGAGAAACACCAGTCCCACCCCCGCCCGCCGTGCACGCAGCAGACCGGGCCGCCCATGTGCCGAGCTTGTGCGGCCCTGCCCGCCCCTTCCCTCGCGCAGATGACGCCCCGCGTCCGCCGGCAGCGGCCCGGCCCCCGCCACCGTCAGGGCCAATCGCCGCGCCCGGCACACGCGGGCCACCTGTCGCACCAGCGCCGCCCGCTCTGGTGCCGCGTCATGGCGGAGCACCACCCCGCACAGCCCGGCCGGCAGCGCCCGCACCGCGGCGACGACGTCGTCCATCCGCGCCGGGTCGGTGAACAGCCACAGCGGCGGCGTGCTCGCGCCGCGTCGCGCCTTGACCGCGCGCCCCCACGCGACAAGCCTATGATCCATGAACACCTCCGCGCCCGCACCGAGCCTTGCCGAACGCCTGGCGACCGTCCAGCAGCGCATCTTGGCGGCGACGGAACGCGCGGGCCGGGCTGCGGGCGCGGTCAGCCTGGTTGCGGTCTCCAAGACCCATGACGCGGCGGCCGTGCAAGCCCTCATCGCGTGCGGGCAGCACCATTTCGGGGAAAACCGCGTTCAGGAGGCGGCAGGCAAGTTCCCGCCGCTGCGCGCCGCCGACCCGACGCTACAACTGCATCTGATCGGCGCGCTGCAAACCAACAAGGCGCGCGACGCGGTCCGCCTCGCCGACGTGATCGAGAGCGTCGACCGCCCGCGCCTGCTCGACGCTATCGCGGTGGCGGTGCAGTCCGAGGGCCGCCGCCCCCGGCTGCTGATCCAGGTCAACGTCGGCGACGAGGCCCAGAAAGCCGGCGTCGCGCGCGCCGAGGCCGACCCGTTCATCGACGCCGCACAGGAGCGATTCGGCGACGATCTCGCGGGCCTCATGTGCATCCCCCCGGCCGACGCGGACCCGGCGCCGCACTTCGCCTGGCTCGCCGAATGTGCCCGCCGCCACGGCCTCCGAACCCTCTCGATGGGCATGTCCGGCGATTACGAGATCGCCATCCAGCATGGCGCCACGCATGTGCGCGTTGGCAGCGCCATTTTCGGCGCCCGCCCGGCCGCCGCTGGAGCCTGAGCAACTCTTGTATTCCGAAACGTTTCGCGTATGGTTTGAACGCTCAACGCCGAAGGAAGAACAATGCGGAACGTCTACGGCCTGGTCGGAAGCGCCACCCTCCTAACCCTGTTGATCGGCTGCGCCGCCCAACCGCCCGCCACAGCCACGGCGGCAGCGCCAGCGCCCATGTCGTCCAGCGTCGCCGCCGTCGCCAGCGGCGGACTGGACGGCGTATACCGGTCGCCCACCGGCGCGGTCGCGGGCAACGCCCGCTGCGGCACGACGAAGTTCGGCTACCCGATCCGCGTCAGCGGCGGCGTTGCCTCGATGGCGTCCGTCATGAACGGGACGTTGGAAGGCCCGGTCGGGCCAGACAATTCCCTCAACATCGAAAAAGGCCGAGCCTTGCTCCGCGGTCAGTTTGCCAATGGGCAGTTCAACGGCACCTACAGCACCGGCGGCTGCGCCTACACGCTGGCGTATACCAAGAGGTGAGGTGGTCCGGGGGAGCGGCGCCGACGCTTTGCCGTTACCCCCACTCCGCCGCGGGCGCGTATAAGGCGCCGATATGCCCCCACTCGCCGACACCGCTGCGATTGGCGCGCCGATGCGAGAGGCCCTCGTCGTGCTCGGCGCCGCAGCGATCGTCATTCCGCTTCTCCACCGGCTCAGGCTCAGCCCGGTGGTCGGCTACATGCTGGTCGGCCTCATCGCGGGGCCGTCCGGGCTCGGCGCGCTCGCCGAACGATGGCCACCGCTCGGCCTGATCACCATCGCCGACCGCGCCCGCATCGAGCCAGTCGCCGATCTGGGCGTCGTCATGCTGATGTTCGCCATCGGCCTCGAGCTGTCATGGGAACGTGTCGTCAGCCTGCGCCGCCTCGTCTTCGGCCTCGGCGCCCTGCAGGTCGCGACCTGCACCGGCGCCCTGGCCGGCGTGGTCGTCCTGCTCGGCGCGAGACCGGGCCCGGCCCTCGTCGCCGGCCTCGCGCTCGCGATGTCGTCGACCGCGATCGTCACGCAGGTCCTGGCCGACGAGCGGCGCATGACGAGCCTGGCCGGACGCGCCAGCTTCGCCGTGCTGCTGTTCCAAGACCTGGCCGTGGTTCCGATCCTGTTCCTGCTCGGCACGCTGGGCGGCGGCGGAAGCGGCTTCGCCGGCCTGTTCGGGGCCGTCGCCGAAGCCGTCTTGGCCATCATCGCCCTGGCGGCGATCGGCCGGCTCGGCCTGCGGCCGCTCTTCCGCAGCGTCGCCCGGACCGACAGCCCGGAGTTGTTCATGGCCGCCTGCCTGCTGGTCGTGCTGGCGACCGGGCTGGCGGCGGCCGCGGCGGGGCTGTCGATGGCGCTGGGCGCGCTGATCGCCGGGTTGCTGCTGGCCGAGACCGAGTATCGCCGCCAGGTCGAAGTCACCATTGAACCGTTCAAGGGCCTGCTGCTCGGCGTGTTCCTGATCTCGGTGGGGCTTCGGCTCGACCTCGCGCGGCTTGCCGGTTCGCCGGCGTCGATCGTGGCGAGCGTCGTCGCCCTGGTCGGGCTGAAGGGGGCTCTCACCTTCGGTCTGGCGCGCATGTTCCGGGTGCGCGGCGGGGCGGCACTGCAAGCGGCGCTGCTGCTCGGCCCCGGGGGCGAATTCGGCTTCATCATCGTCGGCCTTGCGGTCGCCCTCGGCGTGCTCGAGGGCGATCCGGGCCGCGACCTGTTTCTCGTCATCGCACTCTCGATGGCCGCGATCCCCGCGCTGTCCTGGGCAGGCCGAACGCTGGCTCCGCGGCCGCGCCCCAAGCCCAGCCCCGACCTCCTGCCCCCCGGCGGCCTGGCCCACAGATCCGCGATGGGCGAGGTCATCGTCGCCGGCTACGGCCGGGTCGGCCGCACCGTCGCGGCGATGCTGGACGCGCACGACATCGCCTGGGTGGCGCTCGACAGCGACATCGCCCGGGTCAGCGAAGCGAGGAAGGCGAAGCCGTCCGTGTTCTATGGCGACATGACTCAGCCGGCGCTGCTCAGCACCGTCGGCCTCGACACCGCCCGCGCCCTCGTCGTCACCATCGACGACCGCAGCCGAGCCGACACCATCGTCCAGATCGCGCGCGCCGCCCGGCCGGACCTGCTGATCGTCGTCCGCGCCCGCGATGCCAAGCACGCGGCGCATCTCTACGGGATGGGGGCGACCGACGCCGTGCCGGAAACCATCGAAGCCAGCCTGCAGCTTTCCGAGGCCGTTCTGGTCGATCTCGGGGTGCCGATGGGGCCCGTCCTGGTGTCCATCCACGAGGAGCGCGCCCGCTTGCAGGCCGACATCCGCCGCATGGCGCCCGACGACGCCACGATCCCCCTCCGTCCGCGCAAACGGCTGCGCGAGGCGATCTCCGCGGCAGGTCGGCCGGTTGATTGAGCGAAGGATGCGGCGCATAGGCGCAGCATCGGAGGAGAGCGGCATCATGGATCAGGCGGTCAGCGGTCACACCTACGCATCCGGCAAGATGCTGGCGGCGGTGCAGGACGGCGTGGGCACGGTCACGTTCAACCAGCCCGAGAAGCGCAACGCCATGTCGATCGAGATGTGGGACGGGCTGACCGACATCCTCGCCGCCTGGGCGCATGACGACGCCGTCCGCTGCGTGGTGCTGACTGGCGCCGGCGACAAGGCGTTCGTCTCCGGCGCGGACATCTCGCAGTTCGAGAAGAACCGCAGCAATGCCGACGCGCAGAAGGAATACGACAAGCTCACCAGCGCGGGCCGCGCGACGCTGACGAATTACGCCAAGCCGGTGATCGCCCGCATCCAGGGGTTCTGCCTGGGCGGCGGCCTCGGCATCGCCATGGCGGCGGATATCCGGATCGCCGCCGAGGGCGCCCAGTTCGGCATTCCCGCCGCCAAGCTGGGCATCGCCTATGGCTGGGACATGGTTCGACGGCTCAACTCGCTGGTCGGCCACGCGAACGCCCGCATGATCCTGTTCACGGGCGAGCGGTTCGGCGCCGCGGAGGCTGCCCGCATCGGCCTGGTCAACCGGGTCGTGCCCGAGGCCGAACTCGACGCCACGGTGGACGCGCTCGCCCGTACGATGGCCGGCAACGCGCCGCTCTCGCTGGGCGGCATGAAGTTCATTCTCGGCCAATCCCTCCGCGACCCGGCCGATCGCGACATGCAGGCCGTGTCCCAAGCCGTGTCCACCTGCTTCGACAGCGCCGACTACACCGAGGGCCGCACGGCCTTCATGGAAAAGCGCAAGCCGCGCTTCCAAGGAAAGTAACCAACCGTTCATGCCCTTCCCTGACGTCAACCCCGCCTTCACCGAAGCGCTCACCGCGCGCAACTACGCCGAACCCACGCCGGTGCAGAGCGCCGTCCTGGTGCCCGAGGCGGACGGCCGCGACCTGCTCGTCTCGGCCCAGACCGGCTCCGGCAAGACGGTCGCCTTCGGCTTGGCCTTCGCGCCGACCCTGCTCCAGGGAGCCGAGCGGTTCGGCCCAGCCGGCGCGCCGCTCGCACTGGTGATCGCGCCGACACGCGAACTCGCCATCCAGGTCAAGGCCGAGTTGACCTGGCTCTACGCCAAGACCGGCGCACGCATCGCGTCATGCGTCGGCGGCATGGACGCCCGCGCCGAGGCCCGCGCCCTGGCGCAGGGAGCGCACATCGTCGTCGGCACGCCCGGCCGGCTGCGCGACCACACCGAGCGGGGCCGTCTCGACTTGGCCCAGGTCCGCGTGGCCGTGCTCGACGAGGCCGACGAGATGCTCGACATGGGATTCCGCGAGGAGCTCGAGTTCCTGCTCGACGCGACCCCGGCCGAGCGCCGCACGCTGCTGTTCTCGGCCACGATCCCCAAGGAGATCGCCGCCCTCGCCCGGCGCTACCAGAAGGACAGCCTGCGCCTCGATGTCGGCGGCCGGAACGAGCCGCATGTCGACATCGAGTACCGCGCCATCACCGTCGCCCCGCACGACATCGAGCGCGCGGCGGTCAACCTGCTCCGCTATTTCGAGGTCCGCGCCGCGCTCGTGTTCTGCGCCACCCGCGAGGCGGTCCGCCGGCTCCAGGGCCGGCTGCTCGAGCGCGGCTTCGACGCCGTGGCGCTCTCGGGCGAACTCAGCCAGCACGAGCGCAACGGCGCGCTGCAATCGCTGCGCGACGGCCGCTCCCGCGTCTGCGTCTGCACCGATGTCGCCGCCCGCGGGCTCGACCTGCCGGCGCTCGACCTGGTCATCCATGCCGATCTGCCGCGCGACAAGGAGACGATGCTGCACCGCTCCGGCCGCACCGGCCGGGCTGGCCGCAAGGGCGTGTCCGTCCTGATCGTGCCGTTCCCGCGCCGCCGCCGGGCCGAGATGCTGTTCACCTCCGCCGGCGTCGATCCCGGCTGGAGCGACCCGCCCGGGGCCGACCTCATCGCGGCCCGCGACAACGAGCGGCTGCTCGAGGACAAGCGCCTGGCCGAAGAGCTGACCGACGAGGACAAGACGGCCGCACAGGAGTTGCTGGAGAAGTTCTCACCCGAACAGCTCGCCGCCGCCGTTTCGCGGTTCTGGCGCGCCGAGCTGCCCGCGCCCGAGGACGGCTTCACCCCGCCGCCGCAGAGCTTCCGCGACACTGGGCCGCGCACCGCCCACGAGACCGGCCCGCGCGACCCGGCGCGGCGTCCGACACGCGACAACGGCGCCCCGGGCGGGGTCTGGTTCCGTCTGTCCGTCGGCCGCAAGAACCACGCCGACCCGAAATGGCTGATCCCGCTGATCTGCCGCCAGGGCAACGTCACCAAGGCCGAGATCGGTTCGATCCGCATTTTCGAGAAAGAGACCAAGTTCGAGATCGCCGCCGCCGCCGCGTCCGCCTTTGCCGACGCCGTCGAGGCCGCCGGCTCGCACGATCCCAAGATCGAGGCCGCCCTCCCGCCCGGCGGCGCGCCCCAGGCCGGCGCCCGCCCTCGCCGCCCCCCTCGCCCGCACTAGCAGTCCACCGGCTCACGGTCTTATGCGCTGTCGATCGCCGTCAGCGGCCCCACACAGAAGAGCGTCCACAACGCCTAGGATTGCGATGCTCCGTAGCCGATCGACCCTCGCCCTTTCCGCCGCGCTGGCGTTCCTCGCTGTCCCGGTCCACGCCGACCCCCGCCTTACGCCCGTTGCGAGCTTCGACCACCAAGTCACCGGCGTCGCGGTCACCGCCGATGGCCGCCGCTTCGTGAACTTCCCACGCTGGACCGACGACGCTCCGATCTCGGTGGCCGAGATCCTACCGAACGGCGCCCTGCGCCCCTACCCGGACGGGAAGTGGAACAGCTGGCGCAACGCCAAATCGGGTGAGATGCCCGTCGGCGACTACTTCGTCTGCGTGCAGTCCATCGTGCCGGATGGCCGCGGCAATCTGTGGGTCGTCGACCCCGGCGCCCCCGGCAACGAGCGCATCCTGCCGCAAGCCCCCAAGCTCGTCCGGATCGACCTGAAGAGCAACACGGTCAGCAAGGTGATCGCGGTGCCCGACACCGTCGCGCTGCAGGGCACCTACCTCAACGACATCCGCTTCTCGCCGGAGGGCCGCATGGCCTACCTGACCGATAGCGGCACCCGCGGCGCCATCGTCGTGGTCGACCTCGAGAGCGGCAAGAGCTGGCGCGCCCTCGACGGCCATCCGTCGACGCAGCTCGACAAGTCGGTCACCGTGGCGGTCCAGGGCAAGCCGCTCCGCCGCCCCGATGGCCGGCAGCCCGCCTTCGGGGTCGACGGCATCGCGATCTCGAACGACGGCGCGACGCTCTACTACCAGGCGCTCGACGGCAAGACGCTCTACTCCATACCGACCGCCAAGCTGCAGGACGGCGTCTCCGAAGCCGACCGCGGCGACGCGGTCAAGACCATCGCGACGACGCAGGTCACCGACGGGCTTTGGATGAGCAAGGCTGGCGTCCTCTACCTCACATCCCCTTCCGACAACTCGGTCAAGAAGCTGAGCGGAGACAAGGTGGAAACGGTGCTGACGGACAAGCGCCTGCGCTGGCCGGACACCTTCTCCGAAGGTCCTGACGGCACGATGTATGTCACCGCCAGCCACATCCAGGACACCGCCTGGTTCAAGCCGAACGCTCCGGCCTCGATCAAGACGGAGCTGTTCTCCTTCAAGCCGTAAGCCGGGTTCGGGAGCCCGGCGGTCGAGCCGGGCTCCTCCTCCCGATTGGCGATATCGGCGCACACTTGGTATGCCTGCTTCATGGCCGACCCAATCGACATCAGCGCCGTCGCGCTCGCGGTCCGTGACCTCGACCGGGTCGCACGCTTCTATCAGGACGCGATCGGTCTGGCCCTCATCGAGACCGGTCCCGATGAGGCCTGGCTCGGCGTCTCCGGCCGAACGCTGCTGCGCCTGCTGCACCGCCCGGATTTCCTGCCTGTCGATCCGCGCGCGGCTGGACTGTTCCATACCGCCTTCCTGCTGCCGACGCGCGCCGATCTCGGCCGATGGCTGCGCCATGCCACCGGGCACCACCTGGCGATCGACGGCGCGGCCGATCACCTCGTCAGCGAAGCCGTCTATCTGGCGGATCCCGAGGGCAATGGCATCGAGGTCTATGCCGACCGGCCGCGCACCGCCTGGCGCTGGAAGGGCGGCCTGGTCGCCATGGACAACGCCCGCCTCGACATGGCCGCCTTGATGGCCCTCGACGACCGCCCTTGGACCGGCGCGCCCGCCGGCACCATCATCGGCCACGTCCATCTGCAAGTTGGCGCTCTCGACGAGGCCGAGCGGTTCTACATTGGCGAACTCGGCATGGACGTGACCCGGCGCGTCCCGCAGGCGACGTTCCTCTCCACCGGCGGCTACCACCATCACCTCGCGATCAACACCTGGCGGAGCCAAGGCGCCGGCCCGCGCGACCCGGGCCGCGCCGGCCTGGCCGCGGTGACGCTGCGAACGAACCAGGGCGCCCCGCACGCGACGGCCTCCCGGACCGACCCGTGGGGCACGACGATCGATTTCATCAACGGAGACACGAATTGAGCACCACGATGTCCGCCCGGGCGCTGACCCTGTCCGACACTTGGGCGCCTCGCGCGCTCGCCGTCCTGCGCATCGTCGCCGGGCTTCTCTTCATCGAGCACGGCACGCAGAAGCTGTTCGCGTTCCCTGCCGCGCCATCCTTCCCAATGCCGTCCGCGTTCAGCTTACTCTGGATCGGAGCGGTCCTGGAGACCGGCGGCGGGCTGCTGGTCGCACTCGGATTGTTCGCCCGACCCGCCGCCTTCATCATCTCGGGCGAGATGGCCGTCGCTTATTTCCTGTTCCACGCGCCTCGCAACTTCTTCCCCATCATCAACGGCGGCGAAAGCGCGATCCTCTACTGCTTCATCTTCCTCTACATCGCCGCGGCCGGTCCCGGCGCCTGGTCCATCGACCGCTCGATCCGCCGCTAAAGCCTCGCGCTCGCGTCGTCCTCGATCAGGACGACGTGGAGCCGCCGGGGTCCGTGGGCACCCAGCTCCAACGTCTGCTCGATGTCGGCCGAGCGCGATGGCCCGGTCACGAGCATGACGTTGCGCGGCAACGCCGGGGTCTGGCCGTCGCTCTCGCCCCGCAACAGGTCCCACGCGTCCTCGTATGGGCCGACGATGCGCGATGCGCGGAGAACCACCACCGCCGTGTCGGGCAGGAGGTTGATCGTGGTCGGCCGCTCCGGCGCGCTCGGAAACATCAGCGTCCCGGTCTCGGCCACGGCGGCGAAAGCGTGCTGCACGCTGACCAGATCGGTCGCCTCCGCTCGGCCCTGGCGGATCTGCAGCAAGGGCCGGGTCGCCCAGGGGATGGCGCGCAGCTCCGGATGCGGCGACATCACCAGCGTGCTGGGCAGGTTCTGCGATGCCAGGTAGTCCGCCACCGCCTCCGGCACGGCATCCGCGTCAGGCACCCGCGTCACGGTGCCGAACTCCTTTTCCACGTTGCGCACGAACAGGTCGACTTGCTCGGCCCTCGGAAGTTGGCTGCGCGCCGGAATTAGGTGCCGCGGCGGCCGCTCCAACCGGCCCCGCAGCATCGCTTGCTGATCGGCCGGCAACTCGCCACGCCGCAGGCTCCGCCTGATGCTGCCGAGGACCGCATCCCGCGTCATACCCGCTGCTTCTCCTTCGACTGCCTCTTGTACTGCGCGAAGAACGTCTCGCCCTGGGGCGCCGGCAGATCGCGGCCGCCCGTCCACCCGCCGGCGAAGGGCAGCGTGGCGAACCGGCCCCGCTTGCGCCCGAGCACGCCAAGCCCGAACGCCCCCACCCGCGTCGCCAACCGGTAGAGCGCCGGCCGCCGCGCAAACCATCCCCAAAGCGCCAGGTTGCTTCGCGCCGCCGTCGGTGTGAGATGCCGCTCGAACTCCCGCTCCCGCCAGTGCCGCATCATCTTCGGCAGCGGGATCTTCACCGGGCACACGCTCTCGCACTTGCCGCAGAACGTGCTCGCATTCGGCAATTGCGCCGACTGCTCGACCCCGATCAGGCTCGGCGTCAGCACCGAGCCCATCGGCCCCGGATACACCCACCCATACGCGTGCCCGCCCACCGCGCCATACACCGGGCAGTGGTTCATGCACGCCGCGCACCGGATGCAGCGCAGCATATCCTGGAACTCGGTGCCCAGCATCGCCGACCGGCCATTGTCGACCAGCACGACGTGATACTCCTCCGGCCCGTCGAGATCGCCGGCCCGGCGTACCCCGGTGCTGAACGTCGTATAGACCGAGAAATCCTGGCCGGTCGCCGAGCGCGCCAGCAGGCGCAGCAGGCTCGTCGCATCCTCCAGCGTGGGGACGCATTTCTCGATCGAGGCCAAGGCCACATGGACCCGCGGCAGGGTCTGGGTCAGGTCGCCATTGCCCTCGTTGGTCACGATCACCGAGGTTCCGGTCTCGGCAATCAGGAAATTTGCCCCGGTGATGCCCACGTCGGCGGCCAGGAATTTTGCCCGCAACCGCGACCGCGCTTCGGTCAGGATGTCTCGTCGCTCGGCGAACACTCGATCGACCGGCAGATCGGTGTGCGACAGCCGGAACTGCGCCTCCCAATCCTCGCGGTTCAGGTGGAAGGCCGGCGCGATGATGTGGCTCGGGGTCTCGTCGCGGAGCTGGATGATGTATTCGCCGAGATCCGTCTCGATCGGGGTCACGCCGTGCCGGCTCAGATGCGCGTTGATCCCGAGCTCCTCGGAGATCATCGATTTGCCCTTCGTCACCGTCTTGGCGCCCGCGTTGCGGCAGATCTCCAGCACGATCGCCCGCGCCTCGTCGGCGTCCGCCGCCCAGTGCACCTGCCCGCCGGCCTTCTCCACGTTGGCCGCGAACTGCTCGAGATAGAAATCGAGGTGCGCCAGCGTGTGATTCTTGATGTCGCGGCCGATGTCGCGCAGTTGCTCGAACTCAGGCAGGTTCGCGACCGCCGCACTGCGCCGGGCCATGAATTGCGGCTTGCTGAACGCCAGCGCCTTCTGCAGCCCGGCATCGGCCAGCGCCGCCTTCGCGTTCTGCTTGAACCGCGTCGACGTGATCTGCATCAGACCCTCTCTTCCGGCTGCCCGATCGGCGGCGCCGCGTCCGTCATGTCGGCCAGGACTTCGGCCACGTGGCGGACCGCGATCCCGCTGCCCAGCCGGCTCAACCGGCCCGCCATATTCAGCAGACATCCCATGTCGCCCGCCAGCAGCGTGTCCGCCTCGCTCGCCATGATGTCGGCCGCCTTGTCGCTGACCATCCGGGTCGAGATGTCCGGGTATTTCACGCAGAACGTGCCGCCGAACCCGCAGCACACTTCAGGGTCCGCCATCTCCCGTAGTTCGACGCCGGTGACGCCCCGCAGCAACGCCCGCGGCTGCGCCTTGACGCCCATCTCCCGCAGGCCGGCGCACGAGTCGTGGTAGACCACCCGGCCCGAATAGAGCGCCTCGACCTTGGTCACGCCCAAGACGTCCGTCAGGAAGCTGACGAGCTCGTAGGTCCGTGTGGAGAGCGCCTCCGCCTGCATGCGCAGCATCGGGTCGTCGCTCATCAGCGCGGGTAGATGATGCTTGATCATGCCCGCGCACGAGCCTGACGGCACCACGACGTAATCGAACCCGCGAAACGCCGCGAGGACCTGTCGCCCGAGATCACGCGCCGTCGCCCGGTCGCCCCCGTTGTAGGCGGGCTGCCCGCAACAGGTCTGCAACTCAGGCACCTCGACGAGGCATCCGGCATCCTCCAGCAGCTTGATGGCGGCGAACCCCACCGCCGGCCGGTGCAGGTCCACGAGGCAAGTCACATAGAGGCCGACGCGCGGTTTCGAACTGGGCATCCCCCGATCTAGACCCGGATCATCGTCTCCGGAAGAGTGTCACGACCCGGAACCGATGGTTGGTCGACTTCACCATCCCGATCACCCCATCGATGTCGAACGCTTCCTTGCGATACATCGGAAACACCTGGTCCAGCCAAGCGACGTGCGCGCCCTCCGGCAGCCGCTGCAGCGCGCGCATAACGACGTTCCGCTTGATCATCGTGGTCTGATACCGTTCGGCATCCTCGATGCTGTAGGGTGGGTCCGCCAGGACCAGGTCGTATTGCTCGAGCGGCACGGCCTCGAGCGTCTGGGCGTCGTCGACATAGGTCGGCCCCAGCGCCGGGTTGATATCGACCGTATCGCCGGGCAGCGCCTGGAGATCGACCCGGCCGCTGAACAGATGCAAGACCCGCCGCTTCTCCGGAAACAGCGCGCTAATCCGCCGAAGGTATCCCGCCGGGTAGCCGCCGTAGTAGGCGCTCCGGACGGTGTAGTTGTTGCCCATGATCCATGTGCCGACCAGCCGCCCGTCTTCGCTGACGAACAACGACCTCGGGTATCGTGTCACTTGGACGTAATGATCGACCCTCTGCTCGAGGGTAGGCGCCTTCAACCCGAGCGCGCTTCCGTCAGCCTCCAAGCCGGATCGGACTGGGCCAGATCCCGCTCGAAGGTCCACAGGTCGGTGATCTCGGTCACCGCATCCGTGCCCTGCACGGGCCTGCCATCCCGGTCGAGCGTCTCGGACACCTGGTCGGACACGAATTTGACTGTGATGGTGCCGATCGTGCCGGCCAGATGGGCTGCCTCGATGGTGGCGCTCTGGATGGACCTGATCTCGCTCTTCTGCGTCTCGCCCGCGGTTTCGCGGGCAGCGATGGCCGTCTCGAAGCTGCGGTAGGTTTCGTCGCCCAGCAGCGGACGTAGCGCCACCCGATCGCCCGCCGCATAGGCGGTCACGATCATGCGGAACGCCGCGTCGGCGCCCTCGAGGAAGCGGGCCGGGTCGAACGTACGGTCGACCTGCCGCATGCGCTGCAACGCGACGCCCACGGGCGAGCCGGCGTCGGGCAACGGGCGGACCGGCGCGACGGGTTCCGCCTTGGCGTCGATCGTCGGCGCGACCGGCCGACCCATACCGGGGACGGCGACCGGGCCCCGTTGCGCCTGCTGCTGCCGCTCGAACCCACTCCGCTTCCCCAAGATGCTGCGCAGCCGCAGAACGAGGAATGCGGCGATCATGCCGAACAGCACAAGATCGATCGGGAAGCTACCGGTTCCGCCCATGACACATTCCTACTGACGGATCACAGTTAAGCACCCTGCCAGGTGAAACAACGACGGCCAGCCCCGAATGTTGCTCCGACGGCCAGGTCCGTCTAGCTGATGGGCCATGATTCTGCTGCGCCACGGCCAAAGCGAGTTCAATCTCCATTTCACGCGCACGCGGGTCGATCCGGGGATCGAGGACCCGCAACTCACGCCGCTGGGCCATGAACAGGCCGAGCGCGCCGCGGTCGAACTGGCCGGCGCCGGGCTGCGGCGGATCGTCGTGTCTCCCTACACCCGTGCCCTGCAGACGGCCGCCCCCATTGCCCGCGCACTCGGGCTTCCCGTGCTGGTCACGCCGGCGGTGCGGGAGCGCTACGCGTTCGTGTGCGACATCGGTTCGCCGCGCTCCTGCCTCGCGCGCACCTGGCCCAATCACGATTTCGCTGCCATCGAGGAGCGCTGGTGGCCCACCGAGGAGGAGCCGACCGCGGGCGTGCTGTCCCGCGCGGCGACGTTCCGCACCGAGTGGTCCACCCGCCCCGACTGGGCGCACACGCTGGTGGTCAGCCACTGGGGCTTCATCCTCTCGCTGACCGGCCGCAGCATCGGCAACGGCGAGCACCTGGCGTTCGATCCGACCGCGCCCGCGCCCGCCGACATCGTATGGCGGCACCATTGACCTGCGCGTCGCCGTGGCTGCCGCCTGTCGCTGGCCCGCTTCTGGCGCCCACTGCGCGCCCATGCTACCGCCCCGCGACCTGATCGAGACCACCTTCGAGGAAGACCATGTCCGAAGTTCAGCAAGCGCAGCCACAGACCCCGCCGCTGATGGTCAATGCACAATACGTCAAAGATCTCTCGTTCGAGGTCCCCAACGCGCCCGAGATCTTCTCGAGCCTCAAGGCCCAGCCGAACGTCAACATCAACCTCGACGTGCAGGCCCGCCGCCTGCAAGACGGGCAGGACGTGTTCGAGGTCACGCTGCAGATCAAGGCCGAAGCAATGGAGCCTCCGGCCGTGGCCAACGGCAGCGCCGGCAACGACGGCAAGCCGGTGTTCATTGCCGAACTCGCCTTCTGTGGCGTCTTCACGCTCAACGGCGTCCCGGCTGAGTCGGTCGAGCCCGTACTGCTCGTCGAGTGCCCCCGGCTACTGTTCCCCTACGCCCGAAACATCTTGGCCGACGTCACGCGCGACGGCGGCTTTCCGCCCGTCTTGCTGCAGCCGATCGATTTCGTCGCACTCTGGCAAAGCCGCCGGGCGCAGACCCAGGGCATCGCCACCGCCTGACCTCAGACCGGGAGACACACCGTGAAAGCCAACAGCGTCCTCGAGACCATCGGCCGGACCCCGCACATCCGGCTCTCGCGCCTGTTCCCCGAGGCGGAGGTCTGGGTCAAATCAGAGCGGGCCAACCCGGGCGGCTCCATCAAGGACCGCATCGGCGTGGCCATGATCGAGGCGGCCGAGAAGACCGGCATGCTGCAACCCGGCGGCACCATCATCGAGCCCACCTCCGGCAACACCGGCGTCGGCCTCGCCATGGCGGCGGCGGTCAAGGGCTACAAGCTCGTCCTGGTCATGCCGGAGTCGATGTCCGTCGAACGCCGCAGGCTCATGCAGGCCTACGGCGCGACGTTCGAACTCACCCCGCGCGAGGGCGGCATGAAGGCCGCCATCGCCAAGGCGGAGGAGTTGCGCGACGCCACCCCCGGCGGCTGGATCCCGCAGCAGTTCGAAAACCCGGCCAACATCGACGTCCACATGCGCACCACCGTGCCGGAGATCCTCGAAGACTTCCCCGGCGGCATCGACGTCATCATCACCGGCGTCGGCACCGGCGGCCACATCACGGCCTGCGCCGAAGGCCTCAAGCCGACCATGCCCAACCTGAAGATCTTCGCCGTCGAGCCGGCTTTGTCGGCCGTCATCTCCGGCGGCAGCCCCGGCCCACACCCGATCCAAGGCATCGGCGCAGGCTTCATCCCCGGCAACCTGCACACCGCCGGCCTCGACGGCGTGATCCAGGTCGACGCCGAGGAGGCCCGCGAGATGGCCCGCCAATCCGCCGCCAGGGAGGGCATCCTCGTCGGTATTTCGTCAGGCGCCACGCTGGCCGCCATCAAGAAGAAACTGCCCGAGCTCAAACCCGGCGCCGTCATCCTCGGCTTCAACTACGACACCGGCGAGCGCTACCTCTCCGTCCCGGATTTTCTACCGCAATAGAAGGATCGTCCCATGAGCACCCTTAGCCTTCCCGCCGCTGCAAGCCATCTCGGCGTTCCCGTCCGCGTCCTGCGCCGCGCCATCCGCCTCGGCACCATCCCCGCGCCCGCCCACCTGAACGCGCTCAGCCTGCTCTCCCAGGAATGGTTCGCCAGCGTCCAGTTGGCCGTCGCCGCAAACCCGAAGGCTATGAAGGTCTTCCCGCAGAAAGTGCCCGCCTTCGCCCGCTACGAAGGCACCTCGTGCTTCCGCAAATACCCGAACCGCGTTCGCGAGTTCAACGCCCACAAAGCCAAGACCGCCTCTTAACACCCTGTGTCTGTGCCCTCTCCCTCGGGAGAGGGTTGGGTGAGGGTTACGTCCTATGACCCCGAGAACCAGTTGTATCCCTGGTCCTCCCAATATCCGCCCTGCTTCTCCAGCCGGTCCGTCACTTCGATAGCCTCGACATTCTTGGCGCTCTTGAACCCGAGCTTGACCGGGATGCGCAGCCGCACCGGCGCCCCCCACTCCGGCGTCAACGGCTTGCCCAAGAAATCCAGCGCCAGGATCGTCTGAGATTGCAGCGCGCTCGCCATGTCGATGCTGGTCGAGTAGCCGTCGAAGCACTTGAACGTCACATACGGCGCCCGCAGGTCCGCCCCGACCCGCTGGAGGAATACCTTGAGCGGGACCCCGCTCCACTGGCCGATCTGGCTCCAGCCCTCGATGCAGATATGCCGTGTGATCTGCCCCTCCTGCGGCATTGCACGCAGCCGATCCAGCGTCCAGGGCGTCTTGTCATCGACCCGGCCCCCCACCGCGAGACGCCACCCCGTAGGCACCGGACGCACCTGCCAGTCCTCGTAGAAGGCGTTGAACCGGAACGGCTGGGTGATCTCCGCTTGCGTGTAGGTCGTCGCCAGCCGGTTCGGGTTGAACAGCAAGGCCTGCACCCGGTCGTTGAACCGCTCCATGGCCCACAGCGCCGCGTCGACCCCGTCATGGGTCGCGAGGTCGCAGCCGGTCAGCAGGGACAGCCCGCCGAGCGACAGCCCGCCCCGGACGAGTCCGCGCCGCTCGAGCGACCTGATGGCCGCGCGCGCGCCCGCCGGGTCATGCACCCGCGTCATGGGTGGTCCTCCATTGGGGTGCTGACGACCATCGAAACCAGCGTCCGCGGGAACAGCGCCACCAGTGCCAGATGCACCACGACGAAGCCGACGATGGCGACCATCAGCCCGAGATGGATGAGCCGCGCGATCGCGTAGCCGCCAAACAGGTCGGTGATGGAACCGAGTTGCACCGGTTTCCAGATACTCAGCCCGGTGATCACCGCCAGCACGGCGGCCGCGAGGACGAAGATATACAGCAGCCGCTGTACCGCGTTGTAGGCGCCCAATCGATGCGGCAGCTTGAACCGAAGTGCCAGCACCATGTCCCGCCCCACGTCGGCGACCGTCGGCCGCCCGAACGTCCGCCGGAAATGCCCGGTGGCGAAGCCGTAGATGAGGTATGCGGCCCCGTCGGCGAGCAGCAACCACATCGCCGAGATGTGCCACGCGATGCCGCCGGCCAGCCAGCCGCCCAGCGTCATCCAGTTCGGCACGGTGAACGGCAGGCTCGGTGACGCATTGTAGATCTGCCAGCCGCTCAGGATCATGCAGAGCATGGCATACGCGCCGACCCAGTGCATGACCCGCACCGGCCAGGCGTGCACGACCGGGAGCGGCGTTCGAGAGGTGGTCGACAAAGATGCATCCTTTCGTGCGTTAACGAGTTATGGTCCTGCTGCCACCGCAACAACAAGGTCACCGTCACATGACGTTCCGCACGTTTCTGCTCACCGCCGGACTGCTGGCCGCGCCGGCGTTCGCGCACGCCGCCGCACCCGCGCCGCACGTCCGCGGCACAGTATCCTCCATCAAGGGCGACACGGTCGAGGTCAAAACTGACGACGGCAAGACCGAAGCCGTCAAGCTGACGGAACAGACGCGCTTCATCGGCGTGACCAAGTCGAGCCTCGATCAAATCAACAAGGATTCCTACATCGGCACGGCCACGAAGGATGTCGGCAACAAGCTGATCGCCCTGGAAGTCGTGATCTTTCCGGAGGCGATGCGCGGCGCCGGTGATGGCCATTACGATTGGGATCCGTTGCCCGACCACACCCTTTCCGGCGGCAGCACGGTGTCCAGCACGATGACGAACGGCAACGTTTCGGTCGCCGCCCCCGCTGGTGGCAAGGTCAACAGCAGCATGACCAACGGTAACGTCTCCACGTCGGCGGCTGCCGGCGGCGCGAAGCAGTTGACCGTCACCTACAAGGGCGGCGAGCAGCAGATCCTCGTGCCCCCGAACGTCCCCGTCGTCATGCTGCAGCCCGGCAAGCGCGAGGAGCTCAAGGAAGGCAGCTCGGTGGTCGTCACCACCGCCAAGGACAGCAACACCGCCACCGGCATCGCCGTCGGCCTCGATGGCGTCACGCCGCCGATGTAGTCCTCAGCTCCCTCTCCCGTCGGTGGGAGAGGGAGCATCGGCTGGCACGTTCGCCCGCAGCTCCGCCAGCCACGCCGCCGCGTTTCCGTCGGACGGCGCCCGCCAGTCGCCTCGCGGCGAGAGCGAACCGCCTGCCACCACCTTCGGCCCGTTCGGCATCGCCGACCGCTTGAACTGGCTGAACGCGAAGAATCGCTGCAGGAAGACCTCTAGCCAGCCCCGAATCACCCCCAGCGGGTAGTCTCGCCGCATCGCCTCCGGGAAGCCCGGTGGCCACCGGCCCGAGGTGCGATCCCGCCACGCATGCCATGCTAGGAACGCGATCTTGGACGGGCGGAAGCCGTATCTCAGGACGTAGAACAGGTTGAAATCCTGGAGCTCGTACGGTCCGATCTTCGCCTCGGTGCTCTGCAGCACACCCGCCTCCGCCGGCACCAGTTCCGGCGAGATCTCGGTGCCCAGGATCGCCCCGAGCGTCGCCCCGACCTCGTCGTCGAACAACCGTTCGGCGATCACCCAACGGATCAGATGCTGGATCAGCGTCTTGGGCACGCCAGCGTTGACGTTGTAATGCGACATCTGGTCGCCGACGCCGTACGTGCACCAGCCGAGCCCGAGTTCCGAGAGATCTCCCGTCCCCAGCACGAACCCACCGCGTGCGTTCGCCGCCCGGAACAGATAATCCGTCCGCAACCCGGCCTGCACGTTCTCGAACGCGATGTCGTAGACCGGCTCACCCCGCGCGAACGGATGCTTCAGATCGGCCAGCATCTGCCGCGCTGCCGGCGTGATATCCAGCTCCTCCGCCGTCACGCCCAGCGCCCGCATCAGCCGCCACGCGTTGCCTTTGGTCCCCTCGCTGGTCCCGAAGCCCGGCATCGTGAACGCGAGGATGTCCGAGCGCGGTGACCCCATCAGGTCCATCGCCCGGGCCGCCACGATGAGCGCCTGCGTGGAATCCAACCCGCCCGACACGCCGATGACGATTTTGCCCGACCCGGTCTGCCGCCGCCGCTGCACCAGCCCGGCAACCTGGATGTTGTAGGCCTCGTAGCAGTCGAGCGAGAGCGCGGCGGGGTCGCTCGGCACGAACGGAAAGCGCTCCACCCGCCGCCGCAGCCCCAACTCCGCTTCGGGCGGTCCCGCCTCGAACGCGACGCGGCGGAACACCCCGCCGACCACGTGCCGGTTATCGTCGAAGGACCCTTGCCTCGCCCGCTCCTGCCGCAGCAGATCGAGATCGACATCCACCACCACGCGCTGCCTCCCCTCGGGAAACCGCTCGCTCTCGGCCAACACGACCCCGTTCTCGAACACCGACACTTGCCCGTCCCAGGCGAGGTCCGTCGTGCTCTCCCCTACGCCGGCGGCCGCATAGACGTAGGCCGCCAAGCAGCGCGCCGATTGCGACCGACAGAGCATCCGCCGCGTCTCCGACTTGCCGATGACGATGTTGCTCGCCGACAGGTTCAGCAGCACCGTCGCCCCGGCCAGCGCTGCACCGGTGCTGGGCGGGGCCGGCACCCAGACATCCTCGCAGATCTCGGCATGGATCACGAGGCCGCGCAGGTCGCTGGCCTCGAACAGCAGATCAGGCCCGAACGGCGCTTCGGCGGCGCCGATCCGCACCGTGCCGCCCTCCGTCCCCGCCCCGGCCGCAAACCAGCGTTTCTCGTAGAACTCCCGGTAGTTCGGCGGGTACATCTTCGGCACGACCCCCAGCAGCCGCCCCCGGTGCACCACGACGGCGCAGTTGTACAGGCGCGCCCCATGCCGCACCGGTGCGCCGAACACGATGACGGGCAGCAACCCGGCCGAGCCGGCGACCACGGTGCCGATCCCCGCCTCGACCGCGTCCAGCAGGGCATCTTGCAGCAGCAGGTCGTCGATCGCATACCCGGACAGCGAGAGCTCCGGGAACAGCGCCACCACGGCTCCCTCCGCCGAACAGGCGCTTGCCGTGTCGAGGATACGGCCGGCATTCGTTGCCGGGTCGGCCAACGCGATCACGTCGGTGCAGGCGGCCACGCGCGCGAACCCCTGCGCGTAGAGCGAGAAGAAGTTCAGCGGTTGGCCCCGTGCTTGACCAGCTTCTGCGCCAGGCTCCATCGATGCACCTCGCTCGGCCCGTCATAGATGCGGAACGCCCGCACCTCGCGGAAAATCCGCTCCACCACCGTCTCCCCCGACACGCCCTGCCCGCCCAGCACCTGCACGCAGCGATCCGCCACGCGATAGATCGCCTCCGAACACACCACCTTGGCGATGCTGCTCTCCGTTCCGGCCCGCTCGCCCTGGTCGAGCAACCACGCGGTATGCCAGATGGTCAGCCGGCTGGTCCTGATGTCCATGTCGTTATCGGCCAGCATGAATCCCACCCCCTCATGCTCGGCCAGCGGCTTGCCGAACGCTTGCCGTTTGGCGGCGTAGCCGATCGCGATGTCCTGCGCGCGCCGGGCCGAGCCCAGCCAGCGCATGCAGTGCGTCAGCCGCGCCGGCGCCAGCCGGACCTGGGCATAGCGGAACCCGGCCCCGACCTCGCCCAACACGTCCTCGGCCCCAACCCGCAGCCCATCGAACACCAGTACCGCGTGCCCGCCCGCGAAGCCCTGATCCATGGTGTCCATCACGCGCTCGACGCGGATTTCCGGCCGGTCCATGTCCGTCAGGAACATGGTCGCCTTGCCGTCCTCGCCCTTGGCCATGATGATGGCGAACCCGGCCCCCACCGCCCCGGTGATGAACCATTTGCGCCCGGTGATGACGTAGTCGTCGCCGTCCCGCACCGCGAGCGTCGAGAGCGCCGCCGGGTCCGACCCGGCTCCGGGCGGCGGCTCGGTCATCGCGAAGCACGACCGGATGGCGCCCGAGGCCAGCGGCCGCAGCCAGCGCTCTTTCTGCGCCTCGGTTCCGACGATCTCCATCAGGTGCATGTTGCCTTCGTCCGGCGCCGAGAGATTCATCGCCAACGGGCCCAGCACCGAATACCCGGCCTCCTCGAACACGATCGCCCGGCCGAAATGGCCGAGCCCGAGCCCGCCGTAGTGCTGGGCGACATGCGGCGCGAGAAGTCCGGCCTCTGCGGCCAACGCATTGAGCTCCCGCCGGAAACCGTCTTCCGGCCCGTGCGAGGTCTGGCGCGCATCGGCCTCGAGCGGGATGATCTTGTCGCGGATGAACACCCGCGTCCGCTCTTGCAGTTCCGCCAACTCGGCTGGAATGGTGAAATCCATCGTGCGCTCCTCTGCTCGACCCTACCGCCAAGCCGGCCCATTCCCAACCCGGTGGCGCGGCAACAAAAAAGGCGGCGCCTTAACGGCGCCGCCTTTGCCGGAACGCGGGGCTGCTCAGTAGGAGTGGACAGCGGCCCGGTGCTTGACGCGGTGCGCGGTTCGGCTGACCGCGGTGCCGCGCGGGTTGTTCCTGGTGCCGTCGGCTTGCGACGGGTATGCGCCGCTCACGTCGGTTCCCGCTGCGCGATCGAGAGCCCGGCCGGCTGCCGTGCCAGGAGGATTGCCCGGCGTCCCATCCCGTTGCGACGGGTAGGCGCCGCTCGTGTCGGTGCCGGCGGCGCGGTCGAGGGCACGGGTTGCGGCGGTGCCAGGCGGGTTCATGGTACTGGTCTGCGCCATCGCCGCGGCGCCGAAGGTGAGGGTCAACGCGGCGGTGAGGCCAAACAGAGTGCGCTTGTTCAACATAATGTCTCCTCGCGGGCGGCCATCGTCCGTGATGCCATCCAACGCCGGAAATGCGGCCAAAGATCGCCGGCGCTGTGGCGGTTTTGAGGGAGGCGACTGGTCAGAACGCCCGCCCAGCCGCGATCTCGGCGCCGAACGCCAGGAGCCCCGTCCCCAGCTCGCCGAACCGCGCGTAGCGCTCGTCGGTCGTCGCACCCCGCCGATACAGCCTGTGCAACTGCAGGAAGATGACGCTGAGCTTGACGACGGCCAGCACCCGGTGGAACCGGATGTCCGACACGTCGCGTCCGGTGAGTTCACCCCAGCGCAAGGCGGCCGCCTCGCGCGTGACGAAGCCATCGCCCGCCGTGGGCATCTGCTGCAATTGGTGCATGACCGGCGGATCGCCGGGCTCCACCCAGTAGCTCAACAGCGTCGCCAGATCGAATATCGGGTCGCCCCGCGTACCCTGGTCCCAGTCCACCACCGCGTTGGGGGCAAGAGAGACCGGATCGAGGATGACGTTGTCGAGCTTGAAATCATTGTGCAGCAAGCCCGGCGCGCGATCCGGCACCGCATTCGCCCGTAGCCACCTCCCCAGCTCGTCCAGCACCGGCCCGGCCTCGGCCGCCGCGCCTCGCTTGAGCCAGCCCTCGACCGCTCGCCCGAGGAAACCGTCCGGCCGCCCCAGCCCATCGAGCCCCAACGCCGAAGTATCCACCGTGTTGATCGCCGCGAGCGTCGTCAGCAGCATCTCCGACAGCGCGGCGCCACGCCCCGCATATTGGCGGGGCAGCACACCGTGGACGACCACGCCGTCCCGGTATTCCAGGATCTGGAACTTCACGCCGATGACGCTCTCGTCGTCGCAAAGGTGCAGGCTACGCGGCACGAACCGCAGCCGATCCGGCAGGCGCGAGAGGATCCGGTGCTCCCGCGCCATGTCGTGCGCTCCCGGCGGTAACGGTCCCGGCGGGGGCCGCCGCAGGACGGCCGGCCCGCTTTGCAATGCGATCAAGTAGTTCCGGTTTGCGAACCCCCCGGGAAACCGCGTTCGCTCGCCCGGCTGCAGGTCCAGCCCGTGCCGCGCCAAATGTGCGCCGACGGCCTCCCAGTCCATATCGTTGTCGTCCATCTGCCACAGCTTGGTCAGTCTGGACGGCGGCGTCCAGGCGGCTTAACCAACGGCAAAACCGGAGGCCGATCCATGTCCGACGCTTTCATCTGCGACTTCGCCCGCACGCCCATCGGCCGCTACGCGGGCGCGTTGAAGGACGTCCGCACCGACGATCTCGCCGCCCATCCCATTCGCGTGCTCAAGGAACGCAATGCCGGCGTCGATTGGGACCAGCTCGACGATTGCTACATGGGATGCGCCAACCAAGCCGGGGAGGACAACCGCAACGTCGCCCGCATGGCCACCTTGCTGGCCGGGCTCCCCACAAGCGTTCCGGGCAGCACGGTCAACCGCCTGTGCGGCAGCGGGCTGGACGCCGTCGGCACCGCCGCCCGCGCCATCCGTGCCGGCGAAGCCGAGCTGATGCTGGCCGGCGGCGTCGAGAGCATGACGCGGGCGCCCTTCGTGCAGGGCAAGGCGACAGAAGCGTTCGCCCGCGCCGCCGAGATCTACGACACCACGATCGGCTGGCGCTTCGTCAACGGCCTGATGAAATCGATGTACGGCACGGACTCGATGCCCGAGACGGGCGAGAACGTCGCCGAGCAATTCCAGGTCACCCGCGAGGCACAGGACCGGTTCGCGCTCCGCAGTCAGCAGAAGGCCGGCGCCGCACAGGCCAGCGGCTTCTTCGCCCGCGAGATCGCGCCCATCACCATCAAGGGCCGCAAGGGCGACATGGTCGTCAGCGCGGACGAACATCCCCGCCCCGACACCACGATGGAACAGCTCACCAAGCTGAAGACGCCCTTCCGCAACCCGGGCACCGTCACCGCCGGCAACGCCTCCGGTGTCAATGACGGGGCGGCTGCGCTCCTGATCGCGAGCGCGGACGCCGCCAAGCGCCACGGGTTGACGCCGCGCGCCCGGGTCGTCGCCATGGCCACCGCCGGCGTCGAACCCCGCATCATGGGCATCGGCCCGGCGCCGGCCGTGCAGAAGCTGCTCGAGCGCACTGGGCTCACACTCCGCGACATCGACCTCATCGAATTGAACGAAGCGTTCGCCTCGCAGGGGATTGCGGTCCTGCGTCAGCTCGCCCTGCAGGAGGACGACCCCCGGGTCAACCCGCACGGTGGCGCCATCGCCCTCGGCCACCCCCTCGGGGCGTCCGGCGCGCGCTTGGCCATGACGGCGGTAAACGCACTCGAGACGACTGGCGGCACCCGGGCCATCGTGACGATGTGCATCGGCGTCGGCCAGGGCATCGCGGCCTTGATCGAGCGCGTCTGACGAAAAAGGGGCGCTGACCTCCCGGCCAGCGCCCCTCCCAGTCGAACCGGTATCGCCGCTTAGGCTGCGGCGGCGGCCTTTTCGTGCTTGGCCGCAACCTTGGCCAGCTTCTCGCCCATCTGACTGGTCAGTTCGTCTGCGCCATAGATGTCGCTGACGATCAACTCGAGCTTGGCGACGTGATCCTTCATCGCCAACGCCTTGGCCATTGCCTTGACGGAACCAAAGCCGGTGATGCCGTAGTGGCACATCCGCTGGTATTGCGTGATGATCACGATGTCCTTCAGGTCCTCGTTGTCCGGCGCTTCCTTCTGGGCATGCGTTAGAGCCTCCCTGCAGAGACCTTCCATGCCCTTGCAGTGCTCCTTCTGGACCTCGGAGCCAGCGCTCGACAGCAATTCCTTGAGCGTTTCGTTGTGCTTGGTGATGCCGGTCATGGAATTGGTCAGATGCTTCTTCAGCTTGGCATCATGTGCGCCTTCGGTCAGCGTCTGAAGCACCCGGACCATCTGGTCGTTGGCCGACCAAAGATCCTTGATCTCATCCGTATAAACTTCCTTGAGGCTCGTAGGTGTAGACATCGTAAAGTCCTCGTTCAATTGATCCCGCGTGGTCAACGCGCCCCAAACAGCATCCGTTGCCCGATCAAATTTCCGCTCGCGACGCCTTTACGCGGGGGCTTTCAGCCCAGGGATAGCCCGATCACCGACGGCCAGGAGCGACCAGCGCAATCAGCGCGGCTACCAATAGGACGCCACGCGGACCCGCGAGCTTCGTTCGGCTGCGCTCGATTTCGCTGGCCAGAACGACGGCGCTCGCGCCCGCCAGCATGGCCGCCCCGACCCGGCGCGTCCGACGCATTCCCATCAGCAATCCGCCCGCGATCTCTGCGGCCGCCACTGCGCCCATCCCCTCGCGCGACCAGCCGAGGTCCCGGAACAACTCGTCGTAGTTCTTGTCCCCACTCAGCTTGTCCGCCCCCGCGACCGCAAACGCGGCACCCAGCAACGCGTAGATCATGGCGACCCCTCTGTTTCATCGTCACCCGAACGCGTCGCTATGGAGTACGTTCGAACTGGTCCGCCGCCGCCGCCTCTGCGATAAAGCCGCCATGGCCAGCGCTGCCCCTTTTTGGCAAACCAAGTCACTCGACGAGATGTCTCCCGAGGAGTGGGAATCCGTCTGCGATGGCTGCGGCCGTTGCTGCTTGCACAAGCTGCGCGACGACGACACGGAGGAGCTGTCCTTCACCAACGTCGCCTGCCGCCTGCTCGACCGCGGCACCTGCCGATGCAGCAACTATCCAAACCGGCGCGACGACGTGCCCGATTGCGTCTCGCTCACCCCGGCCATGGTCCGCGAGATCGACTGGTTGCCGCCGTCGTGCGCCTACCGATTGCTTGCCGAAGGCCGCGACCTGCTGCCCTGGCACCCTCTCCGCTCCGGCAGCCCGGACACCGTCCACGAGGCCGGCGCCTCCGTCCGCGGACGTGCCGTCGACGAACGCGAGGCCGGCCCGCTCGAAGACTACATCGTCACCTGGCCCGGCCGCATGCCGCGTCGCAACAAAGGACCGAGAAGCTGATGCAGAACGCGCTCTACGGTGGGGTCAACGTCGCCGTGCTGACCGCCATGCGGCCCGACCTCACGGTCGATCTCGACTTGATGGCCGCCCACTCGCGCTGGTTGCTCGAACAGGGCGCCAACGGCCTGGGTGTGCTCGGGACGACGGGTGAAGCCAACTCGCTCGGCATCTCCGAGCGGCTTCACCTCATGGAAGGGCTCGTCGAGCGCGGCCTGCCCGCCAACAAGATGCTGCCGGGCGTGGGCGTGCCGGCCATTCCCGACACGGTCGCGATGGCGCGCCGGGCTGCCGAGTTGGGGTGCCGCGGTTGCCTCGTCCTCCCCCCGTTCTTCTACAAGAACCCCAGCGAGGACGGCCTCTTCGCGTATTACAGCGAGATCATCCAGCGGGTCGGCGGTGCGCTGGCGCTCTATTTCTACCATTTCCCCGCCCAATCGGCCGTGCCCATCACGGTCAGCCTGATCGAGCGCCTGCTCCGCGCCAATCCTGGTGCGCTGAAGGGGATCAAGGACAGCACCGGCGACTGGTCGAACACGAAGAGCTACATCGACAATTTTGCCGCGGATGGGTTCGAGGTCTATTGCGGCGATGACGGCCACCTGCTGCAGAACTTGCAGGCTGGGGGCGCCGGGTCGATCTCTGCGGCCAGCAACGTGAGCGCCGCCACCAACGCGCGCGTCTATGCGAACTGGAACAAGCCCGAGGGGGCGACCGCTCAGCACGCTCTGACCGCGATGCGCGCCGCGGTCACGTCCGCGCCGCTGATCCCCGGCCTGAAGGCGTTGGTCGCGCGCCATACCGGCGAGGCGGACTGGGAGACGATCCGGCCGCCGCACGTCACATTGACCGCCGAGCAGAAGGCAAAGCTGTTCGACACGTTCGACGCCTGCGGCGTCGAGCTCGCCGCCGCCGCCTGACACGCAGGACCCTGTCGCCGGGCTGAGACGGGTCCTGCGATTGCCCCCGCGCTCCGCCCGGCCTAGCCTCCGCCCAACAACCGTCGGAGGACGCCCACAGTGCCGAACAAGGTCAAACAAGCCTGGAGCGAAGGTAAGGCCACCATCAACGGCTGGCTCGCCATTCCCGATGGTTTCTGCGCCGAAGTCATGGCCCAAGCCGGGTGGGACAGCCTGACGGTCGACCTGCAGCACGGGGTGCAAGACTATCTCTCGATGGTCCGCTGCTTCCAGGCCATGCAGAGCCATCCCGTCCTCCCCATGGTCCGCGTCCCCTGGAACGAGCCGGGCATTATCGGCAAGGTGCTGGACGGCGGCGCCTACGGCGTGATCTGCCCGATGATCAACACGCCGGAGGAAGCCAAGCGCTTCATCTCGTATTGCAAGTATCCGCCCATGGGCGCCCGTTCGAACGGCCCCATCCGCGCCGGCATCTATGGCGCTGTCGGACCCGGCGGCGGCTACCAGGCGACCGCCAATGGCGAGACCCTCTGCATGCCGATGATCGAAACCCAACAGGCCATCGACAACCTCCCGGCGATCCTGGACACCCCCGGCATCGACGCGGTCTATATCGGCCCGTCCGACCTCGGCTTCTCGATGGGCCTGGTTCCCAAGCTCGACCGCGACGAGCCGCAGATCATGACGATCTACGAGACGATCCTGAAGGAGACCAAGCAGCGCGGCTTGAAAGCCGGCATCCACTGCATGGCCCCTGCCTATGCCGCCAAGATGATCGACATGGGCTTTTCGATGGTGACGCTCGGCAACGACAGCGGCATCCTGCTGACCGCTGCCACTGCCGCCGTCAAAGCCGCCCGCCGCCAGTAGCACTCCCTCTTCTTCAAAACCCTCTCCCGCCGGGAGAGGGCAGGGTGAGGGCTTTCACGCCGAACTTTCAATAAACGTGAGTTCCCATGACCCCCACCATCCGGCTTCACCCGACCGATCCCCTCGTCATCGCTCGCACGACGCTGCTCGAGCACACCGAGGTTGCTCCGGGCGTCGTGACCCGCACCCGCATCCCCGCCGGGCACAAGATCGCCACCCTCCCGATCGCGCCCGGCGCCCCCGTCCGCCGCTACGGCCAAATTATCGGCGTCGCCATCGCCGCCATCGCCCCCGGCGAGCATATCCACACCCACAACCTGGCCATGGGCGACCACACCCAAGACTACGCCCCCGGGATCGACGCCCGCCCGACCCCGCGCGCCAATACTGAGCGCAGCTTCATGGGCATCCGTCGGCCGGACGGCCGGGTCGCCACCCGGAACTACATCGGCATCCTCACCTCGGTGAATTGCAGCGCGCATACCGCGGACCTCATCGCCCAGCAGTTCCGCCGCAATCCCATTTCGGGTGACGACCCGCTCGCCGCCTGGCCGAACGTCGACGGCGTCGTTGCGCTGACTCATAAGACCGGTTGCGGCATGACGGATGGCGAACCGCTGCGCCTGCTGCGCCGCACGCTCGCCGGGTACGCCCGCCATGTGAACTTCTCGCACATCGTCGTCATCGGCCTCGGCTGCGAGGTCAATCAGCTTAGCGGCTTGCTTGAGGAGCAGAAACTCGCCGACCGCGTCCGCTCCATGGATATCCAGAGCATGGGCGGCATCCGCAAGACCGTCGAAGCTGGGATCGCCTTCGTCCGCGAGGTGCTCGACGAGGCCAACCGGGTGCAACGCGCCCCTGCGCCCGTCTCCGAGCTCACCATCGCGCTGCAATGCGGGGGCAGTGACGGGTATTCCGGCATCTCCGCCAACCCGGCCCTCGGCGCGGCCAGCGACCTGGTCGTCGCCCATGGCGGCGCCGTTATCCTGTCCGAGACCCCCGAGACCTATGGCGCCGAACACCTGCTCACGCGCCGCGCCGCATCACCCGAAACCGCCGACAAGCTGGTGGCGCTCATGCGGTGGTGGGAGCGCTACACCGAGCAGGAAGGCGCCGAGATGAACGCCAACCCGAGCCCCGGCAACAAAGCGGGAGGGCTGACCACCATCCTGGAGAAATCCCTCGGCGCCATGGCGAAGGCCGGTACCACCAACCTCGTCGACGTCATCGCGTATGCCGCGCCTGCAACGGCGCGTGGCTTCCTATTCATGGACACGCCGGGCTACGACCCGGTCGCCGCGACCGGCCAGGTTGCCGGCGGCGCCAATCTGGTGTGCTTCACCACCGGCCGCGGCAGCGTGTTCGGGTGCAAACCGGCCCCGTCGATCAAGCTGGCCACCAACACTCCGATGTATGAGCGCATGGTCGACGACATGGACGTCAATTGTGGCACCATCCTGGAGGGTGCGGAAACGGTGCAGGAGTGCGGCGGCAGGATCTTCGATGCGATCCTCGCCACGGCCAGCGGGGCCAAGACCAAGAGCGAAGTCTTCGATGCCGGCACCGCCGAGTTCGCGCCCTGGATCATCGGCGCCACCATGTAGGGCGTGCTTGCCGGCCTCGACCCCGCATGGTGAACTCCCCGATAAACCAGGGGAGGAAGGCCAATGCGCCGACGCGAATTGCTTCAGGGCGCGGCGGCCGTGGCGCTCGCCGCGCCGGCGGTGGCCCAGCCGGCCAAAGCCGCGACGTTGCGGTTCGTCCCGCAAGCTAACCTCACCCTGCTCGACCCGGTGTTCACCACCGCCACCGTGACGTCCAACCACGGCTACTACGTCTTCGATACGCTCTATTCCAGCGGCCCCGACGGTGTCGCCCATCCGCAAATGGCCGAAGGGCATACGATTTCGGACGACAAGCGCACGTGGCGCATCCGCCTGCGCGACGGCCTCAGCTTCCACGACGGCGAGCCCGTCCGCGCGTCGGACTGCATCGCCAGCATCAAGCGCTGGAGCGTGCGCGATGGGTTCGGCCAACTCCTCGCGGCAGCCGTCGACACCTACGAAGCGGGCGACGACCGCACCATCGTCGTCAAGCTGAAACGGCCGTTCCCGCTGTTGCCGACCGCGCTCGGCAAGGCGGATTCAGCGGTGCCGTTCATCTTCCCCGAGCGCCTCGCCGCGTCCGCTCCGGACAAGCCGGTCACCGAGATGGTCGGCTCCGGCCCGTATCGCTTCAACACGGCCGAATACGTGTCGGGCAGCCGCGTCGTGTACGACCGGTTCGACCGATACGTCTCCCGGCAGGAGCCGGCCGTGTGGGCCACCGGCGCCAAGCAGGCGTTCTATCCGCGGATCGAATGGAACATCATCCCCGATGGCGCGACCGCCAGTTCCGCCCTGCTGAACAACGAGGTCGACTGGTGGGAGCAGCCGCTGGCCGACCTCCTGCCGCTGCTCGCGCGTGACCCGAACATCGTGCTCCAGGTCGATCAACCCTGGGGGCGGATGTCGGAGCTGGTCCTCAACCAGCTGCAGCCGCCCTTCGACGACGTCCGCGTCCGCCGGGCAGTGATGATGGGCGTTCGGCAGGAAGACTACATGCGCGCGACGTTCGGCGACGATCAGTCGCTCTGGCGGGTCACGAAGGACGAGTTCCCGTTCGGGACGCCATACTACTCGGGCGCGGATGCCGGGCTCATGCAGGGCGACACTGCGCTCGCGGCCAAGATGCTGAAAGACTCGGGCTATGCCGGGCAGAAAGTCGTCGTCATCAACCCGACCGACTTCCCGGTGATCCATCCGATTGGCCTGGTCACCGCTGACGCGCTGACAAAGATCGGCATGAACGTCGACCTGCAAGAGACTGATTGGGGCTCCGTGGTGCAGCGCCGATCGTCCATGCAGCCGGTCGACAAAGGCGGCTGGAGCGTCTTCCACACGTTCTCGTCGGCCACCGTGATGAGTTCGCCCGCGACGCATCCGCTGCTGAGCGGCCGGGGCAAGCAGGGCTGGTTCGGCTGGTGGTCGAACGCCGAGGCGATGGCGCTGACCGACGAGTGGCTGAACGCGCCGGACGCCGACGCCCAAGCCAAGGCGGCCAAGGCGCTGTCCCACGTCGCGATGGCCGATGCGGGCGCGATCCTCGTCGGCCAGTACTATGGCCGAACCGCGTTCCGCACAGCGATCACCGGCGTGCTGCAGGGCGTGTCTCCCTACCCCTGGAACGTCCGTCCGGCGTGACACCGGCCGAGGCGCATGGGATGGTCCAGGGATGGATGTGCGACATGCCTTGCTCGCCGCTGCCGGCCAGGTGCCGTGGCTGCGGCGGCTCCTCGATGCGCGCGAGCAGCTCGGGGACGAGCGCGAACGGTTTGCCGCCGAGCGCCAGAGCCTGATCGCCGGCCGCGACGACCTCCGCCGGCAGGTCGACCGCCTCGAGCAGCTGAACCGGTTCGTGCCGCCCGGGCACTTCTACTCGCCGATCCCGGCGCTGGACGACATCGTCCGCGATCAGGCGCGCCTGTTTCCGAGCCCTCCGCCGAGGACGCTACCCGGCATCGACCTGCGCGAAGCCGAGCAATTGGCCCTTTTGGCGGAGTGTGTCCCGTTCTACGCCGAGCTTCCGTTCACGCCCCAGCCGAGTCCCGGCCTGCGCTACCATTTCGAGAACGGCGCCTATTCCTATGCCGACGCGATCTTCCTCTATGCCATGCTGCGCCGGCTGCGCCCGCGCCGGGTCATCGAGATCGGATCGGGCTATTCCTCGTGCGTCACGCTCGACACCAACGCCATGTTCCTCGGCAACACGGCCGAGACAACCTTCATCGATCCCTACCCGGAGCTGCTTCAATCCCTGTTGCAGCCCGGCGATGCCGGCCGGATCCGCATCCTGCCGGACCGCCTGCAAGACGTCCCGCTCGAGCTGTTCGCCACGCTCGGAGCGGGCGACATCCTGTTCATCGATTCCACCCATGTCGCCAAGATCGGCAGCGACGTGATCACCGTGTTCGACCGCATCCTGCCCTCGCTGCAGCCGGGCGTCGTCGTGCATTTCCACGACATCTTCTACCCGTTCGAGTATCCGCGCTATTGGCTGGAAGAGGGCCGCGCCTGGAACGAAGCCTACATGCTGCGAGCCTTTCTCCAGTACAACGCGGCCTTCGATATCGAGATCTGGAACCACTTCCTCTGGACCTTCCATCGGCCCTTGTTGCTCGAGCAGATGCCACTGTGCGACCGGAATCCCGGCGCCAGCGTTTGGCTGCGGGTGAAGCAGCGCTAGTGCGCGATCTCACGCGACACCGTAGCGCCGGAGCGTAGCTGAACGTCTTCCATCACCGCCGCGATCACCACCGCCACCATCAGCAGCCCGAGGCAGACGCCGAAGGCCAGCCCGAACCCATTCGCCAGCGCCACGCGCGCCTGCATCAGCTGGGCGGTCGCGCCGCCGCCGCCGCGCAGCGATCCCAGATCGATCGGCGGCAATCCGGCCGAGCTCAGCCCCTCGTTGAACCGCGCCGCCAACAGCGACCCCACGATCGTGCTGCCGAACGCGCCGCCCATCGAGCGCAGGAACAGCAGCGACCCGGTCGCGGCGCCCACGTCCCGCCGCTCCGCCGCGTTCTGGACCTGCATCAGCACGCTCGGCATGGTCACGCCGATCCCGAGCCCGAGCATCGCCGACATCGGCAACACCACCCACAGCACGCCGGCCGTCGCCTGCAGCATCAATCCAGCCAAGCCGACGACGCAGCATCCCAGCCCGGCCAACACGATCCCCTTTGTCCGCCCCAAGCGGCGCGCCAGCTGGCCACCGACGAACGCGCCTACCACGCTCGACGCGAGAAACGGCATCACCAGCAAGCCGGACGTCTCCGCGTCGAACACGAGCACGAGCTGAAAGAACAGCGGCAGCAGGAACGTCGCCCCGAACAGGCCGAGGGACGTGAAGAACGCGATCAGCACTCCGCAGAGAAACGTTGGGTTTGAGAAGAGGCGGGGCGGCAGCACCGGGTCGACCGCCCGCCGCTCCTGCCACACCAAGGCAGCCAGCATCAGCACCCCCGCCGTGCCCAATGCCGCGACCGGACCGGACGCCCACGGCAGTTCCACTCCGCCCCAGCTCAGCATCAGCAGCAGGGAGGTGACGCATCCGACCAGCAACGCCGACCCGGCGAAATCGATCCGCACCTCCCGCTTGTGGGTCTTGATCATGCGCAGCGCCCGATCGCACAGCACGAGCGCGACCAGCCCGATCGGCAGGTTGGCCCAGAAGATCCAGCGCCACGACAGGTGGTCCGTCACCCACCCGCCCACGATGGGACCGGCGATCGACGACACACCCCACATCGAGGCCATGTAGCCCTGGTATCGCCCGCGTTCCCGCGGCGCGACCACGTCGGCGATGGACGCCTGCGCCATCGACATCAGCCCGGCCCCGCCGAGCCCCTGCACGGCCCGCGCCACGATCAACTGCGGCAGCGTCTGCGCGAAGCCGCAGGCCAGGCTGGCGAGGATGAAGACGATCAAGCTCGGGATCAGCAGCGCCCGACGGCCCCAGATGTCCGACAGCTTGCCGATGATCGGCGTCGCCGCGGTCGAGGTCAGCAGATAGGCCGTAACGATCCAGGCCAGATGCCCGAACGCGTTGAGATCCGCCGCGATCGCCGGCACGGCGGGAATGATGACGGTCTGGTCCAGCGAGGACAGGAAGATGCAGAGCATGATCCCGGTGATCACCCGCAGGATCTGCTGATGCGTGTATCCGGGGATGTCGGTCTGCACGGGGTCGGCCATGGGTTTTACTACGCCCCAGGGCGAGCGGCGTCAGCCCTTCATGGCCAGCTCGGACCGGAACAGCGCGTCCACCACCACCGCACGCTGCGCATACGTGTGGTCCCTGACGATCCGGACCCGGGCTGCCGCCCCGATCGCACTGGCGCGCTCCGGCGTCAGGCGTCGAAGATGCGCCGCCACGTCATGCCCGTCGCGGGCGACCAGCACCTCGCGCTCCGGCTCCAGGAACAACTCGATGCCGTCCCAGGCGTCGGTGATCAGGCAAGCCCCTGCCCCGGCCGCCTCGAACACGCGGGTCGCGGGCGAGTAGCCCACCGCGGCCATGCTGTCCCGCGCGACGTTCAATACCGCCGCAGCCGAGCAGTTGAACGCATTGTGGTCCGCCGTGCCCACGTGCCCGATCGCGCGCACGTTGGGCGGCATCGCCTTGTCATGCCACCCGTTGCCGCCGAGCAGGAAGGACCGCTCTGGCGCGAGCGACGCGGCCTGCAGGAAGAACGCCTCCACCCGTGCTTCACGGTCCGGCAGCCGGTTGGCCAGGAAGGCGAGGTCGGCGGCAAAGCGTGGCTGCGCTGGAACCGGATGGTGAGTGGCCGGGTCCAGCGCGTTGTAGACCGGCACGCAGCGCCGGGCGCCGAAGCCGTGATAAGCGTCGACGACGGGAGGCCCGCCGCCATAGGTCAGCACCAAGTCGAGCTGCGGCAACGCGGCGCGCAGAACATGCCCGGGCTCGCTCCGCAGCGCATCGAGCGTAGCGGCGGCGTCCACGTCCCAGAACAGCTTCAGCGCGTTCGGGCGCGCCTTGTTTAGAATGCCGGCAAGCAGTTCGTCGTCGAACACGCCGACGCCACTGGCCTTGACGACGATGTCGGCCGAGCGCGCCTCGTTCAGCACCGAGCGGAGCCCGTCCATCGTTGCGGGATAGACGACGACGCGGGCGTAGTCCGGCGGGTCGATGTCGCGATGGCTCTGCCGGTCGAACGCGTCGGGTTCATAGAAGGTGATCGAGTAACCGAGTGGCGCGAGCGCGGAGAGGATGCCGCGGTAATAGGTCGCCGCGCCGTTCCAATAGGACGACAGCACACTGGATCCGTAGAAGGCGATTCGCATCAGGCTCTCAGTTGCTCGACGATACCGAGCAGTTCCTGCACGCGTGCGGCGCAAGTATGGCGCGCACGGATGGTCGCGAGGCCATGGGCGGCCAGGCTGGCGCGGAGGCCGGGCTCATGACGCAGCCGCGCGAGTTGCCGGGTCATCTCGGCGCCGTCCCGCGCGACGAGGAAGTCCTCCCCCGGGGTGAACAGGCCCTCGGCGTCGTCCCACGGCGCGGACACCAGCGGGACGCCGCAGGCGAGCGCTTCGAAGACGCGGATGGTCGGAATGCCTGGCAATTGGCGCGCGTAGTAGCGGCGCGGCACATGGACGGTGAGGAGATGCCGCGCGAACACCTCCGGGGCCTGGTGGTTCGGCAGCCAGCCTCGGTAAGCGGCGCCATACTGATCGAGCAACGCGCGTGCCTCGGCCGGGTAGCGCACGCCATGGACCGTGAGCGCGAGATGCTCGGCCGCGGCCGGACGCAGCAGGAACTCCTCGAGTTCCGCGGTACGCTCGCCATCTCCCCAATTGCCGATCCAGACCGCGCCGGTGCGCTCGCCCTCCTGGGCCGGCGGATGGAATTGTCGGATGTCCGCCGCCTCGTGCCAGATGAAGGCCCGGTCGCCCCAGCCCCAACCGCGATAGATGTCGGCCAGGGTGCGCCCGAACGCGAGCACGCCATCATACCCGTCCAGATCGTAGGCCCGCATCGCCTCTGGATCACTCACCGCTCGATGGTGCGTGTCGTGGAACAGCAGGATGAACCGCCCGGTTCCACGCCGCAGGGCCCCGAGCTGGGCGACGAGCGCCGGGTCCGTCCATTCGTGCACCAGGACGAGGTCGGCGCCGTCGACCAGCGCGGCCGGGTCATCGTTTTCGGCGAAATGGCCGGCGCGCAGTTCGGGATAGGCCTCATGCCACGACTCTGCCGCCTCCGGACCGGCGTCGCGCAGCAGGTTCTCGCGGCTCCAACTCGTCTCCGGCTCGAGTGAGACCACGTCGTGCCCGGCTGCCATCAGTTCCCGCAACACGCCACGCAGGAAGTGCGCATTGCCATGGTTCCAGCACGACGACAGCGCGTGGCTGAAGTAGACGACCCGCATCAGACTCGAGCCCCGACCTGGCGGTGCACCGCCAGCGTGCCCTCGACCATCTTGGCCAGCGTGTATCGTCGTGCTCGCTCCGCGCTTCCCCGGTCGCCACTGTCGTCGAGTGCCGCGCGCAGGGCTGCGGCCGGATCGGCGCCGACCGGCACGAACCGTGCGACTCCGTCCCAAAGCTCGCGAAAGGTCGGAATGTCGGACAGCACCAGCCGCAACCCGGCCTGCGCCGCCTCGAGCACCGAGAGGCCAAACGGCTCATACCGCGCCAGAGACGCGAATACCGTGGCCTGGGCATACGCGCGCCGCATGTCGTCCGGTCCGAGCGTGCCGAGCAGTTGTAGGTTCGGCAACGCGACCTGCGCGCCGTTGGGGCCCCGGGTTGGCCCGGCTGCACGAACCGGCACATCGAGAGAAGCCGCTGCACGATCGAGCGCGGCCGCGTTCTTTCCCTCGTCCCAAAGCCGGCCGGCCGTCAGGACTGATCGCGTCGCTTGAGACGCCGACCCCTCACCCCTGCCGAGCCCGTTGTGAACGATGGTGATCGCCATGTCGCCATATGAGCGGCGAACCGCATCGCCGTGCGCACGGGTCGGCGCAATGACTGCGTCGGCGGTTGCCAGGCCGGCCCTCGTCGCGTCGGTGCGCCAGGCCAAGTCGGCCGGCAACGGCCCACCGCGAACCGCGGCCCACCACGTCGCCACGCAGGAGTGCGCGACGGCCACCACTGGGACCGGCCATCGCGCCGACCCGGCGAGAGCCGGGGCATGCAGATGCACCGACGACACGGCCTCGCGCACGGCAAGCTGCCGCAGGGCCGAGATGGCAGCGTCGAGCGCGTCACGAGTCTCCGCCGTCCAGTCCAGCGGCCACCCGGTCTCGATCACCCGCAGTCCGAGCGCCGCCGCCTCGGCACGCTGAGCGGCCGAGGGTGGCGGACCCAGCACCGCCAGCACGGGATGCTCCACCATGCCGCTCGCGAGATCGAGCGAGTAGCGCCATACGCCACCCACCGCATCGGTCGTCATCAAAAGGCGAAGCGGCAGCGGACCGGTCAGCGCGTCCGGCACGCCTGCTCCAGCTCGGGCAGCGGCAGCGGCCGCTCGTCCTGGATGTCGGAGAAGCTGGCGAACTGCCCAAGGTAATGCTGGTGAGCCCGCTCCCAGGCCGTATCGTCGGGCAGGCCGAACAGCTTGCGGTAATCGGGCGAGCTCGGATACGGATAGAGCGGCACCGGGTCGTTCGCCCACACGCCCTGCGCCTTCAACCCATCACGCCAGGCCATCACCATCGCCGGATCGTCATTGGCGACTTCGAGCAGATTGGCCTGGACGAACGGCACATGCTTGCGCGCCAGGACGAGGAGGGCGGCCAGCTCGTCGGTCGACAATTTGCACCGCTTGTCCAGCGCGGCCCGGCCGTCTTCAGTCAGGCTCTCGACCCCTGCCTCGATCGAGACGCAACCGGCCCGGCCGAGTAGCTCGATCATCTCCGGCTTCCACAGATCGATGCGCGTCTGCACTCCGAACTCGATCCGGCGCTCGACCAGCGCCTCGAGCAACGCCCGGTTCGGCAGGAAGATCTCGTCGATGAAATAGAGGTATTCCGCGCCTTGCGCGATGAGGCCATCGATTTCGGCTAGCACAGGCGCCAACTCGCGCCGCCGGTATTTGTCGCGGAAATCAATCTTCGCACAGAAGCTGCAGGTGTACGGGCAGCCGCGAGAGGCCTCGACTTCGGCCCCGAGCCCAGTCGGCACCCGATCAAATCGATGGTGATGGTGATGGTGCCGCCGCACCCACTCGTCAGGCCAGGTCAACGCCTTCTGCCGGACGAACTGGGCGGCTTGTGGCCCGCCCGCCTGCCGCAGCTCGCTCCCATGCAGGGTCGCGGTCCCTGGCAACACCCCGGGCACCCCGCCATTTGCCAGACCGGCCACGACGTCTTCGCACTCGCCCATCGCGACCGCGCCCACACCGAGCTTCTGCAGTGTCGTACCTGGGGTCGAGGACCCGTGCGGCCCCACTGCGACGGTCAGCCCGGCGCTGTCGCCGAGCGCGTCCAGCATCTCGCGCGGCACCCGCAACTCCGGCGGGGCGCAACGCCAGAACAGATAGGATGGCGCGGTGGTCACCACGGTCATCGCCGGCCCGAACGCACGGATCGCCGCCGTCAGCTCCGCATAGCTCTGGCCCATCAGATGACCATCGAGCAACAGCACCTCGTGGCCGTCCCGCTCCAGCGCGGCCCGGCAATACCCCAGTTCCAATGGCAGATGCGGCTCGCGGCAACCGAAGTAGATGCTGCCCTCGAACGTCCAGGGCGGATTGACGAGAGCGACCTTCAAAGCGACGCCATCGCCATCTCCTGCCGCTCCGAGGCGATCCAGTCCGCCAAGCGCGCCAGTCCCTCGCGCCAATCGACGGCCTCGCCCAGCCCGAGCGTCCGCCTGATCTTGGTCGTGTCGGCGACGAAATACCGCTGGTCACCGGGCCGCCAGTCGGCGAAGCGGACATCGGGGGTACGACCGGTGAGCTCGCCGATCCGGTGCAGCACTTGCAACAGCGTCACGGCATTGCCCGGTCCGCCACCCAGATTGAACGCCTGCCCCGACACCGCATCGATCCGCCGCCACGCCGCCACATAGGCATCGACCGCGTCGTCCACATACAAAACGTCCCGCACCTGGCGGCCGTCGCCATAGATGCTGATCGGCTTGCCCGCCCGGACGGAATATAGGAAGTGCGCCAACCATCCCTGATCCTCCGTGCCCAACTGCCGCGGCCCATAGATGCAGCTCATCCGTAGCACGCAGGCCGGCACGCCATAGCCGCGCGCGTAGTCCAGGACGTATTGATCCGCCGCGCCTTTGGAGCAGCCATACGGCGTGTAGAAGCTGAGCGGACGGTCTTCGCCGATCCCCGCCCCGCGGAGCCCGGCATCCTCCGGTAGATACGCCTCGCCGTTCCGCGCCAGCCGGATATCGGCCAAGTTGCCGTATACCTTGTTGGTGCTGGCGAAGATCACCGCCGGCGGACGCGTCTGCCGGCGCGCGCCCTCAAGCACATGCAGCGTTCCGCGCAGATTGACGTCGAAATCGCCTTCCGGATCCTGCAAGCTGGTCGTCACCGCCACCTGGGCGGCCATGTGGAAGATTGCTCCCGCCCGGTCGATGGCTGCGTCGAGCTTGTCCCGGTCGCGCAGATCCGCCACCACCGCCTGGATCTTCGACCCATGCCGCGCCCGCAGCCAATCCAGATTGGCACTCACCCCTGGCCGGCTCAGCGCATCATACACGATCACCGGATGCCCCATTCCGGCCAGCCGATCCGCCAGATTGCTCCCGATGAACCCGGCCCCACCCGTCACCAAGACGGGGCGGGCTTCTCCAGCCTTCGTCATGCCACCAAGCCGCGCTGTTCGAGCTCCCGACGCGCGTCGTGCACCCGGTCGCGCGCCTCCTGCCGTTGAACCCATTCGGCGAGTTCGCCAAGGCTGTCCGCAAAGCCGCGGCGCGGCGTGAAGCCCAGGACGTCCCGCGCCAGCGAAATGTCGGCGAAACAATGCCTGATGTCGCCGGTCCGTGCCTTGCCCATTACCTCGGGCAACAGATGCGAGACACCCATCGCATCCGCCAATGCGGCGCCCACATCGAGAACGCTCACGTCCTTGCCGCTGCCGATGTTAAACACCTGCCCCGGCGCATCCGGATGCTCGAGCGCCAGCAGAAAGGCCCGGGCGACATCCTCGACATGGACGAAATCCCGCCGCTGCTCGCCATCCTCGAACACCATTGGCCGCTGCCGGTTGTGCAGCCTTGACGCGAAAATCGCCAATACGCCGGTATAGGGGTTCGATAGGGCCTGCCCAGGTCCATAGACGTTGAACAGCCGCAGCGCGACGCCCTGCATGCCATAGGCTGGCGCCACGGTGAGCGTCAGGCGCTCCTGCACATATTTCGTCAGTGCATAGACCGATGCCAGGTTCGGCCGCTTCCATTCTGGCGTGGCCATCGGCGTCAGTGCACGCCCGTCCGGTCCCACCGGGTCCCAGCCCGCCGTGCCACGCTGGGCGGGGCGCGTCACGTCATCCATCCGCTCGCCTGACGCGGACCGGTAAAGGCCCTCGCCATAGATGCTCATGGAGCTGGCGACCACGACCCGCTCCACCGGACGCTCGATCAGCGCCTGGAACAGAACCGCGGTGCCCCCGTCGTTCACCGAAACATACCGATCGATCGCATACATGCTCTGACCGACGCCGACCTCGGCGGCGAGGTGGATGACGCTGTCGACACTCTCAAGCGCCGCCGTCACCCGACCCAGATCGCGCACGTCGGCGCGGATAAGTTCGACATCGTTCAGGATCGGATTACGGGAGGCCACGTCGCCGTGGACCTGATCGATCAGGCTGTCGAGCACGCGCACACGGTAACCGCGCTGCACCAACTTTCGAACGACATGACACCCTATGAAGCCTGCGCCGCCGGTGACGAGAACCCGCTTGCTCATACCGACAACATCCACTCACCTCTGCCCTGCTTCACGGTCCGATTCGCCAATTCTACAATGAACGTTCTTAGTACTGTCTTCTTTCAAACATGTTGCAATCCGCCGCACTCACATTTCGGTGAGATTAGGCGGCCTGTCCCGCGATGACGCGCTGAGCTTTGATGAGGGCTTCGGCAAAAACATCGGGCGGGACGGCCCCGGAGAACAGCACATGACGGTCCAGCACGAAGGTCGGGACGCCGCTCAGCCCGGCCTGCCGAACCGCCTCGTCCTCGGCCTTCACCTCCCGGACCAGGCGACCGCTGTCGAGGAACCCGCCCGTCGCAGCCCGATCCAGCCCGGCGCCGACGGCCAGATCGATCAAGGTCTCACGATCCCCCACGTCACGGCCACGCACGAAATACGCCTCGAACAGGAGATCGACCACTTCGTCTTGCCGCCCCTGTTCGGCCGCGAACTGGATGAGCCGATGCGCCGATAGTGTGTTTGGGGTCCGCTGCATGAGATCGTGCCTGATGTGCAGACCCGCCACTGCCGCGGCCCGGGCGACCTGCTCGTCGAGTTCACGCGACCGTTCCAAGCTGCCGAACTTCGCTCGCCGGTACTGGTCCCGAAGCACGCCACCCTCGGGCATGTCCGGGTTGAGCTGAAACGGCCGCCAACTCACCTCGAACACGAGGCCACCCGCGGCAACCTTGCCAAGTGCGATTTGCATGTAGCGCTTGCCGATGTAGCACCAAGGGCAGATCACGTCCGAGTAGACGTCGAGCCTCGACATGGCACACTCCCGATTTGGACCTGCTCTAGCTTGAGAAGCGGCCATCGAGCAACGCACGTGCCACGATGGAGAAGTCGCGCCCACCCAGGCCAAGCTCGCTGAGCCTCGCGTAAACGGATCGAGCGGCCTCACCGAGAAGGGATGCCGCCCTATGGTCCCGCTCGGCTTCCGTCGCCAGCGTCAAGTCCTTGAGCATGAGGTCGACCGCGAAACCCGGGGCGTATTCCCGATTGGCGGGGCTGGCCGGCACCGGGCCCGGCACGGGGCAGTAGCTCGTCAAGGCCCAGCATTGGCCGGATGAGGTGGAGGCGACGTCGAACAACGCCTGCTGGTCCAGTCCGAGCTTGTCGGCCAACGCGAACGCCTCGCTGACCCCGGCCATGGTGATGCCGAGCATGAGATTGTTGCAGACCTTGGCCGCCTGTCCGGCGCCCGACGGCCCGGTATGAACGATATTCCGGCCCATGCTCGCCAGGATCGGCTTGGCACGCGCGAACGCCTCCACCTCGCCACCCACCATGAAGGTCAGCGTGCCCGCCGCCGCCCCGGTGGTTCCGCCCGAAACGGGCGCGTCGAGCATAGCCACTCCGCGCGCGGCCGCTTCCTCCGCCATGTCCCGGCTCGTCCGGACGTCGATCGTCGAGCTATCGATGAGCAGCGCGCCTGACGCGGCATGGGCGAATACCCCGTCAGCCCGGGTCAGCACATCCCTCACATGGGATCCGGCCGGCAACATCGTGACCAGGACTGACGCGTCAGCCACAGCATCGGCCAACTCGCTGGCAGCAGTTCCGCCAGCCGCGGCGAACTCATCTCGCGCGTCTCGCACCAGGTCGAACCCACGAACGGCGTGGCCGGCTTTCACAAGGTTGACCGCCATCGGCAGCCCCATCTTGCCCAGTCCGATAAAGCCGACATTCGTCATGGCGCTACCTGAGCACAACGAGCGCCTTCGTCAACATGCTCCTACGATCCGGTGCGGGTGGGTGAACACCTCAAACCCGTCAGGCCGGGCGACGCCAACAAGGGTCATGCCAGCGTCTTCCGCGACCTGCATCGCCAGACGTGTCGGAGCCGAGACTGCAACGAGGATTTGGCTGCCGAGCGCCGCCGCTTTCTGCACCAGTTCGAGCGAGATGCGGCTGGTCATGATGACGACGCCTGCGCTGCCGGGGGTGCCCTGCCGGGCCAACGCTCCCGCCAGCTTGTCGAGGGCATTGTGCCGGCCGACATCTTCCCGGACTGCAACCAAACCCATTTCACGCGTCCAGAACCCGGCCGCATGCACCGCCCGTGTCTCGGCGTTCAAGGTTTGCCTTGCCGGCATCGCCTCGGTCGATGCCTGGATTTCGGCCGCGGTAACAGCCAGGCCGAGGGCCACCGGATGTGGACGCCGAACCGCTTCGGCAAGGCTCTCGAGTCCGCATAGGCCGCAGCCCGTCGGCCCAGCCAACGAGCGGCGCCGCGCGTCCAGGCGCTCCAGCAACGCAGCGCCGACCCACATCCGGCATTCGATGCCGCCATCCGTCCTGATGATCTCCAGGTCCTCGATGTCGTCCGCCGAGGCGACGATGCCCTCGCTTTTGCTGAAGCCGACGGCAAAATCCTCAAGATCTGCGGGCGTGGCCATCATCACGGCGTGCGTAAGGCGGTTATACGACAGCGCAACCGGCGTCTCGTCCGCGACGACACGGTTCTGCCTGGAAAATCCGCCCCGCCAAACCACCGTCGGAACCCGGCGTGCGGCGGTCACGCCGAGAGCCGCTTGAGCAACGCCCTGGCGGAATCAGGCGCGCGGACCTTGTCGCCGCTGATGAAGTAGATGAAGCACGGCCGCGCTGCGGCGGCGGCTGGCGGCGCCACGCAGCGCAAATTGTCGACGGCCTGGCCTCTGGACCACCGTCGAGCCCGCTCAGCCCATTGATCGAGCAGCGAGCTTTCGTATCCCTCTGGCGCATCCGCTTGGTTACGCTCCAGCCGGGCATAGACGAACGGCGCAGTCAGGTCGGCCAGCAGCGTGTGCTTGTCCGACTCGACGATGGCGTGGGCGACGCCGAACTCGCGCAGCAGCGTGATCCAAGCCGGGTCGGCGAAGCTGGGATGACGGGCCTCGACCGCATGCCGGAGATCGCGCGGCAGGGCGGCGAGGAACGGACGCATCGCGTCCGCGTCGAACTGTCGGGTTGGCGGGAATTGCCACAGGATCGGGCCGAGCTTGGCGCCGAGTTCGCGCACTCCGGACGTGACGAACCGCTCGATCGACTCTCCTGCCCCGGAGAGGTCTCGCCGATTGGTGGTAAACCGCGGTCCCTTGACGGAGAATACAAAGGCCTCGGGCGTCTGATCCCGCCACTTCCGGAAACTCTCCGGCTTCTGCGATCCGTAGAAGGTCGAATTGATCTCGATCGAGGTGACGGCTCGGCTCGCGAACGCCAACTCGTTGGCTCCCGACACGTCTGGCGGATAGAAGGTCCCTCGCCAGGGAGCGAAGTTCCAGCCGCCGATGCCGACGTGGATGCTATTCATGGCGCCGAGGTAGGAGGTTCAGGCGAGCTATGCCAGCCTGTTTGCGGTGGTTTGTTGTGTTGTATTGCATTGGAGGACCTGGCGGCGACCGACTTTTCCGCACCTTGGGGTGCAGTATCATAGGCGCTGGAGGTTTTCACGGTCGAGTTCGGGATGGGATCGGGTGTGGTCCCTCCGCCATGGCCACCAGGTCGTCCAATGCATGGTTCGGTTGCCAGGGTTCGATGGCCAGGGGCCAGGAGAACCGGGGTGTTTTGTGTGTGTGGTGTGTTTTGTTGGATGAGTGCTGTGGAGGTTTTGGACCTGATTTCCTGGCCACTGGCCACGGAAACTTGGTCACTGGGATTGAGCCGTTCGGGCGATTAGGACCAGTTAGCTGCTTGCGTTACCGCAGTTGCACACCTGGCCTATCGACGTGCTGGTCTGGCACGGCCCTCAGGGAGACCTGGTTTAGAGGGTGGTTTCCCGCTTAGATGCTTTCAGCGGTTATCCAGTCCGCACATAGCTACCCGGCTGTGCCGTTGGCACGACAACCGGTCCACCAGAGGTGCGTCCATCCCGGTCCTCTCGTACCTAGGGACAGCGCCTCGCAAGTCTCCTTCACCCACGGCAGATAGGGACCGAACTGTCTCACGACGTTCTAAACCCAGCTCACGTACCACTTTAATCGGCGAACAGCCGAACCCTTGGGACCTGCTCCAGCCCCAGGATGTGATGAGCCGACATCGAGGTGCCAAACCTCCCCGTCGATGTGGACTCTTGGGGGAGATCAGCCTGTTATCCCTAGAGTACCTTTTATCCGTTGAGCGATGGCCCTTCCACGCGGGACCACCGGATCACTATGGCCGACTTTCGTCTCTGCTCGAGCTGTCGCTCTCGCAGTCAGGCGGGCTTATGCCATTGCACTCGACAGCCGATGTCCGACCGGCCTGAGCCCACCATCGCGCGCCTCCGTTACACTTTGGGAGGCGACCGCCCCAGTCAAACTGCCCACCATGCAGGGTCCCGGACCGGGCTGACCGGTCGCGGTTAGACATCAGAAGCGCACAGGGCGGTATTTCAAGGATGGCTCCACCAGAGCTAGCGCCCCGGGTTCATAGCCTCCCGCCTATCCTACACAGTGCTCTCCTAATGCCACTGCAAAGCTGCAGTAAAGGTTCATAGGGTCTTTCCGTCTGACCGCGGGTACCCCGCATCTTCACGGGGAATTCAATTTCGCTGAGCCGATGCTGGAGACAGTGGGGAAGTCGTTACGCCATTCGTGCAGGTCGGAACTTACCCGACAAGGAATTTCGCTACCTTAGGACCGTTATAGTTACGGCCGCCGTTTACCGGGGCTTCGATTCAATGCTTGCACATCTCCTCTTAACCTTCCGGCACCGGGCAGGCGTCAGACCGTATACGTCGGCTCGCGCCTTCGCACAGTCCTGTGTTTTTACTAAACAGTCGCTACCCCCTGCTCTGTGCCACCCCTACGCGCTTGCGCGTATAGAGGTCTCGCTTATCCCGAAGTTACGCGAGCAATTTGCCTAGTTCCTTCAGCATCGTTCTCTCAAGCGCCTTGGTATTCTCTACCAGTCCACCTGTGTCGGTTTAGGGTACGGTCTATACGCTGGAGCTATTTCCTGGAATGCGCCCAAAGCCCGGTCAATCCAATAAGACCAGACAACAGATTGCATTCGTCACTTCCAGCAGGCCCAGGACTATTCATCTGGTTCCCATCAGCTACGGCTCTCGCCCTCGCCTTAGGGGCCGGCTCACCCTGCGCGGATTAACCTTGCGCAGGAACCCTTGGACTTTCGGCGACAGAGTTTCTCACTCTGTTTGTCGCTACTCATGTCAGCATTCGCACTTCCGATACCTCCAGCACCCCTCACGGGTATACCTTCGCAGGCCTACGGAACGCTCCGCTACTGCTACACGCTGCAAAACGTGTAACCCACAGCTTCGGTACGTGGTTTGAGCCCCGTTACATCTTCGGCGCAGGATTTCTATTAGACCAGTGAGCTATTACGCTTTCTTTAAAGGATGGCTGCTTCTAAGCCAACCTCCTGGTTGTTTTGGAATTCCCACATCCTTTCCCACTTAACCACGATTTGGGGACCTTAGCTGGTGGTCTGGGCTGTTTCCCTCTCGACAATGGACCTTAGCACCCACCGTCTGTCTGCCGGGCTGCACTCCTGGGTATTCGGAGTTTGGTTGGGGTTGGTAAGCCTTTGGGGCCCCCGAGCCCATCCAGTGCTCTACCCCCCAGGGTGACCACCCGACGATCTACCTCAATAGATTTCGCGGAGAACCAGCTATCTCCGAGTTTGATTGGCCTTTCACCCCTAGCCACAGCTCATCCCCGACTTTTTCAACAGGCGTGGGTTCGGCCCTCCAGTAGGTGTTACCCCACCTTCAGCCTGGCCATGGCTAGATCACTCGGTTTCGGGTCTTCTGCCGGCAACTCAGCGCCCTCTTCAGACTCGCTTTCGCTACGCCTACACCTCACGGCTTAAGCTCGCTGCCAACAGAAACTCGCTGACCCATTATACAAAAGGTACGCCGTCACGGAACAATCCGCTCCGACTGCTTGTAGGCATCCGGTTTCAGGTCTCTTTCACTCCCCTCATCGGGGTGCTTTTCACCTTTCCCTCACGGGTACTGGTTCACTATCGGTCGCTAGAGAGTATTTAGGCTTGGAGGGTGGTCCCCCCATGTTCAGACAGGGTTTCACGTGCCCCGCCCTACTCAAGAATCTCAAGAGCATTACCACCTACGGGGCTATCACCCGCTTTGGCCGGACTTTCCAGACCGTTCAACTCACACTCAAAAGACTACTGGCCTACTCCGGGTTCGCTCGCCACTACTGCCGGAATCTCGGTTGATGTCTATTCCTCCAGGTACTGAGATGTTTCAGTTCCCCGGGTTCGCCTCGTAACCCTATGGATTCAGATTACGATCCCTCAAAGAGGGGGGTTGCCCCATTCGGACACCTCGGGATCAAAGCCTGCTCGCGGCTCCCCCAAGATTTTCGCAGCGTGCCACGTCCTTCATCGCCTTCTAGCGCCAAGGCATCCACCAGATGCCCTTCTCATACTCAATCACAGAGGACAGCGGCCAGAGACCAGTGGCCAGAAGCCAACAGTCAAAAGCATGTCCTCAAAACCTCGCACAGGACCCATCCAACAGGCGTCAGAACCTATCGTCGGATCCAAACAATTCACATACAC
>CAWIEF010000005.1:687500-1033837 GCA_963835135.1 uncultured Alphaproteobacteria bacterium
GCTGCTTTACGTAAACAACCGAGTGGATGGGACGACGGTCGCGCTCGACGCGAAAACGCTCGACGTGCTGCGAACCTACAAAGTGCCCGGCGGACCCGACTGCATCGACTTCGCGCCGGACGGCAAGCTATGGATCACGGAGCGCTTCATTCAGAAGGTCGGCATCCTGGACCCGGAGACGGGCGAGCTTCGGTCGGTTACGGTGGGCCGCTCGCCGCATGGCATCTACCTGACCAACGGCGTCTTGAACGCCGGTGTGCGCGCGCATCGATGACCGATCCATTCAGTCTCGGCGCAGGGTGGCTGCAAGAGCATGTGCTCCTCCCGTTGCTCTATGCCACCGGCGGCATGGAGTGGGAGGAGATCTCGTTCAACTGGGCGCTGTTCGCCATCTACGGCGTTGGTGCAGATGGCCATCACGTTCGCGATCTGCATGCCGCTCGAGCGGTGGCGGCCGGTTGAGCGTTGGCCAGACCAGCAGGCCGTATGGATCGACGTGCTCTACACGGTCCTGTCGCGGGTGGGCGTGCTGCCGCTGGTCACTTTCGTGCTGTTCTACCAGATCCAGGTCACGACGAACGGTTGGCTGTCCGATCATGGCTGGGTGCCGCCGACGCTGGAGCGGGTGTTCCCGTTCCTCATGGGCCACCACGTGCTGACGTTCTTCGTCTACGCCATTATCCTCGATTGCGGCGAATACTGGCGGCATCGATTGTCGCACACGACGGGATGGTGGTACGGGCTGCACTCCCTGCACCATGCGCAGCGGCAGATGACGTTCTGGTCCGACGACCGCAATCACGTCGTGGACGATCTGATCGGCTTCGTGTGGTTCATGGTCCTGGCGCTGCTGATCGGCATCCCGCCGCTGCAGTTTCCCGTCCTCGTCCTGTTGCTGCGCCTGATCGAAAGTCTGTCGCACGCCAATACGCGGCTCTCGTTCGGCTGGATCGGCGACCGGCTGCTGGTGTCGCCCCGGTTCCACCGCATCCATCACGGGATTCTCGCGGCCGGCGCGCGAAGCTGCAATTACGGCGCCATCCTGCCGTGGTGGGACATGCTGCTCGGGACCGCCGACTTCGGACGCGCCTACGCGGGGACCGGCGACCCGGGCGCACCTGAAGCCATGGCCACCGGGACCTATCTCGAGCAGCAGATGGCCGGGCTGCGCCGGATGGTTCGGCTGTCGCGCTGGGGCCGCCGCCGCGCCCGGGCCGTTCGCGCCGGCTAGGGCCTACTCCTTCTCGAGGTCTTCGATGTCGGCGTCGCTGAAGCCGAAATGGTGGGCGATCTCGTGGATCAGGACGTTGCGGACCAGGTTGAACAACTCCTCGCCGGTCTCGATCCACTCGAGCAAGATCGGCTCGCGGTAGAGCAGGATCATGTCGGGCTCCTGCCGCGTTGCGCCGGCCCCTTTCTCGCCGATCGGCACGCCGCGATACAGCCCGGTCAGATCCCAAGCATTCTCGATGCCCAGGTCCGCCAGAGTCTCGTCGTCCGGCGCTTCCTCGACCAGGATCGCGACGCCGCGGACCTCCCGGCGCAGCTTGGCCGGCATCGCGGTCAGCGCGTGTTCGGCCAACTCGACGATGTCTTCGGCGCTCGGGGGCGCGCCGAACCGTGTCAGTGCCGTGTTAGGGTCGTCCATCGCCGTATCCCGCCTGAACCGGAGCCCGTAGGCAAGTCATGCAGACACTCACCGCATCCGAACGCGAAAGCTTCTTACAATCGACCGCGCATTGGCAACTGCAGCCTGACCGGGACGCGATCTGCCGCACTTTCAAGTTTCGGGACTTCGCCGCGGCCTGGGCGTTCATGGGCCGGGTCGCGAGCATTGCCGAACGGATGGATCATCACCCCGAGTGGTCCAACACCTACAATACGGTGAACATCGTCCTCACGACCCACGATGCGGGTGGCCTGACCCGGCGCGATACCGTGATGGCGCACGCCATCGACGCCGTCGAGGCCGCTTAATGGACGGCCTCGAACCGGGTGCCTCGGCCGAGGAGGAACTTGCCCGCCTGCTCGACGTGATGGCCCGCCTGCGCGATCCGGTCTCGGGCTGCCCGTGGGACCGGGAGCAGGATTTCGCCAGTATCGCGCCCTACACGATCGAGGAGGCCTACGAGGTTGCCGACGCCATCGCGCGCCGCGACATGGCCGACTTACCGGATGAATTGGGCGACCTGCTGTTCCAGGTCGTCTATCACGCGCGCATGGCCGAGGAGGCCGGGCTGTTCGACTTCGCCGCCGTCGCGCGGACCATCACCGACAAGATGATCCGCCGGCATCCGCACGTGTTCGGTAACGGCGAGGCCACCCCGGGGTGGGAGGCGCACAAGCAGCAGGAGCGCGCTTCGCGGCAACGGGCCGGCACGCTCGACGGCATCCCGGCCGGGCTGCCGTCGCTGACCAGGGCGCTGAAGATCACCACGCGGGCCGGCCGGGTCGGGTTCGACTGGCCCAATGCTGAGCGTGTGGTGCAGAAGCTCGAGGAGGAGATCGCCGAGGTGCGCGCCGAACTCACCACGCGCGACCCGGCCCGGTTGGCCGACGAGGTCGGCGACGTGCTGTTCGTCGCGGCCAATCTGGCGCGCAAGCTTGGGCTCGATCCGGAGGCCTGCCTGCGTGGCGCCAACGACAAGTTCAGCCGGCGATTCGATGCCATCGAGCGACGGCTCGCGACGGAGGGGATGACCCTCGCTGACGCCGGCCTCGAGCGGATGGAGGCGGAGTGGCAGGCCGTCAAAGCCGCGGAGCGGACATCCGATCCGGCACCGGAGGGCCAGGTATGATCGCGCCGATCACCGCGCTGCTGGTCTGCCAGCTGGTGGGCGAACTGCTCGCGCGCGGGCTGCATCTGCCGGTGCCGGGTCCGGTGCTGGGCATGATCATGCTGCTGATCGGATTGCTCGTGCGCGACCGCGGGGGCGAGGCGCCGGCGGCGCTGAGCCAGGTCGCCGATGCCCTGCTCGGCAATCTCGGACTGCTGTTCGTGCCGGCCGGGGTCGGCGTGGTGTTGTATGGGCCGTTGCTGGCCCGCAATTGGGCGGCGATCGGGGTTGCGGTGCTGCTCGGCACGATCGTGGCGATCGGCTTCACCGGCTGGTTCGCCCAGGCGCTGTTGCGGCGCTTCGGATGAGGGACGAGCTGGCCGAGATCTGGGTCTATCTCGCCCGTGAACCGCTGGCGGCGCTCACGGCCACGCTGCTGGCCTGGATGGCCGGGCTGAAGGTGCAGCAATGGTCGGGCCGGCACCCGTTGGCCAACCCGGTCCTGATCGCGGTGACGCTGATCGCCTGTGGACTGCTCCTATCGGGCGTCGACTACCGCTCCTACTTCGCCGGCGCGCAGTTCGTTCACTTCCTGCTCGGCCCGGCCACCGTGGCACTCGCCGTGCCGCTCTATCGGCAGTGGCGGGTCGTCCGGCACTCGTTCCTTGCGGTCATCGTCTCGATCACGGCGGGCGGGCTATTCTCGGCGGCCTCCGGCGTCGCGCTCGCGATGCTGTTTGGCGCCGCCCGCGACGTGACGGCATCGCTCGCGCCGAAATCGGTAACGACGCCGGTCGCGATGGGAGTCGCCGAGCGCCTCGGCGGCCTGCCGTCGTTGACGGCGGCCGTCGTGATCTGCTCGGGCATCGTGGGGGCGTCGCTCGGCCCGATGGTGCTGACCTTGTGCGGCGTGACCGACTGGCGCGCCCGCGGCCTGGCGATCGGCACGGTCTCGCACGGGATCGGCACGGCTCGGGCGCTCTCCGTCCATCCGACCGCCGGGGCGTTCAGCGGCCTGGCGATGGGGCTGAACGCGCTGGCGACCGCCATCCTTCTGCCGCTGCTCTGGCGTGTCGTGCTCGGCTAGCCGATCCGCCGTGCCGGCAGCGACCAGGCGAGCACCGACGCGATGCCGCTGAATACGGCGAGGGTCAGGAATGCCGCCCGGAATGCGCCGGTCACATCGGCCGACAGACTTGCCCGCATGTCAGGCGAGACCGTCGCCAAGACGCCGGGTCCGCGCTCGACGATGTCGGCGAACAACGCCGCGACGGCCGGGTCCTGCGCCGCCAGCGCGGCGAACAGCACCGCGCCCACCGACGCGGTGCCGAGCGCTGCGCCGATGGAGCGGGTGAACTGAACGCTGGCCGACGCCGCGCCGAGGTTCTTGGGACCGGCCTCGATCTGCACCGTCAGCTGCACGACGGGCATCGTCGTTCCGGTCGCCAAAGAGATGACGACGAACAGCAGGGGCAACCAGGCCAACGGAATGGAGGGGCCGAAGACCGCCAACACAACCCATGAGGCCGCCACGATCGGCTGTCCGACCGAGGGGAACAGCGCCGTCCGCCCTGTTTTGACCATCATGCGCCCGGTCGCGATCGAGCCGACGGCGATCCCCGCCGTCAGCGGCAACAGGAGCAGCCCGACCCTGGCCGGATCGGCGCCGCGGACGACCTGGAGATAGATCGGCATGAACGTCACCGCGCCGACGATCATCGCACCGACGCAGGCCGCCATGGCGTCGGAGCGCCAGATCGACGGCAGGCTCAGGAGGCGGACGGGGATGAGCGGGGACGCGGCCCGCCGCTCCTGGCGCACCAGCAGCCACATCGACCCTGTGGCGAGCGCGACGAGCCCCACCATCAGCGGCACGGCCGACCCGGATAGATGCTGCGCCCGCTCCAGCGCCAGCAGCAACGGGATCACGAACCCGGCCAGCAGCGCCATCCCCAGCCAGTCGAAACGGAACCGGGCGGTGGCATCCGTCCGGTTCGGCAGCCGGAAGGCGAGCGCCAGGGCGACTGCCCCGAGCGGCAGGTTGACGTAGAACACCGAGGTCCAGCCGAAATGCTGCGTCAGCCACCCGCCCGCGACCGGCCCGAAGGTGGACGACACCATGAACGTGCCCGCCAGGTAGCCCTGAAATCGCGGGCGCTCCCGCGGCGGCACGATCTCGCCGACGAGCGCCTGCGAAAGCGTCATCAAGCCGCCGCCGCCGGCGCCCTGCAGGACGCGGGCGGCGATCAAGGCGAGCATGGTGGGCGCCACGGCGCAGAGGACGCTGGCAACGAGGAACAGGATGAGGGCGATGAACAGCAGTTTGCGACGCCCCAGCACGTCGCCGAGCTTGCCGTAGACGGGTGCGGCGATGGTGGTGGCCATGAGGTAGGCGACGACGACCCATGAGACGCGTTCGACGTCGCCCAAGGAGCCCGCGATGTTCGGCAGCGCGGTGGCGACGATGGTTTGGTCGACGGAGGCGAGGAACATCGGCAGGCAGACCGACGGGAAGACCTTGAAGAACTGCGCGAGTGTGATGGTGGGCGCGGTCGGGTCGTTCGCTTGGGCCGCTTGGGCCGCTTGGGCGGGAGGGGACATCGGAGCCAGAGTAGGAGCGGGCGGGGCGATCGTGCAACGCGGCGCTTTCGGGAGCTGAGCGGGCCCGCTCAGCGATGCCGTGTAGACGATCGGGGTAGCCGGGGGGCTGGTTTGGCTCGCGGTGCTAGGCCTCGGGGTCGCGGCCGATGGAGAGGAATTTGTCGCGGCGATGGGAACGGAGGGCGGCGGGGTCGAGGGGAAGGAGGGGGTGGAGGGCGGACCAGATGGCGTCGCCGACGGAGAGCACGGTCTCGGCGGGCTCGCGGTGGGCGCCGCCGAGGGGTTCGGGGATGATGGCGTCGATGATGTGCCGGGAGAGGAGGTCGGCGGCGGTCAGCTTCAGAGCCTCGGCGGCAGCAGCGGCTTGGGATGAGTCGCGCCACAGGATACTGGCGCAGCCCTCGGGGGAGATGACCGAGTAGATCGCGTGTTCGAGCATCAGGACCCGGTCGGCGGCGGCGAGCGCGATGGCGCCGCCGGAGCCGCCTTCACCGATGATGGTAGCCACGATCGGGACCGGGGCTTCCAGGCAGGCCTCGATGGAGCGGGCGATGGCTTCGGCTTGGCCGCGAGACTCGGCGTCGATGCCGGGGAAGGCGCCGGCGGTGTCGACGAAAGTCAGGACCGGCAGGCCGAAGCGGCCGGCGAGTTCGATCAGGCGGCGGGCCTTGCGGTACCCTTCGGGGCGGGCCATGCCGAAATTATGCTTGATCCGTGTCTCGGTGTCGGCGCCGCGCTCGGTGCCGAGGACCATCACGGCGTGGCCGCGGAAGCGACCGATGCCGCCGACGATGGCGGCGTCGTCGGCGAAGGCACGATCGCCGGCAAGGGGGACGAACTCGGTGATGAGGCCGTCGACATAGGCCAGCGCGTGCGGACGGTCCGGGTGGCGGGCGACCTGCGTCTTCTGCCAGGGGGTGAGCTTGGCGTAGGTGGCACGGAGCTGGTCGCCGGTCTTGCTTTCGAGCTGGCGGATCTCCTCCTCGATGTCGATCCCGCCGGGCTGCTGGCTCCTGCGGAGCTCGTCGATCTTCAGCTCGAGCTCGGCGAGCGGGCGTTCGAAATCGAGGAACTGGCGCATCGCGGGGGCTTACCCTCCGCGGTTCGCGTGCGCCAGAGGGTGGTGCAGTTGCACCAGTTCCTGCAGGCGTTCGGCCAGGACGTGGGTGTAGATCTGCGTGGTCGCGATGTCGGCGTGGCCGAGCAATACCTGGAGGCTGCGGAGGTCGGCCCCGCGGGCGAGCATGTGGCTGGCAAAGCTGTGGCGGAGAACGTGTGGGCTGACGCGGGCCGGGTCGAGGCCGGCGTCGAGGGCGGTTTGCTTGAGGACGAGGCCGAGGTTCTGCCGGGTCATGGCGCGGCGGGGGTCGCGGCCGGGGAACAGCCAGGGGCCGGGCGTGGTCGCGATCAGCGCGGCGGCGGCGTCGCGGGCGGGGCGGGAGAGGAGCACCATGCGCTCCTTGCCGCCTTTGCCGCGGACGATGAGTGTGTCGGTGCCGGCGGCCAGGAGCTGGCGGCGGATGCCGAGGAGCTCGGAGACGCGCAGGCCGGTCGAGTAGAGCATCTCCAGCGCGGCTTGGGCGACGGGGGTGCGGGCGGCGGCGGCAAGGAGAGTGTCCACCTCGGGTTCGGCGAGGTATCGCGGGAGGGCGGGCCGGATGTGGGGGGCGTCGAGCAGGAGGCTGGGATCGTCGGGGCGGATGCCGTCACGGGCGAGGAATTTGTAGAAGCCGCGGATGGCGGAGAGGCGGCGGGCGGCGGTGCGGGCGGAGACGGCGCCGTGCAGCGAGCGGGCGTAGCGGCCGAGCAGCGCCGGGTCCGCCGTCTCTGGCGCCGCGTCGTTGGCCTCTACGAAGGCGCGCAGCGATTCGAGATCGGCCGCATAGGCCAGGACAGTATTGCGCGCCGCGCCGCGCTCGGCGGCCTGCATCTCGAGAAAGGCTTCGATATGACGATTCATCGCCCTCAGCGAGCAGGGGCGAACTTGTCGTTGGGCAGCACGCGCTGGACCTGTTGGGCCGGCGGCGACGGCGGGAACGCGCCGAGCACGAGGGCGGCCGCGATACCGATCAGGACGACGACGGCGAGCACCAGTAGCGTAAGTCGGCTCATATAAGGTCCATGGTGGGCGTGCGTGGCCGTGAAAGGGAGGCTTGTGCTAGCCTTCGGCGTCATGACGCGCAACATCGGTCCCGGCTCGGCCGCACTGCAGGAGGCGACGGTGCTCCCGGCAGAGAGACTTCCCCCGCTCGCCGGCCGGAGCGTGGTGTTGGTCGGGCTGATGGGCGCGGGCAAGACCAGCATCGGGCGCCGGTTGGCCGCCCGGCTCGGGCTGCCGTTCCGCGATGCGGACGCGGAGATCGAGCTGGCGGCGGGGCGGACGATCCCCGAGTTGTTCGCCCGCTTCGGCGAGCCCGAGTTCCGCGACGGCGAGCGCCGGGTCATCCGCCGCCTGCTGGCGGGCGACCCGATCGTGCTGGCGACCGGCGGCGGCGCGTTCATGGACCGCACGACGCGCTCGGCGGTGCGCGAGAGCAGCGTGTCGGTGTGGCTGCGCTGCAAGCTGCCGACGCTGGTCCGCCGCGTTTCGTCGCGCAGCAACCGCCCGCTGCTCGCCGACGGCGACCCGGCCGACATCCTGCGCCGCCTCATGGAGCAGCGGCACCCGGTGTATGCCGAAGCCGACATGGTGATCGATTGCGGCGACGAGCCGCCCGACGTGACCACCGGCCGTGTCATGGCCGCGCTCGAAGCATGGAGCCCGCCGCGGCGGCTGCCGGTGGCGCTGGCATCGAGCGGATACGACGTGGTGATCGGCGCCGGCCTGCTCGGCCGCGCGGGCGCGCACATGGCGCAGGTGCTGCCGCAGAAGCGGGTCGTCATCGTCACGGACGAGACGGTCGCCGGGCTGCACCTGTCCACGCTGACCGACGGCCTCGACGAGACCGGCATCGCCTACCGCACCATCGTGGTGCCGCCCGGCGAGGCGTCGAAGAGCCTGGAGAGCTACACTGACGTGGTCGGCCAGTTGTTGGACGCTGGGGTGGAGCGGCGGACGACGGTGGTGGCGTTGGGCGGCGGCGTGGTAGGCGACCTGGCGGGTTTCGCGGCGGCGACCGCGCTGCGCGGCCTGCCATTCATCCAGATCCCGACGACGTTGCTGGCGCAGGTGGACAGCAGCGTCGGCGGCAAGACCGGCATCAACACGCGGCACGGCAAGAACCTGCTCGGCGCGTTCCACCAGCCGAGCCTGGTGCTGGCCGATACGGACACGCTGGGGACGCTGCCGCTCCGCGAGCTGCGCGCGGGGTATGCGGAGATCGCCAAGGCCGGGCTGATCGGGGACGCGCCATTCTTCGCCTGGTGCGAGGCGCAGGCCGACGCGCTGCTGGCTGGGGACCGGGATGCGCAGGCGGAGGCGATCCTGCGGGCTTGCGCGTTCAAGGCGGCGGTGGTGGGCGACGACGAGCGCGAGGAGCGGGCCAGCGGAGGCCGGGCGCTGCTCAACCTCGGCCACACGTTCGGGCACGCGTTGGAGGCGGAGTACGGCTATGGTGGCGGGCTCCTGCATGGCGAGGCGGTCGCGGTGGGGATCGGGCTGGCGTTCCGGCTGTCGGCGCGGCTGGGGCTGTGCGACGTTGAGGACTCGGCCCGGGTCACCGCGCATCTGGAGCGGGCCGGGTTGCCGAGCGGGCTGAACATGCTCAACCGCCGCTTCTCGGCCGCCTCGCTGATCGCGAACATGCGGCGCGACAAGAAGATGCGGGACGGCACGCTGCACTTCATCCTGGCGCGCGGCATCGGCGAGGCCTTCACAACGGGCGACGTCGCGCAATCGGAGGTGGAGGCGCTGCTGTGGGCGGAAGGCGCCGAACCCTGAGGTTGGATGAGGTGGTGGGCTGAAGCCCAACCCTACGGTCGCGCGGGTGGAACCTTGGACGTGGGGCGGGAGTTTTTTCGGGACACTCTTGGGGTCTGGGCCATGTTCGCTTCGTTTTTGATGGGCCTCGTTGGGGGGCAGCGGGGGATGACGCCGTTGGCCGCGGTGGCGATTGCGGCGGCGCGAGGGGCGTTGGCGGAGGGGAATGGGGCGCCGGGCTTGCTGGCGCATCCGTTGGTGGCGGCGGGGGCGGTGGCGCTGGCCGCGGCGGAGCTGGGGGGTGACAAGATGAGATCGGCGCCAGACCGGGTCGTGCCGATCGGGCTGGCGGTGCGGTTCGTGACGTCGGCGGTGGCGGGAGCGGCGCTCGCGCCGCGGCGGGAACGCTGGACGGCGGCCGGGCTCGGCGGTGCGACGGCGGTGCTCGCGTCGTATCTAGGGTGGCGCGCGCGGGTGGCGACTATCCCGCGCTATGGGCAGACGCGGACGGGTCTGGTGGAAGACGCGATCGTGGTCGGCAGCGCGGTGGCGATCCTGCATTACCTGGACCGGCTTTCGCCTCAGGCGGCTGCCTCGCCGAACTGAAGCGCGGCGAGCCGGGCGTAGAGGCCGCCCTCGCGGACCAGCGCGGCATGGGTTCCGGTGGCGACGACGCGCCCGTCCTGCATGACGACGATGCGGTCGGCGCGACGGACGGTGGCCAGGCGGTGGGCGATGACGAGGGTGGTGCGGCCGGCGGAGAGGGTGGCGAGCGCACGCTGGACGGCGGCTTCGCTCTCGGCGTCGAGCGCGCTGGTGGCTTCGTCGAGCAGCAAGACGGGGGCGTCGCGGAGGATCGCGCGGGCGATGGCGACGCGCTGGCGCTGGCCGCCGGAGAGGCGGACGCCGCGTTCGCCCAAGAAGCTGTCGAAGCCCTGCGGCAGGTCGGCCAGGAAGCCGGCGGAGGCGGCCTCGACGGCGTGGCGGACGTCGTCGTCGGAGGCGCCGGGGCGGCCGTAGCGGACGTTGTCCCAGACGTTGGCGCCGAAGATGACCGGCTCCTGGCTGACGAGGCCGATCCGGCCGCGGACCGCGGCCGGATCGGCGTCGCGGATGTCGACGCCGTCGAGCCGGATGCGGCCAGCGGCCGGGTCGTAGAAGCGGAGCAGGAGTTGGAAGACGGTGGTCTTGCCGGCGCCGCTGGGGCCGACGAGGGCGACGGTCTCGCCGGGTCGCACGTGAAGGCTGAAGCCGTCGAGCGCGGACATCTCGGGTCGCGAGGGGTAGCGGAAGACGACGTCCTCGAAGCGGATGCCGCCGCCGCCGGATGGGATCGCGACCGGGTGGGCGGGCGCGGCCACGATCGGCTGCTGGTCGAGCAGTTCGCCGATGCGTTCGGCGGCGGCGCCGGCGCGCTGCACCTCGCCCCATAGCTCGGCGATGCCGGCGGTGCTGGTGGCGACCAGCACGGCGTAGAACACGAAGGCGGAGAGCTGGCCGCCGGTGAGGCGGCCAGCGACGACGTCGAGGCCGCCAACCCAGAGGCTGAGGACGATGGCGCCGAAGCCGAGCAGGATGATGAGCGAGATCAGCATGGCGCGCACGCCGACCCGGCGCATGGCGGCCGTGACTGCGTTCTCGACCCGGGCGCGGAACAGCGTGCGGTCGACCGTCTCGTGGGTGAAGGCCTGCACGGTGCGCAGGGCGTTGATGGTCTCTTCGGCGTAGGCGCCGAGATCGGCGATGCGGTCCTGCGCGGAGCGGGCGAGTTTGCGTTCGCGCCGGCCGAACACGACGAGCGGCAGCACGACGAACGGGACGACGATGACGACGACGCCGGCCAGCTTGGCGCTGGTGACGACGAGCATGGTGAGCGCACCGAACGCGATGACGAAGCTGCGCAGCCATTGCGAGACGGCGGAGCCGACGAGGCCCTGGAGGAGGACGGTGTCGGTGTTGAGCCGGGTCAGGACGTCGCCGGTGCGCATGGTCTCGAAGAAGGGTGGCGAGAGCTCGAGGACGCGGTCGAACAGGGCGGTGCGCAGATCGGCGGCGACGCGCTCGCCGAGCCAGGAGACGAGATAGAACCGCACGCCGGTCGAGACGCCGAGCGCTGCGACGACGGCGACCATGATGAGGGCGGCGCCGTCGAGATGGGAGCGGTCGGCGGTGGCGAAGCCGACGTCGATCAGGCGGCGCACGCCTTGACCGAGCAGGAGCACGAGGGCGGCGGAAAGGCCCAGCGCCGTTGCCGCACCGATCGCGCGCCACCGGTAGGGGCGCAGGAACGGTAGCAGGAGGCGGAGCGCGCCGAGGCGGTTCGTCGATGTCGAGGCGGTCACCCCTGAACTGCGTTCAACCCCGCAGCCTCGCGGATCGCGGTGAGGAGGCGCTGGACGCCGGCGTCCTTGGTGCCGTCGTTGACAACGCGGAGCCGGGTCACGGGCAGGGTGAGTTCGATCTCGCGGTTGAGGCGGCGGGCGACGTCTCCGGCGTCCTCGCGACCGCGGTCGGCGAGGCGCGTCTGGCGGAGAGCGTGCGGCGCGGTGATCTCGACGACGGCGACCGGAAATTTTTCGGCGGCTTCGGCCACCACGCCGCGGGAGACGTTGGCGATGACGACGCGGCCGCGGGCGAGATCGAACGAGATGTCGGCGGGGATGCCGTAGCGCAGCCCGTGGGCTCGCCAGTGCAGCGCGAAGTCGCCAGCCTGCTCGCGAAGGTCGAACTCCTGTTCGGTGACGCTCTCGTGCTCTTCCTCGCCGAGGTCGCCGGGGCGGGTGATGACCCGGCGCACGAAGCGCAGGCCGGCATGCTCGCCCATCCCGTTGCGGACGCCGTTCAGCAACGTGTCCTTGCCTGCGCCCGAGGGGCCGACGATCAGGATGAGCAACGGCTGGGACCCCTTATTTTGCGCGAGCGGACCTTGCGCATAGGCTTGGCGGAACGCAACGGGAGAGTTCCACCATGTTCACGACCCGGCCCGACATCACCGGCACCTTCGGCGTGGTCGCCTCGACGCATTGGCTGGCCACGGCGGTCGGCATGTCGGTGCTCGAGCGCGGGGGCAACGCGTTCGACGCGGCGTGCGCGACGGCGTTCACGCTGCAGGTGGCCGAGCCGCATCTGAACGGGCCGGGCGGGGACGCGCCGATCATCCTGCATAGTGCCGCGACCGGTACGCAGCACGTGGTGTGCGGCCAGGGCACGGCGCCGGCGGCGGCGACGCTCGGGGCATTCGCCGATCTCGGGCTGGACCTGATCCCCGGGACCGGGTTCCTGCCCGCGGTAGTGCCGGGCGCGTTCGGGGCGTGGTGCCGCCTCCTGCGGGAGTGGGGCACGTGGGAGTTGGCGGACGTGCTGGCCTACGCGATCGGGTATGCGCGGCATGGCGTGCCGCTGGTACCGCGGATCTCGGCCACGATCGAGACGATGCGGCCACTGTTCGAGGCGGAATGGCACAGCAGCGCGGCCGTGTTCCTGCCCGGCGGGCAGACGCCGCAGCCGGACGCGCTGTTCCGCAACGAGGGCTTGGCCGGCACCTACGAGCGGATCTGCCGGGAGGCGGTGGGGGAGAGCCGGGAGAACCGGATCGAGGCGGGACGCCGCGCCTGGTACGAGGGCTTCGTGGCGGAAGCGGTGGGGCGCTTCTTCGCCGAGGCGCCGGTGCTGGACGCGTCAGGGGGACGGCATCGAGGCTTGCTGACGGCGCAAGATTTCGCCGATTGGCAGCCCGGGCTGGAGGACCCCGTTTCGTATGACTACCATGGCTACACGGTGCTGAAATGCGGACCGTGGAGCCAGGGTCCGGTGTTCCTGCAGCAATTGGCGCTGCTGCAGGGGTTCGACATCGGAGGGATGGATCCGCTCGGGGCGGAGTTCGTCCATACCGTCATCGAGTGCGCCAAGCTCGCCTATGCCGACCGCGAGGCGTTCTATGGCGACGTGCCGGGGGTGCCGCTGGGAACGCTGCTGTCGGACGGGTACAATGGCGAGCGCCGGTCTCTGGTGGGGGAGACGGCGTCGATGGAGTTGCGGCCGGGGTTGCTGCCGGGGCGCAACGGGTGGGTCGACCAAGGGGCCGCAGCGCGCGCGAACAGCATGATGCAGGACGCGGGGGCGGGGGAGCCGACGGTGGCGCGGCTCGGCGTCAGCAGCGCGGACACCGTGCACATCGATGTCATCGATCGCTGGGGCAACATGGTCAGCGCGACGCCGTCGGGCGGATGGTTGCAGTCGAGCCCGGTCGTGCCGGAGTTGGGGTTTCCGATGGGGACGCGCGGGCAGATGTTCTGGCTGCGCGAGAACGTGCCGAACGGGTTGGCGCCGCGGAAGCGGCCGCGGACGACGCTGTCGCCGAGCTTCGCGTTGAAGGATGGGGCGCCGTGGATGGCGTTCGGCACGCCCGGAGGCGAGCAGCAGGACCAGTGGGCGCTGACGTTCTTCCTGCGCACAGTGCATCACCGCTGGTCGATCCAGCAGGCGATCGACGCGCCGAGCTTCCACACGGAGCACTGGCCGAGCTCGTTCTGGCCGCGGGTGGCCCGGCCCGGCAAGGTGGTGCTCGAGGGCCGCTATGAGCGGGCGGTGCTGGAGGCGCTGGTCGCGCGCGGGCACCGGGCGGAGCAGGGGGAGGACTGGTCGGAAGGCCGCTTGTCGGCGGCGACCGTGGAGCACGGGATCATGCGCACTGGCGCCAATCCCCGCGGGATGCAGGGTTACGCGGCGGGACGCTAGCTACAGCATCGAGAGGGCGCGCTTGCGGGTGGGCGGCGGGAATGCGGCGTCGAGCGCGGCATGGTCCTCGGGCGTGAGGGCCAGGCTGGCGGCCGCGGCGTTCTGGCGGACGTGATCCGGGTCGGCGGCTTTTGGGATCGTGACCACGCCGGGCCCGCGCAGGGTCCAGGCGAGCGCGATCTGGGCCGGCGTGACGCCGTGGCGCTCGGCCACCGCCTTCAGGGCCGGGTTGGCCAAGAGGCGGCCGCCCTGCCCTACCGGCGAATACGCCATCAGCGGCATGGCCCGCGCCCGGCACCAAGGGAGCAGATCGAACTCGATGCCACGCTCGCCGAGGTTGTAGAGCACCTGGTTCGTCGCGCAGCCCGGAGGCAACCGCTCCATCTGGTCGAGGTCGAAGTTGGAGACGCCCCAGGCGCGGATCTTACCGGCGTCCTTGAGGCGTTCGAACGCTTCGACGGTCTCGTGGATCGGCGTCGCGCCGGGCCAGTGCAGCAAATAGAGATCGAGCTGGTTCACCTTTAGCCGGCGCAGGCTACGGGCGCAGGCCGCGGGAATACCGGTGTGGCTGGCGTTGTGCGGATAGACTTTGCTGACCAAGAACACCTCGTCGCGGCGTCCGGCGATGGCGTCGCCGACGACCTCCTCGGAGCCGCCGTCGGCATACATCTCGGCCGTGTCGATCAACGTCATGCCCAGATCGAGCCCGAGCCGGAGGGCGGCCACCTCGGCGGCGCGGCGGGCACGATCCTCGCCCATGTTCCAGGTCCCCTGTCCCAGGGACGGCATGGCCCGCGGCGTCTCAGGCATCGGCGGCGTCCTCGGCGCGGCGCATGAGACGCAGAAAATTGCCGCCCCAGAGCGCGCCGATCTCCGCCGCGCCATAGCCGCGGCGCACCAGCTCGGCGGTGACGTTCTGGCTGTCGGCCGCATCGTGCCAACCGGAGAAGCCGCCGCCGCCGTCGAAGTCCGAGCTGATCCCCGCGTGGGCCAGCCCGGCGCGGCGGACGATGTAGTCGATATGGTCCACGAAGTCCGACACGGACACTTCGGCCGCTTTGCCGCCCTTGCGCACGAAACTCGGCACCGCGGTGACGTTGACGACGCCCTCGCAATCGCGGATCGCCTCGAGCATCAGGTCGTCGACGTTGCGCGGCACGTCGCACAGCGCGCGGACGCAGGAATGGGTAGCGACGACCGGCGTCTTGGACAGCATCGCCGCCTGCATCGCGGCTTGCTGCGACACGTGCGAGATGTCGACCAGCATGCCGAGGCGGTTCAGCTCGGCGACCGCCGCCCGGCCGAGTTCCGACAGACCGCCGTGCAGCGTCGCGGCGTCGCCGAGATCGGCGCGTGGATTGCTGCTGTCGGCCAGCAGGTTGTGCCCGTTATGGGTGAGGGTCAGGTAGACCGCGCCCCGCTGCCGGAACTGCGCCAGCAGGCCGAGATCCTCGCCCATGGCGTGACCGTTCTCGACGCAGGGGACGACCGCGAGGACGCCATCGCGCCGGGCTTGCTCGATCGCGTCGGCGGTGCTGGCCACCACGGCCGTGAGGTCGCCCTCGGTGCGGCCCATGGCGTTGATGGAATCCAGCATCGCCAGCGCACGCTCGGAGGCAGCGCGCAACCCGGCCGGGTCGCGCGGGCCCTGTGGCACGTAGGCGGCGAAGCACCCGGCGCCGAGGCCGCCCCGGCGCATCTTCGGCAGGTCGACCCGGCGCGCCTCCCTGCCCCGCGGCAGATCGACGAACGGGTCCGGCCCGCTCGGCCATGGGACGTCGATATGCGTGTCGATGGTCACGATCGAGGCGTGGAGCGCCGCGACGTCGATGGCGGTGTAGGTGTCTGGCATCTCAGAAGCCAACGCGGTCACCGCCCTTCAGATGCAGAATCTCGCGCGCCTCGGCGGGAGTGGCGATCTCCAGGCTCAAATCCTCGAGGATGCGGCGGATTTTGGCGACCTGCTGGGCGTTCGACGTCGCGAGCTGGCCCTTGCCGATGTAGAGGCTGTCCTCGAGCCCAACCCGGACGTTGCCGCCGAGGATGCCGGCCATGGTGGTGAAGGGCATCTGGTGCCGGCCGGCGGCCAGCACGGACCAGACGTATTGCTCGCCGAACAGCTTGTCCGCCGTCTCGCGCGCGAACAGCAGGTTTTTCGGGTCCGGCCCGATGCCACCCAGAATGCCGAAGATCGACTGCACGAACAGGGGCGGCTCGACCACCTTGCGGTCCAGCATATAGGCCAGGTTGTAGAGGTGCCCGATGTCGTAGCACTCGAATTCGAAGCGGGTGCCGTGGCCCTTGCCGAGCCGCTCGACAATGTCCTCGACGTCCTTGAAGGTGTTGCGGAAGATATAATTGTCGGTCCGTTCAAGGTAGGGCTTCTCCCAGTCGAACTTCCACGTCTTCACCCGGTTGCCCGCGTTGGAGATGTTGAAGTTCATCGAGCCCATGTTCAGGCTGCACATCTCGGGCTTGGCCTGCAGCGGGGCGGCCAGGCGCTCCTCGAGCGTCATCGAGAGGCCGCCGCCGGTTGTGATGTTCACCACCGCATCCGTGCTCTGCTTGATGGTTGGCAGGAAACGCATGAACACGGCCGGGTCGGGGGTGGGCTCGCCGGTCTCGGGATTGCGGGCGTGAAGGTGGATGATGGCGGCGCCGGCCTCGGCGGCCTCGATGCTGCTCTTGGCGATCTCCTCGGGCGTGATCGGCAGGTGGTCGGACATGCTGGGTGTATGGATCGCCCCGGTGACGGCGCAGCTGATAATGACTTTGGCCATGGTCCCTCCGTTTACGGCCGATCCTGCACCTGTGACCGGTCGCGGCCAAGCCGCGGTCGCAAAAGCTTTTTGGCAGACTGCTGCTCGATGGCCTGCTACGAGCGGCCACCGCCGAGGAGTGATCAATGCACTTTCGCTTCGTCCCCGCCGTCACCGCGCGCTATTGGGCCGCGATAACATTGGCGAGCATCTTCGGCGCCAATCTCGGCGATTTCGTCTCGCGTCCTCTTCACATGGGCCATGTCCGCGGCCTGCCCTTCATTGCCGCCGCGTTCGGCCTGATCGCGCTGGGGTCTTGGCTGTCGCGGTCTCGGTGGGAGGGCTGGTATTGGCTCGCCATCATCGCTGCACGCACCGCAGCGACCAACCTCGCCGACCTCGCCGCCCATGACAGCGCTTTCGGCACCGGCCCGGTCTCGTTCGTCCTCGCGATCCTTCTGGCAGCGATCGTGCTGATCCGCCACGCCGTTGCGCCGGAGGCGGCGAGCGCGGAAACCCCGCGGGCCGATACGGGGTTCTGGCTGGCCATGCTGACGGCCGGGACGCTCGGGACCGCGTTGGGCGACGGCATTGCCGGCAGCGTCGGTCTGGCGGTCGCGACAGTGTTGACTGCTGTCGCGGTCGCGATCGCGCTCGGCCTGCGCGCTCGGTCGGTCGTCGGGCTGGCGACGGGCTACTGGCTGGCCATCGTCGCGATCCGCACCTTTGGCACCAATGCGGGCGACTGGATCGCCCACGCGCTGGGCCTCGCCGTCGCCACCCCCCTCACCGGGGTCGCCTTTGTGATCCTGCTCGCCGCGTGGCGTGAGCGCGCCGGCCGGGTCAGAGCAATCCCTGTGCTCGAAAGCTGAGCGTGGTGCCGTTGCCGACCACGACATGATCGTGCAGCACGAGCCCTAAGGCGGCGGCGGCGGCCTTGATCTCGCGGGTCATGGCGATGTCGTCGGCGGAAGGGGCCGGGTCGCCGGAGGGGTGATTGTGGGCGAGGATCAGCGCGCTGGCGTGCAGCTCGAGCGCGCGCTTGACGACCTCGCGGGGGTAGACCGGCGTGTGGTTGACGGTGCCGCGGGACTGCGCTTCGTCGGCGATCAGACGGTTCTTGTTGTCCAGGAACAACACGCGGAACTGCTCGACGCGGTCGCGCGCCATCACGGCGGCGAGGTAATCCAGCAGCGCGCTCCAATGCGTCAGCACCGGCCGGTCGCGCAGCTCGGCGCGCACCAGGCGCAGGGCGGCGGCCTGCACCGTCTTGAGCGCCGCCGCACCGGCATCGCCGAGCCCGTCGATGCCGCGCAGGTCCGTCACCGGCGCCGCGATCGACCCGGCGAACGAGCCGAAGCGCGACAGCAGCGCCCGCGCGATCGGCTTGGTGTCGCGCCGCGGCAGCGCCAGGAACAGCACCATCTCGAGCAGTTCGTGATCGGCGACGCTGTCCGGGCCTGCGGTGAGCAGGCGGGCGCGCATGCGCTGGCGGTGCTTCTCGGCGCTCATCGGGCTCGGCAAGGCCGGGTCCGGGCTCGGCGGCCTGTCGTCGCCGAGCAGGTCCGTCACGGCTGGAACGCTTCGAGCGCCGCGCGCCACGGATCGATGGCGACGGCGCGCTTGGCCTGGCGGTCCAGGACGACGAGGACGGTTTGCGCCCGGGCGCACACGTCGTCTTGGACCACGAGCCGCTGCTGCAGGGTGAAGGAGCGGCCGCCGAGACGCAGCACTTCCGTCTCGATCCGCACCTCACCCGGCCACATCATCTCGCGCACGAAGTCGAGTTCGAGCCGCACGATGACCAGCGACGTCGCCCCGTCGCCGAGCGGCAGCCCGGCCTCGAACGCCATCTCGGAACGCCCTTGCTCGAGCATGACGGCGAAGACGGCGTTGTTCACGTGGCCGAGCCGGTCGGTGTCGTTGAACCGCAGCCGATGGGTCGTCAGGAACGCCGGCACGATCAGGCGGCGTAGGGCGGCTTGTTCAACCCGGCGGGAGAGAAGGTGAACACTTCGACGCCCGTGTCGGTGACGCCGACCATGTGCTCGAACTGCGCGGACAAGCTGCGGTCCCGCGTCACGGCGGTCCAGCCGTCGTCGAGGACTTTGACCTCTGGGCGGCCTGCGTTGACCATGGGCTCGATGGTGAAGAACATGCCGGGCTTGAGGACCGGTCCGTCGCCGGGCCGGCCGAAATGCAGCACGTTGGGCGCCTCGTGGAAACGACGGCCGATGCCGTGACCGCAGAAATCCCGCACGACCGAGAAGCGTGCGGACTCCACATACATCTGGATCGCGTGGCCGACGTCGCCGAGCGTGGCGCCAGGCTTGACCACCTCGACGCCGCGCATGAGCGCCTCGTAGGTCACCTCGATGAGACGGCTGGCGCGCGTCGAAGGGGTGCCGGTGACGTACATGCGGCTGGTGTCGCCGTGCCAGCCGTTCAGCACCACGGTGATGTCGATGTTGAGCGTGTCGCCGTCGACGAGCTTACGGTCGCCGGGGATGCCATGGCAGACGACGTGGTTGATGGAGGTGCAGATACTCTTCGGGAAGCCGCGGTAGTTCAGCGGGGCGGGCGTGGCGCCGTGGGCGAGGATGAAGTCGTGGCACAGTTGATCCAGGGCGGCGGTGGTCACGCCGGTGACGACGTGCGGGGTCAGGTAGTCGAGGGTTTCGGCGGCTAGACGCCCGGCCGCGCGCATGCCGTCGAAATCCGCCGGCGTGTGGATCGTTATCCGCCTCGCGTCGCTACCGCCGTCCATCCGGAACTAGTCCCCTCGTCTGCAACGCCGCTAAGCGCTCTGCGACTCACCTACTGCCAAAATGCGCAGTGCTTGCATCACGTGCAAGGGCTGCACGCGCGGTTAGCCCGGGTAGCGCCACGATGGCAGTTGGCGGCTGGCGCGCGGCGGCTCGTAGCGGGAAGCGGGCCGGGCTGGCGCGGGGAAGTATGTCACCCGGGGCGAACGCGACAGCGCCGGCCGGGGCGCCCAGGGCCTGGCGAGGTAGCGGGAGGCCGCGACGGGACGCCCGCGGATGACGCGGGGCAGCGGCGGCTCGGCCAAGGCGGCGGACGGCATCGCCATCAGCACCGGCGCGGCCCGGGCGGCGCCGATGAACGACGGCCCGCGATAGGCCGGCTCTCGGCGCGCGACCTGCACTGGCGCAACGCCGAAGCGCAGGAAGCCCTGATCGAGCAGCGCCGACATGTGCTGATCGCGCTCCCATCCGTTGCTGGCGCCGAGCACGACGCCGACCAGCCTCACATCGCCGCGGAGGGCGGAGGTGACCACGTTGTAGCCGGACGCCTCGGTATAGCCGGTCTTGAGCCCGTCGGCGCCCGCGTAGCTGCGCAGCATGGTCTGGTGGTTGGGCACTAGCCGGCCGTGGAACACGAACGAGGGCGTGCTGAAATAGTGATAATATTCAGGGAAGTCTTGGATGAGCCGGCGCGCCAGGAGGGCGAGGTCCCGTGCGGTCGTGACCTGGCCCCAGTCCGGCAGGCCGGAGGCGTTGCGGAACGTGGTGTGGCCCATCCCGAGTGCGTGGGCGCGGACCGTCATCAGCTGGGCGAAGCGGTCCTCGTCGCCGGCGAGCAGCTCGCCGAGGGCGGCGGCCGCATCGTTGGCCGACTTGGTCACGAGCCCGAGGATGGCCTGCTCGACACTGAGCGTCGTGCCCGGCACCAGCCCGAGCTTGGTCGGTGGCATCGAGGAGGCCCAGGCCGACACCGGGACAGGCGACGAGAAGCTCAGCCGCCCGTCGCGGATCGCCTCGAACACCATATAGATGGTCATCATCTTGGTCAGGCTGGCCGGAAAGCGATACTCGTCCGGATTGGCCGACGAGACAATCTGGCCGGATTGCACGTCCACCACGATCGAAGCGTAGCGGCCCGAGCCGATCTGCGACCGGGCGACCGGCGGAAACAGGGCGACCACGGATAGGAAAGCGAACACACCAAGCACGCGACGTCGCAGTGCGGAACCCAGAAACATCGACGCCGCCCTCTGTCTGCGGAGGCCTGAGCTTACAGGCAGACGATTGACTCTGTCCATGGTAATCACAACGGCGTCAGTGGGTTATGAGGGGATATTCCTATGGACGGTGCGCAGCATCATGCGTCCGGCAAAGGCAAGGGCTGCATCAGTTGCATTGTGCACTGCACAATTAAGTTTGATTTTGCGAGCTGAGCCGTGCATAGAGCGGTTGTTGCACCGCAGCATCCCCGGTTCTGGCGATCCGCTGCCTGCATCTGCAATTGGCGCAAGCCTTCTTTCTTGGGACGGAAAAAATGAAGTCAGCAGAACAATTCCTCTCCTTCGGCCAGGGCAACATGGAAGCCGTGGTCAAGTCCAGCCAGATCGTGGCGACCGGCTGGCAGGAGCTCAGCAAGCAGATTGCGGCCAACGCCCAAGCGGCGATGGACGAGAGCATGTCAACCCTGCGTGCCATTGCCGGCGTGCGCTCCGTGAAGGAAGCGTTCGAGATGCAGGCCAATTTCGCGCGCGCGACGGTCGAGAAGGCAATGAGCCAGACCGGCGAGTTCACCGAGGCATCGTTCAAGCTCGCCGGCCAGGCCTATGAGCCGATCGCCAGCCGCCTGACCCTCGCGGCGGACAGCTTCAAGGCAGCCTAACCGGTCATCCCGCGCGCCATGTCGCGCGGGGTTGGACGCGACTAAAAATAAGGCCCGGGTGGCAACGCCCGGGCCTTTCGCGTTCACGGTTTATCAATTTCCCCAGGCGAATATCCGGGATCATCCACGCGAAGGCTTTTCCCAGCGCTTCGCATTCCGATATGCTTCGAGTTGGGGCCGTAGCCGCCGAGCGGCGCCGGGCAAAAGCGTTATTTGTGGCGGAGGGCGGTGCCTGCGGCCAGGGTTAGGACCAATGAGCGACAACGACAAACGCGGCAACGGAGAAGGACCGAATACAGGCGTTGTGGTGAAGGCGCGACCGAAGACGCGCAAGCCGGCCATGTACAAGGTTTTGATGCTGAACGACGACTACACGCCGATGGAGTTCGTCGTTCACGTGCTCGAACGTTTTTTTCAAAAGAACCGCGACGAGGCGACGCGGATCATGCTGCACGTGCATCGTCGCGGCGTCGGCGTTTGTGGCGCCTACACCTACGAGGTCGCGGAAACGAAAGTCACTCAGGTGATGGACCTTGCGCGGCAGAACCAACATCCGCTGCAATGCACTATTGAGAAGGAATGAGCCTAAGCCCACGTTGAACGGTCACTTGTCTCGAATGGTCGATCCCCTGTCATGAAGCGGTCAAGACAGGGTCAGTGCGAAGGAGCGTCATCACCATGCTGTCACGCAATCTAGAGCAGACGCTGCACCGCGCCCTTTCGCTGGCCAGCGAGCGCCGGCACGAATATGCCACGCTGGAGCACCTGCTTCTCGGGCTCGCCGATGACAGTGATGCCGCGACCGTGTTGCGCGCCTGCGGGGTGGATCTCGACAAACTGCGGCAGGATCTGAGCGAGTTCCTCGACAAGGACCTTTCGGGACTGGCAACGGACCGGGCCGGTGATCCGAAGCCGACGGCCGGCTTCCAGCGAGTCGTGCAGCGCGCCGCGATCCATGTGCAGAGTTCGGGACGGGACGAAGTGACTGGCGCGAATGTTCTGGTGGCCCTCTTCAGCGAGCGCGAGAGCCATGCGGTGTATTTCCTGCAGCTGCAGGACATGACGCGGCTCGACGCTGTCAATTTCATCAGCCACGGTATCGCGAAGGCTCCGGGCCGCGCCGCGCAGCGGCCGGTCCAGGGGGCGACAAAGGAGGAGGGTGCCACGGAAGGCGAACGCGAAGAGAAGCCCGGCCGCCGCGCTCAGGACGCGCTGTCCAACTACTGCGTCAACCTCAACAAGAAAGCCGCGGCGGGCAAGATCGATCCGCTGATCGGCCGCGATACCGAGATCGAGCGCACGATCCAGATCCTGTGCCGCCGCACGAAAAACAACCCGCTCTACGTGGGCGATCCCGGCGTCGGCAAGACGGCGATCGCCGAGGGCCTGGCCAAGCGCATCGTCGAGGGCGACGTGCCCGAGGTATTGGCCAAGAGCACGATCTTCGCCCTCGACATGGGCGCGCTGCTGGCCGGCACGCGGTATCGCGGCGATTTCGAGGAGCGGCTGAAGGCGGTCGTGACCGAACTCGAGGCGCATCCGGGCTCGATCCTGTTCATCGACGAGATCCACACCGTGATCGGCGCCGGTGCGACCAGCGGCGGCGCGATGGATGCGAGCAACCTGCTCAAGCCGGCGCTGGCGTCGGGCTCGATGCGGTGCGTCGGCAGCACCACCTATAAGGAATACCGCAACTACTTCGAGAAAGACCGCGCGCTGGTGCGCCGGTTCCAGAAGATCGACGTCAACGAGCCGTCGCTCGAGGACGCCGTGAAGATCCTGCGCGGTCTCAAGACGAACTACGAGAAGCATCATAAGGTCCGCTACACCGAAGAGGCGATCCGCGGCGCGGTGGAGCTGTCGGCGAAATACATCAACGACCGCAAGCTGCCCGACAAGGCGATCGACGTGATCGACGAGGTCGGCGCGAGCCGGATGCTGCAGCCGGAGAACAAGCGCCGCAAGATGGTGACGCTGCGCGACGTCGAGGAGATCGTCGCCAAGATCGCGCGCATCCCACCCAAGTCCGTCTCGGCGGACGACAAGGAGACGCTGCGTCATCTCGAGCGCGACCTGAAGGGGATGGTGTTCGGGCAGGACAAGGCGATCGAGGCGCTGGCGGCGGCGATCAAGCTGTCGCGGGCCGGATTGCGCGAGGTCGAGAAGCCGATCGGCAACTACCTGTTCAGCGGGCCGACCGGCGTCGGCAAGACCGAGGTGGCCAAGCAGCTCGCCTCGACTCTCGGGATCGAGCTGACGCGGTTCGACATGTCGGAGTACATGGAGCGGCACAGCGTCTCGCGGCTGATCGGCGCGCCGCCGGGCTATGTCGGGTTCGACCAGGGCGGGTTGCTGACCGACGCGATCGACCAGCATCCGCACTGCGTGCTGCTGCTCGACGAGATCGAAAAGGCGCATCCGGACCTGTTCAACATCCTGCTGCAGGTGATGGACCACGGGAAGCTCACGGACCACAACGGCAAGGTTGTCGACTTCCGCAACGTCATCCTGATCATGACGACGAACGCGGGTGCGTCCGACATGGCCAAGGAGGCCATCGGGTTTGGCCGCGAGGCGCGCGAGGGCGAGGACGAAGAGGCGATCAAGCGCCTGTTCACCCCGGAGTTCCGCAATCGTCTGGACGCGACCATTACCTTCGCCGGGTTGACGCCGGAGATTGTCGGCCGCGTGGTCGAGAAGTTCGTCATGCAACTCGAGGCGCAGCTGGCCGACCGCAACGTGACGATCGAGCTGTCGTCAGCGGCCAAGGAGTGGCTGGCCGAGCGGGGGTACGACCGGCTGTATGGCGCTCGGCCGCTGGGGCGCGTCATCCAGGAGTACATCAAGAAGCCGCTGGCGGAGGAATTGCTGTTCGGCAAGCTCGCCAAGGGTGGAGCGGTCAAGGTGGCGCTCAAGGACAGCAAGCTCGAGTTCGAATATACCGAAGCGTCGCTGCCGCCGCCCAAGGAGGGTGACGGCGACGAGGGCGGCCTCGAGAAAGAGCCGGAGACCGTCGAGTGAAAGCGACCTGGAATGGGCAGGTCATCGCCGAGAGCGACGACATCGTGACGGTCGAGGGGAATGCCTACTTTCCCTCGGCCAGCCTCGACAAGTCGGTGGTCCAGCCCAGCCAGCACACTTCGGTCTGCGGGTGGAAAGGGACGGCGCACTACTACTCGCTCGATGTCGGCGGCAAGCGCAACGAGAATGCCGTCTGGTTCTATCCCGAGCCGAAGGACGCGGCGGCGAACATTCGTGGCCGCGTGGCGTTCTGGAAAGGCGTGACGGTTTCGGCCTAGCCGGGTTTGCGCGCGGCCTACTTTGGAGTAGGTCAGCGCAATGATGCGGTCGGCGGAACTAATCCGAAACACTTCGGAAACGCAAGTTGTCTTAAGGCTCGACCTTGACGGGACGGGCCAGAGCAAAATCAAGACGGGCGTCGGTTTTCTCGACCATATGCTGACGGCGTTCGCGCGACACTCGATGTTCGATCTCGAGGTCAATGCCGTCGGCGACCTGCATATCGACGCCCATCATACGACAGAAGACGTCGGCATCGTGCTGGGCCAGGCGCTGGCACGGGCGGTGGCCGACAAGCGCGGTATCCGACGCTACGGCTACGCCTCCGTGCCGATGGACGAGGCGCTGGTCGAGGCGTCGGTCGACTTCTCGGGTCGCGCGTTCCTAGGCTGGTCCGCCGCGTTCGCGCGGGACAAAGTGGGCGAGATGGATACCGAGTTGTTCGAGGAGTTCTTCCGCGCGCTGGCGGGCAACGCGGCCATCACGCTGCATGTCACACAGCGCGCCGGCAGCAACGCGCATCATATCGCCGAGGCCTGCTTCAAGGCGGTCGCGCGCGCGTTGCGGGAGGCGACCGAGCCCGACCCCCGGGCTGCCGGGTCCATCCCTTCGACCAAAGGGTCGTTGTGAACAGCTATACGGCCCACCTGAAGGCCGACCGGGCGCCGGTGCTGCTGCGGGAAGGGTGGAGCTGGGCCGCCTTCCTGTTCGGCGCAATCTGGCTGCTGGCCAAGCGGGCCTGGATTCCCGCGCTGCTTGAGATGGCGGGGCTCGTGGTGCTGATCAGGCTGGCGCCGCCGCCGTTCTGGCGCCCTGCCCTGCTGGGCCTCGCGCTCCTGAACGGCGCGCTCGGCCGCGACTTCATCCGCTGGTCGCTCGACCGGCGCGGCTACCGGCTCGGGCACGTCGTGCTCGCCGCAGATCGCGACGCCGCGTTGCTGCGCTTGTTCACGGCTCGGCCTGATCTGATGGACCCGGCGCCATGATGCGCGTCGCCGTCGTCGATTATGGCAGCGGGAACCTGGCGTCGGCGTCGCGCGCGCTCGTCGCGGCAGCCGAGCGTGCCGGCATCGCCGCCGAGGTGACCGTCACGTCCGAGCCCGACATCGTCGCCGAGGCCGACCGCATCGTGCTGCCCGGGCAGGGCGCGTTCCGCGATTGCGCGACGGGCCTGGCGGCGATCCCGGGCCTGCGGCATGCCATCGAGCACGGCGTCGCGGCCGGCCGTCCTTTCCTCGGCATCTGCGTCGGCATGCAGCTCATGGCCGAGCGCGGCCTGGAACACGGCGAGACCCCGGGCTTCGGCTGGATCGAGGGCGAGATCGCGCCGATGACCGCCGACGGGTTGCGGCTGCCACAGATGGGCTGGAACGAGCTCGAGTTCGAACCCGACTCGCACCCCCTGCTGTATGGCCTACGGCCCGGCGATCACACCTATTTCGTCCACAGCTACGCGCTGCGCGGCGGTCGCGCGGACGAGCAGCTGGCGACCACCCAGTATGGCGGCACGGTGCCGGCGATCGTTGCCGCCGGGAACCGGGCGGGAACCCAGTTTCACGTCGAGAAGAGCCAGACGGTGGGCCTGCAGATCCTGACGAATTTCCTGCGCTGGTCGCCCGGGTGAACGAGCAGGCCACCCACAGTCTCGACGTCGCGCGGGTGACCGAGCTGCCGGAAGACGACCTGCTGCAGCTGTGTGAGGCGGCCGACGCCGCGATCATCGAGGGCGGCGGCTTTGGCTGGGTCAAGTCGCCCGGCCGGCTCGCGCTCGAGAGTTATTTCCGCGGCATACTGCTCGTTCCGGAGCGTGAGGTGTTCGTGGCGCGTCTCGACGGCTTGATCGTCGGCTCCGCCCAACTCGTGCGCCCCCCGCGCAACAACGAGGCGCAGGCTTTCTCGGCGACGCTGACGCATGCGTTCATCGCGCCCTATGCGCGCGGCCACGGCCTGGCCGTCATGCTGCACCGCCGGGTCGAGGACGGGGCCCGGGCGCTCGGCTACCAAGTGCTCAACCTCGACGTCCGGGAGACGCAGACGGCGGCGATCCAGCTCTACGAGCGGCTGGGCTACTATCGCTGGGGCGAGCATCCTTGCTATGCCCGGGTCGGCGGCCAGACCGTGCGCGGCTTCTATTTCGTCAAGCTGCTGCAAGAGGACCGCAAGCCGTGATCCTCTATCCCGCGATCGACCTGAAGGACGGGGCGTGCGTCCGTCTCCGGCGGGGCGAGATGCAGGACGCCACCGTCTATTCCGACGACCCGGGCGCGCAAGCCCGGGCCTGGCAGGACGCCGGCTGCACCTGGCTGCACGTGGTCGACCTCAACGGGGCGTTTGCCGGACGCCCGGTCAATGGCGCCGCGGTCGACGCGATCCTGGCGGCGGCGACGGTGCCGGTCCAACTCGGCGGCGGCATCCGCGACATGGCGGGGGTGGCGCGCTGGCTCGAGTCGGGCGTGAGCCGGGTCATCCTCGGCAGCGCCGCGGTCAAGACGCCGGCGCTGGTGCACGAGGCGAGCCGCGCGTTTCCGGGCCGGATCGCCGTGGGCATCGACGCGCGCGACGGGATCGTCGCGACCGAAGGGTGGGCGGAAAGCTCCGGCGTGGGCGCGCTCGAACTGGCGCTGCGCTTCGAGGACGCGGGCGTGGCCGCCATCATCTACACCGATATCGGGCGCGACGGGATGCTGTCCGGCATCAATGTCGAGGCGACGCTGGCCCTGGCCGACCGGCTCCGTACGCCGGTGATCGCCAGCGGCGGCGCCGGGTCGATCGACGACTTGCGCGCGTTGATGGAGCAGGCGCCGACGCTCGACGGCGTGATCGTGGGGCGGGCGCTGTATGACGGACGGATCGATCTCGCCGCGGCTTTGCGCCTGCTGGCCGCCGCGGCCGAGACGGGTTGACGATGCTGAAGCTGCGAGTGATCCCATGCCTCGACGTGAAGGACGGCCGGGTCGTGAAGGGCGTCAATTTCGTCGATCTCCGCGACGCCGGCGACCCGGTCGAGCAGGCGGCCGTGTATGACGCGGCCGGTGCGGACGAACTGACGTTCCTCGACATCACGGCCAGCCACGAGAACCGCGACACGATCTTCGACGTGGTGTCGCGGACGGCGGCCCGGATCTTCCTGCCACTGACCGTCGGGGGCGGCGTGCGGTCGACCGAGGACATGCGCAAGCTCCTCCTGGCCGGCGCGGACAAGTGCAGCATGAACTCCGCCGCCGTGGCCCGCCCCGACCTGGTGCGCGAGGCGGCCGAGAAGTTCGGCAGCCAGTGCGTCGTGGTCGCGGTCGATGCGCGGGCCACCGCGGCGGGGCACTGGGAGGTGTTCACGCACGGCGGCCGCACGGGAACCGGGCTGGACGCGGTGACATGGTGCCGGCAGGCGGCAGCGATGGGAGCGGGCGAGATCCTGCTCACCAGCATGGACCGCGACGGGACCGGGGCCGGCTTCGATACGGAGCTCCTGCGTGCCGTTTGCGGCGCGGTGCGCGTGCCGATCGTGGCCTCGGGCGGAGTCGGCGCGCTCGAGCATTTCGTCGCGGGAGCCGAGGCCGGGGCGACCGGGCTGCTGGCGGCGAGCGTGTTCCATTTCGGCAAGTTCAGCATCGCGGAGGTCAAGGCGCGGCTGGCGCACGCCGGCCTGCCGGTCCGGCTGCCGCAGCGGCTCGATGCATGAGGAAGGCCAGCAAGCCGAAGCCATCGAAGACGCCGGCGACGACAGCCTCCGTCGCAGGCGGCGAGATCATCGATCGATTGTGGGCCACGGTCATCCAGCGGCGGTCGGCCGACCCGGCGAAGAGTCACTCCGCCCGCCTCCTCGCGCGCGGCACCGCCAAGGTGGCGCAAAAATTCGGCGAGGAGGCCGTCGAGTGCCTGATCGAGGCCGTCGCCAAAAACCCGGCCGCCGTGATCACCGAGAGTGCGGACGTCCTCTATCATCTGACGGTGCTCTGGGTGGCGGCTGGCGTCGAGCCGGCCGAGGTGTGGGCAGAACTGCAGCGACGGGAGGGGGTCAGCGGCATCGACGAGAAGGCGTCGCGAAGCGCGGCGGCGACGCGTAAGATCCCGTGATGACCGAGCCAACGGCACGATACTATTTCGAAGATCTGTCGCTGGGCCAGCGGTTCGAGAGCGCCAGCCACACGATCAGCCGGGAGGAGATCCGCGAGTTCGCGCTCCGCTTCGACCCACAACCGTTCCACACCGACGAGGACGCCGCCAAGGACAGCTTCTTCCGCGGCTTGGCGGCCAGCGGGTGGCACACGGCGGCGATCACGATGCGGCTGCTGATCGACGGCGGGCTTCCGTTCGCCAGTGGCCTGATCGGCGCAGGCGCCGACATCACCTGGCCAACTGCGACGCGGCCCGGCGACACGCTGACGGTATTCAGCGAAGTCGCCGATCTGCGAGCCTCGGGGTCACGGCCCGATCGGGGCTGGGTCACGGTCCAGTCGGAGACCCGCACCGCGGCCGCCAACGTCGTGCAGACGCTGCGCGCGCGCATGCTGGTGTTTCGGCGGCCGGGACAGGGCTGAGAGGCCCGGTCAAGCGGCCAGGCGCCGCTCGTCCTGCGGTGCCCAGGTGAGGTGCTTGCGTGCGCCCTGCTGGACCGGGTCGGCATCGTATTCGGCGTCGGGCAACAGCACGGACGCGGCCTGACCATCGGCCGTGGTCAGGCCGATCCGCACCAGTCCGCCCTGATACTCCACGGCTTCGACCAGCGCCGGCAGGCCCGCGCCCGCGTCGGCCAGGCGGCAGCGGTCGGCACGGACGGCGACCAGTCCCGCCGGTCCCGGAAGCACGTTGTGGCCGCCGATGAAGCGGGCGATGAAGCTGGTGGCCGGGTTGCCGAACACTTCGCGGGGGGAACCGGCCTGGCGGATGTGACCGTCCTGCATCACGACCATCATGTCGGCCAGCGCCATCGCCTCGTCCTGGCTGTGGGTCACGTGGATGAAGCTGATGCCGAGTTCGCGCTGCAGGCGCTTGAGTTCCTCGCGCACCTGGACGCGCAGGAAGGGGTCGAGCGCCGACAGCGGCTCGTCCAGCAGCAGCACCTTCGGGCGGCTCACCAGGGCGCGGGCCAGCGCCACCCGCTGCTGCTGGCCGCCGGAGAGTTGCGCCGGCAGGCGGCTCGCGAAGGCGTCCATGTGGACGAGCGAGAGGAACTCCATGGCCGTCTTGGTCCGCTCGGTCTTGCCTACGCCACGCATGCGCAGGCTGAAGGCGACGTTGTCGGCACAGTTCAGATGCGGGAACAGCGCGTAGCTCTGAAACATCATCGCGGTGCCGCGCTTGACCGGCGGCAGGCCGGTGACGTTGACGCCATGGATCAGCACGTCGCCGCTGCTGATCGTCTCATGGCCGGCGATCATGCGCAGCGTGCTGGTCTTGCCGCAGCCGGACGGGCCGAGGAGGCAGCAATAGCTCGCGCGCGGGATGCGCAGCGACACGCCGTCGACGGCCGGCGCGCCGGGGCCGTAGCGCTTGGTCACCTCCACCAGTTCGACGTCGAAGCGCGGGTCCATCCGGTGTCCTCTCCAGCAATCGCGACCCCTGTGCGCGGGCGCGTAGAGGGATCGTGACGGGCTGCATGGGATCGTGCAAATGGGGCGCTCTGGATCATCACGTCGAGGAACACCGCATGAGCCGCACCATCTTCGCGCTGACGCTGACCGCTCTGGCGGCGTCGAGCCCGGCCCGCGTGATGGCGCAGGTCGCAAGCTCCGCCGATCCCGCCGCGGTCGCCAACGAGTTGCATGGCCTGCACAACGACACGATCTATTACGACACGCTGCTCGGCACGAAGCTCGACAAGCTGGACGCCGACATCCAGGGCCTGCACGCCGATCTGCAGGCAATCCTGAAGGCGCTGCAGGCGGGCGGTGCGCCAGCGTCGAATGCGGCCCCGGGTGCGAGCCCGCCGAAAGCGGCCGCCGCGGCTCCTGCCCCCGACACGACGACGGCGACCTTCTTCCCGGCCGATCCCGGGCTGGCCACGTTCCCATCGCCGGAAAACAGCCGGATGCTCCGCAACGACAAGGGCGTCAGCGGCCGGCCCTACCTGCTCGACGCGACCGGCGTCGTGCACAAGCTCGTGCCGGTCACCGAGGCCGTGCCGAACGGCTACACCGTCAATGGCGTCTGGGCGAAGGGGGGTGGCAGCGATCACTCGCCGGTGCCGCAATTGCTGGTCCGCCAGGGTAAGGTGTTCGCGCAGGCCAACGGCGGCCCGTGGCAGTTCTACAACCCGGCCAGCGGCAGCCTGTACAATGCCGCCCTGCCCGACGCGTTCCAGACCGACGCGAGCGGGCAGACGACGTCGCGGGTCGCCAACAGCGACGTGAAGGCGCCGGGCAAACCGGCCCGGCAGAGCCCGGCACCTGGCACCTCAGGCAAGGCGCTGAAGGTCTGCGCCTCGGGCTGCCAATACGGGAGCATCACGGCCGCGATCAAGGCCGCGGCCGCGGGCGACACGGTCGACATCGGCCCGGGGGTGTACAAAGAGGCGCCCCCCGCCTGGACCGTGCCGCTCAAGATCGTGTTCGCGAACGGCGCGTCGATGAACCTCACCGGGCTGACGGCCTCGCTGGCGCGGGGCAAGGGCGCGCTGGTGCCGGCCGCCGACAGCATCATCGTCAACCCGGTCATCACCGGCGTCGCGATGGATCAGAAAGTCGCGCAGAGCACGGCGGCGATCCGGCCCGACAATGGCGCAGGGTATGTCGACATCGTCGGCGGCAGCCTTTCGGCCAATCAGAACGGTATTGCCGGGGGCGACGTGCCGGTCGTGCTGAGCGTGACCGGCACCAAGCTGTTCAACAACGGCCTGGGCGACGGCTACACACACAATATCTACATGTCGCACGGCACGCTCTCGGTCACGCTGACCGACGTGCACTCGACCGATCCGAATGGCGGCCACGCGGCGAAGCTGCGCAGCTTCGAGGTCGCGGTGAAGGGTGGTTCCTACGATGCCTTTGCCGCGGCAGCGATCGACGTGCCGGATGGGACCGTCACCCCGGCGATCATCGACGGCGCCATCATCATCAAGAAAGCCGGTGCGTATAATCACACGGTGTTGGACTACGCCACCGAGGACACGGCGAGCGGCAATGGAGGGCTGGTGCTGCGCGACGTCACGCTCAATCTGGCCTGCGAGAACCCGGCCATCCTGGTCGGAGGCGGTTCTGTGGTGACGATCGAGCCCTCGACCAAGATCGTGGGCACCAAGCCGGAAGCGAAAGGCGGCACGGTCAAGGGGCTTTGATGCTGGGGACAGGATTCGAACCTGCGTGTGGTTACCCAGCCGGATTACAAATCCGGTGCATTCAACCGCTCTGCCACCCCAGCATGGGCGGGCCCGCGTTCCCTCTATCGCGAAACCTGCGCGTCGTCACTTCCCGGCGGGGCGGCCCGGCATCATGCGCGAGAACACCCCGTCTCCCAGCGCCAGCCCATGCCATAACGCCCCCGACACGTGCAGCGCGATCACTCCAGCCAGCGCCCAGGCGAGCAGGCCATGGACGGTGCCCCACGCTTCGGCGCTCCGCTCGTTGGCCGGCGCGATCGCGGGGAGATGGAAGAGGAACATGAGCGTCGGACGCGCGCCGAAGCCTGAGGCGGACAACCAGCCGAGCACCGGGATCGCGATCAACAGCCCATAGAACGACCAGTGCGTCACCCGCGAGAGCAGCTGCAGCGCCGGCGCAAGATCGGAGGGCGCTGGGGGCGGCCGGTGCGTCATCCGCCAGACCAGGCGAACCAGCATGAGCAGCAGGATCGTCGGCCCCACGGCAAGGTGCCAGGCGTCCAGCCCGTCCTCGGTGACGCCCGCGAAGATCTTGGGCGAGACGAGCTTGGTCACGAATTGAGTCACGACGAGTGCCACGACAGCCCAGTGCAGTGCCTTGTAGACGGGATCGTAGCCGGTCCGCTGCATCAGAAGCGCTCCACCCAGGGCCGGACGGCGATCTCGTCGGTCCAGCAGGAGCGAGGCTGGCGCACAAGGTCCAACATGGTCTGCGCGATGGCGTCCGGATCGAGCATGCTGTCCGGCTTGTCGCCGGGCTCTGGGCGCGCGGCGGCACGGATTCCGCCGTCGACCACGACATGGATGACGTGGATGCCCTGTGGGTGCAGCTCGCGCGCCATGCTCTGCGCCAGACCCCGCAGCGCGAACTTGCCCATCGCGAACGGGGCGGATTGCGCATAGCCCTTGACGCTGGCCGAGGCGCCGGTGAGCAGGATGGTGCCGCGGCCGGCCCGCTGCATCGCGCGCGCAGCGGCTTGCGCGACGAGGAAGCCGGCAAACGCCGACACCTCGAGCGTCCGGCGCACCTCGGCCGGGTCGAGCTCGAGGAAGGGGCCGCGGGTGCGGTAGCTCGCGTTGTAGAGGACGATCTCGGGGTCGGGTACCGCCGCGAACAGGGCGGTGACGGCGGCCGGGTCGGCTGCGTCGCAGGCATGGACGCTGGCGCCGATCTCGGCGGCCAGTGCGCCCAGCGTGTGGGTCCGCCGCGCCGCGAGCGAGACGCCGTGCCCGGCCGCGGCGAGCTTGCGGGCCAAGCTGGCCGACAATCCCGGCCCGGCGCCGACGATCAGCGCGGTCATGCGAAGCGGACCGTCGCATCGCCGCACTGGGCGAAACGCGCGACCACTTCGGCGCCGGGTCGGACGTAGTCCTTGCCGGTCCATGACCCGGTCGTGATCACCTGCCCGGCGCGCATCCCCCCGGCCCAGCGCGCCCCTTCATTGGCCAGCCAGACCACAAGGCGCAGCATCTCCCCGCCGGGATTGCCCGCTCCGCTCTTGATCTCGACGCCGTCGGCAATCAATCGCACCGTTTCGCTCGCTAGGTCGATCTGCTGCCAGGTGGTGATGGCCGGGCCGAGCACCAGGCTGTGGTTGGACAAACTATCGGCCAGCGCAGACAGCGGTCCCGCGACCTCGAGGTCCATGAACCGGCTTTCCAGAACTTCTATCGCCGGATGCGCCGACCCGATCGCGGTGCGGATGTCGTCGATGGTGTAGGGCGCCTCGCGCGCCGGCAGGTCGCGCGACAAGCGCACGGCGATCTCCGCCTCGACCCCGCGATCGCTGCCCTGGATGGCCGCCGGACCGTCGGACACGGTGCCGGCGGGGAGCGGGGCGCAGGTGAACCGGGTGGCGGCCGGGCTCGGCGACCCCACCTTCCAGCCGGCGATCCCGCCCAGTCCGGCCACCACCGCCTGCTGGATCCGGTAGGCATCGCCTTCGCTCTCGGGCCGAAGCGACGCGGGCAAGCCGTCCAGCCGAGGCGAGGTATGGCGGCGCGCGCTCAGGAGCAGGGTGGCGGCATCGTCGGAGCGGCTCATGGCGTATCGGTCCCGGTCATGGTCTTGGCGGTGCTTGACCGCAGCATCGACCCCGTTGCTCTTAGAGGCAAATACAGGAGCCTGAGCGACTTTGCAGACGATCCGCACCTGGCACGACCTGTCGGACGCAACGCGGTGCGCGACGGTGGCGCTGGGCAACTTCGATGGCGTGCACCGCGGCCACGCCCACGTGCTGCGCGCCGCCCACGCCGCACGGCCCGGCGCCAAGCTCGCCGTCCTAACGTTCGAACCCCATCCGCGCGAGCTGTTCCGCCCCGACGACCCGCCGTTCCGCCTGACGCTCGAGCGGGAACGGCAGGACGCCTTGGCTGCCCTGGGCGTCGAGATCCTCTACGAGATCCCGTTCGATCGGGCGTTCTCGGAGCTGTCGGCAGAGGCGTTCGTCAACGACGTGCTGCATGACGGGATCGGTGCGGTGCATCTAGCATGCGGGGCCGATTTCGCATTCGGCCATCGCCGCGGCGGAGACGTCGCGTTCCTGGCGGGGCGGGCGGAAGCGCTCGGCATGGGCCTCTCCGTGGTGCCGAGCCTGTCGGACGCCCAGGGGCCGATCAGCTCAACTCGGATCCGACGCCTGCTGCAGGATGGCTATCCGGAGCGTGCGGCGGCCGATCTGGGCCGGCCCTGGGCCGTGCGCGGCGTGGTTTCGCATGGCGACAAGCGCGGCCGCACGATCGGCTTTCCGACCGCCAACATCCCGCTCGGCCAGCATCTGGAGCCGACCCGCGGCGTCTATGCGGTCACGGCCACGCTTGCGGATGGCGCGACGGTCCCGGGTGTGGCCAACATCGGCCGGCGGCCAACGGTCGAGGACGGGCTGCAGAGCCGGGTCGAGGCGCATCTGTTCGATTGGGAGGGAGATCTGTACGGCCAGGAGATCGCGGTCGCGCTGCACGTCTTTTTGCGCGCCGAGCGGAAATTCGCGTCTTTCGACGAGTTGCGCGGACAGATTGCAACCGACGCTTCACAGGCGCGCGCCGTCCTGTGACATAATCGGGCAAACCGAGGGGTCAGCAGGTTGCACCATATCGTCGTTGCCGGGGGTGGAGCCGCCGGGCTGGAACTCGTCACCAAGCTCGGCAACAAGTTCGGCCGCAAGGGGCGCGCGCAAGTCACGCTGGTCGAGCGCAACCGCGCCCATATCTGGAAGCCGCTGCTGCACTCGCTGGCGGCGGGCAGCCTGACCCGGTCCGAGCATGAGCTCAACTACCTCGCCCAGGCGCATTGGCATCATTTCACCTACCGGTTCGGCGAGGTCGTCGGGCTCGACCGGGAGAATAAACGCCTGCTGCTCGGTCCAACGATGGACGAGGAGGGCCGGCAGATCACGTCGGCGGTCTCGCTCGGCTACGACACGCTGGTCGTGGCGATCGGCAGCGTGACCAACGATTTCGGCACGACGGGCGCGGCGGAGTTCGCCGTTCCGCTCGAGACCGCGGATCAGGCGGCGCGCTTCAACCGCCGGCTGATCAACGCATGCCTGCGCGCCAACGGCCAGGACGGCCCCATTCGCCCGGGCCAGCTGCACGTGGCCATCATCGGCGCGGGCGCCACCGGCACGGAGTTGGCCGCCGAGCTCCATCGCACCGTGCGCGCCATCGTGGCCTACGGGCTGGACCGCATCGTGCCGTCGCGCGACATCCGGATCGTGCTGATCGAGGCGGCGCCCCGCATCCTGCCGGCGCTGCCCGAGCGGATCTCGGAGGCGACGATGCAGCTGCTGCGCTCGCTCGACGTGGATGTTCGGGTTGGCGCCAAGGTGGCGGAGGTGCGCGCCGACGGCGTCGTGCTCGAGAGCGGCGAGACGATCGGGTCGGAGTTGGTGGTGTGGGCGGCCGGAGTGAAGGGGCCGGACGTGCTGCACGAGTTCGGCGGGCTCGAGACGACGCGGGTTAATCAGCTGGTGGTTCGCCCGACGCTGCAGACGACGCGCGACGACGACGTGTTCGCCATCGGCGACTGCGCGTCTTGCCCGCGGCCCGGGGGCGCGTCGCCAGTCCCGCCCCGAGCCCAGGCGGCGCACCAGATGGCGTCGCACATGGTCAACCAGCTCGCCGCTCGCTTGGCCGGCACGCCGTTGACGCCGTTCGTCTATCGCGATTTCGGCTCGCTGGTGTCGCTCGGACGATACACGACGGTCGGCAACCTGATGGGCTTCGCGGTCGGGCGCTCGATGTTCGTCGAAGGCCTGTTCGCCCGCCTGATGTATCGCTCGCTCTACAAGATGCACCAGGCCGCGCTGCACGGCAGCAGCCGCGTCGCGCTCCGCACCCTTTCCGCCGCCTTCAGCAACCGCCCGGTGACCCGGGTCAAGCTACACTGAGAGTGCCTCCGTCTCGCAACGCGAGACGGTCGGGTGAGCTTCAGCCCACCAACACCGTTGCTGGAGGGAGGGACACGGACGCGTATGCAATCGCCCTGTGTCAGTCACCCGCCACATTCGCTTGACCCCGCCCATCCCGCATCTGCATATGCGCGCGATGGTCCGCCCGTTATCCGCGCGAATTACCGCCTCCCCGGCCCCGTAACGAGGCCGGACCCGAGCTGCGCGCCACAGCCGTCCAGGATCGAGGCCATGTCCGACACGACCACCGACTACAAATCGACCGTCTTCCTGCCCACCACGCGGTTTCCCATGCGCGGCGACCTGCCGAGCCGCGAGCCGCACTGGCTCGACCGCTGGGAGCGCATCGGCCTGTGGCAGCGGACCACCGAAGCGATGCGGGGCCGCCCGCGCTTCGTCCTGCATGATGGCCCTATCTACTCCAACGGCAACCTGCACATCGGCCACGCGCTGAACCGCATCCTCAAGGACGTGATCATGCGCGCCCACAGGATGGCAGGCGAGGACGTGCCCTACATCCCCGGATGGGACACGCACGGCCTGCCGATCGAGTGGAAGGTCGAGGAGGAATACCGCAAGACCGGCCGCGACAAGGACGCGGTCCCGGTGCTCGACTTCCGCGATGAGTGCCGCCGCTACAGCCAGCATTGGCTCGAGGTGCAGACGGCCGAGTTCAAGCGGCTCGGCGTCGAGGGCGACTGGGCGCGGCGCTACGCGACGTTCGACTTCGGCTCCGAAGCCGCCATCGCCGCCGAGATCGGCAAGTTCCTTCTCAACGGCGCGCTCTACCGCGGCCTGCGGCCGGTGATGTGGAGCCCGGTCGAGAAGACCGCGCTGGCGGAAGCCGAAATCGAGTATCACGACCGCACCAGCGACACGGTGTTCGTGCGCTTTCCGCTTGTCGCGGTGCCGGACCCGCGTCTGGAGGGCGCTGCCGCGATCATCTGGACGACGACGACCTGGACGCTCCCTGGCAACCGCGCCATCGCCTACGGCCCGGAGATCGACTACGCGCTGGTTCGGGTGGACAGCGTGGCTGACGGCTCGCTCGCCCGGCCCGGCGAGCGTATCCTCGCCGCGCTCGGCCTGCTGGCCGAGATCGCCAAGGCGGCCGGCATCGCCACTCATCACGTCGAGCACGTTTTCAAGGGCATCCAACTCGAGGGCGCCGTCGCCCGCCATCCGCTGCGCGGCCAGGGCTACGACCACGACGTCCGCCTGCTACCCGCCGACTACGTCACCACCGACCAGGGCACCGGCCTCGTCCACACCGCACCCTCCCACGGCGTCGAGGACTTCCTGCTCGGCCAAGAATATGGGCTTGACGTTCCGGAGACCGTTCAGGGCGACGGGACCTATTCGTCGTGGGTGCCGCTGTTCGCCGGCATCCATGTCTTCAAGGCGTCCAAGCCCGTGTCCAACGCGGTCGAGGCCGCCGGCGGCCTGCTCGCGCGCGGCACGCTGCTGCACTCCTACCCGCATAGCTGGCGCAGTAAAGCCCCGGTCATCTACCGCGCCACCCCGCAATGGTTCATCGCGCTCGACGGTGAGGCCGGCATCCGCCGCAAAGCGCTCGCCGCCATCGACGAGACCCGCTTCATCCCGGAAGCCGGCCGAACCCGCCTCGCCTCCATGGTGGCGAGCCGCCCCGATTGGTGCATCAGCCGCCAGCGTGCCTGGGGCGTGCCGATCCCCGTCTTCGTCGAGCGCCGCACCGGCGAACCGCTGCGCGACCCGGCTGTCCTCGACCGCATCGTCCGCGCGTTCGAATCCGAGGGCGCCGACGCGTGGTATAGCAGCCCGCCCGAGCGCTTCCTCGGCCAAGACCGGCACCCCGACGACTACGAGAAGGTCATGGACATCGTTGACGTCTGGTTCGAGAGCGGCAGCACGCACAGCTTCGCCATGGAGGCCATCGGCGACGGCTGGCCGGCCGACCTCTACCTCGAGGGCAGCGACCAGCATCGCGGCTGGTTCCAGTCGAGCCTGCTCGAGGCCGTGGGGACCCGCGGCCGCGCCCCGTACCGGGCTGTGCTGACGCACGGCTTCGTGCTGGACGAGAACGGACGCAAGATGAGCAAGTCGCTCGGCAACGTGACGGCCCCGCAGGAGGTGACGGAGAAGATGGGCGCAGACATCCTGCGCCTGTGGACCATGAACTCGGACGTCAACGAGGACCTCCGCATCGGCCCGGAGATCCTCAAGCAGCAGGCGGAGTTGTATCGCCGGCTCCGCAACACGCTCCGCTGGCTGCTCGGCGGGCTGGACGGGTTTGAGGACAGCGAGCGCCTGCCCGAGGCCGAGTTGCCCGAGCTGGAGCGCTGGGTGTTGCACCGGCTGGCCGAGTTCGACGCCCGCCTGCGCGCCGCGCTGACGACGCACGACTGGACCGGCGTCTATCCCGAGTTGCACGCCTTCTGCTCGGCCGACCTGTCCGCCTTCTACTTCGACGTCCGCAAGGACGTGCTTTATTGTGACGCCGCCGACAGCCTTCGCCGCCGGGCCGTTCGGACCGTGCTAGACCACCTGCATCGCTGCCTGACTGCCTGGCTCGCCCCGGTGCTCTGCTTCACCGCCGAGGAAGCATGGCTCGACCGCTTCCCCTCCGACCAGGGCAGCATCCACCTGCAAGCGTTCCCGGTCATCCCCGCCGCCTGGCTCGACCCCGCGCTTGGCGAGCGCTGGGCCGCCCTGCGTTCCCTGCGCAGCCAGGCCACCACGGCCCTCGAACTGGCCCGGGCCGAGAAGCGGATCGGCTCCTCGTTGCAAGCGGCGCTCGAACTGCCGCCCGAGTTCCTCGACACGCTCGACACGGAGACCTGGGCCGAAGTGGCGATCGTCTCCGCTGTGCAGCCCGGCCCGTCCATGCGTGTGCTGCGCGCGCCCGGCGAGAAATGCGCCCGCTGCTGGCGGGTGCTGCCGGAGGTGGGACGGGGCCCGGCGCGCGCCCCGATCTGCATGCGATGTGAAGCCGTGGTCGACAGCCTGCCCGACCGTAAGGTCGCGGCCGAGTGATCGGGTGGGGCCTGCTCGCGGCAGCGGTCGTCCTCGCAGCCGATCAGGGCAGTAAATATTGGGTGCTCAACGTGCTCGACCTGCCGGCGCTCGGCTCGGTCGAGCTGCTCCCGATGCTGAATCTGACCATGGTGTGGAACGCCGGGGTGACGTTCGGGCTATTGCGGCAGGGCAGCGTCGAGGGGACCTACCTCCTGGCGGTCGTGGCGCTGCTCGTCGTCGCGGCGCTAGTCTTCTGGATGCGCAAGGCCGAGATGGTGCTGGTGGCGGTCGCGCTCGGCGCCATCGCCGGCGGCGCGGTCGGTAATGTCATCGACCGGTTGCGGTTCGGCCGCGTGGTCGACTTCATCCACGCACACGCGTTCGGGTATTCCTGGTACGTGTTCAACGTGGCCGACGCGGCGATCGTTTGCGGTGTCGCCGTTTTGATACTGGACGGCGTTCGCCCGCAACGGACGACCTTGCAGAGGCCCGGCTTGCGGCAGTAGAAGCCGCGCCATGAGGAAACATTTTCGTGTGCCGGTCTTGATGGGCGTGCTGGCCAGCATGCTCGGACTGGCTGCTTGCAGCGGCGACGAACTGACCCGCACCTTCGGCCTCACGCGCGACGCGCCGGACGAGTTCCAGGTCACCACCCGCGCGCCGCTCTCCATGCCGCCCGATTTCACGCTGCGGCCGCCGCGGCCGGGCGCCTCGCGGCCGCAGGAGCTGAGTGGATCGCAGCAGGCCGAAGCGGCGCTGGTCCCGGACTCGCTCAACGCGCAGTCGCCGCGCGCGTCCAGCCCGGGCCAGCAGGCGCTCGTGGCCGCCGCCGGCCGCCCTGCGCCGTCCAACATCCGGGCCGAGGTCAACAGCGAGGCTGCGATCGACTCGCCGAGCCGGAGCTTCGTGGATCGCCTCATGTTCTGGCGGCCGGCGCCGCCCGCCGGCACCGCCGTCGACCCGGCCCGCGAAGCCCAGCGGATCCGCCAGAACGCCGCCCTCGGCCAGGACGTCGATAGCGGGGACACGCCGATCATTCAGCGCCGCCGCGCCGGGTTCCTCAGCGGCTTGTTCTAGGGGATGGGCTCAACTCGCCTGCCGACCATCCCGCCGGCGCTGTACGACGACGCCCAGCGGAGTGCGGCATCCGCCTTTCGTGAGCATCGCGGCATCGACCCGTTCGGTCCCTACGAAGCGCTGATGCACTCGCCGCGCCTGATGCTGCTGGCCCAATCGGTCGGCGAGTATCTGCGCTACCACTCCGCCATCGGGACGACCCTCTCCGAGCTCGTCATCCTGGTCGTGGCGCGGCATTGGTCGCAGGATTTCGAGTGGCATGCCCACGCCCCGATCGCGGCCAAAGTCGGCATCTCGGCCGACATCATCGCCGCGATCCGCGACGGCCGCCGGCCCGCCGCCATGACCGACGACGAGGCGCTCGTGTATGATTTCACGACCGAACTGCACCAGTTCAAGCGCGTGTCCGACGCGACTTGGGGCCGCGCCGAGCAGCGCTTCGGCAAGCCGGCCGTCGTCGACCTGGTCGGGATCAGCGGTTACTACGGCTTCTTGGCGATGCAGATGAACGCCTGCCGCTACGCGCCGCCAGGCGACGACCGGCTGCCGCGCTTCCCGGACTAGCGCCTCGTCCCGCAGCCCGATCGTCCTCGCATTGGCCGCGGCGGTCGCGCTGCTCGGCGGCGCGCTGTCGGCAGTCACCATCCGGACCGACATGACCGAGTTCCTGCCGATCGGGACTACGCCCACAGCCCGGCTGATCCTCGACGAGGCGCGCGCCGGCAGCGCCTCCGGCCTGATCTTCATCGGCATCGAACACGCTCCCGTCGCCGACCTCGCCCGCATCAGCCGCACGCTCGCCGCACGCCTCACGCAGTCCGGCCTGTTCCAAACCGTAGCCGGCGGACAAGCGGCGCTGCCGCAGGAGCAGATCGAGGAGCTTTTCGCCCACCGCTACCTGCTGGCTCCGGCCGATTTCTCCGAAGCTACCCTTCGCATGGATCTCGAGCGCCTGCTCCGCCAACTTCGCGGCGCCGCGGCGCCGCTCGTGACCCAGTTCGGTTTGGCCGATCCGCCGGGCGCGTTCATCGCCGCCATCCAGCCCTGGACGGCCGGCTCACCCGTCCGCCCGATCGACGGCGCCTGGTTCGCCCCGACCCGCGACCGCGCCCTGCTGCTCGCCCGCACCAGGGCCGGAGGCATGGACATCCCCGCCCAGGACGCCGCCACCGCCGCCATACGGCAGGCGTTCGACGCCGCAGAGCCGGGGCCCGCCCGACTGCTCGTGGCCGGCCCTGCCGTCTTCGCCCGCGATGCCGCCCGGGCGATCCGCGGCGACGTCGAACGGATCTCCGTTCTCTCGACGCTGCTGGTGGCCGGGCTGCTCTGGTGGCGGTTCCGCCGGCCGCTCGTCATCGCGGCCATCGCCGCCCCGGTCGTGGCCAGCGTCGGCGTCGCGGCACTGGCCGTCCAGGCGCTGTTCGGCAGCGTGCACGGCGTCGCCCTCGGCTTCGGCGCGACCATGCTCGGCATCGCGGTGGACTATCCCGTCCTGATGATCGGCCACCGCAAGCGCGGCGAGCCCGCCCCCGCGACCCGCGCCCGCATCGCCCGCGCCTTCGTCCTGGCCGTCGCCACCGCCACGATCGGGCTCGCCGCCATGCTGTTCTCCGGCTTCCCCGGGCTCGCCCAACTCGGCGCCTTCGCCGCCACCGGGCTCGTCACCTCCGCAGTCCTGACCTGGTTCGCGCTGCCGCCGCTGATGGTCGCCGCGAACCTGGCGCCCACCTCGGCGGAAAACCCACGCTGGCTGGCCCGGCTCGAACGCCTGCGCCGCTTCCGCTTGCTCGTCCTGGCGCCGCTGCTGGCAGCACTGCTGTATGTCGTCGCGATCGGCGGCCCGCGTTGGCAGACCGACCTCGCCGCGCTCAGCCCGATCCCGGACGCCTCGCGCGCGCTCGACCGCGAGCTCCGCACCGATCTCGGCGCCGGCGATGCCGGCCAGTTCATCCTCGTCCGCGCCCCCACCGCCGAGGCCGTCCTGGCCCGCGAGGAGGCCATCCTCCCGGCGCTTGATGCGCTGATCGCCCGCGGCGGCCTCGCATCGTTCGAGGCCGCCGCGCGCCTTCTCCCGAGCGTCGCCACGCAGCGCAACCGGCAAGCTGCCCTCCCCGACCCACCCGCCCTCGCCCACGATCTCGGCGTCGCGCTCGCCGGGCTGCCGTTCCGCCCCGCCGCCTTCGACCCCTTCCTGGCCGCCGTCGCGCAATCCCGCACGGTGGCCCCGCTCACCCCGGCCGATCTCGCCGACACGCCGCTGGCCACTCGCCTCGATCCGCTGTTGCAACCAGCCCAAGGCGGGTGGCGTGGCCTCGTCCTGCTGCACGGCCTCGCCAATCCGGCCGCCCTGCCGGCGGACGCGACCTATATCGACCTCAAGGGCGAACTCGGCACCGTCCTCTCGAGCTTCACCGCCCATGCCTGGCGACTGCTCGCGCTCAGCGCCGCCGCGATACTCGCCGTGCTGGCCCTCGGCCTGCGGGACCCGGTCATGGCCGCGCGCACCGTGGCGACCATCGCCGCAGCGCTCCTACTGACGATCGGCCTTCTCAGCGCGGCCGGTGTCGAGATCTCGCTCATCCACCTCGTCGCCCTGCAGCTTGTCGCAGGCGTCGGGCTCGACTACGCCCTGTTCTTTGCCCGCCGGCAACTCGACGCCGAGGAGCGCGCCCGCACGCTCCGCACCCTGATCACCTGCAATGCCATGACCCTTCTCACCTTCGGCCTGCTCGCCACCAGCCAAACGCCCGTCCTGCGCGATTTGGGCGTCACGATCGCGACCGGGGCTTTCCTCGCGCTGGTCTGCGCCTTCCTGATCACCGGCGAGCCCCCATCTCCCGCCTGATGCCTGCCCTAGCCATCTCCGCGCTGACCGCCGTGAGCGCCCTTGGCCGCGGCGCCACCGCCCATGGCGATGCGCTGCTGGCCCGGCGCTCTGGCCTGCGGCCGAACGATTTCGACCCGGCCATCGGCGGCTGGATCGGCCGGGTGTGTGGGCTCGAAACCTATCGCCTACCCGGCGCGCTCACGGCTTGGGAGTGCCGCAACAATCGCCTGGCGCACTTGGCGCTCGAGACCGATGGTTTTGCCGAGGCCGTCGCCGCCGCCCGCGCCCGCTTCGGCGCCCATCGCATCGCGGTCGTGGTGGGGACCAGCACCAGCGGTATTCTCGCGGCCGAGGACGCCTACCGCGCCCGCACCGAAACCGGCGCGCTGCCACCCGATTTCGATTACCGCGGCAGCCAGGATCTGCACTCCCTGGCCGGTCTCGTCCGCGCCGCCCTCGGTCTGCGCGGCCCCGCGTTGGTCATCTCGACCGCGTGCGCCAGCAGTGCCCGCGCCTTCATGGACGCGGCGAACCTGATCGCTGCCGGGCTGTGCGACGCGGCGGTGGTGGGTGGGGCGGACTCGCTCTGCCGCATGACGCTGCACGGCTTCCAGGCGCTCGAACTCATCTCGCCCACACCGTGCCGTCCCTGCGGCCCCGACCGCACCGGCATCTCCATCGGCGAGGCCGCCGGGTTCGCCCTGCTCGAACCGCCCCGCGGTCAAACCGGACTGCACCTGCTCGGCGCCGGCGCCAGCAGCGACGGCCACCACATGTCGAGCCCCCACCCGGACGGTGCCGGCGCCACCGCCGCCATGCGCGATGCCCTCGACGCCGCCGCGCTCGACCCGGCCGACATCGACTGGATCAACCTGCACGGCACCGGCACCCGCGCCAATGACGCGGCCGAAGACGCCGCCATCTGCGCCACTTTTCCGGCCGAGACCCCCTGCAGCTCCACCAAGGCCTGGACCGGGCATACGCTCGGCGCGTGCGGCATCCTCGAGACCGTCATTGCCGACCAGGCCATGCGGCGCGGCTTCATCCCCGGCTGTCTCGGCATCGATGCTCCCGACGACCGCCTGAATGCCACCATCCCCACCACGACGCTGGATCGGCCGATCCAGCGTGTGCTCAGCAACTCGTTCGGGTTCGGCGGGATCAACTGCAGCCTGGTCCTCGGCCGGGCCGCGTGACGCTGTCCGCCTCGATCCGAGCCGCCTCGCTGTGGGGTCCGGGACTCGAGGGCTGGACCGCAAGCCTGCCGATCCTCACCGGCACAGCGCCCTATCTGCCCGCGCCATCGCCGCCGCCCGCTCCGTCCCTGCTGCCCCCGGCGGAGCGACGCCGGGCCGGTCCCGTCGTCCGCCTCGCCCTCGCCGTGGCTCACGAGGCGGCCAGCCTCTCCGGCTGCCCGCCCGCCACACTCGACGCGGTGTTCGCCAGCAGCAACGGCGACGGGCCGATCGTGGGCGCCATCCTCGACGCACTTGCCGCCGACACCGACACCCGCGTCGTGTCCCCCACCCAGTTCCACAACTCGGTCCACAATGCCGCCGCCGGCTATTGGTCCATCGCCACGGCGAGCCGCCGGCCCGCGACCTGCATCGGTTGCCACGACGAGAGCTGGGCCGCAGCCCTGCTGACGGCGTTTGCCGGGCTGCGGGCCTCCGGCGGGCCGGTCCTGCTCGTGTGCTACGACCATCCGCTGCCGCCCCCGCTCGACGCGGTCCGGTGCACCGGACCGGCCTTCGCCGCCGCCTTCGTCCTGGCTGCGCCGACACACGGCCCGACGCTCGAGCTGATCTACCGCCCCGAGGTGTGCCCTCGCCCGAGCCCGCACGACGCACGCTTCGCCGCGCTCGCGCCCAATCCCGCCGCCCGCGCGCTGCCGCTGCTCGCCGCCTTGGCCCGGGCCGCGCCGTTCACCCAGGACCTCGCCTATCAAGAGGGCAGCATCACGCTCGAGCTACAGCCTTGAGGCCGCTCCGCGACCTCATTCCGCACGCGGGAGCGATGGTCATGCTCGATGAGGTCGTCCGCTTCGACCCCGCGGGCATTGTCTGCCGCAGCACTCGCCACCTCGACCCGGCCAACCCGCTGCGCGGCGCGGGCCGGCTCCCGGCGCTGGCCGGCATCGAGTTCTGCCTGCAAGCCGCCGCACTGCACGGCGGCCTGCTCGCCGGCGCCGCGCAACGGCCGGGCTACGTCGCCAGTCTTCGCGCCATCACCCTGACCATCGACCGCCTCGACGACCCGGCCCTGACCTGCCTCGTTGTCGAAGCCGCGCGCGAGGCCCAAGAACCTTCCGGCATGTCCTACGCCCTCGTCCTTCGCACCGAGTCCCGCCTGCTGCTCAGCGGCCGCGCGCTGATCAAGCTTCCCGGATGATGCGGGCGCTCATCACGGGCGGGGCGAGCCCGATCGGGGCCGCCATCTCCCGCCGGCTGGCCCGTGGCGGCCACCATGTGCTGATCCACGCCAATGCCAACCTGCCTGGGGCGGAGGCTATTGCGGCCGAACTCGGCCCCGCCGCCACCGCTTTCGCCTGCAACCTGGTCGACCCGGTCGCTACGGCCGCCGCCATGACCCGGCTCCTCGAGCCCGGCCCGGTCCAGATCATCGTCCACAATGCCGGCACGCACGACGACGCGCCGCTTGCCGGGATGCGTCGGGAGCAGTGGCATAGCGTGATCGACGTCTCGCTCAACGGCTTCTTCGCCGTCACCCAGCCCTTGCTGCTGCCGATGATCGGCACCCGCTGGGGCCGCATCGTCGCCCTCTCGTCGGTTTCCGCGCTGCTGGGCAACCGCGGCCAGACCAATTACGCCGCGGCCAAGGCCGGGCTGATCGGGGCCGTCAAGTCGCTCGCCCGCGAGGTCGGCAGCCGCGGCATCACGGTCAACACCGTCGCGCCCGGCCTGATCGCCTCGCCCGCGACAGAACGGCTCGACACGTCCCGGCTGAAGGAATTCGTCCCGGTCGGCCGCCAGGGCACCCCCGACGAAGTCGCCGACCTCGTCGCCTTCCTCTGCTCTCCCGCCGCCGCCTACGTCACCGGCCAGTGCATCGCCATCGATGGCGGCATGAGTTGACCGGAATCAATGAGGGCCCCGGGATCGCTCCCGAGGCCCTCCATTGATCGACGGCCGTAACCGCGAACGCGTGGGTTAGCCGGCCACCACAGTGGAGGCGGCCGATGTCCAGGTCACGATTAGGGACCGTTCCGAGCAATGAGACACTGGATCACCTCCTTTCAGATAAGTTGCAGCACCAATAGTGGGTCTCCGCCCGAGTCCAATCAAGCTAAAATAGTCGCTTTAGCCGGATCTCGATCCGTCCGCCCATGGCGCCGACCTGGAACGCCGCATCCCGATACCGCGGCGCGGAGAACCTGATCGTCACGTTATTGCTAAACCCGAGCGGCTCGACCGGAAGGCCCAGCACGTTTTGGGTCAGCTCCGTGTTGCCGTCCTCGTCTTGGTAGGCCTGCGCCGCGTAAGTCCCGGGCGGCACCTCGATGGTCACCACCACCGGCCCGGGGCGCGCCTTGGCCTGGCCATTGTAGGAGCAGTGCGGCTGCAGGAACTCCCGCTCGGTGCAGACCGCTACCATCACGTTGCCCTTGCTGCTCTCGACGCCCTCGACCACGATCTGCAACGGCGCGGCCACCGCCGCGGCCCCCGCGGCCAGGCTCAGGATTGCGCCGTATACGCCCGCCCGCGCCACGTCGCCTTGCCACCGGCCAGCGACCGCGCCAGGCTCCACCACTGCACCGCCAGCAGCGCGCTCACCCCGACCGGATGCAGCATCGCCGACAGCACCGGCTGGACGAACCGCCTCGCCAGCACCAGCCGCAGCCCGATCCCGCACGCCAGCGCCGCCGCGGCCGGCCAACCCGGCGCCACCACCATCAGCACCGCCGGCAACACCTGTCCGCCGACCAGTATCGCCGACCAGACCGGCAGGGCGCCCGGCTTGGCCATGCCTTCGGTCGCGTTCTTGCATAGTCCCTCCCACACCTGCGCGGCATCGTTGTACATCCGGCATTGCGCGAAACCACCCGCGTCGAACAGGTCGGTCGCCCAACCCGCCCGCCGGAACGCCCGCGGCAGCATGATCCCATCGTGCAGAGAGGCCCGGATCGCGGCATGCCCGCCGGCCGCCCGATACGCCGCGCGCCGCGCGATGAACAATTGGCCGCACCCTGCGCCCAACCCGGGCGACGCCGACCGCCGCATCACCGCCATCGGCAGGAACCCCAGCAGCAGGAAGTGGATCAGCGGCAGCAGCAGCACCTCCGACCACGTCACCGTGACCTGCCGCGGGAACCCGCTGCCCAGACCAAGCGCCGGGTGGCACGCCATGAACCCTGCCATCCGGCTCACTGCGTCGGGCGCGAGCCGCACGTCCGCATCCACGAACACCATCAACTCGTGCGACGCCCGCTCGCTCAACCGCTGGCACGCGTGCTGCTTACCCGACCACCCCGCCGGCAGCGGCGGCGCCGAGGCGATCACCAGCCGATCGTCGGCGATCCCGGCCAGGATCTCCGGCGTGCGGTCCGTGCTGCCGTCATCCAGCACTACGAGTTCGATCGCCACCCCCTCGCTGGCCAGCACCGCCGCGCAGGCCGCGGCGATGTTCGCCTCCTCGTTGCGCGCCGGGATCAGCACCGACACCGCCGGCCGTCCCTCCGCCCACGCCGGCGCGCGCAGCAGCCGCAGGTTCACCAGCGCCAGCCCCAGCGGTCCCGCCGCCAGCACCAGCGCCAGCCACCCCCACACTACTCGCGCCCCCCATGCGTGACGTCGATCGCCCGGCCTGTCAGCACCGAGCGCATCCGGCGATAGAGGCTATAGATTGGGCCCACCGCCGCGCTGCCCTCCATCAGCCGATGGAACCGGCGCACGTCCCGCTTCTCGCTATCGGCCGCCAGCGCGTCCGCCTCCCGCGTCAGCTCCGCTTCCAGCAGCGCGGTCCATTCGGCCACGCTCCGGTCGCGCCCGGCGGCGATGGGCGCCCCGAACCGCGCCAGCGCCTCCGGCTTGCCCTCGTTCCAGAAGGTGTATTCCATCGCCAGCGGCAATACCGTCGCGTCCGGCACGCGCCGCAGCAGATGGGCGATCCCCGGGCGCAACCGGACCGGCCGGGTGCGCGTGTCGGCGAACGAGCCCTGCGCGGTGATCCACAGCACGTTCGCCGGGTCGGACAGGATGCGGCTCGATACGTCGAGGAAGCGCACCGCCCCTGCCCGGCTATCGAGCGCGATCCCGAACACGCCCATCCGCTCCAGCAGGCCATACTTTCCGAGCGCCTCGGCATCCATCGGCCCGAACCCGCGCCGGCCCGGGAACAGCAGGGTCTGCATCAGGATGAAGAACGCCGGGTCCCACCAGGACGGATGGTTGGTGCAGATGATCAGCGGTCGGCCGGCTGGCGCGGCCGGCATGCCGTCCCGCGCCACCCGGACCGCGTTGAAGCGGCGCCAGAACAACCACCGCAGATACCAACCGAACGCCCAGAACAGGAAGGGCGATTGCCGCTCCCTGGGGTCGACGGGTTTAGGCACTGACCGTCGCCGACACGTCCTGGCTGAGGCTGTCGGCCGCGATCCAGCCGCTCATCAGCACCATCGGCATGCCGGGCCCCGGGTGCGCGGCGCCGCCCGCCAGATACAGCCCGGCGAGGTCGCGTGACCGGTTGCCCGGCTTGAACGCGCCGTTCACCTTGCCGTGGCTCGCAAGCCCGTAGATGGCGCCGTTGAGCACGTTGTAGCGCTCGTGGATGTCCTGCGGCGTCAGGTGCCGCTCGAACACGATCCGCTCTTCGATGTCCGGCATGCCGGCACACCGCTTCAGCTTGTCGAGGATCACCTGTCGGTAGCCCGGCAGCATCGCCGCCCAGTCGTGATGCGGCCGCAAATACGGCGTGTGCACCAAGATGTACAGCGCCTCGCCGCCCGCCGGCGCGACGCCCGGCTCCGTCCGCCCCGTCGCGGCCAAGTAGCAGGTCGGGTCCGGCGCCGGCTCGCCCTTGCCGTAGATCCAGTCGAACTCCTCCTTCGGGTCGCGCGAGAACACGAAATCATGGTGCGCCAGATGCTCGTACGCCCGGTCCAACCCGAGATACAGCACGACGCCGGAACACGCCGGGTCCCGCTTCCAGCGCCGCCCGAATTTCCGCGCCGGCGCGCCGCCGACCAGCTCGCGCATCGTCCGCACGCTGTCCATGTTCGACACGACCGCCGACAGCCGCACCACCTCGCCCGCCGCCGTCTCGACGCCCACCGCGCGGCCGCCCTCCGAGACGATCCGCGTCACCTCGGTGTTGGGCCGCAGGTCGACGCCCAACTCGCCGGCGAGCTTCTCGAGCGCCTCCGGCACGGCCCGCGTGCCGCCGATCGGATACCAGACGCCTAGGTCGGTCTGCATGTGCGCGATGCTGCACAACACGGCCGGCGACGCGTATGGGGAGCTGCCCACATACTGCACGAAATGGTCGAGCATCTGCGCGACCCGGCCGTCGGGCACCCGTTTGCGGATTTGGGTGGCCACCGACGTCCCCATCCGCAGGCTCAGCACGTCCTTCAGCGTCTCCAGGTCCATGCCCTTGAAGCTGAGCGTGTCGCCGATGCCTTCGACCGACTTCCAGAAGAAGAACTTCTCCGACACCTCGTGCAGCTTCCGGCTCATTGCCAGGAAGTCGCGATACCCGTCCGAATTGCCCGGCGCGAACGCATCGAGCGTCTCGATCATCTGCCGTGCGTCTTCGCGCAGGTCCAAGACGCTGCCGTCGTCAAAGAAGCAGCGCCACTGCGGGTCGAGCCGCCGCAGGTCGAGGTAATCCGACATCTGGCGGCCGGCCTCGCGGAACACGCGCTCCAGCACGCCCGGCACGGTCAGGATCGTCGGGCCCATGTCAAACCGGAACCCCTGCTCGTTCAAGACAGCGGCCTTGCCGCCGAGCCAAGGGTTTTTGTCGAACAGCACGACCTTGTGGCCCCGCGCCGCCAGCGTGCAGGCCGCCGCCAGCCCGGCGAGCCCGGCGCCCACAACCCCGACCGGCTGCCGCCCCATCTCAGACATCGCGTTCATCGCCGATCGCTCCCACCCGTCATCGTCACATCGCCTCCGCAATGGCCGGGACGTAGTGGTCTGCCGCCATCGCCGAGGCCGAACTCCAATTCGGCGACAGGCCCAAATCCTCGGTCAGTAACCGCGACGTGATCCGCGCACTCTCGAAGATCACGGGCAGCCCGCTGCCAGGGTGCGTCCCGCCACCCACCAAGATAGACCGAATCGAGGTCCTCGAACCGGTTCCGCGGCCGCCAGTGCAGCATCTGCCGGATGTTGTGGGCCAGGTTGAACGTCGCGCCGCGATACACGGACAACTCATCCTCCCAGACCTGCGGCGTCATGATCTTCTCGAACCGGATCCGCTGCTCGATATCCTCGATGCCGATCCGCCGCAGCCGTTCGAGCACGAGCGCCCGATAGCGCGCCTGCTCCGCCGGCCAATCCAGCCCTTCGCCGACGCGGTGCCCGACCGGCACCAGCACATACAGCGTGGAGTGGCCCGGCGGCGCCAAGGCCGGGTCGGTCACGCAGCCATTCTGCACGTAGAAGCTGGGTTCCCCGGGCGCATCTCCCGCCTCGATCTCGGCCAGGTTCCGCCGATAGTCGGACGACAGGAAAATCGTGTGATGCGCCAGGTCCGGGATCGAGCCCTCGATGCCAAGATACATCATGAACGTCGAACAGGAGAACTTCTTCTTGGCGATCTTGCGGTCCGTCCAGCGCCGCCGCAGCCGGTCCGGCACGAGCGTCGTCATCGTCTGCGCGAAATCGCTGTTGATCACGAGCGCGTCGTAGCGGTGCTCCACGCCCGCCACCCGCACGCCCACCGCGCGCCGGCCCTCGAACAGGATCTCGTCCACCCTCTCGCCGGCATTGACGCCGGCGCCGAGCTCTCGCGCGACCTTCGCCATCGCGGCCACGACCGCGCCCGTCCCGCCTCGCGGGTGGTAGACGCCATATTCGTATTCCATGAACGACAGGATGGTGAACAGGCTCGGGCACCGGAACGGCGACATGCCCAGGTATTTGCTCTGGAAACTGAACGCCAGGCGCACCCGCGGGTCGCGGAAATGCGCGGCCAGATCCTGGTCCACGCTCCGGTGCGGCCGCAGCATGCCGAGCCCCTTCAGCACGTCGGGCCGGCCCAGGTCGCGAATGCTGTTGAAGGCCGATTCAAGGATGGGACGGAACACGGCCAGCTTCGCCCGATTGTCGGCCATGAACGCCGGAAACGCCGCCGCATCGCGCGGCGACAGCCGGGCGATCTCAGCCGACATCCGCTCCAGATCGGCCGTCGCCGCGATCGTGGCGCCATCCTCGAACACCAGGTTGTACTGCGGATCGAGCCGGATCAGCTCGACCTCGTCGGCCAGCCGCCGACCGCACGCCGCGAAGATGTCTTGCAGCACTCTCGGATACAGGAAGAAGGTCGGCCCCGTGTCGAAGCGGAACGTGCCCCTCTCGGTATTGGCCGTCAGCGTCGATGACCGGCCGCCGAGCACGCCCCGCGCCTCGTGCAGCGTGACGTCGATCCCCGCCTTGGCCAACAACATCGCGGTGGCCAAGCCACCGGGCCCGCCGCCTATGATCCCGACCCGCTTGCTCATGTTACCAGAATACCTTCAGCGATTCGGTGCGGCATGCCTGACCCTAACCCCTTCATCACGACCGGGGTAGAGTTGGGTCCATGAACGAAAATGTCACCATTCCAAACACCGCCGGCCGCCGCCTGCCCTCTGCGCAGGCCGCCGCACGCTGGGCCGCGACCCCGCTGCGCGACCGGCTCGCCGTCATCGCGCGCACGCGCCACGCGATCGCCGCCGGCGCCGAGGCGCTCGCCGCGACCAACCCGCGCCCGCTTGCCGACACGCTATCGGCTGAAATCCTCCCCCTCGTCGAGGCCGCCCGCTTCCTCGTCCGCGCCGCGCCGCGCGTCCTCGCGACCCGGCGCCTCGGACCCGGTCCGCTCTGGCTGATGGGCATCCGCCAGGAGATCCGCCGCGAACCGCGCGGAACCGTCCTGATCCTGGCGCCCGGCAACTACCCGCTGTTCCTGCCCGGCGCCCAGGCGCTGCAGGCGCTCGCGGCGGGCAACGCCGTGGCCATCAAACCTGCGCCGGGTTGCGGCGCGCCCATCCGCGCCTTTGCCGCCCTACTCGGCCAAGCCGGCCTTCCCGACGACACGTTGCAGATCCTTCCCGAGGCATCCGGTCCGGCTGCGTTGCAGGACGGGTACGACTACGTCGTTTTGACCGGCAGCGCAGAAACCGGTGTCGCCGTCGCCCGCGCCACCGCCGAGACCCTGACGCCCTCGGCGATGGAGCTGTCCGGCGTCGACGCGGCCTTCATCCTGCCAGGCGCCGACCTCGCCGTGGCCGCAGCGTCGCTCGCCTACGGGCTGCGCCTGAACGCCGGGGCCACTTGCATCGCGCCCCGCCGGGTGTTCGTTCCCCGCGCGATGGAGGCCGACCTGCTCTCGCGCCTGCTCGCCCAGTTGCCGCCCGCGGCGGCGATCCCAAAACCGATTGAGTCCCGCCTCGTCGCCCTGCTCGCCGACGCCGAAGCCAGAGGCGCCCGCATCGCCGCCCGCAACCCGGCCATCCTCGCCGGCGCCGCCCCCGACCTCCCCATCCTGCAGCAGGATGTGTTCGCGCCCTGGCTCGCCCTCATCCCCGTCGGCGACGCCGACGCAGCGATCAAGGCCGCCGCGCTCTGCCCCTACGCACTGGGCGCCAGCATCTTCGGCCCCCCAGCCGAAGCCTATGCCCTGGCCGCCCGCATCGACGCCGGCTCGATCTGCGTGAACGACCTCATCATGCCGACCGCCGATCCCCGCCTGCCGTTCGGCGGCCGCCGCCGCAGCGGCTTCGGCGTCACCCGCGGCGCCGAAGGCCTCCTCGAGATGACCGTCGTCAAGACCGTCAGTACCCGCCGGTTCGGCCCCCGCCCGCATCTCGATGCCAAGCTGAACGGGAGCCCCGCTCAACTCCTCGCGCTGCTCCATCTGCTCCACGGGTCGAAAGCCGTCCGCCTCGCCGCCTTGAAGGGACTTATCCGCAGTCGCACGCCATCCGCTTAGGCTTCGGTCGCCAGTGGCGCGTGGTTGAGCATCGCCACCAAGGTCACGCCACCGATCGTGTTGCCCAGGACGGTCGGCGCCAGGAACACGAGGAAATAGTCGGCTAGCCCCTTGGTGCCGACGATCACCGCGAACGCGGCCTCGCACGACCCGGCGATCGCATGCGAGAAATGCCCCATCGCCACCGTGTACGTGATGACCATGATGATCGGCATCTTGGCCGGCCCAGAACTCGGCAGCACCCACACCATCAGCGCGATCAGCCAGCCCGCCAGGATGGACTTGAACGCCATCGGCCAGAACGGCTCCTGCACCGCCTCAACCGCGATCGACCCCAGGCTGTGCCACACGGTCGGCACGAAGAAGTGCTCGTTGGCGATCCCCCAGGCGAACAGCCAGGTGCCAACCAGGTTCGTGCTGAGGACGATCGCCCAGAACCGGAACAGCTTGGCAAGCCGCTCGCCCGTGAAATGGGTCAGGATCGGCAGCACCGGCGTCAGCGTCGTCTCGGTGAACAATTGCTGCCGCCCGAGGATGACAATCAGGAACCCGAGCGTGTAGCCCAGGCTCGTCACCAGCGGAGCCCACTCGGTGTCCGGCAGCCGCCCCTGCAGCAGCGCCATGGTCAGGAACGAGAAGCCCATCGACAGCCCGGCCGCCAGCCCCGACCAGGCGAGCGCTCCGCCATGCCGGGCGAGTTGCTCCTCGCCCTCTTCGCGGATGACCTTGTGGATCTCATGGGGACTGGGCGCGGGCGCGGGCGCACTACTCTCGGACAATCAGCTTACTCCACGATGCTGACGCCGGCCTCGGTAGCAACGGCGTGTAAGGGCCGATCGTGCGGCTCGGTGGGAACCCTGTCCACCTCCTGGCAGGCAAAACCGCACCCGAACGCCAGAGCGTCCGGTCCCAGTTGGCCCAGCGTCCGATCGTAATATCCCCCGCCATACCCGAGCCGTCGCCCAGATTTGTCGAATGCCAGCAACGGCACCAGCAGCACGGTCGGGGCCAGGGGCGCTCCGGTCGGCTCCGCCGTCCCGAACCGTCCGGCCCCCAACGCCGTCCCTGGCCGCCAGCGCCGGAACGTCAGCGCCTGGCCGAGCGGCGGCGTAACCGGCAATCCAACGGCATGACCCCGCCCCATCAGCGCGAGCAGCGCCGGCCGACAGTCGATCTCGCCCGCAAGGGGCCAGAATCCCGCGACGATGGCGCCGGGCGCGATGATCCCCGACGCCAGCAGATGGCCCGTCAACCTGAAGCCGAGCGCCGGATGACACTCTTGCCGCCGCTGCTGCATGAGCCGCCGCAGCTCAGTCTTTTCCAACCGCCGTCTCCCTCGTTCCGACGGATGAACCTCGCCCCGGCGGGGGGAGTTGCAGACGACAATGCACGAAGTGGAGCCACCCTGGCCGTTGGCGTTACATCCTCCCGAGACCTACTTGCGTAGGTGGGCGCCAGATACCCTGACCACGGCCAAGGCAGAGCCAGCTCCCGCGGGAGTGCTTATCGGCCCGGGGATGAAGAGCCTGACGCACCGGGCAGCCCCGCCCTTTACCTAGGGCTGCGCGCCGGCAATCGCAATCACCACGGACCGCTTTTAGCGCTCACCGGGTCAAACGCCCGCCTGCTCGGCCGCCTTGGCGATCGCCTCCGCCCGGGTCGCCAGCTTCGAGACGCGCTCCGATTTGACCCGGTCGGGCGTGCCCGGCTTGCCCCGCCGCAAACTCTCGAGTTCCGCGGCCATGTCATGCAGTTCGTCGGCCAGAAACAGCGCCGCCATGGCCAGGACCTTCGACTCGCCGCTGTTCATCCCGAGCGCCTTGACGCGCTCGATCCGCTTCTCGACCTCCTCGCCCATCGCCATCAAGTGCGGCTCCTCGCCGTCCTTGCAGCCGACGGTGTGGATGTGGCCGTTGATCTTCAATTGGACCTGCGCCATGCGGCGGCTCCTCTACTTGGCCAGTGCGTCCCGCAGGCTGGCGATGATCCGGTCGAGCCGCTCGGCGACTTCGGTTGCCACCGGGTCGGGCGCCTCGAGCACTTTGGCGATGCGGTCCAACGCCGCTTCGAGCCGGTCTTCCGGCGTCTGGTCCTCGGCCATCCAACTCCTGCCTCGTTCCGTTCCAACTTGAACAGAAAGCGTGCAGAGGGTTGAACGTCAAGCATGTCGCTGTCCAGCCCCGTGACGCCGTCGCCGTCACGACCACCCGCGATCACCATTCACTCCATCGAGCACGCCCGCCTCGCGCTCGCGTCCGGCCGCGCCGTGACGTTGATCTCCGCCCCCGCCGCCGCCGTGTTCGCCGGCCCGGCCTGGTGGCGCGCCCTCATCGCCGCATGCGCGACCCGGGACCCCGACATCCTCGACTGCGCCGACGCGCCGGGCCGCGCCCTCGAGGCGCTCGCGCTGGGCTGCGGCCGCCTCGTCCTGCTTCCATGCCCGGCCTGGCCCAGCGTCGCCGAACGCGCCGCGATGGCCGGCGCGCTCCTGCTGGCCGCCCGGCCCGCCTGTCTCGACCTCGCCGACCCGGCAGCATCCCGCCGCATTGATGCCTGGCTCGAGGTCGGCTAAGCGCGGCCCGCGAGGGGACCTGAAGACCGACCATGACGACCCGCCTCTATCTCATCACTCCCACCAGCGCCGGACCTGACTTCGCCGACACCCTCGCCGCGGCCCTCGACGCTGGCGACGTGGCCGCCCTTCAGCTGCGCCTCAAGGAGGCCGATGACGACCATTGGCGTCGCACGATCGACGCCCTGCGCCCCGTGGCTCAGTCCCGCGACGTCGCCTTCCTGCTCAACGATCGCCCGGATCTGGCCGTCGGCACCGGCTGCGACGGCGCCCATGTCGGGCAAACCGACACGCCCGCCCGGGACGCGCGTCGGCTGCTCGGCGCCCTGACCCTCGGCGTCACCTGTCACGATAGCCGCGACTTGGCCATGCAGGCCGGAGACGACGGCGCCGACTACGTGGCGTTCGGGGCATTCTTCCCGACCACGACCAAGGACGCGCCCACGCTCGCCGACCCTGACATCATTGCCTGGTGGTCCGAGTTGATGGAGCTGCCCTGCGTGGCCATCGGCGGCATCACGGCGCTCAACTGCGCCCCGCTCGTCACCGCCGGGGCCGATTTCCTCGCTGTGGTCGGCGCGGTCTGGGCCCACCCCGACGGCCCCTCCGCCGGCGTCCGCGCGCTCAACCGGGCCATTCAGGAGGCGCCGCCCAAACCGGTCTGACGCGCCGAGCCCCCCTTCCACAAACGCCGTCGAAGCCTCATCTTATGGAAATCTTTATTGCGCCGGGTTGACCCGGCCGACTCTGAAAGCATGCACGATGGTGAAGCGCCGCAAAGTCGAAGAGATCGTCGGGGTGCTCGAATTCGAAGGCAAAACCCCGGAATCACCCGAGCTCCTATCATGGCTCGCCGATCACAAAGCCGCTAACGGCGGCAAGATACGCGTCGGACAAGGCGGCAAGGGCGTCCGGGTCGCCTTCAGCAAGGAAGCCGACATGGCCCTGTGGCGGGCGCGCTCGGAGCAAGAGGCGAAGTCCAAGCGGCCGGCCTGACCGCCCGCGATGACCAAGGAAGACCTGACCTCTTGGGCGCTGGCCAACGGCTGGCGCCTGATCGCCGGCCATCCGAGCTTGACCAAGCCAGGCCATCCCAAGGACCCGATCGTCCGCATGGTCCTCAAGGCGACGGTGGCCAACCTCGAAGTGCGCAAGCCGGCCGGAAAATGGGAGAAGGTCGGCGGCGCGGCCTACGCCGCGATTAGCCAAGGCGGCGATGCGGAGGCGTTGCCCACCGGATTGGGTTTCGAGCAGGTCCCTACGATCACGTCGCTCATGCAGCAGAACCGGGATGCAATGGTCTTCAGTCGCATGGGGGCCTGATACGGCCACCGGCGGATGGTGGGCGCGACAGGGATTGAACCTGTGACCCCCGCCATGTCAAGGCGATGCTCTACCGCTGAGCTACGCGCCCATCCGCCGGCGCCGCGGCGCCGTGAGCCGCACGTTTAGACCGGGCGCCTCCGTTTGTGCAAGGTAGGTGACAGCAGCCTTGGACAGCGTTTGAATACGCCGATGGACCAGACGATGCCGCTCGAGACCAACGACATCGCGCCGTCATTGCCGACCGACGGTCCGTTCCGCGTTCTGCAGCCGGCGGCGCAGACCACCCCAGTCGTTTTTGCATCCCCGCACTCCGGCCGGGACTACCCACTGAACTTCCTCGAATGTGCGCGGCTGGACGCGACGGGGTTGCGGCGGAGCGAGGACTGCTTCGTCGATGAGCTGTTCGAGGGAGCGCTGGACGCGGGCGCGCCGCTCATGTCGGCCATGTTCGCCCGCGCCTATTGCGACCCCAACCGCGAGAGGTGGGAGCTCGACCCGGCCATGTTCGTGGACGCGCTGCCCGAGTGGGTGAATACCACCAGTGCCAGGGTCGGCGCCGGGCTGGGGACGCTGGCGCGCGTGGTCGCCTCGGGCGAGTCGATTTACCGCCGTAAGCTGTCGTTCGGCGAAGCTGAATTCCGTATCCAGACCTACTGGGAGCCCTACCACGCCGCGCTCCGCCGCCTGCTGGACGAGACCAAGCGCATGTTCGGCGCCTGCCTGCTGGTCGACTGCCACTCGATGCCGGCGCAAAGCCAGTCGGCCGGCCGCACGTCGCCCGACATCGTGCTGGGCGACGCGCACGGCACCGCCTGTTCGGCCACCATCATGCGCGCGGCCGAGCACATACTGACCGATCTCGGGTTCAGGGTGCGCCGCAACGACCCCTATGCGGGCGGCTACGTGACGCGGCACTACGGCCGCCCGCGCGAGAGGATCCACGCCGTCCAGATCGAGCTCGCGCGCGGGCTGTACATGGACGAGATCCGCTTGCTGCCGTCGCCGGACTTCCCGGCGGTCCAACGGACATTGGCACGGTTCGCGGCCAGGTTGTGCGAAGCCGCCCCGGCGCTGCTCGGCGTCTCCACCCAGCCGCACCGCTGACCGGCGTTAACCTTCTTTTCATCCGGCCCTTGTATACCCGAGGACGATGCGGTTCCTGTCCGTCCTTGTCGCACTTTTTGGACTCGTCTGCCCGGCAGCCGCACGGGCCGACGTGGTGCCCTCTGCCCTGTGCCGCACGGCCATCACGGCGGCCGAGCGCGCGTTCGGTATTCCTGACCGGCTCATGCAGGCGATCGGCGTCGTCGAGAGCGGCCGCAAGGACGAGCGCGGCGGCGTCACCGCGTGGCCGTGGACCATCAACGTCGAGGGCGTCGGCTACGTGTTCGACACCAAGCAGGACGCCGTTGCCGCCGTCAACGCGCACCGTGCCCGCGGCGCCCGCTCGATCGACGTCGGCTGCATGCAGGTCAACCTGATGCATCACGGGGATGCATTCAGCTCGCTCGAGCAGGCATTCGATCCGCTGGCCAACGCCCGCTACGCGGCCGAATTCCTGCAGAAGCTGCTGGGGCAGACCGGGTCGTGGCCGCGTGCGACGGCGGGATACCATTCGCTGACGCCGGACATCGGCGCTGACTACGGCCGCAAGGTGTTGGACGTGTGGGCGCGGCCGGGATTGGGGGAACCAGTTCCTTACATCGCGGTCCGCAGGGGCGCCGTCATGGCGAACCTGATCCCCCCAACCAGTGCCTTCACCAGCATGCCGAGCGGCCCGACGGCTCCCTCCCCAGGCGGTCTCGCCATGCGCGGCAGCATGACCGCGCACATCCTGCCGTCCGGGCCGGGCGCCGTGGCCTCCAGCGTCGCGACCGCGCCGGCCGGTGGCTCCGGCAACGGGCGCGGCCTGGCAGCCTACCGCGCCGCTCCGACCCGGCTCGCGACCACCCTACCCTTTCGCCGCGGCTGAGACCGTCAGAAGGCGAAATCCGCCCGAACGAGGTCGGTATGCTGGCCGATGGCCGGGACGGGGCCGAGCGAGACGCCCTCTCCCGCAGCCGAAACCGGCGGGCATACGATGTGCGCGGGACCGCATGGCGTCTGGACGACGGTGCGGCAAAGCGCGGGGTGCCGGGACAGCGCCGGCACGTCGTTGACGAAGCCGAATGCCGTATTGGCGGCCAACAGGCGTGAACGCGCCGTCTCCCGATCGAGGGTGGCGAACACGGCCGCCAGCTTGGCGTCCACCGCCGGCCGGTTGTTCACCCGCGCGACGTTCGTCTCGAACCCGGGCGTTGCCGCCAGCCCGGGCTCGCCCAAGAACACGGTGCAGAAGTGCAGCCACTCGCGCTCGTTCTGGATCGAAATGAGCACGAGGCTGCCGTCCGCCAGCGCGAACGCGCCATATGGGCACAAGCTCGGATGCGCGAGCCCGAGCCGCCGCGGCGGGCTGCCGGTGGCTTCGGTATACAGCAGCGGCACGGTCATCCAGTCGGCCGTCGCCGCAAACAGGCTGGTGCCGAGTTGCTTGCCCTTGCCCGTGATGCCGCGCTCGATCAGCGCCTCCAGGATCGCCGCATGGGCCGACATGCCGCAGCCGACATCCACGATCGACACGCCGACACGGCCGGGTCCCGCGGCATGCCCGGTGATTGAGGCAAGCCCCGTCTCAGCCTGGACCAGCAAATCGTACGCTTTCATCGCCTGATAGGCCGGCGTGTCGCCATAGCCCGAAATGTCCATCGTGATCAGGCGCGGATTGGCTTGGCGCAACGCGGCCGAACCGAACCCGGCCCGGTCCGCAGCGCCCGGAGCCAAGTTCTGGATGAACACGTCCGCCCGCGCCAGGATCCGGTGCAGCAGGGCCGCGTCCTCCGGCGCCTTGATGTCGGCAACGAGGCTCTGCTTGCCCCGGTTGAGCCAAACGAAATAGCTGGACAGGTCTCCGACCGAGCGGTCGTACGTCCGCGCGAAATCCCCCTCGGGGCGTTCGACCTTGATCACCCGCGCGCCGGCATCGGCCAGCCGGCTGCTGCAATAGGGCGCCGCTACCGCCTGCTCGAGCGACAGCACCAGCAGCCCTTCGAGCGGGTGCCGCACTCAGTAGCTCCTCGGCAGCCCCAGAACATGCTCGGCCACGAAGGAGAGGACCAGGTTGGTGCTGATCGGCGCCACCTGATAGAGCCGGGTCTCGCGGTATTTCCGCTCGATGTCGTATTCTTCGGCGAACCCGAACCCGCCATGCGTCTGCACGCACGCCTCCGCTGCCGCCCAGCTCGCCTCCGCCGCCAGCAGCTTGGCCATGTTGGCCTGCTCCCCGCACGGCAGGCCGGCGGCAAAACGCTCGCATCCCTCGTGAACCATCAGCTCCGCCGCCCGCATCTGCGCGTACGCCTTGGCGATGGGAAACTGCACACCCTGGTTCTGCCCGATCGGCCGGCCGAACACCGTGCGGTCCCGGGCATAGACGACCGATTTGTTGGTGAACCACTTGGCATCGCCGATGCACTCGGAGGCGATCAACAAGCGTTCCGCGTTCATCCCGTCAAGGATGTAGCGGAACCCCTTGCCCTCCTCGCCAACCAGGCTGTCGGCTGGGATCCGCATCCCGTCGAAGAACACCTCGCAAGAATTATGGTTCATCATGGTCCGGATCGGCCGGATCGTCAGTCCCTTGTCACGGACCGCCCGCATATCGAAGATGAACACCGATAAACCTTCGGTCCGCTTCTTGACCTGCTCGCGAGGTGTCGTGCGCGCGAGCAGCAGCATCAGGTCGGAGTGTTCGGCCCGGCTGGTCCAGATCTTCTGCCCGTCAACTACATATGCGTCGCCCTCGCGCCGGGCGGTCGTGCGCAGGCTCGTCGTATCGGTGCCGCTGGTCGGCTCGGTCACGCCGAACGCCTGCAGCCGCAACGCTCCGCTGGCGATCTGGGGCAGGTAGCGCTCCTTCTGCGCCGCCGATCCATGCCGCAACACGGTTCCCATGATGTACATCTGCGCGTGGCACGCGGCCCCGTTGCAGCCCTCGGCGTGGATCGTCTCGAGGATCTCTGACGCGTCCGCCAACCCCAGCCCGGCGCCGCCATACTGCTCCGGGATCAACGCACCCAGGTAGCCAGCCTCGGTCAACGCCGTCACGAACGCAGTGGGATAGGCCCGCCGAGTATCCAGATCGCGCCAATACTCGCCCGGGAACCGGGCGCACAGCTTGGCCACCTCGTCGCGAATCGCGCTGTCCTGCCGTGGTCTGACCGCGTTGTCCATGCATCCTCCACACGCAAGCAAAGCTTAGCCGCGGCCGCCCGGCCACGCGCGACTCTTGCATCGATGCCCCAGTAAGTCTCTGCTGAAAGCCTATTCGTTCAGAGCTTCGCGGATCGCGACGTCCAGCTCCACCGTTCGGAATGGCTTGCGGACCAGCCGGCGCGTCGTCGCTTGGGGCGCGAAATAGCCAGAAATCATCACGACCTTCAAATCGCGATACCTGGCGCTCGCCAAGTCACAGAGCTCGAACCCCGACATTCCGGGCATGCGGATGTCCGTGACCATCACTTCGAGGTCCGGGTACTCGGCCAGCTTATCGAGCGCCTCGAACCCGTTGGCCGCCTGCGTCACGCAGTATCCGAGTTCCTCGAGCATATCCGCGGACGTTTCGCGCACGTCATCATTGTCGTCCACGAGGAGAACACGGTGGTGATGGGCGGGCAAGCTGGTTCCTCGAACAGACACCGGCAATAAAGCCGTTTCACCTCCGTGGTCTAGCTCACGCCGGACAGCCGATACACCGGTCAAACCCCGGTCCGTGCGTCAACATCTCGTGGGCGGCCGGCCATTCACGGCATCGCTCGCGTGATCGGCCCAAAATGCAACCCACACGGGAAATATGTTGACGATAGTTTAACGCTTCGATAATGATTGGCCTGCAGCCTTCAGCGAGAGATGATGTCGATTGCAACCGCAACCCAGTCAGACGAGACCACCGGCCGCACGGCGCTGCTGGGCATCTCGACCCCGCTCGCCGGCATTTCGATGCCGGCCGGCGTGACGGGAAGCGTCGTCGCCATCGTCAACGCCCGGCTTGGAACGCTGGCCGTAGACACGGCGGCCGGTGCGGTAGTCCACGGAAATGGCTCCACTCTTCTTTGGATCAGCGGCATGGCCGCCCAGGTGAACGCCAAACTCGCCTCCCTGGCGTACGCCGGCACGGTCGCAGGGGCAGATGACCTCTCCCTCCTCGTGCTCGCCGCTGACGGCACGCTGACCTCGGCCAGCCAGAGCACGATCGCCGTCGTGCCGTCCGCCTCCAACGCCACGAGCGCCAACACTCTCGTCTATATTGATACGGGAACGTTGACGCTGGAGTCGCGCGTGCTCAACGGCCCGAACGTGAGCCTGCGCGCGTCGGACGGCAGCCCAACGTCGCCCGCGTGCGTGCTGGTCAACAGCACCATCGGCGCGCAAAGCGAGTTGTCTGTCCGTAACGATCGAACCGGCGGTCCCATGCCGCGCGTCGCTCTCGCGGGCCGGGTCGAACTCGACGGAACCATGATGTTCGCCGGCAGCGGCGCCCTGGTCTCACTCGCCCAAGGCGCGACCTTCCTCAACGAAGGCACGATCGCCATCAGCGCCCACGCGGCCCAGTTCATCGGCGCCGGCGCCCTCATCAACGATGGGCTGATCACCCTAACGGGCGACGGCACCGCCGGCGCATTACCGCGCATCGATGCGAGCTTGAGCGGGTCCGGTACCGTTGCCTTGACCGCAAGCGCGACACTCGAGATCGGCGGCAGCGTCGGGGCAAGCGAGACGATCCGGCTCGGCGCCGGGGGAAACATCGTGCACCTCGCCCAGCCGGCCAGCTTCGCCGGGCTGATCGCCGGCTTCTCCCGCGCCGACCTGCTCGTCCTCGATAGCGCCAGGGTCACCACCGCCTACGCCAGCACCGCCGCCGAAGCCGGCACCACCGTCGTCACGCTGTTCGACGGCGCGTCCCTCGTCGGCACGCTCCGCTTCAGCGCGCCCGAGCCCGGCGCCGTCTTCTGCCTGGCCGCCGATGCCGCCGGCAACCCCACCCTCTCGCTCGCGTCCGTCGGCGGCCCGGCCGCCCCGGCCAGCATCGACGTGTTCCGCTTCTTCGACGCCGCGCATGGCACCCAATTGTTGACGCAGGACAGGGCCGAGCGCGACGCCATCGTCGCCAGCCGCCCCGACCTGCACTATGAGGGCGTCGGGCTACACGCGCTCGACCCGGCGCATCCCGGCGCTGACGCCGCGCCGATCTATCGCTTCTTCGACACCAGCAGCGGAACCCACGTCCTGACCGCAAGCGCGGCCGAGCGCGACCAAATTCTCGGCACCCGGCCCGACCTCGTGTTCGAGCCCAACAGCACGCTCCTCGAGCACGTCACGCCCCATGCCGGCGACACTCCGGTCTACCGCTTCTTCGACAGCCAATCCGGCGCGCACTTCTTCACCGCCGACCCGGGGGAGCGAGCCAGTATCCTCGCGACCCGGCCCGACATGACCCTGGAGGGCATCGCGTTCTACGCACCCGCCGCTTGATCGCCAGCCCCGTCCGCCTCCCGCGGCAGCCACACCCAGGGCCGCTCCGCCCGGTCGGCGGTCTGGAAACGGGCGATCGCCGCCTGATGCTTCAGCGTCAGGCCGATCTCGTCCAAGCCCTCGAGCAACGCTGTGCGCCGCATGGCCTCGATCTCGAAGCGCGCCCGCGCCCCATCCGCGCCCACGACCTCCTGGGCAACCAGATCGACGGTGATCGGCCCGCCCGCCGCGGCGAACTGCCGGACCACATCGCCCGGCAGCCGCACCGGCAACATGCCGTTTTGGAAGCAATTGTTGAAGAAGATGTCGCCGAAGCTCTCCGCGATCACGCAGCGCAGCCCTAGCCCCATCATCGCCCACACCGCCCCCTCGCGCGACGAGCCGCAGCCGAAATTGGTGCCCGCGAGCAGGATCGGCGCCCCGCGATAGCGCGTCTGGTTCAGCACGAACTCCGGGTCCTCGCTCCCATCCGGCCGAAACCGCCACGCCTCGAACGCCACCGCCCCCATGCTCTCCCGGCTGGTCCCGGCCAGCCGTTCGATGCGGATGATGATGTCGGTATCGATGTTGTCCCGCAGCAGCGGCGCCGCGATGCCCGTCAGCGTCGTGAACGCCTGCATCAGAGCCGCCGCACGTCGGTGATCGCGCCCGTCACCGCGGCGGCGGCCGCCATCGCCGGGCTGGCCAGATGGGTCCGCGCCCGCGGCCCCTGCCGCCCGACGAAATTGCGGTTGGACGTCGACACCGAGCGCTGGCCCGGCGGCACCCGCTCTCCGTTGGCCGCCACGCACATGCTGCAGCCCGGTTCGCGCCAGGCGAACCCGGCATCGCGAAACACCCGGTCCAGTCCCTCCGCCTCCGCATCGCGCTTGACCCGCTCCGACCCGGGCACCACCCACGCCGTCACTCCCTCGGCCACATGCCGCCCCTGCGCGACCGCCGCCGCCTCGCGCAGGTCGGAGAGCCTGCTGTTGGCGCAGGACCCGATGAACACCCAATCCACCTTCGTCCCCGCGAGCGCCCGCCCCGGCTCAAGCCCCATGTAGTCGAGCGCCTCCCGCCACGCTTTGCCTCGCGCCGAAGCGTCCGGCGCCGGGATCGGCTGGTCGATCGCGATCGCGTGCTCCGGACTAGTGCCCCAGGTCACCACCGGCGCCACTCCGGCCGCGTCGATCACCTCCTCGCGCTCGAACGCCGCGCCGTCGTCGCTGGGCAACGTCCGCCAGTGCGCCACCGCGCGGTCGAACATCTCCCCCGCCGGCGCATACCGCCGCCCCGCCACGAACGCGAACGTCGCCTCGTCCGGCGCCACCATGCCGATCTTGGCCCCCATCTCGATGGACAGGTTGCACAGCGTCATTCGCGCCTCGATCGGCATCGCCCGCACCGCCGCCCCGGCATACTCCACCGCGTAGCCGGTGCCCGCCGCCGCCCCGAGCCGCCCGATCATGTGCAGCGCCAGGTCCTTCGCCGTGATTCCCAGCCCCGGCGCCCCCTCGAACCGCACCCGCATCCGCTTCGGCCGCCGCTGTCGTAGCGTCTGCGTGGCCAGCGCATGCGTCAGCTCCGACGAGCCGACCCCGAACGCCAGCGCCCCCAGCCCGCCATTCGTGCACGTATGGCTGTCCCCGCAGATCAGCGTCACCCCCGGCAGCGCAAGGCCGAGCTCCGGCCCCATCACGTGCACGATCCCCTGCCCGACCTGCCCCAAGTCGAAGAACCGGATCCCCGTAGCCGCAGCCTGCGCCCGCAGGCTCGCCCGCAACCGCTCGCCGGGCGGAAACCCGTGCTGCTCGCGATCCGGCGCGCTGGAGACCGCATGGTCCGGCGTGGCGAACGCCAGTTCCGGATTTCGCACCGGCAGCTCCCGCGCCAGCACGTCGCCGAGCGCCCGCCCGCCCGACAGGTCGTGCAGCAAATGCCGGTCGACGTGCAGCAGCGACCAGCCATCGCCCAGATCGGCCACCACGTGGCTGTCCCAAACCTTGTCGAACAGGGTCCGCGGTTCCGTCATGCGCGAAACTCCACCGCACAAATCGGATTGACGCAAGCAGCTTGTTCCATAAAGTAGACAAATAACGGCACGTTCGAAGGACAACTGCGTGGGAGCTGCCCCGCACTCGCTCAAGGCACGCCGCATCTATCTAATGTTGCGCGAGCGCATCGCGTCCGGCGATCTGCCAGCGGGCCAGCGCCTGCCGAGCGAGCCCGCCCTGGCCGCCGAGCAAGGCGTAGCCCGCGTGACGCTGCGCCGCGCGCTCGACCGCTTGGCCGAGGAGGGGTTGGTGTCGCGCCGGGTCGGCGCCGGCACCTTCGTGACCGACGGCATGCTCAGCCCGGTCATCGCCGCCGACCTCGCCGACGTGTTCAGCCAATTGAAGACCATGGGCCAGACCACCGGAGTGCGCCTGCTCGCCTTCGCCTACGGCCCGGCGCCGGAGGCGGTCGCCCAAGCCCTCGGCTTGGGGTCCGGCGCACGGACCCAGCGCTCCGTCCGTGTCCGCCTCATCGACGACCAACCTTTCTCCTACCTGACGACGCACGTCCCCGAGCGGATCGGCCTCACCTATGACGAAGCCGACCTCGGCAGCACGCCGTTGTTGCAGCTGCTCGAGCGCTCCGGCATCGTGGCCGGGCGCGCCAGCCAGGCTCTCTCGGCCACCCTCGCCGGCCCCGACGTCGCCGACGCGCTCAAGCTCGAGATCGGCGCCCCCCTGCTCTCCCTCACCCGCACCGTCCACGACCCGGCCGGCGCCGGCGTCGAGCACCTCCACGCCCTGTATCGCCCCGACCGCTTCGCCTTCCACCTCGACCTCATGCGCAGTGGCGACCTCCGCCGCTGGGATCTGAACCCCAAGCCCCGAAGGAAACGAGCCCCATGAGCGTCCTTACTCGCCGCACCCTGCTGGCCGCCAGCGCCGTCCTTGCCGCGCCCCCGGTGCTGCGCGCCCAGCCCGCGCCGATCAAGCTCGGCATCCTGCAACCTGTCACCGGCGCCCTGGCCCAAGACGGCGACCTCGGCCGCCTCGGCGCCCAATTCGCCATCGACGAGATCAATGCCGCCGGCGGCATCGCCAGCATGGGCGGCGCCAAGCTCGACATGGTGTTCGGCGACGCCCGCTCCACGCCCGATGCCGGCGTCGCCGAAGTGGAACGCATGCAGGGCGAGGGCGTCTGCGCCGTCGTCGGCGGCTTCGCCAGCCCGATCTGCCTGGCCGCCAGCCAAGCCGCCGCCCGCTACGACCTGCCCTACGTCGTCGACGTCGGCGTCGCGGACAGCATCGTCACCCGCGGCCTGACCAACACGTTCCGCTTCGCGCCGGGCTTCGGCAAGGTGTCGACCGTCGCCATCGACAACCTCGTCGCGCTGAACGACGCCGCAGGCAAGCCCGCCAAGACCGTCGTTCTCGTCCATGAGGACGGCCTGTTCGGCAGCGGCCTGGCCAAGCTGATGCAGACCGAACTGCCGCGTCGCGGCTTCGAAATCCTCGACACCGTCGCCCACCCCACGCCCGCGCGCGACATGAGCAACATCGCGCTCCGCATCCGCTCGCTGAACCCGGACTTGATTCTGCCGTCCGACTACTATGGCGAGTTCGTCCTGCTCGCCCGCACCCTGCAGCAGCAGCGCATCAAGCCGAAGGGCATCTACGGCGTGCTCAACGGCGCCGCCTCCAACTACCGCTTCATCAAGGAATTTCCGGCCGTCGCCGAGGGCCTGCTCGACTGCAACCACTGGGCCAACCCCAAGAACCCCAAGACCGCTGCCCTCAAGCAGAAGGTCGAAGCTGCCGGCAAGACCTTCAGCTACAACGTCATGCTGAACTATTCCTGCGTCTTGCTGGTGGCCGACGCCATCGGCCGCGCCGCCAGCGCCGAGCGCGCCAAGCTGACCCAGGCCCTCGCCGAATCCACCTTCGCCGGCCACATCATGCCCTACGGCCCCACCAAGTTCGAAAAAGGCCAGAACACCGGCGCGATTCCCGCCAACCTGCAAGTCCAGGGCGGCGACGTCAAAGTCATCTACCCCTTCGAATTCGCGGACGCCAAACCGATCTTCCCAGTAACCTGAGAGTCTGATCCAAAATGTGTTCGGAATGGTCAGGTGGCGTGTGTTTTCGAGCACCGGCGCGGAGCGGCCTATTTGGCCGTGAGCACCGGAGCGCAGAAAACGCACGTCAGATGGCCGTTCCGGGCGCATTCTGAGATGTACGCGCCGTCCATCATCGCCGAAGCCGCCGCTAACGGCTTGCTCACCGGCGCCGTCTACGCCCTCGTCGCCCTCGGCCTCACGCTCGTTTACGGCGTGCTGCACATCATCAACTTCGCCCACGGCGCGCTGCTCACTTGCGCCATGTTCGCCGTCTGGGGCCTCACCACCACGGTCGGCCTCAGCCCGTATCTCGCCATCTTTCCCCTCGTGCCCCTCTTCTTCGCCCTCGGCTATGCGCTGCAGCGATACGTGATCGGCCCCGCCAGCCGCGGCCGGGACGGCAACGTCCTGCTCGTCACCCTTGGACTGGCCATCATTCTCCAGAACGGCCTGCTCGCGCTGTTCTCCGCCGATCCACGTTCGCTCGACGACCCGGCCGCCTTCGACGTCGTTCCCATCGGGCCGATGCTGCTCGCCACGCCACGCCTGATCGGCTTCGTCGCCGCGGCCGCCGTCGCCCTGATGCTCTGGCTCCTCCTCACCCGCACCGACATCGGCCGCGCCATCCGCGCCGTTGCCCGCGAGGACCTCGGCGCCCGCCTGGTCGGCATCGACGTGGGGCACGTGTTCGGCGTCACTTTCGGCCTCGGCTGCGCTTGCCTCGCCGTCGCCGCCGGGCTGCTGATGCCGAACTACACCGTTAACCCGGCCTCCGGCGAAGCCTTCGTCCTCGTCGCCTTCACCATCGTCGTGCTCGGCGGCATGGGCTCCATCCCCGGCGCGCTGATCGGCGGCCTCCTCATCGGCGTCGTCGAAAGCCTCAGCGGCCTCGTCCTCGGCGACAGCCTCGGGCAGATCGGCATCTTCGCGATCTTCATCCTCGTCCTCCTCTTCAAACCCGCCGGCCTGTTCGGCGCTCGCGCGTGAGATACCTGCCACTCCTCGCAACCGTCGCCGTGCTCGCCGCGGTCCCGATCGTCACCCCGTCCAACACCGTCCTCAACTTCTTCATCGGCACGCTGATCATCGCGCTGGCGGCCCAAGGCTGGAACATCCTCGCCGGCCTCGGCGGCCAACTTTCCTTCGGCCACGCCGCCTTCTACGGCGCCGGCGCCTATGTCAGCGCCGTCCTCCAACTCCGCTACGGCATCAACGCCTGGCTCGCCGCCGGCGCCGGCATCCTCGCCGGCGCCGCGATCGGCGCCGTCATCGGCGCGCTCGTCTTCCGCGCCGGGCTGCGCGGCTCCTACTTCGCGCTCGTCACCCTCGCCTTCGCCGAAGTGTTCCGCATCCTCGCCAACGCCACCCCGCTCACGGGTGCCGCCGCCGGCCTCCTCCTCCGCCTCGACGCCCGCCCGGAGAACTTCCAGTTCGCCAGCCGCGCCACCGTCTTCTACGTCACGCTTGCCTGCGTCAGCGCCGTCCTGATCCTCACCGCCGCTATCAGGAACGCCCGCTTCGGCGCCCAACTCGCCGCCATACGCGAGAACGAGGAGGCCGCCCGCGCCCTCGGCATCGACACCTTTGCCGTCAAGCTCCGCGCTATGACGCTCTCGGCCGCGATCACCGCCGCCGCCGGCATTCTCTATCTGCAATATTACCTCTACATCGACGCCAACCTCGCCTTCGGCACCGGCGTGTCCGTCGCCGCCCTGCTCGCCCCCGTCGTCGGCGGCATCGGCACCGTGCTCGGCCCACTCCTCGGCGCCGTCGCCCTGCACGCGCTCGGCGAGTTCACGCAGATCGTCGCCGGCTCCATCCCGGGTATCGACCAAGTTCTCTTCGGCATCCTGCTGGTCGCCGCCATCGCCTTCCTCCCCGGCGGCCTCGCCGGGGGCACCTCCGCCGGTCGCCGCGCCCACCGGGCCGCCCGCTGATGCTCGCCGTCGAGAATGTCGCCAAACGCTTCGGCGGCCTGCTTGCCGTCGAGGACGCCTCCCTCATTGTTCCCGAAGGCGTCATCACCGGCCTGATCGGCCCCAACGGCGCCGGCAAGACCACGCTGTTCACCATCATTGCCGGCTTTGCCAAGCCCACCGCCGGCCGCGTGCTCTTCCGCGGCCGCGACATCACCGCCGACCCGGCCCATCGACGCGCCCAAGCCGGCATCGTCCGCACCTTCCAGATCGTCCAGCCCTTCGCCGGCCTCTCCGTCCGCGAGAACATCGCCGTTGGCGCCCATCTCCGCCATGCCGGCCGCGCCGACGCGTTGGACCGCGCCACCGCCATCGGCGCCCGCGTCGGCCTCGCCCCCGACCTCGACAAATCCGCCGCCGCGCTCACCATCGCCGGCCGCAAGCGCCTCGAACTCGCCCGCGCACTCGCCACCGAGCCGACCCTGCTCCTGCTCGACGAAGTCCTCGCCGGGCTCAACCCCACCGAGATCGAGGGAATGCTGCCGATCCTGCGTGACCTCGTCGCGACCGGCATCACCATCCTCATGATCGAGCACGTCATGCAAGCCGTCATGCAGCTCTGCGCCACCGTCCACGTCCTCGCCCAAGGCCGCATGATCGCCGCCGGCCCCCCGCGCGACGTGGTCGCCGACCCGGCCGTCATCGAAGCCTATCTCGGCCCCGGCGCAGCGGCACGGATCGCCAATGGTTGACCTCCTCCGCGTCACCGCCCTCCGCGCCGGCTACGGCCCCACCGAAGTACTCCGCGGCATCGACCTCGCCGTCGCGACCGGCGAGATCGTCGCCGTCCTCGGCTCCAACGGCGTCGGCAAGACCACCCTCAACAAGGCCCTTTCCGGCGTCATTCCCGTCCGCGCCGGCCAGATCACCTTCGACGACATCCGCATCGACCGCGCCACCCCTCAGCGCATCGTCGAAGCCGGCCTCATCCACGTCCCCGAAGGCCGCCGCGTGTTCGCCGACATGTCCGTCCGCGACAACCTCATCCTCGGCAGCTACCGCCGCGCCCGCCCCCGCCGCAGCGCCAACCTCGAGCGCGTGCTCGCGACCTTTCCCCGCCTGCGCGAACGCGCCGCCCAATCCGCCGGCACCCTGTCCGGCGGCGAGCAGCAGATGCTCGCCATCGGCCGCGGCATGATGGCCGAGCCTCGCCTGCTCATCCTCGACGAACCCTCCCTTGGTCTCTCGCCCTTGCTGGTCGAGGAGATGTTCGCTCTCATCGCCCGCCTCCGCGCCGACGGCCTCGCCATCATGCTGGTCGAGCAGAACGTCATCCAGTCGCTCGACCTCGCCGACCGCGCCTATGTGCTCGCCAACGGCGACTGCGTCCTGTCCGGACCCGCCGCCACCCTGCGCGCCGACCCCGACCTCAAACGCACCTATCTCGGATTGTGAGCATGACCCCAACCCTGCACGAGCAGCTCCAGGCCGGCCTGGTCATCGCCCCCGGCATCTACGACGCCCTCACCGCCGCCATCGCCGCCGAGGCCGGCTTCCCAGCGCTCTACGTCTCCGGCGCCGCCATCGCCTACACCAAGCTCGGACGCCCCGATATCGGCCTCGTCTCCATGAGCGAGGTCGCCGACACCATCGCCCTCATCCGCGACCGCGTCCCCACCCCCTTGATCGTCGACGCCGACAACGGCTACGGCAACGCGCTGAACGTCCAGCGCACCATTCGCATCTTCGAGCGCGCCGGCGCGTCGGCCATCCAGCTCGAGGACCAGACTATGCCCAAGCGCTGCGGCCACCTCCGCGACAAGACCCTGATCTCCGCCGACGAGATGATTGGCAAGCTGCACGCCGCGCTCGACGCCCGCGCGTCCGCCGACACCCTGATCATCGCCCGGACCGATGCCGTCGCCGTCGACGGCATCGGTCCCGCCCTCGACCGCGCCCAGCGCTACGCCGAGGCCGGCGCCGACATCCTCTTCGTCGAGGCCCCGCAAAGCGTCGAACAGCTCGAAACCGTCACCACTGCCCTGAAGGGCCTCTGTCCCTTGATGGCCAACATGGTCGACGGCGGCGACACGCCGCCTCTACCCCGCGCCGACCTCGACCGCCTCGGCTTCCGCCTCGTCATCTTCCCCGGCGGCATCGTCCGCGCCCTCGCGCGCACTGCCCAGTCCTACTACGCCTCCCTCGCCCACCACGGCAGCAACCTCCCCTTCGCCGACCGCATGTTCGACTTCTCCGAGTTGAACCAGATCATCGGCACCCCCGAAATGCTCGCCCTCGGCCAAACCTACGCCGCCGCAGAACCACGTGGCTGACCAGATCATGACCCGCTTCTCCGTCAGTGCGAGGAGCGCAGCGACGCGGCAATCCATCGGCACGGACCCCCGGCTACCCAGACTTGTCCTGCACCGAAGCACCCGCCCCCGACGCAACGACGCCCACCGGACCCTTTCTCGATGATCGATCCGGTCACCCTGGCCATCCTCGACGGCCGCCTCACCCAGATCGCCGACGAAATGGACGCAACCCTCTACCGTGCCGCCTTCAACCCCATCATCGCCGAGGCCAAGGACGCCTGCCACGGCCTCTACCACCCCACCACCGGCGACACCCTCGTCCAAGGCGCCGCCGGGCTGCCCATCTTCGTCGGCGCCATGGCCTTCGCCGTCAAAGCCGTCATCGACAAAGTCGCCCGAGATGGCGGCCTGCAACCCGGCGACACCTTCCTGTTCAACGATCCCTACGCCGGCGGCACCCACCTCAACGATTTCCGCCTCGTCCGCCCCATCTTCCGCGACGACAACCTCTTCTGCTGGCTCGCGTCGGCCGGCCATTGGCTCGACATCGGCGGCAACGTCCCCGGCGGCTACAACCCAAAAGCCACCGAAAGCTTCCAGGAAGGCATGCGGATCCCGCCCGTCAAATTGATCACGGCCGGCAAAATGAACCACGATCTGATAGAAATCCTCGCCGCCAACTCCCGCGTCCCCACCTCCAACTGGGGCGACCTCAACGGCCAGCTCGGCGCCCTCGACCTCGGCGAGCGCCGCCTCGCCGGCCTGCTCGACGAATACGGAGACGCCACGGTGCAGACCGCCTTCGACGCCTTCTCCGCCCGCGCCGAGACCATGATGCGCGCCGCCATCGCCGCTTTGCCCGACGGCCACTACGCCTTCGACGACATCCTCGACAATGACGGCATCACCGCCGCCCCGCTCACGATCGCCCTCGACCTCAGCATCGCCGGGGACACCATGGTGATGGACTTCTCCCGCTCCTCACCCCCAACCCAGGGCCCCGTCAACATCGCCTACGCCACCACCGTGGCCGCCTGCTACGTCGCCCTCAAGCACGTCTTCACCGCCGTCCCCGCCAACGCCGGCTGCCTCCGCCCCATCAGCTTCGTCATCCCCGACACCACGCTGCTCGCCGCCGGCCCCCCGCGCCCCATGGCCGGCTACACCGAGACCATCCTCCGCCTCATCGGCATCATCCTCGGCGCCCTCGCCCAAGCCGACCCGGCCCGCGCCACCGCCGCCCCCTTCGGCACCATCAACGCCCTCTCCCTCGCCGGCCACCGTCACGACGGTTCGCGCTGGGTCATGTTCAGCTTCTTCGGCGGTGGCATGGGCGGCAACCCGGAGACCGACGGCCTCAGCCACGCCAACAACCCCATCTCGACCGCCACCATTCCTCCTGCCGAGATCCTCGAGGCTGCCTACCCCGTCCTGTTCACCCAATGGGCTCTCCGCCCCGACTCCGCCGGCGAAGGCACCCATCGCGGCGGCCTCGGCGCCATCTACGAGATCGAGATGCTCACCGACACCCAAGTCTCGCTGCTTGGCGAGCGCGGCACCGTCGGCCCCTTCGGCGTCGCCGGCGGCACCAGCGGCGCCCTCAACCGCTTCACCTGGCACGACGCCCGGGGGCCCCACACCCCACCCCTCGTCTCCAAAGTCACCGACGTGTCGGTCCCCACCGGCCACCGCATCCGCCTCGAAACCCCCGGCGGCGGCGGCTGGGGTTCTCCTAGTGCCCGCGACCCCGCCGCGGCGGAACGCGACCGCCGCTTGGGCTACACATTATGACCCGCATCGTGGGCGTCGACGTCGGCGGCACCTTCACCGACATGTTCCTGTTCGATGACGCGGCCGGGCGCTTCGAAACCGCCAAGGTCCCCTCCAACCGCGGCGACGAAGCCACCGGCTTCATGCAGGGCCTCCACTCCTTCGGCGCGCTGAACGAAATCGGCTCCATCGTTCACGGCACCACCGTCGGCACCAACGCGTTGCTCGAACGCAAGGGCGGCCGGGTTGGGCTGATCACCACGGCCGGGTTCCGCGACGTGCTCGAGATGCGCCGCCGCGACCGCCGCCAGACCTGGGGCCTGTGGGGCGACTTCGTCCCCGTCATTGACCGCGACATGCGCCTCGAAGCCGCCGAGCGCACCCTCGCCGACGGCACCATCCGCGAGCACGTCGAACCGGCCGAGATCCAGCGCCTCGCTTGCGACCTCCTGGCCAACGGCGCCGATGCCCTCGCCATCGTCTTCATCAACGCCTACGCCAACCCGGCCAACGAACTCGCCGCGCTGGCCGCCGCCCAAGCCGTCTGGCCCAATGGCAACCTCGCGTGCTCCGCCCAGATCCTCCCGGAGATCCGCGAGTTCGAGCGCACCTCCACCACCGCGCTCAACGCCTACCTTCAACCCGTCGTCGGCAGCTATCTCGAGAAACTCGACGGCGCGCTCGCCGAGGGCGGCTTCACCGGCCCGTTCCACATCGTCCAGTCCAACGGCGGCGTCATGTCCACCGCCACCGCCCGCCGCCTCCCCGTCCGAACCGCACTCTCCGGCCCTGCCGCCGGCGTCATCGCCGCTGCCGCCATCGCCGAAGCCGCCGGCTTCCCCGACGTCATCACAGGCGACCTCGGCGGTACCTCCTTCGACGTCTCGCTCGTCGTCGGCGGCGCCGTCGCCCTGGCCGCACAGGTCACCGTCGAGTTCGGCCTCGTCATCCGCACCCCCATGATCGAGATCACCACCATCGGCGCCGGCGGCGGCTCCATCGCCAGCGTCGACGCCGGCGGCCTCCTCCAAGTCGGCCCCGAAAGCGCCGGCTCCCGACCCGGCCCGGTCTCCTACGGCCAAGGCGGCACCCGCCCCACCCTCACCGACGCCAACGTCGTCCTCGGCCGCATCAACGCCGAGCGCCCGATCGGCGGCGCCCTGCCCGGCTCGACGTCGCCGCCGCCCGCGACGCCATCATGACCCATGTCGGCACCAAGCTCGGCCTCGGCCCCGAAGCCGCCGCCGAAGCCATCGTCCGCGTCGCCAACGCCCGCATGGCCGGCGCCATCCGCCTCGTCTCCATCGAGCGCGGCCACGACCCCCAACGCTTCGCCGCCATCCCCTTCGGCGGCGGCGGCGCCCTCCACGCCGGCGCCTTGATCCTGGACGTCGGCATGAAGGCCGCCCTCGTCCCCCGCTTCCCCGGCGTCACCTCCGCCCTCGGCTGCATCATCGCCGACATCCGCCATGACCAGGTCCAGACGGTCAATCTTGCCCTCGCCGCCATCGACGCCGCCGCTCTGGACCGCCGTCTCGTCGCCGAAGCCACCGCCGCCGTTGCCGTTGTGGAGGCGGCCGGGCTGCCCATTCAGCGCATCGACATCGTCTTCGAAGCCGACATGCACTATGTCGGCCAAACCCACACCGTCGCCGTCCGCCTCCCCATTCAGATCACGGACGGCACCACCGCCATCTCCGAACTGATCCTCCGCCAAGCCTTCGACGCGGCCTACCAGTCACAATTCGGCCGCCTGCTCCCCACCCTCGGCATCCGCCTCGTCAACATCCGCACTGCCGCCATCGGCCGCCGCCCCCATTTCGACCTCGCCGCTCTCGCCCCCGGCCCCGGCGCCTCCCTCGCCGCCGCCGACCGCGGCAGCCGCGACGTCTGGTTCGGCGGCTGGCGCCGCGCCACCATCCACGACCGCCTCCTCCTCCCCGTCGGCGCCGAGATCCCCGGCCCCGCCATCCTCGAACAGCCCGACGCCACCACCATCGTCGACCCCGGCCTCACCGCCCGCATCGACCCCTTCGGCAACGTCATCGTGACCCGGCAATGACCCTCGCCACCACCGCCCTCCTCCTCTGCGACCTGCAGAACGACTTCGTCCACCCCGACGGCGCCTACGGCCGCGCCGGCCTCGGCACCCCCGCAATCGCCGCCCTCCCCGCCCGCCTCAAACCACTCGCCGACCACCTCCGCGCCAACGGCGGCTGGATTGTCCAAACCCAGTTCACACTCGTCCCCGGCCGCAGCGGCGAGCCCCTGATCTCGCCGCACCTCCTCTCCCTTCGCCCGTTCCTCGAAAAGGGCGATTTCTGTCCCGGTGCCTGGGGCCACCAACTCGTCGACGAACTCCTCCCCGCCGACCTCTCGGTCGAGAAGATCGCCTACTCCGCCTTCTACATGAGCCGCCTCGAATGGGTGCTACGCCGCTGCGGCATCACCCGCCTCCTCGTCGCCGGCATCGTCAGCAACGGCGGCGTCGCCTCCACCGTCCGCGAAGCCCACGTCCGCGACTTCGACCTCACTGTCCTCGAAGACGGCTGCGCGGCCTTCTCCGAGGCCGTCCACGACACCGCCATCGCCGCCCTCCGCCCCGTCTGCCGCGTCGCCCCCATCCAAACGATCCTCGAAGAACTGCAATGACAGTTGAACCCGCCGACTGCATCACCTTCGACGCCCACATCCCCATCGTCATCATCGGCGCCGGCGCCGCCGGCCTCGTCGCCGCCCTAGAAGCGAAACGACACGGCGCCAACCCTCTCCTCCTAGAGCGCGACCCCCTCCCCCGCGGCTCCACCGCCCTCTCCGCCGGCCTCATCCCCGCCGCCGGCACACGCTGGCAACGCGCCGCCAACATCCCCGACGACCCCACCGCCTTCGCCGCCGACATCATGGCCAAAGCCCACGACGAGCCCGACACCGCCATTGTCGCCGCCCTCACCGAACGCGCCGCCCCCACCCTAGAATGGCTAGCCGACGCCCACGCCCTCCCCTTCAGCGTCCTCGACGACTTCACCTACCCCGGCCACTCCGCCCGCCGCATGCACGGCCTCCCCACCCGCTCCGGCGCCGAACTCATCGACCGCCTCCTCGCCGCCGCCGAGACCGCCGGCCTCGACATCCTCTGCGACGCCCACGTCACCACCCTCTACGCCGACGGCCGCCACATCCGCGGCCTCGCCTACACCCGCCCCGACGGCACCATCGAACGCGTCAGCTGCGACGCCCTCATCCTCGCCTGCAACGGCTACGGCGGCGACCCGGCCCTCGTCGCCCAGCACATCCCCGAACTCGCCGCCGCCCTCTATTTCGGCCACCCCGGCAACCAGGGCGACGCCCTCCGCTGGGGCGCCGCCCTAGGCGCCCAACCCCGCCATCTCTCCGGCCACCAAGGCCACGGCTCCGTCGCCCACCCCATCGGCATCCTCATCACCTGGGCCACCATCACCGAAGGCGGCATCCAGGTGAACACCGCCGGCGAGCGCTTCTCCAACGAGATGCAGGGCTACTCCGAACAAGCCGCCTTCGTCCTCCGCCAGCCCGGCGCCATTGCCTGGACCGTGTTCGACGCCCGCATCGCCGCCATCGCCCGCCAATTTGAAGACTTCCGCCAAGCCGAAGCCGCCGGCGTCATCCTCACCGCCGACACCCCCGCCTCCCTCGCCGCCGCCATGAACATCCCGCCCGCCGCCCTCGCCGCTAGCATGGCCCGCACCGGCGACAGCTTCGGCCGCGACTTCACCGACGCTCCCGCCCTCGCCCCTCCGTTCCACGCCGTCCGCGTCACCGGCGCCTTGTTTCACACCCAAGGCGGCCTCGCCATCGACCCCACCAGCGCCGTCCTCGACCCGGCCGGCACCGCGTTCCCCAACCTGTTCGCTGCCGGTGGCGCCGCCTGCGGCGTGTCCGGCCGCACCGCTGGCGGCTACCTCTCCGGCAACGGCCTCCTCTCCGCCGTCGCCGGAGGCTCGCTCGCCGGCCGATCCGCCGCCGCCCTCACCCGCCGGCCGCCACTTCCCATCGCGCCGCATGACTGCTGCAATGGCCGGCATGACTGAAACCGATGGCCTGCCAGCCGCGCAGCGACGCTGGGTGATGATCTGCGCCATTTTGGGCGTCGTCCTCGCCACGCTGGACAGCGCCATCGCCAACATCGCCCTGCCCACCATCGCCCGCGACCTGCACGTCACCGACGCCGCCACCATCTGGGTCGTCAACAGCTACCAGCTCGCCGTCACCGCCTGCCTCTTGCCCGCCGCCGCCCTCGGCGACATCTGGGGCCTCAAGCGCATCTACGGAATTGGCCTCGTCCTCTTCACCGCCGCCTCGCTCGCCTGCGCCCTGTCCCCCACTTTGCCGATCCTGGTGCTCTCCCGCCTCCTGCAGGGCACGGGCGGCGCCCTGCTCGCCGCCCTCGGCGGCGCCCTGGTCCGCTCCATCTACCCGCGCGCCGTGCTCGGCCGCGGATTCGCCGCCATCGCCCTGGCCGTCGCACTTTCGGCCGCACTCGGCCCCACCCTGGCCGCCCTCATCCTCTCGGTCGCGCACTGGCCCTGGCTGTTCCTCGTCAACGTCCCCGTTGGCCTCCTGACCGTGCCCCTCTTCATCGCCGTCGCCCCAGCTGGACGCCCCCGGCCTCGCGCCTTCGACTGGCCCGGCACCGCTCTCAACGCCCTCACCTTCGGGTTGATCGTCACCGGCGTCGACGGCCTCGGCGGCGCCGCCCGCGGGACCGCCCTAGCAGAACTGGCCACCGGGCTGGTCGCCGGCGCGCTCCTCGTCCGCCAGCAGTCGCGCCGGCGCTCGCCCATGCTCCCGCTCGATCTGCTGCGCATCCCCCTCTTCGCCCTCTCGATGGCGACGTCGATCTGCTCCTACGCCGCCCAGATCCTTGCCTACGTTTCGCTCCCCTTTCTCTTCCAAGTCGTCATGCACCGCGACGCCGTTGCCACCGGCCTGCTCGTCACACCCTGGCCGCTCCTCGTCGCCGTCGCCGCTCCGATAGCCGGGCGCCTCTCCGACCGGTATCCCGCCGCCGTGCTCGGCAGCATCGGCCTGGCCGCCCTCGCCTGCGGCCTGCTGCTGCTCGCCACCATGTCGGCCCACCCCGCCGACGGCGACGTCGTCTGGCGCATGGCCATCTGCGGCATCGGCTTCGGTTTCTATCAAACCCCCAACAACCTCACCCTCATGACCGCCGGCCCGCCCGAGCGAAACGGCGCCGCCAGCGCCATGGTCGCCGTCGCCCGCACGGTCGGCTGGTCGCTCGGCTCGGCCATCGTCGCCCTCATCTTCGGCCTGCGCGGCGACGCCGCCGCCGGCGAATGCCTCTACGTCGCCGCCGCCTTCGCCCTCCTCGGCATCCTCGTCAGCCTCGCCCGCACCGGCGCCCACCCCGCCCTCGCCGCCTGACGCTACCCCATCCGCACGGAGCAACCATGCCCGACACCCTGATCCGCGGCACCGTCGTCACCGCAAGGGACATCCTCAAAGACGGCTGGATCGCCATCACCGGTGAAACGATCGACGCCGTCGGCCAAGGCACGCCCCCACCCACCGACACCGTCATGAGCTACGGCGACAACCTCGTCCTCCCCGGCCTCGTCGACGGCCACATGCACACCAGCTCCGCCATTGGCTGGCCCGGCATCGAGGGATCGACCCGCTCGGCCGCCGCCGGCGGCGTCACCACCTGCGTCGACATGCCCTACGACGTGCCCCACGCCGTCACCGACGCCGGCATCCTCGCCGACAAGATCCGCTCCGTCGAACGCATCGCTCATGTCGACATGGCCCTCTACGGCACCATCCGCAAAACCGGCGGCGTCGACGCCATCCCCGCGCTCGCCGCCGCCGGCATCTCCGCCTTCAAGCTCTCCACCTACGAATATGACCCGGTTCGCTTCCCCCGCATCGACCACCCGACCATGGTCGACGCCTTCGCCGCTATCGCCAAGACCGGCCTCCCGGTCGCGGTCCATAACGAGGATCAGGAACTCGTCGAACGACTCACCGCCGCCGCCCGCGCCGCCGGCCAGACCGACCCCATCATGCACGCCCGCACTCGTCCTCCGCTCGCCGAGACCATGGCCGACCTCGAGATTTTCGAGATCGGCCTCGAAACCGGCGCCCACGTCCACATCGCCCACTCCTCCGTCGCGCGCGGCTTCGCCATCGCCGAGTCCTTCCGCAACCAGGGTGGCCAAGCGACCGGCGAAGCCTGCATCCAATATCTCTGCATGACTGAAGACGACCTGGTCCGCCTCGGCGGCCGTGGCAAATGCAACCCGCCCTTCCGCACCGCCGCCGAGATCGAGCGCATGTGGGACGCCCTCCAAACCGACAAGATCGCCTACGTCTCCACCGACCACGCCCCCTGGCCCGCCGACCGCAAATCCTCCCCCGACATTTTCGCCTGTGGTGCCGGCCTGACCGGCCTGCAGAGCTACGCCCCCCTGATGTACACGCTGCTCGACGAGCGCGGCCTCTCCCCCACCTTGATGGCCACCTACTGCGCCCGGCGCAGCGCCCAACTCCACGGCCTCTGGCCCCGCAAAGGCGAACTCGCCCCGGGCTCCGACGCCGACCTCCTGATCCTTGAACCCGGCGACTACACTTTCGACGAAGCCACCATCCAAGACGTCCCCACCATGCGCTGGTCCCCCTATCACGGCCGCCCCCTCCGCGCCCGCGTCGCCGCCACGATCCTCCGCGGCCACCTGATCTGGGACGGCGCCACCGTACTCGCGCACCCCGGCCAAGGTCGCTTCATCCGCCGCGAGAGCCACTGACATGCCCCGCCTCCTCACCGTCGCCGCGGCCCAGCTCGGCCCCATCCAGCGCGTTGAACCGCGTGCCGAAGCCGTCGGCCGCATGATCCGCCTCATGGAGCGCGCCCACGTCCGCGGCGTCGAACTCGTCGTCTTCCCCGAGCTCGCGCTGACCACCTTCTTCCCCCGCCACTACCTCGAGGACCGCGCCGAAGCCGACCCCTGGTTTGAAATTGCGCTGCCCTCCAACGAGACCGCCCCCCTGTTCGAAGCAGCCCGGCGCCTCAACCTCGCCTTCCACCTCGGCTATGCCGAAAAGACGCCCGATGGCCGCCACTTCAACACCGCGGTCCTGGTCAGCCCGGTCGGCGACATCATGCTGAAATACCGAAAGATCCACCTGCCAGGTCATGCCGACTACCTGCCGCACCGCAAGGTCCAGCATCTCGAGAAGCGCTATTTCGAGGTTGGCGACCTCGGCTTCCCCGTCATCCGCGCCCCGATCGGCGCGCAAGCCGTCAACGCCGGCCTCATGATCTGCAACGACCGCCGCTGGCCCGAAGCCTGGCGCATCCTCGGCCTGCAATCCGTCGAACTCGTCATGCTCGGCTACAACACCCCCAGCACCAACCAGGACGCTGCCGGCTTCGAGGCCCACCACCTCCGCGTCGCCCACAGCCATCTCAGCATCCAGGCCGGCGCCTACCAGAACTCGACCTTCGCCGTCGCCACCGCCAAGGCCGGCACCGAAGACGGCTGCGAGCTGTTCGGCAACTCCATCATCGTCAACCCCCAGGGCGAAATCATGGCCGAAGCCACCACTTGGAGCGACGAGTTGATCACCGCCGACCTCGACCTCGACCGTTGCACCTTGGGCCGAACCACGATCTTCGCCTTCGACCGCCACCGCCGCCCCGAAGCCTACGGCCGCATCCTCGACCAGGTCGGCGCCGTCGACCCCCCGCTCTGGCAGCCCGGCGCGCGCTGACCGCGCCGGCCCGCTACTCCCCCGCCCGCCGCCACTCTCCCACCGTCATCCGCGGCACCTCGAACACATCCCCCGTCCGGCAATACCCGCCGCCGCCATGCATCCGCCCCACCAAATCGAGCGCCGGCGTATCCACGTAGCAGCGCGCCGCATCCAGCACCGCCTCATCCGCGATGTGCATGTGCAGGATCCGCCCCAGCACGAGATCCCGCTCGTGCGGCAGCTCCACGATCTGATATAGCTCGCACTCGAATGCGACCGGACTGCGCACGATCCGCGGCACCCCCACCTTCACCGACGCCGCCACCGCCAACCCGGCCTCCGCGACCTCGCTCACCTCCGCCCCAAAATCGATCGCCGTCACCACCATCTCCGGCGCGACCGCAAAGTCCACCAGGTTCACGACGAACTCCCTCGTCTCCCGGATATTGACCGCCGTATCCTTCTTCCCTCCGCCGCTCTTCCCTTCGACGCTGATGCTGATGAGCGGCGGATCCCCGCCGACCCCGTTGAAGAACGAATAGGGCGCCGCGTTCACCACCCCCGCCCGCGACCGCGTCACCACCCACGCCACCGGGCGCGGAACGATCGTCGACACCATCAACTTGTATCGATCCTTTGCCGAGATCGTCGCAAAATCGGTACTGCATCACCCACACCCACGTTCCCAGTCCAGTCTCGCCTTCCGGTCCGGCGCCGTCCACCTCGACCGAACTGACGCGGGCCATCCCGCCTCCTTGCGCGCCAGACGTGACATCGCTTGCATCATATACCCCCCTACGGGTACCGTCCGCGCGATGTCTCACACCGTCAAACACCGGTCCAAGCTGGTCGCACGTGTCCGCCGCATCAAAGGCCAGGTCGAAGCCGTCGAGCGCGCCCTGGAGTCGGAGATCGGCTGCACGGACGTGCTCATGCTAGTCGCCTCGCTCCGCGGCGCCATCAACGGGCTCAACACGGAAGTCATGGAAGATCACATCCGCAACCACGTGTCCGACCCCGCAACGGATCCCGATCCCGAGCGGGCCCGTGGCACGGCCGATCTCGATCGAAGCCATCCGCACCTATCTGAAGTAGCGGTCTCATGCGTCACGCTCCAGTCCGGCCCGTCCCGCCGCACTACCATCCGCGCGCTCGCACGCATCATGATTGTTGACGCCATGCCATCCTCCACCGCGGCCGGCCTCGTCCCGTCCCACCCCGCACCTTGCCTGGTTCACACCCCGCTCGTCCTCGGCGAAGGCCACGACGGCAACAAGCGGCGAAGCTGGTGGGTCATCGTCCTGTGCGGCGTGACGATGGTCGCCGAAATCGCCGGCGGCCTGCTGTTCGGCTCCATCGCGCTGGTCGCGGACGGCCTGCACATGGCCACCCATGTCGGCGCCCTGCTCCTGGCCGCCTTGGCCTATACCTTCGCCAGCCGTCACGCGCGTGACCCACGCTTCACCTTCGGCACCGGCAAGCTCGGCGATCTGGCCGGATACAGCAGCGCCATCGCGCTGGCGATGATCTCATTGCTGATCGGCTACGAAGCGGTCGCGCGCCTCTTCGACCCGGTGCCGATTCAGTTCGGTCAGGCCATCCCGATTGCCTGCCTTGGCCTGGCGGTCAACGTCGCCAGCGTGTGGCTCCTCAGCGGCGGCCATCATCACGACCACGGCCACCATCCAGACCATGAGCACGGCCCAGACGAACAGACCGCCCGGCTCGGCACCGGCACAGCCTCGTTGTCCATCGTCGAGGACGGCGTGCCGCCCCGCTTCCAAGTGCGCCTGGCAGGCTTCGACCAGCCCGGCCAAGTAACCGTCCAAACCGTCCGGCCCGACGGTACGCGCCAACACTTCCTCTTCGTCGAACGCGACGGACTGCTCGAAATCGACCGACGAACTCCCCGAGCCGCACGCCTTCGCCGCGCATCTACGTCTCGACGACGCCGGCATACCCCGGGAGCACGCCTTCACCTTCGCCGAGCACGCGCCTGGCGCCACCCACCGCGACAACAACATGCGGGCCGCCGTCGTTCACGTCTTGGCTGACGCCGTCGTCTCCGTGCTGGTGATTGCCGGCCTGCTCATGGCCCGCGCCTTCGGCTGGCTCTGGATGGATCCGCTGGCCGGCATCATCGGCGCCGTCGTCATCGCAAGCTGGTCGTACAGCCTCATCCGCGACACCGGCGCCATCCTGTTGGACGTGGTGCCGGATACTGCCTTGGCCCGGCAGGTCCAAGCCGTCGTCGCGGCCGAGGGCGACGAACTGGCCGACTTCCACCTCTGGCGCATCGGTCCCGGCCATCTCGGTGCCATCCTCTCGGTCGTCACCACCCGCGGCCATGGCGCGGCGTTCTACCGGGCCAAGCTTGCCCGCTTCCGCTCGCTCTCGCACGTGACGGTCGAGGCGACCCACAAGACCTGAGTGTCGCCAACCCGGTCCTGCTTGCCTCCACGCAGGAGAACGCCGACCCCGATCCGGCCCCCAATCCAGGAGCCGGCGATCCCTAAGCCGCAGCCGCCGTCGGCCCATCCCCGGCCACCGTCGTCCGCCGCATGTCCCGGATCTGCGTCGCCTCGAACCGTCGTACCCGGTGCATCGTCTGCCGGTTGTCCCACATCACCAAGTCGAATGGCGCCCAGCGATGGACGTAGCGGAACCGCACATCGGTCGCATGCTCGACCAGGTCGCGCAGGAACGCCCGCGCCTCCGGCACCGGCCAGCCGATGATCGTCCCCGCATGCGACGACAGGTAGAGCGACTTCCGCCCCGTCACCGGATGCGTCCGCACCAGGCGCTGCAGCACGGGCCTGAACGACGCCCGCTCTTCCTCGGTCAGCGCGTCGAACCCCAACGCCCCGCGCGAGTAGATGAGCGAGTGCTCGCACACGAGATCCTCGATCTCCGCCTTGGTCGTCTTGTCCAGCGCATCGTACGCCGCCCGCATGTCCGCGAACTCGGTGTTTCCCCCCTCGGTCGACACCACCCGGCCGGACAGGATGGAGTACTTGGCCGGCACCGCCCGAAACGAGCTGTCGGAGTGCCAGAGCTGGTTGCCCAGGTTGAACATCCGCCGCCGATCGTCCCGCGCCAGCGGCTTGCCGTCCCGGTCGAGGTTGGACACGTCGGCCATCTTCTCGTTCAGCCGCCGGTCCTCCTTCTTGGTGATGTTGCCCCCCGCCGTTGCCTCGAGCGCGCCGAAACACTCGCTGAACGCCACCTGCTGCTCGTCCGTCAGCTCCTGCCGCGGAAACACCAGCACCGCATACCGATCCATCCCCGCCTCGATCGCCCGGATCGTCTGCTGGTCCAACGGCCGGGTCGCATCGACGCCGGTCACCCGCGCGGCCAGCGTCGGGCCAAGTTGCTCGAACGAAACGCTCATGACGCCCCTCCCTTTCCTGCCAGCCGGCTCGCCCGGTCCGCGTTCACCGCCCCCTCCGGCACCCGGCCGGCAAGGATCGCCTCCGCCTGCCGTACCGTCTCGAGCGCCTGGTGCTCCGCCGCCGGCCGGGTCAGCCCACCGATATGCGGCGTCGCCAGCACGTCCGGCCGCCGTCCCAACCCAAGGCTGGGCATCTGGTCCGGATCGCGCCCGACATCCATCGCCGCCCCCGCCAGGTGCCCGCGATCGAGCGCATCGGCCAGCGCCGCCTCGTCCACCAGCTCGCCCCGCGACGCGTTGATGAACAGCGCGCCCCGCCGCATCCGCCCGAACGCCGCCGCGTCCATCATGTTCGCCGTCTCCGCCGTCGCGACCGCCAGGCACACCACCAGGTCCGACCGCTCCAGCAACTCGCCAAGCGCCACCGTCGCCACCCCCGTCGCATACGGATCGGCCACCAGCACCGTCGCCCCAAGCGCCCGCATGATCCGCGCCAGCTCCCGCCCGATCGCGCCATGTCCGATCACGCCCACCACCGAGCCTGCGATCTGCCGCCCCATCCGCACCGGCGGCCGCGTCCCGGCCCGGTGCGCCGCCACCGCGTCCGACACCCCGCGGCACAGGTCGATCGCCAACCCAACGATCAGTTCGCACACCGCCGCCACGAAGCCCGGCGACGCCCGGGTCACCAGGACCCCCGCCGCCGACGCCGCCGCCACGTCGACCGTCCGGATATCGACCGCGCCACGGCAGAACGCGACCAGCTCAGGCAGCGCCGTGAACAGGCTCTCCGGCGCCGGCACCGCCCGGTCCGCCACGATGATCCTCGCGCCCCGGGCCGCCTCGATCAGCGCCTCGCCCGCCAGCGGCGCCCCCGTCTCGTTCAGCCGCACCTCGCCCAGCCCACGCAGCCCAGCCAGTGCGCGCTCGCCATAGTAAAGCGACCGCGCCTCGTCGGTATGCGTCAGCAATATCAGGGCTTGGCCTCGCTCAGATCGGCCAACCACCCCGCGGCCGTGAGCTGGAACCTGCCGACGCTGTCGCGCACCGCAACCTGGTAGATGGGCTGGAACAACACGACCAGGTTGGCTTGATCGACAAGTGCCTGCTGGAACTTGATCCACAGTTCGGCTTGCTTGTCGCGGTCCAACTCGCCCGTGGCGTCCCGCACCAACTGCAACATCTGCTCCGACGGCGTCCAGTGCACCCGCTTGGCCACCCGCTGCGTCGCCGCCCCCGCCCAAAGATAATTGTTCACCGCAGGCGGATTCCAAAACGTCAGCGCCGCCGTCGTCTTGCCTGTCACATACTGCGTCCGCATGTTGACCTGATCCATCGGGTTGAGCTTCATCTGAATGCCCACCCGCGACAGATCCGACTGCAGCTTTTGCGCGATCGTCCCGTAGCTGACGCCGTTGATGACCGCTTGGCCGTAGCTCAACTCGAACTCGAAGCCGTCCGGCAGCCCGGCTTTCTGCAGCAGCTGCTTCGCCGCCGCCAAGTCCTCCTTGACCGCCAGCTTGTCTGCATCCGCTTGCGTCGATCCAAGAACGCCGACCGGCAGGAAGGTGGCCGGCCGGGTCGCCTGCCCGCCAAGAAGCTTGTTTTTGATGCCGTCATAGTCGATCGCATGCATGACTGCCTGCCGCGCTTCCTTGATCGCCAGCGCCTTGTTGAACTCGGGCTCCTGCGTTAGCGCCATGTAGACGAAGTCGAGGCTCTCCAGCCGCTCCGCCCGGATCTTCGGGTCAGATTTGAGGCTCGTGACCTGCTCTGGGATCAGGTTGAACGCCACATCCACGTCGCCCCGCTGCACCGCCAGCAACTGCGCCGCGCTGTCCGGGATGTGCCGGATCACCACCCGCGCGAAGGGCGCCGGCCCACGCCATGAGTTCGGGTTGCGCGCCAATTGCAGCTGCGAGTTCCGCGCCCACCCGGTGACGTAATACGCGCCCGACCCCGCCGTATGCGTGTTCAGCCACTCCGTCGCCTTGTCGTTCTCGTCCGTCGTGCCGCCGTGTTCCATCACCGTCTTGCGGTCCAGGATGCCGAAGCCGGGCGCCGCCAGGATGTCCAGGATCGGCTCGTTCGGCGCCTTCAGCGTGATCTCGACCGTGTACGGGTCCACCACCGTCGTGCCGGCGATGTTGCCGATGTAGAAGGCCGTCTGGTCCTTGACTGCGAAAATCCGGTCGAACGTCCATTTCACGTCCTCCGCCGTCAGCGGATTGCCGCTCACGAACTTGACGTCGCGGCGGAGCGTGAACCGCCACCCCTTCCCGTCCTCCGTGCGCGCCCAAGCCGTCGCCAGCATCGGCAGCGGCGTCGAATACTGACCGGGCGCGAGCGTCACCAGCGTGTCATACGCCGCCTCGAGCGTGAGCGGCGGCGAGTAGTTGTTCTGTTTGGCCGGGTCGAGCGTGACCGTGTCGCCGATGTCCAGGCCGATCACCAGCACGTCCTTGCGGGCCTGCGCCCGTGCCGGGAGCGCCGCGCCGGCGAGCGCGCCGCCCAGCAACAGGTGGGACAGGCCGCGGCGGGTAATGGACGGGGCTTCGGTCATCATCGCGTTCCTCGGGTGCGCCGCTTGGTGCGGTCGGATCTCAGAAAACGCTACGGAGAAATTGACGCCAAGTCACCCTGCTTCCTACAAGAACAAGCGGACGCCCCGAGAGGCCGTCCGAAAGGGAGAGATCGCCGATGCTGCGCTTCATGGCATCCCGCCTTGCGACCGTGATCGTCATGGCGTTGCTGGCGACCCTGGCCATCTTCCTCATCGCCAACACCGTCCCCGGCGACCCCGTCCTCGCCCAACTCGGCGACCAGGCCGCGTCCGACCCGGCCTTCGTCGCCCGGTGGCGCCACGAGTTCGGTCTCGACTTGCCCCTATGGGAGCGATACTTCGTGTTCCTGCGCGACCTGCTGCACGGCAATCTCGGCATCTCCATCACCTCGCACCGCCCCGTGCTGCAGGATATCGAGGATTACGCCCCAGCCACGCTCGAATTGGCCACCATCGCCTTCCTCGTCGCCCTGATCGTCGGAATTCCGCTCGGCATCCTCGCCGCCGTGCGCCGCGACAGCTGGATCGACCACCTCGCCCGCATGATTTCGCTCATGGGCGTATCCGCCCCCACCTTCTGGCTCGCCTTTATCGTGCTGGCCATCTTCTACGGTCAGCTCGCCTGGGCTCCCGGGCCAGGCCGCCTCGACCCGATCAGCTTCCCGCCCGAGGACGGCACCGGGTTCTACCTGTGGGATTACGCCCGAACGGGTGACTGGGACGGCTTCAAGGACGCCGCTTGGCACCTGGTCCTGCCCGTCATCGTGCTCGCCGCCGCCACGCTCGGGCTGATCACCCGCACCACGCGCGCCAGCATGCTGGAATGCTTGCGCCAGGATTACGTCCGCATGGGCCGCGCGAAGGGATTGCGCGAGAAAGCCGTCATCGTCGGCCACGTGCTGCCCAACGCCATGATCCCGATCGTCACCCTCGGCGGCCTCGCCTACGCCAATCTCCTGACGGGCGCCGTCATGACGGAAACCGTGTTTTCCTGGCCGGGCCTCGGCCGCTACACCTTTCAAAGTGCAGCAACGCTCGACTTTCCGGCCATCATGGGGATCACCCTCATCGTCGCGGTCGTCTACCTCGTCATCAACCTCCTGATCGACTTGAGCTACGCCCTGCTCGACCCCCGGGTGCGGCGATGAGCGCGTCCGTCGCCGGGCTCCGACCGGTCGGCGCCAGGCCCGGTCGCTGGGCCAGATACCGCAACTGGCAGCGCCGTTACGGCTTGCCCGCGCTCGGCGGCCTGCTCGTCCTCGCCTGGATCGTCCTCGCCGTGGCCGCCCCGGTCTTCGCCCCCTTCCCGCCGGACGCGGTCGACGTCAGCGTCCGCCTCCAACCGCCCGGCCCCGCCCATCTGCTCGGCACCGACGAACTCGGCCGCGACGTCCTCAGCCGGCTGATCTACGGCGCCCGCATATCGCTGTTCACCGGCATCGTCGTCGTCCTCGTCGGCGGCATCGTCGGAACCCTCATCGGCGGCATCGCCGCCTATGCCGGCGGCTGGCTCGAGGAAGCCCTGATGCGCTTCACCGACCTCGTCCTATGCTTCCCGCCCATCATCCTCGCCCTGGCGATCGCCGCCGCGCTCGGCATCGGCACCACCAACACCATCATCGCTATCTTGATCGTCTGGTGGCCAAAATTCGCCCGCCTGGCCCGCTCGCTCGTACTGCAACAGCGCGCCCGCGAATACGTCGAGGCCGCTCTCGTCGCCGGCTACGGACCCGGCCGCATCCTCGGCCGCCACATCATCCCCAACGCCATCGGCCCGCTCGTGGTGCTGCTCACCCTCGATGTCGGCAACGCTATCATCACCTTCGCCGGACTTTCCTTCCTGGGCCTCGGAACAGTCCCGCCAACCGCCGAGTGGGGCGCGATGGTCGCCGAAGGCCGTGAACTCGTCCAGCAGTGGTGGGTGGCTGCGTTCCCCGGCCTGGCGATCCTGACCGTGGTGCTCGGCTTCAACTTCCTCGGCGATGGCGTCCGCGACTGGCTCGACCCACGGTCGGGGCACTCATGAGCGCGACCCTGGACGCCCCCGTCGAGATCCAAGCGGTCGCGAGCGACCCGGTGCTCGAGGTGCGCGACCTGCAAACCCACTTCCCGACCAGCATCGGCACCGTCCGCGCCGTCGACGGCGTCTCGTTCACCGTGGGCCGCGGCGAGACCCTCGGCATCGTCGGCGAGTCCGGGTCAGGCAAGAGCATGACCGCCTTGTCCGTCATGCGTCTTCTGGAGGCGCCGGGCCGGGTCGTCGGCGGCAGCGTCCGCTTCCAGGGCCGCGACGTGCTGCAGATGCGCCCGTCGGAGATGCGGGCGCTCCGCGGCAATCAGGTCGCCATGGTGTTCCAGGACCCGATGACCTCGCTCAACCCGGTCCTGCGCATCGCGCGCCAACTCCAGGAAGCCATGGTGGTCCACGGCCGCACGGCGGGGGAGGCCGGCCGCCGAGCCGTGGCCCTGCTCCGCCGCATGGGCTTCACGGCCCCGGAACGGACCATGCGCGGCTACCCGCACCAGCTTTCCGGCGGGATGCGGCAGCGCGTCGTCCTCGCCATGGGCATGAGCAACGAGCCCGCCCTGCTTCTGGCCGACGAGCCCACCACCGCGCTGGACGTCACCATCCAGGCGCAGATCCTCGAACTGATGCGCGAGCTGAATGCCGAATTCGGCACCGCCATCGTGCTGATCAGCCACGATCTCGGCGTCATCGCCGGCCTATGTTCGCGCGTCGTCGTCATGTATGCCGGGGAAGTCGTCGAGGAGGGCCCGACCGAACAGGTCCTCGCCGACCCGCGGCACCCCTACACCTGGGCGCTCATGAACGCGGTCCCTCGGATCAACTCCGCCCTGGGCGACCGCCGTCTCTCGACTATCGAGGGCATGCCTCCCAACCCTCTCGCGCAGCCAGCCGGATGCCGCTTCTCACCGCGCTGCCCATTTCGGCAGCCCGTCTGCGACGCCCATCCTGACCTGACGCCCATGGCCCCCGGTCGCTCCTCCCGCTGCTGGGTCGCCGCCGCAGGTGAACACTTCTCCCCTGCGGCACCCGCGGCGACCGTCGCTGGCGCTGGCCCACGGGTGAGCGACGACGCGCCGCCGCTGCTCGTCGCCGAGGACCTCGTCAAGCATTTCCCGGTGGCCGGCGGGGGCTGGCTCGGCCGCAGGCGCGTCGTGCACGCGGTCGACGGCATCAGTCTCTCGATCCGCCGGGGCGAGGTACTCGGCGTCGTCGGCGAGTCCGGATGCGGCAAGTCCACGCTCGGCCGCACGCTGCTCCGTCTTTACAAGCCTGATGCCGGGTCGATCACCTTCGACGGCCAAGCGATCGCCCAGGCGTCGCAAGGCGCCATCCGCCCGCTTCGCCGCCGCATGCAGATGGTCTTTCAAGACCCGTATGGCTCGCTCAACCCGCGCATGACGATCGGCGACACCCTCGCCGAACCTCTCCGCTTCCACGATCTCGCTCAGGAGCAGGGCGCTGCCGCTCGCGTCGCCACCCTGCTCGAGACCGTCGGCCTCCCCTCCACGGCGGCGGCCCGCTACCCGCACGAATTTTCCGGCGGCCAGCGCCAGCGTGTTGCAATCGCGCGCGCCCTGGCCTTCGAGCCCGACTTCATCGTCGCTGACGAGCCAATTTCCGCGCTCGACGTCAACATTCAGGCCCAAATCATCAATCTCATGGTCGACCTGCAGGAGCGGCTCGGCCTCACCTACCTGTTCATCGCCCACGACCTTGCCGTGGTCCGCCACATCTCCGACCGCGTCCTGGTGCTCCACCTCGGCAAGGTTGCCGAGATGGGCCCGGCTGGCGATCTGTTCGCCAATCCCCTGCACCCCTATACGCGCTACCTCATTGCCGCTGTCCCTGTGCCCGACGTCGCCGCCGAACGGAGCCGGCCCCGTTTAGTGCTCCAGGGCGAACCGGCAAGCGCGATCACACCTCCGAGCGGATGCCGCTTCCACACGCGATGCCCGCTCGCCCAATCGATCTGCACCGAAATCGAGCCGCCCGTGCTCGAACATCGGCCCGGCCATCTCGCCGCCTGCCATTTCCCGGGCTAAGGCCGGGCTTACAACTTGGCCAGCGCGTTTACCCTTTCACTGAGGTGCGATTGCGCCTGCAGCAAAGATGTGAGCTTGTCGAGGACGTCCTTGCGTTGGGCCGGAGAACTGTTGACCGGCTCCGCAGCGGTAATCGTTATGAGCACCGGTGCATAAGCAGAACCAAAGACGCTGTCACGTGCCTGGGCAACTCGTCCAGCCATACCGCCCGACATCGGCAAGCCGTCGACCCATGCCGCATACGCCGTCACCCGATTGGGCTCCGTCGTCTGGACGATCGTCCAACGCCCGGCCGCCTCTGGTGTTTCCACGGTCGAGACCGACGCATTCTCGGCGCCAACCTCCTGCGTCACGCCACGTCGCTCCGATGTCATCGCGCTCGAGGTCGATCGGGCCGGGAACGCGGTCACGCTGGCGTCGAAGTGGGTCCCGCCGCACACGACTGCAAGCGTTTGCCGGTTCGGCAAGCGTGTCCCGCCCTGACCCGTCAGCACGCACCCGGGCGGCGCAACCACCGTGACCGCCTCAGGCAACACCGGTGAAATCAGCCGCCAATCGATGACCCCCGCGAGTGCGGGGCCAACCCCAAGCATCGCCACAAGCCCTGCAACGACCCACACCGGCGACCGCGTCGTCGACACGGGTGGTTGCACCACGACTGCGTTGCTTGGGTTGAGACTGCTCTCCCGAAACGCCTGTCCGCCCGCAATCAACAGCAACATGACGACGGAAAAGAACACCCATCCATAGATGATATGGTCTGCCGCCGCAGCCTCAGCGCTCCCTAGGACCTGACCGAGCACGACGATCCCGAGCGCTCGTATGCCATTTGCGAGGATGGGCACCACGATCGATGCCGCAATAAACAGGATCCTGCGACGGTACGTCCGGTAGTTCAGCAGTGAGTAGAACGTTCCGAACGCGATGGCCGCAATGAGAAAGCGGAGGCCGGCACATGCTTCCGCGACAAAGAACACACCCGCCGGCGTCTCGATGGTAAACTTGTCCGAGTAATTCGGGATTCCAAGTAGATTAAGACCGACGATACTGAACCTGGCCGTAAACTGTTGGAGTGCGGGAGTCATGAATGCGCCGAACGGTACCAGGAAGAATAGAAACAACAACGGCCCCGACAGAGCACCATACAACCGTCGTCCTAACACTGTCAGGAACAGCAGCTCGAAGCCGGCCACAACGGCGAGTTGCCGAGCCTCCATGATCCCCAGTCGTTCGGCGACCAGCCAAAACAGAGTGAGCGGAACTGCCAAGAGTGCAACGCCGAACTCAGGTGCGACCCGGTGTCCGGCGATCGTATCACGCCGCTCCCACAGCAGGTACAGCGTCATTGGCAGGATCAGATAACAATGACTGTAGGCCGTCGATGCGTTCCAGACCTCTACCGCGGCCCGTATCTCTTGCATGAACAGCGCCGAAATGAGCGCCACGCCTATCATGAGGGCCACAAGTCCAGGCCACCACATCACGCCGAGCTGACGCGTCCCCAATCGATCGACCCGGCCCTGCACGACTGGCTGCCCCACCTCCGGCTAGCCCACACCGCGAACGATGACCGGACCAAGGCGATTGGCGATTGGGAGCGGCAGCCGTTTCCAACCGGCGATGAACATCCGGTATTTCGGATTAAGCGGGTTATGGTCTGGCACCGCGGCGCCGGGTTTCAGCCTGAACCGATGGAACAGCGGCTGAGGTGAGAACCCCCAGTTCTTCTTGAACGAGAAGGCGCCAGTTCCGACTTTGCTCCGTCCGAAGTCGAACAGCGTGCTGCCGCGAGCTGCGGCGCGCCGCATCACCTCCCAATACATGAAGTCGTTGGCAGCAACGGCCCGAGCATGGGCAGTGCCGCCGCCGTAATAAGGCAGTACCTCCCCCCGGTCATAGAAGTTCAGCACTGCAGCGACCGGTCGCTCACCATCCAGGATGGTCACGATATCCATGTGATCTCGGAAAGTGTCGCTGAGAAGCTGAAAGTAGCGCCTGCTGAACACTGGGGTGCCAAGGTTCCGAACACTCTCCGCGTAGACCGCATGCAACGTCGCGACATCGCAGTTCGACTCGGACCGGAGACCCCGTTCGATCCCCTTGCGGACCATCGCTCGTTGTTTGCGAGGGATACTTTTAAGGTTGTCTGCCTCGTCACGCAGGATGGGCCTGCGGAACGTCACATACAGGTCATCTCTCGCATGCCAATCGCTGTCTCCTGAATCAGTGTCAGGCTTCTCTCGAAAGCGATATTCGACGGCGCTCGCTCTGGTCTGCTTGAGCGCCCGACTGCAATACTCGTCAAGTGCTGCGCCGCTCTCTGCGTCGACGCTCAGCGGCCCCCCATACACACAGAACGGGGACGAGATCAGCGTATGTCCGAACATGAGGCTTCTGACTTGCATCAGCGGAAGGACTGCCGTGATCACGCCATCACGCTCCGCATAGGCGTATAATGAAACGTGACGAAAAGCCCGCGCCAACACTGTCGACCACGCCGCCCGGTGAAAGAACGTCCCCTGCGGGTGACTGTCCACGAACTTGTCCCACGCTGGAGCGGCACCGTCCGATAGAAGCTGAACCTTCAGGGACACTGTCCGCGCTCAGCCTACAGCCAGTTCGGCTGCGAAGACTTGATCCATCCGTCCCCACTGAAAATCGTGCAGCAAGCGGTCTAGCCTGGAGTGCACGGCAGAGATGTTCATGTAGTGACGAAGTCTCGACCGAGCGCTCGCCCCGGGTATTCGAGGCTGTCTGGTGTCGATTTCCCAAGGATGTATATAGAAGATTGCAGGCTTGTGTTCCATTTTGCTGAAGCGTTTAAGGGCGGAGCGGTATAGTGAATAGGGAAGCAGCCTGAAGTAACCACCTCCAGAGATCGGCAGGTTTCGGTTCCAGAGCCTCATCGTCGTCATAGGCAGTTCTACGAGCGCGCGCTCGACCGGCCGGTGCGGAAACCTGGGTGCCTCTGGGTTTCCATAAAGATCATGGCGGATCGGGTAAACGCTCGAACTATACCGATGGCCTGTGTCATCCAGCACGTCAAACGCCCAAGTGTTGCTTGGGCCAACCGAAAACGTCGGAGCTCGATACCCTTTGACCTCGACGCCACCAATGGCCTCGAGCAGCCCCTTGGCTCGAGTAACATCCTCACGAAACTGCTCGGGTGACAACGTGTGAGCAAGCTGGTGCCCATAGCCGTGACTGGCGAGCTCGTGACCGCCAGCGACAATCTCCTTAACGACAGAAGGAAATCGTTCAGCAACCCAACCCAGCGTGAAGAACGTGGCCCGCACATTGCGCCGTTCAAACAGCTCAAGGATACGCGTGGTATTTGCTTCGACATGGGACGGCAAGTCATCCCACGCGTCACGGCGGACGCAGTTAGCAAAGCCTTGAACCTGGAAGTAGTCTTCCACGTCGACTGTCATTGCATTCCGGACGTTGGTTTTCGCCACGACAGGCTTACTGGACGCCGAGCATCTGGGTCAGTTTGCGAAACACCTGCTCGCGTCGAGCCATCTGTTGCTCGAGCGCCTCCACTCGATTGAGCAAATCCGAGCTCATAGAGGTCAGGTTAGGATCAGCAACTCGGGCCAGGGTGTTCGGATTCGTGGTGAATGCATCGGGCCCATCGGCCCACTCGGCCTGCGAACCCTCGAGATCATGCGCCAGCTCGCCCGCCGTGTTCTCGACCACTACTCGAGTGATGTGATGCGCCTCTTCAAGAACGCCATACAGCAACACTCGAGAGCAAAGGCGATTGATTCGTCGAGGGATTCCCCCCGTGTGGGAGAATATGGAGTCGAACGCCTCGTCGTCCCAGTGTGGATCATCGATCCATCCCACAGCATGGAGCCGATGCTCGATGTAAGCACGCGTTTCCTCCTCGCTCAACGGGCCTAAATGGTAGGACGTGAGCACTCGCTGCCGCAATTGGTCGAGACTCGTGCTGGCGAGCATCCGACGGAATTGCGGTTGACCCAGCAGAACCGTTTGCATCGACGTGTGCCCATCGACTGTGATGTTCGAGAGCATACGGAGTTCTTCCAGCGCAGCGAGCGATAGGTTTTGCGCCTCATCAACGATCAGCAGGCAACGCCGCCCCGCCATCAAGTGGTTCCGTAGCACGCCTTCAAAACGTTGCAACAAAGCAGCCTTCGTCAAGCCTTCCTCAGCCAATCCGAAGCCGGCCATCGCAAGACGAAAGAGATCCTCTTCCGATACTTGCGTCGTATTTATGCGAGCTATGGCATAAGCTTCGGGATTCATCTGCGATCGAAGCCACTCGACCAGCGTGGTTTTACCCGCCCCTACCTCTCCGGTAATGATGATGAAGCCTTCGCCCTGCGCGAGACCATAGTTCAAGTGCGCGATCGCCTTGCTGTGCCCACGGCTGCCGAAGAAAAAACGACTGTCCGGCGTCAGCTGGAATGGCATGCCCGAGAAGTTGTAGAAGCTCTCATACATTGCTGTCTCAAAAGCTCTTGCGAAGGCCGACGAGGAGCGTGTTTTGCGAGGCGGACCCGCCAAAAGCCGCCGGAAAATTCGTGGTAGCGGAACCAAACCGTTCGGAGTGGCTGTAGCTCAGACTGCCAGAAAGCGTATCCGTGAACACGTGACTAAGCGATGAATAAAATTGCAAGGTGTCCTGTGATGTGCCTGGCGCCCCAAAGAAAATGCCGTTGTCGCTCGTTGCGTAGGATACTCCGCTACTAAGGCTGGTGCTGGGATTGAGATCATGCTGCCAGTTCAAAGTTCCGTACGTCGTCGACGTGCTCGTCCCAGCTTGGGTTGTGACCCCTAAGATGCTCACAGAACCCGCTCCGAGTTGCTCGAATTCCGTGTGGGCGACGGTGGCGGTGAACGTATCCCGGTCGAGGAGCAGCGAACCGCCCACTGTGGCTGTTTTTATCCTCGAAAGCGGGGACTGGCTCGCAAGATAGGTGTTAGCGAGCGTTGGAGACCCGGTGATGTTGCTGAGCAAGATTCCGCCGGGTCCCACCGAGGTGCTGCCCAAGAGTGCTTGGCGGGCACCAAGGCCGGTCTGGATATCAACTGTATAGCTTCCAAAGATTCGAGTGCGCGCGGTCGGCGCGTAAATGCCGTTGAACAACACAGTATTCGAACCAGCGACTTGCCCATATTGCACGGTGAGAGAACTTGTCTCATTGGGAGTTACAGTCACTCCAACGGTCCAAGTCGGTTCACTTAATTTGTAGCGGCTTCGAGGATAATTGTAGTTCTCGTAACCAACAGTGCCAAACACAGTAAGCCACCTGTACACGACATACGAGAGGCGATCGGTGACGGAAGACGTGGAAGCACCCTGGTAAAAGTAACTACCAGAAAACTGACTTGCAGTTGCAGAAAGCGAGTTCTGTATCCGGCCCAGATTTTCCCCTGTAGTAAAGGATGCGAATTCTGTATTCGTCTGCAAATTCCCCGTAGATCCAAAGCCCGCCGTTTGGGCTGAGTTCGGCGCAAAATAAAGCTGATTAAAATTATTGTCGCTTCCCTGAAACGTCTGGGAATATGAGTAACCAACGGTAAGCGTACCATTCCCGCCGAAAGTTCTCTGGAGATACGGCGACACGCTTATGCTGGTCGTCTGCACAGCTTCGCTGCGACTGATCAGAGAATTTGCCAGCGGAGAAGTGTCACCGAATCTTGAGCTGAGGTCGCTGATGCCCCGGGCCGTGACGTAAAGCCAGTCGGGAACCAACACGGCAGTAGCGGAACCATTGAAGGTCTGGGACAGAAGCGTTTGCCCCGATGAACTTGGATAGACCGCCAGCCGAGGACTGTAGACTAGCGCGACGTTAACCCTGGACGTCACACCATTCAAAACGAGATCTGGCGCAAGAAGAATGACCGGTTGCCAACTCGAGTTCCCTATACCCCCGGGGCTGTCAGTCGCGCCAATCTCGACATCAATGTCTCCACCGAGCGTCCAGGCTCGGTTTGTCACAGCCGAGGGCCCGCTCTGAAGCGAGCTCACGGTGTCTCTCAGCGAAGTTCCACCAATCGCGTAGCCAGTGTCGGCAATGCCGCCGCCCGCCAACTGGGCCCTCGCGTCCTCAGTCGCACATAGCAAACTCAAGGCCGCGACCGCGACCCACATCAAAGCGGAATGAAATGGACCGATCGAGATAGCTGGGTTTGGCCTTGAACCTGCTATGGCCCTCCTCCTCATCAAGTGTATGAACCGAAATAGTCGTAAGAGCCAAACGCGTGACTAGAGGTAAGGCGCACTTTGTTCAACAACATGGTAATCGTCGGACACAGCCTGACCATCTCGATTGCTGCCTCCACCTCGCTCCGCTGCGTCCTCTCAGCCTCCACAACGACAACGACCTGCCCCACGGCGGGACACAGGGTGTGCGGATCGCTGGTGGACAGGCAAGGGGGCGCATCGAGTAACACCAAACTGCGCCCAAAACGTGTGGCCAGTCGCTTTATCGGTGGCGTTAGCAAACGTTCCTCCAGCCCCAAACCAGCGCCGCCATCCTCGACGATGGAACGCGATCCGAGCGGCAGGAACGACAAGTTTGGGAGTTCACTTGGAACGATGAAATCATCTGGGCAGAGGTCAGGGTTAGCGACGAGATCAAGAAATCCCTTGCGGCCCGATAGACCTAGCGTATCGCTGAGCGAGTTTCTTTTCGCGTCCACGTCGACGACCAAGACACTCTCGCCAGCATTCTGCGCGATGCTCCCACCCAAATTCAACGAAGTGAAGCTCTTGCCCTCGCCAGGCCGGGCGCTGGTGATCATGACCACGTTGGGTGAGGCTTCACTGCCTAGGATAACGTCATCCTCAGGGCCGGGGTGAATTGCGCGGAGAATTCTTCCGATAACAATTCGATACTCTTCAGTGGTGCGGGTCCTGTTTGTTCTTGCTACCATAAGGCCTGCTTGTTCCAGGACATCAATGCCTACGGGCGAGTTCGTAGACGATAGTCTAAGATCGCTGACGGTCCCCGTCTTCAATACGGAAGGACTGGCTGTCGCTCGTGAGCCCTTGACGGGAGGTGGCGGGAGAGCCTGGGCAATCTGTGGGATCCGGCGTATCCTCGCTTGAGCCTCGCTTAGCACCTTGTCTGCATCGCCCAACACGTCGCCCGGCGCAGGCCCGCCGCCCACGACGTGCCCAGCTTTAGCCGCTCTCAGCAGAGCCGCCGCCCGCTCAATCAGATGGTCGGACCTGTCAGACATGGCCCAACCTCAAGGCCGACAACGTGCAAGTCTCCACGCGTCGAGAGCGATCAAGCAACGCGACTAGTTCTGTCCGGACCAAGATAGACCACCAGATATTTCCCTGAGCCGACCAGCCACACAAACGCGCACCCATAGCACGGCCGCATCGTATGCGATTTGTACTCCGGCGTCGAGGCTTGCATCTCACCCAAAAGCTTAGGGTGGTCAACAGCATGCCGTGCCAAACTGGTGTCATTTTCGATCCGCTCAATCTCTGATATATGTGCGTTGCGTCGCTGCCGCCATACTACCTTTGTTCTGGTTAACGGTTTGCTTAGAAGATCGGGGTATGATGGCTGAAGTGGCAGGCTGCAAGGGTGTGAGATCGGTGCCGAAGCGATGAGAACACAGATTGTAAGGCGACATGTCGTACCTGAGATGCTCGCTCTCAGCGTGGTCGAACTCGTTTTGACCTTCGCCTTGGCTTTCATTCTGCTGACCCCGTCGTTGGCGAGCTTCAAGCTCGCCTCGGTTCATTTCGCGACGATGTGCTCCCTGATCGTCTGTTTCACCGCCTTCGTCATCGGTTTGTACCGGCCGCAAATGTTTGAGCGAGCTCGGGGGCTGTTGTTTAGTACAGTCCTAAGTGCCTTCATATCCTTCCCTGCTATATGGATCGTCAGCAAGGGACTGGGCCTGAGTAGTTATTGGCCAGTCGGTTACGACTCATTCCGGCCAGTAAAAATCATCGGCATTTGGTGCCTGGGTGTTCTATGCGTCCGTTTGCTTTTCCTTGTAGCTGCCCGCTTCGACATGTTTCTGCACCGTGTCGCGATCATCGGTCATCTCGACTCTCCAAGCGTTGCTGCCGCTATCCGTGCTGGCCGAAAGAGCTTCTTGGAAGTTTCGGTCATCAGTCCGGAGCGTGCCTCCGTCGGCTCTCTCGCGAGCAAAGGCATTCGAACGATCGCTGTCCCATTTGAAAGTCGAAATCTTTTTCCAGACGACGCGTTATCTTCATTAGCCAAGCTCGGGATAAAGGTGCAGTCCGAGTCGGAGTTTTGGGAGCAAAGTCTTCGCCGGATCGACATCGCAAGCTTCGACGATAAGGCGCCTTGGGCAAGCGAGATCGTAAGCATCCGCAAGAGTTCATCGATCGTGATACGAGTCTTCGACGTGTGTGCGAGTTTCGGATTGCTGTTCGCAACTCTGCCCATCATGGCCATTGTGGCCGCGTTGGTCTGCTTGGACAGCGCTGGCCCGATCCTGTATCGGCAGGAGCGGGTGGGGCTGAATAATCGGCCGTTCACATTGCTTAAATTTCGGAGCATGAGAGTCGACGCCGAGTTCATCCGGTCCACGCTGGGCCCAACAGAAAGATCCTCGTGTGACCCGTATAGGATGGTTCCTGCGACGCACCAGGATAGACGAGTTACCGCAACTTCTAAATATTTTACGCGGTGAGATGAGTTTCATTGGGCCACGGCCTGAGCGTCCACATTTCGTGCAACAACTATCGCAGGTCATACCGAATTATCACGAGCGGTCTCGGGTCAAGCCCGGTCTGACCGGTTGGGCGCAGGTAAACTACCCGTATGGTGCATCCGTTGATGACGCTAGAGCAAAGCTGTCGTATGATCTCTACTACGTCAAGAATAGAACATTACTACTTGATCTTTTGATCATGTTATCAACCGTTCGCGTGATCTTACTCCAAGAGGGTGCACGTTGAGATTTGCTCACGCTAGATACTCGTTGGGTTCTTAGTGTCTATCTACGTCTTCAGCATATGTTCGGCAGTGTATGCAACGCTGTCGGTGCTCATCGCGATCCAAGCTCGCCAGAGGGCAAACTCATATCTCGCAATTTGCTGCGGTATCACAGCATTTTGGGCTGCGTCGGAGACAATCTGGGCGCCAACGTTGATCGAAGGTGCAGCCGGCTTCGTTGACCTAATTCGCTTGCTAATCTGGTATTCGTATCTCTTGTATCTTTATAGACGGTCTGGGGTCGGATCGGTCAGGCAGATCCGAGGCTTTGGTGTGGTTGCGATAATAGCAATCGTCATCGGTGTCGGCATCATGCTCGCCGACTTCGGACAGCAGCATTACAGTCTTTTATCTCTTCCAATCGCGATCCGGCTTCTTGTTTGTATCTCTGAACTGCTTCTGATCGAAAACTTATTCTTAAACCTTCCGGAAAATTCTCGCTGGCATGTTGCCCTGCCCTGCGTTCTCCTAGCAGGGCTAACCTGCTTTGATATCCTTGTTGTTGCTGACACTGCTCTGTTTGGCCGCCCTTCCCTTCCGCTTGCCAGCGCACGCGCCATCGCAATGATCGTTGTCGCACCCCTCCTGGTTCTCGCTGCCCTCCGAGGTCAGCGTTGGAATGAACCAATTAAGCTATCGCGGACAGCCGTCTTTCATAGCGCAACGCTGATCCTCAGCGGTTCCGTCCTGCTGTCGCTCGCGCTCGCTGGAGAGATCTTGCGGCAGTTAGACCCAACGTGGGGCTGGGTGGCAGAGCTCAGCCTCATGTTTTCAGGCCTCATTGGCATTATGCTCTTCTTGAGCTCCCGATCTGCAAGGTCGCTTATGGACCGTGTCGTCATCCACCATTTCTTTGCAGATCGGTATGACTACCGGAAGCAGTGGCTAAGTTGCATCGCCACCCTATCCGGTAGAGGACATTGGGAAAGAGCCGACCTCTACACGCGGGCGATCCAAGCCGTCGCCGACGTCGTCGACAGCCCAAGCGGCGCTTTGTTCCTCCGCAACGAAGCCAAAAATACGATGACTTGGATGACATCATGGAACATGCCGGCTGGTGGCGAGATCCCTCTTTCGACGTCCTTAATCCAACGTCTGATGGCGCAACAGCAGGTTGTCGATCTTCTGACGGATCCGCCTGCTGCTCACGACAGCGGCGATCTGCGTCAACTTGGGTCAGTTTGGTTGGCCGTTCCTTTGTTGCACGCGGTCGGTGTAAGTGGTCTCGTCGTCGTCGGACCGCCAAGGGTGCAATTCAGGGTCGACCAGGAAGTTTACGATCTACTCGGTATATTAGGCCAGGAGGTTGGGACCTACATAGCGGAGCAGCGCGCCGCCGAGGTCATCAGCCAAACTCAAGATCTCCACGAATACGGGAAGCGGTTTGCCTTCGTCGCTCACGACATCAAGAATATCTCTAGCCAACTCGGCTTACTGCTGAGCAATGCGGAATATCATCTAGAAAATCCTGCGTTCCAGCGCGACATGCTCGGAACGGTTCGCTCCTCGGTCCATAAGATCGATCGTTTGCTGAAGCGTTTAGACAAACCCGAGTTAGAGAGAACAACTGAGACGATCTTCCCCATTCTACGGCTCCAGGCGCTGTTGACGACGCTTCAAACTAGCGCACGGGTTGAACTCATCGCCGACGATGGCTGCTCAACAGTGGAACTCGCAATAAGTCCAGAACTCTTTGAGACTGCCATAACACATCTACTCAATAACGCACTCGAGGCTGCCCCTGATCGATTAGTGGCCATCCACATGAGCCAGAACACGCGGCGGATCACGATCGATATAACAGACCATGGGAACGGGATGTCGGCCGAGTTCGTTCGAAACGAGTTGTTCTCTCCTTTCAAGACAAACAAGCATGGCGGTTCCGGAATCGGCGCGTTCCAGGCACGCGAGCTTATCACTTCGGCGGGCGGTGAGCTTTTGGTAATCTCCCAGAAAGGAAGCGGAACCACAATGCGCGTCATATTCCCTCTTGCTGCGACTACGACCCACCAGCCGCCCGGACTGCCCGTCCGCGCGAAGGTGGGATAGAGTGTCGCTAGAGCCGAATCTGCTCATTGTGGAAGACGATCTCGGTCTGTGCAGTCAGTATCGCTGGGCATTTCCCCAATTTCAAGTGTCGTTCGCTCATAACCGTGAGCAGGCCTTGGCAATCGCGCGGCGAGAGTTACCCCCTGTCGTGATCATGGATCTGGGTCTCCCACCAGATCCAGATGGCGTGAGCGAAGGTTTCGCTTCGCTGGATGGACTGGTTCAGATATCTCGAGACATGAAAATCATCGTTGCGACCAGCCATGACGATCGCGTTCATGCGCTGCGGGCCATTGCCGCGGGAGCGTATGACTTCTGTGAGAAGCCGATCGATATCCAAGTCTTGAATACAATCGTCCAGCGTAGCTTGCGTTTGAAGACACTCGAGGAAGAAAACAAGAGATTATCCGCCTCCGTTGCGACGTCGGCAATTAAGAACATCATTACGGCCGATAGCGGCATGCTGAAGATTTGTCGAGACATCGAGAAATTAGCGGGAAATAATGTATCGATACTCCTGCTTGGCGAGAGCGGTACGGGAAAGGAAGCTTTGGCCAGAGCGTTGCATGACTTGGGTCCTCGAGCCAAGCAGCCGTTCGTGGCCATCAATTGTGGCGCAATCCCCGATAATCTGTTGGAAAGTGAACTCTTTGGCTATGAGCGGGGGGCTTTCACCGGCGCTGTGAAGCAAACCCTTGGCCGGATTGAGATGGCTCATCGTGGTACCCTGTTTCTGGATGAGATCGGCGATCTGCCCCTTTCGCTCCAAGTCAAGCTGCTGCGGTTTCTTCAAGACCAGATCGTCGAGCGGATTGGCGGTAGATCCCCTACTCAGGTTGACGTGCGGGTCGTCTCGGCGACAAATCAACACTTACAAGAGCGGGTTGAAGCGGAACGGTTCCGTGCGGATCTTTTTTATCGATTGAACACTATTACGATGCGGATCCCGCCGTTGCGGGATCGCGGCAGCGACGCGGTGCTTCTGGCGAAGTTCTTTCTCGGCCGGTTTAGCCAGGAATATCGTCGTCCGATCCGTGGTTTCACCGACGACGCCATGGCAGCCCTTGGAGCCCACCCGTGGCCTGGCAACATCCGTGAATTAGAAAATCGCGTGAAGCGAGCAGTGTTGATGTCTGAGTCGCGCTTGATTAGTTCGACTGATCTGGAATTGGCAGCCGCTCCGGAGGATCCGCGGTCGTTCGACCTGCGCGATGCTCGAGCGAAAGCCGAGCGGGAGGTCATTCAACGCGCCTTAGCCAGAAGCGATCGACGATTATCGGCGGCTGCTCGTCTTCTCGGCGTCAGCCGACCAACGTTATATGCTTTGCTAGAAGCGCACGGCCTCTCAACCGGGGCAACCGGCAATTCGAGCATCGCCGACGAACCACAAGGAACCCAGGGCTAACTCATGAAGAGAATTTTGCTAGCCTCTACGGTCGTCTTACTGGTCGCAGCGGGAGGCGCGGGATGGTACATCGTGAAGTACCGCGACCCTCTTCAGCAGGCTAAGATGCTGTTGGCGAAAGGAGATTATCGCGGAGCCGGCCTTCAGCTACGCACTGCCGTTCGCGATACACCCTCCAATGCCGAAGCTCACGCGTTGCTCGCTCAGCTCGATATCGCTTCAGACGATCCCATCGCGGCAGAGCACGAGATTCAGCAAGCAATGCGATTGAACTGGGACCGGGCCAGCTCTCTGGATGTACTAAGCCAGGCTTACATGCGTCAAAACAAGTGGGCTGACATACTGAAAGAGATCCCAGCGACTGGCGCAACACCCGAGCAAACCGCCTACTATCTGATGACACGAGCGGTAGCTCAACGTGGTTTGAATGATCTCAAGGCATCCACCGCAACACTCGCCGAGGCGGAGAAGCTTGCGCCCCAAAATGCCGAAGTTCATCTGGTGGCAGCGCGGTTCGCCCAGCAGGATGGACACCCCGATCAGGCCATGGACGAAATCACCCGCTCCCTGACGATCGAGCCAAAGCGAACTGATGCTCTCAAGTTCAAATCCAATCTTCTTCTGGCACAGGGCGACCGCAACGGGGCTCTAACTGAACTCAAGCGAGCCATCGACGGAGCACCCAATCGTCTCGACCTCCTGGTCGAGCGCGCTGCGCTGTATCTCACTCTCAACGATGATGCGAGCGCGAAGGTTGACGTTGCGACAGCTTTAGAGCGGGATGGCAAGAACGTTCCGGCCCGCTTTGTGAACGCTGTTTTGCTGATCAGACAGGGTAAATTTGCCGAAGCAGACACCGAACTGCAAAAGATCGACGTAGTCATCGATCGATTTCAGCGCGGCCTTTATTTCAAAGCTTTAGTCAAAGCAAGACTTGGGTTCAATGGTCAGGCTGAGGACGCCATTATGACCTATACCAATCGTGTGCCGGGCGATGCAGACGGAGTGCGGCTGCTTGCGCAAATCGAACTCGCCGCACAACATGCCGGTCGTGCTATCCCTTACCTACTTAAAGCCATTCAGTCCGGACAGCGAGATCCTGAAACGCTCGACCTGCTCGGCCGGGCTTACGCTATGAACGGCAACGCGCGTGAAGCAGAAACGACGTTCCAGCAAGCGTCAGAAATTGCCCGTAGTCCTGCCGATCTCACACGCCTGGCGTCCGCGCGGCTTCAGGTCGGAGATCTCTCAGGCGCAGCAACCGATTTGCAACATTCGCTCGACATCGCTCCAACCCAGCCTGGGGCTGGCGAGGCGCTGGTGGCAACTGCCCTCCGCCTTGGTCAACTTGACCGTGCGCAGCAAGCTCTTGACCAACTTCGGCAGCAAACTGGCGACACTGAAGCAGTCGGCAATCTAACTGGTCTGCTCAAACTGGCACGGCTTGACCCGCAGGGGGCGCTCCAGGCATTCACGGATACGGCCGCTCGGTTCCCCAACTCGGTTGGGCCCAAACTGAACCAAGTTAAAGTGTTGCTGCAGCTCAATCGCTCAAGTGACGCTCTGCCCATCTTGCAATCAATACTTGATAAATCGCCAGATCAACGTGATGCGCTCACGTTATACGCGCAGATCCTTCTGCAACAAGGCCGGGGACCAGACGCGATCGAAGCCGCTGAGCGAGCGCGTAAGGTCGATCCGACCAACCTCGGCCTCATCAACGGTGAAGCGCAACTCTACGCGCGCATGCAGCAATACACAAAAGCGCTCGAGATTCTGAACGCAGCGAAGGTCGACGGCAAGACGCCAGTTCAGCTCCTGCCGACGCTTGGAAGCATTCAGCTCGCCGCAGGCCAGCAAGAAGCTGCCAAACGAAGCTTTGCCGACCTCGTGGCTGCCGAACCCAACAATCTCAGCGCAATCCTTGGCGACGTGGACCTGCTCGTTCGCCTCAAAGATTTCAACGGGGCACGGCACGTCCTAGACGATGCGATCCAGCGACAGCCGACAAGCCTTCCATTGTTGCAAGCTCGTGTGCGGGTCGAGCTACTTGATGGCGGCGTCGACGGCGCGCTTGCGACGGCAGCCAAACTTCGTGCCAATCCGTCCTACATGCCCGCAGCGGCGACGCTGAAGGGCGGCATCTACATGGGGACGCAGCAATTCAAAGACGCGGTGGCAGCATTCCGGGACGAGTATCAAAAGGAGCCCTCGTCGCAGTTGGTTGTCGCGTTGGCTCAGGCACTCAACGCTGCAGGCGACGCGAACGGAGCATCGACGGAACTGCTCGCATGGCAGAAGGCTCATCCAGATGACCCGGCCGTCGCTCAGCTTCTGGGCACGTTTGACATCACCGCCCGTCGCTATGATTCGGCCGAGCGGAATCTGCTCATCGCTCTCAAGGCACAGCCGAGCGATCTGGTCTCGCTCAACAATTTAGCTTGGATCTATCAGCAGAAGGGTGACAAGCGAGCCCGTGAGTATGCACAGCGGGCGTTCGAGCAGGCGCCTACGCCAGAGGTGACAGACACCCTGGCATGGATCCTGGTGCAACAGGGTGAGGCCGCGAAAGCAGAACCACTACTCCGGTCCGCAGCGGCGGGCAGACCACAGAACTTTGCAATAAAGTATCATCTAGCCGTTGCTCTCAATGATACTGGCCACACCGCTGAAGCCATTGACGTTCTGCGTCCGATCGTCGGGAGCGCCGAGCCATTCGATGACCGCGTCGCCGCGCAAGCGCTTCTGGCTGACCTGAGTAAACCTAAACCTTGATGACCAGTCGGAGCCATCCCGCGCTCGCTCGTCTGCCCCCGACGCTGCGACCCGTTCGTCTACTGACATTCACGACGCTATACCCACATGGCGGCAGACCCAACCACGGTGTCTTCGTCGAAAACAGGCTTAGGAAGCTGGTCGATACTGGCGAGGCCACCAGCACCGTCGTCGCTCCTGTGCCATGGTTCCCGAGCAGCTCACCGCGGTTCGGCGATTGGGCAAGACATACGAAGGCTCGAAAACACGAGATCCGGCACGGCATCTCGGTGTCTCATCCACGATATCCATTACTGCCCAGAATAGGAATGACGACGGCGCCGGCGGCGTTGTTCGCCACAGCGGCACTCGAGTTGAGGCGTTTGATGGCGACAGGCCTCGAGTTTGACGTGCTTGACGGCCATTACCTTTATCCCGACGGCGTTGCTGCAGTTGCGCTCGGCAGGTTGTTCGGCAAGCCGGTCGTACTCACGGCACGAGGGTCCGACGTCACGCAGTTTCCCGAGTACGCCGCGCCGCGCCGAATGATTAAATGGGCGATGAAGCATGCCGCTGCTCTGATTTCAGTCAGTGGTGGTCTGAAATCGGCAATGGTGCAACTCGGAGCGCCGGCACAGAAGATCACCGTTCTCCGAAATGGCGTCGATCTGGACCTGTTTCAGCCAAGCGACCCGGCGCCAGTTCGAGACGCCTGGAAGATTGGCGGCAAGCTTCTTCTCTCGGTCGGCCACCTCATACGCCGTAAGGGCCACCATCTCGCAATCGAAGCGCTGGCCAAACTCCCCGGGTGGACACTGGCGATCGTTGGCGAGGGTCCCGAGAGGGAGAGATTGCAGGCATTAGCCGCTGAGGAGGGAGTGGCAGATCGAGTCGTTTTCTGCGGGTCGCAGTCTCATGCAGCCCTCCCGGGCTACTACTCTGCAGCGAACCTCCTCGTCCTTGCGTCGAGCCGCGAGGGTTGGGCCAATGTTTTGCTTGAGGCCATGGCATGCGGGACTGCGGTGGTTGCCAGCAATATCCCAGGCAATCCGGAGGTCGTGAGCGATATCTCTGCAGGAGCGATCGTTGGCGAGAACACATCGAGCTGCTTTGCTGCAACGATCGAGCGCGTGTATGCCGCCAACATCTCTCGCGCGGCAACGCGTGCGTTTGCGGAACAGTTTAGCTGGGCGCCAACCAGTCAGGGACAATTAGCCGTCTTCCGTGAGGTGCTCGCAACCCGCCGGGGGACGAGCCAACCGTTCGGTCAACAGTCGAGAGATGCCGATCCTGTCCTTGTGGACAACTCATAGGCGTCTGCGAGCAGGCTCAACCGCGCTGTGTTGGGAAGCTTTCTAAACGCGCTGAGAAGAAGGGCTTCCTCATTGGAGGACGCGATCGTTATCGCTTCGCTGCTGTCGCTTTCGAGGAGGTCTCCGACGGTCACATTCAGAGTCTGAGCCAGTTTGATGAGCCGAGAGGTTTCAGGAAAGCACGTACCCCAAATCCACGCGTGGACCGCGACCCGGGATACTCTCATCGTTCGAGCTAGGCTCGCCTGCGTGATCCGTTGTTCCGCCATGATACGACTGAGGTTCTGCCGAAATCGATCACGCGACGGATCGGCCGTGATTGCGCCACTTGCCCATTCAGTCGTCCCAACTGATGGACGCGAGGCCATCATCCGCTCCCAAAAACCATCCTCACGCTCATATCATGTTCTCGTGACGAAGCAATGTGCAATTTCGAGATGCGGGATCACGCAGCGAGCGCTGTTTCAGTCCCAAACTTTGTGTCTGCCATAGACAGAAAACCTTCGAACGTCAGTAACAGCCACAGCACCCCGGAGTGATCGTATCGCTCTGCCTCATGCTCGGCCAGGAGCTTGTCCACTGAGGCGAGGTCGAACAACCCACTATCGGCCATTGCCGGCCCGAGGAGGCGATGCCGAATCGTTGAGGCCTGGTCCCGGAACACTTGAGCGAGCGGGGTCGCGAACCCCTGCTTCTGCCGATACAGGATGTCGTGCGGCACTATTGGTTCCAGAGCTTTCTTCAAAACCCATTTGCCTTGCTTGCCCCTGAGCTTGAGCGAGGCGGGCAGACGCATCCCCCACTCGACAAACTCATGGTCGAGGAATGGGGCGCGTACCTCCAGGGAGTGAGCCATACTGGTCCGGTCCACCTTGGTGAGGATGTCTCCGGGCAGATACAGACCGACATCGACGAATTGAGCTTGGAGGAGGCTGTCTCCTTCGTCGCATTGGTCCATCAGGTGGGCCACACGTTGCGCCGGGTCGTAGTCGCCAAGCTCAGCTCGAAGATTGTGCGAAAACAAGGCTCGGCGTTGATCGTGATGCACTTTAGTGATGGTCCGATAGAAACCGAGGGCGCTGTCGAGGCTCAACTCGGTCAGCGTGTGCTTCGCCCGCAACCACCGCGGCGCCCAATCCATCTTTGGATAAGCGCGCGCGAGTTGGCCCATAACAGAGCGTCGCAGCCCGGCGGGAACAAGCGCCCGCACCGACTCGGCGATCTGATGAAACCGATACCGACGGTAGCCGGCAAAGACCTCGTCGCCGCCGTCACCTGAAATCGCAACCGTCACATGTCGCCGAGCTAGCGCGCAAACCGTTTCAGTGGGCACCGACGACGAATCGCCAAATGGCTCTCCGAACACGTGCGCCTGGCGTCGCGCGGCGTCGACGTAGTTCGGCGTGGCGACGTCCTCGTGCTGCGCTGTTCCATACTTGGCCGCAATCAGCCTCGCAAGCGGGGTCTCGTCTTCCTTTCCTGAGAACCCGATCGTGAAGGTGGCGAGTGGCGCATCTTGCAGCCGCGCTGCGGTCGCGACCACGGCGCTGCTGTCGACACCACCCGAGAGGAACGCTCCCAGCGGCACATCCGACATTAAACGTTTTTGCGTGCTCGTGGTCAGCAATGATTTGAGTTGCTCGACTGCGTCCTGCTCCTCGCAATGGTGCGCCTGAGTGGGTGCCGCCCAATAAGACTGCGGCACTGCCTTTTCGCCATGTCGCATCAGCAGATATGAGGCCGGGGGTAATTTCCTGACGGCAGAGTAGATCGTGCGCGGCTCTGGCACGTAACCCAGCGCAAAGAAGTCATCCACCGCCTCGGCATCGATCTGACGCGACAGGTCCGATTTCGCCGTCAGGGCCGCGAGTTCCGATCCGAAGACCAACGTGCCGCAATTGCCGACACTATAATAGAGCGGCTTCTTTCCGAGCCGATCGCGCGCCACGAACAGCAAGCCCTGGCGCCGATCCCACAACGCGAACGCGAACATCCCATGAAGACGTTGAAGGCAAGCAGGCCCCCAACTTTCCCAAGCGTGGATCACCGCCTCCGTGTCGCATCGATTGCGGAAGACGTGGCCCAGCGCCTGCAACTCCGGACGCAACTCCGGGAAATTGTAGATCTCACCGTTAAACACGATGACGACCGTATTGTCCTCGTTGAACATCGGCTGGCCGCCACCCGCGACATCAACGATCGACAAGCGGCGATGACCAAGACCGACACCCGGCTCGACGTGAAACCCATCCCCATCGGGCCCGCGATACGCGATCGCGTCGTTCATGCGCCGAAGCAGCGCGGCGTCGATAACACCCTGCGCGTCCGGGTGGAAAATGCCAGTCAAGCCGCACATGCTGCCTTCCTCTCACACACATCGAAAACCATAGCCGGCGCATCGCTTTTCTGCGCCATCTTAAGTCCGTATAAACCCGCTCAGATTAACCTGAACCTAAGATGCACGGGATAGACCTTCATTGGCTGCCGACTGACCCGCACTGGACCGAGCACCTCGCGTCCGTGGCGGCGAAGGACGGGCGGGTCCCGGCCCCCTCGTGGGATAGCTTTGTCGCGCTCGCCCGGACGCGCCTGTCCTTGCTCCAAACCACTCAACTCGATCGCCGGCGCGCGATTGCTATGCCTGCTCCCCCGGCAACGCTCGCGACCACTCCTGTCCGCCTGGCCGTCCTAGCCGCGTCGACGGTCGAGCACCTTCTTCCCGCGATCCGGGTCGGCGGCCTTCGCCGGTCGATTTGGATCGACACATATACTCCCGCCTATGGCCAATATACCCAGGAGTTGATCGACCCCGGCTCTGCCTTGCATCAGTTCCGACCGACCACGGTTCTGTTCGCGTTGGATGCACATCACATCCTTCAGGGAATTGAACCAGACCTGACCGCCGAGGCCGTGACTCACGTGCTTGAAGGGGTTCTCGATCGGCTTGAGGATCAGTGGAGTGCGGTGCGCGGAAACTTCTCTGGCCATATCCTCCAAAATGTGCCGTTGCCGCTGTTCCTGCCACTTCTCGGCAATAACGAGCACCGGCTGGCCGGCTCACGACTTGCCGCGTTGCGGCAGTTTAGCGCCATGCTGCGCGCCCGGGCCGACGCTTCCGGGGTCGACCTCATCGCCCTGGATGATCATTCGGCACGGGCCGGCTTGACGGCCTGGCATGACCCGGCGCTTTGGCATCGGGCAAAGCAGGAAATCCATCCCCTAGCCTCCCCATTCTACGGCGATCTCGTCGCCCGCCTCGTTGCAGCGGCCCAAGGACGTTCGAGCAAGTGCCTTGTTCTCGACCTCGACAACACCTTGTGGGGCGGCGTCATTGGCGATGACGGTCTGGCCGGCATCAAGCTCGGGCAAGGGAGTGCGCGGGGCGAGGCTCACCTTGCCTTCCAGAACTATGCTCGTAGCCTCGGCCGCCGCGGGGTCATCCTGGCGGTGTGCTCCAAGAACGACGAGGTCAACGCGCTTGAGCCGTTCACCGCCCATCCTGAGATGGCGCTCAAGCGTGAGGATATCGCGTGTTTCGTCGCAAACTGGACCGACAAGGCCTCCAACCTTCGCGAGATCGCCAGGCGGCTGAACATCGGGATCGAGAGCCTCGTGTTTGCGGACGACAACCCGGCAGAAAGGGCCGTCGTTCGTCGCGAGTTGCCGATGGTGGACGTTCCCGAGCTTCCGGAAGATCCAACCGGCTACGCGGCCTGCTTGGCTGATGCCGGTTATTTCGAAGCGTTGCGGGTCACGGCCGAAGATGGTCAACGCTCGAGGCAATACCAGCAGAACCTCGCCCGTGAATCGCGTCTAGCAACCACCACCGACATGGACGGATACCTTCGCAGCCTTCAGATGGAAGCCATCTGGGACCGCTTCGACCGGGTCGGCCTTCCGCGGATCGTCCAGCTCATCAACAAGACCAATCAGTTCAACTTGACGACGAAACGCGCCAACGAGGCCGAAGTCGCGACACTGATCGATGATCCCGCAGCATTGACACTGCAGATCCGGCTTCTCGACCAGTTCGGCGACAATGGAATGATCGCGGTGGTCATAGGTCAGTTTGAGTCTGACACGAGAAACCATCCGCATACAGGCCTGGCTCATGAGTTGCCGCGTACTCGGCCGCGGCATGGAGGCCGAGACGCTCAATCTCCTCGCTGCCGAGGCGATCCGGCTCGGCGCCACCGCTCTGATCGGTGACTATCGTCCGACGGCAAAGAACGGCATGGTGCGTGACCATTATGAGCGACTAGGCTTTTCACTGCTGGAAGCCACGGCCGATGGCGACACGAGTTGGCGGTTAGACCTCCGCGATTTCGATCCGCGTCCAACATTCATCAGCAGCCGGCCCGCGCGGACGTTCAGCCCGGAACGAATTCCGGCGTAACCGCATTCGAGATAGGAAATTTATATGACCGAAGCTGAGACGTACGACCAGCTCAATGCGGTGTTCCGCCAGGTGTTGGAGGATGACGCTATTGAATTGACGCCAGGGACAACAGCCGAAGACGTCGAGGGTTGGGATTCGATGAACCACATTTTCATTGTGGTTGAGCTCGAGAAGCGCTTCGGCGTAAAATTCCAGGCCGCGGAAATGGAGGAACTGAAGAACGTGGGCGAGCTTGCGGCACTGCTGAAGCAAAAAACTGCCAAACGATCCTAGTCGCACCCGTGGTATTCAGCTCGTTTCCGTTTATCCTTGTCTTTTTGCCTGTTGCACTCATAGGCTTCTGGCTGAGCGCGCGCCTCTCCCCACGGATCGCCGGGTGGTGGTTGGTGCTGGCCTCTCTCGCCTTCTACGCCTATTGGCGTCTCGACTTCCTTCCGCTGCTGCTTGTTTCAATTGCCTTTAATTACAGCATTGGCCAATTACTGGTTCAAGCCTCAAACCGCCCTGCGATCCAGAACAGTCTTCTTTTTTTCGGGATCGCGACCGACTTGGCAGCTTTGGTCTATTACAAGTATGCCGCCGGCTTGGCTGAGTTCTTCGGCTTTCAATCCGTTGCGGGACGCCCCTTTTGGGAGATCGTCCTCCCACTCGGGATCTCATTCTTTACATTCACCCAGATCGGCTACTTGGTCGACGTCAAACAGGGCGTCGCAAAGACCCGAGACATCCTAAGCTACATTCTGTTCGTCACCTTCTTCCCTCATCTCATTGCCGGGCCGATCTTGCACAACCGCGAGATGATCCCGCAATTCGGCGACCAGGGCACCTACCGATTCAGTGGTGCCAACTTGGCGATAGGCCTCACGATATTTGGCATCGGCTTGGTCAAGAAGGTGGTGTTCGCCGATCCCCTCGCGGCCGATGTCGGGATGAACTTCATGCACACAGAGACGGATGGCCTTACAACGGCCTGGTATGCCGTCGTGGGCTATTCACTGCAGCTCTATTTCGACTTCTCCGGCTACTCCGACATGGCCATCGGTCTTGCGCGTATGTTCAACATCCGTTTCCCGCTCAATTTCAACTCTCCCTACAAAGCGACCACTATGATCGACTACTGGCAGCGGTTCCACATGACGCTGACCCGGTTCATCACAATGTATATTTTTAGTCCGATCGCTCTGAATGTGACCCGCTGGCGCGACCGCCACGGGTATGACAACTCTCGACGCGCGTCTTCAAAGCCAGGTGGCTTCGTCTGTCTCGTGGCCGGTCCGACGCTGATCACGATGGGCTTAGCCGGGATCTGGCATGGCGCAGGCACACAATACCTTGTCTTCGGCCTACTGCACGGACTCTACATCACCAGCAACCATGCTGCCCGCATCTTCTTTCCCGCGCCAAAGAAGCCTTTGCCTCGTGGCGCAGTCGTGTCGATGGTGCTCCACGCGGCCAAGGTCCTGTCCGTCTACGTTGCCGCGCTGGTGGCTTTCGCGTTCTTCCGCGCCGCGTCGACCGGATCAGCGCTGCATCTGCTCGCCGGCATGGCAGGCCTTCACGGTTTTGGGGACGCACTTCCGCGCGCCGTTCTTCTGCAACTCGCCCTTCTCCTGGCGATCGTTTGGGCTGCGCCCAACACCCAGCAGATCATGACCAGATACGAACCGGCGCTCGGCCGAGCCATTGCGAACCCAAATCTGCGCCTCATCTGGACGCCCTCCCCGAAATGGGCCCTCGTAGCCGGCGCTGTCGCCGCAGCCGGCGTCCTCGCTCTCGGCGGAACGACCGAGTTCCTCTATTTCCAGTTTTGAAGGCTCCTCTCCTCCTCTCGGTTTTTCCGACCTTTGCTGTCGGCGGCGCTCAAAGCCGCTTTACCACGCTCGCAAACCATTTCGGATCAAGCTGGCGTCACGCGATCGTCGCGATGGACGGGGTGGTCGGTGCTCGGGAGCGCTTCACGTCCAGCGTTGAGGTAACCTTCCCCGAGGTCGACATCCGCAAAGGTGACGTCCTCGGCAATCTCGGGCGGTTTCGGGACGTTATTCGAGCGCTCGGCCCAAAGACGATGTTGACCCACAATTTCGGGTCGATCGAGTGGGCGATGGCGAATCGCTTGTCGTTGGTCCGCCATGTCCATGTCGAGGATGGCTTTGGACCTGAGGAGCGCGATCGTCAGTTACCGCGTCGCGTTTGGCTGCGCCGGGTCTTCCTGCGTCAACGGCCTCTGATACTCCCATCGCAGAACTTGATGCGTATCGCGACCGAGATCTGGCGGATGAAGAAGAGCCAGCTCCATTACGTGCCGAACGGCGTCGACCTCACCCGCTTTCCCCCGCTGGTTCCGCTCCGCAAATCGGCCGAGGCTGGCCTGGTCGTCGGGACTGTTGCCGCGCTGCGACCGGAGAAAAACGTCGGACGTCTTGTCCGCGCCTTCCATCACGCCGTCTCGACCACGTCGGCGAAGCTGGTGATCGTTGGTGACGGCCCAGAACGTCCCGAACTTGAAGCTTTGGCGGCGACACTCGGTCTGAAAGGCCGCGTCCACTTCGCTGGACACGTCCCGCAGCCAGAAGCCCTGATCCGATCATTCGACATCTTTGCCATGTCCTCGGATACCGAGCAGATGCCCATCTCCCTGCTCGAGGCTATGGCGGCTGGCCTGCCGGTTGCCGCGACCGACGTCGGCGATATCGCATCGATGGTGCCGGCCCAGGGGCGGCCGTTCGTGACCCCCTGCGACGACGCAGCCCTCGCATCGGCACTGACGGCCCTCCTCCAAGACCCGGCGCTTCGGATCACCCTCGGCCGCGCCTCGAGAGAGAAAGCATCGACGAGCTTCGCCCAAGCGGAGATGTTCCGGCGTTGGTCGGCGCTCCTGGACGGCGAACCATTATCGGCGCAGGCGCCTGCCGCGTGAGTATCTTGTCTGTCACGTCCGAGGCGGGCGTCGCCACGTTCTGCATGAACGATCCGGAGCGGCGCAATGCCCTCGGGGCATCGATGCTGACGGGACTCATCACCGCGTTCGACAATCTTAGTCCCGCAACCCGGGCGGTGATTTTACGTGCTGGTCCGGACTGTTCGGTCTGGTGCGCCGGCTTCGATATCCGCGCTTTGAGCGTCGGTCACGATCCGCTGGCCGGTGACGGTCGCCTGCGTCAGCTGTTCGACCGGGTTGCAGCATGCCCCGCGCCGGTGCTCGGCATGGTCCATGGTTCGGCCTGGGGCGGCGGAACTGACCTTGCCCTCCGCTGTGACATTCTCATCGGCGACACGACTTCAAGCTTCGCCTTTACGCCGGCCCGACTGGGGCTGCCCTACGATCACGACGGATTGCTGAACGTCCTTCTCCGGGCAGGCCCTGCAATTGCCCTGGAGATGTTCGCCACGGCGGACCCGATGGCAGCTCAGCGCGCACTGGCCACTGGCTTGCTCAACCATCTCGTTCAACCCGCCGAATTGGAGTCGTTTACACTCCAGATGGCGCGACGGATCGCCGCCAACGCTCCCCTCACCGTGTCCAGCGCGAAGCAGCATCTACGCGCACAGGCGGCTGCCATGCCGTTACCGCCCGCACTCTCGCACGCGCTTGCTGAAAGCCGTCGCAAGGCGCTGTTCAGTGCCGATTATGCAGAAGGCTTGGACGCCTTCGCCACCAAACGCGCGCCCGAGTTCAAGGGGAGCTGAGCGCCGCCCCTAGATAACGGGCGATGTAGGGCGGCAGGGCAAAGGCAGCCGCATGCACCTCAGGTGTCCAATACTCGGTTTTCCCGACGAGGCCGGCCAGTTCGGCCCGTCGCGCAAGCTCGGCAGTCGAGAGGGCGTCGAGGCCCGGGCGGTTCGATGCAAATCCAAGCGCCATGAAGCCGCCGACATACGTCGGCACCGCCGCGACATAGGCCGTCACATGGTGGAAGGCCGTCGCTCGGCGGCGCGTCGTCTCGGTCAACTCCGCTCCCTGCATGAACGGCACCCCGGCCTGGTTCACGACGACGCCGGTCCTACCCACGACCCTGGCACAGTCCGCATAGAACGCCTCGGTAAACAGAGCCTCACCGACCCCGACCGGGTCAGTGCTATCAACGATGATCACGTCGAAGGCGTCGTCGGGCGCCCCCGCCACGTATTCCAAACCATCTCCAACGATCACGTCCGCTCGCTGATCGTCCCACGCTGCACCGGCGATCGCCGGCATGTGTTCACGCGCGAGCCGGATCACCTCACCGTCGATCTCGACCATGACCGCACGGTCGACCGTTTGATGCTGGAGGACTCGCCGCAACACACCGCCATCCCCAGCGCCGATGATGAGCACACGACGTGCGTCGCCATGGGCCAGCATCGGCACATGGGCCAACATCTCCTGGTAGACGAACTCATCCCGCTCGGTGATCTGCACGGCGCCGTCGAGGACGAGAACGCGACCATGACTAGCGCTCTCGAACACCAGGATTTCCTGATAGCTCGAGTTGGCCCGTGCAACTTCGCTGATTTGCCGGAAACGTTGTCCCCAATCAGGGTAAAGCGTTTCGTTGACCCAGGCGGTCAGAGAAGCTGACCGCGCCGTTCTTCATTCAGCGCAACACGTTCCGGATGAAACGCGGCGCGCAACACTGGAAGCGCATCGTGCGGATCGCAGGCGCCACACATGAAGATATCGATGGCGGCAAACGAGCGCTCAGGCCAGGTATGGATCGAGATGTGGCTTTCGGCGAGCACGACCACACCCGATACGCCACCATTTGGCGTAAAATGATGAAAGTGACTGTGCAAGATGGTGGCCCCGGCGCGGATCGCCGCATCCCGGAGCGCGATGTCGATCAACGACGGATCACTCAGGTTCTCCGCGCCCCATAGATCGATCAACAGATGGGTGCCGGCGAACCGCATCCCATCACGTTCGATAAAGTAGTCCTTTCGCTCCTCGGCCGCAGCGTCAGGAACAAGTGCAATCGTCGTCTGGTTTTCGCTCGGAAGTTCCGAGACCATCCCCAGTTGAGCAAGTGCGTTCATCACGTACCCCCAAACCAGTAGATAGCCTGTTGGGCGGGATCGCCCCCTTGGGCCAAGAGAGGGGGGACATAAGGCGGGAGAGACGGCATGACAAGTGAATTCACAGGGTCGGCCCGCCCCCGGGTGATATTTGTCATACGCCAGGCAGCTTGTCCGACAATCACGATGTCACACGCGATGTTGCGCTAACGCAATTTCAAGGCGCTCAACCGGTCTGGCAGCGACCGCGCCATGACCAGTTCGCGAGCAGCCCTCGGTAGATCCTCCGGGCTTCTGACGGCACTGGCGGTTAAAACACGGAACACGTCAGCCCTCGGCACGGTGATTCTGCGCTCGAACCGCTTGAGCCTCCTCAAGATCTCGCCATCCCCGGCCTGCACTGCAGCAGTGGCCTCTCGCAACACGAGGTCCTGCTGCTTCTCATCGAGGTCGCCACCTTCGGGGACGCTCGAACTCACGATGCCCTCGAGGGTCTCCACGCTCCGCTGCCAGTCTCCCGCCCGGGCATAGAAGTTCGCCCGCATCTCGTCAGCTTCGGGCGTGGCAACCGTGAGCAGCATCGTAGCCGCGCCGGCGAAATCGCCTTGGGCGGCTTTCGCGCGCGCCAACAGGACCGTTCGCTGCTCATCGCGCGCAGGCGCGACGCCGTCCACGTCGAGCGAGGACAAGAGCGTTGCCGCTTTAGCTGCATCGCCGGCATCGAGGTGCATCTGCGCGAGGCGCAGCGCGAATTCCATTTTCGCAGCCGGCGATTTGGCGGCGTCGACCAGTCTTTGCAGGACCGGGATGGCTCTCGACGGCAAGTCCAGCGCTGCCAACTTCTCTGCAAGGAGCCCCGCCACTTGGTCGCCTTCGATGCCATCAGGCAGCGCATCAGCGAAGTCACCTGCGATCAACACCATCTCAAGCGGCGCAATGTTTGCTGCCGGGCTGGCCAGCAGGGCGCGGAACACGCCGGCCTTCAAGTCCGCGATCTGAGCTCTTGCATCGGGGAAGATCGACTCAGTTTGCCGCAAGCCATCAAGCGACGCTCGCCACTGCCCGGCTTGCGTCCGGAGCGCGGCGACCCGCAGCCGGACTGCCAACTCCCGCGTGTCACCCCGCCACCTGACAGTCTGCCGTTCCAACTGTTCCGCAGTTTGAACGGGAGTGGATCGGCCGACGCTCAGCTTCAGTTCTGCGGCGGCGATCGCCGCCCGCACGGAGTCCCGCTCATCTCGCCCGTTCTCGATGTCGGCAAGCGCCGCTAGTGCTGGCTCGATATCCCCGTCATGTGCAAGCTTCAGCGCTCGTGCCAGAGCGAGGGGCGCGCCCTGCATGTCTGCGGTCGGAACGTCCGCCCCGTTCTCCGCGGCGGCTTCTAGCACGGTGGGTGCGATGTGCCGCAAAAGTGCTTCCGGGTAAGCGAACAGCAACGGCCACGCGCCAGCCAGAGCCGGTGCGGGCTTGCCTAGATCTGCGTCACGGATCCCGCGCCACAGCGCGATGTCGCCACCGGTCGGCAGCGCCGGGTCGTCGAGACCGGCAGCCTCCGACGGACGGCCTGCCAGGACAGCGGCGACGCCCGTGAGCGCCGCCGCGCTTGGATCGCGGGCCACCGCCGGATCCTCCGCTGCCGCCAGCCCGAGCAGTGCCTCCGCCTCCGCCGACATCCCCAGCGCGAGCATGGTGCGCGCCGCCGCGACCCGGTCCGGTCCGCGAGCCCGCGGGGCGGCCGCGGCGGCGCTCGCCATCTGTGCGTTGAGCTGCCGCAGCAACACGGCCGTCGGCGCCACCGGGATACTGAACTGGTTGTGCTGCGGCACCGAGGCCACGGCGTTGGTCGCGGCCTTATCGGCCGTCTCGAGAAGGTAGCCGGCGGTCGAGGCTTTCAGATCGATCTGGTCCGAGCTGGTCTCCAGCACCACCCCAAGCCACGTGGGCCGCAGCACGTAACCCGGCGCAGCACGCGCCACATCGACCCGTGCGTGAGTACCATCCGTTTGACGAGTGGTGCCGATCAGCATCGTCTGCCCCGACACCGCGTCGCTCACCGCCATCACCCGCCCGGGTTTTGCGACTTGAAACCGGACGCCAAGTGGGGTCGCCACGGTGATGGCAGCCGATCCCGTCGGCGCTTGGATCGTTACGGTAAGCGTGCCGTCGGACCGGGTCACCGCCAGCGCGTCGTCCTCGGCAAGCGGCACGGTCATCACGACCCCGCGCTGAGCCGGCTCGATTGTTGGCTTCACCGTTGCCTCTTCAGCGTCGACCAGTGTGACCTGATCGTCGAATATGACAACGCCTGTGCCCCCTCTCCGAAAGGACGCCACGCCAGTGTCGGCAGCGGCAGTGACGGTGAAGGCGCGGTCAGCTGCGTGCGATGCCTCGCTTGCAGTTGCTGGTTCAGTTGCCGCTTGTCGGGGCGCGGCCAGCGGTTCGGGCGTTTCGACGGCGGCCGGGGCAGCAGGCGCAGCGGGGTGAGAGACTGCCTGTTGCGCGGCTCTCGACGTTGCAGCCGACTTGCTCGGATTGGCGTGCGACGCAAGCACGGGAAGCGATTTCGGCGCGCGCGATAAGGGGTCCAGGATCCGTAAGACAAGCACCCGTTTGCCCTGATACCATCTCAAGCGGGAGCCGGGCAGCACGGTCAGCCTCGCGCTGCCGAGGCCACCAACCATGGAAACGACGTTGCGGGGCACGTTGTCCGGGGTCGCGACGTCTAGGCCAGCGGGCACCGCGACGTCGATCCGGGTCCCATGCTGGCGCACGGCCACCGCGGCGCCGGGCTCGAGCGGTATGGCGACCCGGCCGAAACTCTTGTCGTCGTTGACATGTACCAGGGCCTGTTCGGCTTGGACTGGTACGGATGCGAGCAGCGCGATGCAGATCGCAAGGACGAGCCTCATCATTTTTGCCCTTGTTCCTTTGCCTCGAGCTTGGGCACAGCGTTGGCCTGGGTGCGGAACTGAGCCAATTGCGACGTCGCCGCGCGAGCGCGCTCAGGCGTCATGGCGGCCAGGATCGGCGCTGCCTTGGCGTCCTTCATCCGGTCCAGAACCGGGATCATGACCGCGCTGTCGAGCTCGTTGAAGATGGCCGCGGCGTCGCGGGGCCGCATGTCCTCGTAGGTGCGCACCAAGCCGCGCCAGTTCGCCTCCTGGCGATCCTGACGATCCTTCTCCAACTGCTCCAGCTTCGCTTGGAGCGTCGTCAACTGTTGGACGCGCTCGGTCAGCCGGCGCTCGGCAGCCGTTTGGATCGCCTCGCGCTCTTCGAGCCGGGCCGCTCGCGCCTCCAGTTCCTTGCGCCGGGCCCGCAGGTCCTGCAACGCGGCCTTCTCGGCATCACTGATGGCGGGCTCGGCTGCAGCGACAGGTGGCGGCGCCACCGGGGCGGCAACGGCGGCCGGTTTAGCCCCGCTCTCCGCGGCCAGCTTGGCTTCGGCTTTCTCGGCCGCACCATGGGTGCTGGCCCGCGCCGAAGACGAGAGGCCGAACTCGTGGACGAGGCCGACGGTCTTCACGCCGACGAGCAGCATCATCACCACAATGGCGCAGGGGAGTGGACGCGCATCGCGCATCACTGCGCACCCTGCAAGGCGAGGAGCAGGTCCCTTTCAGCCTTGCTGCGCACCGGCGGCATGACCGGGGCGGACGTGGACACGGCAGGAGGGGCCGTGGAGGCGGCAGGAGCGATCGATCGGCCGGATCGGACCAACTCGTCGAGCCGGTCGGCAAGCCCCTCACCGCGCTCGATCAGGAGAACCAGGTCATCCTTCAGTGAAGCTCCCTTCTCCAAGCGCTGCCCGAGGAGGTGCGCCGTCTCGGCGGAAACGGAGTGAAGCCGGCCGATACCGGCCTCGGCCTCGCGGGCGCTGTCGTCGAAACCAGCGATGGCGTCGCCCAACGCAGCGCGGTCGGTTCGCAGGAGCCGCAGCGCGCGCTCCAAGCGGATCGCATGCACTAAAGTGATGGCCAGTAAGCCAACCAAGATCAGCTCCAGAGCCCAATCAAAACTTCCCACGTTAGGGCTCCTCGCTCGAGTTAGGCATCATCGACCGGCTCAACGTGTCTTCGATGCGGACGGCGACCTGGTCCTTGCGCCGGCCGACCCGGCCGCCAAACAGCGGTATGTTGCCGCATCGAAGCTGGACAGCGCCGCCGGGCCCGGCATTCAGCATGATGCGGCTGCCGACCTTCAGCGACATGACGTCGTTCAGGGACATCACTGTTTCGTCGAGTACCGACGTCCAGCTCGACCTCCGTGCCGCGAAGCTGCTCGGCCAAATGCGTTTCCCAGATGCTGTCCCGGCCGAACTTCTCGCCCATGAACTGCTGCAGCAGCACTTCCCGCGCCGGTTCCAGCGTCGCGTAGGGCAGCATCAATTCGAACCGCCCCCCGCGATCGTCCATGTCCACGCGGAAGCGCGCAACGATGGCTGCATTGGACGTTCGGGAGATGGTCGCGAAGCGTGGATTCACCTCGAGGCGCTCGAACTTGATCGTTATGGCGCAGAGCGGATCGAAGCTCGCCGCGAAATCCCGCAACACGAGTTCGACCAGTCGCTCGACCAGACGGCGCTCGATGGTGGTATAAGGCCGTCCCTCGATCCGCATGGCAGCGGTCCCACGACGGCCGCCGAGCAACACGTCCACGATCGAGTAGATCAAGGCTGAGTTGATCACCATCAATCCGTAATTGTCCCACTCTTCGATCTTGAAGACCGCGAACATCGCCGGAAGCGGGACACTGTTGAGATAGTCGCCAAAACGAAGCGAAAGGATGTTGTCGATCGTGGCTTCGACGTTGTCGCTCGTGAAATTCCGCAGTGTGGTCGACATGATGCGGATGAGACGATCGAACACGATCTCGAGCATCGGCAGCCGCTCGAACGACACCAGCCCGGAGCTGATGATCCGCTCGACTGCCTCACTCTCACTGTTACTCGTTTCGTCGACGCCAAGAAGGCTGTCGATCTCGGCCTGTTCGAGAATGCGATCGCTCATTGGACCAACAACTCGACCAGCAAGACGTCCACGATCTTCGCCGGCGCTGCGGCAATGTTGGTGCGCGAGACCAGTTCCTCCCGCAACCGGTACGTCCCGGCACTCCCGCGCAGCTCCTCGGGCCGCATCTCTCGCAAATAACCCTGGAACAGATCGACCACGCGCGGCATCGCGTTCTGAACCGTGACCAGATCTTCCTTGCGGCCCAGCTCGAGCTTCGCCTTGAGCTTGATGTAGGCCGCGCGCCGGTTGCCACTGTTTAGGTTCGCGATCATTTCCGGTAAGTCGATGAACACGGGTGCAGAGGCGGCAGCCGAGTCGTGACCTTCCGCAGACGCGCCCGCCTCTCCTCTCTCCTTGCCGTGCAGCAAGCCCGGTATGACCCCGGAAAACCAGCCGCCCGCGCCGAGCGCGATCAGCGCTCCGAGGACGATGAACATAAGCTTCTTCTTACCACCCTTCTTGGCTTCCTTGGGTGTCTCTGCTGCCGCTGTCGCGCTCATTTTGGTGCTCCTGGCTGGACGGAGCTTGCGCAGATCGTGGTTAACGAAGGCCTAACATAGCGAGATGGAACCGCGTAGCGTCCGCTCACGTTGCGGACACATGCGTTACTTGATGCTCCTCGCCGCCACGCTCGCCGTTTCACCTGCCATCGCGCAGCAGCGGGAATGGACGCCTGCGCCGGTCCCGTCCGTGGGCGCGGGCGATACCGTCATGCCAGCCGCACGCGCGGGAGCGCCGATCACGAACGATGGTTCGACCCCGTTCAGCAGCGAGCCGACCGGCTCCGTTGCGACTGGCGGGGCGACAAGTCCCAATCAGTTCAACGGTGTCGGGACACCTAATCTTTCGAAGTAGCTCGGCTCAGCGCGTGTTGCCGGACCAAACGGCGCGGTAGAGGGCAACCACCTCTTCCTTGTCCGGCGCACGAGGGTTGTTGGCAGGACTGCCTGACGCGATCGCCTGCTCAGCCATGGTTTCGAGGCTGTCCTGCCACTCTGCCGCCTTGATCCCAAACTCCGCGGGGCTCGGCACGTCCAACTCGCGGTTGAGCGACTCTAGCCCATCGGCCAGGAGCTCCGCCGCCTCAGCATCGGCGTCATCTGCCGTTGCAAAACCGATGGCGCGCGCCGCCGCGGCATAACGGCCCGTCGCGGCCTCGAGCCCGAACCGGGTGATCGTCGGCAGCAACATCGCGTTCGACAAACCGTGCGGCACGTGGAACCGCGCACCGATCGGCCGTGACATACCGTGGACCAGCGCCACCGAGCTGTTGGTGAAGGCGATACCCGCCTGCATCGCGCCCAGCATCATCGCCTCCCGCGCGGCCGCGTTCTGCGGATCTGCGTAGGCCGTGCGAAGGTTGGCCCCGATCAGCCGCATGGCTGCAAGAGCCTGCGTGTCCGAATAGGGGTTCGCTCGCCGCGACACGAACGCCTCGAGCGCATGCGTCAGACTATCCACCCCAGTATCGGCCGTGATCCGTTTAGGAACGGTAAACGTCAGCTCGTAGTCGACGATCGCAGCCAGCGGGAGCGCCGCCATTCCCGCAATCAGCATCTTCTCGCCGCGTTCCGTGTCGGTGATGACCGTGAAGCGGGTCGCCTCGCTGCCCGTCCCGGCGGTGGTCGGGATGGCGATGACCGGCAGCCCGGCCGCGTCGGCCGCGACAGGGACCTTGAAATCGCGCATCAACGACCCCGCGCCCGTCGAGCGACCATGCGCCAGGATCGCCATGGCCTTGGCGGTATCGATCGGTGATCCGCCGCCGAACCCGATCAGGCAATCGTAATCGCGCCCCGACAGCCGCGCCACGCCCGCCTCGATGACGATGTCCGTCGGCTCCGGGACCGTGTCGCTGAACACGTCGGCCGTCACCCCGGCGGCCGCGAGCGGGTCGAGGCAGCGCCGGACCAGGCCCGAGCTGACCATGAACGGATCGGTCACGACCAGGGGCCGCGATAGCCCGAGTTTGGCCAGCAACTCGGCCGTCTGCGCCACCGCGCCTCCACCCACGACCATGATCCGGGGCGACACGAGGAGTGCGGTCATACTGCCTCCGGCCGGGCGAGCGCACGGCGCGTGGCGTAGAGTGCGAGGCGTCGCGCAGCCCTCGGGGCCGGGGTCGCAACCTCGTCGAGGGACGCCGCCGGCGGCAGCTCCTCGGAGCGATGACAGGCGGCCGCATGCGCCGGCGCCAGCGCATGCAGCGCTGGATCCTCGACCCGGCAGCGATCGATCACGTAAGCGCATCTGGTGTGGAACCGGCATCCCGGGGGGACATTGGCCGGGCTGGGCACGTCACCGCCGACGACCTGGACCGTCCGAGCCCGGTGCGGGTCAGGCCGCGGGATCGCGGCCAGCAAGACGCGCGTGTACGGATGACGCGGGTCGCCGAACACCTGAGCCCGGGTGCCGATCTCGACGATGCGCCCGAGATACATGACCGCGACCCGATCGGCGACGTGCTTCACAACGGCCAGATCATGCGCGATGAAGAGGTAGGACAAGCCCAACCGTTGTTGCAGATCCTTCAAAAGGTTCACGACTTGTGCTTGGATCGAGACGTCGAGCGCGCTCACCGGCTCGTCGCACACCACCAGCGCCGGCTCGACCGCGAGCGCGCGCGCGATCCCAATGCGTTGACGCTGTCCGCCGGAGAACTCATGCGGGTAACGCGCGGCCTGATAGGGCGCGAGACCCACCAGGTCGAGCAACTCCGCCACCCGTGCGCGGCGCTGCGGCCGGTCGCCGATCCGATGCACCACCAGCGGCTCCTCGAGGATGTCGCCCACAGTCATGCGGGGGTTCAACGACGCAAACGGGTCCTGGAATACGATCTGCATCCGCCGCCGCAAGCGCCGCAGCGCCGAGCCGGTCAGCGCCGTAATATCCTCACCCTCAAACCGCACCGATCCGGACGTCGGCTCGATCAGCCGCAGCACCAGCCGCGCCGTCGTGCTCTTGCCGCAGCCGCTCTCACCCACCAGCGCCAGCGTTTCGCCACGCCCCAGCGCGAAGGAAATCCCGTCCACCGCCCGCACCGCCCCGACCTGCCGCGAGAACACGACGCCGCGCCGCATCGGATAAAGTTTGGCGAGATCCTCGACCTCGAGCAGCGGCCCGCTCAAACCGCCAGCTCCTCGACCGGCGCGCGGATGCAAGCGGCACTATGCCCCGGCTCGATCGCCCGCAGCGCCGGGTCGACGGTGGTGCACTCGGGGGCGGCGAACACGCAGCGCGGATGGAACCGGCAGCCGTCCGGCAACGCAAAGGGCGGTGGGACAGTGCCCTCGATCGCAAGCAAGCGGTCGCGCTCCTCCTCGATCTTGGGAATGCTGCCTAACAGACCGAGCGTGTACGGATGTTGCGGATCGTCGAAAATGCCCGCACCGCCGCTCCGCTCCACGACCCGGCCCGCATACATGACCGCGACCTCGTCAGCCGTCTCCGCCACGACGCCCAGATCGTGCGTGATCAGGATGATCGCCATGCCGCTCTGCGCCTGCAGGTCGCGCAGCAGGTCGAGGATCTGTGCCTGCACCGTCACGTCCAGCGCGGTCGTCGGCTCGTCGGCGATCAGCAGGTCCGGGCTACAGGCCAGCGCCATCGCGATCATCACGCGCTGCCGCATGCCGCCGCTCATCTGGTGCGGATAGTCGTCCAGCCGCCCCGCCGCCCCCGGGATGCGAACGCGATCCAACGCTGCCACCGCCCGCTTTCGCAGCTCCGACGCGGGGCGCGATCGATCATGCGCCCGCATCGCCTCGGTGATCTGGTCGCCGACGGTGAACACCGGGTTGAGCGACGTCATCGGCTCCTGGAAGATCATGGCGATTCGATTGCCACGAATGTCGCGCATCGCCCGCGGGGCCAGCCCGAGCAGGTCCACCCCGTCGAACGTCACGCGCCCCGCGGCCACCCGGCCGGGCGGCGGCACGAGCCGCATCACGCTCAGCGACAGCATGCTCTTGCCGCACCCGCTCTCGCCGACGATCCCGAGCGTCTGTCCGCGCCGAACCTCGAGGCTGACGCCATCGACCGCCGGCACATCGCCCCGCTCGCCGCGGAAGACCGTCCGCAATCCCTCGATCCGCAGCAGCGGCGCACTTCCAGGCTCAGCATTCATGGTGCCATTAAGGCCCCGCACCCCCCACCGCGCAACGGCCCCATGTCCGCCACCGCCATCCGTATCGCTTACGACCACCTTTTGGCCGCCCGCTTCGCTGCGACGCTGGAGGCGATCGCGCCGTTCCGCGGCAGCCCGCCGGCGGAGCTGATCCATGCGCTCGCGCTGGCCGGCACCGGCGACGCGGTGGGCGCCGCCCCGTTGCTGGCCGCCATCGCCGCCGCGAACCCGGCAAGCCGGCATCCCGTGCTCGACCTGCTGCCGCTCATCCCGGCCCCGGCGGCGACGGCCCATCTCCGAGCCGCCATCGCGCTCCGGCCGAACGACCCGGCGCTGCACACCGCCCTGGGCAGCGCCTGCGCCGAGAGCGGACCCATGGCGGACGCGATCGACGCGTTCGGAAGGGTCACCACGCTGTCTCCGGCCGACGCGGTCGGTTGGTCCAACCTCGGCAAGGCGCTCGCCGCGCAGGCCCGCTTCGACGCAGCCGAAGCCGCATTCCAGACCGCCCTCGCGCTCTCCCCCGCCGACAGCCGCATCGCCTACAACCGCGCGGTCATGCTGCTGAAGGCGGGCCGGTTCGCGGAAGGCTGGCCGGCGCTGCGGGTCAGACATGCCCTGCCTGGCCGTCCGCCTCCCCTGCCCGGCCCGCGCCTAAGCGATCTCGATGTCGAAGGCCGGACCGTGCTGCTGCGCCACGACGAGGGTTTCGGCGATACGCTCCAGTTCATCCGCCTTGCCGCGCCGCTGGCTGCGCGGGGCGCGCGCGTGATCGCCGCGATGCCGCCTCCCCTGCAGCGGATCGTGGCGACCGCGCCAGGCGTTGCTGCCGTGTTCGGGATGGCTGATCTGCCGCGCTACGATGTTTGGGCGCCGCTGCTCGACCTCCCCGGCCTGTTCGGCGCCGCTGTTCCGGCGGATGTGCCATATCTGCGTGCAGGGGCCGACGCGCCGGTATTGCCGTCGGGGCGCAAGGTCGGGGTCGTCTGGGCCGGCGACCCGGCCGGATTGCTCGATCGGCAGCGCTCGATGCCGGTCGAGGCGCTCGCGCCACTGGCTGAGCAGCGCGGCATCACCTGGATCAGCCTGCAGAAGGATCAGGCCGCCCCATCGTGGATGCACGATCCGATGGGCGCCGTGCGGGATTTCGCGGACACGGCTCGCATCGTGGCGCAGCTCGACGCCGTGGTGAGCGTGGACACGGCGGTGGCCCACCTGGCCGGCGCGATGGACAAGCCCGTGCTGCTGCTGGACCGCTACGATTCGTGCTGGCGCTGGCTGTCCGGGCGGACGGACAGCCCTTGGTATCCAAAGCTGCGCATCGTGCGCCAGCCGTCGCCCGGTGATTGGGCCGGCGCCGTGGCGGCGCTGCCGCTCTAGCGCCTAGTCGTGCGGCAGGAGTTGCGCCGGGTCGATCCCGGCACCCCGCAGCGCGTCGACGATGCGGCGCATCTGGCGACGCTGCTGATGCACCCGGTCCAGCAGCGAGAGCACCACCGGCATGGCGCCCGTCCCGACCTCCAAGTCCTGCAGTTCGAGGATGAGATGCAGGCGGGCGACATCGATCTCGGCGAAGAAGAGTCCGCCCTCCTGCCGGACGGGCCGAACCCAGTCCTCGGCGATCCATGACCGCAGCCGCTGCTCGTCGAGTTCGGGCAAGCGCGCCAGAACCGCAGCCACTGTGATCATACCGACCTCCTCAGTGCCTCGCGCGGATCGAAATCCGCATGCCGTTCCTGCCAGTCGCGTAACGCCGCTTCGAGCGCCGGGTCGCGCGGCCCGGTCACTAGCGTCAGCGTGACGAACATGTCGCCAGCGGGCTCACCGCCGGCCTCGGCGACACCGCGCCCGCGCAGCCGCAATCGCGTTCCGGCGTCCGACCCGGCTGGCACGGTCAGCGTCACCTCGCCGCGCGGCGTCGGCACTGCGACCCGTCCACCCAGCACCGCCTCGGCTGCCGTCACCGGCAGATCCAGCTCCACGTTCCGCCCGACCCGGCGGAACGCCGTGTGTGGCGCCACCGTCACCTCGATCAGCGCGTCCCCATCCAGGCCACCGTTCCGGCCGGGATCGCCCTTGCCGCGCAGCCGCAAGGTTTGCCCGTCCTCGATGCCAGCCGGAATGCGCACGTCCAGCGTCTCGCCGCCGGGCAACGTGAGCCGCTCGGTCGAGCCGTTGATCGACGAGAGGAACGGCACTGCGAGCCGGTACCGGCGGTCTGCCCCCTTCCGCGGCCGAGTTCCGCCAGCGTCCCGGGCGGAGAAATACTCGCCGAAGATATCGCCGAGATCGTCCGGATCGATGCCCGCGCCGCCGCCATAGCGGCCGCCCGATTCACCCTGTGCGAAGTCCCGATAATACCGGCGCTCCGGGCGGGGTGCCTGCCGCTCCTGACCGGCCTCATCGATCTCGCCACGATCGAATCTCGCCCGCCGCTCCGGGTCGGACAGGATTTCGTTGGCCGTGTTGGCCGCCTTGAAGCGCTCTTCGGCCGCCTTGTCGCCGGGGTTCAGGTCGGGGTGGTTCCTTTTCGCGGTCCTGCGGAACGCCGACCGGATCTCGTCCTGCGTCGCCGTGCGATTGATGCCGAGCGTTTCGTAGGGGTCTGTCGTCATGCTGGGTATGTAGGAAAGCTCTTTCGCCGGTGCAAACCGTTGCGACCGCTATCCTTTCACCCCGCTGCCCCAATCCGCCGGGCGAGGCATGTCGAACAGATCCGTCGTGCGCGCGTAAAAGCCGCGCCCGTGCATCCGCGCGATCAGCCGCAGCTCCTCCGTCTTGACGTGCGGCCGGTCCGCTGCGCCTTCGAGATACGCCCGATCGATGTGCATCTGGACCACCCGCCCGACCACCACGAATTGGTTCGTTCCGGTGTCGATCACCTGGACCACCTTGCACTCGAACGCCACCGGGCTCTCGCCGATGCGCGGTGGCGCGACCTTGAGGCTCGGCACCGCCGTCAGCCCGGCCAGCTCCATCTCGCTCACCTCCGGCGGCGCGTTGATCACCGTCGCGTTCATCTTTTCCGCCAGATGCTCCGGGACGAGATTGACCACGAACTCGCCGGTCTGCTCGATATGGCCGGCGGTGTCCTTGTGGCGCCGGCCCGGGTCGCGGCTGCCGACGAGGCCGAGGATCATCAGCACCGGGTTGTCACCGAATGCATTGAAGAACGAGTGCGGCGCCACGTTCACCACGCCCGATAGCCCCTTCGTCACCGTCCAGGCAATCGGCCGCGGGACGACCGTGTTGACGGTCAGCCGATACGCCTCCGCCGGGGAGAGCTGCTCAAAATCGAACGACGCGAACTCCGCCAATGCAAACACTCCAATTTCCGCCAGCGCGATACTGTTCTAGGACGGATCGCATGGAAACCTGGCATGACCTCGACCGGCCGGCGCTCGACCGCGCCTACAACGCGCGCGACAGCGTGCCGGACTTTGCGGCCGAGTTGCAGCGATGGGTCAACCTCTCGGTCATGGCGCGCCTCCAGCTCAACCCGGTGGTCGACGTCGTCTACGACCCCCGATCCGGCATGGGGCTCGATTGGTTCAGCGGTGTGCCGGGTGGTGCAGTGGTGCTCTGGATCCACGGCGGCTACTGGCGCGCCGTCTCGAAAGCCGAGCAGAGCCTGGTCGCGCCCGGCCTCGTCGCCGCAGGGGTCCATGTCGCAGTGATCGACTACAGCCTTGCCCCTGCGGTCACGCTGGACGAGATCGTCCGCCAGGCACGGTCCGCCGCCGCCTTCGTGCTCGCCAGCGCAGCCGCCCATGGCGCCGACCCGGCCCGCGTGTTCGTCGCCGGGCATTCCGCGGGCGGCCAGCTCGGCGGCATGCTGCTGGCCGAATTCGACGCGCTCCGCGGCGGCATCATGCTCTCTGGCCTGTTCGAGCTCGAGCCGATCCGCCTGAGCCATGTCAACGACTGGCTACATCTCGACCCTGGCGCCGTGGGCCGCCTCAGCCCCATGCGCCACGTGCCCGATCACGGTCCAGCGCTGCTCGTCAGCTACGGCGGGCGAGAGTCGGACGAGTTCCGCTGGCAGTCGGAAGCCTACGCCGCGGCCTGGGAGGCGGCCGGGCACCGCGCCGCCCTGGTGCCACAGCCGTCGCGTCACCATTTCGATATCGTCGTCGCGTTCGGCGACCCGGCCGACCCGCTCTGCCGCGCCGTGACCGATTTCATTCGGACGGAGTAGCGCGATGGAACTGATCGTCTTGGCCGTGCTGGCCGCCGTGGTCGTGCTCGCGGTCGCCCTGGGCGTGCGCACCGTGCCGCAGGGCCAGACCTGGACGGTCGAGCGGTTCGGCGCCTACACGCGCCTGCTCCATCCCGGACTGAACCTGTTGCTGCCGTTCGTCGAGCGCGTCGGCCACAAGATGAACGTGCAGGAAATCGTGCTCGACATCCCCGAGCAGGCCGTCATCACGCGCGACAACGCGGCCGTGGTGGTCGACGGCTTGATGTACTACCGCGTGCTCGACCCGGTGAGGGCCGCCTATGGCGCCCAGAACCTCGTCCAGGCGCTCACCTCCATCTCGATGACCAACATCCGCAGCGTGATCGGCGCGATGGACCTCGACGGCGCGCTCTCCGGCCGCGAGGAGATCAACGGCCGCCTGCTGTCCACGCTGGACCACGCGACCGATCCGTGGGGCGTGAAGGTCAGCCGGGTCGAGCTGCGCAAGATCGAGCCACCGGCCAACCTGATCACCGCGATGAACCTGCAGATGACCGCCGAGCGCGAGCGCCGGGCCACCGTCGCCCGTGCAATGGGCGAGCGGGAGGCCGCGGTGGCGCGGGCGGAAGGCGAGAAGCAGGCGACCGTGTTGCGCGCCGAAGCCCGGCTCGAGGCCGCACAGAAAGATGCCGCGGCCCGCGAGCGCCTCGCCGAAGCTGAGGCCTATGCGACTCAAAAGGTCGCTGCCGCCGCGCAGGGACCCGGCGCCGAGGCGCTGCGCTATTTCATCGCCCAGCGCTACGTCGAGGCCGTCGGCAGGCTTGCCGCAAACCCGTCCGGGCGCACGCTCGTCGTGCCTCTCGAGACCGGCGGCCTCGCGGGTGGCATCGCGCAGGCCGTGGCGGCCATGCAATTCACCAAGCCGGACGCGACATGAGCAACGGCGCAATCTGGCTGACCGCCGGGTTGCTGATCGGCGCGGTGGAGTTGGTGCTGCCGGGCTATTTCATGCTCTGGATCGGCTTGGCCGCGTGTGGCGCCGGCGTGCTGACCATGGCGTCCGGTGTCGGCTGGCCATGGCAGTTCGCCGCGTTCTCCGTGCTGGCCGTGGCACTGGTGGGGCTCGCGGCCAAACGCCGCCACCCGGTCCCCGACACCGTCAATGCGCCGAACGCCGGCCTGATCGGCGCCACCTGCTACGCGATCGGCTTCGAGGCCGGCGAAGGCCGGGTCCGGTTGCGGGACGGCACCTGGCAGGCGCGCATCACCGATGGCGTGGTCCCCGCAGCCAACGAGCCGCTGCGCATCGTGGGCCTAGACGGCACCACGCTGCTCGTCGCGCGGCACGCCCCAGTCTGACGAGCCGAACCCGCCGGCCGAGCGGTCCAGCGTCATCCAGCGTGGCGTGGCCGGGTCGGCGTGGAAGCCGAACCGGGCGTAGAGCCCATGCGCGTCGGCCGTGACGAGGGTCCATTGGGCCACCGTCGTGAGTTCGGGATGCGATAGGATCGTCTCCACAAGCGCCTTGCCGAGCCCCAGTCCACGCGCCTCCGGCTTGATGAAAACGTCGCCGAGATGCGCCCGCAACGCGTAGTCGGTGAGCAACCGGGCGACGCCCACTTGTTCCGCGGGCGAGTAGACCCCGAAACACAGGCAGTTGGCGAAGCTGCGTTCCGTGACCGCGCGGGGCCGGCCCACCGCCCAATATGCTTGCTCGAGCGATGCATGCACGAACGCCATGTCGAGCCGCGACCGGTCGTCGCTGATGACGTACCCGTTCGGGAGCTTGACCGCATGCACCTGCATCGCGCCAGCTTACACGGGCCAGTTCTTCGGGCCAGCCCCGGTTGCTCCGGGGGGTCGCCCGCCACATATTGCGCGCATGAGCGACACCGGCGCCGCCCTCCGTATCACGCTGAACGGCGAGCCGCGCGCAGTGGCGACCGGCCTGACCGTGGCCGCGCTGCTCAGCACGATCGGGCTCGATGGTCGCAAAGTGGCGGTCGAGCGCAACGAGGCGATCGTGTCCCGCTCGGCATACGACGAGACCGCGATCGAAGACGGCGACCAACTCGAGATCGTGCACTTCATCGGAGGAGGCTGACACATGGACGGCTTTACCCAGCCCGTAAACGACACCTGGACGGTCGCCGGCCGCCAATTCCATTCGCGCCTCGTCGTCGGCACAGGCAAGTACAAAGACCTTGAAGAGACCGCCGCCGCCATCGAGGCATCGGGGGCCGAGATGGTCACGGTGGCGGTGCGCCGGGTCAACTTGTCTGATCCGGGCGCTCCGATGCTGCAGGATTACGTCGACCCGAAGCGCTACACCTACCTGCCGAACACTGCCGGGTGCCACACCGCCAACGATGCCGTGCGCACGTTGCGGCTGGCCCGCGAAGCCGGGGGATGGAACCTCGTCAAGCTCGAAGTGCTGGGGCCACCGCCGCACCTCTATCCCGATATGGCCGCCACGGCGGAGGCCGCGCAAGCACTGATCAGGGACGGGTTCGAGGTCATGGTCTACTGCGCCGATGACCCGGTTGCTGCCAAGCGGCTCGAGGACATGGGATGCGTGGCCATTATGCCGCTCGGCGCCCCGATCGGCTCCGGCCTCGGCGTACAAAACCCGGCGATGATCTCAATGCTGATCGAGCAGGCCAAGGTTCCCGTGCTCGTCGATGCCGGCGTCGGCACCGCGTCGGACGCGGCCGTGGCCATGGAACTCGGCTGCGACGCCGTGCTGCTCAATTCTGCCATCGCGCATGCCGGCGATCCGATCCGGATGGCGCGGGCGATGAAGGCGGCGGTCGAGGCGGGTCGGTTGGCCAGGCTTGCCGGACGGATGCCTCGCCGGATGGGCGCGGATCCGTCGAGCCCGCTCACGGGCTTGATCCGCTGAGTCAGGCAGTGTCGGCCTGATCGGCAAAAGGCGCGCTCCGGCGCGCCTTTTTTGTGTCTCGACCTTATTTCAAGCATTACTGTCGCTTGAAGCAAACCCAAGAAGGGGGAGCGGGATGCGAAAGTAGTCAAACTCGATCGTTACATTTTCTTATAGTGTACGTTGGGTCCGTTGATCTATATGGGATTCATATTCCGACTTGGATCGACCTAAAATGACCCGCGGGTCACTCGATCCCACCGAACTTAGTGCTTGCATGTCGAACTTTGTTTTGTCATCACGGACGCCGTGAACAACTCAGCAGGCATCGTTTGACCCTCGCCAGCCGCGCCCTCGCCCCCGTTGCAGCGTCTTTCCTGATCATCGCGGGCGTCTCGGCCGCTCGCGCAGGATTGCCGCAACACTGGGAGGAGAGCGGCCAGGCGTCTTGGTATGGGCCCGGCCTGAACGGCCATCGCACGAGCAGCGGCGACATCTTCGATCAGCGCGCCATGACCGCGGCCCATGACAGTCTACCCCTCGGCACCCGCGTGCTGGTGACCATTCAAGAGACGGGCCGGTCCGCGCTCGTCACCATCACCGACCGCCTGCCTCCGAAACGTCTGCGCATCATCGACGTCTCCAAGGCGGCGGCGGCAAAACTTGGCCTGCTCGGCAGCGGAGTGGGCATGGTGACCCTCTCGATGCCGCCTGCGATACCGGTGGTCGAGGTCGCCGAGGCGCCGGAGGAGTTGGGCGATGACGCCCTGGCTAGTCCTCGGCGACATGGTCCGCGACATACGCGCCACGCCGTCCAAAGGGTTTCGGCGCACCGTTAGTGCTGTCCCGGACCGTTTGTAATTCCAGCTCGGCGTTCAGTTCCGCCCCGAGCAGCACGACGTAGACCGTCACATATAGCCACATCATGAACGCCACCACGGTGCCGAGCGGGCCGTAGGCGGCGTCATAGGTCGAGAACGTCGCCACATACCACGAGAACAGGGCCGACGCGCTGATCCAGAGCAGCGTCGCCACGACCGACCCGGGCGTCACCCAATGCCAGCGCGGCGACCTGCGGCAAGGGCCGAAGCGATACAGCAGCGAGAGCCCCAGCAACACGCCGAGCAGCAGCAAGCCGAAGCTCGCCAGGCGCAACAGCGCCTTCTGCGTCGGCGGAATGCCGACGAACGCCAGCATCGCCGGCAAGCCCACGAGCACTACCAACCCGATGGTCACGCTCAGGATTGCCAGGATGGTGATCGTGAACGCCGTCAGCTGGTATCGGACGAAGCTCCGCTGCTCGCGCTCCTCATAGGCCAGGTTGAGGGCCGTGATGATCGATTTCACGCCAGACGCCGAGCTCCACAGCGCGACTGCGGTACTAACCACCAAGCCGAGGCCGAGCGTGCCCGGGGGCCGGGTCACGAGAACGTGGATGCGGTCGTCGATCAGCGTGTAGGCCGCGGGCGGCAGCAGGTCCCGAAGCAGGATGAGCTGCGGTTCCACGGTCGCCGGGTCGAACACCAGCCCATACAGCGAGATCAGCATCGACATCGCCGGGAATAGCGCGAGCGTGCCGTAAAACGCGCACCCCGCCGCCACGAGCGACACGCGATCGGTCAGCATCTCCCAAAGCGTCCGCCGGATGACAGCCCGCCAGCCCGCCCACGGGATCTCGGACGGCGAGTTGGCTAGGCGCCCGAGCGCAGCCGCGTTCGGCGCCTGCAGCACCCGCATGATCTCCGGCCCGGAGCCCGCGGCGTCTTCACGCGGCTGCGGCGTCTGCGGCGGCGATTCTGGAAGGACAGGTTCGGTCACGCGCTACGAATCCGTCGTTTGCTCAAAGAGTTAATACAACCTTTTTATACGGCGTGGCATTTCCGCGTTTCCGCCGGTTTTTTCGCCGATAGGCCAAATTTCCTCTTGCGCGCTGTGGACCCCTCTCCTATTTGCGCTCCCACGCAGCAACGCACGTGCCTCTGGCCCCACGGGGTTACGTAACGACGTCAAGCGTTCTGGCACACCTGTTACGCTGGTTCGTTCGACCGTTTCGTTAACCCCGCTTCACCGTCAGCAAACGGTGAGCGCGCCCCTGCTCACTCCAGCGGGCGTTTGAACTTGAGGACAAGGCGCGATGACTCCAAAGGTCGCCCAGTTCATGGCCGATCATGCCCTGCCCACACCCTGCCTCGTGTTGGATGTGGATCGGGTCGAGCAAAATTACCGCCGGCTGACCCATGCCCTACCGCTGGCACGGGTGTACTATGCCGTCAAAGCCAACCCAGCCGCCCCGATCCTCCAGCGCCTGGTCGGCCTTGGCAGCGCATTCGACGCCGCCAGCATTGAAGAGATCGATAGCTGCATCGGCGCGGGCGCCAGCCCGGCCGCGATCAGTTTCGGCAACACGATCAAGAAGATCTCCGCCATACAGCGCGCCTATGCCGCGGGCGTGACGATGTTTGCGTTCGACAGTGCCGAGGAGCTGGAGAAACTTGCGGTCCATGCGCCAGGCGCGAAGGTGTACTGCCGCCTGCTCGTCGAGAACGACGGCGCCGAATGGCCGCTCTCCCGCAAATTCGGCACCACGGTCCAAACCGCCAAGACGCTAATGGTCCGCGCCGGCCAGATGGGCCTCGACCCCTATGGCTTGTCGTTCCACGTCGGCAGCCAGCAGACCACGACCGGCTCCTACGAGACCGCGATCGGTAAGGTCGGCATGCTGTTCACCGATCTCAAGCGGGCCGGTGTCAACCTGCGCATGGTCAATCTGGGCGGCGGCTATCCCGTCCGCTACCGCGACGAGATCCCCGGCATCGACCGCTTTGCCGACGCGATCATGGGCGCGATGACCAAGGCATTCGGCAACGACATCCCCGAGATGCTGGTCGAGCCCGGTCGGTTCATCGTCGGCGATGCCGGCGTGATCAAGTCTGAAGTCGTCCTCGTGTGCCACAAGGGCGCCGATGACCCGGTGCGCTGGGTCTATCTCGACATCGGCCGCTTCGGCGGCCTGGCCGAAACCGAGGGCGAGTCGATCAAATACCGTTTCGCCACCCCGCATGACGGGAGCGCGACCGGCCCGGTCGCCATAGCCGGCCCGACCTGCGACGGCGCCGACATTTTGTATGAAAAGTCCAACTACCGCCTGCCCCTCGCGCTGACCTGCGGCGACCTGGTCACAATCGAATCCACCGGCGCCTACACGACCACCTACGCCAGCCAGAAGTTCAACGGCTTCCTGCCGCTGGCCGAGCACTACATCTAGCCCCTTATCCACCTTGGAGCCCTCTCCCTCCGGAGAGGGTTGGGTGAGGGTCCTTCCTCGGCTACAACGCTTCGGAGCCCTCACCCCGGCCCTTTCCCGGAGGGAGAGGGAGAACCAAGGAGCGTCTCGTGGACAAGGTCACCATCACCGCCGATGACGGCGCCGGCACGTTCGACGCTGTCCTGGCCCGCGCGCCCGACCCTACCGCGGGTGTCGTCGTGCTCATCCAGGAGATCTTCGGCGTCAACGAGTTGATGAAGGAAACGGCCCGGCAAGTCGCCGAGCAGGGCTATCACGTCCTCGCCCCAGACCTGTTCTGGCGTCTCAAGCCCGGAATCGACCTCACCGACAAGACTCAGGCCGAGTGGGAGCAGGCGTTCGCCTACATGAACCAATTCGACCAAGCCAAGGGCGTGGCCGACCTCAAAGCGACCGTCGCGTTCGCCCGCACGATGGAGGGCAGCAACGGCAAGGTCGGCACCATGGGCTACTGCCTGGGCGGCCGTCTGGCGATGATGATGGCGACCGAGTCCGACGCCGACGTGAACATCTCCTATTACGGGGTCGGTCTCGACGGCCTGCTCGGCGGCCTCGACCACGTCAGCGCCCCGCTGCTGCTGCACATCGCCGATGAAGACAAGTTCTTCCCGCCGGAAGGCCGCGCGAAGGTCGTCGAGGCCGCCAAGGCGCGTCCGCACGTGCACGCCTACACCTATCCCAAGGCCGACCACGCGTTCGCTCGCGTGGGCGGAACGCACTGGCAGGCGCGCGCCGCGACGATCGCCAACGGGCGCAGTGCCGAAGCCCTCGCCGCTGCCCTCGGCTGATGGACGCCGATCAGCTCGCCGCGCTCGTCCCGGATGGCGTCATGCTGGCGCTGCCGCCGGACAACTCCCTGTCGCCCTGCGCCTTGGCCCGCGCCCTGGTCCGCCGCGGCGTGCGCGGGCTGCGGTTGCTCGGGGTGCCCGTGTCGGGCTTCGCGACCGACCTGCTGATCGGCGCCGGATGCGTCGCACAGGTCGAGACGTCGGCCGTGACACTCGGCGAGGCCGGGCTGGCGCCCCGCTTCGCGGCCGCGGTCGCCGCCGGGTCGCTGCGTGTGCTGGACGCGACGTGTCCGGCCATCCACACCATGCTGCAGGCTGCGGAGAAGGGCGTGCCGTTCATGCCGCTCCGGGGGGTGCTCGGCAGCGACCTGGTCGCGCACCGTCCGGATTGGCGCATCATGCAGAACCCGTTCAGCGACGGGCCTGACGAGATTCTACTCCTGCCGGCGTTGCAGCCCGATGTCGCTGCGTTCCATGCCGTCATGGCCGACGAGGCGGGCAATGTCTGGGTCGGCCGCCGCCGCGAACTCGCCACCATCGCCCATGCGGCCAAGCGCGTTCTCGTCACCGTCGAGCGGATCGTGCCCGGCAACCTGCTCGAGGACGAGCGCCTCGCCCCCGGCACGATCAGCGCCACCTATATCGAAGCCGTCGCCGTGGCCGAGCATGGCGCGTGGCCGGTTGCCCTGCTCGACGAATACGACGCCGACCCGGCCCACGTCGCCGCCTATGCCAAGGCCGCCCGCACCGACGCCGGGTTCCGCGCATATCTGGACGCCCACGTCTTTGTTCGCCTTGCCGCCGAATGATCCATCCGCAGGAGCGCCTGATCGGAGCGATGGCGCGCCTCATCCTCGACCCGTCCGCCCCGCCTGCCCGGCACATCGCCGTGGGCGCGGCGAGCCCGATCCCGGCGGCTGCCTGCTGGCTGGTCAAGACGCTCGGGCATGACGTGCGCCTGTCCCTGCTGCACAAACGAACCGGCAATCCGTTCACTGAGGGCTCGCGCGAGTTGTTCGACCTGGCGGGCCAGGGCCGGCTCGACCTGTTCTTCCTCGGCGGCGGCCAGATCGACGGCCAAGCCAACCTCAACCTAATCGGGACCGGCGATTGGCCCGGCCGAACCGCCCGCTTCCCCGGCAGCTTCGGCAGCGCGTTCATGTACATGATGGTGCCGCGCACGATCCTGTTCCGCGAGGAGCACAGCCGCCGGGTCCTGGTCGAAAAAGTCGATGCGGTCAGCGCCGCGGGCATCTCGCCCCCTGGCCAATTCCGCCGCGGCACGGCCCAGGCCTTGGTCACCGGCCGCTGCGTCTTCCGCTTCGATGGCGCCCGCTTCTCGCTGGCGTCACGCCACCCCGGCCAAGACGCCGCCACCATCCGCGCCGAAACCGGCTTCGACTATGAGGGGTTGGACGCGCCCGAGACGCCCGATCCGACCGACGAGGAACTCGCCCTCCTCCGGGGCGCCGTCCGCGCCGAGATGGTCGAGACCTACCCGGAGTTCTGCGCCCGGGTCTGGCCCGCGTAGGGCGGATGCGGTCCGCCGTCGCGGCGGGTGGATCGCATGCGCCCTATGCGGGCGGAACCGGGTCGCAGGCGGCGGCGGTCACCCGCGCCAGCACCGTCATCCGACGCGCCGCCACGCCCGCCCCCGCCATGTCGCCGAGCGCATGGGCCAGCAGCGGGTTCGACAGCAGCGCATGCGCCGCCGTGTTGCCCGCGAACTCGACGGCGCCCACGACCGTTGCCGACAGCGCCGTCCGCCGCAGCAGCGACAGAGTGCCCAGCACGCCCGGCCGCAGCCCGTAGAGCGCCGCGATCTGGCGGACGAGGCGCACCCCACGCCAGGCGACCAACGCCACGTCCAACGCCGGCGAGGGCATTGCCGCGATCCCGGCCACGACCTGCACCGAAGCCGTTCGGCCCAGCACGTCGGCCGCGTCGCGCAACGCTCGGCTCGGGCCGCTGCGCAGCAACGCCAGCGCCGCATCCGGATCATTGATCTGCCGCAGCGCCGGGAGCAGCGACGGTTCGGCCTGCGCCGCCCAGCGGCGCGCCGCGTCCGCGATGCGGCCGGCTTCACCAGACCGCAGATCGTCGCGGAGCCGATCGACGTGGCCGAGCGCGAACAACGCCCGCACTTCGCGCCAGAGCCCGGCGCCCAGCAATCCAAACCCAGCCGCCGCCACCCCGAGCGTCACCCAGCCCAGCACGGCAGATCGCGCGAACTGGTCGACCACGAAATTGGCGGCACCCAGGGCCGCGAAGCCGATCGCGAGCACCGAGACGCCCGCGAGCGCCAAGACCGGGGTTGCCATGCGGGGGGTCGGGTCGAGCGCGAGGACGATCGGCTCCGGCTCCAGCCGGGGCGCCGCCTGCGTCTCGAGTTCGAAGAACGGCTCCGGGGTCACAGCAGGTCATCCAACAGGAACAGCAGCAACGCATCCAGGCCGATGCTTGGGACGCCGCCCCTGCCCCGATCCGGCGGCCGCAGCGGCTCGAATTGCGGTATCTGCAGGAAGCGGTGCGCCCAGAACTCCGGACCGGGCGGCCGATCCGGCACCTCGCCCGGATACGACCGGCCGGGCGAGGTATCCCCAATGCGGCGGCCACGCACCGCTGAAAGCGCGTGATCGCCGACCTGCATGACGATGTCCTCGGTGCAGCGGACGGCACTGAGCGGAAAATACCCCGCGCGGACGTCGAGCGTCGGCGCGGCGACGGTGCGGAGCAGGGCCGCCAGGTTGCCGCGCTGCCGTTCGGCCACATGATCCGCCTTGGTCGCCGCGAACGCCACGCGCGACAACACCGGCGGCGGCCAGCGCAGCCGCCCGATCGCCATGGCAGCCTCCAGCCAGTCGCGCTCCCACCGCAATGACGCGGACGCCTCCTTGAGCGCCGCGCTGACATTTTCAAAGGCGGCCGGGCCGGCATGCAGGGCCGACAGCAAATCGACCAGGACGACCATCCGGTCGAGCTGACCAAAGAGCGGATCCGATAGATCGGCTTGCACGGCTTCCTTATAGGCATCGAAGCGCTGGGACATGAGCGTCGCCAGCCCGCCTTGTCCGCGCAGCGGAAAGAACGCCATCCAGGGTGGCTCGGCTCCCGGCGCCGGCATCAGGAAGCGGCCGGGCTGCAGCAGCGCAAGACCCGCCTCGCGCAAGCTCGAGAGCAGGTCGCGGTAGAGGCGATTCCCGGTCGTGGCAACAGCCTCGTCGGCAGGCGATGCCGCAGGCATCGCGTTGGCGAAGGCGAGAAATGTCGCCGCTTCAGCCCGTCCCTCGAGGCGCCGCAGCGTCGCCGCCGACCACGTCGCGAAATCCTGCCCGAGCAGCGGCAGGTCGAGCAGCCATTCACCAGGGTAGTCGAGAAACTCGAGCCGGAGCGCAAAGGGCGGCAGAGCGCTCGCCAGCCCGGTGCGCGGGATCGACAGATCGAGCGCGAGAAGCGAGGCGGCGTCGGTCCGCGCGGGCCAAGCCGGCGGGTCTTGCGCCAAGGACGCCAGATGGCCCGCCACGTCGAACCGCGGCAGGCTTGCCGTTCCGGCCGGAGCGATCCCGATCCGCGGCACCCGCCCACGCAGGCGATCCGATAGCGCAGGCAGGACAGGCCGCCCCGCCCCGAGTGCCAGCAGATTGGCGGCAACCGAGGTAAGAAAGGCGGTCTTGCCAGCCCGGGCGAGGCCGGTCACGCCGATCCGAACCGTGCGCCCCACCGCCACGTCCAGCGGCAGACGCCAGTTCAGATCCATCGGACTCTGCCGGCGGCCCGCTCAGCTGCGCTGAATCAGCTCGATCTTGTAGCCGTCGGGATCTTCGACGAACGCGATGACGGTGGTGCCGAACTTCACCGGCCCGGGCTCGCGCGTGATCTTCGCCCCACCGGCGCGCATCTCCTCGCATGCCTTGTAGACGTCCGGCAGTCCGACGGCGAGATGGCCGAAGCCGGTGCCGACGTCGTAGCCGTCGGTCTGGTCCCAGTTGAAGGTGAGTTCGACCGCCGCCTGCTCGCTTTCCTCGGCATAGCCCACGAAGACGAGCGTGTACTTGCCCTCCGGGACCTCGCGGCGCCGCAGTTCCTTCATCCCCATGGGGCCCGTGTAGAACTGGACGCTCTTCTCGAGGTCTTTGACGCGAAGCATCGTGTGCAACGTGCGGGGCTGACTCATGCGGAAACTCCTTGGTGGTGCGCTGTCGATATCGGGATCGATCCCCAGCAGGAAAAGCCCCGCCGCATCGGCCCGGGCTATGCAGCCATCACGATCGATGAGCAGCGTGCCGCCCGCTTCGAACGCGATGCCGCGCAGCCCGGCTGCCGCAGCCGCGTCGATGGTGTTCGGCCCGATGGTCGGCAGATCGGCGCGGCGGTCCTGTCCGGGTTTGACGAGCTTGATCAAGACGCCGCCGGGTCCCGGTCTGGCGAGGCCGGCAGCGCGCCCCAGCATGGCATCGGTGCCCTCGATGGCTTCGACCGCCAGCACGATCCCTTGCTGGACGATGCAACCCTGCCCCACGTCGACCTGCCCCAGCGCTCGCACCACCGCCCGACCGCGCTCGATGTCGGCCCAAGCGGCCGGGTCGGGCGCATGTCGCCCGAGCTCGCCCACGGCGCCGACCGCCTCGGTCAGCACCTCATGCGCACCAATGACGCGAAACCCTTCCTCGCCGAGCACACGCACCACGGCCGCCAGCAAGCCGTCATCGCCGGAAAAGGCGGCCCGCCCGATCCGCGCCATGATCCGCGCCCCCTCCGCATCCGGCCTGATCGACACCAGGGACGGCCGCCGCACCGGTCCAATCAGCACGAGGTCCGTGCAGCGCGCCCGCCGCAGGGCGGCCAGGATCTCGCCTGCGGCTCCAAGCCTGACCTCCACATGCGGAAAGGTGGCAAGCGCCGCCATGTCCGCGAAGCCCCGCAATGCGACGATGAAAACCGGGCGGCCGGCATTGCGTGCTGCGGCTGCAACACGCGCGGGGAATGGTCCGCCACCGGCGATGATCCCAAGACTTGGTAACCTATTGTCGATCAAATGGTGTTATCTTGCGTTTGACGCCCAGCAGCGAGTAGTGCAGTTAACATACGTTAATTCGGGAACTTCGATGAACAATGACATACTTCCGACGTCGGAAGGTATTCTGCGCTGCCTGCAAGCGATCGCCGAAGAGACCGCATCGGTTGGACTGATCCGGACCTATCTAGCGCTGCAGCAAGCCATCAGCCTCTGCAGCATGGAGATGGGCGTGTCGCACCCCTCGGCACCGGCCAATTGTCTCGAGTTGGTCCACTAACCCTAAGCTGCCGTCTCGTCCGCATCCGACCCGGCGCGGATCAGCCCGCGCCTGCTTGCCGCCGCCGCGAAGTCCAGTACTTCCGTCACCAGATCGTCGTCGCCGAACTCTGCGCGCACGGCGCTCATACGGTCCGCCAGAACGCCCTCGCCCCAAAACAGCGTCCGGACCGCCGCGCGTAGCGTCAGCAGCCGCGTCCGGTCGACCCCGCGCCGCCGCAAGCCGATCACGTTGAGCCCGGCCAGCCGCGCCCGGTTCCCGATCACGCTGCCGAACGGGATGACGTCCGCCTCCACACCCGACACGCCGCCGATCATGGCCCCCCGGCCGATCCGGACGAACTGATGAATCGCCGCCGCCCCGCCGACCACGGCGCCGTCCCCGATCGACACGTGCCCGCCCATGACGACGTTGTTGGCGATCACCACCGAGTCGCCGATCTCGCAATCATGCGCGACATGCACCACCGCCATCAGCAAGCAGCCCGCGCCCACGCGCGTCAGCCCGGAGCCTGTGACGGTCCCACGGTGGATCGTGCAGTGCTCGCGGACCTGGGTGCGCGCGCCGATTTCGCAGAGCGTCGGCTCGCCCTTGTACTTCAGGTCCTGCGGTGCAAGGCCGACGGTGCAGAACGGATACAACACCGCGCCCTCGCCCACCGTCGTGTCGCCGTCGACCACGACATGCGAGACCAGACGGACGTCGTCGTGCAGCTTGACGCCCGCGCCCACGTGGCAGAAGGGACCGATCGTGACCCGTTCGCCGATCTGCGCGCCTGGCTCGATGACGGCCGAGGAATGGATCGCCACTCGATCCCGGTTGGGCAGCGCGAGGGCATTGGTATCGTCGAGCATCGGCGTAGCGTAGGAGGACATTCGATTCGAGCCAACTCAACCATTGTTGCCGACCGTGTCGGGATGCCGCCTTAGCGATCCATGATCATGGCGGAGAACGTCGCCTCGGCAACGGCGACCCCGTCGACCCGGGCGACGCCAGCGAACTTCCAGACGTTGTTGCGGCTGCGGACCTTCGACACGTGCACCCGGAGCTGGTCGCCCGGCACCACCGGCCGGCGGAACTTGGCGTTGTCGATGGTCATGAAATAAACGAGCTTGCCCATCGCATACTCGCCCAGCGTCTCGACGACGAGCACGGCGGCCGTCTGCGCCATCGATTCGATGATCAGCACGCCCGGCATCACCGGATGACCCGGGAAATGGCCTTGGAAATACTGCTCGTTCATGGTGACGTTCTTCACGCCGGTCGCCGACTCGTTGCGGATCATGTCGGTCATGCGGTCGATCATCAGCATCGGATAGCGATGTGGGATCGCACGCATGATCCCCGCCAAGTCGAGCGCCTCCATCACGGGCGCAGCGACGCCGTCCGTCTGGGTTGCCACGGCGGCGTGCGCGTCACTGGGAGACTGGGTGCCATCCATTCCGGTCAATCCGACGACTGGTTGCCAACTGTTTTGGGCTGGCGCGTGAGCTTTCGCAATGTGGCGATGCCACGGAAAAAGTCGCGGACCGGCTCGGCCGGGCTGCCGACCACGTCGGTGCCGCCGGCCAGATCGGACATCACGCCCGCCTGCGCCCCGATCCGGGCTTTGCTGCCAACGGTGATATGGCCATTGATGCCCGCCTGGGCGGCCACCACCACGAAATCACCAAGCGTGGCCGAGCCGGCAATGCCCACCTGAGCCACGATCACGCAACAGCGTCCAACGCGGACGTTGTGGCCGATCTGCACGAGGTTATCGATCCGCGTTCCCGCCCCGACCACCGTGTCTTGCGTAGAGCCACGGTCGACGCAGGTGTTGGCGCCGATCTCGACGTCATCCTCGATGATGACCCGGCCAAGCTGCGGCACCGTTAGGAAACCGCGGTCGGTTTGGGCAAAGCCAAAGCCCTCCTGCCCGATCTTCACGCCAGGCAGAAGGTTGACCCGGTCACCCAGAACGGCATGCGACAAGCTCACCAGCGCCCCAATCCGGCAATCGCTCCCTATGATAACGCCGTCGGCAATGACGGCTCCAGCGCCAATGCGCGTTCGCGCGCCCACCACCGCCGCCGTGCCGATGATCGCATTCGGCCCGATCTCCGCCGTGTCGTCCACCAGGGCGGACGGCTCGACGACCGCGCTGGGGTGGATGCCCGGCGTGACCGGCGGTGGAGGGAAGAACAGCGCCGCGACCTTGGCCCAGGCCACATAGGGCGTCGATGTGGGGATTGCCACGCTGCCGTCTGGCACGCGCGCGGCCAGTTCGGGGTGCACGATGACCGCGCCGGCCCGGGTGGTCGCCAACAGGTCCGCGTAGCGGCGATTGTCCAAGAAGCTGACCTGGTCCGGCCCTGCGGTCTGCAACGGGGACACGCCGTGCATCAGCGTGTCGCCGGCGTCGATCTCGGCGCCGGCGATCTTGGCCACATCCGCAAGCCGGTGCGGGCCCGTCCGGGCGAAGAAGCGCGAGTCGCCCGGACCCGGGGCAAGCTCGCGCAGGGAGGTTTCGGCCAAGGATGCCTACGGCTTCGCGGGCCGCGCGGGCGCAGCCGGAGCCGGAGCCGGAGCGCCGCCGTTGGCCGAAGCGGGCGTCGCCGCCGGTGTGGCGGGTTGCGCCGCTGCCATCGGTGGCTCCACCCCGTCGGCCGGCAGGGCCACCGACGGCAGAGTCTTGTTCAGCTGCGCGAAGACCTGATCGGTCAGATCGAACTCATTGACGTTCAGCGCCACTTGCGCCCGGTGCAGGACGATGTTCATGCCATGGCTTTCCGCCACTTGTCGGATGACCGACACCAGCATCCGTTCGATTTGCGCCAAGCCGTATTGGCCGGCTTCCTGGATGATCCGGTTGCGGTCACGGAAGGTCTTCTGCGCGCCGGTGATGCGGTCCTGCAGCTCCTTTTCCCGGGCGCGGATCTGGTCGGCGCTCAGCTTGCTCCGCTCGTTGGCCAGAGCCTGCTGCATCTCGCGCCAGACAAGCTGCTCCTTCTGGGCGTCCTCGTTCAGCTTCTCGCGCCGCTCGCCGATCGTCTTCTCGACCTGCTGGGCGGCGGTCGAGGCGCGCATGATTTCCGGAATGCCGAGCACGCCGATGACGGCCGTCGGAGGCGGGTTGCCCTTCGCCAGCGCCGGCAGTTCGGGCGCGGGCGGCAATTGAAGTTGCAACTGCGGCCCTTCGTCGGCGCCGGGTCCAGCGATCGGACCGGGCGCTTGCTGCTCAGGCATGATCGGTTGAACGGCCGGGGTCGGGCGCGGCTGTGGGCGCGGCTGCACCGGGCGAGGCTGCGGCTGTGGCTGCGCCGGACGGCCTTGCGGCGGGATGAAGTATCCCGGGCTCGACTGCGCGTAGAGCGGAGCGATCGGGAGAGTGAGGCCGGCGGCGAGAGCCGCCGGGCGAAGCAGGCGAGCAATGAACAACTTAGAACCTCGTTCCGAAACCAAAGCGGAAAAGCTGAGTTTGGTCGGTACTGACGCTTCACGACGGCTTGCGCAATGTCGATGTTGATCAAGCCGAACGGCGTCTTCCACGACACGCCGACGCCGGCGCCGACCCGCGGCGCCGCATCGTCGAACACGGTCGTGCCGGCGATCTGGGTCACTTTCGACAGCGAGCCGACGTCGACGAAGGCGCGTCCGGTCAGGCCGAAATCCGACGAGATCGGCAGCGGGAAGCGAAGCTCGGTGGTGCCGGTGTAGATCATCCGGCCGCCGATGCTGTCGATCGAGTTGGTTCCGACGGCGTGCGGGCCCGCGCCGCCGGATTGGAAGCCGCGAAGGTTGTCGCCGCCGAGGAAGAAGCGGTCGATGATCTTCTCCTCCGACCCGAGTTGGGCGAGGTAGCCCGCGCCCGCCGACAGCGCAACCGTCCAGGCATCGTCGCCCGTCAGCGAGTTCGAGGGGGATGTAGTAGTTGCCGTCGACCTTGGTGCGGACGTAATGCGCAGTCCCGCCGATGCCGGCGAAGTCGACGCCAAGCCGCACCTGGCCGCCGGCGTGCGGATCGACCCGGCTGTCGCGGTAATCCAGCGTCAGCGTCGTCCCGAGCTGCGACAGCAGCGAGGTGCCGGCCTGGTTGGTGATGTAGATGCTCGCGCCCGATTGGATGTTGTAGACGTTCCGGTCGACCAGCGAGTAGGTCCAGGCCTGCCGCAGATGCTCGTTGAACTCGTAACCGAGCCGCAGCGAACCGCCGGTTCGCCGCTCGCTATAGGCGGCGATATCCTGGTTGTTGTTGCGGATGTTGAACAGGTCGATGCCGGCCGCCAGGTTGCGGTCAAGGAAAAACGGGTCGGTGATCGACAGGTCGACCTGGCTGCTCTTCTGCGCCAACACGCCGTTGATGCTGGCGTCGATGCCGGTTCCGATCAGGTTCCGTTCCCGCAAGCCGACGTTGACCAGCGCGCCGGCGTCGGTGGAGTAGCCGCCGCCGAGCGTCAGCTCGCCCGTGGCCTTCTCGTCGACGACGGTGCCGATGATCGCCCGATCGGGGCTCGAGCCGGGTGACGGCGTGATCGTGACCCCGTTGAAATAGCCCAAATCCTGCAGTCGCTGCCGCGTGTTGCGCACCGCGGTGGCGTCGAACGCGTCACCCTCGGCGATCCGGAATTCGCGCCGGATGACCTTGTCCTTGGTCCGCGTGTTGCCCGAGATGTCGATCCGCTCGACATAGACGCGCGGCCCCTCGCCAATATCGAACACGAGGTCGACCGTATGTTTGGCGCGGTCGCGCGCGATCCGCGGCTTGACCTCCACGAAGGCGTAACCGCGCTGCTGGATCGCGTCCTGCAGCGCTTGGGAGGTCTTCTCGACGGCGTCGCCGTCGTAGGTGTCGCCGGGTTCGATCCTGAGCAGCGGACGCAGCGCCTCGACGTCGAGGTTGCGGAGCTTGTTGTCGATGTCCACCTTGCCGACGACGTATTTCTCGCCCTCGTTGAGCACGAAGGTCAGCAGAAACGCCGACCGGTCGGGCGACAGCTCGGCCGTGGCGCTCCTGACCTCGAAGTCGGCATAGCCATTCTTCAGGTAGAAGCGGCGCAGCAGTTCCTTGTCGAAATTCACCCGCTCGGGGTCGTATTGGTCCGCATTGGTCAGGAAGCGCCAAAACGCCTCCTCGCGGCTGGCGATCACCTCGCGTAGCCGGCTCTCGCTGAACGCATGGTTGCCCACCACGGCGATGCGGCTGACCAGCGTGGTCGCGCCCTCGTTGATTTCGAACACGACGTCGACGCGGTTCTGGTCGAGACGGATGATCTTGGGATCGACGGTCGCCGCGTACCGTCCCGCCTTGGCGTATGCGTTCAGGATGCGTTGCCGGTCGGCCTGGGCGAGCTGCGGCGTGAACACCGCGCGGGCCCGCAGTTGCACGGCCGTGCGCAGCTGATCGTCCGTCAGCTTGCGGTTACCCTCGAAGGCGATCCGGTTGATGATCGGATTCTCGACCACCTTAACGACCAGCGTACCCGCCTGGCGCTGGAACGACACGTCCTGGAACAGGCCGGTCGAGAACAAACTCTTCAGGCTGCGGTCGATACGGTCCGGATCGTACGCGTCCCCGGGCTGGACCAGCATGTAGGAGCGGATCGTGCTCTCCTCGATTCGCTGGTTGCCCTCCACCTTGATCGCCGTGATCGTGCCGCCGACAGCCGGCCGCGCGGCAGGAACGGCCCGGGCAGGGCGAGCGAATCGCTGCTGCGCCGTCGCTGCCATGGGCAGCAATGCCGGCAACAAACAGGCCGTCGCCAGCAACTTGGCGCGTATCGTGGGCAATCCGGTGTCCCTCCAGGCGGTGGAGCACGGCGCTGATGCGCCGCGTTCACGCTCCCAAGCGGCTGCTTCTAAGCGTCACCTGAGTTGAGGGCAACATCGTGAGTATTGCCAAGTGTCCTGAGACGGTTCGCGTCAGCCCTTAACCCAGCGGAATAGGCCGAGATGCGAAAGATCGTTCCACGTCGCGAACACGAATAATCCGGCGAGCACGGCGAATCCGGCGCGGAAACCCAGCTCTTGCAGTTTCGGCGGGACCGGGCGGCCCCGCAGCGCCTCGATCAGGTACAACACGAGGTGACCGCCATCGAGAATCGGAATCGGGAACAGGTTGATCAGACCAAGGTTGACCGAAAGCACCGCGATGAAGCTGATCAGGCTGGCGACGCCCAGCGAGGCGACCTGGCCGGACAATTGGGCGATCCCGAGCGGCCCGCTCAACTCGTCGGCGCTGCGCGCCCCGCTCAGCATCTGGCCGAGACCTTGGATCGTCTGGACCAGCACGTCCCAGGTTTGTTGGATACCGGCGACCACGGCGCTCGCCGGGTCGAGTTGCTTGTATTCGGGCGCGCCGCCCTTGACGCCCAGCAGGCCCATGCGGCGGCCCAGAGCGCCCTCGCGCGACCCGGTGTGAACGTCCAGCGACTGTGCCGCACCGCCGCGCAGGAACTCGATCTTCAGTGTCTGATCGGGCGCACCGGCGATGATCCGCTGCAGGTCCTCGAACCGGTCCACCCGTTGCCCGTCGATCGTCTCGACCCGGTCGCCCGCCTGAAGCCCGGCCTGAGCGGCCGCGCTCTGCGGCATCACCTCGCCGATCACCGGGATGCTGACCGGCCGGCCCGCCGTCGCGAACAGGACGGCGAACAACACCGCCGCCAGCACGAAGTTGGCGATCGGACCCGCCGCGACCACGATTGCCCGGCTGCCCACGCCCTTGCCGTGAAAGGTGCGGCCCTGGAACCAAGCCGCCCGAGTCGCTTCGTCGACGTCCTCCGGCCGCTCCTGCCCGTGCAGCTTCACGTAACCGCCGAGCGGGATCCAGGCGAGCTTCCACACCGTCCCGACCCGGTCAGTCCAGCTGAACAGCGCCCGGCCGAACCCGATGGAGAATGCCTCGACATGCACGCCGCGCCAGCGGGCGGCGAGGTAGTGGCCCAACTCGTGCACGAACACGAGCACGCCCAGCACCACGAGAAAGGCGCCGACATTGCGGACGAAGTCGGGGAGATGCATCGCGGGTCCTGTCCTAGGCCGCTTTGGCTGCGGCGATCGTTTTCGCGGCCCGCCGCGCGGCGCCGTCCAATTCCATGACGTCGTCCAGCGTGTCGGCCGCGGGATTGCCCAATCGATCCATCACGGCCTCGACGGTCGCCGCGATCTCGGTGAAGCCTAATCTGCGCATCAGGAACGCATCGACAGCCACCTCATTGGCGGCTGACAATATTGTGGGTCCGCCCCCGCCTGCCCGCAAGGCATCGCGGGCCAGACGCAGCGCCGGGAAGCGGGCCGGATCGGGCTCGAAGAACTCCATCTGCCCCAGCGCGGCCAGGTCGAGCCGCGGCGAGGAGGTCGCCAGCCGCCCGGGCCAGGCCAGCGCATGGGCGATCGGGATGCGCATGTCCGGCGATCCGAGTTGGGCGAGCATGCTGCCGTCCCGCCAGTGGACGATGCCGTGCACGACCGACTGTGGATGCACCAGGACGCCGATGCGGTCCTCCGCCAGACCGAACAGCCGCGCCGCCTCGATCAGTTCGAGCCCTTTGTTGAACATGGTCGCGGAATCGATGCTGATCTTGGCGCCCATCGTCCATGTCGGATGCCGCAGCGCTGCTTCGGGCGTGGCGCGCGCCATCTCCTCGAGAGTGGCGGTTCGGAACGGACCGCCCGATGCGGTCAGAACGATCCGCTCGACCGACTCGGCGTTCCCTTCGGCCATCGCCTGAAAGATCGCGTTGTGTTCGGAATCGACCGGCAGCAGCGTCGCTCCGGCCGCAGCGACCGCCCGCAGCATGACGTGCCCAGCGCAGACCAGCGCCTCCTTGTTGGCCAAGGCGATCGCGCCGCCCCGTCGGATGGCGGCCAGCGTGCTCGGCAGTCCCGCCGCGCCGGTGATCGCCGCCATCGTCCAATCGGCCGAAAGCGACGCGGCCTCCACCACCGCGTCCGACCCGGCCGTCGCAGCGACACCCGACCCGGCCAGCAGGCGCGCCAGTTCCGGCAGAGCGGCCACATCGGCGATCACGGCCACTTCGGCGTTCAGCGCCCTCGCCTGCTGCGCCAGCAACGCCACGTTGCGGCCGCCGGCCAGCGCACGCACCCGGAAACGGTCGGGGTTGGCCAGCAACAGATCGATCGTGCTCGTGCCGATACTGCCGGTGCTCCCCAGCACCGAGACGCTGCGCCGCTCTGTCGTCAAAAAATCCCCTCCCGCCTTGCAAGCACGACAAGGGCCGCGATCGGAGCGGCGGCCAACAATCCGTCCAGCCGATCCAGCAACCCGCCGTGGCCCGGGATCAACCGTCCCGAGTCCTTGACGCCGACATGCCGCTTTATCGCACTCTCGAGCAAGTCCCCCGCCTGGCAAACGACGGCGAGCACACCGGCAAACAGCGCCGTGCCGATCGTCAGGCGACCGGCCACCGCCTCGCCGACGATCACTGCCAGCACGAGCCCGCCCGCTGCTCCCGACCACGTCTTCGCCGGCGACAGCGCCGGCGCGAGCTTCGGCCCGCCTAGCAGCCGGCCCGCGGCATACGCCCCGATGTCACTGGCCCACACCACCAGGACGAGGAAAAAGACGGCGGTGCGCCCATCCGTGCCGGGCCACTCGCGCAGCCAGATCAGCGCCACGATCGCCAGGCCCACGTAGACGACACCCGATGCCAGCAGCAGCCCGCCCAGCCGCCAGACCAGACCGGCGCTCGCGAGCAGGACCGCCACGCCGGCTCCTGCATGGCCGAGGGCCACGGCCGCTCCGCTGACGAGGATCAACCCGGGCACCAGAATGCCGGGCATCGCCGACGGGCGCGCCCGACAGAGCAACACCCACTCCAACGACAATCCCAGCGCGCCGAGGGCCGTCAATAAGACGAAGGGCACCGACCCGAACCAGATGCACAGCAGCACCAACGGCGCGAGGATCGAGGCTGAGACTGCCCGGCGCCGTAGATCGTTCCAGCGCGTCGGCGCGCTGGACGGGCGTCCGGCACCATGATCAATCACCCACCGAACCGCCGTTCGCGGCGCGAGAACTCAGCCAGCGCGAACTCGAAATCGGCGCGGCAGAAATCCGGCCACAGCACGTCGAGGAACACCAGCTCGGCATAAGCCGATTGCCAAAGCAGGAAGTTCGAGAGCCGCTGCTCGCCGGAGGTCCGGATCACCATGTCCGGATCGGGCATGTCGGCGGTGAACAGGAACTGGCCGAACCGCGCCTCATCCAACTCGCCGGGCGTCAACTCACCGGACGCCGCGGCGGCAGCGATCGCTTTGGCCGCCGCCACGATCTCGTCTCTCGCGCCATACGACAGCGCGATGTTGAGGTTGAGGCGCGAGTTTCCCCGCGTCGATTGCTCCGCGCGCGCCAGTTCGGATTGCAGGTCACCATCGAAGCGCTGCGGATTGCCCAGCACCCGGAGCCTCACGCCCTCGCGCGACATCTCGGCCAGTTCCTGCCGAAGATAGCGCCGCAGCAGACCGGTGAGGTCGAGCACCTCTTCTTGCGGCCGCCGCCAGTTCTCGCTGCTGAAGGCGTAGATCGTCAGCCATTTCACGCCGCATCCGATCGCCGCCTCGACCGTGCGGCGAACCGCCTGCGCCCCGGCCCGATGCCCGGCCGCGCGAGGTTGGCCCCGCGCGCGCGCCCAGCGCCCGTTGCCATCCATGATGATGGCGACGTGGGCGGGGGCAGCCCGGCCGGAGCCCGGTTGCTGCAACGCCGATGCGACAGAGATGATGCTCATGGCCTCAGACCTGCCGGATCTCCTTGTCCTTGTCGGCCAGCGACTCGTCGATACGCTTGATATACCCGTCGGTCAGCTTCTGGACCTCGTCGGACCAGGTCTTCTGCTCGTCCTCGCCGATCTCGTGCTTCTTCTCGAGAGTCTTGATCTGGTCCATGCCGTCACGCCGAACGCCCCGGATCGCGATCCGCGCGCCTTCGGCATACCGCCCGGCCGCCTTGGCCAGCTCGGCCCGGCGCTCGGCCGTCAATTGCGGGATCGGGACCCGCACGATCTGGCCGTCCGACCCCGGATTGAGCCCAAGCCCACTATCGCGGATCGCGCGTTCCACCGCGCCGACCATCGACCGGTCCCAAACCTGGACCGTGATCAACCGCGGCTCAGGAACGCCAATGGTGCCCACTTGAGTGATCGGTACCTCCGTCCCATACGCCTCGACCTTGACCGGTTCGAGCAGCGCGGGGCTGGCACGGCCGGTCCGCAACCCGCCGAAATCGCGGCGCAACGTTTCGAGCGCGCCATCCATTCGCCGGGTCAGATCTTGCTTCAAGGCGTTTACATCGGCAGGCACGATAAACTCCTAATGCGGCTCGATTATGGTGGTGAACCGTCCTTCGCCGCGCATCACGGCGGCAAACGAGCCTGGGGCGTGGATGTCGAAGACGATGATCGGGAGCCCGTTCTCGCGCGCCACACTGATCGCAGCCGCGTCCATGACCGCCAAGTCGCGGGCGAGCACGTCGTGATAGGTCAGCTCGTGGTAGCGCTCGGCGTCCGGGTTCTTGCGCGGGTCGGCGGAGTAGACGCCGTCGACCTGCGTGCCCTTGAGCAGCGCGTCGCAGTTCATCTCGGTGGCTCGCAGCGCCGCGGCCGTATCGGTCGTGAAGAACGGGTTGCCCGTCCCTGCCGCGAAGATCACGACCCGGCCCTTCTCCATATGCCGCTCGGCCCGGCGCCGAATGTAGGGCTCGCACACCGAACTCATCGGGATCGCCGACTGCACCCGCGTCTGCACGCCATGCCGCTCCATCACGCTCTGCAGCCCGAGGGCGTTCATGACGGTCGCGAGCATGCCCATGTAGTCGGCCGACGCCCGGTCCATCCCGGCCGCAGCCCCGGCCACGCCGCGGAAGATGTTGCCGCCACCCACGACGAGACACACCTGAACACCTGAACTGACGACTTGAGAGATGTCGGCGGAAATGCGGGACAACGTCTCACGATCGAGACCGTACTCGTGCCGTCCCATCAGAGCTTCGCCGGAAACCTTCAACAAGACACGCTTGTAGGCCGGCTGAACGGTCATGAAATCCTTCAAAGTCACTCGGGTCGCCGCAACCTAGTCGCTGCGGCAACCCGTCACAAGTTGGCTTCTCTCCGGCAGCGAAACCGTCGGGACGCGCCGATCAGACGCCGATCCCGGCTGCGGCTGCGACCTCGGCCGCGAAGTCGCCGGTCTCTTTCTCGATCCCCTCGCCGAGCGTGAACCGCTCGAATCCGGCCAACTCGACCCCAGCCTTCTTGACCACCGCCTTCACCCGGCTCTCGCCGTCATGCACCCAGACCTGCTCGAGGAGCACGACCTCCTCGTAGTATTTCTGGATCCGGCCGGCGACCATCTTCTCGATGATCGCATCTGGCTTGCCCGATGCACGCGCTTGCTCGGTCAGCACCGCCTTCTCGCGTTCGAGCGCCTCCGGGTCGACCCCGGACACGTCGAGCGAATCGGGCCGCGTTGCAGCCACATGCATGCCCACCTGGCGACCCAACGTCTCCAGAGCGTCGATCTCGCTGCCGCCACCCTCGATTGCGACCAGCACGCCGATCTTGCCCAGACCCGGCCGGAGCGAATTGTGCACATACGTCGCCACCACGCCCTGCCCAACCGACATCACCCGGGCGCGGCGCAACGACATGTTCTCGCCGATGGTCGCCACCAGGTGGGTGATCTCTTCGGCCACCGTGCGCTCGCCGCCGGGCAACTTGGTCGCCTTGATGGTCTCGATGTCCTCGCCGACCTCGAGCGCCACCTTGGCGACGGTGCCGACCAGCGCCTGGAACTGCTCGTTGCGGGCAACGAAGTCGGTCTCGGCATTCACCTCGACCATCGCCGCCTTGTTCACGGCCGAGGCGACCCCGATCAGCCCCTCGGCCGCCGTCCGCCCGCTCTTCTTGGCCGCCGCCGCGAGGCCCTTCTTGCGCAGCCAGTCGACCGCCGCTTCCATGTCGCCGCCCGCCTCGGTCAGCGCCTTCTTGCAGTCCATCATGCCCGCGCCGGTCTTCTCGCGCAGGTCACGCACCATCGATGCCGTGATGTCGGCCATCATTCTTCTCCGTAATTAGCCGGTTAGGCGCCGACTTGCTCGGCAGCCACGTCCGGCTCAGCCATCGGCAGCGCGTCCATCGGCACCTGCTCCGACGCCCCGAGGTCGCGGCCGGACGCCACCATCTCGGCGCTGATCCCGTCCAGGACCGCGCCGGCAATCAGGTCGCAGTAGAGCGTGATCGCGCGGATCGCGTCGTCGTTGCCGGGGATCGGATAGGTCACGCCTGCCGGGTCGGAGTTGCTGTCCAGCACGGCGATGACGGGGATGCCGAGCTTGGTGGCTTCCTCGACCGCCAGCTTCTCCTTGTTGGTGTCGATCACGAACAGGATGTCGGGCAGGCCGCCCATGTCCTTGATCCCGCCCAGCGCGCGCTCGAGCTTCTCGCGGTCGCGCGTGATGTCGAGGATCTCCTTCTTGGTCAGACCCTGCACGTCGCCCGACAGCATGTCGTCGATCTGGCGCAGCCGCTTGATGCTGCCCGTAATGGTCTTCCAGTTGGTCAACATGCCGCCGAGCCAGCGATGGTTGACGTAATACTGGCCGCAGCGCCGCGCGCTCTCGGCCACGTATTCCGCCGCCGCCCGCTTGGTGCCGACGAACAGCACGCGCCCACCGGCCGCCGTCGTGTCGCGCACGGCTTTCAGCGCGCGGTCGAGCATCGGCACCGTCTGCTGCAGGTCGATGATGTGGACCTGGTTGCGCACGCCGAAGATGTACGGCGACATGTGCGGGTTCCAGCGGCGCGTGTGGTGGCCGAAGTGGACGCCGGCTTCGAGGAGCTGGCGCAAAGTGAAATCGGGCATCGCCATGAGGGCGGTTCCTTTCCGTATCGTCCGGTTGAGCCTCCGCGGGGTCAGGCCTCTCGGCACCGGAACCGGATCATCAACCCGGAAAGGCACCCCGCGTGTGAATTATCCGCGCGATCGCGCGGACGGGGCGCATATGGCCGATCCTGCTAAAAAACACAAGATCGGCGGCGGCGGCGGCGCACCAGGGGGATGGACGGACGCAACCGGGCGGCAGTAGCCTCTGTCTATAAATCCGGCGGGGGAACAATGGCCGTGCAGATCGCCGAACGCGGGATGCTCCTGAACGGATTGCTCGCGGCCATGCGCCTGAGCTCCGAACCCATGGTCATTAGCGACCCGCACCAGCCCGACAATCCGCTCATCGCGGTCAACCGCGCCTTCGAGCAGCTGACGCAATATTCGGAACGCGAACTGAGCGGCCGCAATTGCCGGTTCATGCAGGGTCCTGATACCGACCGCGGCTCCGTCCGTCAGCTTGGCGCCTGCCTGCGCCGCGGCGACGGCTGCGTGCAGTTCCTCACCAATTACCGCCGGGACGGGTCGAGCTTCCTGAACCTGCTGTTCGTCTCGCCCGTCTACGGGCATGACGGCCGGCTGCACTTCTTCTTCGCCAGCCAGCACGACCTTTGCGCGGAGACGCAGTCGACACCGAGCGAGTTTCCGATCGGTGCGGCCTACATGCCACCCGGCCAGCAGACCGAGTTCCGCCTGTTGCTGTTGGACATCGCGCACGAAGTGGCCACGGCCCAAGCCGCCGACGCGGTGCCGGCGCGGGTGCGCGCGCTCGAGGCCGCGCTCGCCGCCGCCCGCGAGGTCGCCGCGCTGGCGACGCGGCTGCGGCCTGGAACGCAGCCGCGCTAGGCGGCCCGCCACCCGCCACTCCCGATGCAGTCAAAGCGAGCGATTGCGCTGCTCTGTGCGGCGCCGGCGCTGGTCGCGCTGGCCGTGCTCCTGGCGCCGATCGTGATCGACCCGGTCGCCCTGTTCGGCGGCCTACCGTACGATCTCCGGCCGAACTGGCAGCCCGGCTTCACCACGATCGACCCCAATCAAGGCTACACGTCGTATGCGCTCGGCGTACGCGCCGCGCTCGACCTGGTCGGCGGCCGGGTTCCGCTATGGAACCCGTTCGAGGGGCTTGGCTCGCCGCTGCTGGGCGAGATGCAATCTGCCGCCCTGTTCCCGCCGACGCTCCTCTTGCTGCTGCCGCACGGGCAGGTGATCGAGCAGGCTTTCCTACAGATCGTTGCCGGCATCGGCACCTTCATGTTCCTGCGTCGGTTCGGCCTGGGCGTCACGGCAGCCCTGGCCGGCGGACTATTGTTCGAGTTCAACGGCGTCTTCGCCTGGCTGCGCAACGCGATCTACAACCCGGTCGCCCTGCTGCCCTGGCTGTTCTACGCGGTCGAGGCCCTGTTCGCCGCGTGCTTGGCCGGCCAGCCCTGGCGCCGGCGCGGCGGGATTATCGCGCTCGGCGCGATCGCCGCCGCCCTGGCGCTCTACGCCGGCTTTCCGGAGGTCGTGTTCTACTACTGCTTGCCGCTATTCGGCTGGGTGGCGATACGCGCCGCCGCCCTGCCCTGGCGGCGCGCCCTCGCCTATCTGGGCGACCTCGCCCTCCTGGGCGTCGCCGCGCTCGCACTCGCCGCGCCGTTGTTGCTGGCGTTCGGGCACTTCCTCGCTGACGGCAACGTGGGCGATCACACGAATAACGGGTTCAAGGATGCGGTGCTCCCGTCCGGCGCGATGGCGATCTACCTCCTGCCCTATCTGTTCGGCCCGATCTCCTCCTCCGTGATCCCAGCGGCCGCACGCTTCTGGGGCAATGGCGGCTATCTCGGCCTGACCGCGTTCGTCCTCGCCATCGGCGGCGTCCTCACCGGCTGGCGCCGCCCGGTCGTGTGGCTGCTGGCGGCCTGGATCGTGTTCGCGGTCGGCGTGAGCCATGACGCGCCGGTGCTGCTCGATGTGTTCCGCTACCTGCCGCTGGTGACGGTCTCCATCTACTCTCGCTATCTCAACGCCGGCTGGCTGTTCTGCGCCATCACGCTCGCCGCGATGTTCATCGACCGGCTGCCCGCCCTCTCGCCGGCGACCCGGCGGCGACTTGGCCTCGCAGCCGCCGGGTTGGGCGCGCTCGGTCTCGCCGGTGCGCTGGCCCTCGTCTGGCCCGTCCTGGAAATCGCGTGGCGGCCGCACCAGGATCAGCGCGTCTACGTCGTCGCCTCGGCCGCGGCTGCGCTGATGCTGCTGTCAGGCATCGTTGTCGCGGTGTGCCGGCGCCGGCCAAGCGGCGTTCTGACCGCCCTGGCCGCCATCGAAGCGATCGCGTTGTTCGCTTTCCCGTTCGCCTCCGCACCGCGCGCGGGCAAGATCGACATGCAATTGGTGACGTTCCTGCAGCGCCATGCCGGGCTGCAGCGCGTGGCGACCGCGTCCGGCAACGGCCTAACCCCCAACTTCGGCTCGGCCTTCGGCATCTCGACCATCAACTACGACGACCTGCCGGTCCCGAACCGCACCGTCCGCTTCGTGCAGCGCGAGTTGGACCCGAAAGCGCTGCCGATCATGTTCCGCCCCAACATCTTGTTCCGAAACGAGACCCCGGCCGAACGCCGCGACGATTTCCTGGCCCGCACCCCCGCCTACGAGCGGGCCGGTGTGCGCTACGTGCTGGCCGACGCCGCGTTCTTCGCCGTCAACCTGGCCCTCAAGGAGGGCGGCACCCGCCCGGTCCCGCTTTTTGCCAACCAATCGGTCACGCTCTCCCGCCGCCTGCCGCCCGGCATCGCGGAGATCGACGCCATCAGCGTGCGGATCGGCACCTATGGCGGCAAGTCGGATGGAACGCTGCTCGTGCGGCTCTGCCAGGCGGCAGAGTGCCAGGAACGCTCGGTGGACCTCGCGACCGCGCCCGACAATTCGACGCTGAGTCTCGCCTTGACCCCGGCCTTCGCCGTGACGGACGCGCCGTTTCAGATCACGCTCTCCAAGCAGGGCGGTGACGAGGCCGTCGCGCTATGGTCCGCGCCACCGTCGCCGGGCGAGACCGCCGTGGCGTCCGGGCTGCCGGCGATGCAGGGCGTGCTGCCGCGCGTCGGGTTCGAGGGCGCGAACTCGCCGGCGCTCGTGCTGCAAACGCCGACGACGTCCGTCTTCGAACTGCCCGGCGCCCATGCTTACGCCAGCGCTCCCGGCTGCCGGATCGAGGCGCAATCACACGAGCACATGCAAGCCGACTGCGAGCGCCCCGCCCGCTTGACCCGGCTGGAGGTGTTCATGGCCGGCTGGACCGCATCGGTGAACGGCGTGCCGACCGCGGTGACGCCGTTCGACGACACGTTCCAGACCATCGACCTGCCGGCGGGACGCTCCGTCATCGATTTCGCCTATGCGCCAACCGGAGTTCGCCCGGCGCTTTGGATCGCTGCCATCACGCTGCTGGGTCTCATGCTCCTGGCCAGAAACAGCACATCAGGGAGAAACCGGACTTGAATCAACTCGATCTGAACGGCCGCGTCGCCGTCGTGACCGGCGGCGCGCGCGGGATCGGCCGCGCCATCGCCGAACGCATGCTGGCCTCCGGCGCGACCGTCGCGCTCTGGGACCGGGACGGCGCCGAAGCTGCCAGCACCGCCGCCGCCCTCGGCGCGCAGGCCAGCGCACATGCGGTCGACCAGACCGACGAGGCCGCAATCGCCCGCGCGGCGGCGGAGACCATCGAGCGCCACGGCCGGGTCGACATCCTCATCAACAATGCCGGCATCACCGGCGGCAACGCCCCGACTTGGGAGCTGCCGAGTGCCGAATGGCGCAAGGTGATCGAGGTGAACCTGATCGGGCCGTATCTGATTACCGCCGCGCTGGTGCCGCATATGATCGAGCGAGGCTATGGCCGCGTCGTCAACATCGCCTCGGTGGCCGGAAAGGAAGGCAATCCCAACGCCAGCCATTACAGCGCCAGCAAGGCCGGCCTGATCGCGTTGACGAAATCGCTTGGCAAGGAACTCGCCAACACCGGCGTGCTCGTCAATTGCGTCACGCCAGCGGCTGCCAAGACCGAGCTGTTCGCGCAGATGTCCGAGGCGCAGATCGGCTATATGCTCTCGAAGATCCCGATGGGTCGCTTCGTTCAGGTGGACGAGATTGCCGCCCTGGCCGTCTGGCTGGCCACCGAGGAGTGTTCGTTCAGCACCGGTGGGGTATTCGACATCACCGGCGGGCGTGCGACCTACTGACGCGGCTGGGTCGGCGGCGGATAGGCGCGGGCGGCGGCGGCGGGTCGAACCTGGCCTTCAAAGCCCGGGCGGTATCGTCCTCCGCGGCGGCGGCCGTAGGGACATAGGCGCCGAGGCCGAAGAAATCGTACGTCACGCCGCTGTATCGCCTGACATCCACCCGGTTGCCGGCCTGCTGCAGCTTCGCGCTGAGCCCCTCCGCCTCCGAGCGCAGCGGGTCGATGTCGGCCAGCAGCATCATCGTCGGCGGCAGACCGGCCAGATCGGTGCGGTTCACAAGGTCGATCCGCGGGTTGGCCAGGTCGTCCGGCGCATAGAGATCCTGCGCCCAGCGCACGGTCGCCCGGCTCAGCGGCCGGCTGCCGCCGTTCTCGCTCATGCTCGCGCTGCTCGTCGAGGTGCCCGCCCACGGCGTGATCAGCAACAGGCCGTCGGGCATCGGGATGCGATGATCGCGCGCCATCAGCGCCGTGGAGAGGGCCAGGTTCGCGCCCGGTCCCTCGCCGGCCAGAATGACCCGTGTCGGGTCGGCGCCCCAGCTGCGCATCTGTCCCCGTGCCCACTGATACGCGGCCAATGCATCGTCGTGGATCGCCGGAAACTTGGCCTCGGGCGCCAAACGGGGCCGTAGCGTCAACACGACGAAACCGGTGCGGAGCACGAGCTGCCGGGCGGTCTCGTCCGCGTCGGCGTCGCGCCGGGTTGCCCAGGTGCCGCTCGGGAAATGGATGATGATCGGCGTGTTCTTCGCCAGCGCCGGCCGATACAGCGTCGCCCCGATCGCGCCGGCCGCCCCGCTCGCGATCGGCTGGTTGAACTGGCTCACCTCGATGCCCGGCGCGGGAAGCCCCTGCACATTCAGGATGGCATGCGCCGCCTCGACCAGGCTCGGGACGTCGCGCGCCTCATCCAAGCCGACCGATGAGTTCTCCTTGGCATGCATCGCGACCCGCTCGGCAAGCACGTCCGACATCGCGGCCGTGGGTGCATATGGGGTAGACCCTTGCGGCGGCGCCGTGCCGCACCCAGCCAGAACGAGCGGCGCGACGATCGCGGCCGCAATGAGGATGGCAGGTGAACGGGGCATCGACGGTCCAGGTTGTGAATGGCGACACCCTGCCGCGTCAGCCCGCCGGGAACAAGCGTGTTACGAGGCCAAGCGGATCGGCGGCCCGTCCGGGATCGGATCGCCCTCGGGCGGATCTCCCAACGGCGGTATGTCGCTCGGCGGCGGGTCCTCTACCGGGATCGGCGTGGGCTGAGGTATCGGTTCCGGCATTTGCGCGCGCATCGGCCTGCCCCCTGCTATGTGCGACCTCAACGCGAGGCCGCTTCCGCTGTTGCGAGAAAATTAACGTTCACCTCAGCTTGACGGTCGAGCAATAGGAAAACTAGCTTAGGGTTATCGAACAGAACGGGAACAAAATCCGTGACCCCGAGCCAAGAAGACGCGTTCTCTGCCGAAATCTCACACCTGCGCAGCATCGTCTACGTCGTTCGCGGCCGACCCGGCCAGAACGATCGCCCCGCTCTGCCGGCCGGTCACCCTGTTACCTGGGGCGCCATCACCGACGGCACCGTCCTCGACCATGCGACCTATCCCTTTCCGGTGTTCGTCAATTGATCAATCAACACACGCCCGACGGCGCACCGGCCACCGCCGAGTGGGTCATCACCCGTCTCGAGGAGGCCGGGATCACCCTGCTCTCCCTGCCCAACACCGGTCCCAGCACCAGGCTGGTGCAGAGCGGGATGGAGTGGGTGCGCAGCGCCGCCGAAAACTACGGCGCCGCCCGTGCCAAAATCCGCCCCGCCGCTCCCAGCGCCGCACACATCACCCGCATGGACCAATCGTATCGCTGGGTGTCGCGTATTCCTGACGATAAATACGTTTTGCGCCGGGTCATCGGCGCGCGCAGCCTCGTCAACCCGATGACGGGCCGGCACCTCTACAGCTGGCGCCGGCTCGGCACCGCGATCGGCGCCGATCACAAGGCAGTGCAACGCTGGCACGCCCAAGGCATCGACATGGTTGTCGGCATCCTCAACGACCTCGCGCCGGTCCGCCAGCCCGGCGCGAACCGCTCCTGCGCCACGCTGTCCCGCTTGCGCGCCGCCAGCCCCTCGCTCGGATTTCGAGCCTCCGCCTAGCGGACAATCAGCGCGGTCTGGCGCAGGCGCTGGGTCATCGTGACCGCGCCGGCGCCAGCCACCGCCAGCGCAAGCACCCAGCGCGCGTCGCTCTCGGTCGTCAGTTCGATGCCGCCGATCAGGAACAGGAACAGCACAGACACCCAGAACAGCGCCGCCTTCGCGCGGCCGCCGCGCCGGATGACACTCACCGCCAAGACCACGAACGTCGCGTACATCCCGATCGCCAGCGCGCGCACCAGATCACGCCCCATCAGCGACAGATCCCCGATCGCCTCGCCGATCCGCCAGATCGCGACGTGGAAACTGTCGATGACCCGGAACATGAAGTATTGCGGGCCGATCGCATAGGCGACGGCCGCCAAACCAAGGCCCAAAACCCAGGCCAACACTACCGGATCGCGACGCTGCATCCTACGCTCCTCACCTCAACTCCCGCCCCATCTCGACCTTGATCGCGTTTGCGATCCGGTCGATCGCCTGCCGCGCCGCCGGCACCACGCCGGCGAAATCGGCAAAGCCATGGGGCAGCGCCATCTCCTCGATCAGATGGGCGGGGCGACCCGCCTTTTGCAGGGCCTGCGCATAGGCCCGCCCTTGATCGCGCAGCGGATCGAACCCCGCCGTTACCACCAGCGAGGGTGACGCCCGGCTGAGATCCGCCCGGATCGGCGACAGGCGGGGATCGCCCGCATCCTGGCCGGGCGGGATCAGCAGCCGCGCGCACTCCGTCATCGCCTCGGCCGTCAGCAGGAACCCCTTCTGGAAGGCCACGATGCTCGGGTACAACCCGTCTTGATGCAGCAGGTCGACGGCCGGGTAGATCAGGACTTGGAGCAGGGCGCTTCCGTCCAACGCCTGCCCTGCGGCGAGATTGGCTCCCGCGCTGTCGCCGCCGATCAGCCAAGGGCCGGGCCGGCTCTGCCTCGCCCAGCGCCACGCCGCCGCCGCGTCGTCGTAGGCAGCCGGAAACGGGTGCTCCGGCGCCAAACGGTAATCGACCGACGTCACCCGCAGACGTGACCGTGCCGCGAGCCGGCGGCATAGCGCATCATGGGTGCCGACGCTGCCGGCGATGAAGCCCCCACCGTGAAAATACAACAAATCGGCCGCCACCGCACCGCGCGGCTCATATTGCCGCGCCGGCCGCCCGCCGGCGTCCACCATGGTAACGCGGACCGTTTGATCAGGCCTCAGCCCGGTCACGGCCGGCGCCGCCGCATAGCGTTTGCGCAGCTCCCCGAGCTCGACCGGCACGTTGGCGCGCATGCGGTTGGCGAAGCGGATCAGGGCCGACATCACCGGGTCCATGGTGTGGCCGTCGGTCGTGGTGAACGGCCGGCCGAGAACGGCGCTGGCCGTGAGTGCGCTGCGGACCCAGGTCCGCTGGAATTGATTGAGAAGCATGAAGGTTGATCTACCCGCGGATGACCTGCGTGAAAACATATCGTGTTGCGGGTTGATGCTTTGTGAACCGCGCCAACTCTCTGGGCCGAGATGCCCGACACCGAATGACCCGCTTCCCGATGACGCCCATCCGCTCCGACCCGGCGCTCGCCTTTAGTCTCATCCACCACACTCGGCAGAACGGACCCCTGGTGGCGATCCTTCGCGGCGCCGGTCGGCTCGATCGGGTCGCCCGCCTCGCCGCGGCCTTCGCGGACAGCGTCGAGGTGCTGGTCCTGCCACCGGTCGATGTCCTGCCGTACGATCTCGTGCCACCCTCGGCGCATGCCGTCGGCCGCCGGGTTGCCACCCTCACACGCCTCGCCGAGCCATCGACCCTCCCGCGCCTGCTGCTCACCAGTGCCACCGCCGTGCTGCAGCGCGTTCGTCCCGCCGAGGTCTGGCGGGCGGCCGAGCTGTCGATCTCGCGCGGCGACACCATCGACCGGGACGCGCTGCGCGAGGCGCTGGCGCAACGCGCCTATCATTGGGACGAGAACGTCGACGAGCCGGGCGAAGCGGCTTTGCGCGGCCAGGTGATCGACATCTTCCCGGCCGGCGAAACCGAGCCGGTCCGCCTCTATGTGCAAGACGACCGGATCGAGTCCATCACCGGCATCGACCCGCTCACCCAGCGCAGCACCGACGAGCGACCCGGGCTGAAGCTCCGCCCGATGACCGAGTTCCGCATCGACGCCGACGGGCTCGCCGCCGCGACGTCCATGCTCGAGCCGGACACCGGTAGCCAGGTCGTCGCACAGCATCTGCCGCGCCGCCTGCAAACCGTGTTCGACGCCATGCCGAACGCGGCCGTCTACTACGAGCCCGACGTGCCGGAGCGTTGGCGCAGCGTCCGCGACGCCATCGACGACGCCTACGCGGCCGCGCTCAAGGCCGGCCGGATCACCGGACAGACCGGCGACCTGCCCGCGCCCGACCAGCTGTTCCTGACCGTCGATGACGTCGTGCAAGCCTGTGGCGAACCGGTCGATTTGGGCTCGGACACGAGCACGGACCTGCCCGCCCCGCATAAGATCGCCGACCTGCTCGCCGCGATCCAGCATGCAGAGGCCGACCGCGTCCTGATTGCCACGCCCAGCAATCCCGAGAGCGTTGCCAAGAGCCTCCGCCGCCGCGGGGTCGCGGCAACCGTCGATGTGATCGAGGCCAACCCGCTCAGCGGTCTGCGCGCGCCGGGTCTGCTGATGCTGCCGGTCGGGCCGCTGCTGCGGCCCAAGGCCAGCGCCACGCTGGCCAACGCGTCCGACGCGCCACGCATCGGCGACGTCGTCGTGCATGTCGATCACGGCGTCTGCCGGCTGACCGGATTGCGCCAGGTCGGCGCGGAGGATCGCCTCGTGCTCGAATTCGCCGATCACATCGAGCTGCTTATCCCACCGACCGCGTTCGACAGGCTCTGGCGCTATGGCGACAGCGACGTCAGCCTTGATCGGGCGAGCGGCACGGCGTGGATGAAGCGTCGCGTGAAGATCGAGGCGGAGCTCCAGCAAACCGCGGTCCAGCTTCAGGCGAAGATCGCCGCCCGCCGGGATGCCGTCGCACCCGTCATGCAGCCCGATGCTGATCGTTTCGGCGCAGTTGCGCGCCGCTTTCCCTACCCGCTCAGCAACGACCAGCGTGCCGCGATCCACTCGGTGCTGGCCGATCTGGCGAGCGGCCATCCCATGGACCGGCTGCTTTGCGGCGACGTCGGTTTCGGCAAGACCGAAATCGGCATCCGGGCTGCCGCGGCGGCCGCCATCGCCGGCTACCAGGTCGCGGTGCTGGCGCCAACGTCGGTGCTCGCCCGCCAGCATCTGGACGTGTTCAGCGCCCGCTTCGCCGGCACCGGGCTCCGCGTCGAGGGGCTGATCCGCGCGCAAGCCGACCCGGCGGCGGCCGAGATCAAGCGCGCGGTCGGGGCGGGCGAGGTTGCCATCGTGGTCGGCACGCATGGGCTGGTGAAAGCCGACTTCCACAATCTCGGCCTGGCGATCATCGACGAGGAGCAACGCTTCGGCGAGGACGACAAGGCCGCCCTCGGCAGCCTCGCCCCCCACGTGCTCGCCATGACCGCCACACCCATCCCGCGCACGATGCAGGCGGCGCTGGTCGGCCTGCGCGACGTCAGCGTGCTCGCCACCCCGCCGCAGAACCGTCAGCCGATCCGCACCTTCGTCCTCAGCTGGGACGCGATCGTGGTCCGTGAGGCCTTGCTGCGCGAGCGGCGGCGGGACGGGCAGAGCTTCATCGTCTGTCCACGCATCAGCGACATCGCGCCGATCCAAGCCGAGCTGGCGAGCCTGGTGCCGGAACTGACCCTCGTCGTGGCCCACGGACGCATGGCCGCCGACGCGCTCGACGCCGCGATGGTGGACTTCGCCGCCGGCCGCGGCGATGTTCTGATCGCGACCGACATCATCGAGGCCGGCCTCGACATCCCGCGCGCCAACCTCATGATCGTGACCCATGCCGACCGCTTCGGCTTGGCCCAGCTGCATCAGTTGCGCGGACGGGTCGGCCGCGGGGCGCGGCGCGGCACGGCCTACCTGCTCACCGAACCCGGCTCCACGCTGACACCCGCCACCGAGCAGCGTCTGGCCACCATGCAGCAGCTTTCGGCGCTCGGCGCCGGCGTGGACATCAGCGCCGCCGACCTCAATCTCCGAGGCGCCGGCGACTTGTTCGGCGACCGCCAGGCCGGCCATGTGCGGGCCGTCGGCACCGAGCTCTACCAGCATCTCCTGCTCGAAGCCGTCGCCATGCAGCGGGGCGATCCGCCGCGCCGCCCCGCGGCCGAGCTGCACGTCGAACTCACCGGGCGCATCCCGCCGACCTACGTGCCGGACGAGAACCTGCGCATCGAGTTGCTGCGCCGGCTGTTCCGGCTCGAGGACCTGCCCAGCCTGCGCCAGTTCGCCGACGAACTGGAGGATCGCTTCGGCCCGCCCACACCCGAGGTCGAGGCGCTGCTGGCCGTCGAGCGGCTGCGCTTGCTGGCCGAGGTGCAGCGGCTCTCGCGCATCGACGCCGGACCCGCTTCGTGCGCCGTCACGCCTATCCATCGGCACGACGCCAAGCAGATCGCGGCGGCCCTCGGCGGCACACTCGGCAAGGGCCGCGTGATCATCCCGCTGACCGAGCCCGATCCCGTGATCCGCGCCCGGAAACTCGCCGAGCTGCTCGGGGGCTGATCGCGCTCCCTCCTTGTCAGCGCCGAAGCCACGACGCACCCTACTCGGGCGAGCCAGCATCGCCGTCCGCGAGCGAATAGGGATATCTGATGCGTCTGATGAGTTTCGAAGCGAATGGCGCGGCCTCTTGGGGCGTGGTCGAGGGCGATGAGGTGGTCGATCTCGGCGCAAAGGCGCCCAGCCTGCGTGCGGCACTCGCCGACCTGCCCGCGCTGACGGCCGATACTGCCGGGCTGCCGCGCCACAAGCTGTCGGCCGTCACCTTCCTGCCGCCCATTCCGGACCCGGACAAGATCATCTGCATCGGCCTCAACTATCTGACCCACATCCTCGAGGGCGGCCGGCCCAAGCCCGAGCAGCCCACCATCTTCACGCGCTGGGCCAACAGCCAGGTCGGTCACGGGCAGCCGATCGTGCGCCCCAATGCGTCCGACACGCTCGATTTCGAGGCCGAACTCGCCGTAGTCGTCGGCCACCGGGCGCGGCACGTCACCGAGGCCGATGCGATGGGCGTCATCGCCGGCTATAGCTGCTACAATGACGGTTCGGTGCGCGAGTGGCAGCGCCACAGCAGCCAATTCGGACCCGGCAAGAACTTTCCGAAGACGGGCGGCTTCGGCCCCTACCTCGTCACCCCGGACGAAGCCGGCGACGTGACCCATGCCAGCCTCGTCTGCCGCCTCAACGGCGAGGAGATGCAGCGCGCGACCACGGACGATCTCGTCTTCACCATCCCCAAGCTCATCGCGTATTGTTCCACCTTCACCGAGCTCGCGCCCGGCGACGTCATCATCACCGGCACCACCGGCGGCGTCGGCGCCTACCGGACGCCGCCGGTCTGGATGAAGCCCGGCGACGTCGTCGAGGTCGAGATCTCCGGCGTCGGCCTGTTGCGCAATACTGTTGTCCAAGAGCAATCATAAGGGAGAACATGATGGAGGACCTCAACGAGACCACGGTGACCGAGGCCGTCCTGCAGCAGATGGCCGACACGCCCGACCCGCGCCTGCGCGAGATCATGGCCGCCGCCGTCAAGCACCTGCACGCCTTCGCGCGCGAGGTCTCGCTGAAGCCCGAGGAATGGCTTTACGGGATCAAGTTCATGACCGAGGTGGGCCAGGCGTGCACCCCCTTTCGCCAAGAGTTCATCCTGCTCTCGGACACGCTGGGCCTGTCGCGCATGGTCAACATCCTCCATGACGGCCGCGCCGAGACGGTCGGCACCGAGACCAGCCTGCTCGGTCCGTTCTACCGCAACAATTCGCCCCGCCTGGCGCTGGGCGACAGCATCGCGCGCGACGGCAAGGGCGAGGAGATCGGCCTGTTCGGCACCATCCGCGACGAGGCAGGCGCGCCGGTGCCGAACGCCATCGTCGAGGTCTGGCAGACCGACCCGGACGGCGCCTACGACCTCCAGGCGCAGGACCCCTCGACGATGGATTGGCGCGCCCAGTTCCGCACCGACGACCAGGGCCGCTACAGGTTCCGCGCGACCCTGCCGCTCGGCTACACCATCCCGCTCGACGGCCCCGTCGGCGCTATGATCCAGGCCCAGCGCCGCCATGGCTGCCGTCCGGCGCACACGCATTTCCTGATCGGCGCGCCGGGTTACCGCGAGCTGGTGACCGCGATCTACTACGGCTACGACCAATATATCGACACCGACACGGTTTTCGGCGTCTCGCGATCCCTAATCGTCGACCCGGCGCCCAACGTGCCAGGCTCCCCGTTCCCCGGCCTGCGTTCCATCAACTACGATTTCACGCTCGCCCGAGCGGTGGCCGGCGACGAGAACAGCCGCGTGGGCGCCGATCCCGCAAGCCTGATGGCGGCCGAATAATTCACGCTTGACAGCGGCCGCCAAGAGCCGCGCCGGAGGACACGATGCGCACCCTGTTGCTCACCCTGCTGCTCGCCGCCACACCGGCGGCGGCACAGCCGACCCCGCCCGTGCGCATCGGCGTCGTCACCGACATGAACGGCGGGCTCTCCGCGCAAACCGGCCAGGGCGCCGTGCTGGCGGTGCAGATGGCCGCCGAGGACTGCTTGGCGGCCGAGTGCAAGGGCATGGCCATCGACGTCATTTCCGCCGACCATCAGAACAAGGCGGACGTGGCGGTCGGTATCGTGCGCGACTGGTGGGACAACAAGGGCGTCACCGCCGTGGCCGACATCGTGCAGGCCACGGTCCAGATCGCCGTCCAGCACGAGGCGGCGGCGCGCAACAGAATTGCGCTGTTCTCCGGCGGCACGGCGCGCCTGACCAGCGAGGACTGCGCCCCTGCCACCTCGGTCATGTGGATGTGGGACACCTACGGCCAGGCGGTCGGCATCGTGCGTCCGCTGGTCAAGCCGGGTCAGAAATGGTTCTTCATCACCGCCGACTACGTGTTCGGCAAGTCGCTTCAGGCCGACGCCACGGCCCTGATCGAGAAAGCGGGCGCAACGGTGGTCGGCTCGGTTAGCCATCCGTTCAACTTCTCCGGCGACTTCTCGCCCTTCCTGCTGCAAGCCCAGGCCTCTGGCGCCGACGTGATCGCGCTGGGCAACACCGGCAGCGACCTCATCACCTCGGTCAAGCAAGCCCGCGAATTCGGCATCGGGACCGGCAAACAGCAACTCGTCTCGTTCGTGCTGACCGTGCCGGACATCGCCGCCCTCGGCCTGGAGACAGCGCAGGGAATTCTGGTGAACGAGGCGTTCTACTGGAACCTCGACGAGCGCACCCGCGAGTGGTCCCGCCGCTTCGCTGCCCGCAACGGCGGTCGCATGCCGTCCAACATCCAGGCCGGTGATTACTCGGTGGTTCGCGCCTACCTCCGCGCTGTCGCCGCCGCCGGCAGCACGGACACCCAGACCGTCATCGCCAAGCTGCACGAAATGCCGGTGGACGACCTACTCACCCGCAACGGCACGTTACGGCCTGACGGCCGCATGGTGCACGACACGTATCTATTTAAAGTAAAGAGCCCGGCGCAATCCAAGGAGCCCTACGACGTCTATGACCGCATTGCGACCATCCCGGCTGCGGAGGCCTTTCGGCCGCTAGCCGAAGGCAAATGCGCCGCGCTGAAGTAGTGAGGGGCGCCGTCGGCGGCGCCCCTCTTCATTAGTTCCGGGCCTTGTCGACCAGCGCGTTCTTGGCGATCCACGGCATCATGCCACGCAGCTTCTCCCCGACCTGCTCGATCGGGTGCTCCGACAGCCGGCGCCTCGTCGCCTTGAAGCTCGACTGGTTCACCTTGTTCTCCAGCATCCAGTCGCGGGCGAACTTGCCGGTCTGGATGTCGGCCAGCACCCGCTTCATCTCCGCCTTCGTTTCGGCGGTGATGATGCGCGGCCCAGTGACGTATTCGCCATACTCGGCCGTGTTGCTGATCGAATAGTTCATGTTGGCGATGCCGCCCTCGTAGATGAGGTCCACGATCAGCTTCACCTCATGCAGGCACTCGAAATAGGCCATCTCCGGCGCATACCCAGCCTCGACCAGCGTCTCGTAGCCGGCCTTGATTAGCTCGACCAAGCCGCCGCACAGCACGACCTGCTCGCCGAACAGGTCGGTCTCACACTCTTCCTTGAACGTCGTCTCGATGATGCCGGCCCGGCCGCCGCCGATCGCGCTCGCATAGCTGAGCGCGATCTCGAGTGCGTTGCCGCTCGGGTTCTGCGCCACCGCGACCAGACACGGCACGCCGCCACCCCGCTGGTATTCCGAGCGTACCGTGTGGCCCGGTCCCTTCGGCGCGATCATGAACACGTCGATGTCGGGGCGGGGATCGAGCAGGTTGAAGTGGACGTTCAGCCCATGCGCGAACGCCAGCGCGGCGCCGGGCTTCATGGTGGCGTGCAGCTTCTCGCGATACAGGTCGCCCTGGCCCTCATCCGGCGTCAGCACCATGACGACGTCGGCCCATTTCGCGCACTCGGCCGGGTCGGCGACCTTGAGCCCGGCCGCCTCGGCCTTCGCCACGCCACCCGAGCCTGCGCGCAACCCGACCATCAGCTCCTTGGCGCCGCTGTCCTTGAGGTTGTTGACGTGCGCATGGCCCTGGCTGCCATAGCCGATGACCGCGACTTTCTTGCCCTTGATCAGGTTCACGTCGGCATCGCGATCGTAATACACGCGCATGATAGATAGCTCCTTGGTTCGGTTCGGTTGTTAGAGGACGGGCTTGCCACGCGCGATGGCGGCAATGCCGGTGCGGCTGACTTCGGCCAATCCCAGTGGCCGCATGAGCGCGATGAACGCGTCGAGCTTCTCGGTTGCTCCGGTCAGCTCGAACACGAAGCTCTCCGTCGTCGCATCGATCACCCGGGCGCGAAACGCGTCGGCCAGGCGCAGGGCCTCGGCCCGCTCGGTGCCGCCGCTGACGACCTTGATCATCGCCAGCTCGCGCGCCAGATGCGGCCCCTCGAGCGACAGGTCGGCCAGCCGATGGACCGGCACCAACCGCCCGAGCTGCGCCTTGATCTGCTCGATGATCATGTCGGTCCCGCTGGTCACGATGTTGATCCGGCTGCGCAAGCCGCTGTCGTCGACGGGTGCCACGGTCAAGCTCTCGATGTTGTAGCCGCGCCCGGCGAACAGGCCGATGACACGGGCGAGGACGCCAGCCTCGTTCTCGACGAGGACCGAAATGGTGGCGGTGCGTTGCTGCATTCTACCGACGCTTGAACCCTCTCCCGCTGGCGGGAGAGGGCAGGGTGAGGGTGGGACAGGCAGGACCAAGCGACGGCCCGGCGGACCACCCTCACCCCGGCCCTCTCCCGCCAGCGGGAGAGGGAGATGTCCGAAATCTGTTAGACCAGCATCAACCCTTCATCGGTGATCGAGGCCGTGCGGTCCTGGTGCTCTGGCCCTAGGATCATCTCGTTGTGCGCCGCCCCGCTCGGAATCATCGGGAAGCAATTCTCCTTCTGATCCACCGCGATGTCGGCGATCACGGGCCGGTCGATGGCGATCATTTCACGGATGACCCGATCCAGGTCGTCGACGGAGGTTGCCCGCATCCCCACACCGTGGAACGCCTCGGCCAGCTTGACGAAGTCGGGCAACGCCTCCGAATAGCTCTCCGAATAGCGTCCGCCGTGCAGCAGCTCCTGCCACTGCCGCACCATGCCCATATACTCGTTGTTGAGGATGAACACCTTCACCGGCAGCCGATACTGCGCGAGTGTCGCCATCTCCTGGATGTTCATCAGGATGCTCGCTTCGCCGGCGATGTCGATCACCAGCGCGTCCGGATGCGCGATCTGCACGCCCATCGCCGCCGGCAGGCCATACCCCATCGTCCCGAGCCCGCCCGACGTCATCCACCGGTTTGGCTGATCGAACTTGAAGTGCTGCGCCGCCCACATCTGGTGCTGGCCCACCTCGGTGCTGATGAAGGTGTCGCGCCCGAGTTCGCGCGTAATCTCATACAGCCGCTGCACCGCGTATTGCGGCTTGATGACCGCGCCGCGGCCCATGTCCTGACGGAACCGCAAGCTGTCGATCGCGCGCCACTCGTCGATCTGCCGCCACCATGTCGTCACCGCCTCGCGGTCGTGTGGCAGGCTGCTCTCCTTCCACGCGTCCAGCAATGCCTCGATCGTCTCCCGTGCGTCGCCCACGATCGGCACCTCGACCGCGACGTTCTTGTTGATGCTCGACGGATCGATGTCGGCGTGGATCTTGCGGCTGCCCGGGCTGAACGCGTTCAGCCGCCCCGTGACCCGGTCGTCGAACCGCGCACCGAGGTTCAGCAGCACGTCGCAGCCGTGCATCGCCATGTTGGCTTCGTACGTCCCATGCATGCCGAGCATGCCGAGGAACTGCGGATCATTGGCCGGATACGCGCCGAGCCCCATGAGCGTCGACGTGCAGGGCATGTTGGTCGCGCGCACCAGCGCGATCAGCGCCTCGGACGCCTGCGGCCCCGCGTTGATGACCCCGCCCCCGGTATAGATCATCGGCCGCTTTGCCCCGCGCAACAACGCGACGGCATCCTGGATGCGAGCCGGGTCGGGCTGGGTGATCGGGCGATAGGACCGATGCCCGGTCTCGCTTTGCGGCTGATACGGCGCCGGACCGATCAGGATGTCTTTCGGCAGATCGATCACGACCGGCCCGGGCCTGCCGCTGCGCGCAACGTAGAATCCCTCGTGCACGATGCGCGCGAGGTCGTCCGGCCGCTTGACGAGGTAGTTGTGCTTGGTCGCCGGACGGGTGATGCCGGTCGTATCGGCTTCCTGGAACGCGTCGTTGCCGATCAGGTGAGTCGGCACTTGGCCGGTCAGGCAAACGACCGGGATGCTGTCCATCAGCGCGTCGACCAGCCCGGTCACCGCGTTGGTCGCGCCCGGTCCGCTCGTGACCAGAACGACCCCGACCCGGCCGGTGCTGCGCGCATATCCCTCCGCCGCGTGCACCGCCGCTTGTTCGTGCCGGACCAGGATGTGGCGGATGCTGTTCTGCTGGAACAGCGCATCGTAGATCGGCAACACCGCCCCGCCGGGATATCCGAAAATGACGTCCACCCCCTGCTCGCGGAGCGCGCGAAGCAAGATCTCGGCCCCGGTCTGCGCTTGGGTGATGGCCGGGGCGATGGGGGCGGTCTGAGTCATGACCCGGCGCGTGTGACAGGAGACGCCGTTGCCGTCAACCCACTTGGCTAACGAAAGCGCCGATTTCGGCCAAATCACTTGCCGAAAATTGCTTCAGACTCTGAAATCGAGCAGTAATGATGCTTTTCATAGCTGGGTCGACGATTATGCGGTTCCGAAACCACGTTGCCTGCCGTTTGACGTAGCGCTGCGACGAGGCAACCGCCCGCTCCCGGGCCTCAGCCAGCCCAAGCTCCCCGCGCAGGTGGGCCCTTAGCTCAGGGACGCCGAGCGCGCGCATGACCGGCAGGCTCGTCTCGAGATCGAGGCTGACGAGCGCCGCGACCTCGTCGATCGCCCCGGCCGCGAGCATCGCGTCGAACCGATTGGCAATGGCGGCTCGCAAGCTCTCGCGTGGCGGGTCCAGCAGGATCATGCGAAAGGCATAGGGCGGCGTCTCCCGGCTCTGCCGCTGCCACCCGGCGAGCCCCTGCCCCGTGCTGCGCCAGATTTCCCACGCCCGCGCCAGACGCTGGCCGTCGCTCGGCCGCAATCCGGCCGCGGTCGCAGGGTCCACCGTCGCCAACCGCGCGTGCAGCCGCGGCGCCCCGTCCTGCGCGAGCATCGCGCGCGCCTCGGCTCGTGCTGCCGGGTCGGGTTCCGGTATATCGGCCAGCCCGGCCGTCAGCGCTTGCAGATACATGCCGGTGCCGCCGCACACGATCGGCAAGCGCGCTGCGGCCATCGCCGCGAGCGCCTCACCCCGCCACCACGCGACGCTACCCGGATGGGCAGCGGGCCTGATGCCGTAAAGGCGGTGAGGCGCGGCCGCCTCGTCCGCCGGGCTGGGCCGCGCCGTCACGACGCGGAGCTCTCGATAAACTTGCATGCTGTCTGCGTTGATCACGGTTCCGCCCAATCGCACGGCGAGTTCAAGCGCCAGCGCCGACTTCCCGCTTGCGGTCGGGCCCGCGACGATGAGTGCCGGTCGTGCTCCCACGAAGGCTTGCCGCATCACTCCCTGCCTGCCATGTGCGCCGCCCATGTCCTTCTATCTGACGCTCATCGCCCAACCCGGCCAGCTCGACCCCGCCCTGGTCACCGCGGTCGCCACCGCGGCCGGGGCCGGCCCGGGCGCGGCCCTCTGCCCCGGCGAGGCCGTCGACCTCCCCTGCCCGACCGCGCCCAATCCGGACGTCGTGCGCGCCGCGCTCGGCAGCGCTCCGATCGATGCGGTCGTGACACCGGCCGCCAACCGGCGCAAGCGCCTGCTGATCGCCGATATGGACAGCACCATCGTCGTCAAGCGAAACGTTGGACGAGTTGGCCGCGTTCGCCGGCGTCGGCGAGCGGGTGGCCGCCATCACCAAGCGCTCCATGGCCGGCGAACTCGACTTCTCGGCCGCCTTGCGCGAGCGGGTGGCGCTGCTCGAAGGGCTGGACCTCGCCGCTCTCGAACACACCTGGGCGTCAACAGCCATCACGCCCGGCGCCGGCGAGCTGGTCGCCACCATGCGCGCCCACGGCGCTATGACGGCGCTGGTCTCCGGCGGCTTCACTTTCTTCACCGCTCGGGTCGCCGCCCAGCTCGGCTTCGACGCGCACCGCGCCAACACGCTGATCGACGACGGCGTGACGCTACTCGGCCGCGTCCAGGAGCCGATCGTCGACCGCGGCGCTAAGCTCGAGAGCTTGCGGGCGTTCGCTGCCCGGTGCGGCATCGGCCTGGATGACTGCCTCGCCGTCGGCGACGGCGCCAACGACCTCGACATGATCCGCGCCGCCGGCCTGGGCGTGGCCTACCACGCCAAGCCGATCGTCGCAGAGGCAGCACGGGTGCGCATCGACCATTGCGGTTTACGCGCGCTGCTGTTCATGCAGGGCTACAGCGCCCGCGAGTTCGCCAGCGCATGACGAAGCTGGTGCAAAACGAGCAGACCAAGCTGCTTGCGACTGGGTTGAATAACCTCGGCATCGCTACGATCGTTGCTGGCGCGATCGGCCCCCTAATCGCAAAGACCTACGGAGCTTCCGGCGTGAACGGCTTTGTGTTGGCGGGCCTGCTGGCGGTTGTGTATCTTCTCGCCGGTGTGTCGCTGATGCTCATCGCGCGGATCGTGCTCAAGGATTTGGTCGAATGACGTTCAACGACTTCCTGCTCTGGCTGATCCCACCCGCGACTTTCCTCGTTGGCGGTGCGCTCGCAGCCTATTTCTCACACCGCCGCCATCACTGAACCCCTTGCCGGGCCCCACCGTCCGGACTGAATAATCACTCCTTCATGTTGAGAACGACATCCGATTTGGTCGCGGCCGGCCTCGTTGGCGTGGACGCGGCAACCCCGCTCGACGCTGTCGGAGATCGCTATGCGGTGGCGATCACCCCCGAAATCCAAGGGCTGATCGAGACCGCTGACGACCCGATCGGCCTGCAATTCGTCCCTGACCCGGCCGAACTCGACCACCTTCCGCATGAGCTCGCCGACCCCATCGGTGACGCGGCGCACACGCCTGTCCCGGGCCTCGTGCATCGCTATCCCGACCGGGTGCTGCTCAAGCCGGTGCTGGTCTGCCCGGTCTACTGCCGGTTCTGCTTCCGCCGCGAGCATGTCGGGCCCGGAGCAGGGGCGATGTCGCCCGCCGATATCGACGCCGCCATCTCCTACATCGCCGCCCGGCCCGCCATCCGCGAGGTGATCCTGACCGGCGGCGACCCGCTGATGTTGGCGCCGCGACGTCTGGCCGCCCTGCTCGATCGGCTGCAGGCGATCCCAAGTGTCGAGCTGCTGCGCCTGCACTCCCGCGTGCCCGTCACCGACCCGGCCCGCATCACCCCGGCGCTGCTGAGCGCGCTCGAACACGACACCCCGATATGGCTCGCCGTGCACGCCAATCACGCGCGCGAGTTCAGCCCCGCCGCAGCTGCCGCACTGCGCGCGCTGCACGCGGTGGGCGTGCCGCTGCTCGGCCAGACCGTGCTGCTGCGCGGCATCAACGACAGTGCGGCGGCGCTCGAAGGCTTGTTCCGCGCCATGCTGCGCTGCCGGGTCAAGCCCTACTACCTCCACCAGCTCGACCCGGCGCCCGGCACGGCGCGCTTCCACGTGCCGATCGAGGAAGGCCGCCGGTTGCTCGAGACGTTGCGAGGCCGCGTGACCGGGCTGGCTTGGCCGACCTATGTGCTCGACATCGCGGGCGGGCACGGCAAGGTGCCGATCGGCCCCGATTACCTCGAGGGCGGCAGTGTCCGCGATCCCTGGGGCGGCGCGCACGCGCTTGCCGGGTCATCCCCGCCGGTCTAAAAGCCGGTCCCTCCAGGTATCATGACGATTAGGCTCTTTCGATGAAGCAGCAGGCCAACCTTATTCGCGCCGGTCAGGTGCTCGATCACGGCGGCCGCCGCTGGACCGTGCTGAAGCAGCAGATCATCACCCCGGGCAAGGGCGGTGCCTTCATCCAGGTCGAGATGCGCGACCTCAAGACCGGCAACAAGACGAACGAGCGCTGGCGCACCGCCGACACGGTCGAGCGTCTGCAGACATCGGAAAAGGAGTACACGTACTCTTATACTGAGGGCGACAACATCGTCCTGATGGACCCGGAGAGCTTCGAGCAGACGCATATCCCACTCGACCTGCTCGGCGACCTCGCGCCCTTCCTGCAGGACAACATGCAGGTGACGGTCGACCTTGTCGAAGCCGACCCGGTTGGCATCCGGCTGCCGTCGACCGTCGTGCTCGAAGTCGTTGAAGCCGATCCGGTGGTCAAGGGCCAAACGGCGACCAGCTCCTACAAGCCTGCCAAGCTCAGCAACGGCGTCAAGACACAAGTCCCGCCCTTCGTGGAAGCCGGCGAGCGCATCGTCGTCCGCACCGAAGACGCCAGCTACGTCGAGCGCGCGAAGAGCTAACGGATCGTCTCCCTCTCCCCTCGGGAGAGGGCCGGGTTGAAGGCTTGCACGACGAACCCTCACCCAGCCCTCTCCCGGGGGGAAGAGGGCTCTTTAGGAATAGTGACCATGGCACTCCGCCTCTCGCCGCAAATGACCGTGATGCAGAATGCGGCGCAGAAGGCCTCGCGCCGGCTGCTGCGTGACTTCTCCGAGGTCGAACAGCTCCAGGTCAGCGTCAAAGGACCGTCCGATTTCGTCAGCCAGGCGGACATTCGCGCCGAGCAGACCGTGCGCGAGGAGTTGGCCAAGGCGCGGCCGGGCTACGCGTTCCTCATGGAAGAAAGCGGCGCCAGCGGAGCGGCCGACTGGACTCACCGGTGGGTGGTCGACCCGCTCGACGGCACCACCAACTTCCTGCACGGCGTGCCGCAATGGTGCATCTCGATCGCGCTCGAGCAACGCCGGCAGGATGGCAGCAGCGAGATCACCGCCGGGGTCATCTACAACCCGGTGGTCGACGAGATGTTCTGGGCCGAGCGCGGCGGGGGCGCATTCCTCAACGAGCGCCGCCTGCGCGTCGCCGCCCGGCGCGAGATCAAGGACGCGCTGTTCGCGACCGGGATCCCGTTCGCGGCTGTCACGGCGCCGCGCCGCCTCGCCTTCGCCCGCACGCTCGGCACGCTGATGCCGCAAGTGGCTGGCATCCGACGCTTCGGCGCGGCCGCGCTGGACTTGGCGTGGGTCGCTGCCGGCCGCTACGATGGCTACTGGGAATTGGGGCTCAAGCCGTGGGACATGGCCGCCGGGATGCTGATCGTGCGTGAGGCCGGCGGGTTCGTCACCGATGCGGCAGGCGCAGAAGCCGTGATGCACGAAAGCGCTGGCAACGACATCGTGGCCGCCAACCCGCATCTGCACCCGCGGCTGCTCGAAGTCGTGTCGGACGGCGTGTCGGCCGCCGAGGGCCGCGCCGCCTGATGCGACTCGCCCCGGTGCTCCTGGCCGGGCTGCTCCTGCCGCTGGCCCCGGCCAGCGCACAAGTGACGACCAACACCGGCGCGCTCGATGCCCTCGCGCCGCAACCCGCGCCGCGACACCCGGCGCCGCATCGGCCGGCTGCGAGACCGGCCCCTCCCACCGCCCCGCGGCCGGCGCAAGCCGCGGCGCCGGCCAAGCCGATCAAACCCGCAATCCCGGTCAGTCCGCCCGCAATCCTGGCGCTGCCGCCCGCAGTGGCCGTTCCGCTGGCCCATCCGCCGCCGCCGCCGGTTGTGCCGCTCGCCGACGATGCGCCCGGTGCCGCGAGCCCGATCCAGAACGGCGTCCGGGTCACGTTCGGCCCGGACCGCGCCGACATGACCGCGGCCACCGCCGCCGCCTTGGCAAAATTCGCCGACGGCCTGCTGGGCCAGAGCACGACCAGCATCAACATTTTCGCCTACGCCGCCGGCAGCCCCGACGATCCGTCGACACCGCGGCGCCTCTCGCTGCAGCGCGCCCTGGCCGCGCGTGCCGTGCTGATGCAGGCCGGCATTCCCAGCCCGCGCATCTACCCGCGCGCGCTCGGTCCCGCCGGCGGTGATGAGCCGGACCGGGTCGACGTCACCACCGGATCATCGACACCGCCCGCAGCCGGCCGCGCGGGATGACCAAGCCCACCAACTACCTGATCCGCATGCTGGTATTCCTGGTGATCGTGATGGTGATCGCCGGGCTGCTGTCCGGCGCCTTGATCACCGCATTCGTCAGCAACCCGTTGCTCAACACGCTCATCTTCCTCGTCCTGCTGGCCGGCATCGCCTGGACGCTGACGCAGGTGACCCGGCTGACGCCCGAGGTGCAGTGGGTCGAGACCTTCCAGACCTCCCGCGCGCGGTTGGCCGGCATGCCGCCGCCGCGCCTGCTGGCGCCGATGGCGAGCATGTTGGCCGCCCGCCACCGCAAGGGCCGCGAGGGACAGGAGCGGTTCACCCTCTCCGCGCCGGCCATGCGCAGCCTGCTCGACGGCCTGGCCAGCCGGCTCGACGAGGGGCGCGAAATCTCGCGGTATCTGACCGGATTGCTGATCTTTCTCGGCCTGCTCGGCACGTTCTGGGGCCTGCTGCTGACGGTAGCGTCGGTCTCGGACGTCATCAGCGGCATGACCGTCGGGTCGGGCGACCTCAACGCGTTGTTCGAACAGCTCAAGTCGGGTCTCGGGCGGCCGCTGAAGGGCATGGGCACGGCGTTCTCGGCCAGCATGTTCGGCTTGTCCGGCGCGCTGGTGCTCGGTTTCCTGGATCTGACGGCGGGGCAGGCGCAAAACCGGTTCTACAACGAGCTGGAAGAATGGCTCGCCGGCCTGACCCGGCTCTCCTCCGGCGCGCTCGGCGGCGAGGGCGAGGGCTCGGTGCCGGTCTATGTGCAGGCGCTGCTCGAAACCACCGCCGAGAACATGGAGAACCTGCAAGCCGTGCTGAGCCGCGGCGAGGACGGGCGGATCCAGGCCAACAACGCCATCATCTCGCTCTCGGAGAAGATTGCCACGCTGTCGGAGACCATGCGGACCAGTCAGCAATTGATGCTGCGGATCGCGGAGACCCAGGCCCAGCTCGCGCCGGTGTTGCAGCGCCTCGGAGAGCCCCGCCGCGACGAGAACAGCGAAGCGGCCCGTGGACACCTGCGCAACATCGAGCAGGCGATCCAACGTTTGCTGAGCGAGAGCGAGCAGGGCCGCCAACAATCCACCACGGAGTTGCGCAGCGACATCCGCGTGCTGACCCGCACGATTGCGGCCATTGCCGAGGGGCAGCCGCAATGAGCCGTCGGTAGCGCATGCCGCGGTCGCGTCGTCGGGGGGCGTCGGAGGAGTTGAACCCGTGGCCGGGCTACGTGGACGCGCTGTCCACGCTGCTCATGGTCATCATCTTCGTGCTGCTGGTGTTCGTGCTGGCGCAGGCGTTCCTGTCGGTGGCACTGACCGGGCGGGACCGGGCGCTCGATCGGCTGAACCGGCAAGTGGCGGAATTGTCGGACATGCTGTCGCTCGAGCGGAGCCGGGTCGGCGAGCTGCAATTGTCGTCGGCCTCGCTCGGGCGCGACCTGCAGGCGTCCAACGCGGCGCGGGACCAGCTGACGCGCGACGTGGCGGGGCTGCGGGCGGAGGGCGCCAAGGCGCAGGCCGAGCGCGATGCGATGCGGTCGGAGCGGGACAGGCTGTCCGCCCGGCTTGCCGATGCGGAGCTGCAGGCGCAATCGGCCCTGGCGCGCAACGCGCAACTGCAAAGCCGCATCGCCGAGACGGCCGGGCGGACCGACGCGGCTGGTCAGGAAACGGCCGCGATGGCCGGCCAACTCGCCGACATCAAGCGGCAGCTCGCCCAGGCGCGCAGCGAGCGCGCCGCCGTGCAAGCCGATTTGGACAGCACGGTGAAGGCGGATCGGGCGACGATCGAGGCCCGGGTCGCCGACGTCGCGCGGCTGAACGCGCAGTTGACGACGCTCACGGCACTGCGGGACGAGCTGGAAAAGCAGGTCAAGGATGCCGCCGTCCGCGCGACCACGGAGGACCAACGGCGCCAGGCGCTCGCCGCGCAACTGGCCGAGTCTGACAAGCTCGGCGAGACCGCCCGGGCGCAGATCGCGCTGCTTAACCAGCAGATGACCGCACTGCGCCAGCAGATGCAGCAGGTCGCCGCCGCGCTCGACATCGCCGAAAAGGCCGGGCGCGACGACAAGGCGCAGATCGCCAATCTGAGCACACGGCTGAACACCGCGCTGGCCTCCAAGGTCGAGGAGCTGCAGCGCTACCGCAGCGAGTTCTTCGGCAAGCTGCGGGACGTGCTGCAGAACCGGCAGGACGTCCAGGTGGTCGGCGACCGTTTCGTGTTCCAGAGCGAGGTATTGTTCCCGGCCGGCAGCGCGGAGATGTCGCCCTCCGGCCAGGAGCAGATCACAAAATTGGCGGCAACGCTGAAGCAGATCGCCGCCGAAATCCCGCCCGACGTCAATTGGCTGCTCCGGGTTGACGGACATGCCGACAAGCAGCCGCGGCGCAGCGGCGACGCGGGCAACTGGGAACTGTCCTCCCAGCGGGCAATCAACGTCGTCAAACTGCTGGTCGATGACGGCATTCCCGCGAACCGGCTCGCCGCCACCGGCTTCGGCGAGTACCAGCCGCTCGACCCGGGCGACACCGCCACCGCCTACGCCCGCAACCGACGGATCGAGCTGCGGCTCACCGACCGATAGGACCGACCATGATCGAAGGCGCACGCACGCCGGTTCCGCTCGACCTCTCCGGGCTGCGGGTCGCCATAACGGCAGGGGCTGGCGGGATCGGCCGGGTCATGGCCGATAGTTTCGCCTCGTGCGGCGCCCGCGTGTTCGTGTCCGATGTCGACGAGGCCGGGCTGGCCTCCTGCGGGCACCCCGGCATGCGGGCCGATGCGGGCAAGCTCGCCGACCTGGAGGCGTTCATGGACGGCGCGCTGAGCGCACTCGGCGGTCTGGACGTGCTGGTCAACAATGCCGGGATCGCGGGTCCGACCGCCAAAGTCGAGGACATCACACCCGAGCAGCTCGACGCGACGCTGCAGATCGACATCGCTTCGATGTTCCACTGCGCGCGCCGGGCGGTACCGGAGTTGCGCCGGTCGGGTGGCGGCAGCATCGTCAATCTCAGCTCCGCCGCGGGCAAGTTCGGCTTTCCGCTACGCAGCCCGTATGCGGCGGCCAAATGGGGCGTCATCGGCTTTACCCGGACGCTGGCGATCGAGCTCGGACCGGACGGTATCCGGGTCAACGCACTCTTGCCCGGGCTGGTCGAGGGTCCGCGCATCCGCAGCGTGCTGCGCAACAAGGCGGCGGCTGCCGGGATCAGCGACAACGAGCAAACCGATCGGGCGTTGCAGGCGGTCAGCCTGCGCTGCTTCGTCAGTCAGCAGGACATCGCTAACATGGCGCTCTACCTCTGCAGCCCATTCGGCGCCACGATCAGTGGGCAAGCGATCAGCGTCGACGGGGGCATGGAATTGCTTGTGTAACACTGTGGCGACCGCGCAACATAGCAGGTAACAGCGTCATCGCTCCACGAACTGTCATCCACTTCTGCCGCTCGTCGTGATTTTTCGACGGTGATCCAAAAGGGGATGCCATATGGCCCGTCTAACCAAACTCATCGCGGCTGGGGTCGCCGCCGCAGCGCTGCTTCCGCCGCCCGCCGTGGCGCAAGAAGATCCGCGGCTGAACGCGATCGAGGCGCAAATCAAGGCGCTCCAAGCCGAATTAACCCGGGTCCGCCGCGACCTCGCGGCGAGCCGCAGCGAGGTGCGCGCGGCGCGTGAAGCCCGCACGGCGCCACCCCGCCGCAATGCGCAGCCGGCCGAAGACGCTCCTGCCGGAGGCCATGCCGCGTCGGCGCAGCCGACGGCGCCGGCGACTGGCAATCTGCCACGGGAGACCAGCAGTGTCGCACCGCCCTCGACGTCTGCCTCCGGCAGTAGCGTCAATCCGGGTGGCCTCAGCTTCCCCTCGGGACGCCCGACCTTCACGAGCAACGATGGCCGCTTCTCCGCCGCGGTCGGTGTGCAGCTCCATTTCGACATCGGCGGCGCGATCACCGGCAATCAACCCAACGCCCAGCCTTCGCGGCTGAACACGTTCGGCGAGAACGTCCGCCGCGCGCGCATCCCGTTCGTGTTCAAATACGACGACTTCCAGGTCAATATCACGCCCGATTTCGGCGGTTCGCCAGATGGCTCGCCGACGCTCTACGAAGCCAACATCAACTATTCGCCCAAGGGCACGCCGCTCACCGCGACGGTGGGCTACTTCAAACCATGGCTGACACTGGGCGACAGTGAAAGCTCGAACGACTTCTTCTTTCTCGAGCGGCCCAGCATCGTGGAGGCGTCGCGCAACATCGCCGGCGGCGATGCCCGGGCCTCGTTTGGCGGCCGCTGGGCGACCGACCGCTACTTCATCGCCGGCTATCTGACCGGTGCTTCCTACGGCAGCCAGACGGCGGCGCTCGCGCAGCCGCAGCAGACCGGCGGCACCCTGCGCGTGGCGGGCCGGCCATTCGTAACCGGCGACGTCGACGTCCACCTCGGCTTCTCCGCCTCCGACGCGTTCCGTGTTCAACGCACCTCTACCGGGCAGACGCTGACCGTGCAGGACCGGCCCGAACTGCGGATCGACACGAACCGGCTGGTTAGCACCGGCGCCCTGAACGCCAGCAGCGCCTACACCTACGGGCCGGAACTCGCTTTCCGCTATCGCAACTTGCTCGTGCAGGGCGAGTACATCCGCATCGGCGTAGACCGCGCCAACTCGCCCAACAGCCCGGCCGCCGCCGTACCGACACTCGAATTCAGCGGAGGCTACATCGAGGCCAGCTACATGCTGACGGGCGAGATCCGCAAGTACAACACCAGCGAAGGCGCGTTCAGCGGTCCAAAGGTCGCGCACCAGTTCGACCTCAAGGGAAGCGGCGCCGGCGCGTTCGAACTGGTGGGGCGGTTCAGCCACATCGATCTAAATGACAAGGTCACGCGCGGCGTTGCGCAAACGGTGACCGGCGGTGTCTACGGTGGCGTGCAGAACGTCTACAGTGTCGGCCTCAATTGGTATCCGAACGACGTTCTACGCTTCATGTTGGACTACGACATCGTCAACGTCGACCGTCTCAACACGGCGGGCACGACCCAGATCGGCCGCCGGTTCCAGCAGATCGGGTTCCGAGCTCAAGCGGCGTTCTGACCCGGCGGGCAGGCGCCCACCCTACTATCCCAGCGTAGGGTGGGCGGCGCCCGCCAACCGTCTCAGCGGGGCGCGAGCACCATGATCATCTGGCGGTTTTCCATGCGCGGCATCTGCTCGACCTTGGTCGCCGCCTCGAGTTCGGCGCGGATGCGCTCGAGCACCTTGATGCCGATGTCCTGGTGCGCCATCTCGCGGCCCCGGAAGCGAAGGGTCACTTTGACCTTGTCGCCCTCGTCGATGAACGTCTTCATGGCGCGCATCTTCACCTGGTAGTCGTTCTCGTCGATGTTCGGGCGCACCTTGATCTCCTTGATCTCGATCACGCGCTGCTTCTTTTTGGCTTCGTTCTTCTTTTTCTGCTGCTCGTATTTGAATTTGCCGTAATCCAGGATCTTAGCGACCGGCGGATCGGCGTTCGGGCTGATTTCGAGTAGATCGAGGCCAAGACCGAACGCGCGCGCGATTGCGTCGCGCGTCGACATGACGCCCTGCATCTCACCGTCTTGGTCAATCAGACGCACCTGCGGCACGCGAATATCCTCATTCACGCGGGGCCCGTCACGGGACGGCGTCGAATTGGGCATTGGTCCTCTTGGTATCGTACTCTCCTATGCTTGTTGCGGTTCTAAGCGGGCGCGCCGGACAAGCGCCTGACATCGGGAGGCAGTGCCTCTTGTGCAAGACGTTCCAGTGCGACATCGAGCGTAACGACATCCTGGGCCTCGCCGCCCAGCCGCCGGATGGCGACGGTGCGGGCCTCGGCCTCGCGGCGGCCGACGACGAGGATGACGGGCACATACTGGACGCTGTGCTCGCGCACCTTGGCCTTGATGGACTCGTTGCGGCCATCGGCCTGCGCGGCCAGGCCGCGGGCGCGCAGCAGGCCGGCGACCTCCTCGGCATAGTCGGCGGCGTCGCTGACGATACTGGCGACGACCACCTGGACCGGCGCTAGCCAGAGCGGGAAACGCCCGGCATAGTTCTCGATCAGGATGCCGAGGAACCGCTCGAAGCTGCCGAGGATCGCCCGGTGCAGCATGACGGGGCGCTGGCGTGAGCTGTCCTCGGAGACGTAGGTGGCGTCCAGCCGCTCCGGCAGCACGAAGTCGACCTGCAGCGTGCCGCATTGCCAGTCCCGGCCGATGGCGTCGCGCAGCACAAATTCGAGCTTGGGGCCGTAGAACGCCCCCTCCCCCGGGTTCAGCTCGTAGTCGACGCCGGCGGTCAGGCACGCGGCCTTGAGCGCGCTCTCGGCCCGGTCCCACGTCTCGTCGGTGCCGGCGCGCGAGGCCGGGCGGTCGGAGAACTTCACGCGGAAGCTCTCGAAGCCGAAATCGCGGTAGACCGAGGAGAGCAACTCGACGAAGCGCACCGTCTCCGGCCCGATCTCGTTTTCGGTGCAGAAGATGTGCGCGTCGTCCTGCGTAAAGGCGCGGACACGCATGATGCCGTGCAGCGCGCCCGAGGGCTCGTAGCGGTGGCAGGCGCCGAACTCGGCCAGCCGCATCGGCAGCTCGCGGTAGGAGCGCAGCCGATCCTTGAAGATCAGCACGTGGCAGGGGCAGTTCATCGGCTTGAGCGCGAGGGTGGTGTCCTCGTCCTCGACCCGGGCGATGAACATGTTCTCCTTGTAGTTGTCCCAGTGGCCGCTGGCTTCCCAGAGCTTGCGGTCGACCAGTTGCGGCGTCTTGACTTCCAGATAGCCGTTCTGGTCGAGCCGGCGTCGCATGTACGCTTCAGCGGCACGATACAGGCGCCAGCCCTTTGGGTGCCAGAACACCGAGCCGGTGGCCTCGGCCTGCATATGGAACAGGTCCATCTGCGTGCCGATCCGCCGGTGGTCGCGTCGCTCGGCCTCCTCGAGCTGATGCAGATGCGCGTCGAGCTCCTTCTGGTCGCGCCAGGCGGTGCCGTAGATGCGGCTGAGCATCGGGTTGCGATGATCGCCCCGCCAGTAGGCGCCGGCGACCTTCATCAGCTTGAACGCGGTGCCGACATCGCCGGTGCCGCGCATGTGGGGACCGCGGCAGAGGTCGATCCAATCGCCCTGCTTGTAGAGCGTGATCGTCTCGCTTTCGGGCAGATCACGGATCAGCTCGGCCTTGTAGCGCTCGCCGCGGGCCTCGAAGAACTCGATGGCTTCGTCGCGGTTCCAAACCTGCCGCTCGAACGGCGCGTTGCGGGCGACGATCTCGCGCATCTTGGCTTCGATGGGCGGGAAGTCGTCAGGCGTGAAAGGCTCGTTGCGGGCGAAATCGTAGTAGAAGCCGTTCTCGATCGACGGGCCGATCGTCACCTGGGTGCCGGGGTGCAGCTCCTGCACGGCTTCGGCCAGCACATGCGCGGTGTCATGGCGGATGAGATCGAGCGCGTCGGGGTCGCGCCGGGTGACGAAGACGAGGCCGGCATCGTGCTCGATGGTGCGCGAGAGGTCGGTGAGTTGGCCGTCGAGCTTCATGGCGAGCGCGGCGCGGGCGAGGCCCGGGCCGATGTCCGCCGCCACCGAAGTGCCCGTGACCGGCCCGTCGAAGCGGCGGATGGAGCCGTCGGGCAAGGTGATGGCGGGCATGGACTCAGGCATTCTCCGAAACACATCAAGACAGCGATTCACGCCCTGGCTGTCCCAGCCAAGGCGACCGCGGCTGAAGCGGCACTCATGACGCTATGGCAGGCAGGCTGCAACCCTTTCGAGCGCCAGATCAGCCAAGTTGGCTTCGCGTAGCACGGTGACGCTGCCGGGGATGGGGCCCCGAGGCGCGGCAAGCGCCGGGTCGGAGGCGGCGGAGAACAGAACGATAGAGGGGCAGCCGACGGTGGCGGCCAGGTGCATCGGGCCGGTGTCGTTGCCGACCGCGAGCGATGCCCGTGCCGCGATCCCGCCCAGGTCGAGCAGGCTGGTCTGCCCGGTGAGGTCCAGCGCCGAGGGGCATATCTTGCGCACGATCGCAGCCAGATCGGCCTCCGATCCACTGCCGACGACGACCGGACGCATGCCCCGCTCGGCGATCAGGCGCGCCAAGGCGCCGAACATGGCCGTCGGCCAACGTTTCTGCGGGCGATGCGGCGAGCACCCCGGCGCCAGCAACGCATACGGCTGCGGCAACGCCGGGCCGCCCGCCGTCAACCACGACAGGTCCACGGCCGGGAACTCCCTGATGCCGGCCGCCAGGAGCTGCTCACGCTGCCGGGCATGGTTGTGCATCAGGTTGCGCGCCCGATTGGCGTGGGGATGCGACGCCCCGCGGGCGATGCCCGACCAGGGCGGCTGACCCGCGAGCAGGAAGTAGCGGCTCGAGCGGCCGGAGGTCTGCAGGTCATAGACGAAACCGAAGCCCTGCAGCATCCGCCGCAGCCGCAGCAGGGCCGGCACGTTCCACCAACTGGGCCGGGCATCGACCAGCACACGGTCGAACCATGGCGCGTGCTCGGCCAACTCGGCGAACGGGGCCGTGGTCATGAGCGTGATGTGGTCCGCCGGATGACGCGCGCGAATGGCGGCGAACGGGTCGAACGCCTGGACGAAGTCGCCCAACGCGCCGAGCTTGATGACGAGGATGTTCACCCGAGAAGTTCGCGGTACACCGCCAGCGTCGCGCGTTGCATCGCGGCGGTCGTGTAGCGGGCGAGCACCGCGTGCCGGGCGGCAGCCCCGACCTCCTCGCGCTCTTCGGCCGGCAGGGTGAGGATGCGGTCGATGGCGGCAGCGAGTGCCACCGGATCGCCGGGGGCGACGCGCCAGCCGGTGACGCCATGCTCGACCGTCTCGGCGGCGCCCCCATGGTCGGTCGCGACCACCGGCCGCCGCATCGCCTGCGCCTCGATGACAGTACGGCCGAATCCCTCCGGTTCGACCGAGGCGTTGACCACGACGTCGGCTAGTGCAAGCCCGGCCGGCATGTCCTCGCAGGCGCCGACCAGGCGCACCCGGCTCTCGACGCCCAGTGCCTTCGCGCGCGCGCGTAGCTGCGAGACATAGCGATCCCGGTCCTGCAACGGGCCGGCGATAACGCAGACCAGTCCCGGCGTGCGCAGCCAGCGCAGGGCTTGGATCAACACCTCCTGCCCCTTCCATCGCGACAGCCGGCCCGGCAGCAGCACCACGGGTTGCCGCGCGTCGAGATGCCACGCCGTCCGCAGCGCGGCGACCCGGCCGGGCTCGAGCGTGTCGGGATCGAACAGCACCGGGTCGACGCCGCGCGGGATCAGCCGGATCCGTGCGGAGGGTACGCCGTGCCGCTCATGCACCAGTTCGGCGATGAAGTTGCTGATGGCGATCACCCGTTCGCCGCGGGCCATCACCGCGTTGTAGGCCCGCTTGCCGGGCGTGCTCTCGTCATAGGGGGCGTGATAGGTGGTCAGGAAATGCGCGCCCGCGCGCGTTGCCGCGAGCGAGGCCGACCAGGCCGGGGCCCGGGAGCGGGCGTGGACGAGGTTGACGCCCTCGTCGCGAATCAGGCGGGCCAGACCGGCCGCGTTGCGCCAGATCCGCATCGGGTTCTTGCTCGCGAGCGGCAGCCTGAGATGCCTGCCGCCGGCATCGGCCACTGCGGCTTCGAGCCTGCCGCCGGCGCTGGCGACCAGCGCGCGGCCACCGGCGCGGGCAATCGCCTGCACCATCTCGATCGTTCCGCGCTCGACGCCGCCGCTGCCGAGCGACGGCACCACTTGCAGAATGACGGCGCCGGATGGAAGAGGCATTCGGGCGGCTATACCATGTGCAGCGGCATGGTCTAGCGTGCGCGCGGAATGACCGCGCAAGTGCAGCAACGATGCTCGTGACGGCCGACCGGGTCGCCTGGTTCGGAGCGGCAGCCGCTTTCGCGGTGGCGATGTCGGCGACGCCAGGTCCGAACAACACCATGGTCGCAGCCTCGGGCGCACGGTTCGGCGTGCAGCGGACCATTCCGCACATGTTGGGCGTATCGATCGGCTTCCCGGTCATGCTGCTGGCCGTCTCGCTGGGCGCCGGTGACGTGCTGCAAGCGCATCGGTGGCTTCAGATCGCGCTGCGCTGGGCCGGCGCGGCCTACCTGCTCTGGCTTGCCTGGGACATCGCGCGGTCGCCCACGACGATCGACCGCCCGGGCGATGCCGGCCGTGCACCGCTCGGCTTCTTGCGGGCTGCGCTGTTCCAGTGGATCAACCCGAAAGCCTGGCTCATCGCGATCGGCGCGGTCGTCACCTACACGCGAGGCGACCAGCAGCTCGCGCAGGCGTTCGTGCTGGCCGGGATCTTTGCCGTGGTATGCCTGCCCTGCGTCCTGTTCTGGACGAGCCTCGGCGCCGGCGTGGCGCGGATGCTGACGTCGGATCGGGCGCTGCGGCGGTTCGACCTGGTCATGGCGGCGCTGCTGGTGGCGTCGCTGCTGCCGGTCTTGTTCGAATAGGGGGAAGGTTCATGCCGGTACGGCGGACCGAGCGGGAGGGTGTCGACCTTGCCTGGAGCCTGACGCCGGGCAGAGGCCCGGTGACGGTGTTCCTGCCGGGCTTCCGCAGCGACATGGGCGGCGCGAAAGCGTTGCAGACTCGGGCCTTCTGCCAGAGCCACGGGCTTGCAAGCCTGCTGCTCGATTACTCAGGGCATGGCGCCAGCGGCGGTGCGTTCGAGGCCGGGACCATCGGGCGCTGGCGGGACGATGTTCTGTTCCTCATCGACCAGCACACCGAGGGCGACATCGTGCTGGTCGGGTCCAGCATGGGCGGGTGGATCGGGCTGCTGGTGGCGCTAGCGCGGCCGGAGCGGATCGCCGGGCTGGTCGGCCTCGCCGCGGCACCCGACTTCACCGAGACGCTGATGTGGGCGGCCATGACGGATGGCGAGCGCGAGATCCTGATGCGGGACGGCCTGCTGATGACGCCGAGCCAATACGGCGACCCGGTTCCGGTCACGTCAGCGCTCATCGAGGATGGCCGCGCCCATCTCCTGCTGAACGGCCCCATCGCGATCCACGCCCCGGTGCGTCTGTTGCAGGGTCAGCAAGACCCGGACGTGCCGTGGCAGACGGCGATGCGGCTGGCCGAGCGGCTCGAGACGGACGACGTGCAGATCACCCTGATCAAGGACGGCGATCATCGGCTGTCGCGACCCGGCGACCTGGCGCTACTGCGGCGAACCCTCGGCGCGCTCCTGATCGAGGATGGCGCGTAGCCCCTCGCGGTAGGTCGGGTAGCGCCAGGCGATCCCCAGCGCGGACTGAGTGATCCGGCTCGCGACTTGGCGGTTCTCCGCCCAGAAGCTGCGGCCCATGGGCGACATCTCGCGCAACGCCTCCTCGAACGGCACCAGCGGCGGCGGCGGGAGGCCGAGCAGGCGGGCCGCCTCCGCCGTCGCCTCGGCGCTCTCGACCGGCAGATCGTCGGTGAGGTTGAGCACGCGCACGCCCGGCCGCCGGTCCTGGTGCATGGCCGCGAGCACGGCGGCGGCGATGTCGTCGCGATGGATGCGGCCGAACCGATGGCCCGGCTTGGCGACCCGGCGGCCGCGCCCGGCCCTGATCTCGGCAAACGGCGAACGGCCCGGCCCATAGATGCCGGCGACCCGGAACAGGTCGACCGCACAGCGAGCGAAGGCGGCGCTCCACTGCCGCTCGGCCTCGAGCCGCCGGGTGCCGCGCGGCCCGGTCGGCGCCGGAGGCGTCGTCTCGTCGACCCATGCGCCGCCGCGGTCGCCGTAGACGCCGGTGGTCGACAGCATGCCGGCCCATCGGAGCGAGGGCGCCGTGGCGAGGGCGTCGCGGTACCGCGCAAGGGCCGGGTCGCCCGCGTCGTCGGGAGCAGCCGTCTCGAGGATGTGGGTCGCAGCTTGAATGGCCGGGTCGGCCTCGTCGAACGCGATCAGCGTGACGCCGGGTGGTGTCGTTTTGCCCGCGGGCGACCGGCTGGTGGCGAACACGCGCCAGCCGCTGCCGGCCGCTCCTGACGCGATCGCCGCGCCAGTATAGCCGAGTCCGAATACCAGCAGGCACCCTTGGTGGTTTGCCGGTGGGGCAGTGTTCCTGTATTCTGGTTCTGTCATGGTGAATCGAATGCTGGTACTCGGCGCAGCGGTGGCGCTCGGGCTGGCCGTTGTAGGCGGCGTGACTTGGTGGGAGCTGGCTCCCGCCTCGTCCGACGCTGCTGCCGCCGACGACGACCTGCCGGTGCCACCGGTCCCACCGCGTATCGCCGAGGGCGAGGACTATGACAAGTGCCTTTCCATGCTGACCGGCGACCCGAGCGGGGCGTTCACATTCGCCGACACGTGGCAATCGGCCGGGGGAGGCGATGGCGCGATCCATTGCCGGGCGCTGGCCGACATCGAGCTTGGTGATCCGGAGGAGGGGGCGGCGTTGCTGGATCAGATCGGGGAAAAAACCAGCGCCGCGCCGGCCGCGCGGGCGGCGATCCTCGGGCAGGCCGGGCAGGCTTGGTTGATGGCGTCATCGCCGCAGCACGCTCACGATTCAGCAACCAAGGCACTTGCATTGTTGCCCGATGACCCCGACCTGCTGATCGACCGGGCCATCGCGAGCAGCAGCCTGGAGCGTTACGCTGAGGCTGAAGACGATCTTACCCGTGCCCTGGACATCGATCCCCGGCGCGGCGATGCGCTGGTGTTGCGCGCCGCCGCCCGCCGCCATCGCGGACAACTCGACCTTGCCTCCGACGACGTGGGCCGGGCGCTCGAGTTGGACCCCGACGACCCCGATGCGTTTCTCGAACGCGGCATCCTACGGCAACGCCGGGGCGACCCGGGCGGTGCCCGGCGCGATTGGGAGAAGGCGTTCGAGCTCTCGCCTGACTCCGCGACCGGCGACCTGGCGCAGCAAAATCTCGCCCTGCTGGAAGCCGGACCCGAACGGCGCTAGACCCGCCGCCACGACCCTGAACTCACTCGATACTCTGGAGATGTACTGATGGCCGCCTTCAAGGGCAGCACGTTTAAGGACCGCGCCGAAGCGGCGGCAACCGCCAGAAAGGTGCTGCTGGAAAGCTTCAAAGCCCGAACCCCGGCCGATGATCCCGCATTCCTCGCGCGCCAAGCAGCGCGCAGCGAAGTGGTCAAGGCGCGCGAGGCGCGGGCCGCCGAACGGTCGCGGGTCAAGGAAGAGGAAGAGACCCGCCGCAAGATCGAGGAAGAGGCCCGGCTAAAGTTCGAGGCGGAGGAAGCGGAGCGTAAGGCCGTCGAAGCCGCCGCGCGCGACGAGCAGATCCGCGCCGAGCGCAAAGCGGCCCGCGACGAACGCTACGCGGCCCGCAAGGCGCGCCGCGGCAAGTAGCTCACGGCGTGGCCGGACGCAGCGTGAGCGCGCGGTCAGGCCAGTCGCTGATCAAGCCATCGACGCCCCAGGCGATCAGCCGACGCATGTCGGCCGGATCGTTCACCGTCCAGGGGATCACCGGGACGGCGTGGGCGTGGGCGTGTGCGAGCAGGGCGGGCGTCAGATCGGTGAAGTGAGGCGCCCAATGCCCTCCGCCCTCGTCAGCGATGGCGGCAGGTATGGGCGCCACATCGGTCCCGGTCTCGGTGAGCCATCCGCAAGCGATGTCGGGGCGGATACGGCGCAGGTGGCGCGGGGCACGCCAGTCGAAGGACTGGATGGTGATCCGGTCCGCCGCGCTGGCCGCATCGACCACGTGCAGAACACGTTCAACCATCTCCTCCGGCGCGACCGTCCGTTCGGGATAGGCTGGCATCAGCTTGAGTTCGACGTTGAGGTGGATGCCGGGCCGACGCCGCAGCACGGCATCCAGTGTCGGGATGCGCGCGCCGTCATATGGCGTCTGACCAGCGTAGGCCGTCGCGTCGTCGCTGCCGGGCCGGAGCCGTCCCACGTCATAGCGGGCGAGCTCGGCCAGCGTGAGGTCCCGGATGAGTGGGCCGGCCCGCTCGAGCCAAGCGCCGTCCGGTTCGCGAGTCGTGTTCGGATTGAGCGCTGGGTCGTGGTGGAGGACGGGAACGCCGTCGCGGGTCACGGCAATGTCGATCTCGAAGCTCGTCAGTCCGAGGGAGCATGCCGCGTCGAACCCCTCCAGCGTGTTCTCGGGAAACAGGCCGCGAGCGAAGCGATGGCCTTGCAGGTCGAACATGGCCCTGCTTGCGGGGTGTCGATGTGTCGGTCAAGAGTGCGGCGATGACGGATGCAGCACCGGGCGGCGGCAGGATCCTGGGCGTGCTGGGGGGAATGGGACCGCTCGCGTCGGCCTATTTCATGATGCGGTTGACGCAGCTGACGCCAGCCTCGCGCGAAGAGGAGCATGTCCCGGCGGTGCTGTGGTCGGACCCGCGGGTGCCGAACCGGCTGCGTGCGCAGGAGGGTACCGGGCCCAGTCCACTACCCTGGCTCGTGCATGGCCTCGAGAAGCTGGCGCAGGCCGGGTGCGGGGCGGTCGCAATCCCGTGCAACACCGCCCATGGCTGGATCGACGGCATGCGTGCCGCGTCGCCGATCCCGATCCTGCACATCATCGATGCGGCGGCGGAGGGCCTACGGCAGCAGGGCGTCGCGTCGGGCCGGGTCGGCGTGCTCGCCACCGAGGCGACCTTGGCGATGCGGCTATATCAGGACTGGTTGGAACGGCTGGGGTGGTCGGTGATCCAGCCGACGGGTGCCGAGATGGCGGAACTGGTCTCACCCTCGATCGCCCTGGTGAAGGCAAACCAGCTCTCCGACGCCTACGGGCTTGCGGCCGACGCAGCCCGTCGTCTGCGCGATCGTGGAGCCGAGGCGGTCGTCCTGGGGTGCACCGAGCTACCGCTGGCGGTCGGCGCTGGTCCGACACTCGACGCTATCGTCGTCGATACCGTCGATGCGCTCGCCCGGGCGTCAATCGCCTGGGCCAGAGCGCCCTAGTCGCACTCGCAGCCCGGCGTCGGGCCCTGCTCGTTGCGGACGACGTGATGGTCGATCCACTCCGCGACCAGCCGGCGAGCCTCGTTGAGCGAGGCTTCCGGATGATGGATGCGGTACAGCGTCGTGCAGGCGGCGAACGCATTGATGTCCGCCGTGCCCTTGACGCGAAGCTCGCGATAGGCCGTGACCACGGCCCTTTCGCAGCGTCTCGCGATTAAACTCACTTCTCGGACCACGGCCGCCTCGCTTCCTCGGACCAATATCTAGTGCGTGGAGACGATCTCCGCTAGCGCCTTGCCAACTTCTTCGGTTCCAGCCTGCCCTCCCATGTCGCGGGTGCGCGGCCCGCCCTCGCTCAGAAGTGTCTCGATCGCCTTGGTGATGCAGGCCGCCGCGTCGGTCTCGCCGAGGTGGTCCAGCATCATCGCGCCGCTCCAGACCTGGCCGATCGGGTTGCAGATCATCTTGCCGGCGATGTCGGGTGCCGAACCGTGCACGGGCTCGAACATGCTGGGGTGCACGCGCTCCGGATTGATGTTGGCACTCGGGGCGATGCCGATGCTGCCGGCGACGGCCGGGCCGAGGTCGCTCAGAATGTCACCGAACAGGTTGCTGCCGACGACGACGTCGAACCAGTCGGGGTGCTGGACGAAGTGGGCGCACAGGATGTCGATATGGAACTGGTCGGTCGCGACGCCCGGGTAGCTCTTCGCCATCTCGGCGAAGCGCTCGTCCCAGTAGGGCATGGTGATGGTGATGCCGTTCGACTTGGTGGCGGAGGTGACCTTGCGGCGGGGCCGGGTCATGGCGAGTTCGAAGGCGTATTTGAGGATGCGGTCGGTGCCATGGCGAGAGAAGACGGCCTGCTGGGTGGCGTATTCGCGCTCGGTGCCCTCGAAGACGCGGCCGCCGACGCTGGAATACTCGCCCTCGGTGTTCTCGCGGACGACGTAGAAGTCGATATCCTTCTCGGTGCGACCGGCCAGCGGGGTCTTCGCGCCGGGCATAAGCTTGCAGGGGCGGACGCTGGCATATTGGTCGAAGCCGCGGCGGATCGGGATCAGCAGGCCCCAGAGCGAGACGTGGTCGGGCACGCCGGGCCAGCCGACCGCGCCGAGGAAGACGGCGTCGTGCTGGCGGAGCTGGTCGAGCCCGTCGTCGGGCATCATCGCGCCGAGCTTGGCGTAGCGCTCGCACGACCAATCGGTACTCCGTCGTTTGCAGGCGGAAGCCGAACCGCGTGGCGGCGGCCTCGAGCACGCGCAATCCTTCGGGCACGGTCTCCTTGCCGATGCCGTCCCCTGGCACGGCGGCGATCTTGTAGGTGCGCTGCATCGGTCTCCCTTTCCGGGCCGTGATACTCGGTTTAGGACGGGACGGACGCAAGGGGCGGGAGCCGATGCCAAACGAGCACATGACGGATTGGGACCGCGATGCGGCATTGACCACCGCGCGCATCCTGCTGGAGATCAAGGCGGTCAATTTCCGCCCGGACGAGCCCTACACCTTCACCTCCGGCTGGCGCTCGCCGGTGTATATCGATTGCCGCAAGATCATCTACTTCCCGCGTGCCCGGGCCAAGATCTGCGAACTCGCCGCCGAGAAGATCGGCCGGCATGTCGGCTACGAGTCGATCGAGGCGGTGGCGGGCGGCGAGACGGCTGGGATCCCGTTCGCGGCCTGGATCGCCGACCGGATGATGACGCCGATGGCCTACGTGCGGAAGAAGCCGAAAGGGTTCGGGCGGAACGCGCTGATCGAAGGAGACGTGCCCGAGGGCCTACGGACGCTCCTCGTCGAGGACCTCACCACCGATGGCGGCTCGAAGATCCGGTTCGCCCAGGCGTTGCGCGATGCGGGCGCGATTGTGAACCATACGTTCGTGGTGTTCTTCTACGGCGTGTTTCCGGGCAGCTTCGAGAAGCTGAAGGCAATGGACGTGACGCTGCACCACCTGTGCAACTGGTGGGATGTGCTCGAGGCGTGCCGGGACCGGCCGTATTTCGAGGAGAAGGCGCTCTCGGAGGTGCGCCGCTTCCTCGAGAACCCGGTGGCCTGGTCGGCGGCGCATGGCGGAATCGCGTCGGCCGAAGAGGCGGCCGAGCGGAAAGCGGCTGCAGATGCATGAACCTGCATCCTTTGCTAATGTCCCTCGATCCGACGTCGTGAGGAAAAACATGCGCCTGGCACTCACGCTTGCTCTGCCGTTCGCTCTGCTGGCCGGTTGCGCCACCCCGCAGCAGGAGGTGCAGGAGCAGGAGAACCTGCTGTCCGCGTCGGGTTTCCAGCCGCGTCCGGCCAACACTCCCGAGCGGGTGGCGATGCTGCGGAGCCTTCCACCCAACCGGTTCAGCATGCGCGCGCAGGGCAATTCGTTCGTCTATATCTATCCGGACCCGATCGATTGCGGCTGCGTCTACTTCGGCGACCAATCGGACTATGCGCGCTATCGGCAGACGGTCGCGGCGCGGCAGATCGCCAGCGATCAGTTGCTGGCGGCGCAGACGTTCAACGACTCGGCATGGAACTGGGGGCCGTGGGGACCTTGGGGCGGCTGGGAGGGCTTCTGACGCCCACATCAGGGTTCAATTGCCGCGGGATCAAGCGTAGGGTTTGCGTCTAGCATACAGAAAGCGCCTCGAATGAGCCCTCCTCGCGCCAACTCCGCCGCAGCCCGCGACGTCGCCAACGTCCTGCACCCCTACACGGACCTGAAAGCGCATCAGGATGCCGGGCCGATGATCATCAGCCGGGGCGACGGAGTCCGCGTCTACGACGATAGCGGCAAGGACTATATCGAGAGTGTCGCCGGGCTCTGGTGTGCGAGCTTGGGCTTCAGCAACGAGCGTCTCGCCAAGGCGGCCTACGACCAGATGCTGAAGCTGCCGTTCTATCACGGCTTCACCGCCAAGTCGCACGAGCCGATGATCGACCTGGCGGAGATGCTGCTGGCGCGCGCGCCGGTGCCGATGAGCAAGGCGTTCTTCGCTAATTCCGGCTCCGAGGCCAACGACAGCGCGGTCAAGATGGCTTGGTACTACAACAATGCGCTGGGCCGGACGGCCAAGAAGAAGATCATTGGCCGCATCAAGGGCTACCATGGCATCACGATCGTCGCGGCGTCGCTGACCGGGTTGCCCAACAACCACCGCAGCTTCGACTTGCCGCTCCCCGGGTTCATCCACACGATGACGCCGCATTACTACCACGGCGCGCTCGAGGGTGAGAGCGAGGAGGCATTCGCCACGCGGTGCGCCGAGGAGTTGGACAAGCTGATCGTGGCGGAGGGGCCGGAGACCGTGGCCGCGATGTTCGCCGAGCCGATCATGGGCGCGGGCGGAGTCATCGTGCCGCCGCGCGGCTATTTCGAGAAGATCCAGGCAGTCCTCAAGAAACACGACGTCCTGCTCGTGGCTGACGAAGTCATCTGCGGGTTCGGCCGCACCGGCCATTATTGGGGCACGCAGACGTTCGGCATCGAACCCGACATCATCACCTGCGCCAAGGCGTTGTCGTCGGCCTACCTCCCGATCTCGGCGGTCATGGTGAACGAGAAGGTCTTCTCCGCGCTGGCCGAAGAGAGCCACAAAATCGGCACGTTCGGACACGGCTTCACGTATTCCGGCCACCCGGTTCCGGCCGCGGTCGCCATCGAGACCTTGAAGATCTACGACGAGATCGGCATCGTCGAGCAGGCCGCCACGGTCGGCGGCTTCATGCAAAGCGAGTTGCACCGACGCTTCGACGGCCATGAGCTGGTCGGCGAGGTACGCGGCGTGGCAATGATCGGCGCGCTGGAGCTCGTTGCGAACAAGGACGCGCGGCAGAACTTCGAACCCTCGGCAAAGGTCGGCGCCCGTCTGACCAAGCTCTGCGAAGCGCATGGCGTGATCGCCCGGTCGCTGCCGAACGACACCCTCGCGTTCAGCCCGCCGCTGATCATGACCCAGGACGACATGAGCGAGATGCTCGACCGTGTCGGCGCCGCGCTCGACGAGCTGACGGTGCAGCTGCGGCGCGAGCGCCTGGCGATCGTTTAACGAGGCGCCGTCAGTGGACCAGCGCGGGCAACATCTCGTGCTGGACCACGGCGGCGATCGCCATGTCGCGCTCGGTGGCGACCGCCATGGGCGAACCATCCGCCGCATGGATGGCAAACGCGGCCGTGCCGTTCATGACGACGGGCTTGATGTAGGCCAATGTCGGCACGCCCAGCTGGGCCAACTGGTCCTGCGTCATCTTGCGAAGGTCGAACACGATCTCGACGGATGACGGAGTGGTTTCTGATGACATGGTAAGCCTCCTCGGCGCCCCAATCGGCAACGCCGCTCAGTAGAACCTGGTTTCAGTCCCGGTCGGACGATCCGTCCACCACAGGACCGCCGCCGGGTGTGCCGATCTGGATCGTGCGCACCCGCACTTCGGGCTGCGGCCGGGCCAGGTCGATATGCAGCAAGCCGCTGTCGAGCCATGCGCCCTTGACCTCGATCCCCTCCGCCAGCACGAACGCCCGCTGGAACTGGCGCGCCGCGATCCCGCGGTGAAGGTAGACCCGATCGGTGCAATCGTCGCTCTGCCGTCCCCGGATCACGAGTTGATTGTCTTCCTGCGTGATCTGCAGGTCGCTCATCGTGAAGCCGGCCACCGCCAAGGTGATGCGCAGCCCGCTCGGGCCGGTCTGCTCTATATTATACGGCGGATACCCGTCGGACGACGATTTGGCGGCCCGCTCGAGCACCTGCTCGAGATGATCGAAGCCGAGAAACATCGGCGACGTAAAAACTCGCGTCGTCATCGCTTGTTCAGGCCCCCTCTTCAGAGCGAAGCGCCGCCAGCCCAATTTGGCGCTGGCATCAAGGACAGATGTTGGAAAGATCCCTGCGGGTTGCAAGCCCTCCCACAAGCGGCGGGCATGGATTGAAGCGGCTTCCCCCGCCCGCTACATCGGGCGCGCAATGGATGATCCAACGACGCCTCCCGCTCAGCCGACCTTGCCGATCCTGGTCGCGCCGCATGCAATCCTGCGCGCCAAAGCCCGCCCGGTACGCCCCGCCGACGACGATCTCGTCCGCGCGCTGGTGCCGCAGATGCTCGCTGCCATGTATGCGGCCCCCGGCATCGGCCTGGCCGCACCGCAGATCGGGCAGGGGCTTCGCCTCGCGGTCGTCGATCTGCAACCCGACGACAAGCCTGAGCCGCTGCATCTGATCAATCCGGAGATCATCGGGCTGAGCGAGGAGATGGCGCTGCGCGAGGAGGGCTGTCTGTCGCTGCCCGGCCAATACGCCGACGTGACCCGGCCGGCGCAGGTCAAGATCCGCTATCTCGGCCTAGACGGCAGCAAGCAGGAGATCCAAGCCGACGGTCTTCTCGCCGCCTGCCTCCAGCATGAGATCGATCACCTCGACGGCGTGCTGTTCGTCGACCATCTCTCCGCCCTGAAGCGCAACATGATCATGCGCCGCCTGGCCAAGGAACAGCGCCAAAAAGCCCAGGACAAATCGCAGCCGTGAGGCTGGCTTTCATGGGGAGCCCGGCTTTCGCACTCCCCGCGCTCCGTGCGCTGAACCAGGCCCACGACATCGTCGCCGTCTACAGCCAGCCGCCGCGGCCGGCGGGGCGAGGCAACGTACTCACCCCCTGCCCTGTTCACACCGAGGCGCTCCGCCTCGGGCTCGAGGTGCGCACCCCTGCCCGGCTTCGGCGCGACACGGAGGAGCACGACACGTTCGCGGCGTTGGAACTCGAGGCGTGCGTGGTGGCGGCGTATGGGCTGATCCTGCCGCAAGCGATGCTGGACGCGCCCGCCCGCGGCTGCCTCAACATCCATGCGAGCCTGCTGCCCCGCTGGCGCGGAGCCGGTCCGATCCAGGCGGCCGTGCTCGCGGGCGACACCGAAAGCGGGGTCACGATCATGCAGATGGAGGCCGGGCTCGACACCGGCCCGATGCTGTTGCGCGGCGTCGTCCCGATCGATGGCGCGACCACCGCCGCCACGCTGCACGACGCCCTGGCCGAGCTCGGCGGGCGGCTCATCCTGCAGGTGCTTGCCGACAACCCGGTGCCGCAGCCACAGCCCGAGACAGGCGTCACCTACGCGCCGAAACTGACGCGGGCGGATGGGCGCCTCGACTGGTCCCGGACCGCCGCTGAACTGGACCGCCACGTCCGCGGCCTGGTACCTTGGCCGGGCGCCTTCACCGAGTTGCGCGGCGAGACGCTGAAGGTGCTCGAAGCGCGCCCGGAACCCGGGTCCGGCCCGGCGGGCACGACGTTGGACGATCGATTGCTGGTGGCGTGTGGCGAGGGCGCGTTGCGGCTGCTGCGGGTGCAGCGGCCGGGCCGCGGGCCGATGGCAGCGGAGGCTTTGCTGCGAGGAGCAAGCGTGCCGGCCGGCACGTTGGTCGGATGACGCGGTGGGCTCTGCTGCTTGAATATGACGGGACCGGGTTCATCGGCTGGCAAAGCCAGGCGGGCGGCGGGGCGCTTCAGGATCATCTCGAGGCGGCGGCGGCTAAACTGACCGGCCATCCGGTCGCAAGCCTGGTGGCTGGCCGTACCGACGCCGGCGTACACGCGACGGGTCAGGTCGCCGCGTTGGACCTTCCAGACCGGTTCGACGCCCGGACGGTGCAGGAGGCGATCAACTACCATCTCAAGCCGCTGCCCTTCGTCGTTCGCCAGGCCGCCCCCATGCACCCCGCGTGGAGCCCGCGCTTCGACGCGATCGGCCGACGGTATCGCTACGTCATCCTCAACCGGCGCGCCCGCCCCGGCCTCGAGCGCCACGTTTGGCATGTGCCGCAACCCCTTGACGTGCCTTCGATGCGGGCGGCGGCCCATCACCTGCTCGGCCGCCACGACTTCACCTCGTTCCGCGCCGCCGCGTGCCAGGCCAAGTCGCCGCTGCGGACGCTGGACGTGCTCATGGTCGAGCGCGAGGGCGAGCGGATCGTCATCCGGGCCGAGGCGCGCAGCTTCCTGCATCACCAAGTCCGCAACATGGTCGGCACGCTCAAGCTCGTGGGAGAGGGCCGTTGGACGCCGGACCGGGTCGCGGCGGCGCTTGCAGCGCGCGACCGCAGCGCCGCGGGCCCGACCGCGCCGCCGCACGGCTTGACGCTGACGGCGGTGACCTATGGCGTGGACCCGTTCAACCCAGCAGCGCCGGACCGATTGCCAGCAGCGCCGTCCCCGCGTTGACGATCGCCACGAGCAGGGCCGCTTTGCCCTTCGACAAACCAAGCGCGTGCCGGGCGACGAACCAGTTGAGCCAGAGACTGTATAGGCCGAGGCCGAGCAGGACGGCCTGCGCCGCCAACGTGCTCGGCAGCCCGGCGCCCACCAGCATGGCGAAGCCGACCGTCAAGGCCGCTCCCACCAGCGGGATGGCCCAGTAGCACCAATTGTAGGCGGTCGCGTAGTGCAGCCAGCGATCCTCACACTTCCACCGGACGGCAAGGCGGTGCGACAGCACCGGCGGCGCCAGCTGCGCCACGAGCGTCAGCAGCATGAGCGAGAGCGCCGTCAGCCAATCGTCGCGGAACACCTCGATGATCGCGCCGGCGAGCGGGAAGGCGATCAGCGGGGCGAGGCTGTTGAGGAACGACGGGACGGTCGAGCCGAAGCGCGCGAAGCCGTCCGCCCGTCCCAGCGCGACGCGGGCGACGCCGATCAGCGGGTTGAGACCTTCGGTCACACGAAGGCCGCCAGCACGGCGCGATAGACATCGGCGAGCTGCCGGAGTTCGTCGACCGGAACGGACTCGTCGGCCTTGTGCATCGTGGCGCCGACGAGACCGAACTCGGCGACCGGACAGTAGCGGGCGATGAAACGCGCGTCCGAGGTGCCGCCCCCGGTGTCGAGGCGGGGTTCGATGCCCGTGGCGGCGGCGATGGCGGCGCGCAGGCTGTCGATGTGCGGGCCCTGCGGGGTCAGGAAGGACTCGCCGCTGACAGCGACGTCCAGATCGTGCCGTGGGCAGTGTTGCGCGATGGTTACACCCAGCCAGCGCTCGAGGGTGGCGCCTGTATGAAGATCGTTGAACCGGATGTTGAGCCGGGCTGTAGCGGTGCCGGGGATGACGTTCGTCGCCGCGTTGCCGACGTCGACACTGGTGATCTGCAGCGTGCTCGGCTCGAACCAGTCGCTGCCGGCGTCCAACGGGGCGGCGGTGAGGGCGGCCAGGGCGCGGACGAGGCGGTGGACCGGGTTGTCGCCCTGGTGCGGATAGGCGACGTGGCCCTGCGTGCCATGGACGCGGATTTCGGCATTGAGACTGCCGCGGCGGCCGATCTTGATGACGTCGCCCAGCGCCTTCGGGTTGGTGGGTTCGCCGACGAGGCAGAAATCCGGGATTTCGCCGTTCGCCTGCATCCAGTCGAGCACGCGCACGGTGCCGTTGGTCGCGGGGCCTTCCTCGTCGCCGGTGATCAGCAGGCTGACCGAGCCATTGAGCGCCGGCGCATGGGCGGCGGCGGCGGCCAGGAAGGCTGCGATGCCGCCCTTCATGTCGCAGGCGCCGCGGCCGATGAGGATGCCGTTCCTGACGTCGCCGGCAAACGGCTCGGCCGTCCAGCCGGCTTGGCCTGGCGGAACGACGTCGGTATGTCCGGCGAAGCAGAAATGCGGGCGCGCGGTGCCGAGTCGGGCGTAGAGATTCGGCGTATCGCCAAAGCGCAGTCGGCGCACGGTGAAACCTAGGTCTCGCAAGATGGTCTCGAGCACGTCTTGCGCGCCGTCATCGGCGGGGGTGACGGAGCGGCAACGGATCAGGGCTTGGGCGAGCGGGAGCGGATCCACGTCAATCGCGCAGCAACTCGTTGATGGCTGTCTTGGCGCGGGTCTGCGCGTCGACACGCTTGACGATGACGGCGCAGGCCAGCGACGGGCCGGGCGAGCCGTCTGGAAGCGGCTTGCCGGGCAGGGTTCCGGGAACGACGACGGAGTAGGCGGGGACGCGGCCCGTGACGACCTCGCCGGTGGTGCGGTCGACGATCTTGGTCGAGCTGCTGATGAAGACGCCCATGGCGAGCACCGATCCGCGCTCGACGACCACGCCTTCGACGACCTCTGAGCGGGCGCCGATGAAGCAATCGTCCTCGATGATGGTCGGATTGGCCTGCAGCGGCTCGAGGACGCCGCCGAGCCCGACGCCGCCACTCAGGTGGCAGTTCTTGCCGACTTGGGCACAGCTGCCGACCGTCGCCCATGTGTCAATCATCGTGCCCTCGCCTACATAGGCGCCGACGTTGACGAAGCTCGGCATCAGGATGACGCCGGGCGCGACGTAGGCGCTGCGCCGGACGACGGCGCCGGGAACGGCGCGGAACCCGGCCTCGGCAAAGCGGTTCGCGCCCCAGCCCTCCGTCTTCAATCGCACTTTGTCGAACACCGGCGCGCTGCCGCCATCCATGGGCACCGAGTCGTTGAGCCGAAACGACAGCAGCACCGCTTTCTTCAGCCACTCATGCACGACCCAGCCGGTGTCGCCGGGCGATGCGACTCGCAGCGAGCCGTCGTCTAGCGCCTCCAGAACGGCGTCGACGTGGTCGCGGGCTTCGCCTTTGGTGCTGGCATCGAGGCTTTGTCGCTCCTCCCAAAGCCGCTCGATCGCGGGGCGAAGCGGGTGTTCGTGCATTCTCGGTCCTGGCTCGTTGCGCGGGGACCATGCAGATACGTCACCCGCACTGTCAACGCGGCCAAACCGAGACGGGCCGGCGGTAACCATCCGTTCATCAGTGCGCCCTAAGATGATGCCATTCAGGAAATGGCACATGATGCTAACGACGGACCCGCCGGCCGATGAGGTCGATCAGTTGAGCCAAGCTGTTCTGGAAAGCCGCCGCCGGTGGCGGGATTTTGGCGCGCTGGCGGCAGATATCGCGTTTGAAGTGGATCGGGATGGTTTGCTGAGCTTCATCGCGCCTGATGAAGTGCTCGGCATGCCGGCAGAAAGCCTGATCGGCCAACGAGCGGCCAAGATCTTCTTCCCGCACGAGGCGGAAGCGCCAGACCCGTTCCTGCTCGATCTCATCATGCGGCAGCGCCGCAGCTGGATAGAAACGGCTGACCGGCGGAAGCTATGTCTCTCGCTGTCGTCGGCACCGATCCTGGACGAGGCCGGACGATGTGTCGGCGCCCGCGCGGTCGCGGTCGACGTGACCGTGCGTGAGCAGAAGGAGATCTCCGCTGCCGCCTCGGTGCGCCGGTCGGAGGTGATGGACCACATCCTCGACCAGATGCGGCTGGAGACGCTGGCGCCGCGCATCATGTCATCGATGCTGGCCACCTCCATCCGGGCAGTGGGGGGGCATGGCGCGGCCGTGATCGACTTGAGCGAGGCGGCGGACGTCGAACCGATCTTGCACGACTCGGGGCAGCCCTGTGCTGGGCTGCTTGCAGAACTGATGCCAAAGCTGCGGGCGTCGAGCCAGATGACGCCGTTCCAGCTCACGCTGGACGGTGGGGTCTCGGTTCTGGCCTGCCGCAACTCGACCCGCTTTGGGCTGCTCTCCGCATTGGTGGTGTGGCGCCCCGTACGCGAGCGGCCTTGGGACGGTGACGACCATAAGTTGCTTGGTTCGATCACGACGTTGGTCCGGGTCGTGCTGGAACATGAGACTATCCAGCGTGAACTCGCCCGACAGGCGCGGACCGACCCGTTGACGGGATTGCTCAACCGGCGGGCGTTCGTCGACGAGGCGCAGCGCCGGATCGACAGGCTCGAGCGTGAGGGGTTGCCGGGAACGCTGATGTTTGTCGATCTGGACCGGCTGAAGCCGTTGAACGACCAGCTCGGGCATGAGGCCGGGGACGCGGCTTTGATGCTGACGAGCACCGTGCTGCGCCGGATGGTCCGGCCGGCCGATCTCGTGGCCCGTCTCGGCGGGGATGAGTTCGCGCTGTGGCTCGACGGGTTCGACGGGCTGACGGCGGCCGAGCGCGCCGAGCATCTGCGGATCAGCTTTCCCCGGGAGGCCGCCGAGTTCGCGTTGCCGGGCCAGCAAGGGCTGACGATGTCGATCGGCATCGCGTGCCGGCAGCCTGGGGAGGGCGAGGAGCTCGATGACGTCATCCAGCGGGCCGATCTCGCGATGTATGAGGTCAAGCGCAATGGCGGCGGTCACTGGCGGGTTTCGAACCCCGAGCGCACTGCATGAGTTCCTGGCCGGACAACGCAGCTTCTCTTCTCGAGGCGCACACGATGGCAGACCTCGCGCACGACACCGAAGCCGAAGCACACCCTGTCGAACGGGTCCGGCGTGCGGCCCGATCGGATTGTTCCACCGCTGCACTTTGCGAACTGGCCCGTGATCCCGAGCTGCTGGTTCGCGCCACGGTCGCCTTGAACACATGCTGCGACCCCGATGTCGACGCGATATTGGCGACGGATCAGGACGAGCGGGTGCGGGCATTGTTGGGCGCGCGGATCGCCCGCCTGCTGCCCGATCTCGACGCGGTGGCGCAATCCGACGCGGCCAAGCATGTGCATGCGACCTTGACCGTCTTGGCCACCGATCAGGCCACACGCGTTCGAGCTGCCATTGCCGAGGCGATCGCGCCGATGGACGCGGCGCCTCGCTCGCTCGTGCTGCACTTGGCGCGCGACGTTGCCGACGAGGTGAGCGACCAAGTGGTTCGGCTGTCGCCCGTGCTGGACGACGCCGACCTGCTCGCGCTGCTCACGACGCCAGTGTCGCCCACCACGGCGGCGTCGATCGCCAGCCGCAAGAGGCTCAGTTCAGTCGTGGCCGATGCGATCGTGCAGCAGGCCAACGCACCTACGATCCGGGCATTGCTGACCAATCAATCCGCATGCATCCGCGAGGCGACCCTCGATGCATTAATCGGTCGGGCACCCAACCACATCGATTGGCATGCCCCTCTCGTGCGGCGTCCATGCCTCAGCGCGAACGCCATCCGCGCGCTGTCGGGATTCATCGCGTCGGATCTCTTGCGCATCCTGGCGGCCAGGGTCGATCTCGACCCAAGCAAGCTCGAGATCGTGCGCAGGCGCCTCGCCTCCATGCCGGGCAGCGAAGACGACATCCTCATCGCCAAAGCGCGGCAACTCAAGGCCGAGAGCACGCTGAGCGAAGCAGCCGTGGACGAGTCATTGCGGAGCGGGGATGTCCGCGAGGTGCTGGCGCTGCTCGCGGTGAGCAGCGACGTGACGCTGCGGATGCTGGACCGCGTCATCGAGCTGCGCAGCGCGAAGGCTTTGGTCAGCTTGGTGTGGCGCAGCGGGTTCAGCATGGGCCTAGCCGTGAACATCCAAAGAAGCCTGTGCCAATTTGGCCCGGACACGATCATTTACCCGACGAGCCATGGCGGATTTCCGTTGTCCGCAGACGAGATGGGCTGGCAGATCGAGCTTATGGGCGCGCCGAGCCCCGTCCGCGCCTGATCGTCAGGCGGCAACGGCCCCGGTCTTGATCGGCTGTTTCAGCTGGATGCGCGAAGCCGTGCCGCGCAGGACAGTGAACACGGTTCCCTCGCCGTCACGCCTGAACGCGATGTCGAAAGCCTCGCCAGCCATCCGAAGGCCGCGGAGCGTCACGTCGGGCAGCCACGCGGGAAGCACCGGGTTGAGGGTGATCACGTTGTTCGGGGCGTCGATGTCGATCCCGAGCATCGCTTGGATTAGGGCGAACACCGCACCGGCCGCCCAAGCCTGGGGGACGTTGGCACCGAGATATTGGACCGGAAAGCTCGTTCCATCGCGCCGCATCCCGGAATACAGCTCGGGCAATTGCCGCTGGGTGAAGTAGCTGGCGGCGCGGGCGATGTCTTCGGCCACCCGGTTGGCCTGCTCTGCAAAGCCGTAGCGCTTGAAGCCGATCGCGATGAGGCTGTTGTCGTGCGGCCAGACAGACCCGTTCTGGTACGAGTATGGATTGTAGGTTGGGTTTTGCTGGGTCAGCGTCCGGATGCCCCAGCCACTCCACATGTCCGGCTGGAGCAGCCGCTCGACGACCCGGCCGGCCCGGTCGGGAGGGACGATGCCGGACCAGAGCAGGTGGCCCGGGTTGGAGGCTATGGTCCAAATCGGCCTCTTGTTGCCGTCGAGGCAATAGGCATAGAACCCCTCGGACTCGCTCCAGAACACGGCGTTGAAGCGCGTAAACAGGGCGTCCGCTTTGGCCGTCAGGCGGGCGGCCCGGGCCTCGTCGCCCAGAGCGGCGTATAACTCCGCCATGCCGCGCCAGGCGGCATAGACATAGCCCTGCAACTCGCACAGCGCCTTCGGCCGGGACACGTTGGTGCCGTCGACGTCGACCACCGCCTCTCCGGAATCCTTCCAGCCGACGTTCTCGTAGCCGTCGCCGGACCGGGTTCCGTATTCCTGGAAGCCGTCCTTGTCGCGGTCGCCGTAATCATCGATCCAGGACAGGCAGCCCTCGGCGGTCGGCAGGTGAGCCTTGATTTCGTTCAAGTCGCCGGTCGCCCGCCAGAGCGCGTGCATTGCGACCAGATAGAGCGGGGTGGCGTCGGCGGTGCCGTAATACGGCGTGTGGGGGATCAGCTTGAGAGCCGCCAGCTCGCCCAGGCGAAGCTCATGCATGATCTTGCCGGGTTCGGCGTCGCGATAAGTATCGACCTCATGAGCTTGCCAGGCGCCAAGCACCGTCAATGTCGCGCGGGCGAAGTCGGGATTGAGGATGATCGTCTGCAGGCTGACGATCAACGGGTCGCGGCCGAACAAAGCCACGAACCACGGCAGGCCGGCCGCAGGAACATAGGCAACCTTGTCGCCGACCTCGACCGGAAGCCGCAGCGCCGCCATGTCCTCCACGGCCTGATCGAACAGCTGGCGAAACCCCGGGACACTCGTCTCGATCTGCAGGCAGCAATCCCGCCACTGCCGAAGCGACTGGGCCTGCGGCGATCCGGCCTCGAACTCGCAAACGCCCGGGGCGGCAAAGCGCCGTTCGCCGTCGAACAGGTCATAGAGGAGCGAGCCGGTCCAAGTTTCGCCGGGAGCGAGCTGCAGCGGAAAGCTTATGCGACCGTTGGCGTACGTGCCCGGAGTGTCGGCTTGCGCGCGGATCGAGACGGCGCGGGAGAACGCGCCATTGTGGTAGGCGGTGGTCAGCTCGCAACGCTCTTCCGACCACGTGGTGCTGATGCGCCCGCGGCGGATGATGCGGCCGGATTTGACCTCGAAGATATCGGAGAAATCGCTGCGCAGCGCGAGTTCCAGGTTGAAGTGGACCGGCTGGCGGCCGTTGTTGCTGACCTCGAACCGCTCATGCATGCCGCCATCGATGACCCGGCTCAAAATGAGGCTCAGCGTGCGGGCCGGGACGTCGCCGCCCTCGCTGGGGAATGGCTTGTTGGTCAAGAAGATCTTCGCGCCGTAATGGGCAGGAGCGCCGCTGTTCAGGAGGTCCCAGGTCTGCCCATTGGCATAGAGGGCGTAGGCGCTGACGACCCGGGTATCATAGAAATACAGGCCCTTGTCGGTCGACCATGTCATCTGGCCGTCGGGATCGGTGACGAGAACCGTATATCCCTGATGAATGGCGAGCTGGGGCGGCCCGACCTTGATTTCGACCGCCACCTGGGCCGGCTCCTTTGCTCGCGCCGGCTTAGGCCGGGTCGAAGGTCAGGGCGACGCCGTTCATGCAGAATCGCTGGCCGGTCGGGCGGGGGCCATCGGGGAAGACATGGCCCAGATGGCTGCCGCACTCGGCGCAGTGGACTTCGGTGCGAACCATGCCGTAGCCGCGATCCTCGGACAGGCCGACGGCCTCGTTGTCGATCGGAGCGGAGAAGCTGGGCCAGCCGGTCCCGCTTTCGAACTTGGCCGAGGTGCCAAACAGCGACCGGCCGCAGCCGGCGCAATGATAGACTCCTTGCCGCTTCTCTGCGTTCAGCGGGCTAGTGCAGGCGCGCTCGGTGCCATGACCGCGCATGACCTTGTACTGCTCGGGCGTCAGACGCTGGCGCCATTCGGCGTCCGACAGGGTGAAGGGAAAGGACGGGGCGGCGTTGGACTTCGCCGTGATTGTTGACATGACGCGCTCCTTTTCAGCCGATGTACATATGGTGGAGGTTGGGTGCGGTGCAAAGTCCGCCGGTCGCGAGGCGCCGCATGCCTCAGGAAATCTGACCGACACTACTTTCCAGGACGTGCCAGGCGTCCTCGCCGTATTTGCCGCGCCATTCCTTGTAGAACCCCCCGGTGCGGAGCTTGTCGCGGAAGGCGGCCGTGTCGACGTCGTTGAAGGCGAGGCTCTTGCTCTCGAGCATGGCCCGGGTCTGCGTGGCGGCGCGGGCGAGATCGTCGCGCTCGTCCATGGCGCCGCGGTTCATCTCGCGGGTGACGATGTCCTGGATGTCCTTGGGCAGCTTCTCGAAGGCGCGCCGGTTGCCGAGAAGCCAGTAGCCGTCCCACATGTGATTGGTCATGCTGCAGAATTTCTGCACCTCGTAGAGCTTGGCGCTGTCGATCAGGCTGAGCGGGTTCTCCTGGCCATCGACGATGTGGGTCTGCAGCGCGGAATAGACCTCGCTGAAGTTGATGCTGGTCGGGCTGGCGCCGAGGGCGGTGAACATACTCGTCCAGAGCGGGCTGACGGGGACGCGCAGTTTGACGCCCTTGAGGTCGTCCGGCGACTTGATCGGTTTGGTGCTCGTGGTGATCTGGCGGAAGCCGTTGTCCCAGATCTTCTCGAACGGGTGGATGCCGCGTTTCTCGATCTCGGCGCGCACGAACCCGCCCAGCGCGCCGTCCATGGCCGCCCAGACCTGGTCGTAGTCCTTGAAGGCGAAGCCGACGCCGTTGATCGAGGCGGGCGGGACCAGGGTGGACAGGATCAGCCCGGAGAGGGTGAAGAACTCGACGGCGCCGGACCTGAGCTGGCCGAGCGTGTCGGTGTCGGAGCCGAGCTGGCTGTTGGGGAAGGTCTGGATCTCGAGTTTGCCGGACGTCGCTTCCTTGATCCGGGCGGCGGCCTCGGTGGCGCGGACGTTCAGCGGATGCGTCGCAGGGACGTTGTTGGCCAGCTTGTAGCTGAATTCGGCGGCTGCCGCCGGTCGGGTGGCGATGCTGAACAACGGCAGCGCGGCGGCGCTTAGCGCCAGCGAGCGACGGCTGATGTTCGGCATGGTGTTTCCCCTGATCGTCGATTGTTGAACCAGCGGTAGCCGGTTCCGTGACGAAAGAAAAGCGACGGGACGGCAGGCGGATCGTTGTCCCCGAGGTCACGGGAGGAACAGGCCATGTCGGATAAGCGCGAGGACACCAAGCCGGCGGCGGACGAGGCGCCGCACAAGGTGGACGAACATGTTCAGGAGGAGGCGGCGAAGGAGCGGTCGGAGAACGAAGGATATGATTAGTTCGAGGCCGTGCCGGCGTTAGACGATCAGCCGTAGTAGCGTTTCCAGGCGATCGGCCTCCGCCGCGGGCTTGTCGGGGCGGAGGCGGTGGATTCGGGGAAAGCGGAGGGCGACGCCGGATTTGTGGCGGGTGCTCCGCTGGGCGGCATCGAACTCGACCTCCAGGACATAGCTGCGCTCAACCTCGCGGACCGGGCCGAAGCGGCTGGTGGTGTGGTTGCGGATCCAACGGTCGAGCGTGACGAGTTCGGCGTCGGTAAAGCCGGAGTAGGCTTTGCCAACGGGGACGAGCTCGCCGGCCTCGGTCCAGAGGCCGAACGTGTAATCGGAATAGAACGACGAGCGCTTCCCGCTGCCGCGTTGGGCATACATCATGACCGCGTCAATGATCAGTGGGTCGCGCTTCCATTTCCACCATTGGCCCTTGGGGCGCCCGGGGACGTAGGGGCCGTCCGCTCGCTTGAGCATCAAGCCCTCGATGCTGGCGGCGCGGGTGCCGGCGCGGATCCCGCCGAGTTCATCCATCGTAGCGAAGGGGATGAGGGTGGAGAGGCTCATGCGCGAGGGCGTGTGAGCGGCGAACCAGGACTCGAGTCGCCGGCGGCGCTGGTCGAACGGCAGAGGGCGGAGGTCTTCGGCGCCGTCGAACAGGATATCGTAGAGGCGGATGCCGACCGGGAAATCCTTCTGCATCTTGGCCCCGGGCGACTTGCGGTTGAGGCGCTGCTGCAGGTCGGCGAAGGGGGCGACCTCGTCGTCGCGGATGACGAGGAGTTCGCCGTCGAGGACGCCGTCGAAGCTGTTCATCGCGGTGACGAGTTCGGGGAAGGTGGCAGAGATGTCGTCGGCGCCGCGGGAGTAGATGCGCTTGCCCAAGGCCGTGCTGACGAGCTGGACGCGGATGCCGTCCCATTTCCATTCGGCGCGGTAGAGCGCCGGGTCGAGGGCGGCGATGTCGGCGGCTTCGAGCGGCTGGGCGAGCATGAGGGGGCGGAAGATGGGTTGGCCGGCCGGGTCGGGCCGCGGGCCGCGGGCCTCAAGCCAGGCGAACAGGGAGGCATAGGGCGGTACGAGGCCGTGCCAGACCTCCTCGATGTCATCGGCCGCGATGAGTTCGGCATGGTCGGCGGCGAGTTCGGCGAGCGCGGTCTTGGCCAAACGGGACGAGGCGCCGACCCGGAGCGAGCCGGTGATGAGCTTGATGATCGCGTATCGGACCGAGACGGTGGAGGCGTCGAGCCAAGTGGCGACGATGTCGGGGAGCTCGGATTTCGGAGTGGTCCGGAGCGTGTCGACGACTTCGGTGATGCTGGGCGGTCCGGCGTTGGTGCGCCGCGCGGGCCAGAGGAGGGAGACGGTCTCGGCGAGGTCGCCCACGTAGTCGCGGGACCAGGCGAAGAGCACTGGATCAGTACGCTCCTCGGCCAGGGCGCGGATCATGCCGGGTTTGGCGGCGACGAAGCTGAGCTCGTCGGTCAGTGCGGCAAGGCCGTAGCCGCGGTCCGGATCAGGTGCGGTTTCGAAATAGCGGCGGAGGAGGGCGACCTTCGCGAGGCGGCCGGGGGTGAAGACGAGGCGTTCGAGGAGATCGGCGAAGGCGATCATCGGCCCGGCGTCGGCCGCAGCGCGGTCATGTTTGGGCCACCCCGGACATGACCATCCTCGTCAGACGAGGGGCTCTGCGAGCGCCTCGGCGGCGAAGGCCGCCTGGACGGCCGGACGGGAGAGCACGCGTCCGGCGTGGGCCGCGAGCGGCGGCAGGTTGCGCGGGGGGTTGGGCATGGCGCGGCCCCAGCGCACCAGCATGAGCAGGAAGAGGTCGGCTGCGGAGAAGCGCTCGCCCAGGAGGTAAGGCCCGTCCGCGAGCTGATCGGCGATGATCGCGAACATGCGCCCGAGCCGCTCGCCGGCGGCCTGCTTGACCGTGGCGGCGGCACTGGGGTCGGCGACGTGTTGCTCAGGATAGAACCAGGCGCGGTATTCGGGCTGCGGCGTGTTGGCAAGGTGGGACATCCAGATCAGGAAACGGGCGCGGCCCGGGGTGCCGGGCAGGGGCGCGAGCCCGGCGTCGGGATGGCACTCGGTGAGATGGAGGGCGATGGCTACCGTCTCGTAGAGGACCTGGTCGCCGTCGACGAGGATCGGTATGCGGCCGTTCGGGTTCAGTGCGAGGTAGGCCGGGCTGCGTTGGGCGCCGTTGTCGCGGTCGACCAGGCGGAGTTCGAAGGGGGTGCCGATCTCGCGGAGCAGCATGTGCGGGAGAAGGCTGGCGTTGCCCGGTGCGTAGTAGAGCTGGTAGGTCACGTCGCTTCTCCTTCGTCCTCTTCGTAGCCGATGAGGCGGAGGGCGCGGCCGGCGATGCCGCGTTTGGCCACCTCGTGGATCAAGGCCTCCTCGCGGCCATGGGTGACCCAGATCTCGGGCGCGGCGACGTCGTCGATGGTGCGATTGAGCTCGGCCCAGTCGGCGTGGTCGGAGATGACGAGGGGCAGTTCGACGCCGCGGGACCGTGCACGCTGGCGGACGCGCATCCAGCCGGAGGCGTAGCAGACCACCGGGTCGGCGAGGCGGCGGGCCCAGCGATCAGCGATGGCGCCGGGAGGCGCGATCACGATCTGGCCGGCGAGCTTGCCCTTGGTCTGGATCGTGGCGGGGAGCAACTCGCCCAGGGTGACCCCCAGGCGCTCGTAGGCGCTACAAAGATTGATCATGGCGCCATGAAGGTAGATCGGGGCGTCGTAGCCGGCGTGGCGGAGCAACTTGATCAGGCGCTGGGCTTTGCCGAAGGCGTAGGCGCCGACGACGTGAGTGCGCTCGGGAAACAGGGCGACGCTGGCGAGCAGTCTGGCGATCTCCTCTTCGGCCGGGGGATGGAGGAAAACGGGCAGCGCGAAGGTCGCTTCGGTGATGAAGATGTCGCACGGGATCGGGTCGAAGGCGAGGCAGGTGGGGTCCGACTGACGTTTGTAGTCGCCGCTGACGACGACCCGGCTGCCGCGCCACTCCATCGCGATCTGCGCGCTGCCGAGCACGTGGCCCGCCGGTTCGAGCCAGACCTGTACGCCGTTGATCCCCAGCGGGGTCCCATAGCCGAGCTTCTGCTGGGTGAGCCCCGCCCTCCCCTCGCCCATGCGGACGTCCATGAGATCGATCGTCTCAGGACTGGCAAGGACGGCGTCATGACCAGGACGGGCGTGATCGCCGTGGGCGTGGGTGATGAGGGCGTAGGGGACGGGGCGAACCGGGTCGATGTAAAAGCCGCCCGGGGCGCAAAAGAGCCCTTCGGGCCGAACTTCGAGCCAGGTGTCGGGGTGGGGCATGTCGGCGGTCGGTTCGGCTTGGGCTCCACCCTCACCCGGCCCTCTCCCGTTGCGGGGAGAGGGTTCCAGAGAGAGGCTTGGGACAGTTAGCCGGGCTTCTTGTCGGACGACTGATTCAGCGGGACGGGAATCCAGCGCATGCCGTCGCCATTCTGGACCAGCATGAGAACGGTCTTGCGGTTCTGCTTACGGTACTTGTCCAGACGATCCTGGACGTCCTGCGGCGTGCCGACCGGCTCCTGCTGAACCTCGACGATGACATCGCCGGCTTTCAGGCCGCGGCCGGCCGCGGGACCGTCGGACTGAACGTCGGTGACGACGACGCCCTTCTGGTCGGGGGCGAGCTTGTATTGGTCACGCAACGCATCGGTGATCGGGGAGAGCTTGGCGCCGAGTCCCGAGAGCATTGTCGCAGTGCTGCGCGGCGGGGTCGGGGCGCCTGGGGATGCGCTGGCCTGCTGGATCTCGTCCGGTAGTTCGCCGGTGGAGGCAGACAGGCTGACTTCCTTGTGATCGCGCCAGACGACGACGGGCACCTGCTTGCCGACTTCAGTTTCGGCAACGATGCGCGGAAGGGTGCGCATCTCCTTCACGTCCTGGCCGTTGAATTTAAGGATGACGTCGCCGTTGTGGATGCCGGCCTTGTCGGCGGGGCCGCCATCGTTCATGCCGGCGACCATGGCGCCGCCGACGTCTTTGAGGCCGACGGCTTCGGCGATGTCGGGGGTGACCTGCTGGATGCGGACACCGAGCCAGCCGCGGCGGGCGTGGCCGTATTCGCGCAGCTGCATGACCACGCCCTTGGCGAGGTTGGACGGAATGGAGAAGCCGATGCCGACGGAACCGCCGGAGGGTGAGTAGATGGCGGTGTTGATGCCGATGACGTCGCCATTCATGTTGAAGAGCGGGCCGCCGGAGTTGCCGCGGTTGATGGCGGCGTCGGTCTGGATGAAGTCGTCGTAGGGGCCTTGGCGGATGTCGCGGCCTCGGGCGGAGACGATGCCGGCGGTAACGGAGCCGCCCAGGCCGAAGGGATTGCCGATGGCCAGGACCCAGTCGCCGACGCGCTCGATGTCGCTGTCGCCGAACTTGACGGCGGTGAGCGGGTGGTCGGTGGCAACCTTGAGGAGGGCGAGGTCGACGCGCTCGTCCTTGCCGACGAGCGTGGCCTTGAGGGTCGTGTTGTCGGTCAGGGTTACGCTGATTTCGTCGGCGCCGTCGATGACGTGGTTGTTGGTGACGATGTAGCCGGCCGAATCGATGATGAAGCCGGAGCCGAGGGAGACGGCGCGGCCGGCGCCGGGGCTGTCGTCCTTGCCTTGCGGAGCGCGGTCGCCGCGACGTTGCGGGCCTTGGCCGCCGCCCGGATGATTGCGATCCATGAAGTCACGGAAGAATTGCTCGAACGGCGAGCCTGGCGGGAAGCCCGGGATCTCGGGGCCGCGATCGGCCCGCTGCTCGACCTTCTGCGACGACGAGACGTTGACGACGGACGGCGAGAGCTGGGCCGCAAGGTCGGCAAAGCTTTCGGGAGCGCCGCGCGCATGGGCCGGGCTCGGCAGGGCCGCCGGAGCGGTAAGCAACGCGGCCAGCGCGGACGCGCGAAGTAGGTTTAGGCGCATGGTCGGGCTCCTTGGTGACCCAGCATCGTCTCTGGAGATTATGCCGTCTGGTTCTACGGGCAAGGTGGTCGAGCGGATATGAATGGCCTGACCCGCTCTGCCGATGGTCAGTTGCTCGCCGGCTGTTGGCGCAGAAGGCGGAGGAAGTCGGACTCCGGGGTTAGCACCAGGCGAGACCGGCCTTGGGAGAAGGCCTCGCGATAGGCTTGCAGCGTCCGATAGGTGATGAAGAAGTTGGGATCGGCCTGGGACGCGGCCGCATAGGTGTCGATGGCCTGCTGTTCGCCTTCGCCGCGGAGCTTGTCGGCGGTCGCGCGGGCGTCGGCGAGGAGCACGGTGCGGTCACGCTCCGCATCGGCGCGGATCTTGGCCGCGGCCTCGGCGCCCTCGGCCCGGAGCTGGCTGGCAACGCGTTCACGCTCGGACTTCATGCGGGCCAGGATGGCTTGGGTGTTCTCCTCCGGGAGGTCGGCGCGCCGGATGCGGACATCTTCGATGGCGATGCCGAAGCTTCGCATTTCGTCACTGACCTGGGTCTTGATGAGGCCCATGATGCGGCTGCGGTTGGCCGAGAGCACGTTCAGCAGGTTCTCGTTGCCCAAGACCCGGCGCAACGCGGAGGTGACGACCGAGTTGAGACGGCCACGGACACCGTCTTCACTCGGCCCGGCCGCCTGAAAGAAGCGGAGCGGATCGGTGATGCGGTAGCGAGTGAAACTGTCGACGGTCAGGCGGCGCTGGTCGGCAAGGATGACCTCCTCGCCGGCGGTGTTGAAGTCGAGCAGCCGGTTGTCGAAATCGAGCACGGTCTGCACGAAGGGGATCTTCGCGTGCAGCCCGGGCTCCTTGATGACGCGGACGGGCTGTCCGAACTGGGTGATGAGCACCTGTTCGGTTTGCGACACCGTGAACAGGCTGGCGCCGGCCACGAGGATGACGACCAGAAGGAGAGCGATGCCGGCCACGCTGGCGGTGCCGAGGCGGTTCATGGAGTGGCTCCGGCCGTGGAGCCTGGGCGGGCCGGCGTGGTCGCGGCGGGTGCGGCGACACTCGAGCGAGGCAGCACGGCGGTATCGAGCGGAAGGTAGGGCACGATGCCCTTGAGTTGATCGTCGACGACGATAGAGGGGGTTTTAGCCAGGATATCCTGCATGGTGTCGATGTAGAGGCGCTTGAGGGTGACGTCCTTCGCCTGCGAATAGGCCTTGTAGACGCTCAGGTAGCGCTGCGCCTGGCCGGTCGCCTCGGCGATGGACGCGCTCTTGGCGCCCTCGGCTTCGGCGACGAGCCGGGCCGCATCACCGCGGGCGCGCGGCACAATGTCGTTACGATAGCTCTCGGCCTCGTTGCGAACCCGTTCGGCGTCGGTGTTGGCGCGCTGGACATCGCGGAAGCTCTCGATGACGGCCGCCGGCGGATCGACCTTCTGCAGCTGGACCTGCGTGACTTCGACGCCGGAACCGTATTGGTCGAGGATGGACTGCGTGCCGGTCATGACGTCCTGCTCGATGCGGGCGCGCGCTTCGGTCAGCGCGGGCTGGATCGGCGTGCGGCCGAGGACTTGGCGCATCATGCTTTCGGCAGCGGCGCGAACGGTCTCGGCCGGGTTGCGGATGTCGAACAGGTTTTCCTTCGCGTCCTTTATCCGCCAAAAAACGGAGAAGTTGATGTCGATGATGTTTTCATCGCCGGTCAGCATCAAGGCTTCGGCCGGGACCTGACGGCCGGGCTCGCCGCGGTCGAGGCGATCGGAGGGCGTGCGGACGCCGACTTCGATCCGATTGACACGGGTGACCGAGGGGGTGAGCACGCTCTCGACCGGCCACGGCAGATGGTAGCGCAGGCCCGGATAGGTGTAGCCCTGGAAGGCGCCGAACCGCAGGACGACGCCTTGCTCGTCGGGCTGGACGCGATAGATGCCGCTGGCCAGCCACAGCCCGGCGGCCACGATGGCGAGCAGGCCGATGAGGCGCCCGTTGGCCGGCCGGCCGCGGCCGGGCCCGCCGCCAGGGACGAAGCGACGTGCTTGCTGTTGTAAACGTTGGATGATCTCATCGAAGTCGGGGAACCCGGGTCCGCCCTGGCCCCCGCCGGGACCGCGGCCACCACCGCCCCAGGGACCGCGCGCCGGCCCTTTGCCCCCGGGCGGAGGATTACCGCCCGAGTTGCCGCCCGGGCTTCCCCAGGGGCCGCCGGTGTTGCCACCATTGTTCCACGACATTCGGTTGAGCGGCTCCTGTACAACGAACCGGAGCCGCGGTCTTGGCGGCGTCCCGGTCGCGTGCATATTGACCGCAGTCGTGGGGTTTACAAGGAATGGCGGTGCCGACGGAACAAGGGCTACGCGAGGCGCTGCGGGCGGTGCGCGATCCGCGATCGGGTCAGGATATCGTAACCGCCGGCCTGGTGGACTCGCTGCAGACCCGCGATGGGCTGGTGCAGCTCACGCTGCGGGGGGAGCGCGACCAGGCGGGCCCGATGGAGAGCTTGCGGCAGGAGGCCCAGGTGCTGCTGGCCCGCCAGCCGGGCGTGACGAACGCCGCCGTCGTCTTGACGGCGCATCGGCCGGCGGAGAGCCCGGCCAAAGCCGCCCGGGCGTCGCTCCTGCCGGATGTGGCCCACGTGGTGGCGGTGGCGTCAGGCAAAGGGGGCGTCGGCAAATCGACGACCGCGGTGAACCTGGCCGTGGCGTTCGCGCAGGCCGGGCACCGGGTCGGGCTGCTCGATGCGGACGTGTATGGCCCGAGCCTGCCGCGGATGCTTGGCGTGAGCGGCAAGCCGCGGATCGTCGACGGCAAGATGGAGCCGGTGGCGGCGTGGGGGCTCAAGGCGATGTCGGTCGGGCTGTTGGTCGACGCCGATGGCGCGATGATCTGGCGCGGGCCGATGGTCATGAGCGCGCTCGAGCAGATGATGTCGCAGGTGAACTGGGGTCCGCTCGACATCATGGTGGTGGACATGCCGCCCGGCACCGGCGATGCGCAGCTGACGATGGCGCAGCGGGTCAGCCTGTCCGGGGCGGTGATCGTGTCGACGCCACAGGACATCGCGCTGATCGACGCGCGCCGTGGCGTGCGGATGTTCGAGAAGGTGATGGTGCCGGTGCTGGGCGTGGTGGAGAACATGAGCAGCTTCGCGTGCCCGCATTGCGGCGAGACGACGCATCTGTTCGGGCATGGCGGCGCCCGGCGAGAAGCCGAGGCGCTTGGGGTCCCGTTCCTGGGCGAGGTGCCGCTGCTGCTGGACATCCGCGAGACGGGCGATGCGGGCACGCCGATCGTCGCGGCGTCGCCGGAGGGGCCGGCGGCGAAGGCCTATGCGGCGATCGCGGCGCGAGTGCTGGCCGGGCTGGGTGGGCGGAAGCAGACGGGCCCGCGGATCGTCATGGACTGAGTTGGGCGGCCGCTTCGTCACCACGGAAGCATTTTATAAGCGACGACCTCCCTTGCATCCTATCGTCCCTGCAAGATCACCGAGAAGGTCGTCACGACCCTCCCCTTGTCATTGCGGCTTGAGCAGCTCGAGCAATTCACCCCACTCGCGCTTGGAAAGTTTGCTGTCGGGCTGCTCGACGGTTTGGCCGGCCAGCATCCGCCGGACCACGTCCAACATCCCGGCCGAGAGGGTCGCAGCGCCGAGGCGGTAGTCCAGGAACGCGTCGTAGGCGCCGGGGACCCAGGCGCGCACGGTCTCGAGCATGGCCTCGGCGTAGGCGCGGATCTCGAATTGCGCATGGGGGTCGGCGCGCAGGGACAGGAAGCTCAGCAGGTTGTGCAGATCGGCCTTCCAGTACCACTGGGTATAGGTGTTCAGCGTGAGGTTCATGCGGGCGAGTTCGCGGGCGAGACCGCGGCGGGCCGGGTCCGCCCCGTCCTCGTTCAGCATCCAGGCGTAGTTGTCGTAGGTACGGGTGGCGTCGTCGCGGAGCAGGTCGAGCACCTGGCCGGCTTCTTCACCTTCGAGGAGGTCTCCCCTGCCCTGCCGGTTGCTGGCGCTCTGGGCGGCGAGGTGTTCGGGAGCCGGGAGGTAGAACTCGCGGTCGAGGATGGAGTAGCGGGCGGAGACTTCGTTGACGTTGGCGGTGCGGTGGCGGATCCATTGGCGGGCGACGAAGATGGGCAGTTTGACGTGGTATTTGATCTCGCACATCTCGAACGGCGTGCTGTGCCGGTGGCGCATCAGGTAGCGGATCAGGCCGGCATCTTCGCTGACCTTGCGGGTCCCGCGACCGTAGCTGACGCGGGCGGCTTGGACGATGGCGGCGTCGTCGCCCATGTAGTCGATGACGCGGACGAAGCCGTGGTCGAGCACGGGGATGGCGTCGAACATGATGGCTTCGAGGGCGGGCACGGTAGCGCGCCGGGTCGGGGCGGTCTGGGCGCGGTGGGACTCGATGTCGGCGCGTTGATCTGAGGTCAAAGGCATGGTTGCCCCTAGCATCCAGGGCGGCGTTCGCCTATATTCGGTGCGTTGGTCATCCGACCATCTATGGTGATAAACGGACGTTGGAATAAGCGTTGTGGACCCGGGGGCAGTGCCCGGCGCCTCCACCATCTCCCAAGGGTGGGTATGGGGGCGACACAGGCTCGACACGCGCGGTAAAGAGCTTCCTTTTGCCCGGCATGATACCGCCGTTATCGGGTCATATCACAAGTGCCAATGACAATCATGAGGCGCTCGCGATCGCTGCGTAAGCAGTGACACGCGCGGTCCGGGGGGTACCGGGCAACAGAAACCCCCCACTTCCCCGACGGCCATCCCCCGAAGCAGGCGTTTCCAAGCGGCGGTGTTGTCGGTAAAGGGGCGCGGATGGAAGACGATACCCCCGACGCGCCGTCGCAACCTCCGGAAAGCTTGCTCCCCTACGATTCGTGGATTGAGGAAGCGCAGCGCCAGGTGGTCGTCATGGCGCTGGCCTACGCGGCCGAGCATGGCCTGCCGGGCGAGCACCATTTCTATGTCTCGTTCCGGACCGATGCACGGGACGTGTCGATCCCGCCACGCTTGCTCGCGCAATACCCCAACGAGATGACGATCGTGCTGCAGCATCAGTTCTGGGACCTGAAGCTGGACGAGGCCGGGAAGCGCTTCTCGGTCGGACTGTCATTCGGAGGGATCCCGTCGACGTTGTCGGTGCCGCTGGCCGCGATCACCGGATTCGCCGATCCGCACGTGCAGTTCGGGCTGCGGTTCAGCGCGCCCGAAGAGCACGCCGCCAACGACGCCGAGCCGGAGGCGAGCGCGCCGGCGGAGACCAGCCCGCCCGATACGGCTCCGGAACCCGACGCCGAGGCCACGGCCGACACGGCGAACCAGGTCGTCAGCCTCGACGCCTTCCGTAAACGCCCGCCCAGCAAGGAATGAGGGGACCGCTCCCATGAACCTTCCCGTCGCACCGGCCCAGGCTCGGCCGGCCAACTTCCGCTACTCGCCGATGTTCCCGCTCGGCCCCCGCGCGATCGAGTGGCGCAAGCTGGACATCGGCGGCGTGTCGACGGCGAATTGCGATGGCCAGACGGTGCTGCGGATCAAGCCGGATACGCTGAGCGAGCTGGCATTCCAGGCCTTCCACGACGTGTCGCATCTGCTTCGGCCCTATCACCTGCGTCAGCTTCGGGCGATCCTCGATGATCCGGAGGCGTCGGCGAACGACCGCTTCGTGGCGCTCGACCTGCTGAAGAATGCCAACATCGCGGCCGGCGGTGTGCTGCCGATGTGCCAGGACACCGGAACGGCGCTGGTGTTCGGCAAGAAGGGGCAGCGTGTCTGGGTCGAAGGCAACGAGGAGGAAGCGCTCTCCTACGGCGTGCACCGGACCTACACCGAGACCAACCTGCGCTACTCGCAGATGGCCCCGCTGACGATGTATGACGAGGTCAACACCGGCAACAACCTGCCGGTGCAGTTCGACATCAACGCGGCGCCGGGCGACGAGCACGCGGACGAAATGAGCCTGATGTTCATCGCCAAGGGCGGCGGGTCGGCCAACAAGTTCTTCCTGTTCCAGGAGACGCGGGCGATCCTCAGCCCTGAAAAGCTGCTGGCCTACATCGAGACCCGGATCAAGACGTTGGGGACCGCAGCGTGCCCGCCCTACCATCTCTCCATCGCGATCGGAGGCACGTCGGCCGATCTGTGCCTCAAGGCCTGCAAGCTGGCATCGACCAAGTATCTGGACCCGCTGCCGACGTCGGGGAGCCCGGCGGGGCACGCGTTCCGAGACATCGATATGGAACAGAAGGTGCTGGAGCTGACCCGCCGGATCGGCATCGGGGCGCAGTTCGGCGGCAAGTATTTCTGCCACGACGTGCGGGTGATCCGGATGCCGCGGCATGGGGCGAGCCTGCCGGTGGCGATCGGCGTGTCGTGCTCGGCCGATCGGCAGATCATGGCGAAAATCACGCCCGAGGGCGTGTTCCTCGAGCAGTTGGAGACGGATCCGTCGAAATACCTTCCCGACGTCGAGGAGGTCGGGAGCGAGGTCGTGCGGATCGACCTCAATCGACCGATGGAGGAAATCCGGCGGACGCTGTCGCAGTATCCGGTCAAGACCCGGGTCTCGCTGAACGGGCCGATGATCGTGGCGCGCGACATCGCCCATGCCAAGTTCAAGGAGCGGCTCGATCGCGGCGAGGGTTTGCCGCAATACCTGAAGGACCACCCGGTGTATTACGCTGGCCCGGCGAAAACGCCGGCAGGGATGCCGACCGGGTCGTTTGGGCCGACCACGGCGGGGCGGATGGACAGCTACGTTGCGGAGTTGCAGCGGGCGGGCGGGTCGTTCGTCATGCTGGCCAAGGGCAACCGGTCCAAGGCGGTGCGGGATGCCTGCAAGGCCTATGGCGGCTTCTACCTCGGCAGCGTGGGCGGGCCGGCGGCGCGGCTCGCGCAAGACTGCATCCGCAAGGTCGAGGTGCTGGAGTATCCGGAGCTCGGGATGGAGGCGGTGTGGCGGATCGAGGTCGAGGATTTTCCCGCCTTCATCGTGATCGACGACAAGAACAACGATTTCTATGATGGGCTCACCTGATGCGGTTCACAGTCGATCGGATCGACCACGTCGTCCTCAATTGCCGGGACGTGGAGATCAGCGCCTCGTGGTTTCAGCGCGTGCTCGGCATGGAGCGTGAGGAGTTCGGCGAGAGCGGACGCACGGCGTTGAAGTTCGGCGGGCAGAAAATCAACCTGCGTCCATGCGACGCCGACCGCCAGACATGGATCAGCGGCGCCTGCACCGAGCCCGGGCATGGCGATCTGTGCTTCGTGACCGCGGTGCGCCCCGACGATGTCGCGGATCATCTGGACGAGTGCAAGGTGGCGATCGTCGCCGGGCCGGTCGCGCGCGAGGGCGCGCTGGGCATGATGGAATCGGTGTATTGCCGCGACCCCGACGGCAATCTGATTGAAATCGCGTCATACCTCACTCGCTGATGCGCGCCGTCGGCGTCGCGGCGTTGGCCGCCTTCCTGCTCTGCATTCCGTTCGCCAATTGGCTGATCGGCCATGTCGGCACGGTGTGCGTACCGCAGGGGCCGTGCCTTGTGCCGGTGTGGCCTGGGCTACTGGCGCCGTCGGGCGTGCTGGCCGCGGGGGCGGCGCTGGTGCTGCGCGACGTGGTGCAACGCTGTCTGGGCGCGGGATGGGGGCTGGGCGCCATCGTCGTGGGATCGGCGTTGTCCGCGTTCCTGGCGCCCCCGGCTTTGGTCGCGGCGTCCGCGCTGGCGTTCCTGCTGAGCGAAGCCGCCGACTTCGCGGTCTACACGCCGCTGCAACGGCGGCGGCTGGTGCTGGCCGTGCTGCTCTCATCGGGCGTCGGCTTGGTGATCGACAGCGTCGTGTTCCTGCTGCTCGCGTTCGGGAGCCTGGACCTTCTGGCGGGGCAGCTGGTCGGCAAGGCGTGGGCGGTGTTGTTCAGCGTGCCGCTGATCCGGGTCTTGCGCCGGGTTGCGCCGACCCCGGCGTGAACCTCTCCGAGTTCGATTTTCCGCTGCCGCCGGACCGTATCGCGCAGCAGCCGATGCGGCCGCGGGATGCGGCGCGGCTGCTGCATGTGGCGGACGGGCTCGAGGATCGGGTGGTGGCGGACCTACCTGCCCTGCTGCAGCCCGGCGATCTCCTCGTCGTCAACGACACGCGGGTGATCCCAGCCCAATTGGATGGCCGGCGCGGAGCAGCGCGGGTGGGCCTGACGCTGGATCAGCCACAGCCGGATGGGAGCTGGCACGCGCTGGCGCGCAATGCGCGGCGGTTGCGGGTGGGCGACCTGATCCGGTTCGACCGGGACGCGGCGCTCGAGGCGGAGGTGCTGGCGCGGGACGGGGATAGCGTGAGCGTTCGGTTCAATGGACCGTTCGAGCAAGCGGGCGCGTTGGCGTTGCCGCCGTATATCGAGCGGCCGGGCGGGCCGACGGAGGCGGACGCGGCGGATTACCAGACGGTGTTCGCGGCCGATCCGGGAGCGGTGGCAGCGCCGACGGCAGGGCTGCATTTCACGCCTCGGCTGCTGGACGCGTTGGACGCGGCAGGCATCGCTCGGGCGGGGGTGACGCTGCATGTGGGTGCGGGAACGTTCCTGCCGGTGCGGACGAACGACGTGGCGGCGCATCGGATGCACGCCGAGCGGGGCGAGATCACCGAGGCGGCGGCTGATGCGATCAATGCGGCCAAGCGGGTGGTGGCAGTGGGGACGACATCGCTGCGGCTCATCGAAAGTGCGGCGGACGAGGATGGCTGCGTGCGGCCGTTTCGGGGGGATACGCGGCTGTTCATCAGGCCGGGGTATCGCTTCCGCCGGGTCGGGGCGCTGATGACAAATTTCCATCTGCCGAGATCGACGCTGTTCATGCTGGTGTGCGCGTTCGCGGGGACGGCGCGGATGCGGGCGGCGTATGCGCACGCGATCGCACGCGGCTACCGATTCTACAGCTATGGCGACTCGTCGTTGCTGGAGCGGGCGTGAGCTTCGGCTGGACCGCGGCGGCGCGGGACGGCGCGGCCCGAGCGGGGACGCTGCAGACGGCGCATGGGCCGGTGGCGACGCCGGTGTTCATGCCGGTCGGGACCGCGGGGACCGTCAAGGCGATGACGGCCGATCAGGTGCGGGCGACGGGGGCCAGCATCGTACTGGGCAACACGTATCACCTGATGCTGCGACCGGGGGCGGACCGGGTCCAGCGGTTCGGCGGGCTGCACCGGTTCATGGATTGGCCGGGGCCGATCCTGACCGATAGCGGCGGGTTTCAGGTGATGTCGCTGTCGGCGTTGCGGACGCTGGACGAGGACGGGGTGACGTTCCGGTCGCATCTGGACGGCAGCGCGCATCGGCTGACGCCGGAGATAGCGACGCAGATCCAGCACAAGCTGGATGCGACGATCACGATGGCGTTCGACGAGTGCACCAAGTTCCCGGCGACGGCGGATGAGGTGCGCTCGAGCATGGAGCGGTCGATGCGGTGGGCGACCCGGTCGCGGGCGGCGTTCGTGGCGCGGCCGGGTTATGCGCAGTTCGGGATCGTGCAGGGGGGCGTCGACCCGGCGCTGAGGGCGCGGTCGGCGGCGGCGCTGGTCGAGATCGGGTTCGAGGGGTATGCGGTCGGCGGCCTGGCGGTGGGCGAAGGACAGGCGGCGATGTTCGCGACCCTTGAGGCGACCGTGCCGCATCTGCCGCAGGCGCAGCCGCGGTATCTGATGGGGGTGGGGACGCCGGACGACATCGTCGGCGCGGTGCAGCGCGGCATCGACATGTTTGATTGCGTGATGCCGACGCGGGCGGGGCGGACGGCGCGGGCGTATACGCGGCGGGGGACGCTCAATCTGCGCAATGCGCGGCACCAGGAGGATGAGGGCCCGCTCGACCCGGACTGCGGCTGCACGGCGTGCCGGCGGCATAGCCGGGCGTATCTGCACCATCTGTTCCGTGCCGACGAGATGTTGGGGCCGATGCTGCTGACGCAGCACAACATCACCTATTATCAGGACCTGATGCGCGGATTGCGCGCGGCCATATGTGCTGGCGACTTGGATGGTTTCGCCGCAGCCACCCGTGCGGCATGGGATAGCGAATGAGCGAGCTTAGCCATCTGACGCAGCTTGGACAGCCGACCAGGGTCGCGGCATCGCCGGACGAGGCGGTGCTGGAGCGGGTGGCCAATCCCGACCCGGGGGGCGCCTATCTGGTGCGGTTCACGGCGCCCGAGTTCACCTCGCTCTGCCCGCTGACGGGGCAGCCGGACTTCGCGCATATCGTGCTCGATTACGTTCCGGGCGACTGGCTCGTCGAAAGCAAATCGCTCAAATTCTACCTAGCGAGCTTCCGCAATCACGGGGCGTTCCACGAGGCGTGCACGATGCAGATCGCCAAGCGGCTGGTGGCGTTCTTGGAGCCGGGTTGGCTGCGGATCGGCGCGTATTGGTACCCGCGGGGCGGGATCCCGATCGACGTGTTCTGGCAGACCGCGGCGCCGCCCTCCGGAGTGTGGGTGCCGGATCAGGGGGTGCCGACCTATCGTGGCAGGGGTTGATCCCCGGACGGACGCCAAGGGGCTGATTCGAAGCCGGGCGCTCGAGCTCGGCTTTCATGCCGTTGGGTTCGGGCCGGCGACCCTGGGCGCGGACGCACGCGAGCGATTGCTGGCGTTTCTAGCAGCCGGGCAGCATGGCGAGATGGGCTGGATGGCAGCACGGGCCGAACAGCGGGCGTCCCCGATCGCGCTGTGGCCGGAGGTCCGGAGCGTGGTGGCGCTCGGCCTGTCGTATGCGCCGGAGGGCGATCCACTCGAGACACTGGGCCGGCGAGACCGCGGAAACATCTCGGTCTATGCACGCAATCGCGACTACCACGATGTCGTCAAGGGCATGTTGAAGCAGCTCGGCGGTTGGATCGTGGGAAGATTTGGGCCTGAGATCAAGGTCTTCGTCGATACGGCGCCGGTGATGGAGAAGCCGGTGGCCCAGGCGGCCGGGCTCGGTTGGCAGGGCAAGCATACGAATTTGGTATCGCGCTCGTTCGGATCGTGGCTGTTCCTAGGCGAGATCATGACGACGCTCGATCTCGCGCCCGACCTGCCGGGGGCCGATCATTGCGGGTCCTGCATGCGATGCGTTGCAGCGTGCCCGACGAATGCGTTCCCGGCGCCGTATCGGCTCGATGCGACCCGGTGCATCTCGTATCTGACCATCGAGCATGCCGGTCCGATCCCGGAGGCGCTGCGGCCGGCGATGGGTAACCGGATCTATGGCTGCGACGATTGTCTGGCGGTTTGTCCCTGGAACAAGTTCGCCGCCGACGCGCACGAGAAACTGCGGGCGCGCGAAGACCTGACTGCGCCGGCGCTCGCCGACCTCGCACTGTTGGACGATGCCGGGTTCAGGGCGCGGTTCGCCGGCAGCCCGATCAAACGTATCGGGCGAGCGCGCCTCGTCCGCAATGTGCTGATCGCGATGGGGAACTCGGCCGATCCGGCGTTACGGCCCGTCGCCGAACGCCTCTGCACCGACCCCGATCCCGTCGTTGCCGACGCCGCGCGATGGGCGGCTGCGCGCCTATGCGCCTCGTAAAGCAGAGTTTCAGCTTGGCGGGCCACCGAACCAGCGTGGCCCTCGAGCAGGAATTTTGGGATGCGCTGACTGACATTGCCGAGGCGAGAGGAGTGTCTGTGTCGGCGCTGGTGGCCGAACTCGATGCCGAACGGGTGCCGGAACAGCCGCTCGCCTCGCGATTACGAATATTTGCATTGCATCATCGGCTTTAACTTTTTCGCAAGAGTTGCCGGGTAATTCTTCGTTCGCGGACAACAACACACCGCAGGCAAGGAGAAACTCCGATGACGCCAGACCTGTTCACGCTCGCCAACGCCCCGGCCCACCTCTCCAAGGCTCCCCGGTTCAGCCCGCTGATTCTGGCAGATCGGTTGATTTCGCTCGCGCAGGAGGCCGACCGCGCCGGGTTGCACGACAGCGCGTCCCGTTTGCTCGGCTTGGTTTATGCAGTGCTCGACGACGAGAAGGCGCCTGCCGCTGCGTGAATCAGGGAGCCGCGCGCACCCAGGTCTGGCTGCGGCCAATCAGGCCGCCCATGATTGAGCCGCGCACGACGAGCTTTCGTCCCTGATCGTCGAGCTGAAGCGAGACTCGATACGTGTCCCCAGTTTCCGGGTCCAGGATTTCGCCCCCGCTCCAGTAGAGTGCGCCATCGGGGCGAACGCCACGGATGATGTCGAGCCCGAGGATCGGCTTATTGTGCCGGTCGCCGGTGCACTTGTCGCAGACTTGGCCGATCGCCTTGGGGTCGAGCACCTGCTCGATCCGGCCGTAGATCGTGCCGCGATCTTCAAACAATCTGACGGCGCCGCGGACCTCACCGGTTTTGTCGTCGATCGTTCGCCACAAGCCAATTGGACTGCTCGTGGCAGCGTCGAGCGCTGCGTGCGATCTGGATGGAGAGGCCAGCATCGGCCCTGCGAGTAAGATAGCAAGCACTCGTCTCATGTCAGGGCCGCTCCGCCAACCACCGTGCCGCCGCTGCCAACTCCGGTGTCCGCACCAGGGTCGACAGAGGCCCACTCAACCGAACCGGCAGGTCAGGCAAATCCGGCCCCGCACGCAGCGTCAGCCGTCCTTCGAGCATGCCGCTCAGCAGGTCGATCGTGCCGTTCAACATCGCCGAGCCCGGCGGCGACGCGCCCGCGGCGCGCAGCGTCACGACCCCGCGCCGCGCTTCGAAGGGAGCATCGAGGCTCGGGAAAGCGGTAGTTCCCGCCAGCATGGCCGCCCGTAGCGCCGGCAGCAGCCTCGCGGGGTCTGGTTGGGCCAATGCAGCTTCAGCGGCGGCAAGCTCGAAGCCAGTGATGCTGGCGGTGTGCACGGTCAGCACGCCGGCGCCGCCGAGCGTCGCTAGGAGCGCGGCTGGGCTGAAGCCTTCTGCGGCGAGCGTCGCGGTGGCATCCAGCGTTCCGGATGCGAGGTCGAGCGCGCTGCCGCCCAACGCTGGTCCGGGCAACACGATCGTGTCGGCGCGGCCCTGCAGCGAGACCCGCGGCAGGTCGCCGGGCTCTAGCTTCGCCGACAGCGCGATGGTGCCGCCATCGACCTTGGCCGACAGCCCGTTCACACCCAATCCGCCGTTGCGCACATCGATGTCGGTCACCAGGTCGGTGACGGCGGGGGCCAGCCCGATCAGGACGTGGGCCGCCTCCACGTGGAGCGACGCGGCTGCCGCCCCGAGCGCCGCCATCGGCAGCGGATCGGGTGAGCGCGGGTCGATGCCCGGGAGCGTCAACGTCTCCGCGCGCAGCCGCCCCTGCACGACCCGGTCGGCCACCGAGAGTTGCCCACCGAGGCGCATCGCTCCGGCGACGAGATCGACGTTGGCGACATCAAGCCGGCCCGGCAGCTTGGAGACTTGCGCGATGATCGAGAACGATCCGTCGCCCAGCCAGGGCGCCGTGCCGCCGAAACCGAGTTGGGCCAGCAGACGCGTCGCGCCCGGATGGTGCAGCGCGATGGCCCCGGCCCACCGGTGCGACGGCATGTTCAACACCGGCTGCATCTCCGCCCGGAGGTCGTCCAGTTCGAGCGTCGCGCGGAGAGCGAGCGCGTCAGGCGGGCCGGCAATCAGCGCGAGCAGATTGGCCGGGCCCTGCACGAGTGGGGCGATCCGGTCCAACTCCCGCGGCAGCAAGGGGCGGATGGGCGACGCGTCCTGCGCCGTCATCTCGACCCGGCCCTCGCTGATGCGGCCGCCATCGCCCAGCGTGCCGGAGATCGCGGCGTGCAGCCCGGCCATCGTCAATTCGAGCCGGCGCAGGGTCAGATGGCCCGCCTCGCTCTGAGCGTCGAGCGAGAGCGGACCGAACCGCGCGCCCCGCCAGTTCGCTTCACGCACCTGCAGCTTCAGATCCGTGTCGAAGCCGGACGACGCGACCGCCTTGACGATCCCGGCATAGGCGTCGGACGGCCGATCGAGAAGAGCCGGGTCGGGAAGCCACGGATCGAGCAGCAGCCGATCCAACGTGAGTCCGCCGCTGACGCCGAGCCTTGCGCCCAGCCGCACCGCCAGCCCGCCCTGGGCCGCGGCGCCATCGAGCGTGCCCTTCAGGTCGGTCAGCGAGAGTTGGCCGGGATCGGCGGCGAGCTTGGCCGTCAGGTTGGCCGTGCGCAACGCGGCTTGCGGCAGGGCGTGAAGGAGGGCGGGCGCAACCGGCTCGATCCAGCCGAGGGTGCCCCGCAGGTCGGGGGCGATCAGCTCGCCGTTGCCCTCGAACGACGTGACCCGGCCACGGTTGGGGAAGCGGCCGCGCACGAACAGCTTGGCCTCGCCGGGCAGGATGGCGGTCGCCTCGCGGATGGTGACGCCGTCCGTGTCGATGTCGAACGCCGCGCGCACCTGGCGAAGCGCGCCGCCGGCCAGGACCGCTGACTCGGCCGACAGATCGATGCCCGTCACGATGCTGGCGGGCCGTCCGGGCTGGGCATTGCGCAGCAGCACCGACGTCCAGGCGTCCAGGTCGAGCCGGCCGGCGGTCAACGCCACGTCCAAGCGCACGTCCGGCTGGACCCGCAGCGCGACGGCCCCGCGCGCGGGCGAACCGCCGATATCGAGGGCGAGTTCGTCGGCCACGACGATGCCGCCGGATGCGGAGATGCGGCCGTCTCCGCGCCAGGGCGTTACCGGGGCGGGCAGGAGCTGCGATAGATCGGACCCGCGGGCCGTGACCCGGCCGCTGAGCGAGCCGTCGGCCTCGATCGCGCCGGACACGGTGCCGCCGGTGTCGCGCAGCTTATCCTGGCCATCGAGGCTGATGTCGATCGGGGCGGCACCGTCGCGTCCGGGCCTGCCGAACCGGGTGGTGAAGCGGAACGGGAGGTTGGACAGCGTCGCCGATCCCGCGGCCGACAGCGTGCCGGTATCGGGATCGGCGCCCAGCGCGGCGTCGATATTATCAAGGACGAAGTCACCCACCTGCAGCCGGCTCTCCTCGACGCGCGCCTGCAGCCCGGTGATCCAGGCCGGCGGTCGGCGGCTCAGCGCACCGGCCGGGGGTGGCCAGGGCAGGCGCATGTCGGCGCCCTGCAGCGTGAGCTCGCGCGCATCGACCCGGCCGGCGATCAGCGGCCCGAGAGCCACGCGGAGCCGGACCGCCTTGGCCTGGAGGACCACGCCATCGCCAGCATCGTCGACCTTGAGGTCGGTGGCGGTCAGGAAGGGTTGCGGCAGCAGATGGAGCGTGATGTCGCCATCGATCTGGACCGGGCGGCCGATGCCGGCGGCAACCAGGCTGGCGATGCTGCCGCGGTAGCGGGTCCAGTCGAGCATGCCCGGCAGGATCCAGACGACCGCGACCAGGACGGCGACGAACGCGGCCATGCTCAACAGGACGACGCGCCCCGCGCGCAGGCCGCGAGGGCGGATCGGGGCGGACGAGAGGGACACGAGTGGTGGGGGCTCCGATGCACGCGTTTCCCGCCGGGGGGAAACGGCGCTAACCTGTCCTCTATGAGCTATTGGGGCAAGTTGCTCGGCGGGATCGCCGGGTTCGCGACGGGCGGGCCGGTGGGCGCGATGATCGGCGCGGCGCTGGGGCATGCGGCCGATAGCGGCGCGATCCCGAAGATCAGCATGGGAGACTCGCCGCTCAACCCGGCGCGGCTGGCGGCACTGCTGGGCGGCAAGCAACAGCTCTTCGCCGTCGGAGTGGTCGTGCTGTCGGCCAAGGTGGCCAAGTCGGACGGGCCGGTGGTGCGGGCCGAGATCGACGCGTTCAAGCGCCAATTCCGCATCCCGCCCGAATCCGTGCGCGACATCGGGCGGCTGTTCGACCAGGCGCGGGACAGCTCGGAGGGATGGGAGCCCTACGCCAAGCAACTCGGTGAGAGCTTCGCCGACAACCGCGGCTTGCTCGAGGACGTGCTGGCGGCGCTGTTCGCGATCGCGCGGGCGGACAAGCCGATCAACCTGGCCGAGCAGACCATGTTGCGTCGCATCCACACGCTTTTCGGGCTGGACACGATGGCATGGGACGGAGCGAGCGGCGGCACGTCGCGGGCGGCGGCGGGCGGCGACGATCCCTATGCGGTGCTGGGCGTGTCGCGCACGACCACGGACGAGGAGCTGCGCAAGGCGTGGCTGCGGCTGATCCGGGAGAACCACCCGGATTCGCTGGCGTCCAAAGGCGTGACACCCGATTTCATCGCGCGCGCCGGCGACAAGGTCGCTCGGGTCAATGCGGCCTGGGACCGGATCAAGCGCGAGCGCGGGCTCTGAGGACGGCGCTCAGCCCGAACTGGGATCAGCGTCCGGCTGGAACCCCGATCGACACGCTGATCCTGCACTATACCGGGATGCAATCCTGCGCGGCGGCCGTCGAGCGGTTGCGGGACCCCGTGGCGCACGTGTCATCCCACTACGTCGTCGACGAGGATGGGACGGTGTGGCGGCTGGTCGAGGAGGCGCACCGGGCGTTCCACGCGGGAGTGTCGTATTGGCGGGGCCACGAGGCCCTGAATGGGCGTTCGATTGGGATCGAGATCGTCAACCCGGGGCATGAGTGGGGCTACCGGCCATTTCCGGCGGCGCAGATGCAGGCCGTGGCGGCGTTGTGTCAGGGGGTGCTGGAACGCCATCCCATCCCGCCGCGCAACGTGGTGGGGCACAGCGATGTCGCCCCGGACCGCAAGCAGGATCCGGGCGAGCTGTTCGACTGGGCCGGACTTGCGGCGCAGGGGATCGGGGTCTGGCCGGCGGCAGGATGCATGCCGGTGCCGGACGCGAGGGCGGCCCTGCGGATGATCGGCTACGCGGTCCCGGACGTAGCGACGACGGTGACGGCGTTCCAACGGCGTTGGCGGCCCGGGCAAGTGGATGGCGTGGCGGATCGGGAGACGTGCTGCCGCCTGCACGATGTGCTGCTTGCGGTTGACGCGGCGGGGTAAGACGGCCATCACCGGGGCGCCAGACGGCTGGGCGGCCGCTGCTCTCAATATGGGGGTGGAGGAAAGTCCGGGCTCCACGGGAATACGGTGCCGGCTAACGGCCGGCGGGGGCGACCCTAGGGAAAGTGCCACAGAAAACAAACCGCCGGCGTCTCACCCGCGAGGGTGCCGCCGGTAAGGGTGAAACGGTGCGGTAAGAGCGCACCGCACCCCTGGTGACAGGGGTGGCAGGGTAAACCCCACCGGGAGCAAGACCGAATAGGGGGGGCCGGCGGCGATACTTCGGTATCGTGACGCGGGGGCATTTCCGCCTCGTTCCCCGGGTTGGTCGCGTCAGGCGCGCGGCAACGCGCGTCGCAGAGGAATGGTCGCCCCGCCTCCTTCGGGAGGCGGACAGAACCCGGCTTACAGGCCGTCTGGCTCCTCCCCCGCCGCTGCACTGCATCCCCAACTCTATCCACAGCAAGAACAAACCGCGAAAGCTCGCGCTTTGCGTGCTTCGTCTCGCACAGGCGTGCTAGCGCACTGTTTTGAAACGCGGATTTTGCTCACGGAAACGCGAGGCTAGTCGGCTTTCTGATGGACGGCCCATGCTGTCCCATGGTATCCCAAGTTATCCCACGGGCTTGCCGCGGGGTGCGGGGTCGCTGCCCACGACCGGGCGGCACAGCGGGTCGGACGAAACCATTCAGTTCATGGGCACGCATCAATCGCGCTTCGATGCCAAGGGCCGCATGTCGGTTCCGGCGCCGTTCCGTGCTGCCCTGCGTTCATTTGCCGTCGAGGGCGTGGCGTCGCTGATCCTGCGGCCATCGCATACGCTGGCGTGCATCGATGCCTGGCCGGCGGCTCGCTTCGAGATGCTGGGGGCGGGCTTCGACAAGATCGACCTGTTCAACGAAAATCAGGACGATCTCGCAACAACCCTTTACGCGGATGCCTGGCCTGTGGAACCAGACAAGGAGGGACGGATCGTCGTTCCCGATTCGCTGGTGCAACACGCTGGTTTGACTGAGTTTGTCGCCTTCATGGGCCTGGGAACACGCTTCCAGATCTGGGAGCCCACGGCCGCCCTGCAGCGCAAGTCGGTCGCGCGCGACGGTGCGGCGACCCGTCGCCTGACCGTGCCGGCGGCGGCGTCATGAGCGGGTTGCTGCACCATGAGCCGGTCATGCTGCGCGAAGTGCTGCATCATCTCGCCCCGCACGTCGGCGAGACCGTGCTGGACGGAACGTTCGGCGGAGGCGGATACACCGCCGCGATCCTGGACGCGGCGGAATGCACGGTGTGGGCGATCGACCGCGACCCGGCGGCGATCGAGCGCGGCGCGGCACTGGCGGCGCGCTTCCCGGGCCGGCTGCAGTTGCTGCAGGGATGCTTCGGCGAGATGGTCGGCTTGCTCGCCGAGCGCGGCGTTGCCGCGTTGGACGCGATCGTGCTCGATCTCGGGGTATCGTCGTTCCAGATCGACGATGCCGAGCGGGGGTTCAGCTTCCGCACCGACGGGCCGCTCGACATGCGGATGGCGGCGAGCGGGCCGACGGCGGCGGAGTTGGTTAACGGTCTCGGCGAATCCGAGCTTGCGGATACGCTGTACCAGCTCGGTGAAGAGCGACTGTCGCGACGCATCGCCAAGGCCATCGTCGCGGCCCGAAAGGAGACGCCGATTACGACCACGCTGCAATTGGCGGACATCATCCGCCGGGTCGTGCCGGGAGACCGGTCGGGGATCGACCCGGCCACGCGCTCGTTCCAGGCGCTGCGCATCCGCGTGAACGACGAGTTGGGCGAGATCGTGCGCGGGCTGGAGGCGTCGGTGAAGCTGCTGGCGCCAGGCGGGCGGCTGGTGGTCGTGTCGTTCCACTCGCTCGAGGACCGGCTGGTGAAACGCTTCATGCACGAGGCGACCGGCCGCACGCCCGGCCCATCGCGCCACGACCCGGCCGGGCTGGTCTCCCGAGGTGCCGCCGAGTTCAGGTTGCTCACGGGGGGCGCGGAGCGGCCCGGCCCGGGCGAAACGCGCCGCAATCCGCGCGCCCGCAGTGCACGCCTGCGCGCGCTCGCGCGCCTTCCCTCACCGCTGCTCCAGGAAAAGGAGATCGCGCCATGATCCGGCCGTTCACCCTCGTCTGCATGCTCTCGGCGTTCGGCGCCGGGCTGTATCTGTATCAGAGCAAGCACCAGGCGCAGATGCTGGACCGAGAGATCGGGCGGACCATCAAGCAGGCCGAAGCCACGCGCGACCGGACCGGGATGTTGCGGGCGGAATGGGCGTTGCTGAACGAGCCCGACCGGTTGGCCGAGTTGGCCAGGGCGCACACGTCGCTGCAAACGCTGAAACCGACCCAGTTCGTCGCACTCAACGATTTGGCCGCGCGCCTGCCGGCAACGGTGGCGAACAGCCCGGAGAAGCTGCCGGCCGAGGCCGAACCGGAGGAGGCGCCCGCGGTGCCGCCGGTCGCCCAGGCCACGCCGCCGGCCGCCCCTGCCGCGGCCGCAGCGCCGACCAAGCCGCGTGACGTGGCAGCCGCGACGGAGCCGAAGCCAAAGCCTGAGGTCAAGCCTACGGCCGTCGCTGAGGCCAAGCCGGTGGTGCGCCATCCCGACAAGCCGGCGGCTGCGAGCCCGATGCAGGCCGAGCCCGCGACGGCACGCGCGCGGACGCGGCCGCCGGCCGAGGTCGCCAGCAACGATGCCACCGCGCCGGGCACGGTTGGTGCGGCGGTGCTGCGCGCGATGCGCGCGCAAAGTGGCGAGCCGGCGTACCCGCAGCCCGCTTACGCGGCGCCGAGCTATACGCCGCCGGCGTATGCGCAGTCCGCCTATGCGCAGCCGACCGCCACCCAGCCGACCTATGCGGCCCCGGCCGCGTCGATGCTCGGCGGACGCACCTTGCCGCCGCCCGTGCCGTTCGCCGCGCGGTAGTTGATGCCGGGATCGCCACACGAGCCGAAGCCCGAGGGGCAGCCGCGGACACAGACCGTTCGTGTCACCGCGCCCGACCTGGCCCGCCGGGCTGCGCTGGAGAAGACGCGCGGGCGTCTGCTGTTCGCGGCCAGCGGGTTCACGGTGCTGTTTGCGGCCGTCATGGTGAAGCTGGCGATGGCGACGGTGATCGTGCCGATGCAGCCGCGGCGAGCGTCGCTCGAATCCGGTCGCATCCCGCCGCTGCCGAACCAGACGGCCAGCGCCGACGCGCCGCCCGCGGCCGAACCGGTGCGTGACGCGCCGCATCCCCGCGCGACGATCACCGACCGCAATGGCGAGATCCTGGCGGTGTCGCTGCCGACCGCGGGGGTTTATGCCAATCCGAAGGAGATGATCGATCCCGACGAGGCTGCGGCCAAGCTGAAATCAGTGCTGCCGACGCTCGACCTGGAGACGGTCAAGGCGCGGCTGCACACCGAAAAGCAGTTCGCCTGGATCGCACGCGGGATCACGCCGCGGCAGCAATTGGCGATCAACAACCTCGGCATTCCCGGCATCTATTTCCAGCCGACCGAGCGGCGCCGGTACCCGCAAGGCCGGGTCGCGGCGCAGGTGCTGGGCGGGGTGGATGTCGACGCCAAGGGCGTGGCCGGCGTCGAGCGGCATTTCGAGCAGCGGTTGCGCGAGGATCCGGACCCGCTACGGCTGTCGATCGACGTCCGGGTGCAGGCGGTGATGCGCGACGAGCTCTCCAAGTCGATGGACGAGTTCCACGCGATCGGCGCGTGCGGGATCGTGATGGACGTGCGGACAGGCGAGGTGATCGCGATGGTCAGCCTGCCCGACTACGACGCCAACAAGTTCGGCCAGGCGACCAACGAGGAGCGGTTCAACCGGGCCGTGACCGGCATGTATGAGCCCGGCAGCACGTTCAAGCTGCAGACCGCGGCGATGACGCTCGACAGCGGCGTCGGTCATTTGTGGAGCACCTACGACGCGTCGCACGACATCAAGGTCGGGCGCTTCACGATCCAGGACTTCGAGGGCAAGCACCGCGTCCTGACGCTGCCGGAAGTGATCGCCTATTCGTCCAACCTCGGCGCGGCGCACATGGCGCAGGCGATGGGGGCGGAGCGGCAGCGCTCGTGGCTGCAGCAGATGGGCATGTTCACCCGGGTCGGCATCGAGTTGCCCGAGCAAGGTCAACCGATCGTGCAGCCGGCGGCGAACTGGAAAGAGATCGCGACCATGACGGTGGGCTTCGGCCACGGCATCGCAGTCTCGCCGCTGCACGTCGTGCGCGGTACGGCGGCGATCGCCAATGGCGGCACGGTGCTGCGGCCGACGATCCTGGCGCCGGAACCGGACCCGTTCACGCCGGGCGGCGCGCCGCGGACGGGCACGCAGGTGATGCAGCACGCGACGTCGGACACGATGCGCAAGCTGATGCGGCTGGTAGTGACGGACGGGTATGGCAAGCCGGCGGACGTGCCGGGCTACTTCGTGGGCGGCAAGACAGGGACGGCGGAGAAGAACTCCGGGCACGGCTACAAGAAGCACTCGAACATCAGCGCGTTCATGAGCGTGTTCCCGATGAACGCGCCGAAGTATGCCGTCTATTTCATGCTCGACGAACCCAAGGGCAACGCCAGCACCGGCGGCTATTCCACCGCGGGTGCGGTGAGCGCGCCGGGGGCGGGGCGGGTCATCGCACGGATCGGCCCGATGCTGGGGCTGATGCCGGAGAGTGGCGCGCAGATGGCGGCCACGCAGGCGACCTTGGCGATGCCACTGAACGTGTCGCGTCCGGCGGGCTGGCATGACGCGCCGAAGCCGCCGCCGCCGCTCGAAGGGGCGCCCATGGTCAAGATGCCAGCGCCAGCACTGGCCGGGCCGCGCCAGCGCGAGGCGAGCTATGTCGTCCCCGCTGCGGCTGAATGACATGCTGAGCCAGGCGGGGGTCGCAGTCGTGCCCGGATTGCCTGCGACGGTGACCGGGCTGTCGGCCGACAGCCGGGCGATCAGGCCCGGCATGCTGTATGCGGCGCTGCCCGGCGCGCGGCTCGATGGACGCGACTTCATCGCCGACGCGGTGGCGCGTGGTGCGGCAGCGGTGCTGGCGCCGGAAGGGACGCCGTGGCCGGAGGGGGTGCCGCCGGTGCCGCTGTTGACGGACCGGGAGCCGCGGCGGGCGCTGGCGCGGCTGGCGGCGCTACAGGCGGGGGCGCAGCCGGCGACGGTGATCGCGGTCACGGGGACGAACGGCAAGACGAGCACGGTGGAGTTCATCCGGCAGCTCAAAGCGGCGCGCGGTCAGGCTGCCGCGAGTTTGGGGACCCTCGGTGTGATCGCGCCGGGTCGCGCGGGCGGCGGCGGGCTGACGACGCCGGACCCGGTGGCGCTGGCGCAGACGCTGGCGGATCTGGCCCGGGAGGGCGTCACGACGGCGGCCATCGAGGCGTCCTCCCACGGGCTCGACCAGTTCCGGTTGGATGGATTGCGGCTGGCGGCGGCGGGCTTCAGCAATCTGACGCGCGACCACTTGGATTATCATGGAACGCTCGAAGCGTACCGCGCGGCCAAGTTGCGGCTGTTCCGCGACGTGCTGCCGGCAACCGCGCCGGCGGTGGTCAGCACGGCGCTGGACGCGGAGACGGCCGGGTTGATCCGGGACCGGCACAGCGTCGGCGAGGGCGGGACGCTGCTGAACCTGCGACGGGCGGTGCCGCACCCGGGCGGGCAGACGCTCGAGATCGTCGGGGTCGGCGCCGTCGAGTTGCCGCTGCCGGGGCGGTTCCAGGCCGACAACGCCTTGCTGGCCGCAGGGCTGGCGATGGTCACGGGCACGCACGATGCGGTGTCCTTGCTGGGGCGCTTGACGGGTGTGCGGGGCCGGATGGAGTTGGCCGCCGAAATGGGCGGCGCCGCAATCTATGTCGATTACGCGCACACGCCGGATGCGCTGGAGCGGCTGCTGCTGGCGTTGCGGCCGCATACGGCGGGGCGGCTGCACGTGGTCTTTGGTGCAGGCGGCGATCGTGACCGCGGCAAGCGGCCGCTGATGGGCGCACTGGCGGCCCGGCTCGCCGATCGGGCGATCGTCACCGACGACAATCCGCGGAGCGAAGAACCGGCGGCGATCCGTGCGGCGATCCTCGCGGCCTGTCCGGGTGCGATCGAGATCGGGGACCGAGCTGCGGCCATCGCCGCCGGGCTCGAGGGACTACGGCCCGGCGACGTGCTGGCGATCGCCGGCAAGGGCCACGAGCAGGGGCAGACGATCGGCAGCGAGACGATCCCGTTCGACGACGTGGCCACCGTGCGGCGGCTGCTGTGACGCGGCTGTGGAACAGCGCCGACCTGGCCGCGATTGGGCGGGTGACGGCGCCGTTCAGCGCGACGGGCGTGTCGATCGACACGCGGACGCTGGCGCGGGGCGATCTGTTCGTCGCTTTGGTGGGCGAGCGGGATGGGCACGCGCACGTCGCGGCGGCGCTGGAGCGCGGGGCGGCGGCAGTGATGGTGCACCGAGCCGACAGCGTGCCGGAGGGTGCGCCGGCGCTGATGGTCGACGACACGTTGCAGGCCCTGCATCGGCTGGGGGCCACGGGGCGGGGCCGTTTCGGCGGCCGGGTCGTGGCGGTGACGGGGAGCGTCGGCAAGACCACCACCAAGGAGATGCTGCGGACGGCGCTCTCCGCCTTCGGCCCGACACACGCGGCGGAGGCCTCGTACAACAATCACTGGGGCGTGCCGCTGACGCTGGCGCGGCTTCCTGCGGACGCGGCCTACTGCGTCTGCGAGATCGGGATGAACAACCCGGGCGAGATCGAGCCGCTCGCACGGCTGACAGCGCCCGACGTCGCCGTCATCACCACCATCGCCGCGGCGCATATCGGCCATCTCGGCAGCCTCGAGGCGATCGCAGACGAGAAGGCAGCGATCCTGCGCGGGCTGCGGCCCGGCGGCGTCGCGGTGCTGCCGGCCGACAGCGCACACTTCTTCCGGCTGCGGGCGCAAGCAGGCGAGACGATGACGTTCGGGCACTCCGAGGCGGCCGACGTTCGGGCCGAGGAGGATGGGTTATGGTTCCGGGGCGAGCGCATCCCGCTCGCGCTTGCGGCCCCAGGCTTGCACATGCGCATCAACGCTGCTGCCGCGGTGGCCGCCGTCGCCGCGCTCGGGCTCGACCCGGCCAAGGCCACTGCTGCGCTCGCGACCTTCCGCCCGCTCGGCGGCCGGGGACTGCAGCGTGCACTGGGGCCGATCACGCTGCTCGACGAGAGCTACAACGCCAACGCGGCATCGATGCGGGCGTCGCTCACGCTGCTGCGCGGCATGGCGGGCAGACGGCGGCTGGCCGTGCTCGGCGACATGCTCGAGCTCGGGGCGTTCGGGCCGGCGGAACATGCCGGCTTGGCGGGCGACGTTGCCGAAGCGGCCGACCTGCTCTATGCGTGCGGCCCGCTGATGCGGCATCTGTTCGAGGCGGTGCCGGCATCACAACGGGGTGTGCTGGCGGCTGACGCGGCGACACTCGCACCGATCGTCGCCGAGGCCGTCCAGCCCGGCGACGCCGTTTTGATCAAGGGCAGCCTCGGAACCCGGATGCGCGTGGTCGTGGCCGAGTTGGAAGCCCGGCTGATTGGGGCAGCGATTGACGCTCCGACCGAACTCGGTCGGACCGATCGCGGTCTGATGGAAGGCTTGCTCTGAGTGCTGTATAACCTCGCCCGTCCCTATGCGGACCAGTTCATCGTGGCGAACCTATTCCGCTACCTGACGTTCCGGTCGGGCGCAGCGTGCCTGACGGCATTGTTCCTCAGCTTCATGCTCGGCCCGATGGTGATCCGCTGGCTGCGCTCGGTGCAGCGCGGCGGACAGCCGATCCGCGAAGACGGGCCGGCGCGGCATCTGATCGAGAAGAAGGGCACCCCGACGATGGGGGGTGTGCTGATCCTGCTATCGCTGACGATCTCGACGTTGCTCTGGGCGGACCTGCGCAACGGGTTCGTCTGGGCGGTGCTGCTGCTCACGCTCGGATATGGCGCGATCGGGTTCGCGGACGATTTCCTCAAGCTATCGCGGCGGAACACGAAGGGCGTGTCGGCGCGCGGCAAGATGATCGCGCAACTCGTGATGGGGCTGGCCTGCGCGATCGCGATCTCGTTCATGATCCGGGGCCCCTTGGGGACCGGACTGACCTTGCCGGTGTTCAAGGAGGTGCTGATCCCGTTTGGGTTCGCGTTTCCGCTGGTCGGCATGGTCGTCATGGTCGGCGCGAGCAACTCGGTCAACCTGACGGATGGGCTGGACGGGCTCGCGATCGTGCCGACGATCATCGCGGCCGGGGTGTTCGCGCTCATCGCCTATCTGGTCGGCAACCGCGTCTTCGCGGACTACCTGCAATTGCATCCCGTGCCGGGCGTGGGCGAGCTTGGGGTGTTCCTGGCCGGGCTGATCGGGGCCGGGCTGGGATTCCTCTGGTATAATGCTCCGCCGGCGGCGGTGTTCATGGGCGACACCGGCAGCCTCGCGCTCGGCGGCGCGCTCGGGGCGGTCGCCGTGGCGACCAAGCACGAGATCGTGCTGGCGATCGTCGGCGGGCTGTTCGTGCTGGAAACGGTATCGGTCGTCATCCAGGTTTTCTGGTACAAGCGGACCGGCAAGCGCGTGTTCCTGATGGCGCCGCTGCATCATCATTACGAGAAGAAGGGCTGGTCGGAGCCGACGATCGTGATCCGGTTCTGGATCGTCTCGATGATCCTGGCGCTGGTGGGCCTGGCGACGTTGAAGATCCGATGAGCGGCGTGTTCGCGGGCGAGCGCTATGCGGTGGTCGGGCTCGGGCGCAACGGGCTGCCGGTGGCGCGGGCGCTGGGCGAGATGGGGGCGGCGGTGGCGGTGTGGGACGACCGGCAGGTCGTGCCGGGGTTGGAGTTGCTGGTGCAACCGTTCGATCTGAGCGGGTTCACGGCGCTAGTGCTGAGCCCTGGGATACCGGAGACGCATCCGGCCGGGGCGGCGGCGCGGGCGGCGGGAGTGGCAATCGTCTCGGACGTCGACCTGCTCTATGTCGCGACCCGGCGGCGTCGCTCGCGGGCGCGGTTCGCCGGCATCACCGGGACCAACGGCAAGAGCACGACGACGGCGCTGCTGCACCACATGCTGGTTTCGGCTGGATGGGACTCGGCGGCGGGCGGCAATCTCGGCACCCCGGCCCTGGTCCTGCCCCCGCTGGGCGACCGGGGCGTCTACGTGCTGGAGATGTCCTCTTATATGCTCGAGCGCCTGCAAGCCCTGCGCTTCGACGTAGCCTGCCTGCTCAATCTAAGCCCCGATCACCTCGACCGGCATGGCTCGATGGAGGGCTATGTCGCCGCCAAGCGGCACATCTTCGACCGTCAGCGCGAGGGCGATACGGCGGTGCTCGGCATCGACGACCCGGTGACGGCAGCGCTGCCGATCACGGGCATCCGTATCTCCGGCGACCGCGCCGCCGACGTCTGGTGCGATGGCGGCGTGTTGCGGGATGCGGCGGGGCCGATCCTTGCAATGGCGGAGGCCCCTGCCCTGCCCGGGCCGCACAATGCGCAGAATGCGGCGGCGGCGGCGGCGATGGCGGCGGCGCTCGGGTTGGACCGGGCGGAGATCGCGGCGGGGATCGCGAGCTTTCCGGGGTTGCCGCACCGGCAGCAACTGGTGGCGACGATCGACGGGGTCGCGTGGGTCAACGACAGCAAGGCCACGAATGCGGACGCCGCCGCCCGGGCGCTCGCCTGCTACGACAGGGTCGTGTGGATCGCGGGCGGGATGGCGAAGGCGGGCGGGATCGCCGATCTCGCGCCGTTGTTCCCGCGCATCGCCCACGCGCTGCTCATCGGCCAGGACGCGCCGACGTTGGCGGCCCAACTCGGGGCGACGCCGTTCACGCAATGCGGTACGTTGGAGGCTGCATGCGAGCGGGCGCGGGCGATCGCGCCGGGGCTTGGGGCCGACGCGGTGCTGCTATCGCCGGCCTGCGCCAGTTTCGACCAGTTCGCCGGCTTCGAGGAGCGCGGCGACTATTTCGCCAGCTTGGCCCGCAGCACGATCCGGGAGCCCGCCTGATGCGTATCGCCCATTCGGACGACTCTGTCCTCGGCCGGTGGTGGCTTACGGTGGATCGCTGGACGCTGTTCGCGGTCGCGACGCTCATCGGCTTCGGCTACGTGATGATGCTTGCGGCCTCTCCCGCCGTGGCCGAGCGCATCCACGTCAGCCGAGATTCCTTCATCGTCAAGCAGGTGCTGTTTCTCTGCTTGGCCAGCCTGATCGTGATCAGCGTCTCTCTGCTGTCGCCGCGGCAGGTGCGCCGTTTGGCCCTGATCGGGTGCGGCATCTCCATCCTGCTCACCGCGTGGACCATCGGGCACGGGGTCGACATCAAGGGCGCGCGGCGCTGGATCAATCTGCCCGGCATGACGCTGCAGCCGAGCGAGTTCATCAAGCCGTGCTTCGCGGTGGTAACGGCGTGGCTGCTGACCGAGCTGCAATGGGGGCGGCGGATGTCCGGCATGCTGGCCTCGGGTGCGGTGTTCGCGGTGATCGCGCTGCTGCTCAAGTCGCAGCCGGACATGGGCATGCTCGCGGTCGTCGGGGTCGTGTTCTTCGTGCAACTGTTCATCGCCGGCCTGAACGTGCTGCTGGTCGGCGTGGGGGCCGGGGCAATCGGGGCGGCGGCGGTGGCGGCCTATACCTTCTTTCCGCACGTCCGCAGCCGCGTCACCCGCTTCCTCGACCCGGCCGCCGGCGACAACTACCAGGTGTACACGGCACTGGAAGCGTTCGGGAATGGCGGACTGCTGGGGCGCGGGCCGGGCGAGGGCCGGGTCAAGGACGTGCTGCCGGATGCGCATGCGGACTTCGTGTTCGCGGTCATGGGCGAAGAGTTCGGGCTGGTGGTGTGCCTCTTCGTGTTGGGGATCTTCGGGTTCATCGTGCTGCGCGGGCTGATCCGGCTGATCGCCGAGCATGACCTGTTCGTGGTGCTGGCCGCGTCGGGCTTGGTGACGAGCTTCGGTCTGCAGAGCTTCATCAACATGGCGTCGTCACTGCACCTGATTCCGACGAAGGGCATGACGCTGCCGTTCGTGTCCTATGGCGGGTCGTCGGTGCTGGCGATCGCGCTCGGGATCGGCATGTTGCTCGCGCTGACCCGGCAGCGCGGCCGCAACGAGCTGTGGGAGGGCGCGCGATGAGAGGGGACCCGGTGCGGCCGATCGTGATCGCGGCGGGCGGGACGGGCGGGCACTTCTTCCCGGCCGAGGCGCTGGCGGCCGAGCTGGTGCGGCGCGGACACCGGGTCGCGCTGATGACGGATGGGCGGAGCGGGGGCGAGCGGTCGGCGGTGTTCGCGGGGCGCGAGGTGTTCGTGCTGCCGGGGGCCGGCATTGCGGGCCGCGGCCTCGTGCGGGGGGCCAGGGCGATCGTGGCGCTCGCGCGGGGGACGGTCGAAGCGCGAGGCGTGCTGAAGCGCTTGCAGCCTGCGGTGTTGGTCGGGTTTGGCGGCTATCCCTCGGTCCCGCCGGTTGTGGCCGCGCGCATGCTGCGGCGTAAGCCGGCGATCATCTTGCATGAGCAGAACGCAGTGCTGGGCCGGGCGAACCGGCTGCTGGCGCGGTTTGCCGACTGGATCGCCCTAGGCGTCGCGCAGACGAGGGCGCTGCCGGCGCATCCGCCGAGCCGGGCGACCGGCAACCCGGTGCGGCCGGAGATCGCGGCGCTGGCCGGCCTGCCATACCAGCCGCCGGAGCCCGGTGGCGTGCTGCGGGTGCTTGTGACGGGCGGGAGCCAGGGGGCGCGGATCTTCAGTACTGCGCTGCCGGCCGCGCTCGCGCTTCTGCCGCCCGGGTTGCGGGCGCGGCTGCGGCTGACGCAGCAGTGCCGGCCGGAAGACCTCGAGCGCGTGCGGGCCGCCTACGCCGAGGCGGGCATCGAGGCCGAGTTGTCACCGTTCTTCGCCGACATGGCGCAGCGGTTGACGGCGGCCGATTTCGTGATCGCGCGGGCAGGCGCGAGCACGGTTGCGGAGTTGGCGATCGCGGGGCGCCCTGCCCTGCTGGTGCCGTTTCCGCACGCGATCGACAACCACCAGCTCGACAACGCGCGGGCGATCGACGCGCTGGTGATCGAGCAATCCGATTTCGAACGGCGGCCGGCGTTGCTGGCGGAAAAATTGCGGCCGCGGCTGGAGTCGCCGGACTGGTTCGTGATCGCGGCCGATGCGATCGCGCGGCACGCGATCCCCGATGCCGCCGCGCGGCTCGCCGATTTGGTCGAATCGGCGCTGACGAAGGAAGTAACGGTATGAGAGCGCTCCCCCTCGGCATCGGCACCATCCACTTCGTCGGCATCGGCGGCATCGGCATGTCCGGCATCGCCGAGGTGTTGCACACGCTCGGCTACGCGGTGCAGGGCAGCGACATCGCCGACAACTACAACGTCAAGCGGCTGCGCGAGGCCGGCATCCCGGTCGCCATCGGGCATGACGAGCGCAACGTGGCCAACGCGCAGGTCGTGGTGACGTCGACGGCGGTCAAGCGCGACAACCCCGAGGTCGTGGCCGCCCGGGCGCGGCTAGTGCCGGTGGTGCGGCGGGCGGAGATGCTGGCCGAGCTGATGCGGCTGAAATGGGCGGTCGCCGTTGGCGGCACGCACGGCAAGACGACGACGACGAGCCTTGTCGCCTGCGTGCTGGAAGCGGCCGGGATCGACCCGACCGTGATCAACGGCGGCATCATCAACGCCTATGGCAGCAACACGCGGCTCGGCGAGGGCGATTGGATGGTCGTCGAGGCCGACGAGAGCGACGGCTCGTTCCTGCGACTGCCGGCCGTGATCGCGGTGGTGACCAACATGGACCCCGAGCACCTGGACCATTGGGGCACCGCCGAGGCGATGGTCGCCGGCTACGACCAGTTCGTCGGCAACGTGCCGTTCTACGGCTTCGGCGTGCTGTGCATCGACCATCCGGGGGTGCAGTCGATGATCCCGCGGCTGTCGGACCGGCGGATCATCACTTACGGCTTCTCGCCGCAGGCCGACGTGCGGGCCGAGCGGCTGGTGATGGACAAGCTAGGCTCGACGTTCGAGGTGGTGATCACCGACCGCAACAAGAACCGCACGCGCAAGATGGGGCCGTTCCGGCTGCCGATGCTGGGGCAGCACAACGTGCAGAACGCGTTGGCTGCGGTGGCGATCGCGCTCGAGATGGACGTCGACGAACATACGCTAAAAAGCGCGTTCGCCGGGTTCCGCGGAGTGAAGCGGCGCTTCACGAAAACCGGCGAGAGCGGCGGCGTGACGGTGATCGACGATTACGGACATCATCCGGTCGAGATCGCGGCGGTGTTGAAGGCCGCGCGGCAGGCCGGCGCGCGGGATGTGATCGCGGTGGTGCAGCCGCATCGCTACTCGCGGCTGCACTCGTTGTTCCCGGAGTTCTGCACCTGCATGAACGACGCCGGGACCGTCATCGTGGCGGACGTGTATGCGGCCGGTGAAGCGCCCGTCGCCGGGGTCAACCGGGATGCGCTGGTCGATGGATTGCGGGCGCGGGGGCATCGCAGCGTGGTGCCGCTCCCGGGGCCGGAGCATCTGGCCGAGATGGTCAACTCGATCGCGCGGGCGGGCGACTTCGTCGTCTGCCTGGGGGCGGGGAACATCACGCAATGGGCCGCCGCCTTGCCGGCGGACCTCGCCGCGCTGCAGGGCGCGTCGTCGCGGCGGGCGGGATGAGCGGGTTCGGCAGCGCCTTGGCTGAGCGGCTGCCGCCGGTGCGCGGCCGGATCCAGGCGGATGCGCCGCTGGCCGGGTTGACCTGGTTCCGCGTGGGCGGGCCGGCGGAGGCGCTGGTGCGGCCGAGCAGCGTTGCGGACCTTGCCAAGTTTTTCGCCGCGCTGCCGCTCGACGTGCCGGTGCAGGTGTTGGGCGCGGCCAGCAATGTGATCGTGCGCGATGGCGGGCTGGCGGGAGTAGTGGTGCGGCTGGCGCGGGGGTTCAACGACGTCGACGTGCAGGCGGACGGGATCGTGGCCGGGGCCGCGTGCCTGGACGCCGTGGTCGCCGAGCATGCGGCAGCAGCCGGGCTGACCGGGCTCGAGTTCCTGTCGGGCATCCCGGGATCGATCGGCGGGGCGGTGGCGATGAATGCCGGGGCGTATGGCGGCGACGTCGCGGCCGCGCTGGACTGGGCGGAGTTCGTGGCGCGCTCGGGCGAGCTGGTGCGGCTGCCGGCGGCCAGCCTGGCGCTGGCTTATCGGCACGCGATGTTGCCGCCGGGCGCCTTGGTGGTGCGGGCGCGCTTCTGGGCACGGCGGGGCGACCCGGCCGTCGTCGCCGCCCGAATGGCCGATATCAGGAGCAGCCGCGAGGCGACGCAGCCAGTGCGGGCGCGGACCGGCGGCAGCACGTTCCGCAACCCGCCGGGCCAGAAGGCGTGGGAGCTGATCGACGCGGCCGGGTGCCGCGGGCTGACGCGTGGCGGGGCCATGGTCAGCGAGAAGCATTGCAACTTCCTGCTCAACACCGGCGACGCCACGGCGGCCGATCTGGAAGGGCTGGGCGAGGAGGTCCGCCGGCGCGTGCTTGCCACCAGCGGGGTGACGCTCGAGTGGGAGATCAAACGGATGGGCCTACCGTTGGCCTCCATGTCGAAGCCCTCTCCCGCTGGCGAGAGAGGGTTGGGTGAGGGTGGTCCGCGCGACGGATCGCTCACCTCTCGTGGCCCCACCCTCACCCCGACCTTGGTACGCTCCGCGCCCCGCGGCCGCCAGCGGGAGAGGGAGATCGTGGGAGTGCCAGCATGAAGCGCGTCGCGGTCCTGTATGGCGGCATCTCGGCGGAGCGGGAGGTGAGCCTTTCCAGTGGCAAGCAGGTGATCGATGCGCTGCGGGGGGCGGGGTTCGAGGTCACGCCAGTGCTCGTCGGAGCCGATCTGCGTGCCGTGCTCACCGCCCTCGACCCTGCTCCGGACGTCGTCTTCAACGCGCTGCATGGACGGTTCGGCGAGGACGGCACCATCCAGGGCGTGCTCGACTGGCTGAACATCCCCTACACGCATTCCGGCGTGCGCGCCTCGGCGCTGGCGATGGATAAGCAAGCGGCCAAGACGGTGTTTGCCGGGGCCGGGTTGCCGGTGGCGGTCGGCGCGGTGGTGGGCATGGAGGCGCTCGAAGCAAGCGATCCGCTCCCGCTCCCGTACGTGATCAAGCCGCTCAACGAGGGCTCGTCGGTCGGCGTCGAGATCATGCGCGACGGCGACAATCGACGGGCGGAGATCGCACGGAATTGGCGGTTCGGCGCCGAGGCGATGGTCGAGGAATACATCCCCGGCCGCGAGATCACCGTCGGCGTCATGGGTGACCGCGCGCTCGCGGTCACCGAGATCCGGGCCCAGGCCGGCGCGTTCTACGACTACGAGAGCAAATACGCCGAGGGCGGGTCGCGCCATCAGATCCCTGCGCCGATCCACCCGGACACCTATGCCCGCGCGCTCGATGTCGCCGTCGCGGCCCATCGTGCGCTCGGGTGCCGGGGGGCGAGCCGGGCCGACTTCCGGCTCGACGAAGGGGAAGACGGGCCGGGCCGCCTGGTCCTGCTCGAAGTCAACACGCAGCCCGGCCTGACCCCGACGAGCCTGCTGCCCGAACAAGCGGCCTATCAGGGGATCGACTTCCCGACGCTGTGCGCGTGGATGGTGGAGAACGCCGTTTGCCGCGCGTAGAGGCCGCGCCGCGGCAGCGCACGCCAGCCAAGGCGCCGCCGCCGCTCCATGCGCGGCGGCCCTCGCGCGTGGGGCTGTTCTGGCGACGTCGGAGCAGGCTCGTGTGGCCTACGGTCGGCATCGCTGTCCTGCTGGCGCTTGGTCTGGGTGGGTTGTCGGTGGTGCACAGCCTCCGCTCCGGCAACACGGTCGCGAGCTTGCCCGAGCGGCTCGGGATCGGCGGCGGCTTGGTGGTGAACGAGATCCGGGTCGAGGGACGCGACAAGACGCCGGAGAACTTCCTGCGCGCGGCCCTCGGTGTCGCCAAGGGCGACAAATTGCTCGGCTTCTCGCTCGATGCCGCCCGGGCGCGGATCGAGAAGCTCACCTGGGTGCAGCGCGCCACCGTGGAGCGGCACCTGCCGGGCACGATCGTGGTGCGGCTGGAGGAGCGGCGGCCGTTCGCGGTATGGCAGAATGGCGGCAAGTTCCAGCTGATCGACCGCACCGGCGACGTCGTCGTCCAGCAGGATCCGGGCAAGGATGCGGACGCGTTCAAGACGCTGCCGCTCGTGGTCGGGGCCGGCGCGCCGGAAGCGGCCGCGGCGCTGCTGGACGATTTGGCCGCCCTGCCGGCCTTGCGCTCGCGGGTGGTCGCGGCAGTTCGGGTCGGCGAGCGGCGATGGAACCTGCATCTGAGCAACGGCGCCGACGTGCTCCTGCCCGAAGCGGCAGAAGGGCCGGCAATGATCAAGCTCATGGAGTTGCAGGCCAGCCAAGCGCTGCTCGACCGCCCGCTGCAAGTCGTCGACATGCGCCTGCCGGATCGGCTCGTCGTGCGGCCAATGGCCAGCGGCGGCCCGGCCGCCGGCCCGGGGGGAAAAAGCCGTCATGAACGACGTCGCGCGACGCCGCTCGAGCAAGGTGCCGGAGCCCGACCTCCTGCAGACGCTCGCCGTCGCGGGCCCGTCCGAGCCGGCCCTGCCGCGCGCGCGCGCGGCGCGATCAGGTACCTTCGGCGTGCTCGACGTCGGCACCACGAAGGTGTGTTGCTTGATTGGCCGCACCGACCCCGATGGCACGATCCGGGTGATCGGCAGCGCCATGCGGGCGTCGCGCGGCGTGCGCGCGGGCGGCATCGTCGATCTCGACATGGCGTCCCATTCGATCGCCGGCGTGGTGGGCGAGGCGGAGGACAAGGCTGGGCAACGGATCGAGCATTACCTCGTCAACCTGTCCTGTGGACAGCCGGAGAGCCGGCTTTACACCGTCGAGTGGCCGGTCGGCGGCCGCGCGGTGACGGAGCATGACCTACGCCGGGTCGTGCAGGAGGGCGGGCGGCGCGCGTTGGTGGCCGGGCGCGAGATCATCCATGTGGTGCCGCTGGCATTCGCCGTCGACGAGACCCAGGGCGTGTTGGACCCGCGGCGGATGCATTGCGACCAGCTCAAGGCGCGGCTGCATATCATCGATGCGGCGGCATCTGCGGTGCACAACCTCATGGCGACGATCGGCCGCTGCAAGCTACAGCTCGAGGAACTCGTGAGTTCGCCGCTGGCGTCGGGCTTGGCGACGCTGGTGGAGGACGAGCGCCAGCTCGGCACGACCGTGATCGACATGGGCGGTGGCACCACCGACATGGCGGTGTTCAGCGAGGGGCAGTTGCTGCACACGGCGCATCTGCGGATCGGCGGGCTGCACATCACCAAGGACATCGCGCAGGGCCTGTCGACGCCGCTGGCCCAGGCCGAGCGGCTGAAGACTCTCTACGGCAGCGCCCAGCCGAGCCCGGACGATGAGCGCGAGATGCTGCCGATTTCGCTGGTGGGCGAGGAGGAGCACGACGTGCACAAGATCCCGCGCAGCAAGGTGATCAGCATCATCGTGCCGCGGCTGGAAGAGACGTTCGAGATGGTGCGCGCCCAGCTCGACAGGGCCGGGATCTCGCGCGAGACCGGCCATCGCGTGGTGCTGACGGGCGGCGCGAGCCAGATGCCCGGGCTGCGCGACATGGCGACCCGGATGCTCGGCGGCCAAGTCCGGCTGGGCAAGCCGGCGCATGTGCGCGGCCTCCCCGAGCTTGCCTCCGGCCCGGCCTTCGCGACCGCATCCGGGCTGCTGGCCTGGGCATCGGGGGCCGGACGCCACCTTGCCGACGTCAAGCTGGAGGAGGACGGGCCACCGACGTTACTGGACCGTATCATCAAATATATCGGAGATCATCTGTAATGCCGCGCCGACTGCTTGGCGCGACTCCGATCGACCGTGCGACATCTCTGCCATCCGAGCCCGTGAGGGAAAAAACCACATGACGCTGCACATCATCGTTCCGAAACAGAGCCACACCGATTTCACGCCGCGCATCACGGTGGTGGGCGTCGGTGGCGGCGGCACGAACGCCGTCGACAACATGATCTCGCTCAACCTGCAAGGCGTCGATTTCGTCGTCGCCAACACCGATGCGCAGCAGCTCCAGCACAGCAAGGCGGATCGCCGCGTGCAGCTCGGCCCGCATCTGACCCAGGGCCTCGGCGCGGGCGCCAAGCCCGAGATCGGCCGCGCCGCCGCCGAGGAAGCCGCCGACGAGCTGATGCACTGCCTCGAAGGCACGCACATGGTGTTCATCACCGCCGGCATGGGCGGCGGCACCGGCACTGGGGCGGCGCCGGTCATCGCGCGCATGGCCCGCGAGCGCGGCATCCTCACCGTCGGCGTGGTGACCAAGCCGTTCACCTTCGAGGGCGGACGCCGCACCAAGTCGGCCGAGGCCGGCATCGCCGAATTGCAGCAGTACGTCGACACGCTGATCGTGATCCCGAACCAGAACCTGTTCCGGCTGGCCAACGAGCGGACCGGCTGGAAAGAGGCGTTCAAGATGGCCGACAACGTCCTCTACATGGGCGTGCGCGGCGTGACGGACCTGATGATGGCGCCGGGCCTGGTCAATCTCGACTTTGCCGACATCCGCACCGTGATGGCCGAGATGGGTAAGGCGATGATGGGCACCGGCGAGGCCGAGGGCGAGAATCGCGCCACCCGGGCCGCCGAGGCTGCGATCAGCAACCCGCTGCTCGAGGACACGTCGATGGCCGGGGCTCGCGGCCTGCTGATCAACATCACCGGCGGTGACGACATGACGCTGTTCGAGGTCGACCAAGCCGCGAACCGGGTGCGCATGGAAGTGGCCGACGACGCCAACATCATCTTCGGCTCGGCCGTCGACGAGTCGCTGACCGGCAAGGTCCGGGTCTCGGTGGTCGCGACCGGGATCGACATGGGCGTCAACGTCGATGCCAAGCGGCCGCAACTCGTCGCCGTCGGCAACGGCGGGATGATCCAGGCGGTGTCCAGCGGCTTCGTGCCGCAGGCGAGCGCAGCCGTATCCGCGCCCGTGGCCGAGTCCCGGTTCGCGCCGATGCCGATGCTGGTGCCGCGGCAAATTCCCCTCGAGCCAGCGCCGGCATCGGGTGCCGAGCAGGCTTACGAGGAAGCGCCGGCGCCATCACGGCAGAGCGGGTTCCGCCAGGTGCCCGTCCAGCCGACGCAGGTGCGCCCGGTCGCGCAAGCGGAGGAGTATGCTCCCGCCCCGCTCCCCGTGCCCGTCCCGGTCTCGGCCGGACGCAGCCTGTTCGGCATGATGACCCGGTCGATCCGCCGCTCGCCGCAACCGGAGCCGACCGAGCCGCAACGGGCCGAGCCGAGCTTCTCGCCGGACCCGGTGCCCGGCTCGCAGCAGCCGCAGTACAACGGCAGCGACGACGCGCTCGAAATACCGGCCTTTCTGCGGCGTCAGAGCTCCGGCAAGGAGTAAACCTTTCAGGGACTTACAGCGTAATATTCAGAAACATTCTTTGTCTTGGGCGCCTCGATCAACTCCGTTAGGAAAGATCGAGGCGCTGTCGTTTCCGGCGTCTGAATGTGCCCAGGATCGGCGCGGAGAGCGGAATGGACGGTTACCTGTCACCGGTTGCGAGTCTTGAGACGGTGTCGTCGCCGGTGGTGCGGGAGCGTACCCTCCGCAGCGCCATCTGCTGCACCGGCACCGGGCTGCATAGCGGTCGGCCCGTCAATGTCACGCTGATGCCGGCCATGGAGGGCACCGGGATCGTCTTCCGCCGGATCGACCTCGCGGTCGACATCGAGGCCCGGTTCGACGCCGTGTGCGACACTCGGCTGTGCACCGTTCTCACCGCCGCCGACCGGCCCGACGCGACGATCGGGACCGTCGAGCACCTGATGGCGGCGCTGTCGGCCAACCGCATCGCCAACATCGTCGTCGAGGTCGATGGACCCGAGTTGCCCGTGCTGGATGGTTCGGCCGAGCCGTGGATGTTCCTGCTCGATTGTGCGGGCGTGGTCGACCAGGACGCGTCGGTTATCGCCATCGAGGTGCTGCGCACGGTGCGGGTCCAGGAGGGCGAGGCATTTGCCGAGTTGCGTCCCGGCACGGCCGATTGCCTGGAACTGAGCCTAGCGATCGACTTCTCCGCTGCCGCGATTGGCCGCCAGACGCTGTCGCTTTCGATGCGGGGCGACGCCTTCCGCGACGTGGCGCGGGCCCGCACGTTCGCGCTGGCGCACGAGATCGCCGGGCTAAGGGCCGCCGGGCTGGCGCTGGGTGGGACGCTCGACAACGCGGTCGTGGTCGACGGAAACAGGGTGCTGAACCCGACCGGGTTGCGGATGGGCGACGAGTTCGTCCGTCACAAGCTGCTCGACGCGGTCGGCGACCTCGCGTTGGGCGGCGCGATCCGCGGACGCTTCGTCGGCAACCGCTCCGGGCACTCGCTGAACAACAAGGTGTTGCGGGCGCTGTTCGCCGACTCCGCCAACTGGCGCCCGGTTCGCGCCGACGGCATGGGTTGGCTGCAAGACGCCGCCTAACAAAATCTTTGGGCTTCGTCGCCCTGTGTTATAAGCCGCGCGCCATGAGACACACCGTCCGCTTCGCCGCCATCGCTGCCAGCCTGCTCCTGTTGCAGGGATGCGAGACGCTGGGCTCGATCTTGCCATGGAACGGCAAGGCCGAGGACATCGAGGCGAAGGCCGACTACTCCAAGCTGTCGCCGGAGCAACTCTACAACAACGGCATCGATGCGCTGAACGCCAAGCGCTACAACACCGCCGTTGGCCAGTTCGATGCCATCGAGCAGAACTACCCCTACTCGTCCTGGGCCGTGAACGCCCAGTTGATGCATGGCTACGCCGAGTACCTCCAGAATCATTATGCCGAAGCCAACGGCGCACTGGACCGCTTCATCGCGCTGCATCCCGGCAACCAGAACATCGCCTACGCCTATTATCTGCGCGCGCTGGCCTTCTACGAGCAGATCTCGGACATCCAGCGCGATCAGAAGGGCACGCAGGTTGCCATGTCGGCGCTGCAGGACGTCGTCAACCGCTTCCCCGACACACCGTACGCCCGCGACGCCAGGCTCAAGATCGACCTCTGCCGCGACCACTTGGCCGGCAAGGAAATGGAGATCGGCCGCTGGTACGAGGGGCAGAAGAACTACGCTGCCGCGATCGGCCGCTTTCAGCGCGTCATCGACGACTATCAGACGACGAACCACGTGCCTGAGGCGCTGCATCGGCTGACAGAGATCTACCTCCTGCTCGGAATGACCGACCAGGCGCGCAAGACGGCCGCGGTGCTGGGGCACAACTACCCGGGCAACCAGTGGTACGAGAGCAGCTACAACAATCTCGTCGATCAAGGCATGGCCGCCCCGGCGCCGAACCGCACGGCCGAGAGCGGCGGCTTCTTCTCCCGAACCCTGGGCAGCATCTTTTAACCTTCCTCCGCCATGATCACCGCCCTCTCGATCCGCGACGTGGTGCTGATCGAGCGGCTGGATCTCGGCTTCGGCGCCGGCCTGACGGTGCTGACGGGCGAAACCGGCGCCGGCAAATCCATTCTGCTCGATAGCCTCGGCCTGGCGCTCGGCGCACGGGCGGAGCAGGGGCTGGTGCGGACGGGCGCCGAGCAAGCCAGCGTGACGGCCTCGTTTTCGCTGCCGCCGGGTCATCCGTCGTTGGAGCTATTGAGCGAGCAGGGCATCGCCGTCGAAGAGGACGAGCTGGTGGTCCGCCGGGTCGTCGGGCGCGACGGCCGCTCGCGCGCGACGGTCAACGACCAGCCGGTAAGCATCGCGCTGTTGCGCCGGGCCGGCAGCCTGCTCGTCGAGATCCAGGGTCAAGGGGATCAGATGGGCCTGGCCGACCCGGCCGTGCACACCGTCCTGCTCGACGCGTTCGGCGTCGCACCGCGGCTGCAGGCGGCCACGCGGATCGCCTGGGCGGCGTGGCGGGACAGTGCGGCCGCCTTGGAGCGTGCGCGATCGACGCTGGCCGAGGTGCAGCGCGAGGAGGACTGGCTGCGCCACGCCGTCGCCGAACTCGGGGATCTGGCGCCCTCCGACGGAGAGGAGGAGCACTTGGCCGCCGAGCGCCTCCGCCTACAGCAGCACGAGCGCCGCGGCGAGGCGATCGGGCAAGCATTGGCCGAGATCGCGCCGCGCGACCGGCGCAGCCCTGGCCCGGCCGCCAGCCTGCGCGCCGCGTCGCGTGCGCTGCAGAAGCTGGGCGAGGATCCGGCCGCCCACGCTGCCCTGGCCGCACTGGACCGCGCCGAGGAGGCGCTCGCCGAGGCGGAGACGCTGCTCAGCCGGCTCGCCACCGACGCCGACGCCGATCCCCGGTCGTTGGAGCAGGCCGAGGAGCGGCTGTTCGCGCTCCGGGCGGCGGGGCGCAAGCACGGCGTGCCGGTCGCCGACCTGCCCGCCCTGCTCGAGGGCCTCCAGCGCCGCCTCGCTGCGTTGGACACCGGCACGGCCGAGATCGCCGCTCTCGCGGCGCACATGGAGACGGCGAAGGCGGGCTACCTGCAGGCAGCCGCCGCCATGTCGGCGGCGCGGCATGAGGCGGCGGCGCTGCTGCAAGAGGCCGTGACCGCCGAGCTGCCTCCCCTGCGGCTCGACAAGGCGCGCTTCATCGTCGAGGTGCGCCCGCTCGAGGAGGCGCGCTACGGCGCTAACGGCGTCGAGCGCGCGACGTTCCTGATCGCCACCAACCCGGGCCAGACGCCGGGCGCCCTCGACCGGATCGCGTCCGGTGGCGAACTGTCGCGGCTCATGCTGGCGCTGAAAGTCGTGCTGGTGGGGGGCGGGTCGGTGCCGACGCTGGTGTTCGACGAGGTCGACAGCGGGGTCGGCGGCGCGACCGCGGCCGCGGTCGGTGAACGGCTCGCGCGCGTGGCCGATCGGGTGCAGGTCCTGGTGGTCACGCACAGCCCGCAGGTCGCCGCGCGCGGCCTGGCGCATCTGCGCGTCGCCAAGGAGTCGGTCCGCGGCCGGGCCACGACCACCGTCTCCCCGCTCGACGCGGCCGAACGCCGCGAGGAGCTCGCCCGCATGCTCGCCGGCGAGAACGTCACCGACGCCGCCCGGGCAGCCGCCGACAGCCTGCTCACGTGATCGTCCACGTGATCGGCGCGAGCGGCCGATCGGGGACCGCGCTCTGCCGCTCGCTGCGCGCGGACGGCATCGGTTTCGTGCCGGTCGTGCGAGACGCCGCGCGCTGGCATGCGGCCGGACTCGGCGGCATCCCGCGCCTGGCCGACCTGACCGGCACCGCCCTTGGCCCGGCGCTTGCGGACGCCACGCACATCGTCTCCTGCGCCCATGCCCGGCATGTCCCCGCCCTCCTCGCCGCCGCCCCGCCCGCGGCCGTGCTCATCGCGTTGGGCAGCACCCGGAAATATACACGCTGGCCAGACGACCACGGCGCCGGGGTGCTCGCGGGCGAGCGCGCGCTGCTTGCCTCCGGCCGGCGGGGCGTCATCCTGCACCCGACCATGATCTACGGTGCCGCTGGCGAGGACAACGTGCAGCGCCTGGCTGCGCTGGTCCGCCGCTTGCCGGCCGTGCCGCTGCCGGGTGGCGGCCGCGCCCTGGTGCAGCCCATCCATCAGACGGACGTCACCCGCTCGATCCGGGCGGCCCTGGGGCGGCCCTGGGGCGGCCCTGAAGCCATCGTGATCGCCGGGCCGGCTGCCCTGCCCTATGCCGATTTCGTCCGCGCGGTAGCGGCGGCAGCCGGTCTGAAGCCGCCGGTGATCGTGCCGCTACCGGCGGCGCTGTTGTTCGCCCTGGCCCCCCTCACGCGGCTGCCGGGCGTTCCCCGCATCCGCGGCGCGGAAATACGCCGCCTGCTCGAAGACAAGGCGTTTGACGTCCAGACGATGCGGTCTAGCCTCGGCGTCGAACCGATGCCACTCGCAGCGGGTCTCGCCCTGACCTTTGGAAGAAACGAATGGCCGTCCTGAACCGAATTGCCGACTTCCACGCCGACATGACCGCTTGGCGCCGCGACCTGCATGCGCATCCGGAGATCGGGCTGCAGGAACACCGCACTTCCGCCGTCGTCGCCGACCTGCTGCGCGGGTTCGGCGTCGACGAGGTGCACACCGGCATCGCGCAAACCGGCGTCGTCGGCGTGATCCGCGGGAGCGTTGCGGGCGGCGCGATCGGCCTGCGCGCCGACATGGACGCATTGCCGATCCACGAGCAGACCGGCAAGCCGTACGCCAGCCAAACGCCAGGCGTGATGCACGCCTGCGGCCATGACGGGCACACCACCATGCTGCTCGGCGCGGCCCGGTATCTGGCCGAAACGCGCAATTTCGCCGGCACCGCGTACGTCATCTTCCAGCCCGCAGAGGAAAACTTCGGTGGCGGCGACCTGATGGTGCGGGAGGGGCTGTTCGAGCGCTTTCCGATGCGACAGGTGTTCGGCATGCACAATTGGCCGACTGCGCCGGCCAGCACCTTCCGCTGGCGCGAGGGTCCGGTCATGGCCGCCGTGGCCACCATCGAGATCGACATCATCGGCAAGGGTGCGCACGGGGCGCAGCCGCATCTCGGCACCGACCCGATCCTCATCGCGGCGACGATCGTGCAGGCGCTGCAAAGCATCATCGCCCGCAACGTCAGCCCCGTGCATGGCGGCGTCGTCACCATCGGCAGCATCCACGGCGGCAACGCCCACAACGTGATCCCCGAGGCGGTCCGCATGCTCGGCACCGCCCGATGGTTCGACCCGGCGGTCGCCGACACGCTCGAGCAGGGCGTGCTGCGCCTGTCGCGCGGCATCGCGGAAAGCTTCGGCGCCAGTGCCGATGCGCGGTTCCAGCGGATCTATCCGGCGACCGTCAACGATGCGGAGGCGACGACCATGACCCGCGCGGCTGCCGCGGCCGTCGTGGGCGCCAGCCGGGTGCAGGAGATGGACTATCCGACCATGGGCGGCGAGGATTTCAGCTTCATGCTGAACGCCAAGCAAGGCTCATACATCATGATCGGCACCGGCACCGGCACCGATGACCCCGGCCTGCATCACCCCCGCTACGACTTCAACGACGACGTGCTCCCCACCGGCGCGAGCTTTTGGGCAACGCTCGTGGAGCAGCAACTGCCGCGCAACTGAACCGGGCGCGCTACTTCGGCCACGACGCGGTCGCGGTCGCGACGCCGTCCGGGGCGACGGTCTGGAAGGCGCCATGCTGCAATTGCTGCAGCGCCGGCGTGGCGAGCACGTTTTGACCGGTGTCGTCGAAGCGGATCCCGTCCCAGAGCATCGGCGTCTCGCCGCCCGGCGTGTCGGTCGCCATCAGCGCGGTGCGCAGATCGATCGGCTTCGTCGACGCCGCCCGGTTGAGGACGTCGGCGAGCAGCAGCACCCCGGTCAGTTCACGCGCGGTGTCCGCATCGAGCGGCTTGCCCGCCTTGGCCATGTAGGCGGCGTTCACCTCGGGCACGCCGGGCCGGGCCGGCAACGGGTCGGCGGTGTAGCTGATGCTGCGGAACACGCCCTCCGTGGAGCCGGCACCGTTGCGCTGCATCAGCACCAGCGGGCCGACGCCGCGCCCGGCCAACAGCGCGAGCAGCGTCGGCTCGTGCCCCCCGCCGAACACGAACAACACCACGCCCGGGGCGCTGTCGGCGATGCCCTGGGCGGCGCGATCGAGCGCCGCGGCGTCGTCAGGGACCGCGGCTTCGATCGGCCGCAGGTGGGCAGCTTCGATGGCCCGACGCAGCGGGGCGGCGCGGTCGCGCCCGGCCGGGCTGTCCTCAAAGACGACCGCGACGCTGTCCAGACTACGGCCATGCGCCGACGCCAAGGTGCCCAGCAGTTTGAGGACGGCGATGTCGTCGCCCGCCGGGGTGCGCCCGATGCGGAAGAACCAGGTCAGCCCGTCGGTATTCGTCAGCGCGCCATCGAGCAACAGGAATGGGATGCCGTGCTGCTCGGCGACCCGGCTGATCGCTGCCGCGCTCGCATCCGACCGGCCGCCGATCAGGGCTTGGGCGTGCCCCTGGGTGACCAGGCGCTCCGCCGCCTCGGCGGCTTTGGCCGGGTCGCCGGGATCGTCGGCGAACACGACGCTCAGCTTGGCCCCGCCGAGGCGATCCAGGCCGCCGCCTTGACCCATCAGAACCGGGATACGCTCATGCGTGCCGTTGACGATGTCGAGCGCGGTCGCGACCGCGTGCCTCGCATCCGCACCCTCGCCGCTCGCGGCATACACGGCGCCGATGACGGGGTCTTCGGCATGGCAGGCCAGGGGCGCCATCAGCCCGATCAACGCGACGCAAGCCGGGAAAAGCCTCAATCGCGTCTCCGTCACAGGAGGGTGCGGCTGGGGCGAACGACGGGGATCGAACCCGCGACAACCGGTACCACAAACCGGCGCTCTACCAACTGAGCTACGTCCGCCACAGCAGGTCCGCGGTTTAGAACCGCTACGAGGCTCGCGTCAATTGGGAGCGCACGAAAGCCCGCTCGAGCCGGCTTACCGCCTCCTGCAGCACGGCCTCGCGTTTGCAGAAGGCGAACCGGGCATAGTGGGTGGGCGGATCGTTCTCGTAGAAGGCTGACACCGGAATGGCGGTGACGCCGGCCCGTTCGGTGATGTGCCGGCAAAACGCGACATCGTCGCCGGCAAACCCCAAGGGGCTGAAATCGGCGGTCACGAAATAGCTGCCGCGGGCGTTCAGCACGCCGAAGCCGAGCCGGGACAGCCCCTCCGACAGCAGGTCGCGCTTGGCCGCCAGCCCGGCGGCGAGGCCGTCGAAATAGGCCTGGTCCTTGGCAAGCCCGATCGCGACGGCGCGCTGCAGGTTCGGCGGCGTGGTGAAGGTCAGGTTCTGATGCGCTTTGGCCACGACGCCGGCGAGGGCGGCGGGCGCCGAGACGTAGCCGATCTTCCAGCCCGTCAAGCTGAAGGTCTTGCCGGCGCTGCCGACCCGCATGCACCGGTCGCGCATCCCGGGCAGCGTCATCAGCGGAATATGCCGCCAGCCATCGAAGGTGAGATGCTCGTAGACCTCGTCGCACACGGCGTAGGCGTCGTGCTTCTGCAGAAGCTCGGCGATGAACGCGAGTTCCGCGGATGTAAACACCTTGCCGCAGGGGTTCATCGGCGTGTTGAGCAGGATCGCCTTGGTGCGGGCGCCGAACGCGGCGGACAGCTCGCTCCGGGGCAGCTCCCAGGTCGGGGGCGCCAGCCGGACCAGCTTGGGCACCGCCCCCAGCATGCGGATGATCGGCAGGTAGGTGTCGTAAAGCGGTTCGAACAGGACGACCTCGTCGCCCGGGTTGAGGATGGCCATCAGGCAAGCCGTGATCGCTTCGGTCGCACCCGAGGTGACGACGATCTCGCTCGCGGCATCGAACTCGAGCCCGTAGAAGCGGGCATTGGCGGACGCGACGGCGTGCCGCAGTTCCGGCACGCCGGTCATGGGCGGATACTGGTTGCGGCCGTCGAACAGCGCGTCCGCGGCGGCGCGCAGGATGTCCTCCGGCCCGTCCGTGTCCGGGAAACCCTGCCCCAGATTGATCGCCTGGTGCTCGGTTGCCAACGCCGACATGACCGTGAACACGGTGGTTCCGAGACCCGACAGCAGATCGTTGGTGGGCTTCAACAGGCAACACTCCGGCGAGAGGATGGGTTATGCCCCGCCGGTCCCGCACCGGCAACTGCACGCGACCGCGGCACGCCCGCCTGCCCGGCGGGTAGGCACGCCCGCTGCTCTGGTGCTCACGCCACCGGCAGTTGGCGCGCCGGGCGCCCCGGGCCGCCGGCATTTGCCGTGTGGCACGCTGCGTGCAAACCTTCGCCACCGACCTCTCCATGAGGCGGTAATCGCAGCAATGGGAGGACGCCGGGCCGCAGACGCCGGGCGAGAGGCAATGAAGAAGATCGAGGCGGTCATCAAACCATTCAAGCTCGACGAGGTGAAAGAGGCGCTACACGAGGTAGGGTTGCAGGGCATCACGGTCGTTGAGGCGAAGGGGTTCGGTCGGCAGAAGGGACACACGGAACTGTATCGTGGCGCCGAGTACGTGGTGGATTTTCTCCCCAAGGTGAAGATCGAAGTGGTGTGCGACGACGACCTCGTCGAACGCGCGGTCGAGGCCATCACCAACGCGGCGCGCACGGGACGCATCGGGGACGGCAAGATATTCATCGTTCCGGTCGAGGACGTCGTTCGCATCCGCACGGGCGAACGCGGCAGCGACGCGATCTAGCGTCCGGACCGGGCTAGAACGACACATCAACCAAGCCGGCCCGCAGCGGGCCGCGAGACGAAGGATAAGTAGTCAGGATGGCAAAAGACAGCAAAGAGGACAGCGTCGCCAAGGTCCTCGAGACGATCAAGGAGCAGTCGGTCGAGTATGTCGATCTGCGCTTCACCGATCCGCGCGGCAAGTGGCAGCACACGGCCCAGCATATCTCGACGATCACGGAGGACGCGTTCAAGGACGGCATCATGTTCGACGGCTCGTCGATCGCCGGCTGGAAGGCGATCAACGAGAGCGACATGATCTTGATGCTCGACCCCGACACGGCGGTGATGGACCCGTTCGCGGCCAAGCCGAGCCTGATCATCTTTTGCGACATCTACGAGCCGAGCACCGGCCAGCCCTACACGCGCGACCCGCGCAGCACGGCCAAGAAAGCCGAGGCGTTCGTCAAGTCGAGCGGCATCGGCGACACCGTGATGGTTGGCGCCGAGGCCGAGTTCTTCGTGTTCGACGACATCAAGTTCGGCACCGGCTCCAACTACGGCAAATACGAGATCACCAGCATCGAGGGGCCCGGCGCCAACCTGCGCGACTATCCCGAGGGCAACATGGGCCACCGCCCGGCCATCAAGGGCGGCTACTTCCCGGTGCCGCCGGTCGACAGCGAGAGCGACCTGCGCGCCGAGATGCTCTCCTCGATGGGCGAGATGGGCCTCATCATCGAGAAGCACCACCACGAGGTGGCGCAGAGCCAGCACGAACTCGGCACGCGGTTCAGCACGCTGGTCAACATGGCCGACCAGATGCAGATCTATAAGTATTGCGTGCACAACGTGGCGCACAGCTACGGCAAGACCGCGACGTTCATGCCCAAGCCGATCTACGGCGACAACGGCTCGGGCATGCACACGCACCAGAGTATCTGGAAGGACGGCAAGCCGATGTTCGCCGGGTCGGGCTACGCCGACCTGTCGGAGACCTGCCTCTATTTCATCGGCGGCATCATCAAGCACGCCAAGGCCTGCAACGCGTTCACCAACCCGACGACAAACAGCTACAAGCGGCTGATCCCGGGCTTCGAGGCGCCGGTGCTGCTGGCCTATTCGGCGCGCAACCGCTCGGCGTCGTGCCGCATTCCCTACACCACTAGCCCGAAGGCCAAGCGCGTCGAGATCCGCTTTCCCGACGCGACGGCCAATCCGTATCTCGCCTACTCGGCGCTGCTGATGGCCGGGCTCGACGGGATCCGCAACAAGATCCATCCGGGCGATCCGATGGACAAGGATCTTTACGACCTGCCGCCGGAAGAGCTGAAGGACATCCCGACCGTGTGCGGCAGCCTGCGCGAGGCGTTGCTTTCGCTCGAGGCGGACCACGAGTTCTTGCTGGCCGGCGACGTCTTCAATATCGAGCAAATCCGAAGCTACATCGAACTCAAGTGGACCGAGGTCTACAAGTTCGAGCACACGCCGCATCCGGTCGAGTTCGAGATGTATTACTCGGCCTGATTGCTTCGGCGTTCCGATTGGGCACCCCGGTTTGGCGGCCGGGGTGTCTATATTTTCCGTTTATGCGGTGCAACACTGCAACAATGCCGAAAAACTCCGGCAACTCTGGCTGGTTATTGTCCGTTTCAGCTTGAAACATTACAGAAAGCGGGTTGAGATCGGCGTCATGAAAAACAGCCACCTCCCCCTTCGTCGGTCCGGCCTCCGGGCCTCTCTCCCCGCCTTGGCAGGCCTGTGCGCCATGAGCGCCAGCACCGGGCTTCGCGCCCAGGGCATCGTCAACGAAAATGCCGCGCCTCCGGCGGTGAGCGCGCCCACCGCGCCCGCCGGCGCCGCGACCCTGCCGGCAGCTCCGGCGGGCTGGGCGAGCACGATCAAGCTCGGCTTCCAGGGCGAGGCCGGCATCATCGGCAACACGCTGTCGCCCGACAACAACCGCAACTTCGGCATGCTGTTCACCGACTCGGCCAACCGGCCGGTGCTCAATCAGCTCCTGGCCACCGTCAGCCGAGACATCGACCCGAAGGCAACCGACGTCGACGTCGGCTTCAAGCTGCAGGCAATGTATGGCTCCGACGCCCGGATCACGCACACGCTCGGCGTGTTCGACCAACTCATCCATGACCGCAACCAGCTCGACATCGTCGAGGCCGACATCAGCGTGCACCTGCCGTATCTCTTCGCCGGCGGCATCGACCTCAAGGCCGGCATCTACCCGACGCCGCTCGGGGTCGAGGTGATCGATCCCAAGGGCAACCCGTTCTACACGCACTCTTACATCTTCAACTACGGCTTGCCGTATAAGCACACCGGGTTCTTGGCAACGGCGCATGTCACGGACGTCGTCGACCTCTATTTCGGCATCGACAGCGGCGTGAATACCTTCCTGGCCTACGGCGCCGGCGACAACAACCAGCGACCCGGCGGCATCGCCGGCTTCGGGCTCAACTTCCTCGGCGGCAACCTGACGGTGCTGGCACTGACGCATATCGGCCCCGAGGACCCCAAGCCGGCCACGCCATTCGCCAACTCGGCGCTGCGCTACCTCAGCGATGTCGCAATAGTTTACAAGGCCACTCCGAAGCTCACGCTGACGGCCGAATTCAATCACATCAAGGATGACGGGTTCCGGGCCGAGGCCTATGGCGCGGCAGCCTACGGCAGCTACGCGCTGACCGACTCGCTGACGCTGAACGGCCGCGCCGAAATCTACCGCGACAACAGCAACTTCTTCGTCTCGACGCCGGTCGGCTCGCTCGATTACGTCGCCGCCGAACGCGGGACCTTCACGAACCTGATCACGGCCGCACGCCCGACCACCTATTCCGAGTTCACTGCGGGCGTGACATACAAGATCCCCGGTTTGCCGGAGAAGCTGACCACGGCGCTGTTCCGGCCGGAAATCCGCTACGACCGGTCCTTGAACGACACCACGCCGTTTGGCGACGGCAAGCACCGCGACCGCTGGACGTTCTCCGGGGATCTTGTTCTGGGGTTCTGACCGGTAACCGTCAGCAGACTTTACACCCCTCCAGTCGCATCCGATCTCCTCGCTCTTAGCGCATTGAAATGATTGGCGAAAGATCGGTGGCACGCTGTGTGCTTATTAGGAGAAAGCCGTTGAGCAACCATCGAGTGGATGGAAGCGCTACGGGATGGAGGCAAACATGATGAAGTCTTTCACAATGATGGCGGCGGCCGGCGTGATGGCGATGGGCATTTCTGCCGCCAATGCCGACCCGATCAGCATCTACTACAGCACCAATGGGACGACCTACACGCAGCTCGGCTCTACGACCTCGAACGGCCTCAATCAGTTTGCTGGTGCGATCGCCGGGACCCCCTTTACGGTGACGTTCAGCGCAACTGGCACCGGAACTGGCGCAAGCCCGCTTGCTGAGCCGTTCTTCAACACGTCGACGATCGCGATCAACTCGGACTCCGCGGGCACGCTGTACCTTGCGGCACTCGAGAGCGGCATCACCAACACCAATGTCGGTTCGTTCAGCGTGAGCTTCGGCAGCAATGCCGGGAACGTGGGCCCCGTCCAGGAAATGTTCGCCGTAGGCTCCAGCCTCTCGCTCAGCAGCACGCCGTTGCTGATGGATACGCTGGGACCAAACTCGCCGAACGAGACTCTCACCGCCGCGGCGCCGAAACTCACGTCGCCTTACATGGTGGCTGAGCAGTTCAAGGTGACGTTCACCTCCGCCGGCACCATCCAGGGCACGATCCAGGAGAAGGCAACGGTTCCGGAGCCGCTGTCGCTGTCCCTGCTCGGCACCGGCCTAGTCGGCCTCGGACTGATGCGCCGCCGCGCGCGTAAAAGCGCCTAAGCGTATCGGCCATTACGAAGACAGGGGCGCCCCGTTTGGCGCCCCTGTTTGTTTCTATGCCTGCTGCAGAAGCGTGCGCCGCAGCAGCCCATGCACCCCTTTCTCCCCGTTCACCGTCTGGGTCACGTGGAAGTCGACCGCCAGCGAACAGAGCTGGTAGGCTTGATCGGGCGAAAGATTGCTTCGGCTGCAGATGAAGGCGATCATCTCGCGCAGCGCCGTCTTCATGGCGATATCCAGATCCTCGTGCATCCCCATCGAGATGAAATGCGTCGCCGTCTCGCCGCGCGGGTAGCGTAGCGCCGGATCGGCGAGGCCGCCGCCTTTGTGCAGCACCAGCGTGAACGTGCCGGTCAGGCAGATCTCCAGCGCGTTGATGCACACCTCGCCGTCACCCTGAACGCCGTGCCCATCCCCGGCCGAGAAATTGGCGCCGTCCACGAACACGGGAAGGAACAGCGTGCTGCCCGCGCCCAACTCCTTGTTGTCGAGGTTGCCGCCGTGCTCGCGCGGCTCCTTGGTCGACAGCACGCCATAGGCGGGCTTGGGCGCAACGCCCATGACGCCGAAGAACGGCTGCAGCGGCAGGACCGTCCCCCACGGGAGCGTACAGGTGTTGGCGGCCCGGTCGATGGGAATGTGGCTCAGGAAGCGGTTCGGGAAATCCTCGGGCAGCGTACCCATCAGCGGCCGATGGCCGCAGAAGCCCCAATCGGCGCCGAACTCGATCCTGTCGATCCGAACTTCGAGCATGTCGCCGGGCTCGGCGCCGGCGACCGCGACCGGGCCGGTTAGGATATGCGGCCCCCGCTGCGGCACTTGGTCATGTATGGCGGACAGCGCGGGCGGGATTACTAATCCAGACGAGGCCGGTGGCATGACGTCGGCCGGCCCAGAGACGCATTCCAGCGTCACGGTATCGCCGCTCCGGATCGTAAGGACGGGCTGTTGCGCCGCGCTGAACGTGCCCCAGTGAACGGTGGCGGGGCTAGCGGCTACATGGTGGGCGGACATGGCGGAGAACTCCGGACGACGCCGTCATCCTCCGCACCAGCGCGCGATCGTCAATCGGCTAAAGGGCGCGGGTCGTCTCGCGCGGGGGAACTGCCGCCGTGCTCGAGGTGGTCACGCCGGGGGGCGGGATGGTGCCGGCCGGGCGCTCGGCCGCCGTGGCTTCCATCGACGCGTCGTCATCCTCGGCCATGTTCTTCTTGAACGATTTGATGCCCTTGGCGAAATCGCCCATTAGATTGCTGACCTTGCCGGTCCCGAACAGCAGCAGGACGACCAGTAGCACGATCATCCAGTGCCAGATGCTGAAGCTGCCCATTCTTTCCTCCGACGCCGGGAGGGCGCTGCCCCCCACTCAACCCGGTGTCACATGGCGCGAGCCGCCTTGGCTTGCAAGCGAATTACGGCTCTGGACGATTAGGGCGCGATAAACCCGTAAGCCGGATACGTGGTCGCGCCCATACTGCCGGCCGGGTCCCACCAGACCCGGACCTGGCTCCAATCGTTGGCCTGCGAGACGTCGACCACGGGCTCGCCCGTGGTGATCCGGTGGTGCACCCAGTTGGCCTGGTCGACCGTGATCTCGCGGGGCGAACGCTGGCTGCGGACGACGGCGACGTGGCCGTAGGGCAGCCGTCCGGACCGGCGGAACACCAAGATGCCGCCCGGCACGGGATCGGCGCGCTTGGCGTAGCGGCCCTCGGCCTGATCCCACCAGCTCGCCGCATCGCCGTAGAGCTGAACGCCGGTCATCTGTCGCGCGTAGGGCGCGCATTCGAGACTGCTGGATGACGAGTTCAAACGGCCGCCGGAGCTGCCGCAGGCCGCCACCGATAGCACGAGCATGACGGCCAGGATCTGTCTCACCATGCAGTCCGATGACGTTAACTGCCTGAACTTATAGCAAAGTTGCAGATTCGGCAACGATACTCAGCGGATGGCCCATACGAGCCAGGCCGCCGCCGTGCCGGCGAGGATCGCGGCTGACATCTGCCTGGTCGCCAGCATGACGCCCACCGTAGCCGCGGCGCCGATCCACTCCGGCCACCCACCGCTGGCCAGCGCCGGTGCGACATAGGCCACGAAGAGCGCGCCCGGGATGTAGCTTAGCGCGGCGCGCACGGTCTCGTTCGGCCGCATGGCGCGGAACAGGACGTAGCCGCCGGCACGCGTCAGATACGTCGCCGCCGCCATCGCCAGGATGGCCAGCAACACGTCGGACCTCACGCCCTCTGGTCCCGCATGACCCCGGCCGCCGCGCCGGCCAGCGCCCCGCCGACGATGTGCCACGACGTGCCGGGCAGCAGGCGCGCGACAATCAACGCCACGGAAGCGGCCACCATCCACGGCAGCACGTCGCGTCTGCCATGCCACATCGGCACCAGGATCGATACGAACACGGCCAGGGCCGCAAAGAAGATCGGGTGGCCCGGCGGTGGCCGCAGCACCCCCCCGACGAGATGCCCCACCGCGGTGAACACGACCCACACGGACCACATCAGGAGGCCCGAGCCGAACAGGAACCCGGCGTCCGACCGGCCCGTCTGCATCTCGGCCACCGACAGTGCCCAGTTCTGATCGGCCATCAGGAACAGGCTGGTCCACAGCCGCCACCCCTTGATCCGGTCGAGCCACGGCCCGATCACCGGCCCCATCAGCGCCAGCCGCAGGTTGACGATGAACGACGCGGTCGCCGCGGCCACGATCGGCGCCGGCACGCTCCAGTGCCCAAGCGCCAGCAACTGCGCCGACCCGGCGTAGACGATCATGCTCATGAACGTCGCCTCCGCCAGGCTGAGCCCCTGCCCCTGCGCCAGGATGCCGGCGACCAGCGCGAACGGAACCACCCCCACCTGCAGCGGCAGGCTGCGATGGATGCCGGCGACGATGGCGGCGCGCGAGAAGCGCGGGCGAGCCTCCGACATCAGCCGCGCTTCAGTTCGGCCAGCAACTCGGCCGCGTCGCCCGGGTCGAGCCGGAGCGCCCGCTCGGCGATGTCGCGCGGAAAGCCCGCTCGGGCCAGGATGGCGAGTTCACGCTGGCGGTCGCCCGGGTCGTCGGGATCGGAGCGGAACGCACCGATGCGGCGGCGGCGCAGGAAGGCGACGGCGGCGAGGAACTCGGCCTCCGCGTCCGGCAGCGCGGCGCCGGCGGTCGCGGCATCGACGCCTTTGGCCGCGAGATGGGCCGACACGGCCCGGCGCGACCGGCCGGCACGGACCAGCCGGCGGGCACGGGCCAGGGCAAAGCTGGTATCATCCAGCGCGCCAGCCGCGACCAGCGCCTGGACGACCTCGCGGGCCGCCACGCGCGAGGATGCGGCGGTCTCGTTCGTCTCGTCACTGGCCCGCTGCCACCGGAGAATGCGGCGGTCGAGCACCCGGAGCAGCCCGGTCTCCGTTGCCGCGAAGCGCGCGAGGTGGCGCAGCGCCGCCTCCTGCAAGGCCGCGCGGTCGGGTTGCTTGCCGGGTGGGCGTGACGCCGAATCTGGCCGGGGTTTGGGCATGGGCTCTTACTAAACAAGCGACTGGCTGCCGCAACCGCGTTGACTTCGGCCTCGGCTCGACGCCACAGTAACCGCTTGTCCAGCGTCGCCGGGTGGAGGTTCAGTCGGCGGGTCATCAGCGTGGACAGACGAGGAGAGGCTCCGGACTTTCATGATTCCCGCCCTGATGCCGACCTACAACCGCGCCGACCTCGCCTTCGAGCGGGGCGAGGGCGCTTGGCTGTACACGGCGGATGGCCGACGATTTCTGGATTTCGGCGCGGGTATCGCCACGTCGTCGCTCGGGCACGGCAACGCCCATCTGGTCGCGGCCATCGCCGAACAGGCTGGCCGGGTCATGCACACGAGCAACCTGTATCGCGTGCCGCAAGCGGAACGCCTGGCCGCCCGCTTGGTCGACGCCACGTTCGCCGACAGCGTATTCTTCTGCAACTCGGGGGCCGAGGCCAACGAGGGCATGGTCAAGATGATGCGCAAGGCGCAGGCGGAGAGCGGTCACCCAGAGCGTTTCCGCGTGATCTGCTTCGACGGCGCCTTCCACGGCCGGACGCTGGCCATGCTGGCGGCCACCGGCAACAAGAAATACCTGGCCGGCTTCGGCCCGGTGGTGGACGGCTTTGATCACGTCCCGTTCAACAATCTGAACGCGCTGCGCGACGCGATTGGGCCGGAAACGGCGGGCGTGCTCGTCGAGCCGGTGCAGGGCGAAGGCGGCATCCGCCCGGCCAGCCTCGACGTCCTGCGCGGCCTGCGCGCCGCGTGCGACGAATTCGGCATCCTGCTGGGGCTGGATGAGGTCCAGTGCGGGATGGGCCGCACCGGTAAGCTGTTCGCCTACGAGTGGGCCGGCATCGAACCGGACGTGATGTCGGCCGCCAAGGGGATTGCCGGCGGTTTCCCGATGGGCGCCATCTTGGCCAAGGAACACGTGGCCAAGCATCTCAAGGCGGGCACGCACGGCACGACCTTCGGCGGCAACCCGCTCGCGTGCGCTGCCGCCAACGCGGTGCTGGACGTGATCCTGGCACCCGGTTTCCTCGACGACGTCCAGCGCAAGGGCCAACTGCTCTGGGACAAGCTCGGCGAGGTCGTCGCCGACTACCCCACCGTGGTGTCGGAGGTGCGTGGCGCCGGGCTCATCCTGGGCCTCAAGGCGGAGGTGCCCAACAGCGAGCTGCAGGACGCGATGATGGCCGAGGGCCTGCTTGCGGTAGCGGCCGGCGACAACGTGCTGCGCCTCGTGCCGCCGCTGGTGATCACCGACGCGGATATCGACGACGCCGTGGCGATGATCCGCTTGGCCGCCCGCCGCTGCCAGCCCGCCACGCTGCACGTCGCCGCAAAATGAGCGGCGCGCTCGCCTTCGTGGATGCGGCCGATACGGCGGGTGGCGCCCCGCGCCACTTCCTCGATCTCCGCGACTTCGACACCGCGACACTGCGCGGGATGCTGGGGCAGGCGGAGCGGTTCAAGCGCGATCCGCACGGCCCGCGCCCGCTGGCTGGACGAACGCTGGCGATGGTGTTCGAAAAGCCGAGCACCCGCACCCGGGTCAGCTTCGAGGTGGCCATGCGGCAACTGGGTGGCGACGTCGTCATTCTGTCGGCTGCCGAGATGCAGACCGGGCGCGGAGAGACCGTCGCCGACACCGCGCGCGTCCTGTCGCGCTATGTCGACGCGATCATGATGCGCACCGATAACCCGGCCCGCCTGCACGAGTTGGCGGAATACGCCACCGTCCCGGTGATCAACGGACTGACCAGCGCTAGCCATCCCTGCCAGCTCATGGCGGACGTCATGACCTTCGAGCAGCATCACGGGCCGATCGCCGGCCAGGTGGTGGCCTGGACCGGCGATGGCAACAACGTCGCCTGCACCTGGATCGAGGCCGCCGTTCGCTTCGGCTTCACGCTGCGGATCGCCACGCCGGAGCTTCGGCGCCCGCCGCAGAAGCTGGTGGACTGGGCCCGCGCCCAGGGTGCGACGATCGAGCTGACGGACGACCCGGCCGTGGCCGTCCGCGGTGCCCGCTGCGTGGTCACCGACACCTGGGTGAGTATGGGGGACGACCCCGGCGAGAACCGGCACAATCTGCTCGCCCCGTTCAGGGTAACCTCGAGGCTGATGGCTGACGCCGCACCCGACGCGGTGTTCATGCACTGTCTGCCGGCCCATCGGGGCGAGGAGGTCACCGCCGAGGTGATCGACGGGCCACAATCGGTGGTGTTCGATGGAGCGGAGAACCGCCTGCACGCACAAAAGGGCGTGTTGGCCTGGGCACTCAGCACCGACGCATGACGGAGCCGATCGCGGCCACGCCGGGCTGGGTCGACGGTCGGCTCGACACGATCTTCGCCCGCTTGCCCCCGGAGACGCGGCCCGCCTGCGATGCGTTCGCCGACTGCCTCGCGGGGAGCAAGTCGCCGGCGGCTCCGAGTGACATGCTCGGCGCCGAGTTCGAGCCCTGCCACGCCGCGCTCCGCCGCGCGTTGACCGGCGCCTCCCTCGACCCCGCGTTGCTCGAGGCAGTGATGCGCGATCTCGAAGCGCTCGAAGCCGAAATCGTCACCGACAGCTAGGCGGGCTCGTGACCGCCGATAGGTTCACTCCGGCGTTGGCGGCGCCTATGTTAAGACGATGACTGCGACCCCTGCCTTCCTCGATAGCACCCGTCCCGACGTGCCGGACATCGTCGTGCCGCGTGGCGTGCTGCCGTTCCACCTGCCTGGCCGGCCCGTACGGGGGCGGCTGATCCGCCTCGGCCCACTGGCCGATGCGCTGCTGACCCGGCACGAGAACCATCCGGCCGTAACCGCACTCTCGGGCCAAGCGCTCGCCCTCGCGGCCGCATTGTCGTCCGCGCTCAAGTTCCGCGGCTCGTTCAGCCTGCAGGCCAAGGGCGACGGCCCGGTGCCGATGCTGCTGGCCGACTGCACCGAGGCAGGCGCGCTGCGCGGCTATGCGCGGGCCAATGCCGACCGGCTGGCGACCCTGCTCGCCGCCGAGCCGGAGCCGTCCGCGGCGGCGCTGCTGGGCGGCGGCTACCTTGCCTTCACCGTCGACCAGGGCGATGCCAAGGACCGTCACCAAGGGATCGTCGCCATCGAGGGTGAGACGCTGGCCGACATGGCGCTCAATTATTTCGAGACGTCCGAACAGATCGAGTGCAGCGTCCGCCTGGCGGCATTCCCGACCCAGCATGGCTGGCGCGCCGGGGCGCTCATCCTCGAGCGCGTCGCCGGCACCGGCGGGATCGACCCCGATCTGGACACCGAGGCACAGAACGAGAGCTGGCGCACGGCCATCGCACTGGCGCAGACCCTGACGGATGCCGAGTTGCTGGATGACGAGCTGACCGGCGAGGCCCTGCTCTACCGGCTGTTCGGCTTGGAGGGCGTCGTGGCGCAGCGGCATCGCGCGCTGGCGTATGGCTGCCGCTGTTCGCGTCAGAAACTGTCCAACATCCTCGAAGGCTTCTCTGGGGACGACCTCGACCACATGGCCGTCGAGGGCGACATCATCATGACGTGCGAATTCTGCAATCTCGACTTCCGGTTCGACCGGGGCGAGGTCCGCGGCCAGTCCAGCCCGGCGGGCGAGGCCTCGGCGTGACCGTTGCCCGGCGCAGCCTGCTGCTGCTGCCCATCATCGCGGCGGGATGCGCAGACACTCCTCCGGCCCGGACGAGCTTCCCGCCGTTGACCTACGGCTACCTCGTCCCGTTGCGGCTGAACGTCGCCACGGTCGAGCAAGCGCCGCCGCCGGCGCCTGGTCCGCTGGACGACATCAACCCGGCGCCACCCGCGCAAGCGTTGCTGCAGATGGCGCAGGATCGCCTCTCGGCCGGCGGTTCGCTGGGACGCGCCGTGTTCACCATCGACGACGCGACGATCACGCGCACGCGTGACGGGCTGAACGGGTCGCTCGCGGTGCATCTCGACGTGCTGACCTCGGAGGGCACGCGGGCCGGATTTGCCGAAGCGCGCGTCTCCCGCCGCGCCGACGCGATCGGCAGCACTCTGCGGGCGGCACTCTACGACATGACGGCGCAGATGATGCAGGACATGAACGTCGAGTTCGAGTTTCAGGTCCGCCAGAGCCTCCGCGAATGGCTGCAGGACCCGACCACCGCGCCGCCACCCCCCGCCGTCGAGCAGCAGCCGCTCCCCTCGCCTAGCCGGCCGGCGCCGTGAGCCGATACTTGTTCAGCACCAGCGTTCGCCTGATCTTGTGGCTGGCGGTCAGCAGGCCGTTCTCGACGGTGAAGGCCGGCACCAGGGTGTGACGTCGGACACGCTCCGTCACCGACAGTCGGGCGGCGGCACGGCCGACCGCCGCCGCCACGCTGGCCGGGCTCTCGCCGTCAGCGGCGACGATGTAGGCTGAAAGCCCGCTCTCGCCATCGCCGTAGACCACCGCCTGCGCGATCTCGGGCTCACCCATCAATGCGCTCTCGACGCGAGCCGGCGAGACGTTCTCGCCGCCGGACAGCACGATGATGTCCTTCTTGCGGTCGGTGATCTCGAGATAGCCATCCGCATCGAGCGTGCCGATGTCGCCGGTCCGCAGCCAGCCTTCCGAAATAGCGGCCGCGGTGGCTTCGGGCTGGCCCCAATAGCCGTCCATCACGAGCCCACCGCGCACCATGATCTCGCCGTCCTCGGCCAGCTTCAGCTCGACGCCCTCGAGCGGTATGCCGACCGTGTGGATCTTGAGCCGCGTCGGGGGATTGGCGCTGATGACCGGGCCGGCCTCGGTCTGGCCGTAGCCCTGGATGAACATCACCCCTAGGGCGATGAAGAACCGCCCGACCTCCGGATCGAGCCGCGCCCCGCCGGACACGCCGACCCGGAACCGTCCCCCGAACCGATCGCGGATTCGCCGTCGCACCAGCCTGTCCAATACCGGGTCGGCAAGGCGATCCAACAGGGTCGAAGCCCCGTCCTGCCGGCGCAGGCCGGAGTGCAGGGCCCGCTCGAAGAGTCGCTGCTTGAGCGGGGTTTCGCGTTTGACGCCGGCCAGGATGCGGGTGCGCACCACGTCGAGAATGCGCGGCACCAGCGCCAGGATGGTCGGCCGGATCGCCATCATGTCGGCCGCCAGATGCTCGATCCCGCGGGAGTAGACGACTTCGGAGCCCAGGCTGAGGAAGAAGAATTGGCCAACCGTATGCTCGAAGCTGTGCGACAACGGCAGGACTGAAAGATAGATCTCATCCTTCAGCCGCAGCGGGCGCACCAACGCGAAGGCACCCTCGCAATTGGCCAACATCGCCCGGTGCGGCAGCATCACGCCGCGCGGCGGTCCGGACGTGCCGCTGGTATAGAGCAGGCAGGCGAGTGCGCCGCGGTCGATCAGCTCGGCCTCGGCGGCGATGTCGTGGGGCGGCGCCGGGTCGTGCAGCATCGGGTCGAGCTGCGGGTGGGGACCGTCCTCCATGCAGAGCAGCAGGTCCAGTCCGGTGGCGAGCGCGGCTGCCGCCGTGACCTTGGCCGCCAGCGCCAGGCTCGACACGATCGCGACCCGGGCGCCGCTGTCGCGCAGCAGGTGCGCGTGGTCCTCCGCGGTGTTGACGGTGTAGCCGGGCACCGGCACCGCGCGGATGGCCATCAGCGCGGTTTCGACGATCGGCACCTCCGGCCGGCTCTCGCTGACCAACAGCACTCGGTCGCCGGCGGCGATGCCTGTGGCCCGCAGCCCGCGCGCCAGCGACGCCGCGCGGCGCGCGAACTCCGCCCAGGTCATGGACTGCCAAGCGCCATCTCGGAACGCGCGGAGCATCGGCCGATCCGGCCACTCCCGCGCTCGCGCGAACATCATGGTGGGCAGGTTCGGCCAGGAGGGATAAACGTCCGTGCTCGCCATGCTTGCTGTGACCGCTTGCCCCGACGCTTGCCTTGGGGGGCCAACGCCCCACTTTTGTAGTCGGACTATCAGCACTACAGGATCGGCACCAGATGCTTCGTTCCCCCGACGGCCAGGGCGTCAGCCCGGTCCCTGCCGATGTTTTGCCCGAATGGGACCTCTCCGACCTCTACCCCAGCATGGACAGCCCGGCGGTCGAGCACGACTTCCTTGCCGCCGAGCGTGCCGCGATCGCGTTCAAGGCGCGCTACGAGGGCAAGTTGGCCGAGCTGTCGGGCGTCGAATTGGCCGAGGCCCTGGCGGACTACCAACACATCGAAGAGATCCAAGGCCGGCTCGTCTCCTTTGCGTCGCTCCTGTTCAGTGGCGACGGCACCGATCCGAAGCTGGGGCAGTTCTATCAATCGGTTACAGAGCGGGTCACCGCGCTGTCGTCGCATCTGATCTTCTTCACGCTCGAGCTGAACCGCCTCGACGAGGAGACCCTCGACGGGAAGTTGCAGGACGGTGCCCTGTCCCGCTGGGCGCCATGGCTGCGCGACCTGCGGGTGTTCCGTCCGCATCAGCTCTCCGACGAAGTCGAAAAGCTGCTGCACGAGAAGGAGGTGACCGGCCGCAGCGCCTGGAGCCGCCTGTTCGACGAGACGGTCGCGGGCATGCGCGTCCCGGTCCGCGACGAGGAGCTTACCGTTTCGGCCGCCCTCAACAAGCTCTCCGACCGCGACCGGTCGGTGCGCGAAGGCGCCGCCAAGGGGATCGGCGAGGCGTTCGGCAAGAACATCCGCCTGTTCTCGCTGATCACCAACACGCTGGCCAAGGAGAAGGAGATCACCGATGGCTGGCGCCGCTACCCGCGCCCGGCCAGCTATCGCAACCGCTCCAACATGGTCGAGGACGAGGTCGTCGACGCGCTATCGACGGCGGTCACCAGCGACTACGCCCGGCTGTCGCATCGCTACTACCTGCTCAAGGCCAAGTGGCTCGGCTTGGAGAAGCTGCAGCATTGGGATCGCAACGCGCCGCTGCCGGGTGACGAGGATCGGCCCGTGACGTGGCCTGAAGCGCGTGACCAGGTGCTATCCGCCTACGCCAGCTTCTCGCCCGAACTGGCAAAGGTCGGGCAATCGTTCTTCGACAAGCCCTGGATCGACGCCAAGCTGCGGCCCGGCAAGTCCGGCGGGGCCTTCGCCCATCCGACCGTTCCGTCCGTGCACCCCTACCTGCTGGTGAACTTCCACGGCAAGACCCGCGACGTCATGACCTTGGCGCACGAGCTGGGCCACGGCGTGCATCAGATCATGGCGGGCCACCAGGGCTACCTGATGTCCGGCACCCCGCTGACCCTGGCCGAGACCGCAAGCGTGTTCGGCGAGATGGTGACGTTCCGCGCCTTGCTCGATGCGGAGACCGATCCGGCCAAGCGCCGCCTCATGCTGGCTTCCAAGGTGGAGGACATGCTGAACACGGTCGTCCGTCAGATCGCCTTCTATGAGTTCGAGACCCGGCTGCACACCGAGCGCCGCGGCGGCGAGATCCTGCCGGAACGGATCGGCGAGATCTGGATGCAGGTGCAGACGGAAAGCCTAGGGCCGGCATTCGAGTTCACGCCGGAGTACCACGTCTACTGGTCCTACATCCCGCATTTCATCCACTCGCCGTTCTACGTCTATGCATATGCGTTCGGTGACTGCCTGGTGAACGCGCTCTACCACGTGTTCCAGGACGGCCATCCGGAGTTCGAGCGCAAGTATTTGGAGATGCTGCGTGCTGGCGGCACGAAGCGGCACAAGGAACTGCTGGCGCCGTTTGGGCTCGACGCGTCGGACCCGCAGTTCTGGAAACGGGGGCTCGACGTCGTCTCCGGGTTCATCGACGAATTGGAGCGTGCGTAGTGGCTGACCGTGACGGTGGGAGCCTGTTCGGCGAACTGCGCCGCTATGCGCGCACGTCCGGGGCCGTCGGCGGCATCGCCGCCCGGGTCGCGGGCTCGAAGGTGTTCGGCATCAAGACCGACAAGGCCGCCCATGCGGAGGACCTCAAGAGCATTCTCGGCGGGCTCAAGGGGCCGTTGATGAAGGTCGCGCAGATCCTGTCCACCATCCCGGACGCGCTGCCGGAAGAATACTCGCAGGAGCTGGCGCAATTGCAGGCCAACGCGCCGCCGATGGGCTGGTCGTTCGTCCGGCGACGGATGGCCGGCGAGCTGGGGCCGGACTGGCAAAGCCGCTTCCGGACGTTCGGCCAGGACGCCGCGGCGGCCGCCAGCCTCGGCCAGGTGCATCGCGCGACCCTGCTCGACGGGCGCGAGGTGGCCTGCAAGCTGCAATACCCGGATATGCCGAGCACGGTGGATGCCGATCTCAAACAGCTCAAGCTGGCGATGAGTGTCTACAAGCGCATCGACAAGGTGATCGAGGGCGACGAGATCTACGCCGAGATCGCCGACCGGCTGCGTGAGGAACTCGACTACGAGCGGGAAGCGTCGCAGCTTCGGCTCTACACCATCATGTTGCGCGACCGGCCCGAGGTCAGCGTGCCGGTTCCGGTGCAGGAATTGACCACCAAGCGGCTACTGACGATGGAGTGGCTTGACGGCACCCCGATCCAGCGCTGGATCGACAGCGACCCGCCCCTGGAAGCGCGCAACGAACTGGCCAAGGCGCTGTTCATCGGCTGGTACGTCCCGTTCTATCGGTTCGGCGTTATCCACGGCGACCCGCATCTGGGCAACTACCAGGTCCGCGGCGACAACAAGTTGAACCTGCTCGATTTCGGCGCGATCCGGGTATTCCAGCCGAAATTCATCACCGGCGTCATCCATCTCTACGAGGCGATCCGCGATGGGGACAACGAAAAGGCGCGCCATGCCTACGAGAACTGGGGCTTCCTCAATCTGAGCAAGGAGCAGCTCGAAGTCCTCAACCAATGGGCGGCGTTCGTCTACGAGCCGCTGCTGCAAGACCGGGTCCGCCGCATCCAGGAGCACGGCGACAGCAGTTACGGCCGCAGCGTGGCCGAGAAGGTGCATGCCGGGCTGCGCCAGACCGGCAGTGTCCGCCCGCCGCGCGAGTTCGTGCTGATGGACCGCGCCGCGCTGGGGTTGGGCAGCGTATTCCTGCGTCTCGGTGCGGAGCTGAACTGGAGCCGGCTGTTCCATGAGCTCATTGACGACTTCGACCCGGAGCAAGTCGCCGAACGGCAGGCGGCGGTGTTGGCGGAAGCGGGGGTGCCGCCGCCTCGCTGATTGCGGCGCAAACTGCGGAGTGCGTCCCGTGCCGACGTCAGTGAGGATGGCCGCATGATCGATAGCCAGACCGAGACGACGATGCGTCAAGCCGTAGCCGGGCGGGACACCAGCGCAGACGGGCGGTTCGTCTACGCCGTGGTGACGACGGGCGTGTTTTGCCGCCCCTCCTGTGCCGCGCGCCCCGCCCGGCCTGAACATCTTCGCTTCTTCTCCGACCCGGCCTCCGCCACCGCGTCCGGATATCGCCCCTGCAAGCGATGCCAGCCCGACGGGCCACCGCGCGCCGAGCGGGAGGCAGCACTGGTGGCCCGGGCATGCCGGACGATCGAACAAGCCGAGGAGACGCCCACCCTGGACGATCTCGCCCGACAGGCCGGGGTCTCGCCGTTCCACTTCCACCGCCTGTTCCGCCGCATCGCCGGCGTCACCCCGCGCGCCTACGCCGCCGCCCATCGTGCGCGCCGGGCCCAAGCCAGCCTCCGGCAGGGGGAAAGCGTCACGGCCTCCCTCTACGCGGCCGGCTTCGGCTCGTCTGGCCGCTTCTACGAGGCGGCGCCGGCCATGCTCGGCATGACGCCGACCGCCTTCCGCGCGGGCGGCGCCGGCGAGAGCATACGGTTTGCGTTCGGCCAGGCCGCGCTGGGCCACGTCCTCGTCGCCGTGACCCCGCGCGGCATCTGCGCCATCCTGCTCGGCGACGATCCGGCCGAACTCGAAGCCGATCTGCGCCGCCGCTTCCCGCACGCCACCGTCGAGCCGACGCCCACCGATCTGGCCGACTACGTGGCCCAGGTCGTCGCCTTCGTCGATGACCCGAAGCTCGGGCACGATTTGCCGCTCGACATTCGCGGGACCGCCTTCCAGCGCCGGGTCTGGGAGGCGCTGCAGGCGATCCCGCCGGGCGAGACCGTCAGCTACGGCGCGTTGGCCGCCCGGCTCGGTGCTCCGAAAGCGGTGCGCGCCGTTGCCGGGGCGTGCGCCGCCAACCCGGTTGCCGTCGCCGTGCCGTGCCACCGCGTCGTGGGCGCCGGCGGCGCACTGACTGGCTATCGCTGGGGTGTCGCGCGCAAGCGGGCGCTGCTGGCTGCCGAACGTTCTGTGGCGCGCACGGCGAAGAATTAGGCCCAAGCGGGCCCGCGCGCTATATCGCCCGCATGTCATACCTTCCGGACCGGGCTGCCATGGGCAGACCCGCCCGCCCTGCCTCGATCGGCCTCGTGCTGGCCACCGTCGCGCTCGATGCGCTGGGCTTCGGCATCGTCGTGCCGATCATTCCCAACCTCATCATGCAACTCGAGCATGTCTCGGCCGCGGCGACGTCGCTCTGGATGGGCGGGCTGCTCGCCGCATTCTCGATCATGCAGTTCCTCTGCGCGCCCCTGCTCGGCGGGTTGAGCGACCGCTTCGGGCGGCGTCCGGTCCTGCTCGCCGCGCTTGCGGGCATGACGCTCAACTATCTCCTGCTCGTGTGGGCGCCCAACGTCGGCTGGCTGTTCGTCGGCCGCATCATCGCGGGGGCCACGGCCGCCAGCTATTCGACGGCGACGGCCTATATCGCCGACGTGACGCCGCCGGAAAAGCGGGCGCAGCGGTTCGGTCTGACCGGCGCGATGTTCGGCCTCGGCTTCGTCATCGGTCCGGCGTTGGGCGGCCTGCTCGGGTCCTACGGCCTGCGTTTGCCGTTCCTGCTGTCGGCCGTCCTGGCTGGCATCAACGTCGTCTATGCCGCGGTGATCCTGCCGGAGAGCCTCAAGCCGGAGGCGCGGCGCCCGATCAGCTGGGCGAAGTCGAATCCGATCGGCAGCCTGCGGGTGCTCGCCGCCGATCCGGACTACCGCCGCCTGGCAATCGCGTGGTGCAGCAACTGGTTCGCGTTGGGCGCGCTTCAGAGCGCCTTCGTGCTCGCCAACACTCTCCGGCTTGGCTTTAGCGAGCTGCAGAACGGCCTGGCCCTGACGGTCATGGGAATCGGGTCCGCGGTGGTGCAAGGCCTGCTGGTTCGCCGGATCGTCCCGCACTTGGGCGAGCGCCGTGCCGCGCTGGTCGGGTTCTCGCTAACCGCATGCGCCTATCTTTCGTTCGCCTTCGCCTCGGTCGTGCCGCTGCTGCTGCTGGGGCTCTGCCTGCAGTCGATGGGCGCGATCAGCGGGCCGGCAATCCAGTCGCTCTTGTCGGTGAAGGCGGGCGCGAACGAACAGGGGCAGTTGCAGGGCGCGTTGGCCTCCGTCCAAGGCTTGACCGCGATCGTGGCGCCGCTGGCGGGCAGCGCGATCTTCAGTCTATTCGCGCACCCGGACAGGCCGGTCTACTTCCCGGGCGCCCCGTTCCTGATGGGGACGGTCGCCTGCTTGATTGCAGTGGCCGCAATCAGCTCGATGCGAACGGTTGCGCGCGAGGCGGTTTGATCAACTTTTCGTCATAGCGTCTGTTGGGGCCGGCCGTCAACCGTGGTATGATGGTACCGGGCAGGATCGGCAGGTCGGCGCGTGGAGACGCTTATTCTAACCTTGGACACCATCGCGTTCATGGTCGTCATCTACTTCAGCATCAAGGGCGAGAAGCTCCCCGGCAAGCCGGAACTCGGCCCGTTCCGGATTAAGGCGGACGCGCCGGCGTCGGCGCCGGCGGCCAAACGTGGCGATCCGCAGCGGCCAGTCCGCCGCCGATGAGGGATCTCATCTACCACGCTGCATGGCTGTTCATCCTGCCGCTGACGTTGGTGTCGACCCATATCGCGGTCTCGGTTTGGATCTGGGTTGCGCTCCTGCCGCCGACTGACCTGCTCTACGGCCGCTTCGGCATCGTGCTTCCGTTCAACAAGCTCGCAGCCGCTGCGGCCTTCTTCGTGCTGTTCACCAGCCAAGCCAAGAAGGACTTCTACACCGACAAGCTGATCATCCTGATCGTCGCCTACGGTCTCGTGGTTACGACCTCATATATGCTGTGCCCGTTCGATTCCGCGTTTTCCGACCTCCAATACGACAAGTTCTGGAAGGAGGTCGTGCTCTTCTTCATCATCACCGGCGTGATGTTCTCGCGGCATCGGCTCCATCAAGTCGCCCTGGTCATATCCATCGCCTTCGGCTTCGTGATGGTCAAAGAGGGTCTGATCTTCCTGTTGACCGCGGGCGGACACAAGATCGAGGCGATCGGCACGGTCGGGGACAACAACGGCGTCGCCATGGCGCTGCTGATGACCATTCCGCTGCTGCTCTACTGCGCAAAATACACGGCCGATCGCTCGGTTCGAACTCGGGATGTATGTCACCTCCGCTCTCGGTACGGTCACGGTGATCGCGACATACTCTCGGGGCGGCTTCATCGGCATGCTCGTGTTGGGTTTGATGCTGCTGAAAGGCAGTAAATACAAAGTGCGCGCGCTGATTGCGCTCGTCGCCCTCGGCATGGTCGTGTTCGCGCTCTTGCCGGACAACTACCTGGACCGTATGAGCACGATCTCCGAGGCGACCTCCGACAACTCGTTCTCGACCCGGCTGTTGGCCTGGAAGATCAATTACCTGATGGCGCTCGACCACCCGTTCTTCGGCAACGGGATGTATGCGTCACTCAACTGGCAGAACTGGTCGGCTCACCTGGGATACGCGACCACCTGGTTGTTCCCGTCTCCGCTCGTTCTGCGCACATTCGTCGCCCACAGCATCTATTTCCAAGTGCTCGGAGATACCGGTTTCGTCGGCTTGTTCCTGTTCCTGGGCATGCTGGCGACCGCGCTGTTCAAGACGATCCAGACGCAGCGTGTGGCGCGCCGCGATCCATCGCTCGAATGGTCGGCCGATCTCGCCCGCGCGACGCAGATGAGCTTGGCGGTCTACTGCGTCAGCGGTGGCGCGCTGAGCCTTGTTTATTTTGAGCTTCTCTACATCTTGCTGGCGGTGATCTCGCGCAACCACCGAACCGCCGAGCAACTGGCCGCACCGGCGACCGTGGCCCGCAACGTCGCGATTCCTCAACGCCTCGCGCCCGCTTACGCGCGAACCGCCTGATGCTCGACCACACGCAATCCGGCGAACTGCTCAGCGCGCTACATGCCGTGCTGGGCGACCGCGGGTTGCTGCTGGGGCAAGATACTGACGCGTACTGCCGCGATTGGCGCGACCTGTATCATGGCGCGACGCCCGCCGTGGTGCGGCCGGCCGACACCGAGGAGTTGGCTGCCGCGGTGAAACTCTGCGCCGCGCGCCGGGTCGCGATGGTCCCGCAAGGGGGCAATACGAGCATGGTCGGGGGCGCCGTCCCCGACGAGGGTGGTGGTCAGATCGTCGTCAGCCTGGCCCGGCTGAACCGTATCCGCGACCTCGACCCGGTCGACATGACCATGGTCGCCGAAGCCGGGGTGCCCTGGCAGGCCGCGCAGACCCATGCCGCGGCGTCGGGCCTGTTGCTGCCGCTGTCGATCAGCAGCGAGGGGACCGCGCAAGTCGGCGGCATCCTGTCGACCAACGCCGGTGGCAACAACACGCTGCGCTACGGCAACGCGCGCGACCTCGTGCTTGGGATCGAAGCCGTGATGCCGGACGGTGAGGTCCTGCACGGGCTGCGCCGACTGCGCAAGGACAACACCGGCTACGCGCTCCGCCACCTGATGATCGGCGCCGAGGGGACGCTCGGTTTCATCACCGCCGCCGTGCTCAAGCTCGTGCCGCGGCCGGTTGAGACCGCGGTCGCGCTCTGCGGCGTTCCGTCCGCCGAGGCCGCAACGGAGGTGTTCCGGCTGTTCCAGCGGCACGACGCGGCCGCGATCCAGGCCTTCGAGTTCATGTCCGGCACCGGCATGGGCTTCGTCCTGCGCCACATCCCCGGTGCCGCCCTGCCGCTGGCCAGCCCGTCCCCCAGCTATATCCTGGTCGAACTCGCGACGACGCGCGACGATGCGGGCCTGCGGACCTCGCTCGAGACGGTGCTCGAACAGGCGCTCGAGGCCGGGCTGGTCGACGATGCCGCCATTGCCGAAAGTGGCGCCCAACGCGACGCGATCTGGCGACTGCGCGAGGAACACGCCGAAGCGCAGAAGCGCGAGGGCGCCAGCGTCAAGAACGACGTCTCGGTGCCGATCGCCCGGGTCCCGGAGTTGATCGTCCGTGCGTCGGAGGCGTGCATGGCGATGATCCCCGGCGTGCGCCCGGTCCCGTTCGGCCATCTCGGCGACGGCAACATCCACCTCAACTTCGAACAGCCGCCCGACATGACTGGCGCGGATTTTCTCGGCCGAAGCGATGACATCATGCACGCCGTCAACGCCATCGTCCGCGATCTCGGCGGCAGCTTCAGCGCCGAGCACGGAGTCGGGCGGCTCAAGACGCCGATGATGAGCGAGTGGCGCGGCGGGGCCGAACTCGACACAATGCGCCGGATCAAGGCCGCGCTCGACCCGCTGGGCCTGATGAACCCGGGCAAGCTGCTTCCCAGCTAGATGGCGTCCGCGCCCGCGCTTCCGTAAACTCCCGCCATGGCTAGCCCGTTCGTCTCCAAGCTCGACCGGTACATGTTCCGGCAACTGTTCCTCGCGCTGATCGCGGTCACGATCGGCTTGGTCGCGCTCATCTGGCTGACCCAGTCGCTGCGGCTGATCGAGCTCGTGGTCAACCACGGCCTCTCCATCCGCGTGTTCCTCGAACTCACCGGGTTGCTGATCCCGAACTTCGTCGCCGTGATCCTGCCCATCACGACATTCGTCGTCGTCCAGTTCGTCTACCAGCGCCTGGCCGGCGACCGCGAGTTGACGGTGATGCGCGCTGCCGGCCTGTCGTCGTGGCGGCTGTCCCGCCCGGCGCTGGTGCTGACGCTCGGGGTCGTGGCGAGCTGCTACATGCTGAACCTGTGGCTGGTGCCGGTCAGCTATACCGCCTTCCGCGAATATCAGTTCGAGATCCGCAACCGCATGGCCGCGCTCCTGCTGCAGGAGGGCGTGTTCACGCCGGTCTCGGACGACCTCACCGTCTACGTTCGGAGCCGCGACCAGGACGGCACGCTCCGGGGCATCCTGGTCGAGGACGCGCGGCAGAAGAACAGCCGTGCCACCATCCTGGCCGAGACCGGCCAGCTCGTCGAAGGCCGCGATGGCCCGCGCGTGATCCTACACAATGGCAGCCGCCAACAGATCGATCGGACCAACGGCCGGCTCAACGTGCTGACCTTCACGGAGAACACGATCGACCTAGCGACCACCAACAAAGCCAACGAGCAGCGCTATCGCGACGCCGCCGAGATGTCGACGGAGGAGTTGCTCAACCCGCCCTCGAGCGTATTCGCGCGCGACATCGGCAAGCTGAAGGTGGAGGGACATCGGCGCCTGACAACGCCTTTGACGGCGGCGAGCTTTGCGCTCGTGGCGCTCCTCTCGGTGCTGACCGGGCAGTTCCAGCGGCATGGCAACGTGCTGCGGCCATTGATCGCGGTGCTCAGCGTCGTCGGCCTGCTCGCGCTCGGGCTGGCGATCGGCAATCTAGCGGCGCGGCAACTCGACCTGGTGCCGCTGATCTACGTTCACGCGATCCTGCCCGGCTTGCTCTGCGCCTGGCGGCTGTTCTGGCCCGAGGTGTTCGCCCGCCGCCGCCAACGCGCCCTGCTGCAACCGGCCTGATCGCATGATCGACCCGGTGCTCGCGGCGCTGCTGCTGTTGGTCGTGCTGGCAGCGACGAACGTCATCCTCCTGCTGCGCCGCCCTGTCGCGCAACAACGGCTCGTGCACATGCTCGAGCAATCGATCGGGCAGGCGCGGGCCGATGCGGAGACCACGCGCGGGCTGTTGGCTGATAGCGAGCGAGCGCTCGCCGGGTCGCTGGCCACGCTGTCGACGACCATGGTGCGTGACCAGGGCGATGCCCGCGTGCTGCTCGAGACCAAGCTGCGCGAGATGAGCGAACAGGCGGCGCTGCGGCTCGGCGCGATCCAGCACGCGGTCAACGAGACGCTGGCGACCACGGTCGAGAAGCAGATGACGAGCAGCTTCCAGCGCGTGATCGACCAGTTCGGGCAGGTGCAGAAGGCGATGACCGACGTGCAGGCCGTCACCGCCCAGATCGGCGACCTCAAGCGCATCTTCTCCAACGTCAAGCAGCGCGGCACCTGGGGGGAGATGCATCTGCGGGCGCTGCTCGAGGACATGTTCCCGCAGGGCGGCTGGGAGGCGAACCGCAAGCTACGCGAGGGCAGCGACGAGATCGTCGAATTCGCGGTCGTCATGCCGGTGCGCGGCAGTCAGCGGCCGGTGCTGGCGCTGGATGCCAAGTTCCCGGTCGAGGATTACGACCGCCTGCTGCTCTCGGCCGAAGCCGGCGACGCGGAGGGCGAGCGCGCAGCCCGGCGCGGCCTCGAGACCCGGCTTCGCCAAGAGGCCCGCAAGATCGGCGAGAAATACGTCGTCCCGCCGGTCACGGTCGACTTCGCGGTGATGTACCTGCCCACCGATGGGCTGTATGTCGAGGCCGCCCGCATTCCGGGACTGATCGAAGCGCTCAACCGCGAGCACCGGGTGCTCGTCATGGGGCCGAGCCTGGCGCCGGCGCTGTTGCGCACGATCTTGTTGGGCACGCTGACCCTTTCCATCGAGCAGAAAGCGCACGACATCCAGAATCTACTCGGCGCGGTGCGGGCGGAAATGCTGAAGATGGACGGCGCGCTCGGCAAGCTGGCCGCGAATGCCGAAAAGATGTCGCGCTCGGTCGAGGCGGTGCGGCAGCGGACGCGGGCGATGGATCGCAAGCTGCGGACGGTGACCGCGATGGGAACGGAAGAGGCGGACCTGCTGCTGGAGCTGGAAAGCCAGATCGAGGAGGAATGACGATGTCGGCCCTATTCGCTCGCCGTGAAGCCGTCCAGCGTGCGCAGAGTGGGCGGATAGGCCTGGCCAGGTCGGTGATCCTGCTTGCGCTCGTGGCCGGCGCCGGGGCTGGGCTCGCAATCGGGGCGCAGGCCCGGGGCGACGCCGGCGATGTCGAGTTGACGCATCTGCTGCGCGCGATGGCGATGCTGAAGCTGCTGTTCGTCGCGGCGGCTGCGAGCGCGATCTGGTGGCGGCTCCAGGCCCCGGTGACGCCGCTGCGCCTGTCCGGCTATGCCGTGGCTTGCCTGGCGATGGCGGCGGGGCCTGGCCTGATCTGGTTTTTGGCGTATATCGGACCGGCGTCGGTTCTCTTGCATGGCGGAGTCGCGGGAGCCGCCGTTCTGGTATGGCGCGATGGCGTGTCATCTCGGTTGTTGGACGCCGCTTTACGCCGGCGGCGCGCGGCGATCCGCACGTAACCAAGAAGGTGGGGTTTGGGTGCTACTCGGTCTGAAGGTCACGGTGGTGCTTCCCGCCTACAATGCGTTTGCAACATTGGAACGGACCGTTGCCGAGATCCCCGTGGACGTCGTCGACGACATCATCCTGACCGACGATCATAGCCGCGACGCCACGGCCGAGTTGTCGCGCCGCCTCGGCCTGTACACCATCCGGCACGACCATAACCGCGGCTACGGCGGCAACCAGAAGACCTGTTATGCCGCCGCACTGGCGCGGGGCGCCGATATCGTGGTCATGCTGCATCCAGACTACCAATATTCACCCAAGCTGGTGACGGCGATGGCATCGATGATTGCGAGCGGGCATTACGACGTGGTGCTCGGGTCGCGGATCTTGGGCCGGGGTGCGCTGGCGGGTGGAATGCCACTCTATAAATATGTTGCGAACCGGGGGCTGACGTTCGTCGAGAACGTGCTCGCAGGGCATAAGCTGTCGGAATACCATACGGGCTACCGGGCCTGGAGCCGGACCGCGTTGCAGCAGCTACCGTTGCTGCGCTGCTCGGACGATTTCGTGTTCGACAACCAGATGCTCGCCCAGGCCATTCGGTTCGGGCTGAACATCGGCGAAATCTCCTGCCCGACCCGCTATTTTGCCGAGGCGTCCAGCATCAACTTTCGCCGGAGCTGCATTTACGGGCTCGGCGTGCTGAGCACGGCCGGCAAATGCTTCCTCGACCGCGCCGGCATCGCCCGTTCGGCGCTGTTCGGCAAAGGCGAGTCGGGCCGGCTGGAGACGCAGGCGCAGTTCGAGGAGATGCATCGAGCGTGAGTCCAGCCGCCGGAACGAGGCAGAGGCTGGCGCTCGCACTCGGGGCGGTGTTGGCGGTCACACTGATCGGCGCCTTGGTCCTGTCCCGATTTGGCCTGTCGGTCGCGGCTGACTGGTCACAGAGCTTGACGCACTGGGCCCGAGAGGCGGGACCCGGCGGTTGGCTGGTGTTCATGCTGGCGCAAACCGGCATCGCGATGGTCGGCTTGGTTCCGGCCTCCTTGCTGGGGATCGCCGCCGGAGGCGTATACGGCGTGGTGCTCGGCTTCGTGCTCGCGGCAACCGGAACGCTGGTTGGCGGCTGGATGTCGTTCATGTTGGCGCGCTCGCTGCTGCGTCCTTGGGTCGAGCGCCTGCTGGCGCGCCGCGGTCCAAGCCGCTTGGCCCGGCTCGATGCGGCGGTCACCCGCGACGGCTGGCGGTTCGTCTGCTTGCTGCGGGTCTCGCCGATCATGCCGTTCGCGATCACGAGCTACACGTTGGGGCTGACCGAGATTTCCGGGCGGGATTATCTGTTGGGGACCTTGGCCTCGCTCCCTGCCTTGGCCGGCTATGTATCGGTGGGCGCGTTGGCGCAGTATGGCCTGCGGACGGCGAATGGCACCGCGCAGCTGGGTGCGTTCGGCTATGCGTTGCTGGCCGCCGGCGTGGCGGCAACGGCTTTGCTGATCTTCCGCAGCGGAACGTTGCTGTCGCGCTGCGGATTGTTGACGGTGCGTACCCGCTAAAGCGTTTGCCGGATGTGGCTAGCTTGCTGTGCTGCGCGGCAAATCTGGCCTGGTAGCGCCTGGCTTCCTAGTCTTGGCCGCCTCGTTCGGTTAGAGGACAGGAATGATCATCGTGGATAGTATAATCCGTTCGTTGACCGTATCGAGAAGACGCTCGGTCTTAGTGGCGTTCGCCGCCTTGATCGGAGCGACCTACTTCCTTGCGACGTTCGATCTGCCATTCATCATCGGCCGGGGCCCGTTTTGGGCTTTCCCTGTCGGCCCGTGGCTCCAGGACTCAACGGACACTCAGAACAGCGTAGACGTCCTCGATTTCCTCGTTGGCTTTACAGGACTGGTCAATTCCCCTTGGACGCTTCCGTTATTGTTTGTGCCCGCGATCGGGGCACCACAGGGAACAAACGTTGTTTTTCTCGACGTGATTCCCGGCGTGGCGTTGATTGGCCGCGTCGTTTCAAATGTTATGGGGGTCGTCGTGCTTCCATATGGTGTCTGGGTAGGGGCCTGCTTTATCTTATCGCCTATATCGGCGTCCCTCCTACTGGCTGAAGCGGGGCAGGCATCGCTGTTGGCGTCAGCATCGGCTGCCGTCTTCGCCGTCTCCGCGCCGACGTTGCTGCATCGATTTCCTCATCTGCCACTTATGGCTCATTTCTTGTTGATTGGGGCACTTTGGCTGTATTGCATCGATAAGCGATCATTAGTGTCCTGGAAGCGCTTGATGCGGTGGGCGGGCTGGTTATTGATGACCGTTTTAACCAACCCGTATCTGTTGGCGATGGTGGGTATCATCTACGCTGCCAGTCTCGTGCGTTACGTGGCGGGTCAAGGTCTGCGGTCCCGATGGCTCGAGCCAATGGTCATCGCCGTGGAACTTATCGCGGCGATGTTCGCGGTCGGGTATCTCGGCACTGGTCAATCGTTTTCCGGAGAAGGCTTCGGAAAGTATTCGATGAATCTGGTTTCTCCTATCGTCCCGCAACGTAGCGGCCTGTTCCCGCAATGGCAGTCCATTGTCGACGCGACCGGCGGACAATACGAAGGTTTTTCGTATCTTGGCGTCGGCGGCATTGCTCTTACAGCCTCTGCATTGCTGATCAATGCGCGCAGCCTTTGGAGATGGCTGATCCGCAACCCTGAACTGGCAGCGGCTCTATTCTTCTTGACATTGTATGCACTCTCCACGGCGGTATTTGCTGGTTCTTACGAACTGCTACGCATCAACATCGGTTGGAAGCTCAACCGGCTCGCGAATATCTACCGATCCTCTGGCAGGATGTTCTGGCCTGTCTATTACGCGGTGCTTTTCGGATCACTGTTATTAGTTTTGCGGCGATTGTCGTCGAGGTGGCAGGTTGCGATTGTAGGCCTTTGCTGCCTCCTGCAGCTCCTTGATGCCGAACCGCTAAGAGCGCGCCTAACGAAGCTGACTGATCATGGCGGACAGCCCTGGCTAGATACTGAGATCCTATCAAGTCGAATTAGCCGCGCTCACATCGTGAATGTATTTCCAACTTTCTTTTGCTCCGACGATCATGAACGAGAGGTCGACATGGAAATACAGTTGGCCGCCATTCGACAAAAGAAGAGTTTCAACGTCGCATACAATCCGCGTCTCCATCCAGATTGCCAGGCCGAAGAGCATGCCATGATGGCTGGCCCTTGGAGTCCGGACACTCTGTATGTTTTTCTAAATGGGAGTTCGAGATTGCCTGCTAATTGGGTTCCTCCAAACCTCGCTTGTGAGGCGTTCGCAGAGGGACGATGGTGTCTCGGCAACCCGGCTAGTCGTGTCACCCGACCTGAGTGACCCCGGTCATCTCTACGACATTTCGTTACGCTCACGAGAGTATCGAGTGATCGACGTCATTCAAGCGCCCAAACTGGGGTCTGCGACGAAAGAGCATCAGTGTTGCAAGCAGAGACGGTTATGATGACCCACCAGCATATCTCATGCATGAACCAGTGCAGGAAGCCGAAAGCGTCGCGATCGAGCGCGTAGTCGGTCGTCAGTCCAAGTGCGATGGACACCCATTCGATCGTTAATACCCAGGCTACAAGAACCATAGCGTAGAGCACGGACCGAACGCCTCGCGCAGTAGCCGGTGGAAGCGTCCGCCGCAGCTCTAACAATCCCGGCAATAATAGGATCAGGAAGATGGCCCGATAACCGACGCTCTGTCCGGCAAAGAAGCAGCCGCAAAGTAGTGTTGCGCCGACTAACATGAGAGCACGGGGCCGTGCTGGGAGCGAAGCGACGGCGTTTCGCACGCCAGGCCCGAAAAGCCAGCATACCTGCGGCGAGCCAGGCGGCTGCGGCCAGGCCGACATAAGTTGGCAAGCTAATCCATGTAAATGCCGCAGGACTCGACGGAACCGGGTTCGGTCAGGCTTTAATGTAGCCAACCAGAACAGGCAGGCCGAACGGCAGATTAACTGCGCCGAACAGATCGGTGAAGTAGGAGCCAGTCGGGAATGTTGCGTGCTGCTGCAATCCAACTCACGATCTACTGCGAAAACCGCTCGCCGCCAATATCAGAGTCGACGGCAGCCGCAATCGACAGCGATACGCGCGGGCGTTCGCGAAGCGCAAGTATTAGCAAGGCCAATGGATAGAATTTCAACATACCCGCGAGCAGAAACACGGCATAACCGAGCAAGCGAAGCGGTAGCGACCCGAGCCAAAGGTTACTGCCGATGACGGCGAGGACGAAAATGATCAGTGTCCACATTGGCACGCTCAAAGGCGAACGCAGTCAGGCTCGATAGCGCGACGAGCAGTGTCAGGTCAAGCTCCCGAGTGCGTCGCGAGGCGGGAGCAAGGTCTGCGATGACCCAGAACAGCACTACCCAAGAGAACGCCGAACACGGCGACACCCGCCGGGTCGGTCGGCAGAAAGCTGAGGCGCAGCCAAAGCGGAGAATAGGACATCTTATACATCGGCGCGATATCGTAACAAGGCGTCGCACTGTAGACGTCGATCCCGCGCGACCAACACTCCGCTGCTGCTGGGAAATATTCCCAGTCGATGAACGGATGCGGAAACGGATGCAGCATCCAAGCGGCTAAAAGAGATTGGTAGGCGTTCTGGTCGACGAAGAACAACAAGCCGAACAGGACCACTAACCCGATCCCGATGCCGGGCACGAGAAAGCGGCTGAAGGAAGGCCCGGCCTGATCCCCTGTCACGCTACGAGCAGCGCCTGCGCGCAGGCGTCCAATATCGTTTCGACGTCCATGCCGTATTCGCGGTAGAGGTCCGGCAGGTCGCCGCTTTGGCCGAAGCGGTCGGGGCCGAGGGGGACGATGCGTTGGCCGCGGACTGCGCCCAGCCAGGAGTGGGCGGCGGGGTGGCCGTCCAGGATGGTCACCAGTGCCGCGTTCGGGGCAAGCGGGGATAGGATGCGCTCGATGTGCGAGACCGCCGTATCGCCGGAGCGACGCGCGCGGGTGGCGCCGAGCCAGCCGGCGTGGAGGCGGTCCGGGCTCGTAATGGCCAGCAAACCGGCGTCGGGGACCTCGTCGCGCAACTCGGCGAAGGCGGCCTCGGCCTCCGGCGCGACCGGGCCCTGGTAGGCGATTGCGAGCGGCGCGCCCGGGGCAGGCGGCACGACCCAATGGGCGCCGGCGATGACGGCAGCCGGGTCGAGCGCGCGGTCGGGCTGTTGAAGCTGCCGGGTCGAGAGGCGGAGCCACACGGCCGACCCATCCGGACGCTGCATGAAATGCAGCCCGTGGCGCAGCAGGATCGCCAACTCGTCCACGTAGGCCGGCTCGTAGCTGGCCAGGCGGTCGGCGGCCATGCCGATCAACGGCGTGTTCAGGCTCTGATGTTGCCCGCCCTCCGGCGCCAGGCTCAAGCCGCTGGGGGTGGAGACCAGCAGGAAGCGCGCGTCTTGGTAGCAGGCGTAGATCAACGCATCCAGGCCGCGGTTGACGAACGGGTCATACACCGTCCCGATCGGCAGCACCCGCGCGCCGGTCAGGCTATGCTGCAGCCCGGCCGCGCCCAGCAGCAGGAACAGGTTCTGCTCGGCGATCCCCAACTCGATGTGCTGGCCGGTCGGAGACATGCCCCAGCGCTGGGCGCTGGCGAGCTTGGCGTCGCGGAACACGTCATTGCGGGTATGCCGGTCGAACACGCCGCGGCGGTTCACCCACGGGCCCAGGTTGGTCGAGACGGTGACGTCCGGGCTGGTGGTCACGATGTGGTTGGCGAGTTGCGCGCACTGGCCTTCGCCACGGCCGATCTCGGCGAGGATGTCGCCGAAGCCCTGCTGCGTGCTGTATTTCCGACCCGCCGATTTCGGGCCCGGCAGCGTGTCCGGCACCGGCACGATGGCCGCATCCAAGGTGCGTCCGCCCGGCGTCAGCGTCGCGGCGAACGGGGCACGATCGATCACGGCCTGGAACTCGGCGGCCGACAGGTCGAGCCCCTCGGCGATGTCCCACTCATGCCCGGGCCGGATCCGCATCAGCTCGCGAAAGCCGTCCATCTGGTCCCGGGTCATCATGCCCGAGTGGTTGTCCTTGTGGCCGGCGAAGGGCAGGCCCATGCCCTTGATCGTATAGGCGATGAAGCAGGTCGGCTGGTCGCCCTCGGCGTCGGCCTGGCGGAAACATTCGATCAGGTAGTCGACGTCGTGGCCGCCGAGATTGGTCATCAGCGCGGCCAGCTCGTCGTCGGTCAGCGGGTCGAGGATGGAGCGCACGGCGCCGTCGCGGCCGAGGTCGCTGAGCAGCGCGTTGCGCCAGGCCGCGCCGCCCTGGAAGGTCAGCGCCGAGTAGAGGCTGTTGGGGCAATCGTCGATCCAGCGGCGCAGCGCCTCGCCGCCGTCGCGCTCGAACGCGGCCTGTAGCGTGCGGCCGTATTTCAGCGTGACGACGTTCCAGCCCATGTCGCGGAACAGGCCCTCGATGCGGCCGAACAGCCGGTCCGGCACCACGCTGTCGAGGCTCTGGCGGTTGTAGTCGATCACCCACCAGACGTTGCGGACGTCATGCTTCCAGCCCTCGAGCAGGGCCTCGTAGATGTTGCCCTCGTCGAGCTCGGCGTCGCCGGCCAGCGCGATCTGGCGGCCCGGCGGCAGCCCGGCATCGAGCCCGTGCAGCCGGACGTAATCCTGCATCAATGCGGTGAAGCTCGTCAGCGCGACGCCGAGGCCGACCGAACCGGTCGAGAAATCGACCTCCGGCCCGTCCTTGGTGCGGCTCGGGTAGCTCTGCACGCCGCCCATCTGGCGCAGCCCGGCCATCTTCTCCGGCGTCTGCCGCCCGAATAGCAGGTTGATGGCGTGGAACACCGGCCCGGCATGCGGCTTGACCGCGACCCGGTCCTGCGGCTTGAGGATCGAGAAGTACAGCGCGGTCATCACGCTGATGATGCTGGCGCAGCTCGCCTGGTGGCCGCCGACCTTGAGGCCGTCCCGGTTGGGGCGGATGTGGTTGGCGTTGTGGATCATCCATGACGAGAGCCACAGCAGCTTTCGCTCGACCTGCTTCAGGCCGGACAGCTCGTCCGGCGGCAGCCTGAGAACCGGCGTCGGGGCGTTCATGACCAGCCGCGCGCCAGCCGCCGCACGGCGGTGCTGGCGTTGCGGCGGCCGGCGCCGGCGTAGTCCTCGTGGTAGTCCTCGATCTTGGCCGGGTCGTAGAGGTAGTTGACCATCAGCGTGGCGCTCGCCTTGGCGCCTTTCTCGGATGTGTCGGCCAGCGCCATCAGACGCTCGACGCGGGCACCGTTGGAGAGGTGGAAATGCGCCACCGGGTCGAGCGCCCGCTTGCCGCGGCTCTCGTTGAGCAGGTAGCGCGCGGCAAGCCGGATCAGCACGGGCTCGGCGGCGCGGAACATGGTGGCGTCGCGGAACCAGCCGCGCTTGGTGATGATCGCCTTCAGCGCCGCGGCCCCACTCTCGGGGGCGGGACCATCGGCGGGCGCCGCCGTCCGCAGCGACGAGGACTCCTCCTCGCTGAGCAGATTGGGTTCGTCGGCGGCGAGCTTGGCGTCGAGCCAGCGGCGGAAGCCCGGGATCGGCGATAGCGTGGCGAACTGCTTGAGATTGCGGAACTCGTTGCCGAGCAGCTCGACGACGCGCTTGATGAGGAAATTGCCGAAGCTGATCCCGTTCAGGCCGCGCTGGCAGTTGCTGATCGAATAGAAAATGGCCGTGTCGGCCTGTTTCGGGTCCTGCAGCGGCGCCTTTTTGTCGAGCAGCATCTGCACGCTGCCGGCCAGGCCGCTCACCAGCGCGACCTCGACGAAGATCAGCGGCTCATTCGGCATGCGGGGGTGGAACAGCGCGTAGCAGCGGCGGTCGCTGTCCAGCCGGTTCTTGAGGTCGCTCCAGGAGCGGATCTCGTGCACCGCTTCGTAGCCGACCAGGCGCTCGAGCAGGACGGCCGGGCTGTTCCAGTCGATCCGCTCGAGCTGGAGGAAGCCGACGTCGAACCAGTTGTTGAGCAGGGAGCGCAGGTCGCTCTCGAGACCGGCGAGGTGCGGGTCATCGCCGGTCAGGTCTTGCAGCGTGGCGCGGAGATCGACGAGGAACTTCATGCCGTCGGGGATGGTGGTGAACTGTGTGAGCAACTTGGCGCGCGGCGGTTCGAGCGCGCGGCGGAGCGCGACGGTGGCCTTGGCGCGCTCGCCGTCGTCGGGGGCGGCGAGGAGCGTGTCGTAGGCCTGGGCAATGGCGGCCGGGTCGTTGTCGAAGCTGGCGAGGTCCTGCAGGAAGCCGCGACGGCCCTTGTCGTTGAGGCCGAGATAGGTCTGCGCGAGCTTCGCGGCGCGATTGCGGGCGCTGATCTCGCCGCCGCGGGCGTTCAGGCAGGCGCGCATCTGGGCGATGATGCTTTGGTCGTCATCGGGCACGGTCGAGGCCATGTCGCGCCACACGGTGGCGATGCGGCGGATGGCGCGATCGAAGAGGCCGATCGGGGCGGCGGCTGTCTCGCTCATGGAAGGCTCCGAGGTCGGGCCCGACTATACCCTATGATCCTCGTTCGTGCAGGGCATCCGCAATGCTTTGCGGCAAATGAGCGGGCAAATCTTCGGCGATCAGCCCCGGACCGGCCAGAGCGCCCGCCCGCCCGTGAAGCCACACTCCCGCGCATGCGGCTTCCCACGCCGGGAGACCCTGGGCCAGCAACGCGCCGATCAGCCCGGCCAGCACGTCGCCTGACCCGGCCGTCGCCAGCCAGGGTGGTGCATTGTCGTTGATCGCCGCCCGTCCGTCCGGCGACGCGATGACCGTGTCGGCGCCCTTTAGCAGCACGACGGCGCCGATGCGGGCGGACGCGGCGCGGACGGCGGCCAGTTTGTCATCTCCGACCGGGCCGAACAAGCCGGCGAACTCGCCCGCGTGAGGCGTCAGAATGGTGGCGCCGCGCAGGGCGTTGGGCTCGCCGGCGAAGGCGCCGAGCGCGTCGGCGTCGGCCACCACGTGTCGCCCGGCCTGGATGAGATGCGGCAGGGCGGCCCTGGCGCGGTCCCGGCCTAGGCCGGGACCGCAGACCCAGACCTGGCGGCGGGCATCCTCGAGCAGCGAGGGGACGTCCGCGTCACTCACGATCACGCCGGGGTCGCCGGTGCGGTAGAGGTCGCCGCCGGACTCGGCGGCGATGGTGACGAGCCCTGCCCCGCCGCGGCGGCAGCCTGCTGCTGCGAGCCGGGCGGCGCCGACCATCTGCGGCCCGCCGAGGATGGTGACGGCGCCGCGGGTGTATTTATGATCGGCAGCGCCAGGCGCGTCGAGCGGGAACAGGGCCGGAGTGTTGCGCCACGTGCGGCAGCCGGCGGCGTGGAGCGCGGCCTGCGGCAGGCCGATGTCGGCCAGCACGGTTGGCCCGCACAGCGTGCGGCCGGGCAGCAGCAGATGGCCCGGCTTGAGCCGGGCGAACGTCACGGTCAGGTCGGCGCCACGCACCCGGCCCCTCGGCTGTCCGGTGCCACCGTCGAGCCCGCTCGGCACGTCGACGGCGAGCACGCGCCGGGCTGCGGCGAGGACGTGTGCGACAGCGTCGGGTAGGCTCTGGCGAAGACCGGCGCCGAAGATGGCGTCGATGACAAGGTCGGCCCGCGCCGCTTCGGCCGGGCTGAATTCGGCCGCGATGCGTGCCCCGTATCGGCGGGCCGGGTCGGAGATGGGCGACGGCCACTGGCCAGCCCTGCGCGGCCAGCAACGTGGGCGGCGACCCGGCCGTCGCCGCCATTGTTACCGGGCCCACAGAGAACCAGCGTCCGGCAAGGCCCGAACCGGCGCGCCGCACGCGCGATGGCGCGGCCGGCCGCCTGCATGAGGATGGCGACCGGAACAGCGGACGCCGCGTCGGCGCGGGCCATCTCGGCCGGGCTCAACAGCCATTCTTTGCCGGGACGCGGCGAGCGGTTATGCACGTCGAGGCATCAAAGGCGGAGTCGGGTGATGGCCGCGGTGATCACGGTGGCGCAGCAGAAGGGCGGATCGGGCAAGACCATGCTGGCGGCCAATCTGGCGGCGTGGCTCGCCCCCGGCAAGACGACCGCCCTGCTCGACATCGATCCGCAGCGCAGCCTCATGCAATGGCACCGCATCCGCAGCCAGCAGAGCCCCGCGCCCGCTCCGATCGCCCTCTCCGAGGTGTCCGGCTGGCGGCTCGCGGGCGAGCTCGAACGGCTCCGGCGCGAGCATGACTTCGTCTTCATCGACACTCCGCCGGTGATCGACAGCGATGCGCGGCGGGCCATCCGCGGCGCCGACCTCGTCGTGATCCCGATGCAGCCCAGCGCGCCCGACCTCTGGGCCGCGGAGGGCACGCTCAAGATCGCGCATGACGAGAAGCGCCCTGTTTGCATCGTGCTCAACCGGGTTGCGCCGGCGGGGCGGCAGCGGGCGGCGATGGAGGCGGAGTTGCAGGGCCGTGGACTGGTCGTGCTCCCGGCGGCGCTGGGCAACAGGGCTGCGTTCAGCCAGTCTTTCGCCATGGGGCTTGGCGTGACGGAAGCGGCGCCGCGGACGCAAGCGGCCGCAGAGCTGCGGGCCCTGGCGGCTCTGCTGCTGGCGGTGGTCGATGCGCGTTCTCCCGCCACCACGTGAGCAGCCCGGCCCCGATCAGGAATAGCATGCCGGTCGCCTCCCACGGGCCGGGCACCTCGCCCCAGATCAGCCAGCCCAGCAGCACCGTGTAGATGATCGCGCCGTATTCGAATGGGGCCAGCATGGTCGCTTCGCCGCTGCGATAGCCCTCCGTCATCAGCAACTGCGCCGCGCCGGAAATGACCCCCACCCCGATCAGCGCCAGCCATACTATCGGCGACGGCGTGACCCAGACCGGAACGCTGCCGACGGCAGAGACCAGCGAGGTTGCGATCGCGAACCACAGCACGATCGTCAGATTTCGCTCGCCCGCCTGCCCCATACGGCGGATGCTGACCATTGCGGCGGCCCAGGCGACGACGCCGACGACGACGACCATCGCCGGCCCGAACTCGATCACCCCCTCCGTCCGCCACGGCCGCAGTACGACCAACACGCCGACCAGGCCGGCCACGACGGAGCCGGCGCGACCGGCACTCACCTTCTCGCCGAGCAGCGGCACCGACAGGATGCTGAGAAAGATTGGCATGGCGAAGCCGAGCGCCGTCACCATCGCCAGCGGGAGATGGGCATAGCCGTAGAAGGACCCGAACATCCCCGCAAACCCGGCGATCGTGCGGAGGACATGGCCGATCGGATGTCGCGTGTGCAGCGCGCGCAGGCCGCCGGCCCCGCGGATGAACGGAAGCATCGCCACCAGCGCGAACAGGCTGCGGAACAACATGATCTCGATCGTCGGCGTGGCGGGGGAGACGGCCTTGACCAGCGCCGCCGCGACCGCGAAGGAGGCCGACGACCCCAGCACACAAAGGATGGCCCGCCGCCGCAGCCCCCTTGCGCTGTCGTTATCCCTCGACATCGGCGCACGCTACAGGGAAAGCCGGGCCTCGACTACATCCGGCTCCGCCGGGTCGCGCTTGAGCCCGAAGCCCAGGCGGCGCACGAAGGCCAGCATGCGGGCGTTGTCGCTCAGGACTTGGCCAGTGATCGTCCGCACGCCCTTGCTGCGGCCCCACTCGATAATCCGCGCCATGAGGTGCCGCCCTAAGCCGGACCCCTTCATGGCCGGGTCGACGACGATGGCGAACTCGGCCTCGCCGCCGGGCTGCTGGACGAGGCGGGATACGCCGACGGTCGCCCCGTCGTGCACCGCCACGAAGGCGATCTCGCGGTCGTAGTCGATCTGTGTCATGCGGGCGATCTGCTCGCGCGACAGTTGGCGCAACTGGGAGAAAAAGCGGTAGCGGATGTCCTCGGGGCTGAGGCGGCCGACCAGGGCGGCGTGGGCCTCGGCGTCCTCGGGCCGGATTGGACGAATGGTGAGCGTCCTGCCCTTGCCGGTCCAATGTTCTGCCCAATCGGACGGGTAGGGTGCGATGGCCGGCTGGCCGAACGACCCCGCCGGCCGCAGGCGGATGAACGCTTCGGCGGCCGCGACCCCGGCCTCATCGACAAAGAGCGGGTCGATGGTGATGGCGTCGATGGCGGGGAAGTCGATGACGATCTGGCCGAGGCGGACGAGCGCGTCCGCGATCGCGTCGCGGTTGGCCGGGCCGTGTCCATCGCCGGCGGCAAGCAATGCGACGGCGGGCGAGCGCGCGATCATGGCGCCGGCCAGCGCGAAGTTGAGCGGCGGCAGGTCGCACACGATATCGCCCGCCCTGTCCCGCCCGCCGGGGCCGAAGCCGATCGCCGGGCCGAACAGCGCGTCGTCGGCAACGACGGCGCGCAGGCGCTGGGCGCGGCCGGCCTGGCGTTGGACGAGGAACGCCCCGCCCTGCCGCGCCGCCGCCGCTTCGACCGCGGCGCGGTCCTGCAGATCGAGTACGAGGGTGCCGCGCGCGTCCGGGTCGAGTCGTCGCTGCTTCACGGTCACTGGGAAGCCGAGCAGCCCGGCGGCATCGGCCGCAGCGGCCGCAGTGTCGACGGTGCGGTACGGCACCACAGGGATGCCGAAGGCAGACAGGACGTCGAGTGCCTCGTCCTGGAACAGGGCCGTGCGCCCGGCCGCCCGCACGCGGGCGAACAGGTCGCGGACGACGGTCAGATCGGGCTCGAACTGAAGCACCCGGCTAGACGGCAGCTCGCGAGCGGCCTCTTTCGCGCGGCGCTGCAAAACGAGCTGGTGGAACGCACGCACCGCCTGCTCGGGCGAGGCGAACACCGGCAATCCGGCCTCCGACAGCCGGCGCCGGTGCGCCGCGCCGGTCGTCTCACCGAGCACGCACGCCACCAGCGGCAGGCGGACGCCTGGCTGGCAGGCGGCGAGCGCCGCGATACCGGCAGCGTCGGAGGGGCCAGTCGGCGCTAGGACGACCGCGATGCCGCCCACTTCGGGCAAGGCGGACAGCATCGCGACAGCCTCGGCCGCGCGCGTCGGCTGCTCGTCGCCGGTCCAGACCAGGCCGCGGTCGGGCGGCTGGGGCGGGAGATGGAGGTGAAGCAGGGCGGCGGCGGCCGGGTCGGGCTCGGCCAGGGTGAGGCCGAGGCGGACGGCGTGATCGGCGGCGAGTTGCCCCGGGCCGATTGCGTTGGTGACGATCATCAGCCGCTCGTTGCGGGGTGGCCGGGCATGGGTGAGGATTTCGGCCGCAGCCAGGAGTTCGGCCATCGTCGTCACATGCAGCACGCCGGCGCGGCGCAGCGCAGCCTCGAGCACCTTGCCGCCGCGACCGGTCGGATCCTGCTGCCGCGCCCCGGCGTGCAGGGCGACCACCGGCCGCAGCCGGGCCGCGGCACGGGCGGCCGACAGGAAGGCTCGCGGGTCCGGCACGGTGCGGATGTCGAGCAGGATGGCGTCAACGCCGGGCTCGCGCGCGAGCACGTCGAGGATGGCGGCGGCGTCGAGCCCCTGTTCGAGTCCGAGCCCGACGACGTGGCTGAAGCCGACCCCGTTCGGTTCGGCCCAGTCCAGTATGCTCCGGCAGAGCGAGGCCGACGAGGAGACGAGGGCGAGCGAGCCGCGGGCGGCAGGGACGTGGCCGAGCGAGACGTTCAGCCCGGAGGCCGGGACGATGACGCCGAACGCGCCGGGGCCGAGGAACGGCGGCGCATCGGGGCCGGGTTCGCCCGGTGCGATGGCGACCGCCGCGCCAGCCTTGCCGCGGGCGGCTGCGGCGAGGGCGGGCGCAAGCGCGCCGCCGCTGATGACGACCAGGTCTGGCGGCAGGGGCAGCGACCCGAGCGCGGCTGGATCGTCGAGGCGGTCGACGCGCCCCGGGAAGCCAGCCTCCAGCAGATTGTCGAGCACCTGCCGGCCGGCTGGATCATCGCCACCCAGGAGCGCGATGCTGCGGGGATGGAAGAGGTGTTCCGGGCGGAATTTGCCAAAGACGCGCAGCATGTTGCGCCGCAGCATATCACCCCTCTCTCCCGAGGGGAGAGGGCTCTACAGCGACGTTTTGAACAGGCCGCCGATCTCGCCGATAATACCGCGGCGGAAGGCGAGCACGCAGACGACGAAGATGGCGCCCTGCGTCACCGTCACCCAGGCACCGAACTGGGCCAGGTAATTCTCGAGCCCCACGATCACCGCCGCACCCGCGACGGGGCCAAAGATGGTGCCGAGGCCGCCGAGCAGGGTCATGAGCACGACCTCGCCCGACATCGAGTAGTTCACGTCGGTCAGCGTCGCGATGCCGAACACGAGTGACTTCGTGCCCCCGGCGATGCCGGCGATGAAGCAGCTCAGCACGAACGCGATCAGCTTGTAGTCGTCGGTGCGGTAGCCGAGCGACGTCGCCCGCGGCTCGTTCTCGCGGATCGCCTTGAGCACCTGGCCGAACGGCGAGTGGACCGTACGGTGGATGATCAGGAAGCAGATCACGAAGACGGCGGCCACGAGCCAGTACATCGTCATGTCCGGGCGCAACGAGATCAGACCAAACAAAGTGCCGCGCGGCACCTGCTGGATGCCATCCTCGCCGCCGGTGAACGGCGCCTGCAAGCAGAAGAAATAGACCATTTGCGCCAGCGCGAGCGTGATCATGGCGAAATAGATGCCCTGGCGGCGGATCGCCAGCCAACCGAACACCACGCCCAGCCCGGCCCCGGTGACGCCGCCCATGAGGATCGCCAGCTCCGGCGACAGGCCCCAGTTCTTCGCCGTCCATGCGGTCACGTAGCTGCCCATGCCGAAGAAGGCGGCGTGGCCGAAGCTCATCAGCCCGACATAGCCGATCAGCAGGTTAAACGCGCAGGCGAACAGCGCGAAGCAGAGGACCTTCATCATGAAGACCGGGTAGATGCCGACATACGGCAGCACGACGATCAACCCGAGCAGGACCAGGAACGCCACCGACTGCGCCCCGCCGAACCCGAACAGGTCGAAGCCGCGGGCCCTGGGGGCGGCAACGCGGGGATGGGTCGTGGCGCTCATCTCAGCTCCCTTTTCCGAACAGGCCGGCCGGACGCATTAGTAGCACGATCACCATGATCACGAAGATCACCGTCGCGGATGCCTGCGGATAGTAGACCTTCGTCAGCCCCTCGACGACGCCGAGGGCGAAGCCGGTGACGATGCTGCCGATGATGCTGCCCATGCCGCCGATGACGACGACGGCGAACACGGTGATGATGAAGTTGGAGCCCATGTTGGGGTTGACCGAGTAGATCGGCGCCGCCAGCACGCCGGCGAAGGCGGCCAGCGCGAGGCCGCCGGCATAGGTCAGGCTGATCATGCGCGGCACGTTGACGCCGAAGGCCTGCACGAGGCCCGGGTTCTCGGTGGCGGCCCGGAGCTTGGCGCCGAGCGACGTCTTCTCGATGATAAGCCAGGTCGCCAGGCACACGACACCAGCCGCCAGCACTACCCAGCCCCGGTAGTAGGGCATGAACATGAAGCCGAGGTCGACCCCGCCCTGCAGCGCCGCCGGGATCCGGTATGGCATGCCGGAGCTGCCGAACGCGTTGCGGAACAGGCCTTCGAGGACGAGCGCGAGACCGAACGTCAGCAACAGGCCGTAGAGGTGGTCGAGCTTGTAGAGGCGGCTGATGATGGTCTTTTCGAGCACCAGGCCGAACAGCCCGACGATGATGGGCACCACGACCAGCGACGGCCAGTAGCCGATCGTCACCCAGTCGGGCACGGACAGGCCGGGTGAGATCATCTGCAGCCAGATGTTGGGCGCCAGCATCATCCAGGCCACGAAGGCGCCGACCATGAACAGCGCACCATGGGCGAAGTTGATGATGTTGAGCATGCCGAAGATGATCGCCAGGCCGAGCGAGAGCAGGGCGTAGAACGCGCCGTTGATGAGCCCAAGCAGCAATTGGCCCATCAGCAGCTTGGGCGGCTTGTACAGCCACGCCCACACCGCGGCGGGGCCGATCGTAAGATAGATGACGAGGGCGGCGATCACCGCGGCCCCGGCCCACAGTGCCCAACCCGGCACGCGGGTCCGGGGCCGTCTGGCGATGATCGCGCCCGACATGGTCAGCTCTTGACCAACGTGCAGCCGCCATCGGCCATCGGCTTGCCGGCCTTGTCGCCCGGGGTCTCCTGGACGAGCTTGTAGTAGTCCCAAGCCCCCTTGCTCTCCTTCGGCGACTTGACCTGGAACAAGTAGGCCGGCACTTCGGCCCAGCCGTCGGCGCGGATCTTGGTCGTGCCGTAGGCTTCGTCCTCCGCCGGGGTCTTCTTCATCCAGTCGACCACCGCCTGGCCATCGCCTTTCTGGGCAACGCCCAAAGCCTTCACGGCTTTGAGGAAATGCAGCGTGCCCGCGTAGCTGCCGGCCTGGTCCATGTTCGGGACCACGCTGGAATCGATCGCCTGGAACTTCTTGGTGAACGAGCGGGTGCGCTCGTTCAGGTCCCAGTAAAAGCTCTCGGTCAGGAACAGGCCCTGCGCCGCCTCGAGTCCGAGACCCTGGACGTCGTTGATGTACATCAACAGGGCGGCGACCTTCATCTTCTGCGTCAGCCCAAACTCGGCCGCTTGCTTGATGCAGTTGGTCGTGTCGGCGCCGGCGTTGGCCAGCCCGAGCACGTCGGCGCCGCTGGATTGCGCCGAGATGAGGAAGGACGAGAAGTCGGTCGTTCCGGGGAACGGATACGCCGACGCCCCGAGGACCTTGCCGCCCTCCTTGTTGACGAAGCTGGTCGCATCGCGCTGGAGCTGCTGGCCGAACACGTAGTCGGCGGTCACGAAATACCAGCTCTTGCCGCCCGAGCGGACGAGCGCACCACCGGTGGACTGCGCGAGCAGGTAGACGTCGTAGGCCCAGTGGATCGTGACGGGGGTGCATTGCGGGCCCGTCAGGTCCGTCGTCCCGGCGCCGTTGTTGATGTAGGCCTTGTTCTTTTCCTTGCAGACATTGTTGACCGCCAGCGCCACCGAGCTGGTGTTGACGTCGAGGATCATGTCCACGCCGTTCTGGTCGATCCACTGGCGCGCGATGCCGGCGCCGATGTCCGGCTTGTTCTGGTGGTCGGCGGTGATGACCTCCGCCGCCATGCCCATCTCCTTGATCGCCAGCTTGGCGGCGTTGACGGAATGGGCGCCGGCGATGTCGCGATATGGACCGGACTGGTCGTTCAGCACGCCGATCTTGATGGTTTGGGCTTGGGCGCGGCTGCGGCGGGGCAGCACGGCGGTGGACGTGGCGGCGAGGGCGGTGCCCATTGCACCTTGTAGCAGCGCGCGGCGGTCGATGGTCATAGGACGTTCTCCTCAGATATGGCGCAGCTAGACGCCGAGATAGCCGTGCAGCTTATCCATGTTTTGTTCGAGCTCGGCATTGGGGATCATGTCGACGATCCGGCCGTGATCCATCACGTAGTGCCGGTCGGCGACGGTTGCCGCAAAGCGGAAGTTTTGCTCGACGAGCAGCACGGTGAAGCCGCGCGCTTTGATGGCGCGGATGGTGTGGCCGATCTGCTGGATGATGACCGGGGCGAGCCCCTCGGTCGGTTCATCGAGCAGCAGCAAGCGGGCGCCGGTGCGCAGGATGCGGCCGATCGCCAGCATCTGCTGCTCGCCGCCAGACAGCTTGGTCCCCTGGCTGTTGGCCCGCTCCTTGAGGTTCGGGAACAGGGTGTGGATCTCGTCCACCGTCATGCCGCCGGCCGCGATGACGGGCGGCAGCATGAGGTTCTCCGTCACGTTGAGGCTGGCGAAGATGCCGCGCTCCTCCGGACAGATCGCGATGCCCGCGCGCGCGACGTTGTCGGGCGACATGCGCGCGGTCTCTGCGCCGCGGAACCGGATACTGCCCTGCCGCTTGGGCACCAGGCCCATGATGCTCTTCATGGTCGTGGTCTTGCCGGCGCCGTTGCGGCCCAGCAGGGTGACGACCTCGCCCTCGTGCACGTCGAAGTCGACCCCGTGCAGGATGTGGCTCTCGCCGTACCAGGCGTTCAGACCTTGGATCTGCAACATGGGTTCAGGCATCAGGGGCACCCAAATAGGCCGTCACGACGTCCGGGTTCTTGCTGACGCTGGCGTAGTCGCCCTCGGCCAGGATCTGACCGCGGGCCAGAACGGTGATCTTGTCGCACAGCCCCTCGACCACGGACAGGTTGTGCTCGACCATCAGGATCGTGCGCCCGACCCGGATACGCTTGATCAGTGCGACCACCCGGTCCACGTCCTCATGCGTCATCCCCGCGGTCGGCTCGTCGAGCAACAGCATGACCGGCTCCAGCGCCAGCGTGGTGGCGATCTCGAGCGCCCGCTTGCGGCCATAGGGTAGCATGACGGCCTTCTCGTTCTCGTAATCCTCGAGCCCGACATCGGCGAGCAGCTCGCGCGCCTTGTCGTCGAACGCGCTCAACAGGCTCTCGCTGCGCCAGAAATCGAAGCTCGCGCCGCGTTGGCGCTGCAAGGCCAGGCGCACGTTCTCGAGCGAGGTCAGATGCGGGAACACGGCGGAGATCTGAAAGCTGCGCACCAATCCCAGCCGGGCGACCATCGCGGGCGCCATATCGGTGATGTCGCGACCCTGGAACGCGATCGCCCCCCGTGTCGGCTGCAGGAATTTGGTCAGGAGATTGAAGCAGGTCGTCTTGCCTGCCCCATTTGGACCGATCAGCGCATGGATCGTATGTTCCTCGACGCATAGCGCGACGTCTTTGACGGCAACGAAGCCGCGGAACTCGCGCGTCAGCCCCTCCGTCTGCAAGATTGCCGCGGCCAAACCGTTTCCCCGTGTATCCGATCCTTGTCCGCTGATTTGCATATCGTCTCGGCACAAGCAAGAATGTTCCAGCCCATGAGGCGGCCTACTCCGTCCGAACGCGGCCGGCATGGGAGCGGGCGGCCACTCTCGTAAGATGTGCTGTGACGGCCCATGTGACGACGATGTCCAACGACGATACCGATGAGGACTTGATGCAGCGCAGCGCGGCCGGCGACCGGTCCGCGTTCGACAGCTTGGCCAGCCGCTACATGCTGCGGCTGCGGCGCGCGGCGTTGCGCGTCCTGTCCGACCCGGCGGCTGCGGAGGACGCGGCGCAAGACGCCTTGCTGCGCGCCTGGATGCGGGCCGCGACGTACGACCGAAAGCAGGCCAGCGTGTCCACCTGGCTGCACCGCATCGCCGTGAACGCGTCCATCGACCGACTGCGGGCGACGCGGCCCACCACGGACGTGCCAGACAGCCTGCTCGACCCGGGCGAGAGCGCCGAACAGGCGTTGGCCGGGCTGGAACGTAGCCGCATCTTGGCCGACGCGATCGCCAGCCTGCCGGCGCGGCAGCGGACGGCCCTCACCCTCACCTATGAGGAAGGCTGGTCCGGCCAGGATGCGGCACGCCACCTCAGCGTCTCCACCCGCGCCCTCGAAGGGTTGCTGCATCGCGGCCGCAAGCTGGTACGGGCCTATCTAGAGGCGCGCGAGGCGTGACCGGGCCATTCTCCCGCCGGCGGCTGGAATGGCTGGTGCGCTCGCGTGGCACCGACCTGGCCCTGTGGCCAGCCTCGGAGCGGAGCGCCGCCCTCGACCTGCTGCGGCGTTCGCCGGAGGCGCAGACCGTGTTCGCCGAAGCGCTCGCGCTGGACGAGGAAGCGTCGGAGCCGGACCGCGCCGTGCTCGACCGGATGCAGGCGACACTCCGCCGACACCTGGCGCCGCTCCCGACGGCGCTGCGTGGCCTATGCGTCGGTGCGCTGATCGCATGCGTGGCGGCCGGGTTGTATCTTTCCGTCGATGCAGACAGCCCGGACACCGGTGACCTGTTCAACACGGCGCAGACAGTCACCTTCGCCGCCCTCGATCAGTGATCTCGCCGCCATGATGTTGCGCGAGCCCTGGCGCACGCGGCTGCTTTTTCTGTCGTTCGCCTTCAATCTGCTCTTGATCCCCATCGCAGGCGCCCGGTTTTGGACGCGACCCGGGCCGCTAACGCCGGGCCTGCCGCGGACGGAGATGATGATCGACCGCATGGTGCGCGACCTTCCGCCCGAGGACGCCGCCCGTTTCCGTGCCTCGATGGAGGAGCATCTGGGCGAGATCGAAGCTGCCCGGGTGCGCATGCTGGCCGCCCGGGGGGCGATGTCGCGCGCCATCGGGCGTTCGCCATACGATCCGGCAGCCGTGCAAACCTCGATGCGGACCTGGCAGTCCACCTGGAACACGTGGTCAGAGCAATTGGGCCAGGGCATGTTGGCGGCGCTGCCGGGCTTGTCCGAGGAGGGCCGGCAGAAACTCGCGGCCGGCGACCGACGCCGGCCCCCGCCATGAGACCCGCCGCTTCAGCGCTGGCCGCAGCCGCGCTCGCTCTCGTGGGATGCTCGCTCGGCCCGGATTACGTCAGTCCGGGGATCGATGTGCCAGGCCGCTTCGTGGCGACCGCGGACAGCGCTGCGGCGGCCTGGCCGGAGCAGGGTTGGTGGTCCGTGTTCCGCTCGCCCGAACTCGATGGGCTGATCAACCGCGCCCGGATCTACAACAACGATCTGAACGCGGCCGTCGCCCGGGTCATCCAAGCGGACGCGCAGGTGCGGGTCAGCGGCGCGCCGCTGCTGCCGGCCGTCAACGGCACCGCCGGCGCGTCGTACCAACGGAGCGGACTCGGCTCGAGCTCGCGGCGGCTGTCGACAGGGTTCGCCAGCAGCGGCGGCAGCCGTTATGTCGACAGCCGCAGTTACAATGTCGGGCTCGAAGCCAGCTACGATCTAGACCTGTTTGGGCGCAACCGCGCGCTGCTGGCGGCCGCCAAGGCGACCGCGCTGGCCACGCGCTTCGACCAGGAGACGGTCGCGCTGTCCGTGGTCAGCTCGGTGGCGTCCACCTATTTCCAGCTCCTATCGGCGCAGGACCGCCTGCGCGTGGCCGAACGCAACCTGCGCAGCGCCGAGCAGATTTTGGGGGCCTACCGGGCGCGGCTGACGGTTGGCACCGCCAATCTGCTGGACGTGTCGCAGCAGGAGGCGCTCGTGGCGGCGCAGCGGGCGTCGCTGCCAGCGCTGCGAAACACGATCGAGCAGAACCGGTTGGCACTCGGCATCCTCGTCGGGTTGCCGCCGGAGCGGCTCGACATCCGCGGTGGCTCGTTGCAGGAGCTGCCGGTGCCGGTGGTTGCGCCGGGTCTGCCGAGCGGGCTGCTGGCGCGGCGGCCAGACGTGGCCTTCGCCGAGGCACAGCTGCAGGCGCAGAACGCCAACATCACCGCCGCCCGCGCCGCCTTCTATCCGGACGTCTCGCTGACCGCGTCGGGCGGCCTGACCAGCGCCGCGCTCTCGGCGCTGACCGGGCCGGGCACGCTCGTCGCCCAGCTCGCGGCGTCGCTGGCGCAGCCCATCTTCGACAATGGCTTGCGCACCGGACAGCTCGAAGCGGCCAAGGGCCGATACGCCGAACTCATCGCGGATTATCGCCGTGCCGTGCTGCAGGCGTTCACCGACGTGGAGCAATCGCTGACTGGGCTGCAGTTGCTGACCGAGCAGGAGCGGTTGGAGCGGATCGCGCTCAGCGTCGCGCAGCGCTCAGCCGACATCGCGAACGCGCAGCTCCAAGCCGGCACGATCGACATCATTACGTCACTCAACACGCAGACCACACTCTATAATGATCTCGACTTGCTGACTCAGATCCGGCTCTCCAGATTTCAATACCTGCTCAACCTCTACAAAGCGTTGGGCGGCGGGTTCAGCATCGATGGAGGCATCGTTTGAGACGCGCTGTGGTGGTGCCCGTTCTGGTCGCCGTCGTCCTGCTCGGTGCAGCCGCAGGCGGCGGTTACTGGTGGTGGCACAACCATCAACAAGGGACCGAGCAGGTTGCCCAACGAGGCGGCGGGCGGGGCCGGCGGAGCGGCGGCGACCCGAGCACGCCCGTGCCGGTGCTGGCCGCGCAGAGCGAGAAGAAGAACGTGCCGATCTACCTCGATGCACTCGGGACGGTGCAGGCCTTCAACCTGGTGTCCATCCGCGCCATGGTGGATGGGCCGCTGGTCGAGGTGAAGTTCAAGGAAGGGCAGGACGTGAAGGCCGGCGACGTGCTGGCGCGGATCGATCCCCGCCCCTACCAAGCCTCGCTCGACGCCGCGACCGCCAAAAAGCAGCAGGACGAGGCGAACTTGGCCAATTCAAGGCTCGATGCGGCCCGCTACGCCAAGCTCGTGGCGTCGAACTACAGCAGCGCCCAGCAATCGGACACCGCGCGCGCCCAGGTGGCGCAGAACGAGGCGCTGGTCCGCGGTGACCAGGCGCAGATCGACACTGCCCGCACCCAGCTCGGCTACGCGACCATCCTGGCGCCCAACGATGGCCGGGTCGGCCTGCGGCAGGTCGACGTCGGCAACATCGTTCATTCGAGCGACGCCACGCCGATCACCGTGCTGACCCAGTTGCAGCCGATCTCCGTCGTGTTCACCCTGCCGCAGCAGGCGCTGCCGCAGGTGGCGCGCGCCATGGAGAACGGGGCGCCGGAGGTGCTGGCCGTTAGGGCGGGGGCAACCAGCATCGAGGACGCGACCGTCATCGACCGGGGCACGCTCGCCGTGCTCGACAACCAGGTCGACCCGGCGACCGGCACGATCAAGCTGAAGGCTACCTTCCCGAACGCCCACCTGAGGCTCTGGCCCGGTGGCTTCGTCGACGTCCGCATGCTCGCCGCGACGGAGCAGGGCGTGATCACCGTGCCGACCGCGGCAGTTCAGCGAGGGCCACAAGGCCCCTATGTCTTCGTCATCAAGGACGGCGGCGACGCCGAGCGCCGGCCCGTCAAGCTGGGCCACGAGGACGATGAGACGAGCATCGTCATCAGCGGCCTCGGCCTCGGCGAACAGGTCGTCGTGGACGGGGCGCAGCGCGTGACCGACGGTGGCAAGGTGGCCGTCGCCGGCCCGGACGGCAACGCGCCGGACGCCGTGCCGGCGCGCGAGCGCGGCGCGCCCGGCACGGCGCAACGCCGGACCCGGACCCGGCCCGCAACATGAGGAGGCCTCCACGATGCTGACGCTCTATTACGCGCCGCAAACGCGCGCCACCGAAGTCCGGGTCCTGCTCGAGGAGCTCGGGGCGGAGTACGATCTAAACGTGCTGAACCTGCGCCGCGGCGAACAGCGCACGGCCGATTTCCTCGCCATCAACCCGCTCGGCAAACTGCCCACGATCGTGCATGACGGCGCGGTCGTCACCGAGCAGGCGGCGATCTACCAATATCTGGCCGATGCATTTCCGGCGCGTGGCCTCGCGCCTCCAATCGGCGACGCGTTGCGCGGCCCCTTCTTGCGCTGGCTCGCCTTCTACGGCGCCAGCTTCGAGCCGGCACTGGTCGACAAGCACCTGCAACGCGACCCGGGCAATCCGATGATGTCGCCCTACGGGTCGATCGACGCCGTCATCGACGCGGTGGACGCGCAACTCGGCACGGGGCCGTTCATCCTCGGCGAGACGTTCACTGCGGCCGACGTTCTTTGGGGCACGGCGATCGGCTGGATGCTGCAGTTCAGGCTGTTGCCGGAGCGCCCGGCCTTCACGGCCTATGCCGGCCGCGTCGCGGGTCGGGCGGCGGCCCGCAAGGTGAGCGACGAGGACGCCGCGCTCTCGGCGATGCAGCAGACATGAGCTTCCCCGTCACTGCGAGCGGAGCGACGCGGCAGTCCAGGACGGCACGGACCGCGCTTGCCGGCTCTGGATCGCTGCGCTGCGCCCGCAATGACGAGGCTCACCGGTGAACATCTCGGCGCCGTTCATCGCGCGCCCGATCGCGACGGCGCTACTGGCCGTGGCGGTCCTGCTCTCAGGCGTCCTCGGCTACCGGGCGCTACCAGTCTCCGCACTGCCCTCGGTCGATTTCCCGACCATCCAGGTCACCACCCAACTGCCTGGAGCCGGGCCGGAGACGGTGGCGACTTTGATCACCGCCTCGCTCGAGCGGCAGTTCGGCCAGATTACCGGGCTGCAGGCGATGACGTCGACGAGCAGCCAGGGCACCAGCCAGATCACGCTCACGTTCACCCTGAACCGCAGCATGGATAGCGCCGCGCAAGACGTGCAGGCCGCGATCAATGCGTCGGCCGGCACGCTGCCGACGAACCTGCCCTATCCACCGGTGTATTCGAAGGTCAATCCGGCCGACGCGCCGATCCTCTCGCTGGCGCTGACGTCGGACGCCGTAGCGATCGACCGGATCAGCGACGCCGCCGACACCATCCTGCAGCCCAAGCTCAGCCAGATCGATGGCGTGGGCAAGGTGACCGTCCAGGGCGGGTTGCGTCCCGCCATCCGCGTTCGCGTCGACCCGGCCCGCGTTGCCGCGTACGGCCTCGCGCTCGAGGACGTCCGCACCGCAGTCGCCGCGGCCAACGTCAATGGCGCCAAGGGTGGGTTCGATGGGCGTCGGCAGTCCTATGCGGTGGGCGCGAACGATCAGTTGCTCTCGCCCGACCAGTACAACGCGCTCATCGTCGCCTACAAGAACGGCGCCCCGGTGCGGCTCTCCGACGTCGGCAGCGTCGTGGGCGGGGTTGAGAACGACCGGGTCGCCGGCTGGTACAACGGCAAACCCGCCGTCATCCTCGACATCCAGCGCCAGCCCGGCGCCAACATCGTCGCCACCGTCGCCGCCATCCGCGACGCGCTGCCGGCGCTGCAGCGTTCGATCCCGGCCCAAGTCAGCATGCAGGCGGTCACCGACCGCACCGAGACCATCCGCGCCTCGGTCGAGGACGTCGAGTTCACCCTCGTGCTGGCGATCGGGCTGGTCGTGTTCGTGATCTACCTGTTCCTGCGCAGCGCCCGCGCGACCGTGATCCCCGCCGTCGCCCTGCCGCTCTCGCTGATCGGCACGTTCGGCGTCATGGCGCTGTGCGGCTACAGCCTCGACAACCTGAGCCTTATGGCGCTGACGGTGGCGACCGGGTTCGTGGTCGACGACGCGATCGTCATGATCGAGAACGTCGTCCGCTACATCGAGGAGGGCTACGCCCCGCTCGAGGCCGCCTATCGCGGCGCGCGCCAGATCGGCTTCACCATCGTTTCGCTGACCGTCTCGCTGGTCGCGGTATTCATCCCGCTGCTGTTCATGACCGGCGTGGTGGGCCGCCTCTTCAACGAGTTCGCCGTCGTGCTGAGCACGTCGGTGATCGTCTCGGCAGTCGTCTCGCTGACGCTGACGCCCATGATGTGCGGCCGGCTGCTGCGGCGCGAGGAGAAGCCGAGCTGGCTCACCCGCTGGTTCGAGCGCGGGTTCGACTGGTCCGCCCGCTTCTATCACCGGACGTTGATGGTCGCCCTGCGCTTCCAGGGCGTCACCCTGCTGGTCGCCATCGCCACCCTGTTCGGCACGGTCGGGCTCTACCTCGTGATCCCCAAGGGTTTCCTGCCGCAGCAGGACACCGGGGTTATCATCGCGGTCACGGAAGCGGCGCAGAGCGCGTCGATTCCGCGGATGCAGGTGCTGCAGACCAGGCTGGCAGAGGCCGCTCGGCGAGATCCGGCCGTCGCGGGGGTGGCGTCGTTCGTGGGCGCGGGGTCGATCAACGCGACGCCCAATACCGGGCGCCTGACCATCGCGCTCAAGCCACGCCCCGAGCGCGACACGGTGCAGACCGTGATCGCGCGCCTGCAGGCGGCCATGGCGGACACGCCCGGCATGAGCGTGTTCATGCAGCCGGTGCAAGACATCCAGATCGGCACCCGCATCAGCCGCACGCAATTCCAATACACGCTGCTCGACACCGACGCGCTGGAACTGAACCTGTGGGCGCCGCGCCTGGTCGACCGCTTGCGCCAGGGCGCCGACCTGCAGGACGTCGCCACCGACCAGCAATCCGAGGGTTTCGCGCTCCGCGTCAACGTCGACCGCGACTCCGCCATGCGGCTGGGCGTGACCATGCAGGAGGTGCAGGACACCCTGTATGACGCGTTCGGCCAGCGCCAGGTCAGCACGATCTTCAGCCAGGCGAACCAATACCGCGTGGTCCTCGAGTCCGACCCGGCCTGGCAGGGCAACTCGCTCTCGCTCGACCGACTGCGGGTGCCGGGCCTGAACGGCGCGCAGGTGCCGCTCTCGGCCATTGCGCAGATCGAGCGCACCATTGCGCCGCTGGCCATCACGCATCAGGCGCAGTTCCCGTCGGTGACGATCAGCTTCAACCTGGCCGAGGGCGCCAGCCTCAGCCATGCGGTCGACGCGGTCGCGCAGGCCGAGCGCGACATCGGCATGCCGCCGACGATCGTGGGCAGCTACTCGGGCGACGCGGCGGAGTTCCAGACCAGCCTGGCCAGCGAGCCCTGGCTGATCCTGGCGGCCGTCGTCGTGATCTACATCGTGTTGGGCGTGCTGTACGAGAGCACGATCCACCCCATAACGATCCTGTCCACGCTGCCTTCGGCCGGGATCGGTGCGTTGCTGGCGTTGATGCTGGCGGGGCAGGATCTGTCGATCGTCGTGTTGGTGGGCATCGTGCTGCTGATGGGCATCGTGAAGAAGAACGCGATCATCATGATCGACTTCGCGCTCGAGGCCGAGCGCGACCGCGGCATGAGCCCGCGGCAGGCGATCGAGGCCGCGTGCCTGCTGCGCTACCGCCCCATCATGATGACGACGGCGGCCGCCCTGCTGGGCGCGCTGCCGCTGATGCTGGAGCGCGGGACCGGGTCGGAGCTGCGCTATCCGCTCGGCATCACCATCGTCGGCGGGCTGCTGCTGTCGCAGGCGCTCACGCTGTACACGACGCCGGTGATCTACCTCTATTTCGAGCGGTTGCGGCTGCGCTTCATGCGCGCCCCGCGGCCGTTGGCGGCCGAGTGACGCGACCCCTCGCCCTACTTCTCCCTCTCCCTCCGGGAGACGACCGGGGTGAGGGTCCGGCATGCCGGACCACCCTCACCCAACCCTCTCCCGGAGGGAGAGGGCTCTTGCAGCGGCACGGGCAGAAATGAATTTCTCCGCACCCTTCATCCGCCGCCCGGTCGCGACGATCCTGCTCGCGGTCGGCATCCTGCTGATCGGCATCGTTGCCGTCCGCTTCCTGCCGGTAGCGCCGCTGCCGAGCGTCGACATCCCGACCATCGTCGTGTTCGCCGGGCGGCCCGGCGCAGACCCGGAAACGATGGCGGCCAGCATCGCCGCGCCGCTGGAGCGCCGGCTGGGCGAGATCCCAGGCGTGTCGGAGCTGACCAGCACCAGCAGCACCGGCAGCACCTCGATCGTCATCCAGTTCGAAATCAGCCGCAACCTCGAAGGGGCCGCGCACGACGTTCAGGCCGCCATCAACGCCGCAACCACCGACCTACCGGCCGATTTGCCGACGCGGCCCTACTACCGCAAGTTCAACCCGGCGGAGATCCCCGTCTTGACGCTGTCGCTCACCAGCGACCGGCTGACCACGGCCCAACTCTACGATTCTGCCGACACGATCCTGGCGCAGCGGCTCAGCCAGGTCGAAGGTGTCAGCCAGGTCACCGTCAACGGGGCCGAGAAGCCAGCCGTCCGGGTGCGGCTCAACCCGGCGGCGCTGCGGGCGGCCGGGTTGTCGAGCCAGGACATTTACACGACGATCCGCGCCGCCAACGTGAACGGGCCGACCGGCGAAGTCGAGGGACCGGACCGGGCAGAGACCATCATCCTCAACGGCCAGATCGGGCAGGCCGAAGACTATGCCCGCCTGGTGCTGAAAACGAGCAACGGTGCCGTCGTACGCCTCGGCGACGTCGCCACGGTCGCCAACAGTGTCGCCAACACCAAGCTCGCCGCGTGGCAGGACACCCAACCGGCGATCCTGCTGACCATCACCAAATCGGCCGGCGCCAACGTGATCGACACGGTCGACCGCGTGAAGGCGGCGCTGCCGCAACTCCTCGCCTGGATGCCGACCGACATCCGCGTCACCTTCCTGTCGGATCGCACGGCGACCATCCGCGCCAGCGTCGGCCATGTGGAGCAGTCTCTGTTCATCAGCGTCGCGCTCGTGCTGATGGTGGTGGCGATCTTCATGCGCCGGCTCATCCCGACGTTGGCGGCCGCGGTGACGGTGCCGCTCAGCATCTCCGGCACGCTCGGGGCGATGTATTTGCTGGGCTACAGCCTCAACAACTTCTCGCTCATGGCACTGACGATCTCGGTCGGCTTCGTGGTCGACGACGCCATCGTCATGATCGAGAACATCTACCGGTTCCAGGAACGCGGCTTGACCCCGCTCGAAGCCGCCTTCGCGGGGGCGCGGCAGATCGGCTTCACCGTCGTCTCGATCAGCATCTCGTTGGTCGCCGTGTTCATCCCGATCATCTTCATGGGTGGGCTGCTCGGCCGGTTGTTCCACGAGTTCGCGATGGTGCTGACGGTCGCCATCGCGATCTCGGCGGCGGTCTCGCTGACGCTGACCCCGATGATGTGCGGCCGCTTCGTGGTCAGCACGGAACCGCCCCGGGGCGTCTGGGGTGCGATCGACCGCCGAGTCGATGGGATGTTCCGCGCGCTGCAGAGCGCCTACGCGCGCAGCCTCACCCTTGCGCTGCGCTGGCGCAAGACGATGCTGCTGGTCACGCTCGCGGTCCTGGTGGGCACGATCAAGCTCTACTCGGTGGTGCCGAAAGGCTTCATGCCGATCCAGGACACCGGCCTACTGCAGGGGTTCACCTTGGCGAGCCCTGATATCAGCTTCGACGCGATGGCCGAGCGGCAGAAGCGCGTCGTCAAGGTCCTGCTCGAGGACCCGGCCGTGGCCAACGTCGCCAGCACCATCGGCGTGACTTCGGGCTGGTCCAGCGTCAACCGCGGTCAGCTCGGCATCGATCTCAAGCCGCTGTCCGAGCGCAAGATCGGCAGCGAGGAAGTCATCGCCCGGCTCCGGCCGAAGCTCATGGAGATGGCCGGCATCCAGACCATCCTATGGTCCGCGCAGGACCTGCGCGGCGGCGGCAGCTCGGGCGGCACCGGGTTCCAATTCGTGCTGCTCGATCAGAACATCGAGGAATTGCGGCGCTGGACGAACAAGCTCGAGGACGCCTTGCGGGAGGCCTCGGGCATCGAGGATGTCAGCAGCGACCAGGACAAGGCGGGTCCGCAGGCCAACGTCGTGATCGACCGCGACGCGGCGGCGCGGCTCGGCGTCTCGGTCAGCGCGATCGACGCGGCGCTCAACAACGCCTACGCCCAACGCCAAGTCTCGATCATCTATACGCAGCGCAACCAGTACCGCGTGGTGCTGGAGACGCTGCCGAGCCTGCAGACCGATCCGCTGCAACTCGACCGGGTCTATGTGCCGGGCGCCAACGGGGCACAAATCCCGATCGGCAGCGTCACCAAGCTGGAGCGTGACACCTCGCCGCTGGCGGTGCGGCACCGTAGCCAATTCCCGGCCGCCAACATCAGCTTCAATCTCAAGCCCGGCATGAGCCAGGGCGACGCCATCGACCTCGTCAGCCGGACGGCGCTCAGCCTGCGCATGCCCGACACGATCCGCACCGACTTTGCCGGCAATGCCAAGTTCCTGCAGCAATCGCTCTCGAGCCAGCCGATGCTGATCATGGCGGCGATCCTGGCGATCTACATCGTGCTGGGCGTGCTGTACGAGAGCCTGCTGCACCCGCTGACGATCCTATCGACGCTGCCGTCGGCCGGGTTGGGGGCGCTGCTGGCGGTGCTGGTGACCGGCACCGAGATGGGCGTGCTGACCATCATCGGCATCGTGCTGCTGATGGGGATCGTCAAGAAGAACGCGATCATGCTGGTCGATTTCGCGCTCGAGGCGGAACGGGAAGGCGGGATGACGCCGGAGCAGGCGATCCGTGCCGCCTCGATCGAGCGGTTCCGGCCGATTATCATGACGACGCTGGCCGCGTTGTTCGGCGCCGTGCCGCTGATCCTGACTGGCGGGGTCGGCTGGGAGTTCCGCCAGCCGCTCGGCATTGCGGTCGTCGGCGGCCTGATCGTCTCGCAGGCGCTGACGCTCTACACGACGCCGGTGATCTATCTCGCGCTGGAGCGGCTGACGCAGAAGCGCCGGGTCAAAATCAGGACGCTCGAACCGGCAGAGTAAGCCAGTTGGACCGGCCGAATGACTTCCCTGTGGACAGGCCACGGGCAATCCCCGCATGTTTCGCCCGAAGATTTGCCGCGTTATGCGGACGAACATTGAGGGAGAACGACCATCATGCTGACCCGTCGTGGCGTTATCGCAGGCGTGGCTGCGGCCGGCGTCGCTGGCCCGGCTATGGCTCAGTCCAAGGGCCTCGTCGCGATCGCAATGCCGACCAAGGTGTCGGCCCGCTGGATCGCGGATGGCGACAATATCGTCAAGGTGTTGAAGTCCCGCGGCTACGACACCGATCTACAATACGGCGAAGACGATGTGCCGAACCAGGTCGCGCAGATCGAAAACATGATCACCAAGGGCGCCAAGGTGCTGGTGGTCGCCGCCATCGACGGCAGCACGTTGACGGAAGTGCTGGCCCAGGCCGCGCGCAACAACATCAAGGTCATTGCTTATGACCGGTTGATCCGGAACACGCCGAATGTTGAATATTACGCGACGTTCGACAACTTCCAGGTCGGTGTCGAACAGGCGCAGTCATTGTTGCAGGGCCTCGCCGGCCGCCAAAGTAACGGACCGCAGAACATCGAGCTGTTCGGCGGCTCGTCGGACGACAACAACGCTTATTTTTTCTACAACGGCGCCATGTCGGTGCTACAGCCGCTGCTCGACCAGAAGAAGCTGGCGATCCCGAGCGGGCAAATGGGCATGGACAAGGTGTCGACCTTGCGCTGGGACGGAGCGACGGCGCAGGCCCGCATGGACAACCTGCTGAGCGCCTATTACGGCAACCGCAAGCTCGATGCCGTGCTGTCGCCCTATGACGGCATCTCGATCGGCATCATCTCGTCGGTCAAGGGCGTGGGCTATGGCAGCGCCGACCTGCCGATGCCGATCATCTCCGGCCAGGATTGCGAGGTGCCGTCCATCAAGGCGATCGTGCGCGGCGACCAATATGCCTCGATCTTCAAGGACACGCGCGATCTGGCTCGCGTGACGGCCGACATGGTCGACGCGCTGCTGTCGGGCAAGACGGTCGAGGTGAACGACACCAAGAGCTACAATAACGGCGTCAAGGTCGTGCCGTCCTATCTGCTCAAGCCGGTGATCGTGACCAAAGAGAATTGGAAGCCGGTGCTGGTGGACAGCGGCTATTACAAGTCGAACCAGATCTAGTCAGCCGATGGCACGCCCCTTGGTCACGGCGAGGAGCGCAGCGACGCGGCAGTCCAAGGCGGCAGGAGCAGCCCGTGCCGCTCTGGATCGCCAAGCCGAGGTGCGGCTCGCGATGACGCCTGTTGGGGTTGCGCCGTGACAGATCTGTTGGAGATGCGCGGGATCGGCAAGCGGTTTGGGCCGGTCACGGCGCTAGCCGAGGTGAACCTTTCGGTACGGGCGGGGGAGATCCACGCGGTCGTCGGCGAGAACGGGGCCGGCAAGTCGACGCTGATGAAGGTGCTGAGCGGCGTGTATCCTGCCGGCAGCTACGACGGGACCATCCGCTTCGACGGGCAGGAGCGGCAGTTCCGCTCCATCCGCGACAGCGAGGCGCTCGGGATGGTCATCATCCACCAGGAATTGGCGCTAATCCCGCTGCTCTCGATCGCGGAGAACGTGTTCCTCGCCAATCCGCCGTCACGGTTCGGCGTGATCGACCGCGGCGCTGCCTATGTCCGCACCAAGGCGCTGCTCGAACAGGTCGGGCTGGCCGAGACGCCGGACACGATCGTCGGCGACCTCGGCATCGGCAAGCAGCAGCTCGTCGAGATCGCCAAGGCGCTATCGAAGGAGGTGCGCCTGCTGATCCTCGACGAGCCGACCGCGAGCCTGAACGAGCGCGACAGCGCCGCCCTGCTTCGGCTGCTCGCCGAGTTCCGCGGCCGCGGCATCGCCTCGATCCTGATCTCGCACAAGCTGAACGAGATCGCGACGGTGGCCGACCGCATCACCGTGCTGCGCGACGGGCGGACGGTCGAGACGATCGACTGCGCCGAAGGCCCCGTGCCGGAGGACCGCATCATCCGCGGCATGGTCAACCGGGACATGGACCACCGCTTCCCGCCGCATGAGCCCGCGATCGGCGAGGAGGTGTTCCGGGTCGAGCGCTGGTCGGCCTGGCATCCGCTCTACAAGGAGCGCCAGGTGGTCCGCGACGTCGACTTCCATGTGCGGCGCGGCGAGATCGTGGGGATCGCCGGCCTGATGGGCGCGGGGCGGACCGAGTTCGCCATGAGCGTGTTCGGCCGCGCCTGGGGCAGCAAGGTGGCGGGCTCGGCTTGGATGGAGGGCAAGCCGGTCGACCTCTCGACGGTGCCGCGCGCGATCGCGGCCGGGCTGGCCTATGTGACGGAAGACCGCAAGCAGCTCGGGCTGCTGCTCGGAGACGACGTTCGCAAGAACGTCGTGCTCGCCAACCTGCCCGGCGTGGCCCGGCGCGGGGTGCTGGACGACATGGCCGAGCTCGGGGTGGCCGACCGGTTCCGCGGCCAGATGCGCATCCGCTGCCACGACGTGTACCAAGCCACGGGCACGCTGTCGGGCGGCAACCAGCAGAAGGTCGTGCTGTCGAAATGGCTGTTTTCCAAGCCGCAGGTGCTGATCCTCGACGAGCCGACGCGCGGGATCGACGTCGGCGCCAAATACGAGATCTATCAGATTATCAACGCACTGGCCGATGAGGGCAAAGGCGTCGTCGTGATCTCATCGGAGATGCCGGAGTTGCTTGGCCTCTGCGACCGGATCTGCGTGATGAACGAGGGCCGGTTCGTCGCCGAGATGAAGCGGGCCGAGGCGTCGCAGGAGGCGATCATGCGGGCGATCATGCAATCGGTCCGCACATTGGAGGAGGCAGAGGCATGAGCGAGATCACGGCTCCCCCGACCGAGGGCGTCGCCCGCGCGGCGCATGCGAGCTTCATCAAGGCGTCGCTGCGGCAATATGGCATGCTGCTGTCGCTGATCGCGATCATGGCGTTCTTCGAATTCGCGACCGACGGCACGCTGTTGCGCCCGCTGAACCTGACCAACCTCGTGCTGCAGAATAGTTACATCGCGATCATGGCGCTCGGCATGCTGCTGGTGATCGTGACCGGACACATCGACCTGTCGGTGGGCTCGGTGTCGGGCTTCGTCGGCGCACTGGCGGCGGTGATGCTGGTGCAATGGGACATGCCGATCGTGCCGGCCGGCCTGCTCTGCGTAGCGGCCGGTGCACTGATCGGGGCGGCACAGGGGGCGTTCGTCGCCTACGTGAAAATCCCATCCTTCATCGTCACGCTCGCGGGCATGCTGGTGTTCCGCGGGCTGATGCTGGCGGTGTTGGGCGGGCAGTCGGTGGGGCCGTTCCCGGCCGAGTTCAGCCGCCTCGCCTCAGGCTTCCTGCCGGAGTTCCTGCCGGTCACGGCCGGCGTGCGCGTCTCGTCGCTGCTGCTCGGCGTGTTCGTCGGCCTCGTGCTGGTGTGGAGCAGCAGCCGGACCCGGGCGCGGCAGGAGCGGCATGGGCTGGAGACGGAGCCGTTCATGCTGTTCGCGGGCAAGAACGTGCTGCTGTTCGGCGGCATGGTCGGGCTGACCTGGTTGATCGTGTCCTATCGCGGCCTGCCGAACGTGCTGGTGATCATGGCGGTGCTGATCGCGGCCTATGCGTTCGTGACGATGCGCACCACGGTCGGGCGGCAGGTTTATGCGGTGGGCGGCAACGAAAAGGCGGCGCGGCTGTCCGGAATCAAGACCGAGCGGCTGACGTTCCTGACCTTCGTCAACATGGGCGTGCTAGCGGCGCTGGCCGGGCTGATCTTCGCGGCGCGGCTGAACACGGCGACGCCCAAGGCCGGCACCGGGTTCGAGCTCGACGTGATCGCCGCCTGCTTCATCGGCGGCGCCTCGGCTTATGGCGGGGTCGGTCTCGTCTCCGGCGCGGTGATCGGGGCGTTCATCATGGGGGTGATGAACAACGGCATGTCCATCCTCGGCATCGGCGTCGACTACCAGCAGGTGATCAAGGGCCTGGTGCTGCTCGGCGCGGTCTGCGTGGACGTCTACAACCAGCGGCGATGACGGTCAGACGTGCTGGCCACCGCTGATGTGGATCTCGGCGCCGTTGATGTAGGAGGACGCGCCCGAGCAGAGGAAATGGATCGTCTCGGCCACCTCGCGGGGCTCGCCGAGTCGGCCCATCGGCACCGCGCTCGCGACCAGCGCGTCCGTCCCCGGCGATAGGATCGACGTCTCGATTTCGCCCGGCGCGATCGCGTTGGCCCGCACGCCACGCGGCCCGAACTCATGCGCGAGTTCCCGCGTCAGCGCCGCCAGCCCGGCCTTGGACGCCGCATACGCCACGCCCGCGAACGGATGCACGCGCGACCCGGCGATCGAGGTGACGTTCACGATCGCACCGCCCGCCGCCTCCAGTTCCGGCAGCAGTGCGCGAGCCAGCAGGGCCGTGGAGACAAGATTGACGTTCAGCACGCGCGTCCAGGTCTCCGCGTCGGACGCCAGCACGCCGAGCCGGGACCGCTCCGGCCCCTTGGGCGAGATGCCGGCATTGTTCACCAAGGCATGAAGGTGCCCCGCCGGCAGACGCGAGCGGACATCAGCGGCGAGCGCCTCGACCGACTTCAGGTCAGACAGATCGGCCTGGATGTGCCCCCAACGGGCCATCGGCCAGCGACACTCCTCCGAGAACGGCTGGCGCGAGACGGTCATGATCTTCCAGCCGCGCTCCTGAAACAGCTTGACCGTCGCATGCCCGATGCCTCGGCTTGCGCCGGTGAGCAACATGATGGGGGTGCCGTCGGCCATGGCGTTGACCCTATAGGCGTGACCCATGATCGCGCAATGCGCCGTCCACTGCGCCCGCCAGTTCATCTTTGCGGAACGGCTTGCGCAGGAAGTTGAGCCCCGGCGCGACCGCGTCGATGTCGACGTAGCCCGACACGACCAACACCGGGACGTCCGGCCGCTCTTCGGCCAGCCGCGCCGCAAGGTCTGCGCCAGTCATGCCAGGCATGAGGTGATCGGTGACCACCAAGTCGAAGCGTTCGCCGCGCCTCATTCGGAGTTCCGCGAGCGCGCCGCTCTCGCACTCCTCGGTCGTGAAGCCAAGCTCCTGCAGAAGATGGGCCGTCGTCATGCGGACCTGCTCCTGATCGTCGACGACCAGGACGCGGCCGCTCCCGGCGGCCACGGCCACCTCTGACACCGCGGTGGCGGGTTCAGGCATCATGTCGCCGGACCGAAGGAAAAGATCGACCCGCGTCCCTAGCCCGAGCTTGCTCTGGATGGTCAGTGCGCCGCCAAGCTGCATGGCGAGCCCGTGCACCATCGACAGGCCGAGCCCGGTTCCTTTGCCGATGCCTTTGGTCGAGAAGAACGGCTCGATCGCGCGCGCCGCGGTGTCCGCATCCATGCCGGTCCCGTCGTCGGAGACCGATAGCCGGACATAGGACCCCGCCGGCAGGTCCGGATGCCCCGGCGGGCGCCCGCTCGGCGCAACCGCAATCGTCAAACGCCCTCCGTTCGGCATGGCGTCACGCGCGTTGACGCACAAGTTCAAGATCGCCATCTCGAGTTGATTGACATCGCCGATCGCCGGCGAGACGCCGGGCGCGACGTCGACGGAAACGTTGATCTGCGGGCCGGAGGTGCTGGCGACCAACCCGGCCATGTTGGTGACCAGCGCGCCGAGATCGACAGGGCCGGGCTGCAACGGCTGACGCCGCGCGAAGGCCAGAAGCCGCTGGACCAGCGTCTTGGCCCGCTCGGCCGATTGCAGCGCCGCGTCGATCAACCGCAGTTCGCGATCGCCTAGCCCGCCGCGCCGGGTCAGCAGGTCGAGGCTGCCGATGATCGGGGTGAGGAGGTTGTTGAAGTCGTGGGCGACGCCGCCGGTGAGCTGGCCGATCGCCTCCATCTTCTGAGACTGCCGCAGGGCAGCCTGCGCCTCTTCGCGCTCGGCGATGGCGGCCTCGACACGCTGCTCGAGTGTTTCGTTCACCGCCTGCAGCTCTCGTTCGATGGTCCGGCGTGACGTGATGTCGTTGAACAGGATGCCGACATACGGGCCGGGCGCATCGTGGACCTTGAAGGCATAGACATCGAACCACCGTTCCCCCAGCGCACGGGCCGGGTGTTCGAACCGGGTGGGGGTGCCGGTGCGAGCGACCGCGCCGTAGAGGTCGAACCATTGCTGCTCATGGTCCGGCGCCAGGTCGCGCATCCACTTTCCCGCAGCGTCGGGCAACCCGGAGTGCCGACCAAACGACGCGTTGACTTCGAGGAAGCGGTAGTCCAACGCGGCGCCTTCCGCATCGAACTTCATCTCAATGACGCAGAACCCGGCATCGATGCTGTCGAACAACTGCCGGTAGCGCAGTTGGCTGCGCATGGATGCTGCTTCGGCATGGGCGAGCAGCTTGGCGTTGCTGGCCTCGAGCTCCGCCGCCTGTGCATCCAGATGTGTCTGCAACTCGTCGCCGTAGCGCTGCACCAAACGCAGGCGCTCGGCGCGCTCCTCATCGAGCTCCAGCATCATCTGCCCGTCCCGCAGCACGAGCCACAGGAGCGGCATGATGGTCAGCACGACGACCAGCGCGATGGCGGTGCCCGTCGACAGGCTGCCGGACCGGCTTGCCCGGACCACAATGAAGCCAAGGACCAACGGCAAGAAGGCGCCGAGCATCTGCCGCCGGGTTACCCTGCCGGCCACGCCGGGATCGGTGATCACCTTGGCCCAACCGGTGTCCGGGTGCGACAATATCGTTGAGGCCGACAACATCAGCAGGCTGACGCCGGAGTTGACCGACATCGAGCGAAGCGGGGCGAGTTCTACGAGATCTCCCGGGCCGTACGCATAGGCGAGGAGGGCGACGAACGCCATGACGAACACGATAGCGGCCGCGGCCTCCCGGATGCGCGGCCGCGGCCAGCCCGAGGCCGGCCAGTTGACCGCCGCGATTAGCAGAACCGACAGCGCGGTCTCGGGCGCCATATGGGCGCTCATGGAGGCTGGGTCGCCGAAAAGGGCCCCGATGGCCGGGCTGATCAGGTCCTGTCCCGCGGTCAAATGGCTGGCCAGCACCGCCGCCGCCAATCCGCCGCTGATGCACACCATCAGCCTTCGCCAATGGCCGCCCAGCCAGGGCAGCGCCAGCGCTCCGGCGGCCAAGCCCTGCGCGGCGGCGCTGACCAGCGTCGTCGACTGCCAACCGGCCACGGTGGACGAGAGTTGGGCCACCGCAGTGATGCGGCCCAGGAAGGCCGTCACCGCAACAGTCAAGGAGACGAACGCGAGCCAGCGAGATGCGTTTCGAACAGGCAATTTGCTGACGCGACCGCCACCACCGGGCTCGAACACTGCACCTCCTCTGAACCCAGTTCGGTCCGGCGCTGGTTATACTTTATCGCTTCGTTGACACGCGCAAAATCGGCGGAACGCGGCAAGATTGACTGACCCGTCACGCGGCCTGCTCGAGGCCGTTTGCCGGGTCAGGGCTGCGGCGCAGGTCCGGTCGATCAAGGTGCTCCGATCAGGATGGCGCGCGCAGCCGATTGCCGGACACGGCTGGGCATACCACGTCGGAGACGACGCTCACGTCACTCCCACTCGATCGTTCCGGGCGGTTTGCTGGTGATGTCGTAGGTGACGCGGTTGATGCCGCGGACCTCGTTGACGATGCGGGTCGCGACCCGGCTCAAGAAGGCAATGTCGAACGGGTAGACCTCCGCCGTCATACCGTCCACGCTCGTGACCGCCCGTAGCGCGCAGGCGTTGTCGTAGGTGCGGCCGTCGCCCATGACGCCCACGGTGCGGACCGGCAAGAGGACGGCGAAGGCCTGCCAGATGACATCGTAGAGGCCGGCCTTACGGATCTCGTCGAGGTAGATCGCGTCGGCACGGCGCAGGATGTCCAGCCGCTCGCGGGTGATCGCGCCGGGGATGCGGATGGCCAGGCCGGGGCCGGGGAACGGGTGGCGGCCGACAATGTGCTCCGGCACGCCCAACTCGCGGCCGAGCGCGCGAACCTCGTCCTTGAACAGTTCGCGCAGCGGCTCGACCAGCTTCATGCGCATGTGCGCCGGCAGACCGCCCACGTTGTGGTGCGACTTGATGGTCGCACTCGGGCCGCCATGGGCGCTGATGCTCTCGATCACGTCGGGATAGAGCGTGCCCTGGGCGAGGAAGTCGGCGCCGCCGACCTTGGCCGCCTCCTCCTCGAACACGTCGATGAACAGGCGGCCGATCGTCTTGCGCTTGGTCTCCGGGTCGGTGACGCCCTCGAGTTCGCGCAGGAACAGCGCGCTGGCATCACGATGCACCAGCTTGATGTTGAAGCGGCCGCGCCAGGTGGAGACGACCTCCTCGGCCTCGCCCTGCCGCAGCAGGCCTGAGTCGACGAAGATACAGGTGAGTTGGTCGCCAATGGCCTCGTGGATGATCGCCGCCGCCACCGAAGAGTCGACGCCACCGGACAGGCCGCAGATCACCCTGCCCTGCCCCACCTGCGCACGGATGCGGGCGATCTCGGCGTCGCGAAAGCCCTTCATGCTCCAGCCGCCCGTCAGCCCGGCAACGCGGTGGGTGAAGTTCTGCAGCAACTGGCGGCCATGCGGCGTGTGATGCACCTCCGGATGGAACTGCACGCCGTAGTAGCGGCGGGCATCGTCGGCGATGGCGGCGAAGGGCGCGCCTTCGGTCGCCGCGACGACCCGGAAGCCCGCCGGCAGCGTCGTGACGCGATCGCCATGGTTCATCCACACCGTCTCGGAGGCACCCTGCGCCCAAGCGCCATGGAACAGGGCGCAATCCTCGACCACGTCGACGGTGGCCGCGCCGTATTCCTGATGGTCGCTGAGGCTGACGGCGCCACCGAGTTGGGCGCACATCGCCTGTTGCCCGTAGCAGATGCCGAGCAGCGGCAGGCCGGAACTGAACACCACGTCCGGAATGCGCGGGCTGGCCTCGCCCATGACGCTGGCCGGACCGCCGGAGAGGATGATGGCGCGCGGCGCGAACGCCTCGATCCGCGCGGGCTCGGCGGTAGCGGGCAGGATCTCGCAATAGACGCCGCTCTCGCGCACGCGGCGGGCGATCAGCTGGGTGAATTGGCTGCCGAAATCGAGGATGAGCACCCGGTCATGCTCGGGTGCGGAGGTTTGAGTGTCGGACATTTGCAGCGCTCCTACGTCCCTCGTCGCGAGCCGCTCCTGCGGCGTTGCGATCCGGGGCGGCAAGAGCGATGTCTGCCGCTACGGACCGCCACGTCGCTGCGCTCCCCGCGATGACGGCACCTGACGTCACCCATTTCCGGGCAACAATAATTCGATCGGATTCCAGACGAAGGCGGTCTTGGGTATCGTCGCCCCGGCAACCCGCGTCTGCCCTTCCGCCGCGCGGCGGCCGCCGAGGCGCTGGTAGAACCACCGGCTCGGATTGTCGCTCAGCACCCAGAGAAATGCGCTCTCGGCACCCTTCTCGGCCAGTATCCTGCCCGCGCGCTGCATCAGATGGCGGCCGGTGCCCTGGTCGCGCCAATCGTCGGCCACGTAGAGCGTCTCGATCTCGGACTGGGCGAGCGCGTGGCCGCGAGAGAGGCTCATCGTCGCGAAACCGATCACCCGACCGGCCGCTTCCGCCACCAGCGCCGGATGCCCGCGCAAGATCCCGGCCTGGTAGTAGGCGGCCTGGCGAGGGGCGGAGAGGCCGGCCAGATAGCCTTCCGGGAGAATGCCCGCATATGCGTTTCGCCAAACGCCGACATGCACCAAACCCATCCCTGCCGAATCGCGCAGGGTCGCCGGGCGGACCTCGATCATGCCGCCCGCTCCAGCACCGCGCCGAAGAACCCGTCCGTCCCGTGCTTGAACGGCGTGAGGCAGAGGTGCGGCCCGGTGGCGGGCGGCGGCGCCGGCAGCGACCAGGCCTCTGGCACAGGAACGAGCCGGAAACCTGGAGTCCGCCCCAGGAAAGCCTCCACTTGGGCTTCGTTCTCGGCCCGCAGGAGCGAGCACGTGGCATAGACAAGCCGCCCGCCGGGCCGGACCAGGCGGGCTGACTGATCGAGGATCGCTGCCTGCTTCGGCACCAATTCGTCGAGGTCGCGCGGGCGCAACCGGAGCCTCGCGTCGGGGTTGCGGCGCCAGGTTCCGGTGCCGGTGCACGGCGCGTCGACGAGCACGCGGTCGAATCCTCCGGCCCGGCGCTTGGCCCATTTGTCGCCGGCGGCCAGCAGATGACGCTCGACATTGTGCACCCCGGCCCGGCGCAGCCGCCGCACCGCGCCTTCGAGCCGCGGCGCCGACACGTCGCAGGCGACGAGATGGCCGCGGTTGCCCATCATCATCGCCAGCACCAGCGTCTTACCACCGGCGCCGGCACAGTAATCCACCACGCGCATGTCTGGCCCGGCTCCGACCAGGGCCGCGACGAGCTGGCTGCCCTCGTCCTGGATCTCCACCAACCCCGATTGGAACGCCGGCCCCGACGTCACGGCCCGGCGCCCATCGATCCGCAGGCCCCAGGGCGAGAACGGCGTCGGCGCGACATCAAGCTGCTCGACCGCAAGCGCGGCCTGCGCCCCTTCGCGCGTGCCGGCCAGCAGATTGACCCGCAGATCGAGCGGGGCGGGCTGCAACGTGGCCGTCATCTCCGGCACGAGCGCGTCGCCGAACCGCTCCTGCAACGCCGGCAAGATCCAGTCCGGCACCTCCAACTGGGTGGCGAGCGGCATATCGGGATGCTCGAGCGAGTGCCCGTCCAGCACGCGCAATACAGCGGCTTCCGGCGGGAGCAGCGCGGCCGGGGCGTACTGGCCGCCGGAAAACGCGTTGTGTAATCCCCCGAGGTCCCAACTCTCGAACATCATCGACGCCGCGACCATCAGCCGCGGGGTCGGCCGCGCCCCACCACGCTCGAGCCACCAGGCCAGCCGCCGCCAGTGCCGCAGCACCCGCCAGGCCCGATCGCTGACCGACCGGCGGTCGCCGCCGCCAATGAAACGACGCTTGCGGAAGAACTCGTTGGCGACGGCGTCGGCCGGACGCCTCGGGCTCGCCTCTATCTCGGCGAGCAGGTCGATGGCGGCCGCCAGGCGTGCGGTCGGGGTCAGGCCTATGCGTCCTTGACCAACGCCGCCTCGAGCTCGGCGAGGCTTTCGATCACGGTCGCGTCGCCGTCCAGGCCATACTCGGCGGGATGGCCGGCCCGGTTGCACCAGAATACCTGGAAGCCGGCCGCCGCCGCGCCCTGCGCGTCCCATGCATTGCTCGACACGAAGCCGGTTTGACCGGGTGCAACTCCCAGCGTGCGCTCGGCCAAAGCGTAGACGGGCGCGCTCGGCTTGTAGGTTTTGATAGGATCCACGCTGATTACCGCATCCAGCAGGTCCTTGATCCCGGATGCGATCACCGCGGCGTCCAACATCTTTGGCTCGCCGTTCGACAGGATGGCCGTCTTCAGCCCCCTCGCCCGCAGCGCGGTGAGCATCGGCTTGGCGTCCGGGTAGGCCGGCAGGGTGCGGTAGGTGTCGAGCAGCGCGGTGCGGACGGCCGGGTCGCTGACCCGGTGCCGGCGCAATACGAAATCTAGCGCCGCCTCGGTCAAAGCCCAGAAATCGCGGTAATGCGCCGGCCCCGTCAGCGTGGTGATCCAGGTATATTCAAGCTGCTTGGTCCGCCACTCGACGCTGATCCGCTCCCAATCCGGTGGCAGCGCATCCGCGTGGCGCTGCATCGCCGCATGCACGTCGAGCAGGGTGCCATAGGCGTCGAAAACGACGGCGTCGACGGCCAATCAGCCCTCCTGCCGGTAGTTCGGTGCCTCGCGGGTGATCGCGACGTCATGGACGTGGCTCTCTCGCAGCCCGGCACCGGTGATGCGCCTGAAGCGGCAGTTGCGCTGAAGCTCGCCGATGTCGGCGCTGCCGGTATAGCCCATGCCGGCGCGAAGGCCGCCCACGAGTTGATGCACCACGGCGGCCACCGGCCCCTTGTAGCCGACCCGGCCCTCGATGCCTTCCGGCACCAGCTTCAGGGTGTCCTTGATCTCCTGCTGGAAATACCGGTCGGCCGAGCCGCGCGCCATCGCCCCGATGCTGCCCATGCCGCGGTAGGATTTGTAGGAGCGGCCCTGATACAGGAACACCTCACCCGGCGCCTCGTCCGTGCCGGCGAGCAGGCTGCCGACCATGACGCAATCCGCGCCCGCGCCGATTGCCTTGACCAGGTCGCCCGACGTGCGGATGCCGCCATCGGCGATCGCGGGCACGCCCAGCTCGCGGCAGGCCGCCGCCGTCTCCAGCACGGCACTGAACTGCGGCACGCCGACCCCGGCGACCACCCGCGTCGTGCAGATCGAGCCCGGCCCGATGCCGATCTTGACCGCGTCTGCCCCCGCCTCGATCAGCGCCCGCGCGCCTTCCGGCGTGGCGACGTTGCCGGCCACGATCTGCATCGCGTTGGACAAGCGCTTGATCCGCTCGACCGAGCCCAGCACGCCTTGCGAATGCCCGTGCGCCGTGTCGATGACGATCACGTCCACTTCGGCCGCCACCAGCGCCTCGGCGCGCGCCAGCCCGTCCTCGCCGACGCCGGTCGCCGCCGCCGTGCGCAAGCGGCCCAGTTCGTCCTTGTTGGCCAGCGGATGCGCCTGCGCCTTGTCCATGTCCTTGACGGTGATGAGGCCGATGCAGCGATACTGGTCGTCGACCACCAGCAGCTTCTCCAGCCGGTGCCGGTGCAGCAACTGGCGCGCCTCGTCGCGGTCGACCTCCGAGCGGACGGTGATGAGGTTCTCGCGCGTCATCAGCTCGTAGATGCGCGTGTTCGGGTCGGTCGCGAAGCGAAGGTCGCGGTTGGTCAGGATACCGACCAGCCGGCCGGTCTCCCGCTCGACGACCGGGAAGCCGCTGATGTTGTGCGAGGATTGCATCGCCCGCGCCTCGGCGAGCGTCTGGTCCGGATAGATCGTCAGCGGGTTGACCACCATCCCGGACTCATATTTTTTGACTCGGCGAACCTGGGCCGCCTGCTCGTCAATCGTGAGGTTCTTGTGGATGACCCCGATCCCGCCGAGCTGGGCCATCGCGATCGCCATTGCCGATTCGGTGACGGTGTCCATGGCCGAGGAGACGAGCGGGATGTGCAGGCTGATCGACCGGGTCAGCCGGGTCGCGGTCGAGACCGCGGTGGGCAGGACTTGTGAATAATTCGGGACGACGAGAACATCGTCGAACGCCAACGCCTCCTCGACCCTCGCCACGGCCGGAAGCGGGGCGAAGACATCGGCAGCATTGGTATCGGGCGCCATGGCAGGAAGACCTTTCCGCACAGACCCCAGCGATGGGACCTTGGCGAGCCCACATAGGCGGCCCGGGCGGCGGGCGCAAGCATCGTGGCCGACGGCATTGCTGGACCCACGCCGAATGCGCGGCTACTCAGCAGCCTTGAACGATGCTGCCGGAGTTTGTCGAATGCGATGCGCCGCCGCGCTGCTTGCCCTTGGGCTTCTTCTCCCCGGCGTTGCCGCCGCCGCTACGGTGACATTGAAGCAGGTCGACCCGCCCGGAACTTACCGGCCGGGCGGACAGGCCCTCGATGTCCTCGGCATCACCCCCGGGATGGCGCCCGAGGCCGCGCGCGAGCTCCTCGGCAAGCAATACGGCAACGTCGTCGTCACCCAGAACAATCTCGGCTTGGAAAACCGTGGCGTCGTTGTCCAGACGCAGAACTTCGTCACCGAGATGACGGCGCAGAACGATACCGACCAAGCCGTGGTCTGGTTCGGCACGCCGACGACCGGGAACGGCGTCGTCGAGGTCACGCGCCAGCTGAGCTACCGCGACGAGACCGCCGCGCCGGCGATGCAGCAGGCTCGGGCCGAGCTCGTCGCCAAATATGGCAAGCCCGGCTTCGACGGCTCAGCGACCGGCAACGGCGAGGTGCAGCTACTCGCCTGGTCGTTTCACGGCAGCGCCCCGAGCCCCTGCCCGCGCTCGTCCTGCCGCATGGGGCTGAGCGAAGGTCTCGATATCCGCAACCTTCCCGCTTACTCGCGCTCGATCAAGACCGGCAATGACCTGACCATCGTCGTGACGCTGCTGGCCGGCATCGCCGATCCGTCGAGGGCCGCCGGGATGGTGATCACGATGAGCGACGCGGCGACCAAGTACAAGACCTTGGAGGCGGCGGTCGCGCAGATGAAGACGGCCACGGCGGGCCGCAAGACCGACGCCAAGACGGACAACTGACGCTTCAGCCGGCTTGCTCTCCGCGAAAACCGGTCGCGACCACGTAGAGTTCGCTGCTCTCTTTGCGGCTGGCGCTGGGCTTGACGTGCCGCACGGTCGCGAAATGGCGCTTCATGGGCGCCAAGATCGACCGCTCCGACCCGCCCTGGAAGACTTTGGCGACGAAGGCGCCGCCGGGTTGCAAGATCTCGGTGGCGAACACGAAGGCCAGCTCGGCCAGGGCGACGATCCGCAGGTGGTCGGTCGCGGTGTGACCGGTCGTGTTGGGCGCCATGTCGGACAGCACGATCGTCGCGGTGCCGCCGAGCAGGTCGCGGAGGTGTTGCTGCACGGCCGGGTCGTTGAAATCGCCTTGCAGGAGGGTCGCGCCCGAGACCGGGTCGATCGGCAGCAGGTCGACGCCGACCACGGTCGAGGCGCCGCGCTTGACCGCCACTTGCGACCAGCCGCCCGGCGCCGCCCCGAGGTCGACGACCCGGCTCCCGCGGTGGAGCAGCTTGAGCCTGTCGTCGATCTCCATCAGCTTGAAGGCCGCCCTGGAGCGCAGGCCCTGCTGCTGCGCCGCGCGCACGTATGGGTCGTTCAGCTGGCGCTGCAGCCATTTCTGCGAGGCGGTCGTGCGGCCGCGCGCCGTCCGCAGCTTGACGGTCAGCCCGCGCTGACCCGGCGGTTGTTCAGGCATCTACCCTCAACCTGGCACTCTCACACCGGCTGTGCCGGCCGCACCGTCGCACGCCGGCCGCGAGCCGCCAAAGGAGCCTGCCTCTGGCGCATCATCCGCAGCAACATACCCTCCCGCAAACCACGATCGGCTACGGTCACCTCGGCCATCGGCCAGGTCTGCCGGATCGCCTCGAAGACGGCGCAGCCGGGCAGGACGAACTCGACCCGGTCCGGGCCAACGCAAGGGTGCGCGGCCAAGCCCTCCGGCCCAAGGCGCCGCAGCAACGCCACAGCCTCGGCGGCGGCGGCGGTGCTGATGACCGCGCCGTCGACCAGCAACCGCCGGTACCGGTCCAGGTTAAGGGCGACTCCGGCCAACGTCGTCACCGTGCCGCTGGTGCCGAGCAGGCGCACGCCGCCGATGCGCACCTCGTGCGCGATGCAGTGGATCTGCTCGAAACTCTGCAGCCGTGCCTTGATCTCATCGACCATGGCCTCGAACCCCGCCATGCTGAACCGCGCGTCGCCCAGCCGCTCGGCCAGGGTCACAACGCCGACCGGCAGACTGTCGTAGCCGATCAGCTCCGGCACGGCACCACCCAGCCGCACCCAGGCCAACTCCGTCGACCCACCGCCGATGTCGAACACCAGGGCCCGGCGGCCGCCCTCCTGCAGCAGCGGGGCGCAGCTTTCGAGGGTCAGTTCCGCCTCTTCGCGGGTCGAGATCAGGTCGAACCGGAGCCCGGTCTCGTCGAGCGCACGGGCGAGGAACTCGCGCCCATTCGACGCCTGGCGGCAGGCCTCGGTCGCCACCGCACGGAGGTTGAGGACCGGCCGCCGTTCCAGTCGCGCGGAGATCGTCGACAGCGCCGCCAGGGTACGCTCCATAGCGTTCGAGCCGAGCCGCCCATGCTGATGCAGGCCTTCACCCAGACGAACGGCGCGGCTGAAGCTGTCGACCACACGGAATTCCGCGGCGCCGCCGGTGGGGACGGCGACGAGAAGGCGACAATTATTGGTCCCGAGATCGATGGCGGCAAAGCCGCTGCCACGGCCTTTGTGGCTGCGACGACTAGGCGCTCGTTCTGCGTGCTCAACAGCGATGACTGCCATTTTCGGCCTTTCGAGGCGGAGTTTGGGCGAACGAGCGGTGCGCGTCGAGCCTCTTCTTTGGGAGCGCCGCATCACCGGCCTGTCACACTCCCCTCCCTGCCGGTTGCGACCCCCTGTCACCCATGCTACTGACCCGCCGCTCTAGCGTGCCGCTTGGGGGATAGTTTAGCGGTAGAACCTCCGACTTTGACTCGGATGGCCTTGGTTCGAATCCAGGTCCCCCAGCCAACCAGTCCGCGATCTCTGGGCTCGTAGCGGCTCGTGTCATTGGGCGCGGTATTCCGTCGTCCAATTAACGGCTTAGCCGATCGGCCACCGCTGCTGCGACGCGAGAGACGCTCGTGAGAGCGCCCTTATCGGCGCGACCTGCCGAAAATCTCTAGTCGGCTTTGTTGCGGGTGCAGAGTTCAGGCGAACGCCGGGCGAGACGCCGATGCCTGGAACTGAATTTGCGACGATGGAGGACCAGCGCGCGCTTGAGCCGCCGACTTTGTTGTCAGCGCAAGTCGAGGGCCGCGTGCTGCTCGCGCCAGTCCATAGGCAGGCGCGACATCCGGACCAGCTTGTCGGCTGTGAGTTGGGCAGGCTGCTTGCCGTTCAGGATGGCTTCCGTGATGGACGGCGCCAGCCATGATAGTCGCAGGATCCATGCTGCTCGCTTTGGAGCCAGGCCCGCTTGGCGAGCAAGCTCGTCGAAACTACCCGACTTCTCCGCCATCAACATCGACTGCAAATGGTGGGCGCGCGCGAGAAGCTTGATCAGCGGGAGGTTCAGTTGCTGCGTGGCCTGGCCTGCGCCAGGCAGCATCAAGCGTCCGGATTTCTCGATCCGTCGCAGCCGAACCGGCACCGAGCGGAGAGCCGTTTGCTGTTCCTGCCCGGCGTCAGTCGGGTCCTGCCCACCGTCGGTCGAGTCCATCGTCTGACCGCGCCAGAGCTGGACGGCACGCCGCAGCTGGTCCGGCAGCAAATGCACGTCTACGCTGTCCTGTCCGATGTCGATGCGACCGACCAGCGCGGTGATGATGCGGCGTTGCTCCGACCCGACCAGGCTGGACCACCGCGACGCAAGCTCGGCCACATCCAGCAACAGTGTCTTGCGTTGCTCAATGCTGGTTGAGGGCTCCACGTCGGCGATCACCGCCGGGTCGGACAGCCAGGCCTGAACCTGATCCCAAACCACTCGCTCCAGTTCCGCCGCAGGTAGGCGCACCGCGTCGGCAGCGTTGGCGCGGGTTTCGGTCAGCAACGGGCGGGAGACATAGTAGCGGTAGCGCTTGCCCTGTTTGACCGCATGGGTTGCCGTCATAGGACGGCCCGCCGGGTCGTGCAGCAGCCCGGCCAGCAGGCTCGGCTCCTTGGCCCGGCTGGCCGCCATTCGATCACCCGCATTGCTCGCCAGCAGCGCCTGCACCGCATCCCACATGGCGCGATCGACGATGGGCGCGTGCTGGCCGGGGTGGACGTCCTTCCTGTGCGTGACCTCACCGAGGTAGAGGCGGTTCTGCAGCATCGCGTAGAGCGCACCGCGGCTGAATGGCACGCCACCTCGCGCGACACCTTCAGGCCCAACCCGTCGATTGCTGTCGATGCTGCTGCTGGCGAGTTCCTCCTTGAGCAGCCGGACGGAGCACAGGGCCAGGTAGCGACCGTAAATGTGCCGAACGGTGTCGGCCTCCTCGTCGTTGACGATCAGCTTGCGATCCCGGACGTCGTAGCCGAGCGGCACGTTGCCGCCCATCCACATGCCCCGCCGCTTGGAGGCAGCGATCTTGTCGCGAATGCGCTCGCCCGCGACTTCACGCTCGAACTGGGCAAACGAGAGCAGCACGTTGAGCGTCAGCCGGCCCATCGAGGTCGTCGTATTGAAGTGCTGCGTCACCGAGACGAAAGCGACGCCGTGCGCGTCGAAGATGTCGACGATCTTGGCGAAGTCCGCCAACGAGCGAGTGAGCCGATCCACCTTGTAGACCACTACCGTCTGGATCTCACCGGCTCGGATGTCGGCCAGCAGCCGATGCAATGCAGGCCGCTCCATCGTGCCGCCGGAGATGCCGCCGTCATCATACGCCGCTGGCAGCGTGAGCCAGCCCTCGTGCTTTTGGCTGCGGATGTAGGCCTCACACGCCTCACGCTGCGCGTGCAACGAGTTGAAGTCCTGTTCAAGCCCCTCCTCCGAAGACTTCCTGGTGTAGATTGCGCATCGCTTGCTGGCCGTGCGCGGATGGGCCGGGCGGTCAGGCTTGGCCATCTCGCCTGCCCGCCTCCGACCCGGTTCCATTTCGTGGTGGGCGTTCAGACGCTGTAGGTCTGCGGGAGCGAGCCAGGCCGAAGAAGCGCGGACCGGACCAGTGCGCCCCCGAGATCAGCCGGGCGAGTTCGGTCAGCGAGCGATAGCGGTGATCCCGATATTCGAACCCGTCTTCCAGCACCAGCACGTTGTGGACCTCGCCACCCCACTCCCGGACCAGTCGCGTGCCGGGCGGCGGAGCAGAGAGGGCCGGGACGGCAATGGCGCCGGCAGCCCCCGCCCTCCCTGACGGCTCAGCATGGTGACGGAGGGCTCGCTTGGCGGCTTGGCTCAGTCCGGCCGCCCCTCGCTCCTGCGCCCGGTAAGCCAGCGCCCGCATCAGCAGATCTCGCGTGAGGTCCGGGAGTGGCTCATGACCGAACTCGCGATGCCACTCCGTCCGCAACTGCCGAGTTGGCATTTCGGCCAGTCGCTTCAGCCGGGCGCTGACGGTCGCCAAGTCAGCTGACCCCGACGATGCGGTAGCGGCTGGGTCCGTCGGTGTTGTCGCGATCGATCGTGCAGCCAGCTTTGCGGAAACCCGTCATCGCTGCCCGCAGACTGTGCTTCTGCCATCCCGTCGCGGCGATCAACTCCGAGACGGTGCAGCCGTCAGCCCGGCGCAGCATGGTCTCGATCAGGCGCTTCTTGTTGACCGGTTGCGGCGGCGTTGCCGCGACGACTGTCGCTCCCACTGTGCCCCTCGTCGTGCGACGCGCAGCTTTGACTGCCGGCGCGAGGATCCGCAGAGCCGTTTCAGGAACAGCGACTTTCGTCTGAGTCCTAGGTTTACGTGCTGTTTTCATTGTGGAGCTCTCCGTTGATAGCAGGCCTATCGCCTGCCACCACCGCGAGCCCCGCGGGTCACTCCGCCGGGCTTGTCCCGACGCACTTGGTCAAGCCGTCAGGACGGCGACATGCATGCTTGCCGCGCCCCGGAAGTCCACTCCTTTGCAGACCTGGATTTCACCAGCAGGGATGGACGCTTGTTGGATCGTATGCGTGTCCGATCATCAGCATCATCTCGAAACTCCGGACTAGAACAGGGAGAATTGAACGAAGCTCTGGTCTGCTTTGCGCTCATCTCGGACGTTTAGGCGCTCGGGCTCGCTGCCTGAAGCGGACGTGGCCCCGGCCATCTGCAGCAACAGGGCTGACGCGCAGCCCCGAGGTTTGATGCCCGAGCTAAGGCAGCTTTTCCAAGCTCAAAAGCCTTTCATTCAGTGTTCAAAATCAGAATGTGTCTTCCCGGACCACCCCCCACGCTGGTGATTGTGAATCAGCACCCAACCGGGACCCCCACCCGAAGTGCCCGCAAAACGATGACTTCATTGGCCTAAATTCGTTCGGGGTGGGGTCCCCATCGGCGCCGATCGGGACCCCCCTCGACGGGAAGTTCTCGGTTTCCGAACAGCGGATTACCTCCGATTTGGGTGGGGGTCCCGGTTGGGTGCTGATTTACAGCCAGAAGATCCGGCAACCGCCTCGCGCACGTCCTTGTCCAAGTCGCGGGCGAGGGCGGCAAGCGCCTCCGGCGGGGTTGCCTCGTTCTCAATGAGAGCAAGACGCACATCGCAATCCGGATCCTGCGCGAAGGCAACGAGCGCCTCCAACGGGGTCTCGCAGTTCGAGGCGGCTCGCCAGCGCACGGAGCTGTCCAAGTCGCGGACAAGGTCGGCGAGTGCCTCCGGCGGAGTCATGAGTTGCCCGCTGCAGCTTCGCGCACAGCGCGGTCTTCATCGTGGGCGAGGTCGGCGAGAGCCTCTATTGGAGTTGCGGCATTTTCGGCGGCAGCACGACGGACTCCGCTATCTCCCTTGAGGGCAAGAGCAGAGAGCACCTCGCGCGGAGCATCGTTGTCCTCAGCCAGCCTGATCAGCGCCCGAATATCAAAGGTGAAATTATCGAGGGCAGCCAGACGAACGTCGATGTCTGGGTCGCGAGCAAAGGCGAACCAGGTTCCCAGCGACTGCTTGGCTCGAGCGATGCCGTTCCTGTCCAGTATCGCCGGACGGGCGCGCCGTCGCTCCTCGTCATTGGGGCGTCGCCGTCTCAGAACTGCTGCGACACCCCGGCCAGGATCGCCCGGCGCAGCCCGTATTGCGGGTTGCCTACGCCGAGGCCGCTGCCGTCGCGCAGCACGTATTTGCGGTCGAGCAGGTTGATCACGTCGAGCCGGAGCTCCGTCCCGCGGCCCCGGCCGCCGAGCACCGACGGATCGAGCTTCTGCACCGCGGACAGGTTGATCGTGTAGTAGCCGCCGAGCGCCCGCCCGTTCGGGATGTCGACGTTGCCGGAGCGCAGCCCGCTGCCGACCAGCAGGTCGGCGCGACAGCCGCAGCGGCGTCGGGCTGCCCCTGCATGAGCGTATAGGCGGCGCCCGCCGAGCCGGTGAAGCGCTGGTCGTGGTCTTGGTGGATGTAGTGCTGGGCGATGTAGTCGAGGTCGGCCTGGCTGAAGTTGAACTGGCTGCTGACGATGTCGCGCCCGATCGCGCGCGAGATGGTCAGGTTGCCGAACAGCGACAGCGGGCCGATCCTCGTAGGTGCCGGAGAACTCCACGCCGGTCACGTCGCCGCGGCCGTAGTTGAATGCGGTCAGCAGGATGGGCGAGCCGAACTGACCCTCGTCGATCAGGTTGCGCGCGCGCTTGTAGAAGCCGTCTACGCCGAGGGTCAGGCCGGGCAGCACGACTTGCTGAATGCCGGCGTCGAAGTAGTGCGACCGCTCGGCCTTGACAGTGCTGCTCTGCTGCACCCCGGGCTGCGCCGTGGTGCCGAGCACCCGGGCGATGCGTCTGGTTGGCCACGAGCTCGAAGGGCGGCGGGTTGAAGTAGCGGGCGTAGCCGGCGTGGAGCGGTGGTGCCATCGAGCGGCTTCTAGACGACGTTCACGCGCGGGCTGAGCTGCGCCTCGTGCGTGTACTCGTCCACCACGTCGGCGCGGGCGCCGTAGTTGATGGTGACCTTCGGCAGGATGCGCCACTCGTCCTGCAGGTAGATGCCGTAGAAGCCGCCGGTGCGGGCGTTCTTGTCGAGGATGGAGATCGGCTGGTCCGTGGTCTGGATGCCGAAATCGTCCACCGGCAGCACGGAGTTGGTGGCGCGGCTGCTGGTCCGCTCGATCTGGGCGAGAAAGCCGCCGCGCAGGGTGTGGCTGTCGTTGATCTGCCAGCTCGCATCGGTCTGCAGCCCGGTGGAGGTGATCTGCCGCCGGGCATTCTGGGCGTTGCCGTTGATAGAGCAGGTCGCCGAGCGGGTCGGGCGAGTAGATCAGCACGTTGTTGCGGGTGAACACCGAGGTCTGCACGTCCACGCTGTCCGTGTGCTTCTGCAGGCTGACGATGCCGAACTGCTGATACTCGCGCTGCCTTTGGCGCAGGGTGCTGCTGTCGAAGTCGGACACGCCGTTGACGGTCAGGCCAAGCTGGGCGTCAGGCCGCCCTGGGTCGGGATGCGGAAGTCGCCGTAGGAGGAGCCGGTCATCAGCGTCAGGCGGGTCGTGTCGTCGATGATGCCGCTGACATAGGCGAAGCCGCGGGCCTGATTGGTCTCGTCGTTGCGGGCGTTGAAGCGGCTGGTCGGGTTCTCGATGCCGATGTTGCTGCGCAGGTATTCGCCGGTGAAGAAGTAGTCCACCGGGCCGGTGCGGCCGCCATACTCGAAGCTGGGCTGCGCCACCCCGCGGCTGCCGCCGTACAGCGAGACCGTCAGGCCCGGGCTGTTGATGCCCGTCTTGGTCTGGATGTCCACGACGCCTGCGGTGCGGAAGCCGTACTGGGCCGGCAGCGCGCCGGTCAGCAGCGAGACAGAGTTGGCGAACCGAGCACTGCAGCGTGCTCGCGAAGCCGGCGAGCCCCTCGGGCAACTGCACGCCGTTGATGCCGGTATTGCACGTTGCGGTGGTCGCCGCGGATGAACACGTTGCCGAACGCGTCCTGCACCACGCCCGGGGCGCGCAGCAGCACGTGGTTCAGCCGCGGCGTTGTCGCCTTGCGGGATCGTTTCGATGGCTTGGCGGCTGAATTCGGTTGTGGTGGCGCCGAGGCTGGGCTGGATGCTCAGCCGGGCGGCGTCGAGCCGCTTGGCGACCACGTCGACCTCCGGGATGAGGAGCACGTCCTCACCCCCCAGCCGGACCGCGGGCGGCGTCGCGCTCTGGGCCCGAAAAGTTAACCCGCCGGAGACGCGAGCGCAGCCGCGACAAGCAGTATGCGAACCCTGTTCGACGACGCCTCCGCCCTGCCCACTTCCTAAGTCAGATGATATAACATACCAATACAACGGTCGAGAGGGAGGTTCGGGGTTGCGCGCCATTGCGTTTCGGCAAGCGGAACGGGGCACGGGGAGTCGAGCTGCAGGCCCGGGGCACCCGGGCGCTCTCGCTCTCTCGGCGGCGCTGCATGCCGCCGTGGTCGCTCTGGCACTGGTCCTGCTCCCGAGCTGTCAGCCGCCGCCTGAACCCGACGAGGGGGTGGCGGTCGTGTTCGAGGCGCCCACGCTGCCGCCGGGCTCCGCTGCCCAGCCAGGGCCAGCTCCGACCCCGGCCGAGGTTTCGCCGCCGAAGCCGCCGCTGCCCAAACCCGCTGCTGCGCCTCTCCCCCCGGAGCCCGTTCCGGCGCGGGACGCCCCGGCGCCGTCCGCAGCCCAACCCGTTGAGCCGGTTACCGCCGCGGCCACGGAGCCAGACCACCTCAGGCCTGCGGAGCCGGACCTCGAGCCAGCGCCGCCGCCCAGCGTGGCCGCTCTTCCTGAGCAGCCCGCGCCCGGCCCAAACGCTGGCTCCCGCCCGAGCCGCCGAAAAGCTCTCCCGTGCCGATCCGTCCTGTCCGGCCAACGTCCCCTGCTCGCTCGTGTCCCTGCTCGCCGTCCGGCATCGGCAGCCCGACCGCCGACGGCGCTCCCGGCCGAGCCGAGGGCAGCGCCGCCATCTTCGTCCGCCCCGTCCTACCCGCTTCCGGCTCGGCCAACGCCGCCGCCTGCTGCCGCGCCGCCTCCGCCGAGCGCGGGGGCGAGCCAGAACTGGCGCGGCGCCCTCGGGTCATGGCTGCAGGCGCATCGCTCCTATCCCGAGGAGGCCCGCCGGAGCGGCGAGGAGGGCGTGGCGGTGGTCCGGTTTACGGTGGGGCGCGGCGGCGAGGTGCTGTCCGCCGCGGTCGTCCAGAGCAGCGGGTCGCCCACGCTCGACACGGCCGCGCTGGCCATGCTGCGGGGCGCCAGGGTTCCGCCGTTCACGGCCGACATGGGCCAGACCAGGCCACCGTCACGGTCCCAATCCGCTACCGGCTGGAGCGGTGAGCCCGGGCAGCCTCATGCCTCCCGGAAATCGCCCGTCGGTGCTACGTTGGGGCGAGTGAGGGAACCCTGGCCTGTGCCGAAACCCAGCAAGCCGTCGACCGCCGACCAGCTCGGCAGCGCCGCCCGGGCGTGCGAGGCCCGGGGCTCCAGGCTGACCGAGACCCGCGAGGCCGTGCTGGCACTCGTCATCGAGAGCGCGGTCCCGGTCGGTGCATACGCCTTGCTGGATCGCCTGCGCGCGCGGAAGTCCAACGCGACCCCTGCGACCGTCTACCGGGCGCTGGACTTCCTCGTCGAGAACGGCCTCGTCCATAAGCTCGAGCGCCTCAATGCCTTTGTGCCCTGCTCCGACGACGGCGGGCACCACGGTCATGAACACTCGGTCCAGTTCCTGATCTGCCGGAAGTGCGGCACGGTCGCCGAGATGGAGGACGGGACCATCGCCCAGGCGATTTCGAGAGCAGCCGGGGAGACACGGGTTCAAGCCGGACGGCGCGACGATAGAGGTCGAGGGAACCTGCGGCAGGTGCGCAGGGGCAGCGTAGCCTCGCCCGGTGCGCAAGCCTTAGACATCCCCGTGCAGGCAACGTAGTCTGCGCCAATGAACTGATCCGGACGCGTCCGAGATTTGCCGATGCCGTCCGCGGCAGCCGCGCCTGGATGGCGGCGCTCCTCGCGGCGGCGGTCATCCTGCATGGCCTCGTGTCGGGCTCGGCCGCGCTCCGGCTCGCTGCCGCATCGAGGCTGGACTTCTTCGCCGTCTCGGCGATCTGCGCGGCGCACGGACCCCAGCCCATTGGTCAAGGCGAGCAGAACCCGCTCTCGCCAGTCCAGAAGCACGACCACTGCGCCGTCTGCTCCGCCGTGGGCGCGACTTTCCTGGCGGGAACATCCGTGGAGCTGCCCGCCCCCGTGCTGGTCGCCTTCGCAGCCCAGGCGCCGGGCGCGACGGGCCCGCCCGGGACGTTGCGGCGATACGAGCGATATACCTGGCGAGGCCCCCCGGTCGCGGCCTAGCCGACGACCGCGCGAACTCGCCTGACCGGCTCCCGTGCTGTCGTCGGCTCCTTTCGAGCCTGAAGACGCCCATCCGCACCGGAGGTCCACAATGCATCCCGCATTTTCTGCCGTCTCGCTGGCTGCCCAAACCTGCCATCCCTGCGCCCTTGCCGCCGCCCTTCCCCAACCCGCGGCGGCCCAGCCGCAGCGCTCCCTGCCCGGCCAGCCCGGGCCCGTCCAATGAGCGCCGCCATCCGCCGCCGGACGGCGCTGGCAGCCGCTGTCGCTTTGCTCGGGGCCACCAAGTCCCGCGCGGCTGGCGACGTGGTGGACGCGCTGGGCCGACCGTTTCGCTCTGAAGGCGCCCGCCGAGCGGATCGTACTCGGCTTCAATTACGAGGAATACACCGCCATCGCCGGCCCCGCGGGCTGGGACCGGGTTGTCGGCTTCGCCCGCACGCTCTGGACCGATTGGCGCCCCTCGACCTTCAAGCGCTACCTCGTGCCGATCCCCCGCCTCGCGAACCTCCCTGACGTCGGCAACACCGATGACGGCACGTTCAGCCTCGAGAAGGTGCTCTCGCTCCGGCCCGACCTCGTCGTCATGGCCGAATGGTCGTTCAGCCAGCTCGGCGAGCAGGTCAAGCAACTCGAGGCGCTCGGCATCCCCGTCATGGTGATCGACTACAACGCGGAGAGCCCTGAACGGCACGTCGCCAGCACCATCGCCCTCGGCCAGGCGACCGGCAACGAGGAGCGCGGCCGCACCCTGGCCGCCCTCTACACCGCCAAGATGGCCGATATCCGCCGCCGGGCCGCCGCTGCCGGCACCCAGCCCGAAAGCCTATCTCGAACTCGGCCAAGCCGGCGCCGGCACCGTCGGCAACACCTACTGGCAGGGCATGTGGGGCCGCCTGCTCGACCAGATCGGCGCCACCAACATCGCCGCCGGCCACATTGCCAAGGCCTGGGGCCCGCTCAGCCCGGAATACGTCCTGGCCGCCAACCCGGACGTGATCTTCATCGCCGGCTCCTCCTGGGTCGAACCGCCCCAACGCCGTCATGACCGGCTACGACGCGCCCGTCGGACTCACCCGCGCCCGCCTCGCGCCCTATGCCCAGCGCGAAGGCTGGCCCGGACCTGGCCGCCATCCAGCCGGCGAGCTGCACGCGCATCGAACACGGCCTGTGCCGCGCCCTGTTCGACTACACCGCCACCCAATACATCGCCAAAGCAGCTCTACCCCGACGCAGTTCGCCGACATCGACCCGGTCGCCGAGCTGCGCCGCTACCACGAGCAGTTCCTGCCCGTGACTTCGAGGGCACCTGGATGGCGCGGCTCACCGCCCGCAGCCGGCGATGACGCGGCCGGCACGGCCGCGCCGGTTGGCGCAGCCGCGAACGCGGCGGCGCGACGCAGTGACGCTGGCGGGGGCGGCGTCTTGCTGGCCTGCAGCTTCGCGGCGGATCTGGCCACCGGCCCGGCGATGCTGCCGATGCCGGCGGTGCATGCGCTCGCTGCTCGGCGCCGGCGGCGACCCGATGCTCGACGCGATCGTGCGCACGCCTGCGGCTGCCGATCGCGCTGATGGCCGGCGGTCGTCGGCGCAGCGCTGGGCCTCTCGGGCGCGGTGATGCAGACCATCCTGAACAACCCGCTCGCCAGCAGCTACACGCTGGGCATCTCGGCCGGCGCCGGGTTCGGCGCCGCCCTCGCCATCCTGGTCGGCGCGGCGCTGCCGGTGCCGGAAGCCTGGGCCGTCCCGATCGCCGCCTTCGCGTTCGCCGGGCCTCGCCTGCGCGCTGGTGGCCGGGCGTCGGCCGGATGCGCGGCGCCACGCCCGGAGCTGCTGGTGCTCGCCGGCATCGCCTGCCTGTTCCTGTTCCAGGCGCTGCTGTCGCTGCTGCAGTTCCTGGCCTCGCCCGAGGCGCTGCAGCAGATCGTGTTCTGGCTGTTCGGCAGCTTGCTGCGCGTCCACCCTGCCCAAGGTCGGCATCGTGGCCGTCGTGCTGGTCGCACGTCCCCGTCCTGCTGGCCGATGCCTGGCGGCTGACCGCGCTGCAACTCGGCGACGACCGCGCCCGGGCGCTCGGCGTGCGCGTCGGACGCGCTGCGGCTGCGCGCCTTCGTCATCGTCTCGCTGCTGACCGGGGCCGCCGTCGCGTTCGTCGGCACGATCGGCTTCGTCGGCCTGGTCGCGCCGCACGTCGCGCGCATGCTGGTCGGCGAGGACCAGCGCCATCTGCTGCCCGCCTCGGCGGTGTTCGGCGCGCTGCTGCTGTCCGCCGCCTCGGTCGCCAGCAAGCTGATCATGCCCGGCACCGTGTTCCCGATCGGCATCGTCACCGCGCTGATCGGCGTGCCGTTCTTCGGCTGGCTCGTGCTGGCCGCGGGGCGGCGGCGTGAGGCTGCGGCGCCGGCGGCGTCCGCGTTCGCTACGGGACGCCGGGTCGCGGTCGACGGCGTCAGCCTGGACGCCCGGCCCGGCGAGGTGTGGCCATCCTCGGCGCCAACGGGTCCGGCAAGTCGTCGCTGCTGCGCGCGCTGGCCGGCGTGCAGCCCTGCGAGCGGAACCATCGCCTGGGACGGGCGCGCGGCTCTGCCGGCGCATCGGCTACATGCCGCAGGACAGCGGCCACGCGGGCGGCCTGACCGCGTTCGAGGTCGTCCTGCTCGGCCGGCTCGGCTCCCTCGCCCTCCGCGTGGGCGAGCGCCGACCTGCTCGCGGCGGAGGCACGCGCATGGCCGAGACTCGGCGTCGCCGACCTCGGCGTCGCGCCGCGATCGACGAACTCAGCGGCGGCCAGCGCCAGCTTGTCTTGCTGGCGCAGGTGCTGGCGGGCGACCCGGGCGTCCTGCTGCTGGACGAGCCGACCAGCGCGCTGGACATCGCGCACCAGCTCGATGTCCTCGAACTGCTGCGTACCGCGACGCGCCCGCGGGCTGACGACCATCGCCGTGCTGCACGACCTCAACGCCGCCGCCCGTTTCGCGGATACCGTTGCACTGATGCACGCAGGGAAGCTTCTCGCGTGCGGCCCGCCGACGGAAATGATGCGGGCCGATCTCCTCGGCCCGGCGTTCCGCGTCGACTTGGCCGTCCAGCGCGGGCCGGACGGCCACCCCATCGTCGTGCCACTCAGGGCAATGCGGGGCTGAGGCGGCCGGACCGCATGACGCCTGCGGCCGGGCCCGGCTAGGCCGTCAGAGATGGAGGGCGTGAACCCTGGGCTCCATGCAGCCGAGCACCACCACCGCGAGGTCACGAAGCCGGTAACCGCGTCCTTCGCCGTCGTCGGCTGGCTGCCTGCGACAGGCCCGCCGACGACGGCGAAGCCGATTGACACCTGGCCTGGTGTCGGTTCTGCGGGCACCAGGCGTCTCTTTCGGTCGAGGAACTCGTGCGGCGCTGCGGCGAGCTCGAACTGCTGGAGTTCGCGATGCACCCGCTACGATGCACCCGCTACGGCAAGGGCGACGTCGAGCCCAGGATGTTTCCCTTGTGCGAGCCCGGTTGCCCGCGGCAAAGACATTGACGGTGAGAGCTGCCGTGCCGCAGGCCTCCCTCTGAGCTCGCCTTGCCCCGGCGGGTGGGGCGGGCCACTGCCTCAGTCGGCGGCCAGATCGGGTTCGCGGTCCCCGCCCGGGCTCGCGGGCCCGTGCCAGCGGTCTGCGAAGGCCCGGGTCAACCTTGCGCGGAGTTCCATGTAGACGCGCCCGTGCCATGGCAGCCGCAGTCCGTCGTCCTCAATGTAGTGGGTTGGCGCCCGGACCCGGCACCGTGTCCGCCCGGGGGAGCACGGGCCTAGATCAAGTGGCTGTCTGAGGAGGCCGTAGAAGCCTGGGAGGGACTCATACCAGGCCGAACACACGGCCCCTGCCTGGACGAGCACTCGTTGTAAACGCGCTGGGAGCGTGACAAGCTCGCGGTTCAAGTGGACGTTACCCGAAGCGATTGCTGCCCCTGCGTCCAAACTCTTGGCATGTGGAGCTGTCAATGACACATCATCTTCTTGCAAAAGTTCGGCGCCGTTGCTGTGGGCGCGGTCGTGACGGTCGGGCTGGCCACGTCGGCCTCGGCCGCTACCATCCAGGCGACCACGAAGGGCGGCCCACTGGCGTTCGACTAAGCGCACAAGTCCGGAAGCATCACGGTCGGCAGCTTCGATCCAAGCCTGGGCACGCTGACCTCCGTGAACTTCACGGTATCGGGGACCGAAACCCTGGTTGTTGAGGCCACCAACCTCTTCGGTACCTCCGGAGTCCTACAACAGCGTTTCTGGCCTGAACGCCTTTCTTTTCTTGGCGCCGGACGGCTATGGCATAGGCCAAAATTTCTCTGCGCCCACTGCGGCAGGTCACATTATCCAAGGCGGGTTGAACCCTGTGACAGTCGTTGCCACAAGTAGCGGTCCCGTGCCCATCTTCGGTAGCGTGACCCCAATTGACCCGTTTCTCTCCCCGTTTATCGGGGCCGGCACCACCTACACGGTGACGCTGACCAATAGTCCGAGCGTTGTCGGCCAGTGCACCTTAGGACCAATCGTCTGCGAGGCGCAGGTTGATGGCAGCGTCGGCATCAATGTCACATACACCTACGATCCAGCGGCGGTTCCCATGCCGGAGCCTGCCAGCGTCATGCTGCTCGGCGCGGGAATCCTGGGCAACGCGGGGGCCCGCGCGATGCGCCGCCGACGCGCCTGAGGCACACCCGAAACCAGGCGACGTTCGAGATCCGGCTTCCACCCAGCGCGGCTGCGACCCGAACGTAGGCGCGTTCCGGGCGCCTGTATCAGCCCGGGACGAGGACCGACCCGCTCGACGAACCCCGGAGTTCCCGTTACGTTCCAGTCGCATGGGCGGCAAGGATCCACGCAGGCAGCCTCGCCTTCGCCCGCTAAGGCGACGCCCCCAGGCTGGATCCGGCTCGTCCGGTGCAGGGCATGCGGCCGCGAGGCGTCCCTCCCATCGAGGCCTCATCCGCAAGCTCGGGGAACTCGAGCTGGTCGATCCATCTCCCAAGCACAGACGCTACGCGCAGGCGGAACAAGGCGGTCTCGAGTTCGCCGTTGAGGCGCTTCGGTGCACCGGCTGCGGGGAGAGGGGCGCCGACCACAGGATGGTGCGCCTGTGCGACCCGGGATGCCCGCGGCAGAGAGGGTGACCTGCACGGGGCGCCACCGGACCGGGTTCCTGGCCGTCCTAGGACCGGATAGACCGCCCGGCATGGGCGAGGCCTTTGTCTGGATCCATCTGGCCTTGAGCCACACCCCCGTCCTGGCAGGGCACCTCCGGCACGACGCCGACGCAGGCCGGGGCGAGTTCGCCTACGACGCCGCCTACCTCGCCAGGCCCGATGCCCTGGAGCTCGACCCGGTCGAGCTGCCGCTCTCCGACGCTACGTTCGAGACCGATAGGCTGGGCGGCGTCTTCGGCGCGCTCAGGGATGCCGGACCGGACCATTGGAGCCGGAGCTTGCTGGACGCCCAGGCGCAGCCGGGAACCCTGGACGAGTTTGGATATCTCCTGGCTGCGCCGGGCGACCGGGCAGGGGCGAGGCGGCTTGCGCCTGCGAGGTCATCCGGCTCCGAACGATTTCCGCCCCCGAACAGCGGCAACCCCGGCGCGAGCGTGGCGGCCGTCTCCGCGGCGGCGCGGACCGCCGTGTGCGCGACCGCCGGACTGTCCGCCCGCCGCGAGCCCGCTTCCATGTAGGGGAACTGGAACCGCACGATCAGAGACGCCCCGCGCCGCGAGGCCGGACGCGACCCACGCCACGAACCGTGCGTCATGCCCGCACCCGCGCCGTGGGCCAAGACTTACACGGCGAGGGGCTCGCGAGCGCGGTCTAGGACGCCGGACGCCGCGCCGTGGCCCGCGACCAGATCCGGATCGGTGCCGGGCTGGTATCCGAAGTCCACGTCCCGAGCAGCGCGCCCGCGACCGTCCGGTGCAGCTGGTCCACCCTGAACGGCTTGCTTACCACGGTCGCCCCTGGCCCGACGGCCGCCTCTATCGCCTCCGTTTCCGAGTAGCCTCTGGCGAACACGATGGGGATGCCCGGCTGTCAAACGGCACGCAACCGGGACCCTTTATCGGCGCCCAATCGGGACCCCGTTTCGGGTAGGCTTGTGCCGGTAATCCATAGGAGGGACCCGCGCGCCGCGGAGTGCCCGTCCAGAGGCTGACGCAGCGGCGCGTGGGAGGTGCCTGTGGTTTACCGGTGCAAACCGGGGAGCACGGTCAGGCTCGGTTCTTGAACCGCCAGCTC
>CAWIEF010000006.1:0-310000 GCA_963835135.1 uncultured Alphaproteobacteria bacterium
AGGGCGGTGCTGCGGCGCCGCCCTTTTTGTTATGGTGCACCGGTGATGAGCGACCTTTACGACGCCGACATCCTCCTCTGGTCCGAACACCAAGCCGCTCTGCTCAAGCGCCTGGCTGCCGGCGAACGGCTGAATGAACGGCCTGACTGGGCCAATATCATCGAGGAAGTAGAAAGCGTGGGCCGAAGCCAGCTGGCGACTGTAGAGTTGCTGATCGTCCAGTCGCTGCTTCATGACCTGAAGGCTCGGGCTTGGCCCGACTCGCGTGAGGTCGACCACTGGAGGGCCGAAGCGATCGGTTTCCGAGACGATGCCACCCGCTCGTATGTGCCTTCCATGCGGCAGAGGATCGACATGAGCCGGCTTTACGCCCAGGCGCTTCGCCGGATGCCGAAGGCGACCGACGGTCAGCGGCCGCTCCCGCTACAGGAGGCCGGTTCGCAGACCGTCGACGAGTTCCTCCAGGCGGCTTAATCAGCGTGCGGCATCTCGCGACACAATGAAGCTGTAAGTCTGTCCCTCTTGAAGGAACATTCGTCTTGAATTCGATCTTCCGCCCGCTCCCCTCGTCGTTCAATGAGGCCTTCACCCGGGCAGATACCCGGATCGTTCTGTTCGAGGGCATCAGCCCGACAGCCGTATCGTTGCTGGAACAGGCCGGCTACACGGGCGTCACGCTGCACAAGAAGGCGCTGGAGGGCGACGCCCTGGTCGAGGCCGTGCGTGGCGCCCATGTCATAGGCATCCGCAGCCGCACGCAGCTCACCGAACACGTCCTTCGCAGCGCCGGGCCGCTGATGGCGGTCGGTTGCTTCTGCATCGGGACCGATCAGGTCGACCTTACTGCAGCCGCGGCGTTCGGCATCCCGGTTTTCAACGCGCCCTTCTCCAACACGCGCAGCGTCGCCGAACTCACCATCGGCGAAATCGTCATGCTGCTGCGCCGGATAACGCCGCGCTCGGCCGCGCCCACGCCGGCGGCTGGAACAAGTCGGCCGAGGGCAGCTACGAGGTTCGTGGCAAGACGCTGGGCATCGTCGGCTACGGCAACATCGGCAGCCAGCTCTCCACCCTGGCCGAAGCCATGGGCATGCGGGTGATCTATTATGATCGCTCGACCAAGCTTCGCCACGGCAACACCCAACCGGTTGCCACCCTGGAAGACCTGCTCGCCGCCTCCGACGTGGTCAGCCTCCATGTCCCCGACCTGCCGAGCACGCAGAACCTGATCGGCGCCTCCGAGCTCGCCCTGATGAAGCCCGGCAGCGTCCTCATCAACAACAGCCGCGGCCGGGTTGTCGACCTCGATGCGCTCGCCGACGCGATCGGTACGCAACACCTGGCCGGCGCCGCGGCCGACGTCTTCCCGGTCGAACCCAAATCCGCCGGCGACCGCTTCGTCACGCCGCTGCAAGGTTTGGAGAACGTCATCCTCACCCCGCACATCGGCGGCTCCACCGTCGAAGCCCAGGAGCGCATCGGCGAAGAAGTCGCCCGCAAGCTGCTCGATTTCCTCAGTGCCGGGACGACGGTCGGCGCGGTCAATTTCCCCAGTGTCGACCTCCCGCACGACCCTAGCCACGCGCGCTACCTGCACGTTCACCAGAACGTGCCCGGCGTGCTGGGCAAGCTCAATGCGGTATTCAGCTCCCGTGGCCTGAACGTGCATGCGCAGTCGCTGCAGACCGACGGTCAACTCGGCTACGTGGTCGTCGACGCCGACAGCCCTCCCGGACAGCAATCGGAAATCCTCAACGCGCTCTGCGCCATCGAGGGCACCGTGCGCGCCCGGGTGGTCGGCTGAACCAAGCTGGTATGTAAACGGTTGGTCCGATTCGACTTGACGGCAAGGAAGGGGGGGCGTATTCGACCGCCCTCGACTTGAGCCGACGTGGTCGGTCCGGTCGTCGTGTCACAGAACAGCGTGTGGCGCCGCCGCTTCTCCTGGAAGCTGCTTAGGTCACGCGCGAATGGACCGGTCGCAGGCGGGCATAAAGCTCCGCCCTGCGTCGCATTTCTGTGGCGGACGGCCAGGCCATCCCGCCGGACGACAGGAACACAGGACGGAACACGGGCGTATGCCGACCATCAACCAGTTGATCGCCAACGGGCGCGAGCCCGCCGCCAAGCGCAACAAGGTGCCTGCCCTGCAAGGGTGCCCGCAGAAGCGCGGCGTGTGCACGCGCGTCTATACGACGACCCCGAAGAAGCCGAACTCCGCGCTGCGTAAGGTCGCCAAGGTGCGCCTGACCAACGGCTACGAGGTGGTGAGCTACATCCCGGGCGAAGGCCACAACCTGCAGGAGCACTCGGTCGTGCTGATCCGCGGCGGCCGCGTCAAGGACTTGCCCGGCGTGCGCTACCACATCCTGCGCGGCGTGCTCGACACCCAGGGCCTGCCGAAGCGCCGTCAGCGTCGCTCGCTCTATGGCGCCAAGCGGCCGAAGTAAGGAGAATCGGGGATGAGCCGCCGCCGCCGCGCCGTCAAGCGCGAGATCCTGCCGGACGCCAAGTTCGGCGACATCGTCATCACGCGCTTCATGAATGCGCTGATGTACGATGGCAAGAAGTCGACCGCCGAGACGATCGTCTACAGCGCGCTCGAGGTGCTCAAGAAGCGCGGCGGCCCGCAGGGCGACTCCGTGCGCCTGTTCCACGAAGCGCTCGACAACGTGAAGCCGGCCGTCGAAGTGCGCTCGCGCCGGGTCGGCGGCGCCACGTATCAGGTGCCGGTCGAGGTTCGGACGGAACGTCGGCAAGCGCTGGCGATTCGGTGGATCATCGACAGCGCCCGCAAGCGTGGCGAGCACACGATGGAAGACCGGCTGTCGAACGAGCTGCATGACGCGGTGAACAACCGCGGTTCGGCCGTCAAGAAGCGTGAAGACACCCATCGCATGGCCGAAGCCAACAAGGCCTTCAGCCACTACCGCTGGTAACACCAACCTTAAGAGGCGCCCCTTTTCTCGGGGCAACGGAGACAGGACATGGCGAAGGCGAAATTCGAGCGCAACAAGCCGCATTGCAACATCGGCACCATTGGGCACGTCGACCATGGCAAGACGTCGCTGACGGCCGCAATCACCAAGGTGCTGGCCAAGAGCGGTGGCGCGACCTTCACCGCGTATGACCAGATCGACAAGGCGCCCGAGGAGCGCGCCCGCGGCATCACCATTTCGACCGCGCACGTCGAGTATGAGACGGCCAACCGCCACTACGCCCATGTCGACTGCCCCGGCCACGCCGACTACGTGAAGAACATGATCACCGGCGCCGCGCAGATGGACGGCGCCATTCTGGTCGTGTCCGCCGCCGACGGCCCGATGCCGCAGACCCGCGAGCACATCCTGCTCGCCCGCCAGGTCGGCGTGCCCGCCCTGGTCGTGTTCCTCAACAAGGTCGACATGGTCGACGACCCCGAGCTGCTCGAGCTCGTCGAGATGGAAGTGCGCGAGCTGCTGTCGTCCTACCAGTTCCCCGGCGACGACATCCCGATCATCAAGGGCTCCGCCCTGATGGCGCTCGAGGATAAGAGCCCCGAGCTCGGCGAGCAGGCGATCCTCGCGCTGATGGCAGAGGTCGACAAATACATCCCGCAGCCGACCCGCGCGACCGACCGCCCGTTCCTGATGCCGATCGAAGACGTGTTCAGCATCTCCGGCCGCGGCACCGTGGTCACGGGCCGGATCGAGCGTGGCATTGTCAACGTGGGCGACGAGGTCGAGATCGTCGGCATCAAGAACACCGTCAAGACGATCGTCACCGGCGTCGAGATGTTCCGCAAGCTGCTCGACCGCGGCGAGGCCGGCGACAACATTGGCGCCCTGCTGCGCGGCACCAAGCGCGAGGACGTCGAGCGCGGCCAGGTCCTGGCCAAGCCCGGCTCCATCACGCCGCACACCAAGTTCAAGGCCGAGGCCTACATCCTCACCAAGGAAGAGGGTGGCCGGCACACGCCGTTCTTCACCAACTACCGTCCGCAGTTCTACTTCCGCACCACCGACGTGACGGGCGTGGTCGAGCTGCCGGAAGGCACCGAGATGGTGATGCCGGGTGACAACGTGTCGATGGACGTGACGCTGATCGCACCGATCGCCATGGACGACGGCCTTCGCTTCGCCATCCGCGAGGGTGGCCGGACCGTCGGCGCCGGCGTCGTCGCCAGCATCACGCAGTAACCACGGCGACGTAAGCAAGGGTTGGGGTTGGGTTAGGTCACATGGATAACCAGAACATCCGCATTCGCCTGAAGGCGTATGATCACCGCGTGCTGGACAACAGCACGCGCGAGATCGTCAACACCGCGAAGCGTACGGGTGCGCGGGTCCGTGGACCCATCCCGCTGCCCACGCATATCGAGCGGTTCACCGTCAACCGTTCGCCGCACGTCGACAAGAAGAGCCGCGAGCAGTTCGAGATCCGAACCCACCGCCGGCTGCTCGACATCGTCGAGCCGACGCCGCAGACCGTGGACGCGCTGATGAAGCTCGACCTCGCCTCCGGCGTCGACGTCGAAATCAAGCTCTAAGGTCACGCCGATGAATAAAGTCGTCCGTACCGGCCTGATCGCCAAGAAGCTGGGCATGACCCGGATCTTCAAGGAGGACGGCACCCACGTCCCCGTCACCGTCCTGCATCTCGACGAGGTTCAGGTGGTCGACTCGCGCACCGAGGAGCGCGACGGCTACACCGCGGTGCAACTCGGCTGGGGCCGGGCCAAGGTCAAGAACGTCACCCAGCCGAACAAGGGGCATTTCGCCCGCCTCAAGGTCGAGCCGAAGAAGAAGCTCGTCGAATTCCGCGTCACGCCCGACGCGCTGCTCGAGTCCGGCCAGACCTTGAGCGCCGCCCACTTCGTCGTCGGCCAGAAGGTCGACGTCTGCGGCACCAGCAAGGGCAAGGGCTTTGCCGGCGGCATGAAGCGTTGGAACTTCCGCGGCCTCGAGGCCTCGCACGGTGTGTCCGTGAGCCACCGATCGCTCGGTTCGACCGGCAACCGGCAGGACCCGGGCAAGACATTCAAGAACAAGAAGATGCCCGGCCATCTCGGCGACGAGCGCGTCACCACGTTGAACGTGGAGGTGGCGGCCGTCGACGCGGCGCGCGGCCTGTTGATGGTGCGCGGGTCCGTGCCAGGCGCCAAGGATGGCTGGGTCATGATCCGTGATGCGATCAAACGCAAGCAGCCCGAGGGCCTGCCGTTCCCGGCGGCCTTCCTCGAGGCGCCCGGTGCTGCCGCATCCGACGCGGGAGCTGAGGCGTAATCATGCAGGTAGAAGTCAAGACGTTCGAGGGCGGGGCGGCCGGGTCGGCCGATTTGCCGGATGAGCTGTTCGGCGCCGCGGTCCGCAACGACATCATCGCCCGCGTCATCCAGTGGCAGCTGATGAAGCGCCGCGCCGGGACCCACAAGGTCAAGGGCATGGGCGAAGTCTCCGGCACCACGAAGAAGCCGTATAAGCAGAAGGGCACCGGTAACGCCCGCCAGGGCAGCATGCGGTCGCCGCAGTTCCGCACCGGCGGCGCCGTCCATGGCCCGGTCGTGCGCGACCACGGCTTTGACTTGCCCAAGAAGGTGCGCCGTCTCGGCTTGATCTCGGCGCTGTCGATGAAGCACGCCGAAGGCAAGCTCGTCGTGCTCGATACCGTCGGCGGCACCAGCGGCAAGACCAAGGAGTTTGCCGCCCGCGTCCGCGAGTTCGGATGGAAGAGCGCACTGTTCGTCGACCACACCGTCGACGAGGCATTCTCCCGCGCCAGCCGCAATGTGATCGGCATGGACGTCGTGCCGACTATCGGCGCTAACGTCTACGACATCGTCCGCCACGACATCCTCGTCGTGACCAGCGCCGGTCTCGAAGGCCTCAAGCACCGTCTGTCCCCGGCGCATGACGAGGGAGCGGCCGCATGAGCACCCGTCAGGTCATGGCCGCACGCAAGCACGCGGCCACCATGTCGCGCGAGCGCATGTTCGAAGTCGTCCGCAGCCCGGTGATCACCGAGAAAGCCACGATGATGACGGAACGCAACCAGGTTGCGTTCCGCGTCGCCATCGACGCCACCAAGCCTGAGATCAAGGCAGCCATCGAAGGCCTGTTCGGCGTGACGGTGAAGAGCGTCAACACGCTCATTCAGAAGGGCAAGGTGAAGCGCTTCCGTGGCCGTCCGGGCACACGGTCCGACGTGAAGAAGGCGTACGTGCAACTCGGTGATGGACAGTCGATCGACATGTCCACCGGGCTTGCGTGAGGGACTAGACAATGGCGCTCAAGCAATTCAATCCGGTCACCCCGAGCCTGCGCGGCACGGTGCTGATCGACCGTCGCGAACTCTGGAAGGGCAAGCCGGTCAAGACGCTGACCGAGGGCAAGCACCGTACCGGCGGCCGCAACAACCACGGCCGGACGACGTCGTTCTTCCGCGGCGGCGGACACAAGCAGACATACCGCTTCGTGGACTTCAAGCGCCGCAAGTTCGACATGCCAGCGACGGTCGAGCGGATCGAATACGACCCGAACCGCTCCGCCTTCATCGCGCTCGTCAAGTATGAGGACGCCGAGCTCGCCTATATCCTGGCTCCGCAGCGGTTGCGCGCGGGCGACAAGGTCGTGGCCGGCTCGCGCGTCGACATCAAGCCCGGCAACGCCATGCCGCTCGCAGCCATGCCCGTCGGCACGATCGTCCATAATGTCGAGCTGAAGATCGGCGGCGGCGGCAAGATGGCCCGTGCGGCCGGCACCTACGCCCAACTCGTCGGCAAGGACTCCGGCTACGCGCAGATCAAGCTGCAATCCGGCGAGCTCCGTATGGTGCGCGCCGAGTGCATGGCGACCGTTGGCGCCGTCAGCAACCCGGACCGGCAGAACGAGAAGCTCGGCAAGGCCGGCCGTAACCGCTGGCTGGGCCGCCGTCCGCACAACCGCGGCGTCGTGATGAACCCGGTCGACCATCCGCACGGCGGCGGCGAAGGCCGCACCTCGGGTGGCCGTCATCCGGTCACGCCCTGGGGCAAGCCGACCAAGGGCTACAAGACACGCACGAACAAGCGGACCGCGGGCCTGATCATCCGCCGCCGTCCGAAGGGGAAGCATTGATATGGCGCGTTCCGTATGGAAGGGCCCGTTCGTCGACGGGTACATGCTGGGCAAGGCCGAGGCCGTGCGCAATTCGGGCCGCAACGAAGTCATCAAGATCTGGTCGCGCCGCTCGACGATCCTGCCGCAATTCGTCGGCCTGACCTTCGGCGTCTATAACGGGCACAAATTCCTGCCCGTGCAGGTCAACGAGAACATGGTCGGCCATAAGTTCGGCGAGTTCTCGCCGACGCGCACCTTCACCGGCCATACGGCCGACAAGAAGTCGAAGCGGGGCTAAGATGAGCAAATCGAAGCACCCCCGGATGCTTGAGGAGACCGAGGCGATGGCGGTCCTGCGCAACGTGCGCATCAGCCCGCAGAAGCTGAACGTCGTCGCCGGCATGATCCGCAACATGCCTGCCAGCAAGGCCGTCGCCACGTTGACCTTCAGCAAGCGGCGGATCGCCCAGCAGGTGAAGAAGACGCTCGAGAGCGCCATCGCCAACGCTGAGAACAACCATCAGCTCGATGTCGACCGCCTGGTCGTCAGCCGGGCCGAAGTGGGCAAGTCGATCGTGATGCGCCGGTTCCACGCCCGCGGCCGCGGCCGCGCGTCGCGGATTGAGAAGTGGTTCAGCCATTTGCGCATCGTCGTCGCCGAACAGGCACAAGCGACCACCGAAGATAGGGCGGCGTAAGACATGGGTCACAAAGTCAATCCCGTCGGTCTTCGGCTCGGCATCAACCGCACCTGGGACAGCCGCTGGTACGCCGGCCGCGATTACAGCAAGCTGTTGCTCGAGGACATCAAGCTGCGCGAGCATCTGCGCAAGAAGCTCTCCGGCGCCGGGGTCTCCCGCGTCGTGATCGAGCGCCCCGCCAAGAAGCCGCGGGTCACCATCTATGCAGCGCGGCCCGGCGTCGTCATCGGCAAGAAGGGCCAGGACATCGAGGTGCTCCGCAAGGATCTCGCCAAGATGGCCAAGGCCGAGGTCAGCCTGAACATCGTTGAAATCCGCAAGCCGGAGATCGATGCCCAGCTGGTCGCCGAGAACATCTCGCAACAGCTCGAGCGACGCGTCGCGTTTCGCCGCGCCATGAAGCGGGCGGTTCAGTCCGCCATGCGCCTGGGCGCCCAGGGCATTCGGATCAACTGCTCGGGCCGTCTTGGCGGCGCCGAGATCGCTCGGGTCGAGTGGTATCGCGAAGGCCGGGTTCCGCTCCATACGCTGCGCGCCGACATCGATTTCGGCATCAGCACGGCCAAGACGACGTACGGCACATGCGGCGTGAAGGTCTGGATCTTCAAGGGCGAGATCCTGGCACACGACCCGCTCGCGCAGGATCGCCGGGCCGCCGAACAAGCGCCGCAGCGCTAACCAGGACGAGTAGAGATGCTTTCTCCGAAGCGGACGAAATACCGCAAGGCCCACAAGGGCCGGATCCACGGCCTGGCCAAGGGCGGCACGAACCTCGATTTCGGCGCCTTCGGCCTCAAGGCGCTCGAGCCGGAGCGGGTCACCGCGCGCCAGATCGAGGCGGCGCGTCGCGCCATCACGCGCTCGATGCGCCGTGCCGGCCGCGTCTGGATCCGTATCTACCCGGACGTGCCGGTGTCGACCAAGCCGGCCGAAGTGCGCATGGGCTCCGGCAAAGGCAGCCCCGAGTTCTGGGTCTGCCGCGTCAAGCCCGGCCGCATCATGTTCGAGATCGACGGCGTCGCCCCCGAGTTGGCGCGCGAGGCGCTCTCGCTCGGTGCGGCCAAGCTGCCGATCCGAACCAAGTTCGTGACCCGGATCGGGGACGCCTGATGACCAAGCCAGCCGACCTGCGCGCCAAGGGCGCCGACACCCTGCCGCAGACCCTGCTCGATTTGCGCAAGGAGCAGTTCAACCTGCGCTTCCAGCGGGCGACCGGACAACTCGAAGGCGTCGGCCGCGTGCGCGCCGTCCGGCGCGACATCGCGCGTGTGAAGACCATCATGGCGGAGAACAAATCCTCCGCCGCCAAGAAGTAGAGGAGACGGACGATGCCGAGGCGCGTCCTTACCGGCCGGGTGACCAGCGACAAGATGGACAAGACGATCACCGTCTTGGTCGAGCGTCGCATCATGCACCCGCTGTACAAGAAGTTCATCCGCCGTTCGAAGAAGTATGCGGCGCATGACGACACCAACCTGTGCCAGGACGGCGACGTCGTGCGCATCGAGGAATGCCGTCCGATCAGCAAGCGCAAATCGTGGCTGCTGATCGAGCGCAACGGCGTGCCGGTCGAGCGCCCCCGCGGCTTCACCGCGCCCGCCGCCCATGACGCCGAGGGTCACGCGCTGGTGGATGAGACCGGCGAGGTCGTCCGCGAGGAGACCCACGCCGTGCAGACAGACGCGTCCGGAGAGGCGGTGCTCGACGAGTCCGGCAAGCCGGTCGAGCTGCCCGCGATCGTCGGGACCGATCACGCCGAACAACCCGGCGCCTGAGGAGGACTGAACCATGATCCAGGTCGAGTCCAATCTCGAAGTCGCCGACAACTCCGGCGCCCGCCGGGTCCAGTGCATCAAGGTGCTCGGCGGCAGCAAGCGCAAGACCGCGTCGGTCGGCGATGTGATCGTCGTGTCCATCAAGGAAGCGATCCCGCGCGGCAAGGTGAAGAAGGGTGACGTCCATCAGGCCGTGATCGTGCGCACCGCGTTCCCGGTGCGCCGCGCCGACGGCAGCGCGATCCGCTTCGACCGCAACGCCGCCGTGCTGATCAACAAGCAGCAGGAGCCGATCGGCACCCGCATCTTCGGCCCAGTGGTGCGTGAGCTCCGCGGCAAGAAGTTCATGAAGATCATCTCCTTGGCGCCGGAGGTGCTGTAATGGCCGCGCGCATCAAGAAGGGTGACCGGGTGGTCGTAATCACCGGGGCCGACAAGGGCAAGCGCGGCGAGGTCCTCACCGTCATGCCGAAGGACAACCGGGCCGTGGTCCAGGGCGTCAACATCGCCAAGCGCCACACCAAGCCGTCCGGCATGGGTCAGCCCGGCGGGATCGTCGAGAAGGAGGCGACCATCCACCTCTCGAACATCGCGCTGCTGGACCCCAAGACGGACAAGCCGACCAAGGTCGGGTTTCGCACGCTGGACGACGGCCGCAAGGTGCGCGTCAACCGCGGCACCGGCGACGTGATCGAGGGTTAGGACGATGAGCGAGACCAGAGAGCTGCCCCGCATGCAGCAACGCTACCGCGACGAGATCCGCGGCAAGCTGCGCGAGCAGTTCAACTACAGCAACGTCATGCAGGTGCCCAAGCTCGAGAAGATCGTGCTGAACATGGGCGTGGGCGAGGCCGCGGGGGACCAGAAGAAGCTCGACGCCGCGGTGGCAGAACTGATGCTGATCGCCGGCCAGAAGCCGGTCAAGACGATTGCCAAGAAGGCGATCGCCGGGTTCAAGATCCGTGAGGGCCTGGCTATCGGCTGCAAGGTCACGCTGCGGCAGTCGCGGATGTATGAGTTCCTCGACCGCCTGGTGACCATCGCCTTGCCACGGGTCCGCGACTTCCGCGGCATCCCCAACGGCAAGGGCTTCGACGGCCGCGGCAACTTCGCCATGGGCGTCAAGGAACAGATCATCTTCCCGGAGATCGAATACGACAAGGTGACCGACATCCGCGGGATGGACATCATCTTCGTCACCTCCGCCAAGACGAACGACGAAGCCAAGGCGCTGCTGAAAGCGTTCGACGTTCCCTTCGCGGCCTAAGTTTAACGGAAAACCGCCAGGGGTCCGCTCCCGGCAGGTTCCAAGGAGTAGAAGTTCGATGGCCAAGACATCATCCGTGAACCGCAATCAGAAGCGGGAATACATGTCGACCCGCGACAAGGCGAAGCGGGCCGAACTCAAGGCTCAGGTCATGGACCGCAGCGCCCCCGTCGAGGAACGCTTCGAGGCGACGATGAAGCTGGCCCAGCTCCCGCGCAATGGCGCCGCCGTCCGCGTGCGCCTGCGCTGCGCCCTGACCGGCCGCTCGCGCGGTAATTACCGCAAGTTCAAGCTGTCGCGGAACATGCTCCGCGCGTTGGCCAGCTCCGGGCAGCTCCCGGGCATGGTCAAGGCGAGCTGGTAGGGAGCCCGGTTCATGTCAATGACCGACGGGCTGGGTGATATGATCACCCGCATCCGCAACGCCCAACGCAGCCGCCACTCCACCTGCGTGGCACCGGCCAGCAAACTCCGCGCCAACGCGCTCGAGGCGCTCAAGCGTGAGGGCTACATCCGCGGCTACACGGCCGAGAGCCTGCGCCCCGGCGTGAACCAGTTGCGCATCGAGCTGAAATACAACGAGGGCGAGCCGGTGATCAAAGAGATCACCCGCGTCAGCAAGCCCGGCCGTCGCGTCTACTCCGGCATCGCCGACCTGCCGCGCGTCTATGCCGGCTTGGGCGTTTCGATCCTGTCGACGCCCCGCGGCGTGCTTTCCGATGGCGAGGCGCGCGCAGCCAATGTCGGCGGCGAAGTTCTGTTCCGGGTATTCTAGGCGAGGAGGGCACCATGTCACGCGTAGGCAAGTATCCCGTCGCCGTCCCGGCGGGCGTTTCAGTCGAGATCATCAACGGCATCCTTTCCACCAAGGGTAAGCTGGGCACGCTCAGCCTGCCGCTGTCGGACAACGTCGACGCCAAGGTCGAGAACAACGAGATATCGGTGGCGCCCCGGCGCAACGACACGCCGTCCCGCATGATGTGGGGCACCACGCGCGCGCTGGTCGCGAGCATGGTCAAGGGCGTCTCCGAAGGCTTCACCAAGACCATGGAAATCCAGGGCACCGGCTTTCGTGCCGCCGTTCAGGGCAAGAACCTGGTCATCAACCTCGGTTTCTCGCACGACGTCGTCTACCCGGTGCCGGACGGCATCACGATCACCACGCCGCGCCCGACGGCGATTGCCGTCGCCGGCATGGACAAGCGGCAAGTGGGCCAGGTCGCGGCCGAGATCCGCGCGTTCCGCCCGCCGGAGCCCTACAAGGGCAAGGGCGTGCGTTACGACAACGAGCAGATCCGTCGCAAGGAAGGTAAAAAGAAGTGAGCGCGGTCCAGAACCTGCAGCAGCGCCGGCGCGAGCGCCTGCGCTATCAGCTCCGGCAGAAATCCGGCCGGCGTCCGCGCCTCTCGGTCTTCCGCTCGGGCAAGCACATGTACGCGCAGATCATCGACGACGCGCAGGGCAAGACCCTCGCAGCGGCGTCGACCTTGGACAAGGATCTGAAGGCGGCTGGCGCGACCGGGTCGAACAAGGCCGCCGCCGAGGCCGTGGGCAAGCTGGTCGCCGAGCGCGCGCTTGCGGCCGGCGTGTCGGCGGTGGTCTTCGACCGCGGCTCCTACCTGTATCACGGCCGCGTCAAGGCGCTGGCCGAGGCCGCCCGCGAAGGCGGGCTGGCGTTCTGAGGATCATCTGACATGGCACGTGAAGCACGCGAAGGCGGCCGCGGCGGCCGCGACCGGGATCGCAGCAGCGACCGGGGCGAGGGCGGCGATGAGCTCGTCGACAAGCTGGTAACGATCAACCGCGTCGCCAAAGTGGTGAAGGGTGGCCGCCGGTTCGCCTTTGCCGCCCTGGTGGTGGTCGGTGACCAGAAAGGCCGCGTCGGCTACGGCGCCGGCAAGGCGCGCGAAGTGCCGGAAGCCATCCGCAAGGCGACCGAGCGGGCCAAGCGCGGCCTCATCCGCGTCCCGATGAAGGAAGGCCGCACTTTGCACCACGACGTGGAGGGCCTGTTCGGCGCCGGTCACGTCGTGCTCCGCTCGGCTGCCGCCGGCACCGGCATCATCGCCGGCGGCCCGATGCGCGCCGTGTTCGAGACGCTCGGAATCAACGACGTGGTCGCCAAGTCGCTCGGCAGCCGCAACCCGCACAACATGGTCAAGGCCACCTTCGCCGCGCTACAGCGCTGCGGCAGCCCCCGCGCCGTCGCAGCCCGGCGCGGCAAGAAGGTGTCCGACATCCTCGGCAAGCGCGACGCCGCCGCGGAGGGCGCAGCCGATGTCGGATAAGTCGAAGGCCACTGTGAAGGTGACGCAGGTCCGTTCCGGCCTCGGCCGGAAGAAGGATCAAATCCAGACGCTGGCCGGCCTAGGCCTCGGCAAGCTGCGCCGCACGCGCGAGCTCGAGGACACGCCGTCGGTTCGCGGCATGATCGACCGGGTCAAGCACCTGGTCGTCGTCGAAAGCGACGCCAGCGTCGACGTGGAGGACGGCAAGTGAAGCTGAATGAAATCCGCGACAACGAGGGCGCGCACCTCAAGTCCAAGCGCCTCGGCCGCGGCATCGGCTCCGGCAAGGGCAAGACGTCCGGCAAGGGCGTCAAGGGTCAGAAGGCGCGCGAGGGCGTGGCGCTGAACGGGTTCGAGGGCGGTCAGCTCCCGATCTACCGGCGGCTGCCCAAGCGCGGCTTCACCAACATCTTCCGCACCGAATACGCGCCGATCAACATCGGCACGATCGATCAGGCGGTCGAGGCCGGCAAGCTCGACGCCAACGAGGCGATTACCGAGGCAGCCCTCGTCGGTGCCGGTCTGGTTCGTCTCGGCAAGGCGGTCGGCGTCCGCCTGCTGGCCAAGGGCGAGATCAAGCGCGCCGTCCGCGTCACGGTGTCGGGCGCGTCCGCGGCTGCCATCGCCGCGGTCGAGCAGGCCGGCGGTACCGTCACCACCACCGCCCAGCCGCCCGCCGCCGAGACGCCCGCCGCGTAACGGTTGCCCCCGGCCCCGCGACACCGCATATGGTGCCGCGGGCCGGATCACGGCCTAATCGGCCGGTGACACGCCGACTGGCCAATAAAGGGGAACGCCGATGGCCTCGACGGCCGAGCAGCTTGCGTCGAACCTGAGTCTCGGGTCTCTCTCGAAGGCGACTGAACTCAAGAAGCGGATCTGGTTCACCCTCGGTGCGCTGCTGGTCTATCGCCTTGGCACCTACATCCCCGTGCCCGGTGTCGACGCGTCCGTAATGGGCGAATTGCTGTCCCAGCACGGCGGCGGCATCCTCGGTATGTTCGACATGTTCAGCGGCGGCGCCCTCGGCCGCATGACCGTATTCGCGCTGAACATCATGCCTTACATCTCGGCCAGCATCATCGTGCAGTTGATGTCGGCGGCCATCCCGTCGCTTGAGGCCCTCAAGAAAGAGGGCGAGAGCGGGCGCAAGAAGATGAACCAGTATACGCGGTATCTGACCGTGTTGATCGCCCTGATACAGTCGTACGGCATTGCCGTCGGTCTCGAGAGCATGCGCGGCCAGTTCGGCTCCGCTGTGATCGACCCCGGCCTGTTCTTCCGCCTCTCCTGCGTCATCACACTCGTGGGCGGCACCATGTTCCTGATGTGGATCGGCGAGCAGATCACGTCGCGCGGCGTCGGCAACGGCACCAGCCTGATCATCTTCGCCGGTATCGTCGCCAACCTGCCGCACGCGCTGGCCAACCTGCTCGAACTCGGCCGCACCGGCGCCCTGTCGCCCGTGTTCATCGTCGTGTTCATGATCCTGGCCGTGCTGGTCGTCGCGTTCGTGGTGTTCATGGAGCGAGCCCAGCGCCGGGTCGTGATCCAATATCCCAAGCGCCAAGTCGGCCAGCGCATGTTCGGCGGCAACTCCACCCACATGCCGCTCAAGGTCAACACCGCCGGCGTGATCCCGCCGATCTTTGCCAGCTCTATCCTGCTGGTGCCCGCGACCGTGGCCGGCTTCTCGACCCAGAACCCGGATGGCTGGCTCGCCTGGATCGGCCAGCAACTCGGCCACGGCCAGCCCGCCTACCTCGTCGTCTACGCCGCGATGATCATCTTCTTCTCGTATTTCTACACCGCCGTGGTGTTCAACCCGGAGGAGACTGCCGACAACCTCAAGAAATACGGCGGCTTCATCCCCGGAGTCCGGCCCGGCTCCAACACCGCCCAGTATTTCGACACCATCCTCGCCCGCCTGACCACGATCGGCGCCATCTATCTCTGCGCCGTCTGCCTGCTCCCCGAAGTGCTGATCAGCCGCTATTCGGTCCCGTTCTACTTCGGCGGCACCAGCCTGATGATCATCGTCTCGGTCACCATGGACACCGTCACGCAGATCCAATCCCACCTGCTGGCGCACCAATACGAGGGCTTGATCCGCAAATCCCGGGTCAAGGGGCGGGCGCGATGAACATCATCCTGCTTGGCCCCCCCGGCGCCGGCAAAGGCACGCAGGCGCGACGCCTGGAGCAGACCCACGGCCTCGTGCAGATCTCCACTGGCGACATGCTCCGCGCCGAGGTGAAGGCCGGCACCGAGATCGGCCTGCAAGCCCGCGCGATCATGGAGGCGGGTGGCCTTGTTCCCGACTCGCTCATGATCTCGATCATCGAGAGCCGCATCAAGCAACCCGACGCCTCGGCCGGCTTCATCCTCGACGGCTTCCCGCGCACGGTCCCGCAAGCTGTCGCGCTCGACGAGATGTTGTCGCACATCGGTCAGCAGATCGATGCCGTGGTGGAACTGCAGGTCGATGATGCCGCTCTGACGGACCGGATTGCCGGCCGTTTCACCTGCGCCAAATGCGGCGCCGGCTACCACGACACATTCAAGCAACCGCACGTCTCGGGCACCTGCGACATTTGCGGCAGCCAGGAGTTCACCCGTCGCGCCGACGACAATCGTGATACCGTGGGCACCCGGCTTACCGCCTATCACACCCAGACAGCCCCGATCCTGCCGCACTACCGGGCGAGCGGGCGATTGATGACGGTGGACGGCATGGCCGAGATGGATGACGTCACAGCTTCCCTCGAAGCGATCCTGGCCCGCCTTCCAGGACGGTCCGGCACGGCCTCACGAAGTGTTGACAACAGCGCGTTGACTCCCACCGGAGGCGGCGTATAAGTCGCGATCTGCGCTGAACCTCCGGGGACGGCGTCTTTCGTTTTTGATGACAGACAGGGTCGCCGAGCATCTTGCTTCGGCGGCGAGGAGACTAGAGCGTGGCGCGAATTGCCGGTGTTAACGTGCCGACCAACAAGCGGGTGGAAATCAGCCTGCAATACATCTACGGGATCGGGCCGGCGAAGGCGCACGACATCGTCACGAAGCTTAGCATCCCCGACGACCGCCGGGTCAACCAGCTCTCCGACGATGAAGTGCTGCGCATCCGCGAGCTGATCGATCGCGAATATCGCGTCGAGGGCGACCTGAGGCGTGAAGTCTCGATGAACATCAAGCGCCTGATGGATCTGGGCTGCTACCGCGGCCTGCGCCACCGGCGCGGCCTGCCGGTCCATGGCCAGCGCACGCACACGAACGCCCGCACCCGCAAGGGCAAGGCAGTCGCGATCGCCGGCAAGAAGAAAGTCACCAAGTAAGTTTTTCTGCCGCCTTGCGGCTTTCACGTTAGGACGACCACCATGGCGAAACCCGCCGCCGCGCGCCCGCGCCGCAAAGAACGCAAGAACATCATCGCCGGCGTGGCCCACGTCGCCGCAACCTTCAACAACACGATGGTCACCATCACCGACGCGCAGGGCAACACCATCGCCTGGTCGTCGGCCGGCATGCAGGGCTTCAAGGGCAGCCGCAAGTCGACGCCCTACGCCGCCCAGGTCGCCGCCGAAGATGCCGGCAAGAAAGCCCGCGAGCACGGCATGGAGACGCTCGAGATCGAAGTCAGCGGCCCCGGTTCTGGACGCGAGAGCGCGCTGCGCGCCTTGCAGGCCGTCGGCTTCTCGATCTCGGCCATCCGCGACATGACCCCGATCCCGCACAATGGCTGCCGCCCGCGCAAGCGCCGCCGCGTCTAGACGCCGGATCAGACTTTTCAGCGCGGCCGTGATGGGCCGCGCGCATTCTCGTTTGGAGCTGGTCCATGGTCCTGCAGAGGAACTGGCAGTCGCTGATTAAACCGGAAAAGCTCGACGTCGAGCCCGGGTCAGATCCCCACCGCGTCGCGACTGTCGTCGCCGAACCGCTCGAGCGCGGCTTCGGCATGACGCTCGGCAACGCCGTCCGCCGCGTGCTGCTCTCCTCGCTGCAGGGTGCCGCGGTCACCGCCGTGCAGATCGACGGCGTGCTGCACGAGTTCAGCAGCATCCTGGGCGTCCGCGAAGACGTTACGGACATCGTGCTGAACATCAAGCAGCTCGCGCTGCGCATGCACGGCGAAGGCCCCAAGCGGATGGTGCTGCAGGCGACCGGCCCGGGCGAGATCACGGCCGGGCAGATTCAAACCGGCCACGACATCGAGGTGATGAACCCCGACCTCGTGATCTGCACGCTCGACGAGGGCGTCAAGCTCGGCATGGAGTTCACCGTCAACATCGGCAAGGGCTACGTCCCGGCCGCGGCGAACCGGCCGGAAGATGCGCCCATCGGCTTGATCCCGATCGACGCGATCTACTCGCCGGTCAAGCGCGTGTCCTACAAGGTGGAACCGACCCGCGTGGGCCAGGTCACCGACTACGACAAGCTGCTGCTCGTCGTCGAGACCAACGGCGCCGTCACGCCCGAGGACGCCGTCGCGCTCGCCGCCCGCATCCTGCAGGACCAGCTCCAGCTGTTCATCAACTTCGACGACCCGCAACTCGCGCGCGCCGACGAGGTTCAGGACGACCTGCCGTTCAACCGCAACCTGCTGCGCAAGGTCGACGAGCTCGAGCTGTCGGTTCGTTCGGCGAACTGCCTCAAAAACGACAACATCGTCTACATCGGCGACCTCGTGCAGAAGACCGAGCAGGAGATGCTCCGCACGCCGAACTTCGGCCGCAAGTCGCTCAACGAGATCAAGGAAGTGCTCACCGCCATGGGCCTCGCCCTCGGCATGAGCGTGCCCGGTTGGCCGCCCGAAAACATCGAAGATCTGGCCAAGCGGCTGGACGAGCCTTTCTAGGAGCTACGCGTCATGCGTCACGGTATGGCTGGGCGGAAGCTCGGCGTCACGAGCACTCACCGCGAAGCCATGTTCCGCAACATGGCCCACGCCTTGCTCAAGCATGAGCAGATCACCACCACGCTCCCGAAAGCCAAGGAGCTGCGTCCCGTTGCCGAGAAGCTGATCACCCTTGGCAAGCGCGGTGACCTGCACGCCCGCCGCCAGGCGATGAGCAAGCTGCAAGACCCGAAGCTGGTCGCCAAGCTGTTCGGCCCGATCGCCGAGCGCTACCGCGGCCGCGCCGGCGGTTACTGCCGCGTTCTGAAGGCGGGTATCCGCTACGGCGACGCAGCTGATATGGCCGTCATCGAACTCGTCGACCGCGACCCGGCCGCCAAGGGCCAAGACAGCGGCCCCCGTCCCGAAGCCGCCACCGACGACGATAGCGAAGACTAACCCGTCCAAATACTCCTCTAGATCCCTCTCCCTTCGGGAGAGGGTAGGGTGAGGGTGACGACGACGGAACCCCGCTCGCAACCGGCCCCCAACGCGCCTATCTACCCCCCATGTCGGCCCGCATGACGCACGACCTGTTCGGGGCACCCCCAATCGCTCAAACGACGGACGGCCAACCGCTCGCCGAGCGCCTCCGCCCGGCCACGCTCGACGACATCGTCGGCCAAGACCACCTTGTCGGCCCCGACGGCACGCTCACCCGCATGCTCGCCCGCGGCGCCCTCGCCTCGTTGATCCTCTGGGGGCCGCCTGGAGTCGGCAAGACCACCATCGCCCGCCTCCTCGCCGCCGCCGCAGGCCTGCACTTCGTCTCGCTCTCCGCCGTCTTCTCCGGCGTCGCCGATCTCAAGCGCGCCTTCGACGAAGCCCGGCGCCGACGCGAGGCCGGCCAGCGGACCCTCCTCTTCGTCGACGAAGTCCACCGCTTCAACCGCGCCCAGCAGGACGGTTTTCTCCCGGTCGTCGAAGACGGCACCATCGTCCTTGTCGGCGCCACCACCGAGAACCCCTCCTTCGCCCTGAACGGCGCGCTGCTCTCCCGCTGCCAGGTCCTGGTTCTCCGCCGCCTCGACGAGGGCGCGCTCGAACAACTCCTCGCCCGCGCCGAAGCCCACGCCGGCCGGCCGCTGCCCGTTCTCCCCGAAGCCCGCGCCGCGCTCTGCGCCATGGCCGACGGCGACGGCCGTTACGCCCTGAACATGGTCGAGCAACTTCTCGCCATGCCCCCCGGCCCCGCGCTGGACGCCGCCGGCCTGGCCGAAACCATCGGCCGCCGGGCCGCTCTCTACGACAAGGACCGCGAGGAGCATTACAACCTCATCTCCGCGCTGCATAAATCGCTGCGCGGCTCCGACCCCGACGCCGCGCTCTACTGGTTCGCCCGCATGCTCGCCGGCGGCGAAGACGCCCGCTACGTCGCTCGCCGCCTCGTCCGTTTCGCCTCCGAGGACATCGGCCTCGCCGACCCGGCCGCCCTCGTCCAAGCCATGACCGCCTGGGAAGCCTACGAGCGCCTCGGCAGCCCTGAGGGCGAGTTGGCCATCGCGCAGGCGATCGTGTATCTCGGCACCGCCCCCAAATCGAACGCGCTCTACGCCGCGACCAAGGCCGCCGCGGCCAGTGCCAAGGCCACCGGCAGCCTCATGCCGCCCGCCCATATCCTGAATGCACCCACCAAATTGATGAAGAACCTCGGCTACGGCGCCGGTTACGCCTACGACCACGACACCGATGACGGGTTTTCCGGCCAGAACTACTTCCCCGACGGCATGGAGCGTCCTGAGTTCTACCACCCGCGCGACCGCGGCTTCGAGCGCGAGATCGGCCGTCGCCTCGCCACCTGGGCCGCGCTCCGCCAAGAGCGTCAACTATGATCGAGCAACGCCCCGTCACCGAGGACGAAGCCGACATCCGCCTCGACCGCTGGTTTCGCCGCCACTTCCCCACCCTGACCCAGGGCGCGATCCAGAAACTCTGCCGCACCGGCCAGATCCGCGTGGACGGCAAGCGCGCCGAAGCCGCAACCCGGCTCGTCCCCGGCCAGGCCATCCGCGTCCCTCCCATGCCGGACGCCCCAGCACCCAAGCCGGAAGTTCGCCTTGCTGACCCGGCCCTCGCCCGCGAACTCGAGGACATGGTCCTCTACCGCGACGACCAGCTTATCGTGCTCAACAAGCCGCACGGTCTCGCCGTCCAGGGCGGCCCCGGCATCGCCAAGCATCTCGACGGCATGCTCGACGGCCTCCGCGGCGACAGCCCGCACCGCCCGCGCCTGGTCCACCGCCTCGACCGCGACACCTCCGGCGTGCTCGTCCTCGCCCGCACCCCGGGCGTCGCCGCCAAGCTCGCCGCCGCCTTCCGCGGCCGTGACGTGACGAAGACCTACTGGGCCATCGTCTCCGGCCGGCCGCACCCGATGGAGGGCCGCATCGACCTCCCGCTCGTCAAATACGCCGGCGCTCGCGGCGAACGCAGCGTCCCCGCCGCCCGCGACGACGAGGACGGCCAGCGCGCCGTGACCGATTACCGCACGCTCGACACCGCCGGCCAACGCCTCTCCTGGCTGGAGATGTCGCCCGTCACCGGCCGCACCCATCAGCTCCGCGTCCACAGCGTCGCCCTCGGCACCCCCATCGTCGGCGACCTCAAATACCATGAGCCCGACCAGAATGGTGCCCGCAGCGCCGTCGTCGACGGCATCTCGAACAAGCTGCATCTGCACGCCCGCGCCCTCGACCTGCCGCATCCCGCCGGCGGCCGGCTGATCGTCGAGGCCGACCTCGCGCCCCACATGCGCGAGACGTTCCGCACCGTGGGCTTCGAGAGCAAGCCAGCCAAGGCGCCGATCCGGGCGGGCGTGAAGCGATGAGACGCGCTCTGATCGGTCTTCTCGTCCTGGTCGTGGCGATCCCGTTCGCAGCCATCGCGGCCGGCTCGTGGTTCCTGAACGGCGACGCGATCAAGGCCCGGCTGGCCGAGCAGGTCCGCCGCGCGACCGGGCGCGAGCTGACGATCGCCGGGCCGGTGCGCCTGGCCTGGTCGCTGTCGCCCACGATCGAGTTGACCGACGTCTCATTCGCCAATCCGCCCGGCTTCTCGCAACCGCACATGGCGCAGGTGCGCCGTGTCGCCGCCGCGATCGCTCTCTGGCCATTGCTCGAGCGCCGGGTCGTGATCGAGCATATGGCGATCGTCTCGCCGTCGGTGCGCCTCGAACGGACCGCCGACGGCCGCACCAACTGGGACCTGCGCCCGCCGCCCGCCCCGGGCACGGCGGCTCCGGCTCAACCGGGTCCGCCCGGCGAACGCTTCGCCCTTGCCGTGGGCGCCATCGACATCACCGACGCCGCGATCGCCTGGGCCGCGCAGACCATCACCGTGCCGCACTTGGCCTACGATCCCCGCTCCGGCCAGATCGACGGCAGCGTCGCCGTCGCGGGCCGCACCTTCGCCCTCGCCGGCCAGACCGGACCGATCGCGGCCGCCGCCTTCCCCGTCGACCTCCATGCGTCGGGCAACGGCATCGACGCGGCGCTGACCGGGACCAGTGCCGCGGCAACGCTGACCGTCGCGGCCGCCGATTTGACCGCGCTCTCGCCGCTCGTCGGGCGGACGCTGCCCTCGGTGCATGACGTCACGCTCTCGACCGCGATCCCGGGTCCGGGCGAGCTCCGGCTGCGATCCGGCACGGCGGTCATCGGGCCGCTGACGGTGCAGAATGCCCTGCTCACCGCCGCCTCGCCGTCCGGCCCCGGCACGTTCTCCGCTGCCGCCTCGATCGGCGCCCTGCCGCTCTCGATCGCCGGCCGTCTCGACAGTCTTGACGCCCTGCTACGCGGCCCGGCCCCAGTCGAGGCGCGGCTGGAGGCGCCGGGTCTGGCCGTCACCGCCGCCGGAACGCTCGATGCGACCGGCGCCGCGGACATCCAACTCGGCCTGCAGTCGCCCGACCTGGCCGCCTCGGGTGCGCGAGCCGGGGTCCGCCTGCCGGCGTTCCGCGCTCTGAACGCGACGGCCCGGCTGTCGCTCAGTCCCGGCCAGCTCGAGCTCACCGCCATTCGGCTCACCAGCGCGCAGGGTGACCTCGCCGGCGTCCTGACCTTCGGCAACGCCAGCCGCCCCTCGCTGCGCGGCACGCTGACGAGCACCAGCTTGGATCTCGACGCACTCACGCCACCGCCGACGGTGCCTCCACCCGCACCCACACCCGCCGCACCAACCCCCGGCGCTGCGCCCGCGGCCCAGCCCGCTCGCGTCATCCCCGACATCAAGCTCCCGCTCGCCGCGTTGCGGAGCGCCGACGCTGACCTCTCCCTGGCCGTCGCGTCCCTCCGCGTCGCCGGCGCCACCTACCAGGGCGTGCAAGCCCATGGGCTGTTGCAGAACGGCACTCTCAGCCTCGACCCGGTCAGCACCACTATTGGCGCCGGCACCGCTCAGGGGTCGCTCCACGTCGACGCCGCGGAAACCCCTCCCACACTGCATCTGATCGTCGACGCGCCCGGTTTGCCGTTCGGCTCCGTCCTCAGGCTGGCGGGCAAACCGTCCCAGTCCCCCGGCACGATCGACATCCGCGCCGACCTCAGCGGCGCCGGCGACACCGTCCGCGCCGTCGCGGCGACGCTGGGCGGCCACGCCGGGCTCGCCGTGGTCGACGGCCAGATCGACAACGACCTCCTCGAGAGTGTCCTACGCGCCGCCAACATCCCGCTCGAACCTGGCGGCAGCACGACCCTGCGCTGCGCCGCCTTGCGCACCGACGCCGCCGGCGGCCTGCTGCAGTTCGGCGCGCTCTCGCTCGACACCAGCAAGCTGGCGCTCGACGGCGGCGGCTCCGTCAACTTGGCCGACGAGACGCTCGACATGCACGTGCGGCCGCAACTCCGTCTCGGCGGCGGCCTGAGCGTGCCGTTGCGGGTGCGCGGGACGCTCGCCGCGCCGAAGGTGTCGCTCGACCCCGGTGCGATCGCGTCCGGCCGGGTCGGGATCGTGCTCGGGGGCGCTGCCCCGCCCGACACCTGCGGTCCGGCACTCGCCCTCGCCCGCGACGGCCAGGCTGGCCAGGCTGCTGCCGCACCCTCGCCGGCGCACCCCCTCAAACCCGCCGACCTGCTGCGAGGATTGCTGCGATGAAACGTTTTTGGGACCTGGCCGTGGCGACGGCCGGCGAGGGCGGTTTCACGATCGAACTCGACGGCAAACCCATGCGGCTGCCCGGTGGCGCGGTGCTGCGCGTCGGCAGCGCCGCGATGGCCGAGGCGGTCGCCACCGAGTGGCAGGCCGCCGGAGGCAGCAAAGGCGGTCAGATGACCGCCGAGGACGTGCCCCTCACGCAGCTCGCCGGCACCGCCCAGGAGCGCATTGCCCCCGACCCGGCCGCCACCGCCGACGCCATCGCCAAATACGCCGAAACCGACCTGCTCTGCTACCGCGCCGAGCACCCCGCGCCGCTGGTCGCGCACCAGGCGCACGAGTGGCAGCCCTGGCTGGACTGGCTGGAGGAGGAGCATGGCGCCAAACTGATCCCGACCGCAGGGATCACCCATGTCGCGCAGCCACCGGAGTCGCTGGCGCTGATTCGAGCCCGCTTGCGCGCCGAGACCCCGCCCGTGCTCGCCGCTCTCGGCGTAGCAGTCCCCGCCCTGGGCAGCGTCGTGCTCGGCCTGGCGCTGGCCGATGGCGCCGTCGGTCCGTCGCGCGCCTACGAACTCGCTGCGCTGGACGAATTGTTCCAGATGGAGCGTTGGGGCGACGACCTCTGGGCCGCCAAGCGCCGCCGCGACATCGCCAACGACGTCGCGCTCGCGCACCGTTTCATCACGCTCGCGAGGGCCGCGTGAGCACCAAGCGGCTCCGGATCGGCGGCTTGGTGCAGGGCGTAGGCTATCGCGATTGGATGGTGCGCCAGGCCAACCAGCTTGGCGTGACCGGTTGGGTCCGCAACCGCGGCGACGGTACGGTCGAAGCGCATGTTGACGGCGACACCGCCGCCGTGGAGGAACTCCTTCGCGCCTGCCGCCGCGGCCCGCCCGGCGCGTCCGTCTCCCTGATCCATGAGGATCTGGTCGACCCGGAGGAGGAACCCGGCTTTCGGAAGCTTCCCACGCTCCCCTAGCCGAACACCTCCGCCCACGCCGACCGCAACGCCACATCGGCGTCGTCCATCGTCACCGGCAGTCCGAGCGCGGCAAGGCTTGTCACGCCGTGCTCGGCGATGCCGCACGGCACGATGCCGCCGAAATGGGCCAGGTTCGGCTCGACGTTCAGCGACACGCCATGCCACGTCACCCACCGCGTCACCCGCACGCCGATGGCCGCGATCTTCGCCTCCGTCCCGCTCGCCCGATCCGTGACCCAGATCCCGACCCGGCCCGCTCGCCGCTGGCCTGTGACGTTGAACCGGTCGAGCGCGCGGATCAGCCACTCTTCCAAGCCCTCCACATAAGCGCGGATGTCGCGCGCCCGCACCGCGCCATGCGCCCCATCCAAGTCCAGCATGACATACCCGACCCGCTGCCCCGGCCCGTGATAGGTCCATTGTCCGCCGCGGCCGGCCCGGAAGATCGGCAGCGCGTCGGGCGCGACCAGACCCTCGGGCGTGGCCGACGTGCCGGCCGTGTAGAGCGGCGGGTGTTCCAACAGCCAGACCAGTTCGCCCGCCGTCCCGGCGCGGATCGCCGCCACGCGCGCCTGCATCGCCGCTAGCGCGGTCTCATACGCGACCAGCGCGTCACTGATTTGCCATTCGAGCGTTGATGCCGCCGCGTCCATCCGCTATGACCCCCCGGCCCCGATGCGGTCGTGGCGGAATGGTAGACGCGCAAGCTTGAGGTGCTTGTGGGGGAAACCCCGTGGAAGTTCGAGTCTTCTCGACCGCATACTCATCCTGACATTTCGCCGTTTGCCTTCCCGCCGTGCCTGACCGAGTTTGCTCAGGGGTAGGAGAGGAACGTAAATGGACGAGGATTTCCGCAAGGCGGCGCTGGATTATCATCGGCTGCCGGTTCCCGGCAAACTCGCGATCGAAGCGACCAAGCGGATGGCCACCCAGCGAGACCTCGCCCTCGCCTATTCCCCCGGCGTGGCTGCTGCGTGCCTCGAGATCAAGGCGGACCCCACCACCGCGCTCGACTACACCGCCCGAGGCAACCTCGTCGCCGTCATCTCCAACGGCACCGCCGTGCTCGGCCTCGGCAATATCGGCGCACTGGCCGGCAAGCCGGTGATGGAGGGCAAGGCGGTCCTGTTCAAGAAGTTCGCCGGCATCGACGTGTTCGACATCGAGGTCGACGCCGAGGAGCCCGAGCGCTTCATCGACGTCGTCGCCGCCCTCGAGCCGACCTTCGGCGCCATCAACCTCGAAGACATCAAGGCCCCCGAGTGCTTCGAGATCGAGCGCCGCCTCCGCGAGCGGATGAAGATCCCGGTGTTTCACGACGACCAGCACGGCACCGCCATCATCGTCGCCGCCGCCGTCAGCAACGGCCTGGTTCTACAGGGTAAAGAACTCGGCGAGGTAAGGCTCGTGACGTCCGGGGCCGGTGCCGCCGCACTCGCCTGCGTCGACCTGCTGGTCACGATGGGGCTCAGGGTCGAGAACGTGACGTTGACCGACATCAAGGGGGTCGTCTGGGCCGGGCGCGACGACAACATGCCGGACAACATGGCCCGCTACGCCAAGCATACCGACGCGCGCCGCCTGCCCGACGTCTTGGCCGACGCTGACGTCTTCCTCGGCCTGTCCGCCCCCGGCGTGCTCAAGCCGGAGTGGCTGCCCTCAATGGCGCCCAAGCCGCTCATCCTGGCGCTTGCCAACCCCGACCCGGAGATAACCCCCGAGCTGGCCCGCCAGCATCGGCCTGACGCGATCATCGCCACCGGGCGGAGCGACTATCCCAACCAGGTCAACAACGTTCTCTGCTTCCCGTTCATCTTCCGCGGCGCGCTCGACGTCAGCGCCACGCAGATCAACGAGGAAATGAAGATCGCCGCCGTCAAGGCTATCGCCAACCTGACCCGGGCCGAGGCGAGCGAGGTGGTCGCCGCGGCCTATGGCGGCGTGGCCCCGGTGTTCGGCCCGGACTACATCATCCCCAAGCCGTTCGACCCGCGCCTCATCCTGGAAATCGCCCCCGCCGTGGCGCGCGCGGCCATGCGCAGCGGCGTCGCCACCCGGCCCATCACCGACTTCCCGGCCTACATGGAGCGGCTGGACCGCTTCGTGTTCCGCTCCGGCCAGCTGATGCGCCCGGTGTTCGAGGCCGCGCGGCAAAACAAGCAGCGCATTGTCTACGCCGAGGGAGAGGACGAGCGCGTGCTCCGCGCCGTGCAGACATTACTGGACGAGAATTTGGTCGAGCCGACCTTGATCGGCCGCAAGGACCTGATCGCCAAGAAGGTCCGCGAGCTCGGCCTTCGCCTCAAGCCGGACGAGCAGTTGCAGATCCTCGACCCGGAGCAGGACAAGGACGTGTTCGACCCGCTGCTCGAGCAGTATCAGCACCTCGTGGGCCGCCGCGGCGTGCCTACCGATGCCGCCGCCCGGCGCCTGCTTCGCCGCCCGACCGTCGCGGCCTCGATGATGCTGCAGGCCGGGCTGGTCGATGCGGCCGTCTGCGGCGGGCTCGGCGATTGGTGGCGGCACATGACCTACATGATGCCCATCATCCCGACCCGGCCCGGCGTCTCCCGCGTCTACGCCGTCTCCGCCCTCATCACCTCGGCCGGCGTGCTCTTCATGGGCGACACGCACGTCAACCTCGACCCGACCGCCGAGCAGATTGCCGAGATGACCCAGCTCGCCGCCAACTGCGTGCGCGAGTTCGGTATCACGCCCAAAGTGGCGCTGCTGTCGCACTCCACGTTCGGCAGCTCGTCCAGCAAGAGTGCGCGCAAGATGCGCGAGGCCTTGGCCCTGCTCCGCCGCCAAGCGCCCGAGCTCGAGGCCGATGGCGAGATGCACGCCGACGCCGCGCTGATCCCCAGCCTGCGCGACCGCGCCGTCCCCGATAGCCGGCTTGAGGGCGTCGCGAACCTGCTGATCATGCCCAACCTCGACGCCGCCAACATCAGCTTCACCATGCTCAAGGCGGGCGCGGACGGCCTGCCGATCGGGCCGATCCTGCTCGGCATGTCACGGCCCGTGCACGTCCTGGTCCCGAGCGTGACGGCGCGCGGGATCGTCAACGTGAGCGCGATGGTCGCCGTCCAGGCGCAGCAACAGCCCAAGGCCGGCTGATCGCGCCCGCATGGTGATGCTGGCGGCCGGGCTCGCGATGCTGGCCGCGCTGCTGTTCGCGGCGCGGTCGTTCTCGCGAGCGTCGGTCGCGACGGTCAAGTCGCTGCTGGTCTGGATTGCCGCCTTGGCCGGGATCAGCCTGGCCTGCCTGCTGCTGCTGACGGGCCGTGGGGCTGCCGCGCTCAGCGGGCTCGTCCTGTTCGGGCCGTTGATCTGGAGTTGGTGGAAGCGGCACGCCGGCGCGTCGCCCATCGGGCGGGATCGGCCGCCGATCCGGGTCGGGCCGATGAAGCGGGCCGAGGCGCTTCAGGTGCTCGGCCTGACCGACCCGGTCTCCGACAGCGACGTCCGCGCCGCCTGGGTGCGGCTGATGCGGGTCGCGCACCCCGATGGCGGCGGCTCCGACTGGCTCGCCGCACGCATAAACCAGGCCAAGGACGTGCTGCTGGAGCGGCGCTGACTTGCCCCCGAACGCGGCACGTGCGACGTGTTCCGCCCCTCGATTGAGCAGTTGGGATATCACGTGAAGAAGCTGCGCAAAGCGGTGTTGCCTGTCGCCGGTCTCGGAACGAGATTCCTACCCGCAACGAAGGCGATGGCCAAGGAGATGCTCCCGGTCGTCGATAAGCCCTTGATCCAATATGCCATCGAGGAAGCGCGCGCCGCAGGCGTGGAACAGTTCTGCATGGTCACCGGACGCGGCAAGACGGCCCTGATCGACCATTTCGACGTCTCGTACGAACTGGAGGCCAATCTCCGCGAGCGGGGCAAGACCGAGCTGATCGAACTGCTCGACGGCATGCGTATCCCGCCCGGCGCCATCACCACGGTCCGCCAGCAGGTGCCCATGGGCCTCGGCCACGCGATCTGGTGCGCCCGCGCCTTCATCGGCGACGACCCCTTCGCCATCCTGCTGCCGGACGATCTCGTGCTGAGCGAGACGCCGTGCCTCCAACAACTGGCGGACGTCTATGCGCAGACCGGTGGCAACGTCGTTGCCGTCGGCGAAGTGCCGCGCGAGCAGACCAACCGCTACGGTATCCTCAAGACCGGTGCGGACGACGGTGTGCGGGTCGAGGTGACGGGCCTCGTCGAGAAGCCGAAGCCGGAGGATGCGCCAAGCAACCTGTCGATCATCGGCCGCTACATCCTGATGCCGGAGGTGATCGATCATCTCTCGCGGATGGACCGCGGGGCGGGCAACGAGGTGCAACTCACCGACGCGATGGCGCGCATGATCGGGCACGGCCCGTTCCACGGGCTGCGCTACGAGGGGCGGCGGTTCGATTGCGGCGACAAGGCCGGGTTCCTCGAGGCACAGATCGCCTTCGCGCTGAAGCGGCCGGACCTCAAGGATCAGGTCGAGGCTTTCCTCAAGAACTACCGGTGAGGGCGTCCTGATGGCTTTCAACCACGAGTTCCACGCCACCAGCCTGCGCGAATACGATATCCGCGGCGTCGTCGGCCGCACCCTGCATGACGCCGACGCGTTCGCGATCGGGCGCAGCTTCGGCGCCGTCGTGGCGCGGGCCGGGGGCAAGACGGTGGCGGTGGGCTATGACGGGCGGCTCTCCTCGCCGCATCTGTCCGAGGCGCTGATCAAGGGTCTGATGGCCAGCGGGATGGCGGTCTTGAAGGTCGGGCGCGGTCCGACGCCGATGCTGTATTTCGCCGCGACCACGCTCGAGACGGACGGCGCCGTGATGGTGACCGGGAGCCACAATCCGTCCGATTATAATGGTTTCAAGATGATGCTGGGCAGGAAGGCCTTCTTTGGCGCCGACATCCAGATGCTCGGCCGGATGGCGGCCACGGGGGATGTCGGGGAAGAAGGGACCGGCTCGCAGCGCGACGTCGACGTCGCTGAGGCGTATGTCGACCGGCTGCTGCAGGATTACGATGGCGGCGAGCGGACGCTGCGGGTCGTTTGGGATTCGGCCAATGGCGCGGCCGGGGAAGTGCTGGAGCGTCTGCTCCAGAAGCTGCCCGGCGAGCACACCGTGCTCAACCCGGTCATCGATGGCAATTTCCCGGCCCACCATCCGGACCCGACCATCGCCAAGAACCAGGAGCAGCTGATCGCCGCCGTGCGCCGGCACGGGGCCGATCTAGGTATCGGCTTCGACGGCGATGCGGACCGGGTCGGCGCGATCGACGACGAGGGCACGATGCTGCTCGGCGACCAACTTATGGTCGTGCTGTCCCGCGACGTGCTGCGCGAGCACCCGGGCGCGACCATCATCGCCGACGTCAAGGCGAGCCAGGTGCTCTACGACGAGATCGCAAAAGCCGGCGGCAATCCGTTGATGTACAAGACCGGCCACAGCCTCATCAAGGCCAAGATGGCCGAGATCGGTGCGCCGTTCGCGGGCGAGATGAGCGGCCACATCTTCTACGCCGACAAATGGTACGGCTTCGACGACGCGCTGTACGTCGCGGTTCGGCTGATGGGCATCGTCGCCCGCATGGACGGCAAGCTCTCCGACGTGACGCGGTCCCTGCCGCACGTCGTCAACACCCCCGAGCTGCGCTTCAACTGCGACGATGTTCGCAAGTTCGAGGTCATCGAGGAGGTCGCTGCCCGCCTGCGCGAGCAGGGCGCCCGCGTCAACGACATCGACGGCGTCCGCGTGCAGACCGATGACGGCTGGTGGCTGCTCCGCGCGAGCAACACCCAGGCCGTGCTGGTCGCTCGCGCCGAGGCGCACGACGCAGCCGGGCTGGAGCGTCTCAAGGGCGCGCTGGTCGAGCAGTTGACGGGGTCCGGCCTGGACGCGCCGGATTTCTCGGGCGAGAACGCGGGGCATTAGGTAATGTGTCCCGACCAGATGAACTCGGGAGCGATCATCATGGAGATGGCGGCAGTCGGGACGACGAGCCCCGAGCGTCTCGTCGGCACCTGGCGGCGGTTCGGCGAAATAGGTCCGGTCTACGAGATCGTCGAGACAGGGCCCGCTCTTGCGGGTGGCGATCGCTTGATGCGGGTTCGTTTGCCGGAGAGCGGCGAAGTGGTCGACTACAAACTCTCCCAGATCATCGCCGATCCTAGCGAAGGCTGATGTTTGCGATCGCGTTCGACCTGATCGTCAAAGAGACTCTCGTCCACCACCCAAAGAGCGTCAGCCAAGCCTACACCGATATTGGGGCCGCATTGAGCGAGTTCGGGTTCGATCGCGTGCGGGGTCGCCTCTACACGACCGAGACCGAAGATCTCGCCAACCTGTTCGGCGCTCCAAGCCCTCAAGCGTCTCTCGTGGTTCCCTCGCTCGCTCCGCGACATCCGCGCGTTCAGGGTCGAGCAATGGTCCGATGTCACGTGGTTCATGCAACGGGAATGATCGCAGCATGATGCAGCCCCCACCCGCCCAGCCCGGCATGCGCGAGGACGAGGTCGATACGCCGGCGTTGCTGCTGGATCTCGACGCGTTCGAGCACAACCTGGCGCGCATGCAGTCGCTGCTGGCGCCGACCGGGACCAAGCTGCGGGCGCACGCCAAGACGCATAAATCGCCGGTGGTCGCGCATCGGCAGATCGCGGCCGGGGCGGTCGGGCAGTGCGTGCAGAAGGTCGGCGAGGCCGAGATCCTGGCCTGGGGTGGGGTGCCTGACATCCTCGTCAGCAACGAGGTCGTCGGCGATACCAAGCTGGCGCGGTTGGCCGCGTTGTCCAAGATCGCCCATGTCGCCGTCTGCGCCGACGATGCCGGCAACGTCGATCGAATCGAGGCCGCGGCCGAAGCGGCCGGCGTGCGGCTGCCAGTGCTGGTCGAGATCGACGTCGGCATGGCAAGGTGCGGGGTCCAACCCGGCCCCGAGGCCGTGGCCCTGGCGCAGCAGATCGCCGGGTCGAAGCATCTGCGCTTCGCCGGACTCCAGGCGTATCACGGCCGAGCGCAGCATTTCCGTACGCTGGACGAGCGCGGCGCGGCGATCGGGTCGGCCACCGACGGCGTCCGCCGTACGATCGAGCAATTGCGCCAGCAGGGGCTCGGCTGCGACATCATCGGCGGCGCCGGCACCGGCACGTTCGAACTCGAGGCAGCCACCGGGCTCTACAACGAGATCCAGGCCGGCAGCTACTGCTTCATGGACGCCGACTACGCCCGCAATCACGGGGGCGCGTCCGCCGGCTTCCAACACGCCCTGTTCGTGCTGGCGACCGTCATGAGCCAGGCCCGGCCCGGCCTCGGCGCGCTCGATGCCGGGCACAAGGCGGTCTCGACCGATAGCGGCATGCCGCTGGTCTGGGGGCGGGACGGCGTCAGCTACACCGGTGCCTCGGATGAGCACGGCAAGCTCGAATGGACCGAGGGCTCCGGCGTGGCCTACGGGGAAAAGCTGAGGCTGGTGCCCGGCCATTGCGACCCCACCGTCGACCGCTATGACTGGTATGTCGGCATCCGTGGCGGTCGCGTGGAGTGCCTGTGGCCGGTCGCCGCCCGCGGGGCGTTCACCTGAGCCATGCGGCCGCGTACCGAATACGAGCCCGGCCAGCGCGTCCTGCACCCCGCCCAGCCCGAGTGGGGCGTCGGCCAGGTGCAGTCCGTGGTCGACCAGCGTGTGACGGTCAATTTCGAGAATGCCGGCAAGGTTCTGATCAATGTGGCGGCCATTCCGCTCACGATCATGGACGACGGCGAATGAGGTGGTTGAACCCGCGCCGTTTCCGTCCGACTTTAGAGCCATGATCGATCCGTTCGGCCGCGGCATCACCTACCTGCGCGTCTCCGTCACTGACCGCTGCGACCTTCGCTGCGTCTACTGCATGGCCGAGGAGATGACCTTCCTGCCGCGCCGCGACGTGCTCTCGCTCGAGGAACTCGACCGGCTCTGCTCGGCGTTCATCCGCCAGGGAGTGCGCAAGCTGCGCATCACCGGCGGCGAGCCGCTCGTGCGACGCGACGTGATGAAGCTGTTCCGCAGCCTCGGCAACCGGCTCGGCGCCGATCTCGACGAACTGACGCTGACGACCAACGGCACGCAGCTCGCCAAGTATGCGCGGGACCTGGCGGCCGCCGGCGTCAAGCGCGTGAACGTCAGCCTCGACACACTCGACCCGGCGCGCTTCACCCGCATCACCCGCTGGGGCAAGCTCGACCGCGTGCTGACGGGGATTGACGCGGCGCAAGCGGCCGGGCTGCACGTCAAGATCAACGCGGTGGCGCTGCGCGGCGAGAACGAGGACGAGATCGGGGACATGCTGGCCTGGTGCGGCGCCAATCGACACGATCTCTGCCTGATCGAGACGATGCCGATGGGCGACATCGGCGGCGACCGCACCGACCAATATCTTCCGCTCTCGATCGTCCGCGCCCGCCTGCGCCAGCGCTTCACCTTGGCCGAGACCGGCTTCCGCACCGGTGGCCCGGCCCGCTACTTCGACGTGGCCGAGACCGGCACCCGCGTCGGCTTCATCACGCCGATGACCCACAATTTCTGCGAGAGCTGCAATCGCGTCCGCCTGACCTGCACCGGCACGCTGTTCATGTGCCTCGGCCAAGACGACGCTGCCGACCTGCGCGCTGTCATGCGCGATGGCGCATCGGACGCCGGGCTCGACGCTGCTATCGTGGAGGCCATCAAGCGCAAGCCCAAGGGCCACGACTTCATCATCGACCGGCGCGAGAAGGCCCCCTCGGTCGCCCGCCACATGAGTCTTACCGGCGGCTGAGCGCTATTCTTCGGGTTCGGTGGTGAACAACAGCGGATAACCCTTCTTGCGGGCCGCATCCGTCGCGTTAGTGGCCTTGCTCTCCGCGATCTCCTTGGTGAACACGCCGACGACGCAGACCCCCCGTTGGTGCGCCGTTATCATCACCTTGTGCGCCTGGCTCTCGGTCATGCGGAACTCGCTCTTCAGGATGCGCACGACGAAGTCACGGGGCGTGTAGTCGTCATTGACCAGCACGACCTTGTGCAGACGCGGGCGTTGCGTCTCGAGCACGGTATTCAGGCGCGGTCTCAGATCCTGATCAGCCATTTTCGACGACCCCCGCCTCCACCAAAGCCGCATCAACTCGCCCAGCCCGTCATCGTTCCAAGCCGGAGCGTCGCCGGCACGCGCCCGTCCGGCCCTGCCATCGCGCCCGCCGCGGCGGCGAACAGCGAGAAGGGCGGCGGCCGCCGGTCGCGCTGGCTGACCGCGTTGGTTTCGCCGGCCGCCTGCAGGTCGCGCAATAACCCAACCGGGTCACGGTAGGAAAGTGTTATGTCCTCGACGTCGGCGACCGGCACGGCGAAGCCGGCCCGGCCCATCAGCCCGGCCAGGTCCCGCAGCTCTGGGAACGGCGACACCCGCGGCGACGCGCCCCCCGACACCGCCGCTTCGGCATCGGTCAGCGCCGTGCGCAGTTCGCCCAGCGTGCCGAGCGCCGGCAGGCTCGCCAGGAACAGGCCATCGGGCCGCAAGACCCGGCGGATCTGGACGAGCGCGCCTGGCAGGTCGTTGACCCAGTGCAGCGACAGGCTGGCTACGACCAGGTCGAAACTGGCCGGCGCGAACGGCAGCCATTCCTCGTCGGCCACCACGCAGGGCGGCCCGCTCAACACCGCCATGCGGCGCGAAAGATCGCTGCTGACGACCTCCATGCCGCGGGCGCGCAGCATCGGCGCGATCACGCCGCGCCCGCCCAGATCGAGTGCCTGGCGGAAGGATCGCGTCGTGTCGTCCAGTCGGTCGAGCAACCGCTCGGCGCAGTCCTCCAGCACCGGCAGCACCCGTCCGAGTGAACTGGCCGCCCGGTCGCGGTGGAGCCGCACGGCGCGGCGGTCAAAGATCTGCGGGGCCGACATGAGCCGCATGTGCCGTCGCCGGTCCGCTTTGACCAGGGTTGCCGTGCGGATTAGCCTGCGGAAACCCAGAAGGAGAGAGGCCATGAACGCTTCCGCGCACTCCGCTGCCATGACCGCCGCCGTCGCCGGAACGATGGACCGCATCAAGGCCATCGAGCGCGAGCAGGGGGTGACCCGCGCCGCGCTCGAGGCGATCAAGGCCGAGCTGCTGCAACTAGCCGCCAAGGAAGCGCTGTTCCCGGCCGCCGAGTTCCCGCCGCCGCCGGCCGGCGAAACCGGCTCGAAGCGATATCTGCTGCAGGAGGAGCCGGACGGCCGCTTTGCCCTCTACATGCTGGCCCTCAATCCCGGCAACTCGACCAAGCCGCACGACCATACGACCTGGGCCGTCGTCGCCTCCGTCGAAGGCCAGGAGCTCAACCGCGTCTACCGGCGCGTCGACGACGGTAGCGTCGAGGGCAAGGCCCAGCTCGAGCTGGTCCGCGAGGTGATGGTCGAGCCCGGCACCGGCATCGCGCTGATGCCGGAGGACATTCACTCGATCCACACCACCGGCACGACCACGACCCGGCACCTGCACTGCTACGGCCTGGCGCTCGAGAAGCTCGACCACCGGCGCGGCTTCGACATGCAAGCCGGCACCGTGCAGCCCTACAACAAGGCCTACATGGCGCCGACTGCCAACCGTTGATGCGGACCGTCTCGCCAGCAGAGTTGCGGCACTGGATCCTGGACGGCGCCGAACTCGCCCTCCTGGACGCCCGTGAGGAGGGCGAGTTCGGCACCGGGCATTTGTTCTGGGCCGTGCCATGCCCGCTCTCGCGGGCCGAGCTTCGCATCCCGGCGATCCTGCCGCGCCTTTCGGTCCGCATCGTCTGCGTCGATGACGGACGCGGCCTGGCCGAGCGCCTGGCCGAGCTTCTGGTGCGGCAGGGTGCGACCGATGTGCAGGTGCTGGACGGCGGCACGGCTGCGTGGGAGGCCGCCGGCTACGTGCTGTTCACCGGCGTAAACGTCCCCAGCAAGGCGTTCGGCGAGTGGGTCGAGCACCAATATGGCACGCAGAGCATCGATGCCGCCGAGTTGAAGGCGTGGCAGGACGAGGGGCGCGACCTCGTCGTGCTCGACAGCCGGCCGATGGACGAGTTCCACCGCATGTCGATCCCAGGCGGCATCAACGTGCCGGGCGGCGAACTCGCCTACCGCATCGGCGATCTGGCGCCGGACCCGAACACCGTCGTGGTGGTGAACTGCGCCGGGCGGACGCGCAGCATCCTGGGGGCCGAAAGCCTGCGCCGGGCCGGGGTGCCGAACCAGGTGCTGGCGTTGCGCAACGGGACGATGGGGTGGGAGCTGGCCGGGCTGCCGGTCGCGCGCGGGCGGACCGAGCGCTATGCCGAAGGCAAGCCGAAAACGGCCGAGCTGGCTGCCGAACGGGCGCGGCGCGTTGCCGAGGCGGCGGGCGTCGGCGTGATCGGCCCGCTTGATCTCGACCGGCTGGAGGAGGACCCGGATCGCACGCTCTACATGCTCGACGTGCGCGACCCGGCCGAGTTCGCCCGCGCGCATCGCGTGGGCAGCCGCAGCGCGCCGGGCGGGCAACTCGTCCAAGCGACGGACCAGTGGATCGGGGTGCGCGGCGCCCGCATCGCGCTGATCGACGACGACGGCGTGCGGGCGCGCATGGCGGGCGCCTGGCTGCGGCTGATGGGGCACCGCGATGTGTTCGCCGTCGAGGGCGGCCTGACGGAACTGGCCGCTGCAGCGCCGCCGCCGACGCCGCCGGACGATGCGATCGAGACGATCCCGGACGGGGCAATCGTCGTCGATCTGGCGCGCAGCATCGAGTACCGGGCTGGCCACATCCCGGGCGCGCTTTGGGGCGTGCGCACCCGGCTCGATGCGCTGCGGGACCGGCTGGCCGCGGCCAAGCAGGTGGTGATCACGTCGCCGGACGGATCGCTCGCGCCCGCGGCCAAGGCGGAGATCGCGGCATTGACCGGGGCGGAGGTGGCCGTACTCCGGGGTGGCACCGCGGGCTGGGTCGCGCGCGGCGGTACGCTCGAGGCGAGCCGCACCGTGCCGGCGGACGAAGCATGCGTCGATTTCTATCTCCGCCCCTACGACCGCAACTCCGGCGTCGAGGAGGCGATGCACGCCTATCTGTCGTGGGAGATCGACCTGGTGCGCGAGATCGAGCGGGACGGGACCGTTGCGTTCGGCCTTTGAGCGCACGACCCGTCAGGTTGCGCGCCACGCGGGCAAGTTCGCGCTCGACCTCCTGCTGCCGCCGCACTGCCTCACCTGCGATCAGCCGGTCGATGCGCCGGGCCAGTTCTGCCCCGCCTGCTTCGAGAAGACCCATTTCATCACGGCGCCCTGCTGCACCCGGTGCGGCGTGCCGTTCGAGACGGCGGGCCGCGGCGGGCCCTCGGGCGAGTGTCCGACGTGCGTGGCCGATCCGCCGCCCTGGGGCGAGGCACGGGCGGCGCTGCGGTATGACGAGCAAGCCAAGCGGCTGATCCTGCCATTCAAGTATGGCGACCGGGTGGAGAACGCGCGCGCCCTGGCGCCGATGATGGCCCGGGCCGGGGCATCGCTGCTGGCGCAGGCGGACTGGCTGGTCCCGGTGCCCCTGCACCGGCGGCGGATGCTGTCCCGCCGCTACAACCAGGCGGCCCTGCTCGCGCGCGCGCTGTCCCGGTCGACGGGGCGCCCGGCACTCCTCGATGCGTTGCGCCGGGTGCGGGCGACGAGCCCGCTGGCCGAGATGTCTCCGGCCCGGCGCAGCGCGGAAATGGAAGCCGCCATCGCCGTTCGGCCCACGCGCCTGCAGATGCTCGACGGTGCCCGAGTGCTGCTGATCGACGACGTGCTGACCTCAGGCGCGACCGCGCGGGTCTGTGTATCGGCCCTGCTCGCAGCCGGGGCGACGCGGGTCGACGTGCTGGCCGCGGCGCGGGTCCGTTCCCAGCAATGGGACGGCTGACCCTTGTAGAGACCCCGGCGTGCGCCAAACTCAATCTGTCATGACCATCGAAATCTACACGCAACCCTGGTGTCCCTATTGCGAGCGCGCGGTAGCGCTGCTCGACCGCAAGGGGGTGGCGTATCGCGAGATCAAGGCGCCGCAAGGGTCAAAGGAGCGCGACGAGGCCACGCAGCGCTCGGGGCGGAGTTCGGTGCCGCAAATTTTCATCGCCGGCCAGCACATCGGCGGCTGCGACGATCTGGTCGCGCTTGACCGCTCCGGCCAGCTCGACCCGCTGCTCAAGGCGGCCTGACGCGGCTCGACGGATGATCCATTACACGCTGGTCTGCGCGGACGATCATTCGTTTGACGGATGGTTCAAGGACAGTGCCACGTTCGACGTGCAAGCCGAAGGGGGCCTCGTCACCTGCCCCGAATGCGGCGGCAGCAGGGTGTCGCGGGCGCTGATGGCGCCGGCAATCCCGCGCAAGGGCAGCAAGCGCCGGCCGGGCGACGTGGACATTCTGCCGCCTGCACCGCCGCCGGCCGCGCCTGAGACGGCCGCGACCGGATTGCCGGACCAGGTCCGCGCCGTGCTGCAGCGGATCCGCGCCGAGGTGGAGCGTACCAGCGACTATGTGGGCCCCGCGTTCGCCGACGAAGCGCGACGAATCCACCGCGGAGAGACGGACAAGCGCAATATCTACGGCGAATCCACACCCGAGCAGGCGGACGCACTGGCCGAGGAAGGCATCGAGATCGCGCGGATCCCGTGGGTCCCGCGCGCCGATGGCTGACTAGGCGGCCGGTTGGACGGACGCGTCGGCCCGGCGGCGCGATATCACCATCCGCTCGTGCAGCCGCTTGATCGTCTGCGACCCGGTGCTGGTGAACAGGAACGGCAGGAGTCCATGCACCATGCAGGCGAGACCGCCGAGGATCATGGCGCTGCCGAAGCTTGTGGCGACCACGAAGTGCTCGCCGTAGGTCTCGCCGACGGCTTCGGGATGTTTGGTGAACGACACGTCCATCGGGGTTCTCCTCTGATGGTCCGATGGTGCCGCCAAATTGCTGCGAATTGGTTTCGATTTTCGATGAATTTGCCGCCGCTCCAGCAAAGGAATTCCAAGTTCGGCCGTTGAGCGGTAAGATTTTGCATGGATGACGCGGATCGGCGGATTTTGTACTGGCTTCAGCGGGATGCCTCGCTGCCGTTGGCCGAGTTGGCGGAGAAGACCGGCCTGTCGCCGTCGCCCTGCTGGCGCCGGGTCCAGCGGCTCACCACCGAGGGCGTCATCAGGGCACGGGTCGCGTTGCTGGACGCGGGCCTGGTCAACCTGGGCGTCGATGTGTTCGTGAGCGTCCGCACCAGCCAGCACAAGAAGGAGTGGGCGGAGGCGTTCACCGCGTGCGTCATGGCGCTGCCGGAGGTGGTCGGGTTCTATCGCATGGCTGGGGACGTCGATTATCTGCTGCACATCGTGGTGCCGGACATCGCGGGCTATGACCGGGTCTATAAGCGGCTGATCGAGCGCATCGAGCTGAACGACGTGAGCGCGAGCTTTGCGATGGAGACGATCAAATCGACCACCGCATTGCCGCTGGACTACGCCCGCTAGAGCATTACTTCCGAGCCAAGTGGCTCGGGAAATATTCTAGCCGTCCGGGCGGACCTGCACGCCCTGGCAGCCCTCCGCGCGCAGGGTGGCGCGGCCGGATGCCCAATCGGTGTGGATGTCCAGGCCGAGCTGGAGAAGGTAGTGGTCGGGGGAGACCCAGGCCGCGGCGAGCGAGGCGGGGGAGCTCTCCAGGGCGGGGTGATGGAGTTCGGTCGACCAGCGAAGCCAGCCTTCGCCCGGAGTGGCCGAAGCGAGGACGAGGTCGGTGCTCTTGTTCTGCTTGAAGCTGGGCAGCACGAGGGTGACCCGGCCGCCCGCTGGCGGCAGGAAACGGCTCCAGTAGAAGGCAAACGCGAGCGGTGTGCGCGTCCCGGCTGCGGGCAGGTCGAGGTCGGGGCGCCGCACCGGGCTCGCATGGCGGTAGTCGGCGAGCCAGGCCTGGCCGAAACTAGCGAGCGGCCAGTGTGCGACGAAGCCTGGGTGGCGCTGGCGGAAATCGGCCAGGTATTTGGCCTGGACGCGGTAGGCCTCCAGTCGCGCGCCGCTGCGGGTGAAGACGTCCCATTGCTGTCGCTTGATGTCGCCGCCGGCGAGGCTGCGCTGGTTGACGGCGATCGATTGCAGCTCGGGCCCACGCCACACCGTCAGCTCCTGGCCGAGATAGCGATAGTCGCCCATCCAGGCATGGATGGTGAACTCGACGGTGGCGTCGACGGTGGTGAGGCCATCGGCCTGGGTCGTGGTAGCAAGGACCGACAGGCGGCCTCCCTGGGTGGTGACGCCAGAGAAGCGGCAAGTCTCCGCGCGAGCGAGGCCGGGCAGGATCGCGAGGGCGAGCAGGAGGCGAGGCAGCGTCACAGTTTCTCATAGCGACCGGCGGGGCCGGGTGGCAAAACGTTGATCGGTCAGCGCTTCAGCTGGACGGGCGAGACTGCTAGCGTAGCCGCAACAATCGGCTGGGGGACGTGCTTTGGACGACAGTATGATCGCGCGATCGGCGATGCGGCGGATCGGGTTCCGCCTGGTGCCGTTCCTGATCCTCGCCTACTTCGTTTCGTTCGTCGACCGGGTGAACGTCGGGTTCGCCGGAATCCAGATGCGGACCGACCTGGGCCTGTCGGCGAGCGATTTCGGCTGGGGCGCAGGGATCTTCTTCTTCGGCTATTTCCTGCTCGAGGTGCCGAGCAATCTGGCGCTCGAGCGGTTCGGCGCGCGGATCTGGATCGCACGGATCATGGTCACCTGGGGGCTATTGTCCTGCGCGATGGCCTTCGTGCAGGGGACCTGGTCGTTCATCATCATGCGGTTCCTGCTGGGGGCGGCGGAGGCGGGGTTCTTTCCGGGCGTCATCCTCTACCTGACCTATTGGTTCCCGACCCAGTACCGCGCGCGGATCGTTGGCTTCTTCATGATCGCGATCCCGATCTCGTCCTTCATCGGCTCGCCGATCTCCGGCGCGCTGCTGAATGTGACTGGGGCGGGCTTGAAGGGATGGCAGTGGCTGTTCTTGCTCGAGGGCATCCCGGCGCTGCTCCTGGCAGTCGCGACGCCGTTCGTGCTGCCGAACAAGCCGAGCGACGCCAAGTGGCTGCCGGCTGACGAGCGGGCCTGGCTGGAGCGGACGCTGGCCGACGAGGCAACCCGGATGAAGCCGAAGACGCATCCGAAACTGTCCGAAGTGCTGGCGGACCCGCGCGTTCTGTTGTTCGCGTTCATCTATTTCGGATCGAGCGCCAGTTCCTACGGCCTGTCGATCTGGACGCCGCAGATCATCAAGGAATACGGGCTGACCAACGTGCAGACCGGGTTGCTTAACTCGGTGCCGTATGGGCTGGCGTGCGTCGCCATGGTGCTCTGGGGCCAGCATAGCGACCGCACCGGGGAACGCCGGTGGCACCTGTCGCTGTCGTTTCTCCTGCTCGCGGTGGGGCTGGCGGGCGGGACGGTGCTGACCGGGCTCATGCCGCTGATCGGCGCGCTGACGCTGGCGGCGTGCGGCGTCTACATGCTCAAGGGGCCGTTCTGGGCCATGGCGACCGAGCAGATGCCGGCGGCGACCGCGGCGGCGAGCATCGCGGCAATTAACGCGGTGGGCAATCTGGGCGGGTTCGCCGGGCCATTCGCGATTGGCTGGATCAAGGACGCGACCGGCAGCTTCACGATGAGCTTACTGCCGATGATCGTGTTCGGCCTGGTCTCGGGCGGGTTGGCGCTGCTGGCCAAGCGGCATGTGGCGCGGGTCGCGGTGCCGGCCGAGTAGCCTACCAGAACATGCTGCCGGGCCCGCCCTTGAACGGCCCGGCGACGCCGGACGTGATCCAGCCGCCGTAGAAGCCGCCGGGCTGCGGCACGACGCGTTCGCCGTCGACAAGAACGGTGTCGAACGGTGCGGCGTAGAAAGCGAGGTGGTCCGCGATGGCGGCGAAGTCGGGCGTTGGGCGCGGATAGGACCAAGCCACGTCGCGGAGCGTCTCGCCGGGGAGTACGACGTCGAAATAGCTGGCCGCACCTTTCCATTCGCACATCGAGCGTCGGGCGGATGGGCGCAGGGAGTCGGTCGCGAGGTCGGCGGGCGGGATGTAGTAGCTCGGCGGATGGCTGGTCTCGAGCGTGCGGATGCAGGAACGGCTGTCGGCGATGGTGATGCCGCGATGGATGATCTGGACGTGGACCGCGGTCGGCACCGCGATGGCAGGCCGAGGATAGGCCCAGACGCTCTCTTGGTTGGGGCCGGGCTGGGCGGGGGTCGGGTGCATGGACGATCAGATGGGGTGGGCCGTCCGCTTCAGGAAGCGCCTGGTCAGCAGACCGGCTGCGGCCATCAACCCGGCGGCGAGTCCGCACCACGCGCCGGTCGGGCCAAGGCTGGTGTGCAGCGCCAGGATCCAGGCGGCGGGAAAGCCGATCGCCCAATAGCTGATGGCGGCCAGCGCAAACGGGGTGCGGGTATCGCTCAACCCGCGCAGGGCGCCGGCTGCGACGACCTGCGTGCCGTCGGCGATCTGGAAGATGGCGGCGACGCGCAGAAGCTCGCTGGCGATCGCGGCGGCTCGAGTGGCCGGGTCGAGGAAAAGGCCGACGACCAGGCCGGGAGCGACGAGGTTGATGGCGGCAAAGGCGATCTCGGCGGTGGCGCCGAGCCCGATGGCGGCGATCCCGGCGCGGCGGGCGTCGAGCCGGTTGCCGGCGCCGACGGCATGCCCGACCCGCACGTTGGCGGCCTGCGACAGTCCGAGCGGGATCATGAAGGCGACCGAGATGGTGACGAGCGCGACTTGCTGGGCGGCCAGCGCGTCCGGCCCGAGTAGGCCGATGAGCAGGGCGACCGCGAGGAAGAGCGTGTGTTCGACCGCGAACGTGGCGCTGATGGGGATGCCGAGCCGAAGCAGCGCGCGTAACACGGCCAGGGAAGGGGTGGTGCTGGCAACGAAGGCCCGGCGGGTGCCGGTATGAGTGAAGACGGTGAGCGCGACGGCGACGAGGGTGGTGACGAGGGACGTGGCGGTGGCCGGGCCGAGGAAGCCGAGTGCGGGCAGGCCGAACTCGCCGTGGATGAGGCCGTAGCACAACCCGGCGTTGAGTAGCGTACCCGCGGCGGTGACCGGAAAGATGATCCAGCCGGCATCGATGGCGGGCAGAACGGCGCGTTGCAGGCCGGTGCCGATCATGGCGCCAGGAATCGACCACTGCAGCAGGGCGATGAACTGCCCGGCGGCGTGGGCGAGGGCGGGCGGTTCGCCGATGGCGAGCAGGAGGGCCTCGGCGCTCCGAAAAAACAGGAGTGCGGGAAGCATCAGCAGCACCGCAAGCAGCATGCCGGTCCAGTAAAGGCCGGGGATGGCGGAGCTGCGGCCCGCGCCACGGGCCTGGGAAACGAGCGCGCTGACGGCGGCCAGCGTCCCCTGCAGGATCACGAGCGCGCCGATCTCGAGCGAGGTGGCGAGGCCGCCGGCCGCCAGCGCGTCGGGGCCGAGCGCGCCGAGAAAGACGGTGTCGGTTACGCCCATGGCCATCTGCGCGAGCTGGGCGGCGGCAAGGGGGAGGCCGATGCGGAGCGTCTCGGCGACGTCGCGGAGGAGGCTGACCGTGCGGCGGCTGTCCACCGAAGTTCGCGCTGCCGGCAAAATATCCTTAATCGGCATGACCTGCTCCCTCTCCCGCTGGCGGGAGAGGGTTCGAGCATTACGCGGCTTTGGCTTCGGCGGCGAGGCGGTTGAGGTTGGCCAGGACGTCGCGGCCGAGCTTCATGCGGTCGGCGACGCCCATGTCGCGGACCAGAGCAAGCTTATGGTCGGGGCGGAGCTTGATCGGGTGCTTGGAGCGGCCGAGCCAGGCGATGAGGCCGGCCGGGTTGCGGAAGGCGTTGCCACGGAACTGCAGCACCATGCCTTTTGGACCAGCCTCCAGTTTCTCAACGCCGGCGTCGCGGCACATGCGCTTGAGGGCGACGACCTGGAGCAGGTTCTCGACCTCGGGCGGCATCTTGCCGAACCGGTCGACCAACTCGGCAGCCATGGCCTCGCTCTCGGCGTCCGAGGCTAGGGTGCCGATGCGGCGGTAGAGGCCGAGGCGGACCGGGAGGTCGGCGACGTAGGTGTCGGGGATCAGGACGGGCAGGCCGAGCTGGATGTTGGGCGTCCAGTCGCGGTCGTCGGCTTTCTTGCGGCCCTTCTCGGCGCGCATCTCGACGACGGCGTCCTCCAGCATCTGCTGATAGAGCTCGATGCCGACCTCGCGAATGTGGCCGCTCTGCTCGTCGCCGAGCAGGTTGCCGGCGCCGCGGATGTCGAGGTCGTGCGAGGCCAGGGTGAAGCCGGCGCCGAGCTGGTCGAGCGTCTGCATGACGTCGAGCCGCTTTTGCGCCGCCGCAGACAGCCGGTGGTTGGTGGGCCAGGTCAGGTAGGCGTAGCCGCGCTGCTTGCCGCGGCCGACCCGGCCGCGGAGCTGATACAATTGGCCGAGGCCGAACATGTCGGCACGGTAGATGACCAGCGTGTTGACCGAGGGGATGTCGAGTCCGCTCTCGACAATATTGGTCGAGAGCAGGATGTCGTATTTGCCGTCGCTGAACTCGGTCATCACACGCTCGAGCTCGGTGGGCGCGAGACGGCCGTGGGCTTGGACCATGCGGGCCTCCGGCACGATGCCGCGCAGGCGCTCGGCCATGCGGTCCATGTCCTCGATACGCGGGACGACGCAAAACACCTGGCCGCCGCGGAACCGCTCGCGCTGGATGGCCTCGCGGATGATGACGCTGTCGAACGGCGAGATGAAGGTGCGCACGGCCAGGCGGTCGACCGGCGGAGTGGCGATCAGGCTCATCTCGCGCACGCCGGTGAGCGCCAACTGGAGCGTGCGGGGGATGGGCGTCGCGGTGAGCGTCAGGACGTGGACGTCCGCCTTGAGCATCTTGAGCTTTTCTTTGTGCGACACGCCGAAATGCTGCTCCTCGTCGACGATCAGCAGTTCGAGGCCGGCGAACTCAATCCCTTTGGCGAGGATGGCGTGGGTGCCGATCACGATGTTGACGCTGCCATCGGCCAGGCCGCGCTTGGTTTCGGCAGCCTCCTTGGCGGTGACCATGCGGGAGAGCTGGGCGATTTTGATCGGCAGCCCGGCGAACCGCGCCGTGAACGTCCGCGTGTGCTGGCGGGCAAGCAGGGTGGTGGGGACGACCACGGCAACCTGAGCGCCCGACATGGCGGCGACGAACGCGGCGCGCAGCGCGACCTCGGTCTTGCCGAAGCCGACATCGCCGCAGACCAGGCGGTCCATCGGGCGACCGGAGGCGAGGTCTTCCAGCACGTCGCTGATCGCGCGCATCTGGTCCTCGGTCTCGGCGAACGGGAAGCGGGCGACGAACTCCTGCCACTCGCCATCGGGCGGGGCGAGCAGCGGGGCCTCGCGAACCCGGCGCGCCGCGGCGACGCGGATCAGCTCGCCTGCCATGTCGCGGATGCGCTGCTTCATGCGCGCCTTGCGGGTTTGCCAGCCGGCGCCGCCGAGCTTGTCGAGGGCCACGCCGTTGCCCTCGCCGAAGCGGGACAGCAGCTCGATGTTCTCGACCGGGAGATAGAGCTTCTCGTTGCCGTCGTAGATCAGGCGGAGGCAGTCATGCGGGGCCGGGCCGACGCGCAGGGTCTCGAGGCCGTCGTAGCGGCCGATGCCGTATTCCTGGTGCACGACGAGGTCGCCCTCCGCGATCTCGGTGGCTTCGGCTATGAACTGGTCGGCGCGCTTGCGGCGGCGGGGCGGGCGCGAGATGCGCTCGCCCAGCAGATCCTGCTCGCCGATGACGGCTATGTCGCCCGCGACGAAGCCGCGCTCCAGGCCGAGGGTGATGATGGCGGGGGTCTTGGGCGGCTGCTTGAGGGCTTCGGCCCAGGAGTCGACGGGCTCGACCGGGACGTAGTTCTCGCGCAGCAGATGGGTGATGCGTTCTCGCGAGCCGCGGGTCCAGGCGGCAATGATCGTGCGGCGCTTCTGCGTGCCGATCTGGGCCTTGAGCTGGGCGAAGATGGTCTCGCCGATGCCGGCACCGGCTTTGGTGAACACGGGGCCGGGCCGGCCGCCGGCGTCGATACCGGGGGCGCCGTCGGGTTGAGAGTAGGGGCTGAAGATGGCGCTGGGGCCCATGGCGAGCATCAGGTCCCAGTCCTCGCGGCTGAGGTAAAGGCGCTCCTTGGCGAGCGGACGGTAGGGGACCTCGCCGTCACGGGCGGGGGTGCGGCGGGCCTCCTCGTGGTCGGCGATCATCTCGAGCCGGGCGTCCAGCACTTCGGCGGATTGGTGGTCGAGGCTGACGAAGGCGTCGCCGGTGTAGTCGAGCAGGGTCTCCATGCGCTCGTGGAACAGCGGCGCCCAGTGCTCGATGCCGGGGTAGCGGCGCCCTTCGGAGACGGATTGGTAGAGCGGGTCGGTCGCGGCGCCGGGTCCGAACAGGTCGCGCCACGCTTCGCGGAAGCGAGTGATGCTGGCCTTGTCGTGCGGGACCTCGGAGACGGGGCGGAGGATCAGCTCGGCCAGTTTGGTGGTGCTGCGCTGTGAGGTGGGGTCGAACCGGCGCAGGCTCTCGATGGTGTCGCCGAACAAATCGAGGCGGACGGGTTCTGGCTCGCCGGCGGGGAACAGGTCGAGGATGCCGCCGCGGGTGGCGTATTCGCCGGGCTCCATGACGGTGCCGGCGCGGTTGTAGCCGTTGGCCTCGAGGAAGGCGGTGATGCTGCCGAGCGGGGCGTCCTGGCCCGGGCGGAGCGTCATGGCGGCGCCGCGGAAGGCGTCGCGCGGTGGGACGCGCTGGACCAGGGCGTTGACGGTGGTCAGCAGGATGCGCGGCTTGGCGGCGGGCTCGATCAGGCGGGCGAGGGTGGCGATGCGCTCGGAGACGATCTCGGCATTGGGCGAGACGCGGTCGTAGGGCAGGCAGTCCCAGGCGGGAAAGCGGAGCAGCTCGATATCGGGAGCGAAGACGGCGATGGCTTCGGCCAGGCGCGCCATGCGGGCGTCGTCGCGCGCGACGTGGACGATCGACCCTGTGTGCTCGGCCCGGCGGCGGACGAGCAGCAGCGCGTCGAAGCCCTCCGGGGCGCCGTAAACGATTGCGGTCACAGGATGCGGGCCTCGCCGGCCAGCGCGGCGTCGCGCATCTCGCGCAACAGGACGCAGTCGACGTCGGCCGGGATCGGCTGGCGGCCGGTCAGCCAGTCGGCGAGGACGACTTCGGGATGGTCCATCACGCGCTCGAGTTCATCCATGTCCGCATCGGTGAACGCGTCGAGTCGGGCGCGCACGAAGCGGCCGATCAGGATGTCGTTCTCGTAGGTGCCGCGATGTGTCGCGCGGAACAGGATACGGCGGCGCCTAGACTCGATGTCGGACAAGCACGGTGACTTTCGCTGCGGGCTACAGTAGGGCGCTCATATAAGAGGGGACCATCGACCTGTCAGCCGCGGCGTCCACACTTACTCCGCTGTTCGCGCCGCTGACCACGCTCCGCGGCGTCGGCCCGGCGCTCGCCGATAAGATTGCGCGGGTGGCGGGCGGGGACCGGGTGCTCGACCTGCTGTTCCACATGCCGGACGGATATCTCGACCGCTCGTCGATGCCGCTGATGGCGGATGCGCCGGAGGGGGCGATCGTGACGCTGTTGGTCGAGGTGACGGGGATCGAGGAGGGGCGGGCGCCGCGGCCCTGGAAGGTGATCATCCGGGACCGGTCGGGCTTCGGGGAGATCGCATTCTTCGGGCGGCGGCCGCCTGCGGCGTTCAAGATGGGCGCCGGGCTGGCAGTGTCGGGCAAGGTCGAACGGTTCAACGGGCGGGTGCAGTTGCGCAACCCGGAGCGGGTGGCGCCCTGGCAGGAGGCGGGAAGCGTCGCCGGGCTGGAGCCGGTCTGGCCGCTGACGGCCGGGTTGTTCCCGGGGCAGATCAGGGGGGCGATGCGGCAGGCGGTGGCCGTGGTGCCGGAATTGCCGGAATGGCACCAGCGGAGCTTGCTGGCCCGGGAGCGGTGGCCGGCGTTCCGCGACGCGCTGCTCGCGGTGCAGCTGCCGGCCGCGATGCCCGACCCGGCGGCGCGGCAGCGGTTGGCATATGACGAGCTGTTGGCGCAGCAATTGGCGCTCGGCTGGGCGCGGCAGCGGGAGCGCAAGCGGCCGGGGCGGCGGATCGGTGGAGACGGGCGGCTGCGCGACGAAGCGCTGCGGCGGTTCAGCTTTCCGCTGACGCCGGCGCAAGCGGAGGCGCTGGCGGAGATCGACGCGGACCTCGGGCAGCCCACGCGGATGCTGCGGCTGCTGCAGGGCGACGTGGGCTCGGGTAAAACGATCGTGGCGCTGATGGCGATGCTGCGCGTGGCCGAGGCCGGGCTGCAGGCGGCGCTGATGGCGCCGACGGAGTTGCTGGCCAAGCAGCATTTCCGCACCATCTCGGCGCTGTCGCCGGTGCCGGTCGTGTTGCTGACCGGGTCAGTGAAGGGCGCGGAGCGGCGGGCGGCGCTGGAGGGGATCGGGTCCGGCGCGTTCCCGCTGGTGATCGGCACCCACGCGCTGTTCCAGGACGCGGTGGCGTATCGCGATCTCGGGCTGGCGGTGATCGACGAGCAGCACCGGTTCGGCGTGGAGCAGCGGCTGCAGCTCGGCGGCAAGGGCGCGCGGACGGACGTGCTGGTGATGACGGCGACGCCGATCCCGCGCACGCTGCTGCTGACGCAATGGGGCGAGATGTCGGTCAGCCGACTGCGCGGCAAGCCCGGCGGACGCCGCCCGATCCGAACGACCATCCATTCGCTGGCGACGCTCACGACCGTTCTGGATGGCATCGAGCGGGCGCTCGGGCGGGGCGAGCAGGTGTATTGGGTGTGTCCGCTGGTCTCGGAGAGCGAGGTGTTGGACGTGGCGGCGGCGGAGGAGCGGTTCGCGCTGCTGAACGAGCGGTTTGCCGGGCAGGTCGGTCTGGCGCATGGGCGGCAGGATCCGGCGGTGCGGGATGCCGCACTGGCCGAATTCGCCGCCGGCCGGGTTCGGCTGTTGGTGGCGACGACGGTGGTCGAGGTGGGCGTCGACGTGCCGGCGGCCACCGTGATGGTGATCGAGCACGCCGAGCGGTTCGGGCTGGCGCAATTGCACCAGTTGCGCGGCCGGGTCGGGCGGGGCAGCGCGCAGAGCTTCTGCCTGCTGCTGCACGACGATGGGTTGAGCGAGACGATGCGGCGGCGGCTGGTGCTCCTGCGCGACACCGAGGACGGCTTCCTGATCGCGGACGAGGATTTCCGTATCCGCGGCGGCGGCGATGGGCTCGGAACCCGGCAGAGCGGGCTGCCCGGCTTCAAGCTCGCCGATGCGGAACAGCAGGAGCGGCTACTCGACATCGCGCATCAGGACGCGGCAATGCTGCTCGAGCGGGATCCGAAGCTCGAGGGGGAGCGCGGTCAGGCGGTGCGGGTGCTGATGCGGTTGTTCGAGCGCAAAGAGGCGGTGCAGACGCTGGCGGCCGGGTGAGCTTCGCTTCGCGGTGACGTCCGTTATGGGGTGAGCGCTTTGGTGCGGGCGAGGACGCGGTCGATGAAAAGGTTGGCCACGCCCAGGTAGCTGGCGGGGTCGGCGAGGGCGTGAATCTCGGCGGCGTCGAGGTTGGCGGCGATCTCGGGCTCGGCGAGGAGGGCGGTGGCGAGGTCGGTGCCGTGGGCCAGCGCGGCGTCGGTGGCATGTTTGACGGCGTGGTGGGCGGTATCGCGGCCGAGCTTGGGGGCGAGGCCCATCATGATGGCTTCGGCCATGATGCCGCCGTTGGTGGCGGCGAGGTTGCGCTGCATGCGGGCCGGGTCGACGACCATGCCCTCGGCGATGGTGCGGGCGTGCAGCAGGGCGCCGCCGGTCAGCACGAAGGCTTGCGGGATCGCGAGCAACTCGGCTTGCCAGGGTCCGGTGCCACGCTCGTGGTCGTCGGTCATGGCGCCCAGCATGAGCGGGACGAGGGCCTGAACGCCGCGCTGGGCGGCGAGGACGTATTCGGAGGCGATTGGGTTGCGCTTCTGCGGCATGGTCGAGCTGCCGCCGCGGCCGGCGACGTAGGGTTCGCTGACCTCGCCGATCTCGGTCTGGCAGAGCAGGATCATGTCGGTGGCGATCTTGGCGAGGCTACCGCAGATGAGACCGAGCAGGCTGACGGCCTCGGCCAGGCCGTCGCGGGCGACGTGCCAGGGGGCGGGCGGCTCATGCAGGCCGAGCTCGGCGGCCAGGCCCTGCATGACGGCGAGTCCCTGATCGCCGAGCGAGGCCAGCGTGCCGGCAGCGCCGCCGAACTCGACCCGGAGCGCGCGGGGGCGGAGCTGGTCGAGGCGCTCGATATGGTCGGGCATCGGCATCAGCCAGGTGGCAACCTTGAGGCCGAACGTGGTGGGCAGCGCGTGCTGCAGGTGGGTGCGGCCGGCCATGACGGTATGACGGTGCTCGTCGGCCTTGGCGGCCAGGGCGGCGGCGATGGCGACGAGGTCGGCGCGGACGAGGTCGAGCCCGTCGCGGACCTGCAGGACGGTCGCGGTGTCCATGATGTCTTGCGTCGTCGCGCCCCAATGGGTCCAGCGGCCAGCCTCGGCGCCGGCGGCGCGGGACAGGCCCCTGACGACGCCGATCACCGGATAGCCGACGTTCTGGACGCTGGCGGCGAGCTCGGCGGTGTCGAGATTCTCGATTTTTGCGGCGGCGGTGATTGCGACGGCGGCTTCGGCGGGGATGATGCCGAGCCGGGCCTGGACTCGGGCCAGCGCGGCTTCGACGTCGAGCATGCGCTGGAAGAAGGCGCGCTCGTCCCAGATCGCGCGCATGGCGTCCGCGCCGTAGAGCGTGCCGAACACCGGGCTGTCGGCGGGATTGACGGGCACCGGGTCAGCCCTCCGCCAGGATCTGCTTGGCAATGCGCATGGCGGAGTTGGCGGCGGGCACCCCGGCATAGACCGCGACGTGCAGCAGCAACTCGGCGATGTCCTCGGCCGTGGCGCCGGTGTTGCGGGTGGCGCGGACGTGCAGCTTGAACTCCTCCTCGCGGCCCAGCCCGGCCAGCAACGCGAGCGTGACGATGGAGCGGGTGCGGTGGTCGAAATGCGGGCGGCTCCAGACGCCGCCCCAGGCGCCTTCGGTGATGAAGCGCTGGAAGTCGCGGTCGAAATCGGTGATCGCCTGCACGGAGCGGTCGACATGGGCGTCACCCAGAACGTGGCGGCGGGTGCGCATGCCGGCGCTGTGGGCGTCAGGGGTGAGGAAGCGGATCAGGGCGGCAGCGATGGCGGCGGGCTGCTCGGCGGTCGGGATGTGCGAGGCGTTCGGGATGATCTCCAGCCGGGCGCCGGGGATGGTGGCGCGGAGGGCTTCGGCGGAGGCGACGGGGGTGGCCGGATCGTCGGCGCCGACGATCACGAGGGTGGGTGCGCCGATGTGGCCGCTCTGCAAATGCAGGTCGGCGGCGGCGATGGCCTCGCAACAGGCGGCGTAGCCCTCCCGCTGGGCTGCGAGGATCATGAGGCGCAGCTGCTCGACCGTGTGGGCCGGGGCTGCGGGCGTGAGCCACCGGGCGAGCACGCCGTCGACGACGGCCGCCATCCCCTCGGCGCGGACGGTGGCGGCGCGCTCGGACCAGAGGCGGGCGGGCGGGATGGCCAGCGCGGTGTCCATCAGGACGAGGCTGGCGACACGGTTGGGGGCGAGATGGGCGAGCTGTTGCGCAATCAACCCGCCGATCGACAGGCCGACGACGGCGACGCGGTCGATGCCGAGATGCTGCAGCACGGCAAGGGCGTCGTGGGCGAGGAGGTCGATGCTGTACGGGCCCGGCGTGGCCGCGGTGCGGCCGTGACCGCGCATGTCGGGGCGCAGAACGCGAAAGCCGGTGAGCGCCGGGAGGATCGGGTCCCAGAGGGCGGCTGACGTGCCGAGCGAGTGCAGCAGCAAGAGGGCGGGGGCGTCGGCCGGGCCCGTGTCGTGGACCGTCACGGAGTGGCCGGCGACATCGATCGTGTGGGTCATGGGGGCAGATTAGGGTTTGTGCTAATCGGCGGATAGGAGGGACCGATGAGCGAAGCGGAGGGTTGGCCGGAGGAGCTGTTCCGGGTGCTGAAGGCCGAGGGGATCACCCAAGTCGCGCTGGTGCCGGATGCGGGGCACGCGCGGCTGATCGGGATGTGCCTGGCCGACAACGCCATGCGGGTGGTGACGTTGACGACCGAGGAGGAGGGGGTGGCGATGCTGTCCGGGGCGTGGATGGGCGGCGCGAAGGGCGTGTTGCTGATGCAGAGTTCGGGGGTGGGCAACTGCATCAACATGTTGTCGCTGCCGGCGATGCACCGCACGCCGCTGCCGATGCTGGTGACGATGCGCGGCGACTGGGGGGAGTTCAACCCGGCGCAGGTGCCGATGGGGCAGGCAACGCAGACCGTTCTCGAGGCGATGGGCACGCTGGTGCGCCGTGCGGACCGGGCGGAGGACGTGGCGCCGACCGCCGAGGCGACGATCCGGCTGGCGTTCAACACGTTCCGCGCGACGGCGACGCTGATCGGCCAGCGTGTGCTGGGCGCCAAGACGTTTGGGAAGGATTAACCCATGGCTGGCATATTGGATCGGCGGGCGTTGGTAATGGCGGTGCTGGCCGGGCGGGGAGATGCGGTGGTCATCGCCGGGCTCGGCGCGCCGGCGTGGGACATTACGGCGGCCGGAGATTGCGCGCTCAACCTGCCGCTGTGGGGCGGGATGGGCGGAGCCGCCATGATCGGGCTGGGGGTGGCGCTGGCGCAGCCGGAACGGCTGGTGCTGGTGATCACGGGCGATGGGGAGATGTTGATGGGATTGGGCGCGCTGGCGACCATCGCGGTGCAGCGGCCACCCAACCTGGCCGTCCTGGTGCTCGACAATGAGCGGTATGGCGAGACGGGCATGCAGGAGACGGCGACGGCGCACGGGGTCGATTTGATCGGGATGGCCGCGGCCGCCGGGTTCGGCCGGACGATGTCGATCACGACGGTCGATGAGGCGCCGGGACTGTGGGAAGCGGTGGGGGCCGGGGGTCCGCTGTTTGCGTTGGCCAAGGTCAGCGACGCCTCGGCGCCGCTCGTGCTACCGCCGCGGGAGGGGGCCTATTTGCAGGCGCGGCTGCGGGAGGCGCTGCTCGGCGCAGGAGCATTCGCGCAGAACTGAGGAGTGGACGGGGTGGACGACAAAAAGGGTCGTGGGGCGTGCCGGCGGTAACGGTCCTCCTAGTCGCGCAGGATGCCGCAGGCGTGGAAGCGACGGCACGGAGCCTGTTCGCGCAGACGCTGAGCGACTTCGAGTTGCTGGTGTTGGATGCGGGCGTGGGCGACGGGGCTGTGCTGGCGGGGTTGGCGGCCGAGGACTGGCGGCTTTCCGTGGTGCCGATGACTGGGGCCGGGCTGGGCGAGGCGCTCAATCGTGGGGCATCGCTCGCCATGGGCGGGCTGATCGCGCGCGCCTCGGCGGGCGATGTAGTGGCGCCGGAGCGGCTGGCGCGGCAGGCGGCGTTGCTCGGGGTGGCGCCAGAGCTCGCCTTCGTCGGCACGGGATGGCGAGAGGTGAGGGCCGACGGCAGCGTGCGCCGTTCGGCAAAGCCGCCGGCGGGGGATGCGGCGCTGCGCACGGCGATGGCGACGGGCGACGTGATCGGCCATCCGACGGCCATGATGCGGCGGGACGCGGTCATGGCTGCCGGCGGTTGGCGCCCGGCGTTCGCCGGATCGGAAGATTACGACTTGTTGTTGCGGCTGCTGGACCGGCACACCGGGGCTTGCGTGCCGCAGGAGTTGGTCGACGTTCCCGCCTCGGACGCGGTGATGGGCTGGCGGGCGCTGGAGCAGCGGATCCTGTCCGAGATGGGCGCGGTGGCGGCGCATGACCGCCGGCAGATCGGCCGCCCCGATCATGGGGAGCAGGCCTTGCCGCTGGATCGCGCGCTGCTGCATCGGATGGGGATGGCAGCAGACGAGATCACGCAGGCGGTGGTCCTGCGGGCGTTGTCGGCCGCGCTCGCGGCGGGGACGGCCGGGGAGTGGCGCGCCATGCGCGAGGCGGCGCGGCTCGGGCTGAACCAAGAAGGCCTGCCGAAGCAGGCCAAGTCGCAACTGATCGGGTTGTGGCTGCGCAGCTTCGTCCATTGGCGCCCAAGCGCGACGGACGGCGTCGATCATGGCTTTGCGGACGGCCAAGCCGCCGGCTAGACCCGGGCCTTTTGTCCGATGCGGGCCATCATGGTTTAAGGGCATCGCAATTGTTGAGGCGATGGGCACACCGTGCGCGAGACGAGGAGGCGCCCCGGGCTGAGGCGGCCATGGTGGGTGTTCATGATGCCGCAGGACATCGCGCTTTTTCTGCAGAGTGCGAAGACGGACGCGCTGATCTCCGCGGTGCGGGCGACCGATGGTGCGCGAGCGGCGTTCGAGGCAGCCTATGCCGAGCGGGACGACCCGTGGGCCTCCGGGAACGCCCGGTATTCCTATCAGCGTTGGAAATACGAATCGCTGATGGCGGCGCTGCCCCCGGGGCGGCGGTTCCAGCGAGTGCTCGACCTCGGCTGCGGCATCGGGGCGATGAGCCTGGCGCTGACGCGGGTGTCCGGGGACGTTCTAGGCCTTGATATCGCGGAAACCGCGCTGCAGCAGGCGCGGCGGCGGATCGGCGTGCGGCCGGATCTGCGCTTTGCGCAGGGCGATCTGAGTTCACTCGATCCGGCCAAGGGCCATCAGTTCGACCTCATCGTCATCGCCGACACGCTCTACTATCTGGACCGGGTGGACGACGCGAACCTGAAGGCGGTGGCGATGCTGATCGGCAGCCTGCTGACGCCGGGCGGGATCTGCTTGCTCGCCAACCACTACTTCTTCGCCGGTGACAAGGACTCGCGGCTCACCCGCCGGATCCATGACGCGTTCGCCTGGTCACCGAGCTTGGAGCTGCTGTCGACGCGTCGGCGGCCGTTCTACCTGACCTCGATCCTATCCCGGGCGAAAGCGCTGCCGACGACGGCGTGAGCTCGCCGTGATGGGGTGGGCACAAGCCGCGGCGCTTCTGGCCGGCGGAGTCGCGTTGACCTGGATGCTGGCCTCGGTCGGCCTGCCGGGCATCCTGCACGCCTTGGCGCTGGGCGGCCCCGCGCTGCCGGCCGCGATCACGATCCATGCGGTCCAGCTGGTGCTCGCCGGCATGGCCTGGCGCACGACGCTGGGCGAGGCGGACCTCAGCCGGTCGTTCGTGGCGCGGGTGCGCTGGGTTCGGGAGGGCGTCAACACCTTGCTGCCGATGGCGCATATCGGCGGGCAGGTCGTCGGCGTGCGGTTGCTGGTGCGGGCGGGCGTGACGCCGGTGCGGGCGGTGGTCGGGACGATATTGGACCTCACGCTCGAAGCCGCGGCGCAGATGCTGGTGGTCGCGTCGGCGGCCGGATTGCTGCTGGTGCGGCGGGAGGCCGGGCTTGACTGGCTGGTGTGGGCGGGCGCTGGGCTGGCAGTGCTCGGCGTGACCGTCGCAGCCCTGGTCGTGGCGCTGCGCCTGGGCGCGCTGCGAGCGGTTGAGGCCGCGTTGGAGCGGGCGGCGCAACGTTGGCCCGGCGCGAGTGGCTGGTCGATGGAGGGGCTGCATGCAGCCTTGATGCAGCGGCAGGCGGACCGGCCGGCCATGCTGCGGGCGCTGCTGCTCAGTGCGGCGAGCTGGACGTTGGGCACGCTCGAGACATGGGTGATCCTGCGGGCGCTCGGGGTCACGCCCGGGCTCGACGCGTGTTTCGTCATCGAAAGCCTGGCCATGGCGGCGCGGAGCGCCGGGTTCGCGGTCCCTGGGGCGGTGGGCGTGCAAGAGGGTGGCTTCGTGGTGGCGAGCGGCCTGTTCGGGATCGGCGCGGAGACGGCGCTGGCCCTATCGGTGTTGAAGCGATTGCGGGAACTCGCGGTCGGCGGGACGGCGCTGGTCGCCTGGCAGGTGACCGCGCGCTAACCGGTCAGCATGGCCGCGGCCAGTGCCAGGATCAGCGCCGGCGGCATCACCACTGCGCCGATCTTCAGGAACGTCCACGCCCCCACGCGCTGCCCCTCACGCCGCAGGGCGGTCAGCCAAAGTATCGTCGCCAGCGACCCGGTGACGGACAGGTTGGGGCCGAGATCCACCCCGATCAGCACGGCCCTGCGCACCGCGTCCGGCACCGCCGCCAACTCGACGACCCGGCCGGCGACGAGGCCCGCGGGCAGGTTGTTGACGAGGTTGCTGCCCACACCGACCGCGACGCCGGAAAGTCCCGCGGCCAGCGAGCCGTCGGTCTGCGCGAAGGCGTGCAGCCCGGCTGCCATACGCTGAACCACGCCGGTGATCTCGAGTGCTTGCACCAGCACGAACAGCCCCGCCACCAGCGGCAGCACGCCCCAGGAGATGGCCTTGACCACGTTCAGAACACCGGATCGCGACCGGGTCTGCACGAGGAGGGCCGTCGCCGCCCCGGCCAGCAGCGTCGGCAGCCCGAGTTGCAGGTCGAATGCCGACGCGGCCAGCAGGACGATCGCGGTCGCGACGATGCCCGACGCGGCCATCCTTCCCGTCGACGACAGCTCCGGCTGCCCGATCTCGGACGAAAGGGGCTGGCGCAGCGAGGCGCGCTGGGTCCAGCGCAGCGCGACATAGGTTGCCGCGATGGACAGGGCCGAGGGAACCCCGTAGCGCGGCAGCCATTCGAGCAGTGGCGGCATGTGACTGCCGTAGATGACCAGATTGGCCGGGTTGGAGATCGGCAGCACGAAGCTGGCCGCGTTGGCGATGAACGCGCACACGAGCAGATAGGGCAGCGGACTCTCCGCTCTGGCCGCCCTGACGACGGCAGCCACGGCCGGCGTCAGGACGACGGCCGTCGCGTCGTTGGACAGGAAGATCGTGACCACCATTCCGACAGCGAAGACGAGGCTGAATAGCCGCGTCGGCGAGCCGCGCGCGGTGCGGGCCGCGCCCGCGGCCAGCCAATCGAACAGGCCCTCCTGCCGTGCGAGTTCGGAGAGCAGCATCATGCCGACGAGGAAAAGGTAGACGTCGGTGCCGGCGGCGATGCCGCTCCAGGCCTGGGATGGAGTGAGCGCGCCGAGCAGGACGAGCACGGCGGCCGCGGCGGCGGCCCAGATGAATTCGGGCCAGCCGAACGGCCGCACGATGACGCCCGCGGTGCCCAGAGCCACGATGATCCAGCTGGCGTGCTGGGACATCAGGACTGCGCCGCGCCGGTGTCGTGGCCGCCGGTCTCCGGCATGAGCATCAGGAAGAAGACCAGCCCGCACACTGCAGCAGCCGCCAGGGCGAGGAACCCGGCCGGGAAGCCGAACCATTGTACGATGTAGCCGCCGCCGACATTGCTGACCGACCCTCCGGCTGCGACGGCCAGCGCCACGAGACCCTGCATCAGGTTGAACCGCCCGGTGCCGCGCGTCAGGTCCGACGCGATGATGACGGAGATGACGCCGAAGATGCCCGCCGCGACGCCATCCAGGAGCTGTATGGCAATGACCCCGTAGGGATCGGTGGTGAACGAGAACAGGACCCCGCGGATCGGCAGCACCGCCAGCGCGACGAGGAAGATCGGCTTCCGCCCGATTCCGGCCTGCATCGCCCGGCCCACGGCCCAGGCGACGCCGACCATGACGAGTTGGGCGGCGATGATGCAGGCGCTGAGCGCGATCGTGTCGCTGCCCGGGTGCGTCTTGGCCAGCACCTGGCCCGCGAAAGGCAGCATGGCGGCGTTGCCCAGATGGAACAGCGTGACCGAGATCAGGAAAGTGACGACGCCTTTTACGCGAAGCAGCGTGCGCAGGGGGAGGGGTGCCCGGGCCTCGGCCGCGTCCTCGCCGCCGCGGGCGAGTTCATGGTTGATCTCTTTGGGGCGGACGAGCGCGACCGCCGCCGCGCTGGCAACGGCAAAGGCGCAGACGAGATAGAAGATCCAATCGTCGCCCAGATAGTGGCTGAACCCGCCGGCCAACCCGGCCGCAACGAACGACCCGGCGTGGTTGAACGTCTCGTTGCGGCTGACCCGTGCCGGCATCAGCCGTCGCCCGACGATGCCGAGCGAGATCGCCGCGATGGCCGGCGGAATGACGGCCGACGCGCCGCCGAGAAGCGCCTGGGCCGCCATCACTTGCCAGAATCCGGGGAACAGCACGATCAGCAGGCAGCCAAGGCCGACCAGCAGGCCGGCGGCGCCGATCAACGCCCGCTTGAACCGCGACGCGTCCACGAGCAGCCCGGCTGGGATCTGGCAGATCGCCGCCGCGACCGTGCTCGCCGCCATCGCAACGCCGATCGGGCCCGCCTGCCAGTGGCGCGTCCCGCTGAGGAAGACCGACAGATAGGGCCCCACCCCGTCGCGGACGTCGGCCATCAGGAAATTCACGCCGTCCAGCCCGGCCCGGCTGCGCGGCGACGGCCGTGCGCCAACGGTCTGCGCGGCGCGATCCTGCTCGATAGGACTGTCCACTCCGTCCACCCCAGGTGTCGTCGGTCGACATAAAGCAAGTTTCACGCAAGAGGTATGTGGACGGCGCAAGCAGATCGGACGACAACGGTCATCGTCGATGGGAGGGAGCCGCCGATGTCACGCATCCTGCAACGCAGCCTCGGGACGGTGCCCGACACGGCGCTGCGTGGCGACGGGATCAGGCTCCATCTGGCGAGCGGTCACGTGGTGATCGACGGCTCGGGCGGAGCGGCGGTCGCTTGTATCGGGCACGGCAACGCGCGTGTGGCCGAGGCGATGGCGGCGCAGGCCCGCCGAATGGCCTATGCGCATACCGGCTTCTTCACGTCCGAGCCCGCCGAGGCGCTGGCCGACATGCTGCTCGAGCACGAACCGGGCGGGCTGACCCACGCCTTCTTCGTCAGCTCCGGATCAGAGGCGATGGAGGCGGCGATCAAGCTGGCCCGGCAGTATTTCATCGAGATCGGCGAGCCCGGCCGGGTCCATTTCATCGGCCGCCGCCTGAGCTATCACGGCACCACGCTCGGGGCGCTCGCGGCCGGCGGCCACGTGGCCCGGCGGGCGCCCTACGAGCCGGTGCTCAGCCCGGCGTTCAGCAAGGTGTCGCCTTGCTACGCCTACCACTACCAGGCGCCGGACGAGAGCGACGCCGACTATGTCGCGCGCCTGGCCGCCGAGCTGGACGCCGAGTTCGAGCGGCTCGGGCCGGCAACCGTCGCGGCGTTCTGCGCCGAGACCGTCGTGGGCGCGGCGACAGGATGCGTGACGGCGGTACCGGGCTATTTCGCCGCCGTCCGCGCGGTGTGCGACCGGCATGGCGCGCTGCTCATTATGGACGAGGTGATGTGCGGCATGGGCCGGACGGGCAGCCTGCACGCGTGGGAGCAGGAGGGGGTCGCGCCCGACATCCAAGCGGTCGCCAAAGGGCTGGGCGGCGGCTACGCACCGATCGGCGGCATCTTGGCGGGACGGCGGGTGATCGCGGCGCTGCGTGACGGATCGGGCGGCTTCATGCACGGCCAGACCTATCAGGCACACCCGGTGGCCTGCGCCGCCGCGCTCGAGGTGCAGCGGATCCTGCGCGAGGACGAGCTCGTGCCTCATGTCGCCCGGAGCGGGGCCACGCTCGAGCGCTTGCTAACGGATCGCTTCGGCAACCACGCCCATGTCGGAGACATCCGCGGGCGCGGCCTGTTCCGCGCGCTCGAGTTCGTGTCGGACCGTTCGCAGCGTGCGCCGTTCGCGCCGTCGGCGGCCGTCGCGGAGCGGGTCAAGCAGGCCGCGCTCGACCGCGGGCTGGCGATCTATCCCTGCACCGGCACCGTGGACGGCGTCAGCGGCGACCATATCATCGTCGCGCCGCCCTACATCGTCACGGACTCCGATCTGGGCGAGATCGTCGGCCGGCTCGGCGAGGCGGTCGACGCCGTGTTCGCGTGACCGGCCAGACCCGTCCGGAGCCCGAATGATGTTCAGTGGCCTGTCCGCCTTTCCGATCACGCCCGCGACTGCGGACGGGCGGATCGACACGGACGCGCTGCAGCGATTGCTCGCGCGGCTGGTCGAGGCGGAAGTGGACTCCATCGGGCTGCTCGGCAGCACCGGAGCGTACCCGTTCTTCTCGCGGGACGAGCGGCGGCGGGCGGTGGCGGCGGCGGCGGAGTGCATTGGCGGCCGGGTCGAGCTGCTGGTGGGCGTGGGCGCGTTGCGGACCGACGCGGCGGTCGCGCTGGCCGAGGACGCGCGGGCGGCCGGCGCGGATGCCGGCTTGCTGGCGCCGGTGTCGTATACGCCGCTGCTGGATGCGGAGGTGCTGGAGCATTTCCGGGCGGTGGCGTCGGCTGGGCTGCCGCTGTGCATCTACAACAATCCGGGCACGACCCATTTCGATGTCTCGCCCGAGTTGGTGGGGCGGTTGGCCGAGGTGCCCGGCGTCGTCGCGGTCAAGACCGGCGCCCCGCCCGCGGCCCAGGCGGAGCAGGCCGTGACCGCGCTGCGGCGTCGCGTGCCGGCGGGGTTCTCGGTGGGCTTCAGCGTCGATTGGAATGCGGCGGGGACGTTACTGGCCGGTGCGGACGCCTGGTACAGCGTGGTCGCGGGCATCTATCCCAAGACGTTCCTGCGTCTGGCCCGGGCCGCCGCGGCGAAAGATGCGGCGGAGGCGATGCGGCTGAACGAACGGCTCGAGCCGATCTGGCGGGTGTCGCGCGCCTATAGCAGCTTCCGGGTGGTCCATCTCGCCGCGACCCGGGCCGGCATCGCCAACGCCGTGCCGCAGCGCCCGCTGCTGCCGCTCAGCGGCGAGGCGGCCGCCGACGTCGCACGGGTGCTGGACGAGTTGGACCTCGACTAGGCGTAGGATGTCTCGAGGCGTGGGAAAACAGGGGGGTGAAGCCGGGCGTGATCGATAAGCTGTTCGTCACCACCGCGACCGGTATCTTCGGTCTCGCGCCGGCCATCGAGGCGACATGAGCATGCGGACCAAAGTCGCCATCATCGGAGGGGGGCCGGCTGGGCTGATGCTCGGTCACCTGTTGACGCGCGAGGGCATCGACAACGTCATCGTCGAGCGCCAATCCGGCGAGTACGTCCTCGGACGGATCCGGGCCGGCGTGTTGGAGCAGGGGACGGTGGATCTGCTGGAGGCGAGTGGCGCCGGGTCGCGCATGCGGGCGGAAGGGCTGCCGCATGACGGCTTCGAGATGTCGTTCGATGGCGACAGGCTGCGGATCGATCTGGCGGCGCTGACCGGGCGCTCCGTGATGGTCTATGGGCAGACCGAGGTGACCCGCGATTTGATGGCGTTGCGGGCCGAGTCGGGGGCCGCGACGCTGTATGAGGCGAAAGACGCCCGTCTCGACGGCCTCGACGGCAGTCCGGTGGTGCACTTCATGCAGCATGGCGAGCCGAAGACGCTCGAGTGTGACTACATCGCCGGCTGCGACGGCTTCCATGGGGTCTGCCGCAAGAGCGTGCCGCCCGAGCAGCTCCGGTTGTTCGAGCGGGTGTATCCGTTCGGCTGGCTCGGCGTCCTGGTCGACAAGCCGCCGGCGGCGCATGAACTGGTCTATGCCCATCACGCGCGGGGCTTCGCGCTCTGTTCGATGCGGTCGCCGACCCGCAGCCGCTACTACATCCAGTGCAGCATGGACGAGAGGGTCGAGGATTGGCCGGACGACCGGTTCTACGACGAGCTGTGCCGGCGGGTGAACCCGGTCGTGGCCGACGCGCTGCAGCGCGGGCCTTCGATCGAGAAATCGATCGCGCCGCTGCGCTCGTTCGTCGCCGAGCCGCTCCGGTTCGGCCACTTGTTCCTAGCCGGCGACTCCGCCCACATCGTGCCGCCGACCGGGGCCAAGGGACTGAACCTGGCCCTGCACGACGTGCGTGTGTTGTTCGAGGCGCTGGCCGAGCACTATCGCGCCGGCTCGGATTCGGGGATCGAGCACTACTCGACGCGCGTGCTGGACCGGATTTGGAAGACCGAGCGGTTCAGCTGGTCGATGACGACGCTACTGCACACCTTTCCGGAACATGACCCGTTCACGCGCCGAATGCAGCGCGCGGAGTTCGACGCGCTGGCCGGCTCACCCACGGCCCAACGGGCTCTGGCGGAAAACTACACCGGGCAGATTTCATAGCCCGCTCCGTGCCGGTGGCGCAAAACGCCGCGTTCGTGGAACCGATGCCATCGCGCTTGCGTCAGGCTTGTCGTTCGGAGCCGGATCAGTCATCGACAGACTATGCCAAAGCACCCCGATTTCTCCGACCTGTTCGCGCTGGCGAATGGCCTGCCGCAGCTGTGCTGGCTGGCGGACACGTCGGGGTCCATATTCTGGTACAACGACCGCTGGATCGAGTTCACCGGGCTGAGCGTCGAGTCGATGCTCGGGTCGGGCTGGCATCAGGTCCACGATCCCGAGCATCTCGACCGGGTCGTGGCGTCATACGGGCTCGCGGTCGATGCCGGTCTGGATTGGGAGGACACCTTTCCGCTGCGGCGGCATGATGGCGTGTGGCGATGGTTTCTCTCGCGCGCCAAGCCGTCGCGGGACGCGGAAGGCAACATCATCCGGTGGATCGGCACCAACACCGACATTTCCGAGTCGATCGAGCAAGAGCGTGAGATGCAGCGCAAGGAGCGGCGCTACCGCTCGCTGGTCGAAGCCGTCTCGGAGATCGTCTGGCGCGCTGGCTCAAATGGCGAGTTGATCGGCGACACCTTGCCGTGGCGGACTTTCACCGGGCAATCGGAGGACGAGATCGCCAGCCATGGTTGGCTGGACGCGATCCATCCCGACGACCGCGACCGCACGCTGGCCACATGGCACGAGGCGGTGGTTCGGCACGACATCTACAAGATCGAGCATCGCCTGCGCCGGGCCGATGGCGAGTGGCGCTATCTGTCTGGCCGTGGCGCCCCGGTGATGGAGGATGAGAGCAATATCGTCGAGTGGGTTGGGATCCATACCGACGTCACCGCCCGTAAGATGGCCGAGATCGAGCTGCAACGCGCCAAGGAGGCGGCCGAGGCGGCGAACTTGGCCAAGAGCCAGTTCATCGCCAACATGAGCCACGAGCTCCGCACCCCGCTCTCGGCCGTGATCGGCTACAGCGAGATGCTCGAGGAAGAGGTGCAGGACGCCGGCATGAGCCACATGCTGGGCGACCTGCACAAGATCAACGAGGCGGCCCGGCATCTGCTGGGCATGATCAGCGACGTGCTGGACCTTTCAAAGATCGAAGCGAACCGAATGACGGTGTTCGCCGAGGCGTTCTCGGTGGGCAGCCTGCTCAAAAGCGTCGCCGATACGGTGACCAGCCTGATTGGCAAGCGCAACAACACGCTCGTCATCGACGCCCCGGAGCCGCTCGGCGGCATGCACACCGACCAGGTCAAGCTGCGGCAATGCTTGTTCAACCTGCTCGGCAACGCGGCCAAGTTCACCGAAAGCGGGACCATCACGCTGCGGGTACGGCGGTTCGAACGCGAGCAGCGGGACTGGATCGAGTTCGCCATCGAGGACAGCGGCATCGGCATGACGCCCGAACAGCTCGCCATCCTGTTCGAGCGGTTCGTGCAGGCCGATTCGTCCACCACGCGCCGGTATGGCGGCACCGGGCTTGGATTATCGATCACGCGCGCATTCACCGAGCTGATGGGCGGCGAGGTCGACGTGACGAGCGAGCAGGGCAAGGGCTCGACGTTCATTATCCGCGTTCCGGTCGAACTGCCCGAGCAAGCCGCCGAGCCGATCGACCGGGCCGAGATGACCCCGCGCGACGACAGCGTGCTGATCATCGACGACGATCCCGGCACGCGCGACCTGGTGGCGCGCTATCTGCAGCGGGAGGGGTTCGTCACGCGGCAGGCGAGCGACGGCAAGACCGGGCTGGCGATGGCCAAGGCGCTGCATCCGCGCGTAGTGCTGCTCGACGTGATGATGCCGCAGATGGACGGCTGGTCGGTGCTCTCGGCCATCCGTGCCGATCCCGACCTGGCCGCGACGCCCGTCATCATCGTGTCGTTCGTGCACGAGGAGGGGCTCGCGGCGTCGCTCGGCGCCAACGACTACCTGAGCAAGCCGATCGAATGGGACGAGTTGCGCACCGTGCTCGCCCGCTATCGTCTCAGCGCGATCGGTGACGACATCCTCGTCGTCGACGACGACGCGGACACGCGTACCCGGCTGACCGCCATGTTGAACCGATCCGGCTTCAAGGTGCGCGCGGCGTCGGATGGGGCGATGGCGCTCACCATGACCGAGGAGGCCAAGCCGGCCGTCGTGCTGCTCGACCTCATGATGCCCGACATGGACGGGTTCACCGTGCTCAAACAGCTGCGGGCGCGGGAGGATTGGCAGGACATCGCCGTCGTCATACTCACCGCCAAGGACATCACCGACGACGAGCGGCGATACCTGCAGGGGGAGGCGGACCAGATATTGACCAAGGGCAACACGACCTACCGCGAACTTGCCGAGCAACTGCGGGGACTGAGCCCGGCCACCGCCACCGCGCAGGCGTGAAGCTGCCGATGTCCGGCCGGCCCGTTGCGCTCGGGCCCGGAACCGTCACGCTGGCGTTGCTGCTTTACGCCGCCCTGGTCCTGCTTCGGATGCCGGAGATCGTGCTCAAGGGCCGGTTTTGGGCTGAAGAAGGGACGATCTTCTTCACCCACGCCTGGACGCTCGACCCGGTGCGTGCGCTGCTCACCCCGGTCGGCGGCTACCTCAACCTCGTCGCCAACGGCGCGACCTTGGCGGCCCGCTGGACCATGCCGGTGACCGACGCGCCCTATGTCACCATCGGGGTGGCGCTGCTGTTCCAACTCGTCCCGCCCCTGATCCTGCTCACGGCACGCGACGCGTGGCTGCAGCCTTGGCCGGTGCGGCTGGGCGGTGTGCTCTTGCTGCTGCTCGTGCCGGGTTCGGACGAAATCTGGTTGCAGACGCTGCATTGCCAGTTCGAGCTGGCACTGGCCTGCGGTCTGCTCCTGGCGCTCGAGGCGCCGCGCGGCGGCCGCATGGTATTCGGATTGGCGCTGCTGGTGCTGGCGCCGCTGTGCGGGCCGGGCGCAATCGCGCTCACCCCGCTCTTCCTGCTGCGCGCCGTGCTGGATCGCACGCGCGGCCGCGTGCTCCAACTCGCGTCGCTGGTGTCGGGCAGCGCGATCCAGATCGCCTTCTTCTTCTCGCTCGGCACCGACCGCGGCTATACGCTCGACCCTGGCGTGCTTTTGTCGGTGGTCGCGGTCAAAGATCTCGTGGTGCCGTTCACCGGCCTGTACTCGTCTGCCGGCCGGGTCGCGGCGCTGCAGGCGGCGGTGGCATCCGGCCACGTTCCGGTTTTGGCGATCGTCGCCCCCCTGGTCGTGTTCGGCGGGCTGACGACCGTCATCTGGCGGGCCGGCAACCGGCCGGCGTTCTGGCTGCTGGCCGGTGCGGCCGCGACCGCGCTGTCCGCCTATATCGGGGCGCTCGACGGAACCGCGGCGCTCATCCACACCCGAGCCGGCGCGCGCTACGCCTTCGTGCCGCTCTCGCTGACCGCGCTGAGCGTCCTGGCGCTCAGCGCGGACCGGGCCTCGTCGTGGCGCTGGCCGGCTGCGGCCATCTGCGGATGGTTGCTGGTCGTCGGCACCCGCTCCTACACCACGCCCTGGCCCCCGGTGAGCGACGGCCCCTCCTGGCACGAGCAGGTCGCGCTCTGGCGTGCCGACCCGGCCTATGTCATGCATATCTGGCCCTCACCGTGGACCGTAACGCTCGCGCCGGGGCAAGGGGAGGCTCGTTGATGAACAGGGTCCTTTGGACGGCGTGCGTCGTGGCCCTTCCGCTCTGGCAGGGAGCCGCGGCCGCCGAGCCGCGGCCGGTCGTGATCGAACTGTTCACCGCCCAGGGCTGCTCGTCCTGCCCGCCGGCCGATGCGCTGGTCAACGAAATCGCCCGCAGCCGGAAGGATCTGCTGCCGCTCGCCTTCCACGTCGATTACTGGAACCGGCTCGGCTGGACCGACCCGTTCTCCAGCCCGGAAGCCACCGAGCGCCAGCGCGTCTACGCGATGCGCGGCACGGACCCGACGCTGTTCACGCCCGAGCTGGTCATCGACGGCGCGCAAGCCGTGGTCGGGTCCGATCCGGACGCGATCGAGCAGGCGCTCGACACGGCGTTGGATGGTGCGGTGACGCTGGCCAGCGTCACCGTCAAGGCGGCCGCGAACGAGGTCGTGATCACCGTCGGACCCGGCACCGGCCACGCCGACATCGTGCTGATCGGCTACGACCGCTCGCACGTGACCCCGGTCGGCCGCGGCGAGAACAGCGGCCGCACGCTCACGGAATCCAACATCGTCCGCTCGGTCCAGAGCATCGGCGCGTGGTCCGGCGCCCCGCTCTCGATCCACCAGAAGCCGCCTGCCGGCCAGCTGGTGGCGGTGCTCCTCGCCGCGCCGGATGGGCGCATCGTCGGCGTCGGCGCCCCGCGCCGCTGACTAAGTCGGCGCCCCGCGCCGCTGACTAAGTCGGCGCCCCGCGCCGCTGACTAAGTCGGCGGCCCGCACAGCAGCAGCAGGTGCCCATCCGGGTCGCGGACGACGGCGACCTGTGTGCCGTCCGCGAGGCGCTCTCCCGGCAGGTTCAGGCCGTCGACCGCGAGCACCAGCCGGGTCGCCGCGATGTCGTTGGGGGAGCGCCGGCCGGCCGGCCGGACCGCGGGCGAGCGATACGCCAGCAGCTCCACATGCGGCGAGGCAAGCGCCGGCTGCATCGCGACCACCTCCACCGCCGTGTCCGTCAGATCGTCGAGCCGGTCCTGTTCCGGGCCGCAATTGGTGTGCCGGCGCGCGACCGTGAAGCCGAGCTGGTCGCGATAGAACGCGACGCTGCGCTCGACGTCGGCGGACACGATCGCCGAATGGTCGACGCCGTCACCATGGCCGTCCGCGAACTGGATCAGCTCGAGCGGGTGGCCGTCCGGGTCGCGGAACTTGAACGCGGTGGCGCCGCCCGACGCCTGCGGCAGGAGTTGCGCGCCACCGCGGCTGATGGCCGAGGCGGAGCGCGGCAGGGCAGCGGTGGCCGTCACCGCGTCGGCCACCGGCAGCGCGAGATGCTGGAAGGCTTGGTCGCACGAGGCCGGGTCGGCCGGATAGGGCGCGCCCGGGGGATCGAACTGCTGCAGCACGATCGTCTGCTCGCCGCGCCGAAGCCACACCTGCTCGACCCGGCCGACACCGTAAACGCCAGCCATGGCCGGCTCCGCCACATCGCGGCCCGCGGCCGAGAGTCCCGGCAGGGAGGCGTAGAACGAGGCGGCCCTGTCCAGGTCCGCAACCGTCAGCTCGATCCTGAGCAGGCGGAGCACGCGCATGTCAGCTGACGTAGCAGGGCTTCTTGACGGGCGGGCGATGGAGCTGGACCGTCATCAGCACGGCAGGCTTGCCGCCGATCGTGCCGGATTTATGCCCTTTCTTGCCGTCCGTCTCCACGCAGCCCTGGTCCTCGCCGAGCGAGAACTCCCCCGCCGCCATCTCGACGCGGACACCGTCCATCGACTCGACCCACCAGGCGCCCGACAGCACGGTGATCCACTGCGGCGCCGGGTTCTCGTGCCAGTCGCCGACCCAGCCGACCGGCTGGACCGTGAAGACGACCGTCGAATTGACGCGCCCCTGCGTGTCGTTCCACTGCGGGTCGGCGTTTCCGACCCCTTTCAGCTCCCAGTCCTCGAGCTCGCACCGGGCCTGATGGCTCATGCCCCGCTCGTCGACCCAGAGATGCCAATAGGCAACCTTGGGCTTGGGCCCGGCATCGCTCATGAAGTCATCTTTCCGCATAGGGGTGGGTGGACGACAAGGGGTGGTGCCAGAAGTCCGGGACGCCCGGCGCTGTCGTGCCGAAGGTGATCAGCAGGATGCCGCCGGCCAGCGACAAATTCTTCAGAAAATCCCAGAACAGGTCGCGGCCCTTGCTCGCGCCTCGATGCCAGAAGTCTCCCGGCACCCAGAACTGCTTGAACAGCAACGCCGTCATGCCGCAATACCCGGCCAACACGAACGCGGCGGCGCGGTCCGCGACCCCGGTGATGATCCCGAGGGACATGAACACCTCGACGGCGAGCCCCACCAGGATGAGCCCGCGCGCGACCGCGTCGGACCCGGTGATTTGCCGGGCCTGCTGCACGGCTCCCTTGAAATTCAACGTTTTGTCGAGCGCCGAGAACGGCATGAACAGGATCACGAGCAAGACGCGCAATCCGAACGCCACCCACGTCGAGATCACCGGCGGTTCCCCAACAGCAAGGCGGTTAGACGTTGCGCGGCGGCCGAGGTTGCATCGGCCCGTCCCGGACTGCTTCGAGGTCCGCCACGCCGCGGACTTGGTGCAGCGCATCATCGACCCCATTGTTCGAACGATGATGCCGACGACTTCGATCCGATGAGCCCCTCCGATGTGGCGATGCCGAAACCCTCGCCGCGGCGGACCCGCGCCCGCGCCGCCTGGGACCAGGAGCTGCACGTGCCGCTCTCGCTCGCCGGTAGCGGCGACGGCGCGCCGGAAACCTGGTTTCTCGGCCCCCGCGCGGAGAACGCCGGCATCCTGATCGAGCTGATCGTCGCCTCGATCAGCAGCCATGCCGAAGCACGCCGCGCGTTCCATCCCGAGGACCCGAGCCACGTCACCCCGAAGGTGCGCGCCTCACCGGAATACGCGGTCGGCATGGAGCGGCTGCGTCGCGAGACCCACAACCTGCTCGACAAGCTGCGTCTCTCGGCGCCCTTCGCGAGCATGCGCTACCAAGGCCACATGCTCTGGGACGTCGCGCTGCCGGCGACGATCGGCCAGTTCGCGGCCGGGCTGTACAACCAGAACAACGTCGCCGCCGAGGCCTCGCCCGTCACGACCCGGCTCGAGGTCGAGGTCGGCAACGACCTCTGCCGCATGCTGGGCTACAGCACCGTCGCCGACCCTGTCGGCACCCCGGGCCAGACGGTCGGCTGGGGGCATTTGACCAGCGGCGGCACCGTCGCCAACGTCGAGGCGCTATGGGCGGCGCGGAACCTCAAATATGCCGGCGTGGCGCTGCGGGCGGCCATCCGCGAGGTGCCGCTGCTGGCGCGGGCGCGCGGGCTGGAGGTTCCGCTCTGGGGCGGACAGAAGGCGCGGCTGATCGACCTCGATAGCTGGACGCTGCTCAATTTGGACCTCGACACGCTGGCCGGGTTGCCCGCCGCGCTGGCCGGGTTCGGCATCGGGCCGGACGAGGCGCTCGAGGCGCTGGCCGGCTACACGCTGCAGAATGTCGGCTTGATCGGCTTCTACCGCAGCTTCATGCCCGATCTGCCGGAGCCGCCGGTCTTCCTGGTCGCGGCCACCGGGCACTACTCGTGGCCGAAGGCGGCGACGCTGCTCGGCCTCGGCCAGAATGCCTGCCTGGTGCAGCGCGTCGACATGGATGCGCGGCTCGACCTCGAATATGTCGAGGCGACGCTCGACACGCTGCTGCGGCGGCGGACCCCGGTGCTGGGCGTGGTGGCGGTGATCGGCAGCACGGAGGAGAGCGCGGTCGACCCGCTGACTGGCCTGCTCGACCTGCGCGAGCGGTTCAATTCGCGCGGGCTGAACTTTGCCATCCACGCCGACGCGGCGTGGGGCGGCTATTTCCGCGCGATGCTTCGCGAGGGCGACAGCCCCGGAAGCGCCGAGAGCAAGTTGACCAGCATCCCGACCATGTCGATGAGCGAGTATGTCCGGGCTCAGTACGAGGCGCTCGGCCGGGCCGACAGCATCACGGTCGATCCGCACAAGGGCGGCTATATCCCCTATCCGGCCGGCGCGCTGTGCTACCGAAACTCGGCGTTCCGCGACGCGATCTCGCTCCGGGCGCCGGTGGTCTTCCATAGCCAGACCGAGCCGACCGTCGGGATCTACGGCGTGGAGGGCTCTAAGCCGGGCTCGGCCGCTGCCGCGGTGTGGCTCGCGCACCGGGTCATCCGGCCCGATCAGAGCGGCTACGGGCGGATCCTGGGCCAATGCATGTGGACGTCCAAGCGCCTGTTCTGCCGGCTGGCGACGCTCGAGGACCCCCGCTTCGGGATCACCATGTTCAACCGCACGCCGGCCGAGCGGCGGCGTGCGACCGGCCGGGCGCTGGCGGCCGAGCGGGCGATGCTACGGCGCTTCGCCGAGCTCGACAACGAGGGGCTGGAGGCGTTGCTGCACAGCGACAAGGCGGCGCGGGAGCTCTTCCGGCAGATCGGTTCGGATCAGGTGATCCTGGCCTTCGCGCTGAACCCCAAGCTGCCCGACGGATCGCCGAACCCCGACCTCGCCCGCGCCAACGCGCTCAACGAGCGCGTGTTCACCCGCTGCAGCGTCATCGAGCCGCGGGCGGACCTGAACGAGCTCGAACTGATCCTCACCAGTTCGCGGTTCGACCCGGCCGTCTACGGCCAGAGCTTCGTCGACCGCTTCAGCCGCCGCATGGGCGTCGTGGCGCCGCCGCGGGAGGGCGTGGATTTCCTGATCTCGACGACGATGGACCCCTGGACGACGGAGGCCGGCGGCACCGACTTCCTCCTCGTCATCGAGGAAGCGCTGCGCCACTCCGCCCACCGGGCGCTGGATGAGCTGGAGTTGATGGAACACTGAGCGCCATGTTACGTTGAACGGGTGTGGGTTCGGCGGGATGAGAGTGCAGTAACGCCGAGCGTGTCAGGAAGCTTCGACCGTCTCTGGCTGCTGATCATCGTCGGGCTGACGATTGTTACAGCCGCCTGGTTCGCCTACCCGCTCTGGCGCTTTACCTCCACGATGTCGTTCGACTACAGCGAGGGTTGGAACGCATATTGGGATGAGGCGGCGCGAATGGGCCGCCCGCTTTATGCGACGCCGCCCGACCTGAACATCACCAACTACCCACCGCTGTCGTTCCATCTCATCGGCCTGCTCAGTCGCCTGTTCGGCGAGGTCAACATGACGGGCCGCGTCGTCGCGCTGTTCTGTCTGGCATGGTGCGCGCTCAACATCGCTACCGCAGCCGCCACGATCAGCCGATCCAGGCCGGCCGGGGCGTTCGCTGCGCTGTCGTTCCTCCTCTGGTTGGCCTTGTTGACGCCGGCCCGGATCGCGACGAACGACCCCAACATTCTGGGACTGGCGTTGTCGACCCTCGGCATCTGCGCCTATCTGCGCGCCGGGGGGAGAATGAGGTGGATCGTCGCTGCGGCGGTCTTCTTCGTGACCGCTCTCTTCGTCAAGAACAACCTGTTGGCCTTCCCACTAGCCGCTTTGCTGCACCTCGTCCTCACGCGTGACGCGAGGTCACTCACAGTCTTTGCCGGTGCGGGTGCGCTGATGGCCGGATTGTTCCTGGCGCTGACGCTCGTCATGGATGGGCCGTTTTTCTTTGCGCATTTGCTCGCGCCACGTTTGTTCAATCGCGCGCTTGGACTGGCGAGCTTCGGTGGCTTCTATGCTCTGTTCTACTCGCCCGTTCTACTCGGGGTCGGTTGGCTCATTTGCAGCCGAGACGCCGCGACCGGGTTCATGGCGCTCTGCTTCGGATGTGCGGCATTGCTGGCCATTGCTTTCGGGTTCGGGAACGGCGTGACAAACAATATTCATTACGAGACGTTCGCCGCCATGGCGATCGTCGTCGCCGCGGCGGTGAGTGCTGTCCAGAAGCGGGTCGAAGGCTTCCCGCGCGGCTGGAGCCTCGTCGCGATCGTCGCGTTGCTGGCGGTGGCGCCGGTGCTGGTGCGGACGCCCGGCGACTTGTATGGGGCGCTGGGCCGGGCAGAGCGCCTGCCGCAGCGCGAGGCCGGCTTCCAGGCGGCTCTGGGCGTCGTCAAAGCGTCGAATGGACCGGCCCTATGCGAGAGCTTGCTAATGTGCTTCGAAGCCGGCAAGCCGTTCATCTACGACCCGTATTATGTGAAAGATCAGGTCAGTATCGGGCGCATCCCCGAGGCACGGATCATCGCCGATCTGGATGCCCGGCGCTATGCGGCGGTCCAAATCGGCGAAGACGACGCGGTCTTCCAGGTCGGAGACGGGGAGCGGCTCCGGTTCAGCGCCGCCGTGGTCCGCGCGCTGCTGGCCAACTACCAAGTCAGCCAGGAAAGCCGATATTACGCCGTGCTGCTGCCGAAACCCAGCCCGGACTAGCCCGCTCAGCCTGCCGGGACGATCGCGGTGGGGATCAGCGGGTCGTCGACCACCGGGGCGCCGGAGATGTGCTGGTAGGTGCCGTAGATCAGCAATCCGGTCGGCACATCCTTCCAAATGGTCGAAACCGAGCGGTAGGTGTTGCCGTTCGTGCCCTCGCGATAATGCGCGAGCTTGATGGCGTCGTAGGTCTTGTCCAGCAACTTGATATGCTCCACGCCCTCGTTGCGGATGAGGTCGTGATAGGCATGGTCGGGCCCGGTCTCGACGTCGAACCCCTCGACCGCGCCGGTGCCGCCGCGCATTACCCTGGTCAGCGCCGGGTAGGCCTCGGTGTAGCCGGGCCAATCGGTCAGCCAGATGCCGTACCAACCCTGGACCAAGTCGCCGCCGACCCGCATCCGGCACAGATCCGGCTGGCCGGGAACGGCGCCGAGATACTCCATCGTCGGGCCGCCCTTCTGCTCGACCCGGCTCCCCGGGGCCGGGCAGGCGCGGAGCGTCACCGGCCCGCTCGTCGCCGTGGTGTTGGCGCCGATGATCAGCGGCGGGAAATTACGGGCTGCTTGCTGCAGGCCGGCCGTGCCGAGCGTGGATTGCGGCGCCATGCACCCGCCCAGACCCACCGCCGCCGCCAGCCACACTCCCCGCATCCGTCTCTCCTTGCCATGCTCCACTCCTTTTAGGGGAGTTCGCGCCGGTTCGGATAGACGCCCACGCTCAACGGCGGCCAGGGCTGCCGTCCAAGCCGGGCCCGGGACCGTTGATGGCGCCGGGAGTGGCCCCGCCCGGTGACGGTCGGAAGCCGGGGCTGCGGCCAGTCGTGCCGAAGCGGTTGGTCGCGGTCGCACCGCTGGCCGCCGGATCAAAGCCGGGCATGCGGTTCGGCACCGGCGCGGGCTCGAAGGCCCGCGCGCCGGCGGGCGGCCCGCCGCCCTCGCGCAAAGGCGCCTGCGCGTGCTGGACGCGTTCGCTCGCCGCACCCAGGCCGGCCGGGGCGAAGCCGGAGCGGCCGGTCCCTGCGCTCGGGACCACCGAAACGATCCTGATCCCGCCCTGGCTGCTCCGCGGGAACTCCACCACGTCGCCAGACAGCGCGACCTCGTGCCCGGCAAGGCAGATGCTCGCAAAGCCGGTGACGACGCCGATGATGCCGGTGCCGCCGATGCCGCGCTCGGCCACCTTCGTCGCGGGCCCCGCGGGCGCCGCCGATGCCGTCATCGGGCGCGTGGCCGGCGTGCATGCGGCCAGAGCGGCGGCGCACGCGAGCCAGACCGCGCCTGCGCGCGGCTGCATCAGGCGGACGCCTCCGCCTCGGCATAGACGAACACGCCCAGGTTGGCCCGGTGCCCGCGCGTCTCGCCCTCCGCGGTCGTCGCGGTCGTCGCGGTCGGCGATCGCCATCGCCGTCCGGCTCAGCTCCAGCAGCGCGGTCTCCGCCACGACCCGCGCGGCCGCTTCGATCTCGGCCGCCGCGCGCGTTCAAGCCGTCGGAGTGCGCCGCCCGGTCGAGGGCACGCGGGCCGCCCGCCGCGGTCACGTTGCGAAACCCGGCCGATAGATCGTCGCGCATGTTGCGGGCGAACAAGAACATCTGCTGATCGCGGTCCGCGCGCGGCACGAAGGCGGCCTGCGCCAGCCGGACCATGCCGTCCATGTCCACCGCCGCGACCCCTGCCGCGATCCACTCGTGGAGCAGCGCGCGCGGCCGCACATCCGTGTGGTGCTCGCCACCAGCGCCTCCAGCGACGGCGCCGGACCACTCCGCCGCAGCGGCACGGCCTGCCCTCGGCGTCCGTCAGGTCCGCCCGCGGCAACCAGAGCGCGACCACGCGGCTGGACAGGCTCCGCGAGCCGGTCGACGCCAATGGATCGATCTCGGGCTGCGCGATGCCGCTGGACCTCCTTGCGGTGCACCCCGGTGACGAGGCTGACCCGGCTATCGGTGCGCGACAGCGGGTCCGGCCGCACGTCGTTCAGCGCGACGTCCACATAGAATGCGGACGACGTGGGAAAACACGGGAAAGACCGACCTGGGAAAACGGCACACGTTAATAAAAGAGATGCCGTCAGACCGGTTATCGCGGACAGTGACGCATGGCGATCACTCCCGACGACCTCCAGCGGCTCGACGCGGCGGACCCGCTCGCCGGGTTGCGCGCGATGTTCGATCTGCCGCCGGGCGTCATCTACCTGGATGGCAATTCGCTGGGCGCATTGCCGCGGCGGACGGCGGCGCGGGTGGCGGAGGTCGTCTCGGCGGAGTGGGGGCAGGGCCTCATCCGCAGTTGGAACGACGCCGGCTGGATCGACCTCGCGGCCCGAGTCGCGGACAAGATCGCCGACGTGATCGGCGCCGCGCCCGGCAGCGTCGGCGTCGGGGACAGCACGACGGTGAACCTGTTCAAGCTGCTCGGCGCGGCCCTGGCGCTGCGGCCGGAGCGGAGGACCATCCTGTCGCTGGCCGGCAATTTTCCGACCGATCTCTACGTGGCCGAGGGGATCGCCGGGCTGCTCGGGCGGGGCCATGTGCTGCGGACGGCCGGTCGGGAGGCGCTTCTGGACGCGATCGATGCCGACACGGCGGTCGTCATGCTCACGCATGTGGATTTCCGCTCCGGCGCGATGTTCGACATGGCCGCGATCACGCAAGCGGCCCAAGCCGCCGGTGCCGTGGTGCTGTGGGATCTGGCGCACAGCGCCGGCGCGGTCCCGCTCGATCTGGCCGGCAGCGGGGCCGAGTTCGCGGTCGGCTGCGGCTATAAGTTCCTCAATGGAGGGCCGGGCGCGCCGAGCTTCCTCTATATCCGGCCCGATCTGGTCGACGGCGTCGCCCTGCCGCTGCAGGGCTGGCTCGGCCACGCCGCTCCGTTCGCGTTCGAGCCGAGCTTCCGCCCGGCGCCCGGCATGGCCCGCACCGTCGTCGGCACTCCACCCATCCTGAGCCTGGCCGCGCTGGAGGTCGGCGTCGACGGCCTGCTCCAGGCCGACCCCGCGGCGTTGCGCGCCAAATCGGTCGGGCTGTCGACCGCCCTGATCGACCTCGTCGCACAGGAATGTGGCCCCGCGCTTCGCCTCGCCTCGCCGTCCGACCCCGCTCAGCGCGGAAGCCAGGTCTCCTTCGCGCACGAAGATGCCTACGCGCTGACCCAGGCCCTCATCGCGCGCGGTGTCATCGGCGATTTCCGCGCCCCCGACCTCATCCGCTTCGGCATCACCCCGCTCTATCTCCGCTACACCGACCTCTGGACCGCAGTCGCGAGCCTGCGCGAGGTCATCGAGGGTGCGGCCTGGCGGGCGCCCGAACATGCCCGCCGCCGTGCCGTGACCTAGCGGCATGCCACCAACGACATTGCCTGGCGTTGACCCGGCGAACGACGCGAAGGTTCTCTCGATGGCGCAAGCTCCCGGCTTCTTCCGCTACACGCTCGGCGACTTCCAGGCGATCGCCCTCCATGACGGCGTGTTGACGCGCGACCGGCCCAGCGGCTTCGTCCGCAACGCCGGCGACGCGGCGGTCGGCGCCGCCTTCGCCGAAGCAGGCATGCCTGCCGACAAGCTCACGCTCACCTTCCACCCGCTCGCGATCCAGACCCCGTCCGGGACCGTGCTGATCGATACGGGCTTCGGCGAGAGCGGCCCGCCGACCACCGGACACCTCGTCGCCAACCTCGCGGCCGCCGGCATCGCGCCGGGTGACGTCACCACCGTCGTCATCAGCCATCTGCACGGCGACCACATCCTCGGATTGCGACGCAAGGACGGCTCGCCGACCTACCCGAACGCCAGGGTCATGGTGCCGGGGCTGGAGTGCGACTACTGGTTCGACGACGCCGCGATGAACGCGGCGCCGGAGGCGGCACGGTCGAACTTCGAGATCGCCCGCAAGACAATGGACGGGTTCGACCTGCAGCGCTTCGCGTGGGGCGACGAAATACTGCCGGGCTTCACCTCGGTTCAGGCGGACGGCCACACCCCGGGCATGTCGGCCATCGAGATCACCTCCGGCGGCGACACGCTGCTCTACGTCGCCGACATCACCAACAATCCGCTGCTCTTTATCCGCCATCCGGAGTGGCAGGCGATGTTCGACGTCGACCCGGAGCAGACCATCAAGACCCGGCGGCGCCTGCTCGACCGCGCGGCCGCCGAGCGGCTTCGGCTGCACTTCTTCCACGCCCCGTTCCCGGCAACGGCGTACGTCGCCAAGAACGGGGACGCTTACGAATACCTCCCGGCGCTCTGGACGGCGTAGTCCGTTACTGGACCAGCTTGCAGCCACCGTCCGCCATGGGGCGGAAGGCCTGCTCGCCAGGAATCGTGGAGACCAGCTTGTAGTCGTCCCAGGCCCCTTTCGACTCCGACGGCGTCTTCACCTGGAATAGATGGAAGTCGTGCAGAGCCCGGCCGTCTCGACGGACCGAGCCCTTCCCGAAGGCATCGTCATCGGCCGGCAGTGCTTCCATCGCGGCCCTGACCGGAGCGGCATCGGTCGTGCCGGCTTGCTTGACCGCCTTGAAGTAGTGCACCAGCCCCGAATAGACCCCGGCCTGCAGCATCGTCGGCTTGGCGCCATGCATGCGGGCCGCGAACCGCGCCGAGAACGCCCGGCTGCGGTCGTCAAAATCCCAGTAGAACGGCGAGGCCAAGTATAGCCCCTGCGCCACCTCCAGCCCAAGCGACTGCACGTCGGTCACCAACACGAGAAACCCGGCCAGCCGCTGCTGCCCCGTACCCATGCCAAACTCGCGCGCCTGCTTCATCAGGTTGATAAGGTCGATGGTGGCGTTGGCGAAGCCGATCACCTGCGCGCCACTGGCCTGCGCGGTCAGCAGAAAGGACGAGAAATCCGACGCGAACGGCGGGTTCTTCACCGAGCCGACGACCCGGCCGCCCAGCGCCTCGATCGCCTTGCTGCCATCCCGCTCCAACGCGGCGCCGAACGCGTAATCGGCCGTGATGAAGAACCAACTTTTGCCGCCTTGGCTCACGAGCGCCTTCGCGACCGCGCTGCTGGTGGCATAGGTATCGTATGTCCAATGCACCGTGTTCGGCGAACAGGCGGAGCCAGTCAGGTCGCTGGTGCCGGGTCCGGAGGCGATGAACATCGTCCGCTTCGACCCGCGCACCGCGTCGTTGACGGCGAGCCCGGCCGACGAGAACGGCACGTCGGCCACGACGTTCACCGCGCGGTTGGTCATCCAGTCCCGCGTGATGGTGGACGCGATGTCGGCCTTGTTCTGATGGTCGGCGCTGATGACCTCGATCGTGATGCCGGGCAGCGTCGCCTGCGCCTCCTCGGCCGCCAGTTGCGCCGCGACGACGGAACCCTCGCCGGCGGCCGTGGCGTTTCCTCCGGTGAGGTCGGTCAGGACTCCGATGATGATCTTGTGCCCGTCGATCTCGGCCAGCGCCGGCCCCGCCAAGCCGGCCAGCATCGTCAATGCCAACAGCATCCGCCGCATCGTATCCTCCCGCTTGTTTCGCCAGACGCTACAGCGAGGGCAGCGTGTTGACGAGGGCGGACCGCGCGGTCCGGGGCGCTACGGGCCGACGTGCATCGAGGCCAGGTATGTCACGATCGGCTCGACGTTCTCGTCGGCGATCGGGGCCTTGTAGGTGCTGCGCATCTTGTTCACCTCGGCGAGCCAGGTCGCCTTGGTGAGCGCGGGCTGGGTCAGGATCATGCCGGGCGAATGGCATGCGGTGCAGTTGTTGGTGACCAACTCCGCCCCCGGTCCCGCCGGCAGCTCGCGATCGCTGCCTGGCAGCTCGACGGCGACCGCGTGCAGCCCCGGTCCCTCCGCCAGGGCGGCGCGATGGCCGAACGAGGCCATCAGAATGACGCCCAGGATGATCAGGCTGCGGGACATCGGCATGGCTCCTCCGGTCATGCAGCAGGCAGGTGCACGGTTTCGATGATGTTGCGCATGTAGCCGCCGCCGTTCCAATTGGCGTCCATCGGCTGGACCTCGCGCTTGCTGTTGGTGGCGCGCACCATGGCCACCAAGCCGGTGGGCGATGCGGTCGCCTCGCCCGTCCACCGCCGGAAGCTGTAGTCGCCCTCATCTGCGCCGAGCTTGGCCGGCACCCACGTCGTACCCCGGTCATAGGAGAGATCGACCGCGGTGACGCCGCAATCGCCGCCCATCGCGATCCCGCGCAAGCTGACCGGCGCGCCGGGCTCGACCCTGGTGCCGTCGCTCACGTTGGTGAAGAAGGAGCGGGGGATCATGCGGTTGATCGGCTCGGTTGCGAACCCGGTCTCGCCCGGCTTGACGCTCGCGCGGGGCGTGGCTGGGATCAGATAGGCCGTGTTCATCCAGTAGGTCTCGTCCGGCTTGTCCAGCACCTCGATGTCGTTGAGCATCTTGACCCAATAGGTGGAGAACCAGCCCGGCACGATCAGGCGGAGCGGGAAGCCGTTCAGCAGCGGCAACGGCTCGCCGTTCATCTGGTAGGCGAGCATGACCTCACCGTCGCGCGCATGGTCGATCGCGAGGGACTTCATGAAGTCGGGTGCCGTGTCGACCACCGGCTGGTCGAGGCCGTTGAAGCGGACCGCGACGGCGCCTGGCTTCACTCCGGCCTGATCCAGCACGTCGCGCAGCCGCACGCCGACCCATTTCGCGTTGCCCATCGCCCCGTTCGCCCACTGGCCCCCCGCGACGCGCGGCTGGAACATCCCGCGCGAGTTTCCGGAACACTGGTTGACGGCGGCAAGTTCGACCCGCGGCATGGCCAGCAGGTCCTTCATGCCAAGCGCTTTCGCCTGGTTCACATGGCCCCGCACGGCGAGGCTGAAGGCGTCCGGATCGATCTGTTCCGGGATGACGCTCCAGTGCCAGCGGACGAAGAAGCGGTCGTTGGGCGTGAAGACGCCTTGGTCGAACACGTCGAACGGCGTCTCCAGCAGCGGCGGCCGAGTCCGCTGCAGCACCATCGGGCCCTTTTGCGGGAATGCGGTCGTGAGGTCGCGCCGCGCCGGCTGTCCGTTCAGCGGCAGATCGACCGCCTCGGCAGCCCGGCTGCGGGCTGCCAGCACCGATGTCCCGAGCGCGGCGGCGCCGGCCAGGAAGGAGCGCCGGCCCCTCATCGCAGCGGAACGACCTTGACGGCTTGCCACGTCGTGTCGGGCCCGTAGGACTGCCCGGAAATCTGCTGCTCGTAGGTCCGCAACGCCACTCCCGTCTTCACGTCCCGCCAGGTCGTGATCAGCGAATGATAGGTGTTGCCCTCGATCCCGTTTCGCTCATGGACGAGGCGCAGCGTCGTGTAGAGGCGGCCATCGACGGTCATTGGCTCCAGCCCCTCGTTGATGAAGGTGTCGATCCACTGCATTCCCGGGATCGACCGCGTGACAAAGCTCGCCCGTGCGTTCTGGCCGCTGAGGATGACGGATTTGAGCGCGGGATACGCGTCTCCGGCGCCGGGCCAGTCGGTTTTCCAGACACCGTAATAGTAGGCGCCCGTCTCGCCCGAGCGCGTCACGCGGCACAGGTCCGGGATGTTGGGCACGCTGCCCAGGTTGTCGTTCACGCCGCCCCGGGAGCGGACGACCTCGATCGGCGTGGCCGGGCAGGCTGTCGGAGATTGCGCCTGCGCCGCGAGCGACCCCTCCGTCAGACCAGCCAGTGCCGCAGCCGTCAGGAGCAGGTGCTTCATCATGGGATCAGACTAGCATGGTTTCCGTGCCGATCCAGGTTCTGCCGCCGGCGCCGCTCACGCGGCGCGTTTACGCTTGCCCTTCGCCGCCCGGCCCTGGCCCGGCGCGGCCACCTTCGCTCGGTCCAGCACCAGCTGCGCGTAATCGTCCATGTCGCCGTCGAACGGCGTCACCGTATTGTCCGCCGCGAGCCACAACCGGTCCGCCACCAACTCCATCAGTGACCGGTCGTGGGTGATCAGGATGACGGCCCCGCCGTATTCGTTGAGCGCATCCAGCAGAGCCCGGCGGCTGTCGATGTCCAGATGGTTGGTCGGCTCGTCGAGGATCAGCAGGTGCGGCGCCGCCATGGCGACGAGGTTCAGCAGCAACCGCGCCCGTTCGCCGCCCGACAGGTTGGCCGCAGTCGTCGACTGCTTGTCGAAGCCGATGCCCCACATCGCCAGGCGCGACCGGTAGGATTGCTCGCTGTCCTCCGGCCGGGCGCGGCGCAGGATGTCGAGCGGCGTGTCGGCCGGGTCGAGCGCCTCGATCTGATGCTGATGGAACCAGCCGACGCCGATGCGCCGCTCCCGCTGCAGGTGGCCCGCCGACACCGTGAGCGCGCCGGCGGCCAGCTTGGCGAACGTGGATTTGCCGGCGCCGTTCACCCCGAGTAGGCCGATCCGGTCATCCACGTCCAGGCGCAGGTTCATGTCGCGCAACACCGGGTCGCCGTCATAGCCGACGCTGGCCGCCTCGAGCCGCATCAGCGGCGGGGCCAGCGGGCGCGCCGGCGATGGGATGGTGAACGGAGAGGTGTGCTCGCTCGACATCGCGGCGATCGGCTCCAGCTTCGCCAGGCGCTTGATGCGCGATTGGGCCTGTGCCGCCTTGCTCGCCTTGGCACGGAAGCGGTCGACGAAACTCTGCAGGTGGGCGCGCTCGGCCTCCTGCTTGACCCGCGAGGCCGCCTGCACGCGCCGCTTCTCTGCCACCCGGCGCTCGAAATCGTCGTAGCCGCCCGGATATAGATCCAGCTTCCCGTCGGCCAGGTGCAGGATCGCGTTGACGGACTGGTTCAGCAACTCGCGATCATGGCTGATGATGAGCGCGCTGTTCGGGTATTTGGCCAGCCGGGCCTCGAGCCACAGCGCTCCTTCCAGGTCGAGGTAGTTGGTGGGCTCGTCGAGCAGCAGCAGGTCGGGTTCGGCGAACAGGGCCGCCGCCAGCGCGACCCGCATGCGCCAGCCGCCGGAGAACTCGGCCATCGGGCGGGCCAGGTCGTCGGTCGAGAAGCCGAGGCCGGCCAAGATTTCGCTCGCCCGCGCCGGCGCGCGGTCGGCGTCGATCTCGGCCAAGCTCGCATAGATGTCGGCGATCCGCTCGGGCTCGGCGGTCTCGAGCTCGGTATAGAGTGCGTCCCGCTTCTCGTCCGCGGCCAGGATCGTGTCGAGCAGGCTGACCGGGGTCGCCGGGTGTTCCTGGTCGACGCTGGCGATGCGGGCGCCGCGCGGTACCTCGATGGCGCCGCCATCGGGCGACAGGGTGCCGAGGATCAGGCGGAACAGGGTGGACTTGCCCACGCCGTTGCGCCCGACGAGCCCGACCTTGGTTCCGGTGGGCAGCGTCACGGTGGCGCGGTCGAAAAAGCGGCGTCCCCAGGCGTTGAAGACCAGGTCGTCGATCCGGAGCATGTTCGAAATCCAGCGGAAGTATTTACGTGTCTAGCCGTTTTGGTGCGCTGCAACAACTGCGCAACGCGCCGCCAGCCGCCCTTAAGACTTCCTTGAGGCATTCCCGGCATGATGGTGCCCGTGACGATCGACTGCGGGCGCGCGGGGGATGACTATCAGTTCAGACACTTACGTTGAGGCTGTCCCGAGATGGGCAAACCGGTCCTGGTGGCTGACCTCGCTTGGGATCAGTGTCGCGGTCGCCATGCTGATCCTCGGCAGCGCTGCGTTGCTGGCGAGCCGCAACGACGTGTGGGCCCAGGCCAAGCTCGGTGCCGACAATCTGTTGCTCGCGCTCGATCGCGACATCGCGCGCAACATCTCGATCCTCGAGTTGTCGCTGATGGGATTGACCGAGGCGCTGGCCGAGCCGGGCATCGATCAGGCGAGCCCCGGCGTCCGGCATCACGCGCTGTTCGATGGATCGGCCAGCGCCGAAGATCTCGGCTCACAGCTCGTGCTGAATGGGCGGGGCTGGGTCATCGAGGATTCGACGTCGATCGTGCCCCACGACCTCTATCTCGGCGATCGAGACTATTTCAAAGTCCACGAGACCAACCCCAATGCCGGGCTGTATGTCAGCCGAGCATTCAAGAGCCGGATCGGCGGCGGCGATCTACGGTTCGCGATCAGCCGACGCATCCCGAGTGCGGCCGGCACGTTCGCCGGTGTCGTCTCCGCGACCCTTCGCCTGACCTACTTCCGTCGGCTGTTCGAGCAGTTGCAGGTGGGGAAGAAGGGGACGATCTCGCTGCTGCGCGATGATGGCCGGATCTTGGTCCGCTATCCATTCAGGGAGGAGGACGTCGATCGCGACATGGCCGCGCTCGGCTCCGCGTTCGGCCGTTTCTTGAACCAACAATCCGGCCAATACGTCGCAACGTCGCCGTTCGACGGGGTTGAGCGGCTGTTTACGTTCCGCCGCATCGGCACATTGCCCCTCATCCTGACGGTCAATCTTTCGACCGACGAAATCTATGCGCCATGGTGGCGCAAGACGCTCGTCATAATGCCGGTGATGCTCGTGCTCTGCGCGGCGACGGTGGGGTTGTCGCTGCTGTTTCGGCGCGAGATGAGGCGGCGCGAGAAGACCGAGCGCGCCCTTGCCGCGGCGGCGCAGCAGCTGTCGATCCTTGCCGCTACGGACGGGTTGACCGGTTTGGTCAACCGCCGCACCTTCGACGTGGAGTTCGACCGAGCCTTCCGCCGGGCCGTGCGCCAGGGCGCGCCGATCGCGGTCCTGATGCTCGACGCCGATCTCTTCAAACGCTTCAACGATACCTACGGGCATCTGGCGGGCGACGACGTGCTGCGCGCGATCGCGGCCTGCATGGAGATGCATTTGCGTCGGCCAGATGACATGAAGGCCAGATATGGAGGCGAGGAGTTCGTCGCGATCCTACCCGATACGAGCCTGGACGCCGCACAGGCCATCGCCGACCGCATCCGCCTCGCTGTCGCGGCGCTCCGGATCGAGCACACGGGCAATCCGGCCGGTTGTGTCACCGTCAGCATCGGCGCTGCCGCCGCGACGCCCATGGTCGGCTTCGTCAGCATGGAACTGCTGCACCTGGCCGATCAGGCTCTCTACACCGCCAAGCGCGACGGCCGGAACCGCGTCCATGCCGTCGCCGCCGAGCCGGGCTCCGGCGCCATGCCCGGCCAACCATACGAGACGCTGGCCAATGCGGCGGCGTCGCCTTGAGCCACGATGATCCAGAGCCATTGATGGCGCGCCCGGAAAGACTCGAACTTCCAACCCCCAGATTCGTAGTCTGGTGCTCTATCCAATTGAGCTACGGGCGCCGCAGGCGGCGGGGTGTAGCCTAGGGCAGGGCGGGTCGCAACCCCTTATCGCTTGGCCAGCGGCGGCACGAAAAGCGGCGCTGTGTCCCATGGGAACAGGATCCACGTGTCCTGCGGCACCTCGACCACGAAGCTGTCCGCCATGGGTTTTCCGGCCGGCTTGGCATAGAGGCACGCGAAGTGCGCACGCGGCAACAGGTCACGCACCAAGCGCGCCGTCACTCCGCTATCGACCAGGTCGTCGACGATCAGGAAGCCTTCGCCATCCCCGGCCGCGCTCGGGGGCTTGATCACGCTGGGCTCGCCCTGGCTCTCCTCGTCGTAGCTGACGACGGAGATGCTCTCGATCAGGCGGCACTCCAACTCGCGCGCGACGATGGCCGCCGGGATCAAGCCGCCCCGCGTCACAGCAACGATGCCCCGGAACGGCTCCATCGGCATCAGCATGGATGCCAGCGTCCTGGCGTCGCGATGCAGCTGGTCCCACGTGACCGTGGCGTAGGCGCGTCCACTCAAAACAGCCGCCCCCCGATCGGCACATCCTGATCCGGCCGGATCAGGACGACCTCGCCCGCCACATCCGGCATGCCGAGCGTCAGAACCTCGCTCATGAACGTGCCGATCTGCCGCGGCTTGAAATTGACCACCGCGCAGACCTGGCGCCCGATCAGCGCCTCCGGCGTGTAATGCGCCGTAAGCTGCGCCGAGGACCGCTTGACGCCGATCTCACCGCCAAAGTCGATCCAGAGCTTGATCGCGGGCTTGCGTGCCTCGGGATAGGGTTGCGCGTCGCGCACTGTTCCCACCCGAATGTCGATCCGCTCGAACTCCTCGTATGTGGCCGGCGCGCTGCTCATAGCCGCATCTACCATGCCGGCGCGCGTTGCCAAGCTGAAAGCCCCATGCCAGCGTTTCGCAAATCGAGGACGACTCTCCCATGGCCTTCCCCCGCTCACGCGACTTCCACCTGCCCGGCCGCAGCCCGGTCTACGCAACCCACGGCATGGCCGCCACCAGCATGCCGGCCGCAACCCTGACCGCGCTCGACGTGTTGCGGGCCGGCGGCAACGCGCTCGACGCTGCGATCGCCGCCGTCGCGGTGCTCGGCGTCATCGAGCCGCAATCGACCGGCATCGGCGGCGACTGCTTCTGCCTCTATGCACCCGCCGGCGAGAACCGCATCGTAGCCATGAACGGCTCCGGCCGGGCCGCAGCCGCGGCGAACATCGACTGGTTCGAGGACCGCGGCATCACCGCGCTCGACAACACGTCGCCGCACACGGTCACGATCCCCGGCGCCGTATCTGCTTGGGAGACGCTCCTGGCCGCGCATGGCCGCCGCGGCCTCGACGAGCTGCTGCAGCCGGCGATCAAATTCGCCGAGGAGGGTTGGCCGGTGCACAGCCGGGTCGCCGACGACTGGGCCGGGGCCGAGGACAAGCTGCGCCGCAACGGCGCCGAGGCCTTCCTTCCGCAGGGCGCAGCCCCGCGCGCGGGCGACCTGTTCGTGCAGAAGAACCTGGCCGAGACGCTGCGCCGCATCGCCAAGGAGGGCGCGCGAGGCTTCTACGAAGGCCCGGTCGCCGCGGACATGGTGTCGGCGCTTCGAGCGCATGGCGGGCTGCAGACCGAGGCCGACTTCGCGGCCGCCGCGACCCAGGCCCACTTCGTCGAGCCGATCCGCGCGGAGTGGAACGGCTACGAGGTCTGGCAATGCCCTCCCAACGGCGCCGGCCTCATGGTGTTGATGATGCTCGGGATCCTCAAGCATTTCAAACAGCCCGCGGCCAGCCCGCTGAGCGTCGAGCGGCTGCACCGGCACCTCGAGGCGGCCCGGCTGGTGTACCGCGACCGCGACGCCTTCATCGCCGATCCGCAGCAGGTGGACGTTCCCGTCGACCGTCTGCTCGATCCGGACTACCTCGCCGAGCTTGCCGGCCTCATCGACCCGGCCCGCGCTATGCCATCCCTCCCGCGTGCCGGCGAGGCCGCACTGCCGGTGCACCGCGACACCGTCTATCTCACGGTGGTGGACCGCGACGGCAACGCCTGCAGTTTCATCAACTCGCTATTCCAGGCGTTCGGCAGCGGCATCCTGGCGCCGAACAGCGGCGTCATGTTGCACAACCGCGGCTTCGGCTTCCGCGTCGAGCGCGGCCATCCCAACTGCATCGCGCCGAACAAGCGCCCGATGCACACCATCTTGCCCGGCATGCTGACCAAGAATGGCCGCGCGGTCATGCCCTACGGCGTCATGGGTGGCCATTTCCAACCCATGGGCCAGAGCTGGTTCCTCACCAACTTCCTGGACTACGGCCTCGACATCCAGCAATCGCTCGACCTGCCGCGCATCTTCCCGTTCGCCGGCAAGGTCGAAGCCGAGCGCGGCGTGCCGGCCGATGCCGTGCGACAGCTCGCGGCCATGGGGCACGACATCGTCGTCGCCGCCAAGCCGCACGGCGGCGGCCAGGCCATCTGGATCGATCACGACAAGGGCGTTCTGGTCGGCGGCTCCGAACCGCGCAAAGACGGCATGGCGCTCGGGTATTAGACGATGAGCGAGCCCTGCGACCTCACCGCACTGGACGCCCGGCGCCTGATCGGCAGCAAGCGCCTCTCGCCGGTCGAGCTGCTCGAAAGCTGCATCGGCCGCATCGAGCGCATCGACCCGGCGGTCAATGCCATCCCGGCCCGCGATTTCGAACGCGCGCGCCGGGCTGCGACTGCGGCGGAGGCGGCCGTCATGCGGGGCGACAAATTGCCGCCGCTGCACGGGTTGCCGATCGTCATCAAGGATCTCGAGGACGCCGAGGGCCTCGTCAACAGCCAGGGCAGTCCGATCTACCGCGACGATGTCCGCCCGGCCGATCAACGCTCGGTCGGCGCGGTGCGGGCCGCCGGGGCGATCATCGTCGGCAAATCCAACGTGCCGGAGTTCGGCGCAGGGGCGAATAGCCGCAACCGGGTCTATGGCGCGACAGGCAACCCGTTCGACCCGTCGAAGAACGCGGCCGGCTCCTCCGGCGGCTCCGGCGTGGCGCTCGCGTGCGGCATGGTCCCGCTCGCGACCGGCTCGGACACCGGCGGCAGCCTGCGCAACCCGGCCGCCTTCAACGGCATCGTCGGCTTCCGCCCCACCCCCGGCCTGGTTCCGGACGAGCGGCGCGGCCATGGTTGGTCCGGCCTGCCGGTTCTCGGGCCTATGGCCCGCACGGTGCCCGACGTCGCGCTGCTGCTCGGCAGCATGGTGAGCGACGACAAGCGCGATCCGCTGGCGGCCACGGTCCATGGCCGCACCATCCGCTCCGCCGCCGAGTTCTTTCCGCTGCCGGACCTGGATCTCTCATCGCTGCGCATCGCTCTGACGCCCGATTTCGGCCAGGCCCCCACCGAGCGCCACATCGCCGAGGTGTTCGCTGAAAAAACCAGCCTGTTCCGCGAGCTATTCGGCCGAGCCGAAGACGCCCATCCGGACTGCAGCGGCGGCGACGAAGCGTTCGAGGTGCTGCGCTCGCTCGGGGTGCTGTCGAAGCATGCCGACCACATCCGCACCCGCCCGCACGATCTTGGCCCCAACATCCACGCGAACTACCAAGAAGGTCTAGGCTACTCCGGCGTCGACGTCGCACGCGCGATGAAGCTGCAGACTGAGTTGTATCGGCGGTGGCAGCGCTTCTTCGACGATCACGACCTGGTCCTCTCTCCGGCGATCACGACGAGCCCGCGCGACTGGACGGAGTTGTTCCCAGCCGAGATCGATGGGACGCCGACGCGGACCTATTTTCATTGGCTTGCTCTCGCCTATTACCCGACGCTTGCTGGCCACCCGGCGCTCTCGTTGCCGGTTGGTCTCGACCGCAACGGAATGCCGTTCGGCTTGCAGATCGTCGGTCCGCGCGGCGGGGATGCGATTGTGCTTGCGGCTGCGGCCGCGCTTGAGCGGGCACTGGCGGGCGACACACGGACGCGGCGCCCGGTCCCGGATCTGTCCTTTTTGTCACGGATGCTGCCGATGCGCGACCGGCCGAAGTTTCTCACGCTGGAGTGAGCATCTTTATACGCTCCATTAACTTTCTCGACCTAAGAGACGGGCATCAGAACTGAGATCATGATCCGATGACCGCTCACAACGCCAACTCGCTGTTCGACCCGACGCTCGACCTTTTCATGCCGCCTGACGCTCCGATCGACGTCTCGACGGTGAGCGCCGGCTTCTTCGGGGGCGCCACCACGCAGGCGCTGTTCCTCGTCGAAGCCGGCGACAAGGCCGCGATCAGCATGAGCGACATCCATCAGGGCCAGATCGGCGACTGCTATCTGCTCTCCCCGATCGGCGACCTGGCCGCCACGCATGCCTCGACGATCAGCAACATGATCCATGTCAACGCGGACGGCACCGAGACGGTCACGCTGTATGCGGCCGCCAACGGCACCGCAGCGCGTCCGGGTGCGACGGCGTTCAAGGCCATCACCGAGACCGTCACCAACCTGTTTCCGACCTATTCGGTCAACAACGGCAGCACGCAGGACGTCGTCGGCAGCCAGAAGGAGATTTGGGCTCAGGTGATCGAGAAGGCGGCAGCCCAAGCCGGCGGCGGCTATGGCAGCATCGCCAACGGCGGCAACCCGGCCATGGCCATGGAAGAACTCACCGGGCACACCGCCAATGCCTATGGTCCGGCGAGCATGACGGCGGCCGCGCTTCAAGGGTTCAGCGCGGCGGGCGATCTGATTACGTTCGACACCAAGAACAGCTCGGGTCTCGACTATAATCTGGTCGGCAGTCACGCCTACATGTTCAACGGCGTCGTCCAGACGGCGGGCGGCCCGGCCGTGTCGCTGTCCAATCCGTGGGGGTTCGCTCAGCCGTCGCTGATCCCCGTCTCGAAGCTGTCGTCCGTGTTCGCCGAAACGGACGTGGGCCGGGTAACCTAACCGCGGCCGCTCGCGAAGGCGTTGAACGTGATCAGGGTGTAGGTGTCCGAGACACCCTGGATCGTTTGGATGCGCTCGGTGACGAACAGGCCGGTGTCCTGCGCAGAGTCGAGGTAGAACTTGCCGAGGAGATCGTATTGGCCGGAGGTCGAGTAGATCTCCGACAGCTCCTCGATCGTGTCGACTGCAGCCTGCGCCACCTTGTAGGCCGTGCCCATGTGGCACTTGATCTGCACGAAGATGGGGCGCATCGAATCCGTCCTCACGAGAGCCAAACACGGTTCTGGTAGCGGTATTCCGATCCGATGTCGTGAGCCCGAGTGCGTAGCGACTAGATCGAACTAGAGATCGAGGAGAACTTGGCGCTCGCGCTCGTCCCCACCGTCCTGAGTGCGGCGGTCGCAACCACGGCGATCAGCGCAGCCAACAGAGCATACTCGACCATCGCTGCACCCCGGCGGCACCTCGCTGCGAGCGAGACCGCGACCATGTACTTTTTGAACATTTCGCATCCTCATCCGGCCATCGCCACGCGGAGTATGACTAGAAGAGCTTAAGCCAACGTTAACGAATGCCCGGATTGTTCTGGTGATCGGATTCGGTCCGGTTGATCTCCGCTTCTATCGGCCGCATCCTCCCCGCCTGACCGGCACCGCGCCAGGAAACGCCGTCTCAGACAGCGTCCGGCGCACCGGACGAGGGAGCGGGATTCCGATGTCAGCAGCTCAACACCACGAGGCGGCCAAGCGCCCTGGCGGCCGGGTCCTGGCCGACGCTCTGGTCGCGCAGGGGATCGACATGGCGTTCGTCGTTCCCGGCGAAAGCTATCTGGACGTGCTGGACGGGCTGTATGACGTCGGTGACCGGGTCAAGACGGTCACCTGCCGCTTCGAGGCGGGCGCGGTAAACATGGCCGAGGCCTACGGCAAGCTGACCGGGCGGCCGGCCGCGGCCTTCGTCACACGTGGGCCGGGAGCGTGCCACGGCGCGATCGGGGTCCACATCGCGATGCAGGACAGCACGCCGATGCTGTTGTTCGTCGGCCAGATCCCGTTCGAGGAGACCGACCGCGAGAGCTTCCAGGAGGTCGACTACCGCAAGATGTTCGGCCCGCTCGCCAAGTGGGTCACCCAGATCGACGACGCCCGCCGTATCCCGGAACTGGTGGCCCACGCGGTCGATGTCGCGACCAGCGGCCGGCCCGGGCCGGTGGTGATCGCGCTGTCCGAAGAGATGCAGCGCGGCCTGGTCGACGTGCCCGACCTCAAGCGGACCAAGTTGCGGCCGCCGATGCCGGACCCGCGCTCGATCGCGGAGGTTCCGGCGCTGCTGGCCAAGAGCCGCAAGCCGCTCGCGATCCTCGGCGGCTCGACCTGGACCGTGGAAGGGCGCGCCGCCATCCAGCGCTTCCTGACCGCGCGGGCCATCCCGGTCGCGGTCGGCTTCCGCCGCCAAGCCACATACGACGGCACCCTGAGCAATTTCATCGGCGATCTGGGCGTCGGCTCCGACCCGGCGCTCGTCGCCAAGGCCCGCGAGGCCGACCTGATCCTGGCAATCGGCACGCGGCTGCCGGAAGCCGTGACCCAAGGCTACACGCTATTCGACAAAGCCGGCGGCGTGCCGCTGGTGCATGTCTATCCGGATCAGGCGGAGATCGGCCGGGTCTACCGCGTCGCGCTGGGGATCGCCGGCGACGTGAACGCCTTCGCCATCGCCGCCGCTGCCTTGGAGGCGCCCCCATCGCCCTGGGGCGATTGGACGCGTGAGTTGCGGGCGCTGCGCGAGGCGGGGCGGACGCCGCCGGAGTACGAGGGGCTCAATCTGGGCCGGGTGATGCGTGAGTTGGAGCGGTTGGCCGCGCCGGATGCGGTGTTCACCTGCGACGCGGGCAATTTCGCGACCTGGCCCGCGCGCTTCCTCAACTTCGGCGAGCACCAGCGTTTCATCGGGCCGACCAACGGCGCGATGGGATACGGCGTGCCGGCCGGGGTTGGCGCGGCGATCGCCTTTCCCGGCCGGCAGGCTATCGTGTTCGTGGGCGACGGCGGCATGCTGATGACCGGCACCGAGATCGCGACCGCCTTCCACCATGGCGTCGCGCCAATCGTCATCGTATTCAACAACGCGATGTATGGGACGATCCGCATGTATCAGGAGCGGACCTATCCCGGCCGGGTTTCCGGCACGGCACTGACAAATCCCGACTTCGTCCAATTCATCGAGAGCTTCGGCGGCCACGGCGAGATCGTCGCGCGCGACGACGAGTTCGGCCCCGCATTCGAGCGGGCGGTGGCGAGCGGCAAGCCAGCGCTGATCGAGCTCAGGCAGAATCAGGACCAGATCACGTCCCGGGCGACGATCACCCAGTTGCGGGCGGGAACGGGATCCGTGAAGCCGCGGCCCTGACCAGGAAACTTCGCTACCGAATCGATCGTTAGACTCGCCTCGCTCTATGGGACGTTGCCATGCCCCGTTCGTCGCGCCCTGTCTGGGAGGGCCATCTCCGGCTCTCACTCGTGACCTGCCCGGTTGCGCTGTTCAAGGCGACGTCGGAAGGGGCGGGTGTGCATTTCCACCTGCTGCATCCGGAATCGCATAACCGGGTCAAGCAGGCGTGGAAGGACCCCACCTTGCCGGAGGGTGAGCAAGAGGTGCCGCGCGGCGAGTTGCTGCACGGCTACGAGGTCGAGAAAGGCAAATACGTCATCATCGAGGACGCCGACATCAAGGCGATCCGGCTCGAGAGCACGAAGACGATCCAGATCGAGCGTTTCGTCGATTCCGAGACGATCGACCGGGTCTATTGGGACACACCGTATTATATGGTCCCGACCGGGCGAGCCGAGCTGATCGAGCCGTTCGCGGTCATCCGCGAGGCGATGCAGGGCGCGGGCCGGGTCGCGCTGGGCCGCGTGGTGATGACCGGGCGCGAGCGGATCGTGGCGATCGAGGTGCGTGGGGCCGGGTTCCTGCTGAGCACGCTGCATGCGCAGGACGAAGTGCGCAGCGATGCCGAGCTGTTCGACGACATCCCGCAGGCCACGCCGGACAAGCAGATGATCGACATCGCGCGGGCGATCATCGACAAGCAGGAGGGTCCGTTCGACCCGTCGCTGTTCGAAGATCGCTATGCGGAGGCGCTGCGCGCGTTGGTGGCGGAGAAGTCGGAGGGCGCGGTGATCGAGAAGCAGGACGCGCCGCCGGAGAGCAACGTCATCGACCTGATGGACGCGCTGCGGCGGAGCCTGCGCGGCGGCGGCGAGCCGAAGGCGGAAGCGCCGGCGGAGAAGCCCGCGCCGAAGAAGAAGCCGGCGGCCAAGGCGAAAGCGGAGCCGCCGCCGCCGCCCGCCGCGCCCAAGCGCCGCGCCGGCGCGCGCCGGAGCTAGCGCGGCCCGACGCCTGGCCTCCGCGGGCGGCGCGCGGTACAACGCCCTCGGCATCGAGGAAGAGACGATGAAGCTGAGCGCGCGCAATCAGATCAAAGGTAAGGTCACTCAGGTCACCAAGGGCCAGACCACCGGCCATGTGCACATCGACATCGGCAACGGCGTGATCGTGCACGCTTCGATCACCAACGAGGCCATCGACGACCTGGCGCTGAAAGTGGGCGACGAGGCGACGGCGGTGATCAAGGCGTCGGACGTGATGGTCGGCAAATGAGGGGTCGCCTCGCCGTCGCCCTGCTCCTGCTGCCGTTGATGGCACGCGCGCAGGCGTCTGTGGGGCGGTTCGAGATTTCCGGCCAGGTGCAGCAGCCGGCGTCGTTCACCCTCGAGAGCCTCGCGGCGCTGCCTCCGCTCGAGGTCGAGGCGGTGCGGGAGGGCGGGGTCAGGACCAACTACGTCGGGCCACTGCTCTGGCCGCTGCTCTCCGCGGCAGGGCTGGTCGACGCGCCCGGCAAGAACACGCATCTGCAGCACGTCTTCATCGCCCGTGGCGCCGACGGCTATGCGGTCGCCGTCGCGATCGGCGAGCTGGAGCCGGGCTTCGAGGACAAGAGGGTAATCATCGCCTACAAGCAGGATGGAGCGCCGCTCGCGACGCCGCGCCTGGTGATCCCGGGGGATCATAAGGCCGGCCGGGCGGTGCGGGACTTGGTGGCGATCGAGGTTCGTTAGGTCCGTGCAGGCCGTCGCCGGTTTTGCCTTGCTGCTTGGGCTGGCATGGGCGCTGAGCGAGAACCGGCGGGCGATCCCGTGGCGGACCGTGCTGGCGGGCATCGCGTTGCAGATCGCGCTCGCCCTATTGCTGACCCGGGTCGAGGCGGCGCGCGACGTCGTGCTGCTGCTGGTGCGCGCGGCGGACGCGTTGCAGAGCGCGACTGACCAGGGTACGGCGTTCCTGTTCGGCTATCTCGGCGGCGGTCCGCTGCCGTTCCTCGAGACGCATCCGGGCGGAGCGTTCATCCTCGCGTTCAAGATCCTGCCGCTGGTGCTGGTCATCAGCGCGATCTCGGCGCTGCTGTTCCAATGGGGCGTGCTTCAGGTGGTCACCGGCGCGTTCGCGGCCGTTCTCCGCCGCACATTGGGGATCGACGGGCCGCTCGCGCTGGCGGCCGCGGTGCACATTTTTGTCGGCATGATCGAGGCGCCGCTGCTGGTGCGGCCCTATCTGCGCGGGATGCAGCGCGGCGAGATGTTCGCGATGATGACGTGTGGGATGGCGGGCGTGGCCGGCACGGTCATGGTCATCTACGGCGCAGTGCTGTCGCCGGTGGTGCCGAACGCCCTGGCGACCATCATCGTCGCTTCCGTCGTCTCGACCCCGGCGGCGCTGGCCGTCGGCGCGCTGATGGTGCCGTTCGCGCCGCCGGACCGCGGCCGGGCGGCCGCCCTGCACGAGGAGAACTCGGCCGCCGGCACCATCGATGCGCTGATCCGGGGCACCGCCGCCGGCGTTGCGCCGCTGATCGGCATCACCACCAGCCTCCTCGTCACGATCGCGCTGGTGGCGCTGATCAACGCCGGCATTGGACGGGTGGCCGACGGCTGGACGCTGCAATCCTTGCTGGCCGTGCCGCTGCGGCCGGTGCTGTGGCTGATCGGGATCCCATGGGAGCAGTCCGAAGCGGCGGCGGTGTTGCTCGGGACCAAGACGATCCTGAACGAGTTCGTGGCATATCTGTCGCTGGCCGGCACGGGCGGGGCCGGGCTGGACGGGCATTCACGGCTGATCATGACCTATGCGCTGTGCGGCTTCGCCAATCTCGGCAGCCTCGGCATCCTGGTCGGCGGGCTGGTGGCGATGGTGCCGGAGCGGCGGGCGGAGATCTCCGCACTCGGCGCGCGGTCGCTGGTGTCGGGGACGATCTCGACGTGCTTGAGCGGGGCATTGGCCGGGTTGCTGGCGGGAGGATGACGATGCGGGTTCTGTCCACCATGGGCGTGCATGGCGTGATGCAGGTGTTCGGGCCGGAGTTCGAGGCGACGCATGGCGTCACGCTCGAGGCCGAGTTTCTGCCGACCGTGCGGCTGCTCGAGCGCATCCGGGCCGGCGATCGCGGCGACGTCGCCATCCTGACCAGCGAGGGGGTCGACGCGCTGATCGCCGAGGGCGTCCTGGCCGGGCGGACCGATCTCGCGCGCTCGTTCATCGGCGTCGCGGTGAAGGCGGGGGCGCCGCACCCGGACATCGGCACGGCGGACGCATTCGCGCGAGCGCTGCTTGCGGCCCGGAGCGTGGCGATGTCGAAGGCCGGGGCGAGCGGGCTGTATATGGCCGGATTACTGGAGCGGTTGGGGATCGCCGAGCCGGTGCGCGCCAAGGCGACCATCCTGGCGAGCGGCTATACGGCGTCGCTCGCAGCCTCCGGTGAGGTGGAGTTGGCGATCCAGCAGGTCAGCGAGTTGATGGTCGTCGATGGGATCGAGATCGTGGGCCGGCTGCCGTCCGAGTTGGGCGGCGAGTCCGTGTTTTCGGCCGGGCTGTTCGACCAGGCGTCCGAAGGCCAGCGTCTCATCGACGCCCTCGCCGACCCGGCGCGCGCGCCGCTCTACCGGCGGTGCGGCCTCGAACCCATTGGCGTTGCCTCCGCAACATAGGCATACTCCGCGCAAGGCGCACGAGGAGCCATATGGGGGAACAGATTGCCGTCACGCGGGAGGTGATCCCGGCGCATCCGTGGCGATGGTCGCCGCCGCGCGACACGTGGCTGATCCGGCTGTTCGATCATAAGGGCTTCCTTGCCGCGCTCTGCCTGTTCCCCGCGGTCGCGCTGCTGGTCGTGTTCCTGACCTATCCGCTCGGTCTCGGCGTTTATCTCGCCTTCACCGACACGCGGATCGGGCGCGCCGGCGAGTGGATCGGGCTGGAGAACTTCGATAGCCTCTGGCACGACAGCGTCTTCTGGCTGAGCGTCACCAACACCTTGTTCTACACGGCCGTGGCGACGATCGGCAAATTCGGGCTCGGGCTGTGGCTGGCGTTGCTGCTCAACAACAATCTACCGTTTAAGTCATTGATCCGGGCGGTCGTGCTGGTGCCGTGGATCGTGCCGACGGTGCTCTCCGCCGTCGCGTTCTGGTGGATCTACGATCCCCAGTTTTCGATCATCTCCTACGTGCTGAAGCGCTGGGGGCTGATCGGCAGCAACATCGACTTCCTGGGATCGCCCTGGCACGCGCGGCTCAGCCTGATCGTGGCGAACATCTGGCGCGGCATCCCGTTCGTGGCGATCAGCCTGCTGGCTGGGCTGCAGACCATCTCGCCGTCGCTCTACGAAGCGGCGCTGCTCGACGGGGCGTCATCCTGGCAGCGGTTCACCCGCATCACGGTGCCGATGCTGATGCCGGTGCTCTCGGTGGTGCTGACGTTCTCGGTGCTGTTCACCTTCACCGATTTCCAGCTCGTCTACGCCATCACGCGCGGCGGCCCGGTGAACTCGACGCATCTGATGGCCACTCTCGCCTTCCAGCGCGGCATCCCCGGCGGGCAGCTCGGGGAGGGAGCGGCGATCGCGGTGGCGATGATCCCGTTCCTCGTGGCGGCGACCCTGATGAGCTATTTCGGCCTCGCCCGGCGCAAATGGCAGCAGGGAGAGGGCAATGACTAACGCCGCGGCGATCAAGGAACGCCAGGGTGCGCTGAATTGGGACAGCGTTCCGCGGCGAATCATCACGCTGTGGGTGCCGCTGTTCGTGTTCGTTTTCGTGTTGTTGTTCCCGTTCTACTGGATGGCGATCACGACGTTCAAGCCGAACGACGAGCTCTACAACTACCGCGACCACAACCCGTTCTGGATCACCTCGCCGACGCTGCAGAACGTCAAGAAGCTGCTGTTCGACACCGACTACCCGCAATGGCTGCTGACGACGATGCTGGTGGCCGCGGCCGCGATGGCGCTGTCGCTGTTCTGCTCGGTGCTGGCCGCGTATGCGATCCAACGGCTACGCTTCCGCGGCAGCCAGTGGGTTGGGCTGGCGATCTACCTCGCCTACCTGGTGCCGCCCAGCATCTTGTTCATTCCACTGGCGACGATGGTGTTCCAACTCGGCCTGTTCGACAGCCCGTGGGCGTTGATCCTGACCTACCCGACGTTCCTGATCCCGTTCTGCACCTGGCTGCTGATCGGCTACTTCAAATCGATCCCGTACGAGCTCGAGGAATGCGCGCTGATCGATGGCGCGACGCGGCTGCAGATCCTGCGGCGGATTACGCTGCCGTTGGCGGTGCCCGGGCTGATCAGCGCCGGCATCTTCGCCTTCACGCTGTCCTGGAACGAGTTCATCTACGCGCTGGCCTTCATCCAATCGTCGGAGAAGAAGACGGTGCCGGTCGCCGTCCTGACGCAACTTGTGCAGGGCGACGACTACCAGTGGGGCGCGCTAATGGCGGGGGCGTTGTTCGGGTCGCTGCCGGTGGCGCTGCTCTACTCGTTCTTTGTCGAGTACTACGTCAGCTCGCTCACCGGCGCCGTGAAGGAGTGACTAACGGAGCGTGAGGCGGCCGGTGCCCCAGCGCTCGCTGCGCTCCTGACGGATGACCTGCGCCTCGCGCGGCGGCCGGGCGAGGCTGCGCGTCTCGACCCAGGGGCCGCCTTCGCGGGCCGGGCGTGGCTTGGGTGCGGGGCGCTTGGCGACGATGCACATCGTGTCGTCGGCCCGGCGTACGTCGATCCGGCGACCGCCCGGATGCTCGGCTGACACCGCCTCGATCGCGGCCTCCACGACGCGTTCCGGCGCGAGTTCGACCAACCCGTGGCCTTGGGTCTGCCCGGTGGCCGGATCGCGGGCCAGATAAGCGCGCAGGACAATGCCGTAGGGGTCGAACAATTCCGCAAGCTGCTCGTCGGTGAAGCCGAGCGGCAGGTTGGCGACGAACACGTTGCCTTTGACGACGTCGGGTCGCATGACGCGTACTCCTTCAAAGCGGGCCGGAGTTGACGGCCCTCGATCACACAATGGGTTGCTTCATGCTGCAGCGCAACATCGTTTGCGAACGGCATGAGCATGTGTGGCTATCCCGACATGCATGGACCTGTCGGGGGCCGGTGACGTTCCTTGCAGGCCGTGCGGTCGCAACATGCTTACGGAGGCTGTCAGGATGAACGAGGCGAAGACCGAGCTTGGGTTGAAGATCAAAGCGGCCAAGCGGAAGAAGGGTTGGACCTGGGCGGAGGTGGCGTCCAAGCTCGGCCAGTCGCCGGTGTGGACCACGGCGGCGTGCCTTGGACAAATGACCATGTCGGCGGAGATGGCCGAGAAGGCCGGGGTGATGTTCGACCTGACCGAAGCCGAGATCGCGTTGTTGCAGGAGGTGCCGTATCGCGGTTCGCTTGCCGACGCAGGTCCCGACCGACCCGTTGATCTATCGCTTCTACGAGTTGATCGCGGTGTATGGGACGACGTGGAAGGAACTGATCCACGAGGAGTTCGGCGACGGAATCATGAGCGCGATCGACTTCGACATGTCGCTCGAGCGTCAGCCGGACCAGAAGGGCGACCGGGTCAAGATCGGCATGTCCGGCAAGTTCCTGTCCTACAAGACCTACTGACGCCGCCGGCCTCACTTCGCCCTCCGGGGGAGCGGCGAGGTGAGGGTTCGTCGGGGCTATGACATCACCAGTCGCCGGGCCGCCGTCCGGACGTGGGTCGAATAGAGCGTCAGGCCGGTGAAGGCGATGCCGCCGACCAGGTTGCCGAGCACGGTCGGGATTTCGTTCCAGATCAGGTAGTCCGCGACCGAGAAATGGCCGCCCATGATGAGCGCCGATGGGAACAGGAACATGTTCACGACGGAATGCTCGAACGTCATGAAGAAGAACACCATGATCGGCATCCACATGGCGATCACCTTGCCGCTGACCGTCGTGGAGATCATTGCGCCGACCACGCCGGTGCTTACCATCCAGTTGCAAAGCATGCCGCGGATGAACAGCGTCAGCATGCCGGCAGCGCCGTATTTGGCGTAGCCGAGCGTCCGCGCCTCGCCGATGCCGGCGATCACCGTGCCGACCTTGTCGGGCGGGGCCGAGAACCCGAACGTGAAGACGATCGACATCATGATCGCCACCGTCAGCGCGCCGAGAAAGTTGCCGCAAAAGGTCAGGCCCCAGTTGCGCAGCACGCCGCCCGCAGTGACGCCCGGCCGGCGGTCGAGCAACGCGAGCGGGCAGAGCACGAACACGCCGGTGAGCAAGTCGAACCCGAGCAGGTAGAGCATGCAGAAGCCGACGGGAAACAGCGCCGAGCCGATGATGGAGTAGCCGGTCTGGACGTTGATCGAGACGGCGAAGACGGCGGCGAGCGCTAGGATGGCGCCGGCCATGTAGGCCCGTATGACGGTGTCCCGGGTCGACATGAAAATCTTGGATTCGCCGGCATCGACCATCTTGGTGACGAATTCGGCAGGGGCGAGGTAGGCCATGGATCGTCCTTCTAAGCCGTCTAGCTGGCCGTCTCAGAAGCAAGTTCCATGCCTGGTGCTGATCGGCCCCGCCTTGAGCGGCGGCGCCGACGTGATCAGCTTTGCGGCACGCATACCGCGGGAAGTCTAAACTTTAACCATCCTGCGGGCGCAGATTAGTGCGCCGGCGCGCCTCCACCGGCCGGCGCTCCGGCCGGCTTGCGGCCTGCAAGGAGGCAGATCGGCACGATCGCGAACGACAACAGCGCCGTCGCCAGGAACACGTCGCTATAGGCCAGCACCGCCGACTGCGTATGCAGTTGCTGATACAGCCACCCGGTCGCCGCCTGGGCCGTCGTGGCCGCCGCCCGCCCTTGCGACAACAGATCTCCCTGCACACGCTGCATCGTGCTCACGTAGCCGAGGTCCAGCATGGACGTGTGCGCGGACAGATGCGCCTGGTGCACCTGGGTGCGGTCCTGGACGATGGCCGTCGCAGCCGAGATGGCGATCGAGCCGAAGTAGTTGCGCGACATGGTGAACAGGGCGGACCCGTCGGCGTTGCTGGATCGCGGCAACGTCGCAAACGCGATGGTGCTGATCGGCACGAACATGAAGGCGAGCCCGGCGGTCTGGAACGCGCGCATCTTGGCCATCGTGATGAAGTCCAAGTTTGGCACGAGCCGCTGCGAATAGAGCAACGAACAGCCCATGACGAAGAAGCCGAACGCGATCACGTATTTCAACGGCACGAGCTTGGTCACCTGGCTCACGATCGGGATCAGGAAGATGACCACGAGCCCGCCGGGCGACAGGATCAGCCCGGCCCAAAGCGCCGTGTAGCCGAGCTGCTGCTGGGCGAATTGTGGGATGATCACGGCGCTCGCATAGAGCACGCACGCCATCGCCGCGATCATCACGCACCCGATCGCGAAGTTGCGGTCTTTCAGCACGCGCAGGTCGACCACGGGCGTCTTGGTGTACAGCAGCCAGGCGATGGCCCCTGCGATGCCGAGGAACGCCAGCACGGCCATGACGACGATGAACTGCGAGCCGAACCAGTCGAGTTCCTCTCCCCGGTCCATCACCACTTCGAAGCAGCCGAGGCCGAGGGTGATCAGCCCGAGCCCGATGTAGTCGATGCCGCGTGGCCGCGCCTTCGCCCAGGGCGGGTCCTCGACCAGCGCCTGCACGGCGAAGAACGTGGCCGTGCCGACGGGCACGTTGATGAAGAACACCCAGCGCCAGCCGTAGCTGTCGGTCAGGAAGCCGCCGAGGGTCGGGCCGAGCACCGGGGCGACGATGGTCGCGATCGCGGTGATGGCGAACGCCTTGCCGCGCAGCGCGGGCGGGAAAGTGTCCAGGATGATCGACTGCTGGTTCGGCTGCAGCCCGCCGCCGAAGAAGCCCTGCATCAGACGGAACACGACCAGTTCGCCCAGGTTCGACGCGATGCCGCACAGGAACGAGCAGATCGTGAAGCCGGCGATGCAGATCAGGAAGTACCGCTTGCGGCCGAACACGCTGCTCAGCCAGCCCGAGACCGTCAGCACGATGCCGTTGGCCAGCAGATAGGACGTCAGCGCCCACGTCGCATCGTCGTAGCTGACGGCCAGGTTGCCGGCGATGTGCGGCAGCGAAACGTTGACGATGGTGGTGTCGAGCACCTCCATGAACGCGCCAAGGGTGACCACGACGGCGACGAGCCAGATGTTGTGCGACGGCTGCCAGTCTTGGTCCTTCTTGGCGGCATCGCTCATTTGAAATAGACGGTCGGGACCACGGACACGCCCAGCGGCAGCGGCTCGTTCTTGTCCAAGCCGCTGTCGATGACGATCTTGACCGGCACGCGCTGGACGATCTTGACGAAGTTACCGGTCGCGTTCTCGGCCGGGAAGGCACTGAACTTCGATCCGGAGCCGAGCTGGATGGAGTCGACGTGCCCCTTGAGCTTCAGGTCCGGGTAGGCGTCGACTTCGACGTCGACGTCTTGTCCGGGGCGCATGCGGGCGAGTTGGGTCTCCTTGAAGTTCGCGGTGATCCAGACATCCGGTGTGACAAGCGCCATGATCTGCATGCCGGGCTGCAGGTAGTTGCCCTGTTCGACGTTGCGCCGGGTCACCCAGCCATCTTGCGGCGCGGTCACGCGCGTGAAGCCGAGGTTGACGTCGGCGGTGTCGAGCTTGGCGCGCATCTGCAGCACTTGGGCCTCGAGCTGTTTGACCTGGGCGGCCGCCTGCTCGATGTCCTGCGGGATGAGGTTGGCGATGTCGACCTGCGCCTGGGCCACCTGAACCTGGCCTTGGGCCGTCTTGAAGCTCGCGGTCGACTGATCGACGTTCTGCTGGGTGGTCGCGCCGCGTTCGACGGCGTGCTGTCGCTTGTAGTCGGTCTGGGCGTTGTAGAGCGTGCCCTGCGCTTGCGCCAGTTGCCCCTGCGCCTGCGCGAGCTGGGCCGGGTAGGTCGTCTTGGCTTTTTGCAGCGCGATGCGGGCATTCTCCGCCTGCGCTTCGGCGGCGGCAAGCTGGCCCTTGGCTTCATCCCGCGCCGCCTCGTACGGACGAGGATCGATCTGGACGAGGAGATCGCCCTTATGAACGAACTGGTTGTCGTTGACCGCCAGCAGGGTGACGTAGCCATTGATCTGCGAGGCCATCGTCACGACCCGGCCGTCCGTAAACGCGTCGTCCGTATTGCCCTGGTCGCGATGCAGATACCACCAAACGCCGCCGCCGATCGCGCCGAGCACGACGACGATTGCAAGGATGATCAACGGGATCCGCGACGACTTCTTCTGTTCGGGCGGATCGCCGTCCTTGCCGGATGCCTTCTTGTCTGCGTCCGGTTTGGCTCGGCTGCCCGCGTCGGAGCGCGGCCGTTCGGTCGATGTCTGCGCGTCGTCTCCGCCGTCGGCGTCGTCGGCCGGCGACGACCGATCACTGTCAATCTTGTCCATCACATTCCGCTCGTTGCCGCGGACGTCGGAGGACCGCGTTTTGCCGCGACGGCCTCATCCAATGAACCGCTTCGGATTTCGCTGACCGCCCGTTCACACTATCTTAGACTGACACATGGCCGCTGCAAGATGGCGCGCAGAGTGCGGGGTTCAGGGCACGTTGCCGTGATGACGCGATCACGCGCGCTTGAGGTCGATGCCAGATCAAAGCACAGTCCCCTACGGCGCGCCGGAGGATGCATGAGCGGATACGACACGGTGATCAAGGGTGGCACGGTGGTGACCGCGGCCGACACCTTCACGGCCGATGTCGGCATTCAAGGAGGCCGCATCGTCGCGGTAGGGACGGCGTTGACGGGCGGGCAGACGATCGATGCGGCCGGGTTGCTGGTCCTGCCGGGCGGCGTGGACTCGCATTGCCACATCGAGCAATTGCAGGAGGGTGGCGGCGCCGACGAGGAGAGCTTCGTCAGCGGCAGCCGGTCCGCGCTGGTCGGCGGGACGACGACGGTCATCACCTTCTCGACCCAGTTCAAGGGGCAGCCGATCGGACCGACACTCGCCGAATACCGGCGCCGGGCCGCGACCGCGATGGTCGATTACAGCTTCCACCAGATCATCACGGACGCGACCGACGCGGTCGTCTTCGAGGAGATCCCGGCCATCGTCGCCTCCGGGATCCGCAGCCTCAAGGTGTTCCTCACCTACGACCCGCTGCATCTGGACGACCGGCAATACCTGCGCGTGCTCGCCGCCGCGCGCCGGGCCGGCGCGCTGGTGACGGTTCATTGCGAGAATTACGAGGCGATCCGCTGGCGCTCGGCGGCACTGCTCGCGGACGGCCGGACGCAACCGAAATACCATGCGTGGTCGCGGCCCGGCATCGTCGAGCGGGAGGCGACGCATCGCGCCATCGCGCTGGCCGAATTGGTCGATCAGCCGATCCAGGTGTTTCACGTCTCCGGCCCGGAGGCAGCCGCCGAGGTCGCGCGGGCGCGGGCGCGGGGCGTGAAGGTCTGGGCCGAAACGTGCCCGCAATACATGGTGCTGACGGCCGGCGACATGGACCGGCCGGGCTTCGAGGGCGCCAAATTCATGTGCAGCCCGGCGCCGCGCGAGGCCGCCGACATCGAGGGCCTATGGAACGAGATCCGGCTCGGCGTGCTGGACATCGTCTCGTCCGATCATAGCGGATGGAGCTACGGCGGGGCGCGCGGCAAACGCGTGAACGGCGACGGCGCGCCCTTCACCGACATCCCCAACGGCGTCCCCGGCCTGGCCACGCGGCTGCCGATCCTGTTCAGCGAGGGCGTCGGCAAAGGGCGGATCAGCCTCGAACATTTCGTCCAACTCACCGCCGCCAATCCGGCCCGCCTGTTCGGGCTCTACCCGCGCAAGGGCACGATCGCCCCCGGCGCCGACGCCGACCTCGTGCTGTGGGACCCGGCCCGGCGCGTAACCATCGGCAACGACATGCTGCAGCAGGCGATCGACTACACGCCGTACGAGGGGCTCGAGGTGACGGGCTGGCCGGTGATGACGCTCCGCCGCGGCGACGTGGTCATGCGCGACGGCCAGGTCCAAGCGGAGCCCGGCAGTGGCGAGTTCCTGCCGCGCGGCCCCTACGACCTGATCCGCCCCACCGGCCGCGTTCCCAACGGGTTCGACGCGAGCGCCTTCTTGGTCTGAGGCGCGAACCGGGCGGGGCGGCGACTTGACAGCCGAACGGCGGCGGCGCGTTCGTAGGCGCAAGACCAAGACGAGGTGACGCTCCCATGGCGATGGAGATCGCTGTCCGCGGCCTGTTCGCGACGCCGGTCGCGGCCGTCCTGTTGCCCGGCGCCGAGCAGCGCAACGCCCGGCTCACCGCCACGATCCTGGAACGCCGGCGCCAGTTCCCCTCGATCCAATCGTCCAACGCCGGCGGCTGGCACTCGTCGCGCGACCTCGGCGCGTGGGGTGGGGCGGAGGCCGCCGAGGTGCTGACGGCGGCCCAGTCGGTCGCCACGCAACTGACGGCCGACCGGTTCGGCCAGCCGATCAAGCCCGCCTGGACGGTGCAGGCCTGGGCGAACGTGAACGGACCGGGCGACGCCAACATCGCCCACTACCACGCCGGCTCGTTCTGGTCCGGCACCTACTACGTCGACGATGGCGGCTGTGCGGCCGATCCGTCGCTGGGCGGCGCGTTCGAGATGATCGATCCGCGCGGCCCGGCGCCGGCGATGTATGCGCCTACCCTCCGCTTCGCCGGCGAGGATGGGCAGTCGGCGGGCAGCGCGGAGACGATCCAGCCGAAACCCGGCCTGCTCTTCATCTTTCCCTCCTGGCTGATGCACCAGGTCCGGCCCTACCGCGGTACCGGGCTGCGCGTGTCGCTCGCGTTCAACCTCGGCCTGCCGTGATGGACGCATCGGCCAACCGACCCACGCCACGGCGCCTGCAGGAGATCCTCACGATCGCCCGTGAAGTCGGACGCGTGTCCGTCGACGACCTGGCGACCCGGTTCGCCGTCACGCCGCAAACCATCCGTCGCGACCTCAACGAGTTGTGCGACAGCCGCCGGCTCACCCGGGTGCATGGCGGCGCCATGCTGGCCTCGGGCGTCGAGAACCTGGCCTATGACGACCGCAAGCTGGTGTCGCAGCCGCACAAGCGGCTGATCGGGGAGGCGGCGGCGCGGCTGGTGGCGGACAACTCGTCGCTGTTCATCAATCTCGGCACCACGACGGAAGAAGTGGCGCGCGCGTTGGGCGCGCATACCGGGCTGCTGGTGATCACCAACAACCTGCAGGTCGCGGCCGGGCTGCATCGGCACAAGGGGATCGACGTGATCCTGTCGGGCGGCACGGTGCGGCGCAGCGATGGCGGCCTGGTCGGGGCCGCGGCGGTGGAGCACATCAACCAGTTCCGGACCGACCTCGCCATCATCGGCACCTCGGCGATCGACGCGGACGGCACGTTGTTGGATTTCGACATCCGCGAGGTGCAGGTCTCGCAGGCGATCATTCGCAACGCGCGCCGGGTCATGCTGGTGACGGACGGCAGCAAGTTCTTGCGCGCGGCGCCGGCACGGATCGCGCATCTATCGGATGTCGACATGCTGGTGACGGACCGCCTGCCGTCTCCAGCGGTCGCTGCTCTGTGCGAGGCCAATAGCGTCGAAGTGGTGGAGGCGGGCGGACCGGTGGAGCCGGACGAGCTGGCGGGCGCGTTCGAATGTTCGAACGAAAATTCATATTGAGCACTTGAGGCGCGTTTCGGTTTCGGCTTAGGCTAGGTGTGCAACGGGTCCAGCAGTGCCCGGCGGGAGATTGCGTCGGCTCAATGTCACATCAGGCCTCCGGCATCGTCGACATCGCCATCATCGGCGGCGGGATCAACGGGTGCGGCATCGCCCGCGATGCGGTCGGGCGCGGCTGGTCGGTGTTCCTGTGCGAAGCCGACGACCTAGCCTCCGCGACATCGTCGGCGTCGACCAAATTGGTTCATGGTGGCCTGCGCTACCTCGAATATTACGAGTTCCGCCTCGTGCGCGAGGCGCTGATGGAGCGCGAGGTGCTTTGGGGCGTGGCCCCGCACATCGTTTGGCCACTCCGCTTCGTTCTCCCGCACCACAAGGGCTTGCGGCCCGCCTGGCTGTTGCGGCTCGGCTTGTTCCTCTACGACCATCTCGGCGGCCGCAAGCGCCTGCCGGCCACGGCGATGAAGAACCTGCGGACCGACCCGGCCGGACGCTGCCTCAAGCCCGCTTATACGCTCGGGTTCGAATATTCCGATTGCTGGGTCGAAGACTCCCGCATGGTCGTGCTCAATGCCCGCGACGCCGCCGACCGCGGCGCCACGATCGCGACCCGGACGCGCTGCGTCAGTGCCGAACGTCAGGGCGACTTGTGGCATCTCACGCTGCAGGAGGAGGGTCAGGCGCCCGAGCTCGTCAAGGCGCGGGCGCTGGTCAATGCGGCGGGACCCTGGGTCGGCGAGATCCTGCAGACGGTGATCCGGGCGAACGCGCCGGCGAAGGTCCGCATGGTCAAGGGCAGCCACATCGTAGTGCCTCGGCTGTATCCGGAAGACCATTGCTACATCTTCCAGAATTCCGACAACCGCATCTTCTTCGTCATTCCGTATGAGCAGGATTTCTCGCTGATCGGCACGACCGATCTCGATTTCGAGGGCGACCCGCGCGGCGTCACGGCGTCGGCCGACGAGATCGCCTATCTGTGCGCCGGGGCGAGCGAGTATCTGCGGACGCCGGTCACGCCGGCCCAAGTGGTGTGGACCTATTCCGGTGTCCGTCCGCTCTACGACGACGGCGCATCGAAAGCCCAGGCGGCGACGCGCGACTACGTGCTGGAGCTCGATGCGCCGGCAGGGCAGGCCGCGCAGGTCTCGATCTTCGGCGGCAAGATCACCACCTACCGGCGGCTCGCCGAGGCGGCGCTGGCCAAGCTCGGACCGCATCTTCCGGCGGCGGCTGGGCAAGGCGAAGGCTGGACCGGCCGCGCCGCGCTTCCGGGCGGCGATTTCGCGATCGACGGCTTCGAGCCGCTGCTGCAGCGCATGCGTGCCCGCTACCCCTTCGTCGCGGCGCACACGATGCACCGGCTGGTGCGGGCGTATGGCACTCAAACGGCCGAGCTGCTGAAGGATGCCAAGCGCCCCGCCGATCTGGGCCGGCTCTACGGTGCGGACCTGACGGACGCGGAACTCCGCTACCTCGTGCGGTGCGAATGGGCGCGGACCGCGGCCGATGTCGTCTGGCGCCGGTCGAAACTGGGCCTGCGCATGACGCGCGAGCAGATCGCCGACGTCGAGACCGCATTGGCCGATCTCGTGCCGCATCGCGAAGGCGTGGCATGAGTCTCAGACTGGAGGGGATCGGCTTCGCCGACGGGCCGGACATGCACATCAGAGACGTGTCGATGACGCTCGCGCGCGGCCGGCTGCACGTGCTGCTCGGCCCGACGCTGGCGGGCAAGACGACCCTGATGCGGCTGATGGCCGGGCTCGACACGCCGAGCAGCGGCCGTTTGCTGATGGATGGGCGGGATGTCACCGGCCTGCCGGTGCGCAAGCGCTCGGTCGCGATGGTCTATCAGCAATTCGTCAACTACCCGACGCTCACCGTCTACGAGAACATCGCCTCGCCGCTGCGCGTCGCCGGGCTGCCGCGGGACGAGATCCGGCAGCGCGTCGCCCATGCGGCGAAGCTGCTGCGCCTGGAGCAGATGCTGGACCGGCTGCCCGCGCAGCTCTCCGGCGGCCAGCAGCAGCGCACCGCGATTGCGCGCGCGCTGGTCAAGCGGGCCGAGCTGGTGCTGCTGGACGAACCGCTCGGCAACCTGGATTACAAACTGCGCGAGGAGTTGCGCGAGGAACTGCCGCCGCTGTTCGCCGAGACCGGCGCGATCCTCGTCTATGCGACGACCGAACCGACGGAAGCGCTGCTGCTCGGCGGCGACACGGCGGCGCTGTCGGAGGGTCGCTTGGTGCAGTTCGGCCCGACGGCCGCGCTGTATCGCCGGCCCGCGACGATCGAGGCGGCACGGGTGTTCTCGGACCCGCCGTTGAATGAACTCGCGATCGAGCGACGGGGCGGCCTGCTCGCGACCACGCTGGGGCAGTTGCCGCTGCCGCCGGCGCTGAGCGGCATGCCCGACGGTCGCTACACCCTGGCGTTCCGCGCCGACGCGGTCTTCATCGGAACCCGTCCGCGGCACGCCATCGATTTCGACGGCACCGTCTTGGTCAGCGAGATCAACGGGTCGGAAAGTTTCGTGCACGTCGTGGTCGCGGATGCGACGTGGGTCAGCCTCGTCCCGGGCGTCTATGCCGGGCAGCCCGGCGACGCCGTCCGCGTCCATATCGACCTCGACCAAGTGTTCCTGTTCGACGCGGCCGGCGCCGTCGCGGCCCCCGCGCTGATGGCCGAGGCCGTCTGATGGCGACCATCACGCTCGATGGCATCGGCCATGCGTACGGGCCAGCGACGACGGACGCGGATTACGCGCTGAAGCCGCTGCATCACGTGTGGGAACAGGGGCGCGCCTACGCGCTGCTCGGCCCGTCCGGCTGCGGCAAGACGACGCTGCTGAACATCATCTCGGGCCTGGTCGTGCCGTCCCACGGCCGCCTGCTGTTCGACGGGGTCGACGTCACCCGCCTCCCCACCGAGCGGCGCAACATCGCCCAGGTGTTCCAGTTCCCGGTCATCTACGACACCATGACGGTCGCCGAGAACCTGGGCTTCCCGCTGCGCAACCGCGGCGTTCCCCGCGCCACCATCGCTGCCCGCGTGGCCGAAATTGCTTCCATGCTGGACCTGACGCCGGAGCTCGGCCGCCGCGCCCGCGGCTTGACGGCGGACGCCAAGCAGAAGATCTCGCTCGGCCGCGGCCTGGTGCGGGCCGACGTCGCCGCCGTGCTGTTCGACGAGCCGCTCACCGTCATCGACCCGGCGCTCAAATGGGCGCTGCGCTCCAAGCTCAAGGCGGTGCATCGCGCGCTCGACCTGCTGATGATCTATGTCACGCACGATCAGACGGAGGCGCTCACGTTCGCCGATCTGGTCGTGGTGATGAACGAGGGCCGGGTCTTGCAGATTGGCACGCCGGCCGAGTTGTTCGACACGCCGGCCCACACCTTCGTCGGTTACTTCATCGGGTCCCCCGGCATGAACCTGCTGCCCGCCGCAGTCCAGGGTGACCAAGCGGTGGTCGACGGTCACGTCGTCGACCTGCACGGGGCGTATCCCGTGATGCCCGGCGCGGAAATCGGCATCCGGCCGGAGTTCACGACGCTCGCCGCGGCGGGCGGGTTGCCGGTCAGGATCGAGCGGATCGAGGATCTGGGCCGCCGGCGGCTCGCCCGGGTCAGCCTCGGCGCGCACCGCCTGGTTGCGACGGTACCGCCCGGCTTCGCGCCCGACGGCGACCGAGCCACCCTGCGGTTCGACCCGGCGCAGACGCACGTGTTCCAGAACGGGGGACGCGTGGCCGGGCGACGGGTGCAGGGGATGGTGGCATGAAGCCGCTCAGCAACCGTGCCTGGTTCCTGGTCATCCCAGTGATGGTCTTCGTGCTGTTCAGCTCGCTGATCCCGATGATGACCGTGGTGAACTATTCCGTGCAGGACTCCATGGGCCAGAACTCGTTCTTCTGGAACGGGTCGGAGTGGTTCCAGCACCTGTTCGACCCGACCACCGACATCGGCGGCCGGTTCGCCCGGGCGCTGGTGCGCAACCTGATCTTCTCTGGCGTCGTTCTGATGATCGAGATCCCGCTGGGCATCCTCATCGCGCTCTCGATCCCGAAGCGCGGCTGGGCGGTCGGCGGTGTCCTGGTGGCGATCTCGCTGCCGATGCTGATCCCCTGGCGCGTGGTCGGCACGATCTGGCAGGTGTTCGCGCGCGGCGATATCGGGTTGCTCGGGGCCGCGCTGAACGGGCTCGGCATCCCATACAACTACACGCAGGATCCGGTGTCGGCCTGGTGCACCATCGTCGTGATGGACGTGTGGCACTGGACGGCGATGGTGGCGCTGCTGTGCTACGCCGGGCTGCAAGCGATCCCCGACGCCTATTACCAGGCCGCTCGGATCGACGGCGCCCGGCGATGGTCGGTGTTCCTCAACATCGAGTTGCCGAAGCTGCGCCGGGTCCTGATCATCGCGGTGCTGCTGCGCTTCATGGAAAGCTTCATGATCTACACCGAGCCATCGGTCGTGACCGGCGGCGGCCCCGGCGAGGCCACCAGCTTCCTGTCGCTCGACCTGGTCAAGATCGCGCTCGGCCAGGTCGACCTGGGCAACGCCGCCGCGCTGTCGATCGTCTACAACCTCATCACGCTCACGCTGTGCTGGGTGTTCTTCACGGTCATGACCCAGCTCGACGCCCGCGCCGACCAGGAGCGCGCGGCATGATGCGGCGGGTCGTGATGACGACGTACCTGCTGGCGCTGGCGCTGCCGATCTATTGGCTCATCAACATGAGCTTCAAGGACAACTACGAGATCACCTCCAGCCTGACGTTCTGGCCGGTGCACCCGACGCTCGAGCACTATCGCCTGATCTTCACCGACCCGGCCTGGTACGGCGGCTTCCTCAACACGATCAGCTACGTGGCCATCAACACCGTGCTGTCCGTCTCGGTCGCGCTGCCGGCGGCGTACGCGTTCAGCCGCTATCGGTTCCTCGGCGACAAGCACCTGTTCTTCTGGCTGCTCTCGAACCTGATGGCGCCCCCGGCGGTCTACGCGATGCCGTTCTTCAACCTGTATTCCGCCATCGGCCTGTTCGACACGGTGTGGGCGGTCGCACTCGCGCATTGCCTGTTCAACATCCCGCTCGCCGTCTGGATCCTCGAGGGCTTCATGTCCGGCGTCCCGCGCGAGATCGACGAGACCGCGGCGATCGACGGCTACTCGTTCCCGCGCTTCTTCATCCGCATCTTCATCCCACTGATCGCCAACGGCATCGGTGTCACGGCCTTTTTCTGCTTCATGTTCTCCTGGGTGGAGCAACTGCTCGCTACCACGCTGACCACGGTGGACGCCAAGCCGTTCGCGACCGTGATGACGCGGGCGTTCTCGGCGGCGGGGATGGATTGGGGCCTGTTGGCCGCCGCCGGCGTGCTGACCATGATCCCGGGCGCGATCGTCATCTGGTTCGTGCGCAACAATATCGCGAAAGGGTTCGCCCTTGGCCGAGTCTGATCGTTTCTCGGTCGCCTGGATGGCGTGGACATGGCAGACCGGGCTGTTCTTCGGCTTGATCGCACTGGGCCTCGTCGTGCTCACGCTGCTGGCGATCTACCGGCCGGAGCGCCCGCGCCGCGGCATCCTGGGCTTTCCCACCACGCGCGGGGACCGCTTCTTCGTCTCGCTGCTCGGCAGCGCGTTCATCTACGTCATCTACATGCGGTTCGGAGGCGATGTCCTCTGGTACCCGTTCGTGGCCGCGATCCTGTATTCGGTCGCGATGTTTCGCCTGGCTTAACCAAAACCAAGGGAGGACAAAAAATGCAGAGACGGGACGTCATCAAGGGCGCGGCGGCCGCGGGCGTGGTCGGCGCCGGCGTGGTCATCCGCAGCGGCGTGAGCCACGCGCAGCAGGTCGATGCAGCCAAGAAATGGATCGACACCGAATTCCAGCCGTCCACGCTGAGCAAGGACGAGCAGATGGCCGAGATGGAGTGGTTCATCAAGGCATCCAAGCCGTTCCAAGGCATGCAGCTCAGCACGGTCTCCGAAATCCTCAAGGTGCATGACTACGAGTCCAAGACGCTGACGCGCGCCTTCGCCGACATCACCGGCATCAAGGTCAATCACGACCTAATGGACGAGGGCCTGCTGGTCGACAAGATCGAAGTCGAGATGCAGTCCGGTCGCCCCGTCTACGATTTCTGGATGAACGATAGCGACTTCATCGGCACCCATCCGCGCTACAACGACATCGTCGATGGCTCGCTGACCGACTTCATGCAGAAGAACGGCAAGGACGTCACCAGCCCGACGCTCGATCTGGCCGATTTCATGGGCTTGTCGTTCGGTACCTTCACCGACGGCAAGCTCTACCAACTGCCCGACCAGCAATTCGCGAACCTGTACTGGTTCCGATATGACCTGTTCCAGAAACCCGACATCAAGGCCGGCTTCAAGAAGCAGTTCGGCTACGATCTCGGCGTGCCGGTGAACTGGTCCGCCTACGAGGACATCGCCGACTACTTCACCAACACGGTCAAGGAAGTCGACGGCAAGCGCATCTACGGCCACATGGATTACGGCAAGAAGGACCCGTCGCTCGGCTGGCGCTTCACCGACGCCTGGCTCTCGATGGCCGGCGCCGGCGACCGTGGCCTGCCGAACGGCAAGCCCGTCGACGAATGGGGCATCCGCATGGAGGACGGCCTCCCGCGCGGCTCGTCCATCACCCGCGGCGGCGACGCCAACGGCCCGGCGGCGGTCTATGCGCTGACGAAATACGTCGAGTGGCTGAAGAAATACGCCCCGCCGGAAGCCGCCGGCATGGACTTCCTCGAGGCCGGACCGGTGCCGGCGCAGGGCCAGATCGCACAGCAGATCTTCTGGTACAGCGCGTTCACCGACAGCCTGAGCAAGCCCGGCCTGCCGGTCATGAACGACGACGGCACGCCGAAATGGCGCATGGCGCCCAGCCCGCACGGCGCCTACTGGAAAGAGGGCATGAAGCTCGGCTACCAGGACGTCGGCTGCTGGACGATGCTGAAATACGCCCCGCTCGAGAAGACCAAGGCGGGCTGGCTCTACGCCCAGTTCTGCACGTCCAAGACGGTCACGCTCAAGAAGGCGCTCTACTCGCTCCACCTGATCCGCGAGAGCGACGTCTGGCATCAGGCGATGACCGACATGGCGCCCGAAGCTCGGCGGCTTGGTCGAGTTCTATCGCAGCCCGGCCCGCAAGCAGTGGACGCCCACCGGCGTCAACGTGCCCGATTACGGCAAGATGGCGCAGGTCTGGTGGCAGAACATCTCCAACGCCATCAGCGGCGCCGCGACCCCGCAGCAGGCGATGGACGGCCTGGCCCGCGACCAGGACGCGATCATGACCCGCATCCAGCGCTCGGGCGTGCAGGGCAAGCTCGGCCCGGTGATGAACGAGGAGAAGACGGCCGAATACTGGTATGCCCAGGCCGAGAAGGACGGCAATCTCGCCCCCCAGCGCAAGCTGGCCAACGAGAAGCCGCAGGGCGAGACGATCGACTATGACGAACTGCTGAAGACCTGGGCCGCGACGCCACGTCCCAAGCAAGGCTAAACGGACGGGGAGCGGGCGACCGCTCCCCTCACCTCGCTGTCGTCGCGAGCCGTTCGCGGCGTGGCAATCCAGGGCGGCACGGACCGCCTCTGCCACCCTGGATTGCTTCGCTGCGCTCGCAATGACGAGATACCAACAGATGGCTTGGTAAACGAATGAACGGAAACATCCTGGTCATCGACCAGGGAACCACCTCGACCCGCTGCATGGTCTTCGGTGCCGGCATGGAGGTCGTCTCCCGGGCGCAGACCGAGTTTCGCCAGCTCTACCCGCAGCCGGGCTGGGTCGAGCACGATCCCGAAGACCTCTGGCGCACGACTCTCTCGACGGCGAACGAGGCGATGGCAGCTGCCGGTCTCGCCGGCAGCGACATCACCGCGATCGGCATCACCAACCAGCGCGAAACCACGATCGTCTGGGATCGCAAGACGGGCCGCCCGATCGCCAACGCCATCGTATGGCAGGACCGCCGCACCGTCGCGGCCTGCGAGGCGCTCGCCGCCGCCGGGCACGGGCCGATGGTCAACAGCCGGACCGGGCTGCGGCTGGACCCGTATTTCTCGGCCACGAAAATCGGTTGGCTGCTCGATCATGTCGAGGGCGCCCGCGCCCGCGCCGAGGCCGGCGAACTCGCCTTCGGCACCGTCGACAGCTTCCTGCTCTGGCGCTTGACCGAGGGCCGTGTCCACGCCACCGACGCCACCAACGCCTCACGCACGCTGCTGTGCGACGTGGCGACCGGCCAGTGGCACGCGGGGCTGCTCGAGCTGTTCGGCATCCCCGCCCCCATGCTGCCCGAGATCCGCGACAGCGTCGGCGTGTTCGGCGCCACCACGCTGTTCGGCGGCGAGATCCCGATCCGCGGCATCGCCGGCGACCAGCAGGCGGCGCTGGTCGGGCAAGCCTGCCTTTCGCCGGGCATGGTCAAGGCGACCTACGGCACCGGCGCGTTCGTGCTGCTGCACACCGGCGATCGGCCGGTGCTGTCCAGCCACGGTATGCTCACCACCATCGCGCTCCAGCGCGCCGGCGTCCGGACCTACGCGATCGAGGGCTCCATCTTTTCGGCCGGCACGGGCGTGCAATGGCTGCGCGACGGGCTGGGGCTGATCAGTCACGCCGCCGAGATGGATGGCATGGCCGTCAAGGCCGACCCGGCGCAGGACGTCTATCTCGTCCCTGCATTCACCGGCCTCGGCGCGCCGCATTGGAACAGTCACGCCCGCGCGACCCTCAGCGGCATGACGCGCGGCACCAGCCGGCACGAACTGGCGCGAGCGGTACTGGAGTCCGTCGCCTACCAGACCCGCGACCTGCTCGACGCGATGCTCGAGGATGCCGGCGGGTCGAAGAACATCGTGCTGCGTGTCGATGGCGGAATGACCGCGAGCGACTGGACCATGCAGTTCCTGGCCGACATGATCGGCGTCGGCGTCGACCGGCCGCAGTGCCTGGAGACGACCGCCCTCGGCGCGGGCTACCTTGCCGGGCTCGACGCCGGGCTCTATCCGGAGCCGGAACAGTTCCAGAAGCGCTGGGCGCTCGAGCGGCACTTTCTCCCGGCGATGGCCGAGGCCGACCGGGCGCGCAAATGGGCGGGCTGGCACGTGGCTGTCGCTCAATCGCTGCACCGGACCTAGCCCGTGCGGGTCGTCTTCCGTTGCGACCCGGCGCTCGCCGGCCACCTGCCGCCGCCGCACCCGCCCGTGCTCCCCGACTGGCTGCGCGACATGCCGCGCACGGCACCGTCCGCGCTGCATCCCGCGCCGGTCCGCACGGTCAAGCAATGCCCGCCGTTCATCGACGCGATGACATACGGCTTCGTCATCCCGCTGGCCTGTGACGTCCGGGTCAGCGGCGGGACGCTGTCGTGGGACTGGGATTTGCCGCCGCCGGCCGCAGCACAGCATCCGCGCGCGCCGGTCAGCTTCCACTCCGCCGCCCAGGTCGAAGGCACGCCGTTCCGCCGGGGCGACCAGGTCATCGTCAAGTTCAACAGTTTCTGGACCGTGTCGCTCGACCCGGGCTGGTCCTTGTTCGCCACCCACCCGGTCAACCGCGCCGACCTGCCGTTTCGGCTGCTGACCGGCCTCGTCGAAGCCGACCGGTTCAACGCGGTCGGCCTGCTCTTCCCGGCGGTATGGCTCGATCCCGGGTTCGAAGGGGTCCTGCCCCGCGGTATGCCGATCGCGCAGTGCTTCCCGGTGCCGCGAACCCAGTTGGAGCTCGTTCGGGACGAGCTGGACCCGCAAGCCTACGACGCGCTCGCCGACGACCTGCTCGGCGCGCCCGGCGTGTATCGCCGCGCCTTCCGCTCAGGCGCGGGCGGCGAGGTCCCGCTCGAGCGCGCCGGGCTGCAGCCAGAGCCGTCCGACGGCGGGTGACACCAGCGCCTGCGCGACCCGGCCGAAGCTCTCCGGACGCAGGCGCCACGCCCGCGCGTAATGGTCGAGTGCGGCATCCAGGTCGCCCGCTTCCTGAAGCACCACGGCCAGGTTGAACTCGGCTTCGTGGTAGTCGGGCCGTGCCGCGAGCGCCGCCCGGAACGCCTGCGCCGCACCCGCCAGGTCGCGGTCGTCCTGACGCAGCAAGCCGAGCAGGAACCAGGCGGGCGCATGCGCCGGGTCGCGGGCGGTGGCCCGCTGCAGCGCGGCCCGCGCCCCGGCCAGATCGCCGAGCTGGCGCCGGATCACGCCCAGCCGGTGGGCCAGGTCCGCATCGGGCGAGGCTGTTTCCGCCGCCTCGTACGCTGCTGCGGCCCGTTCGAACGCGATCTGCGCCGCGGCGGGATGCAGCGCGGCGAGGCTCCGTCCGAGCGCCTCCCACCCCGGTCCATAGGTGGGGAAGCGGTCCAGCCGCGCGAGCCAGGCGTTGGCTTCGGGATCACGGCGCTCGAGCAGGAGCAGACAGAGCAGGAAGGCCGGCCCGGGTTCCGCGGGGGCCGCAGCGCCGGCGCGGCGGGCCAAGTCGAGCGCCGCATCCACGCGTCCCGCCCGCCGCGCCGTATCCGCCTGTTGCAGCAGGCTGGCCCAGGCCGGCGTCGGTGCGTCCGTGTCGCGTGTCATCGGCGCCTAGTGTGACACGTCCAACAGCAGGCTGCAGAAGGTGGCGAACAGGAAATAGGCCGCCGCTTGATCCCAGCGGTTGAGGCTCGGGCCGCAGACGGGTTCTTTCCTGAGCGACGCGCGGACGCAGTCGATGACGCTGTAGAACGTGAATACGCGGACCGCGGCGTGGCCGAGCTCCATCAAAGTTTGCGCCCTGATGACGTACAGCACCGCCATGAGGCCCCAGCCGATCCCGGCCTGGATGAAGAACTCCCGGACGACGTGGCGGGACTGAATGTCCAGGAGCACGGTCGGCGGCATGGATTGAGGCATGGACACTGTCCCGCACCTTCGGCTCGTAGTCGGTCCGGCGGGAAGCTGGCACCGACCGTAGTAGGTTTTCTATGCGGCTCGGAGCAGAGCATCATAGTATTCGCATCGGGATCGTGGGCCGCCACTATATCAACGGCGTATAGATCGCATGCTGCGCGCTGTTTTATATGCGTTTTATATGCCGGGTGAATGTGTCCGGTCTGGATTTTATATGCACTAAGCGTCAATTCTGCCGCATTCTGCCAGGCGATGGAGTGTTGCATGCTGGATATCGTCTATCTCGTCGGGGGGTCCCTCTTCTTCGCGGCCACCGTTCTCTACGCGACCGCCTGCAACCGCTTGTAAGGGCCGATCATGATCGTCGACTACATTCTCGGGGGGGCGGTAACGATAGGCCTCCTCATCTATCTCGCCTACGCGCTCATCCGCCCCGAGCGGTTCTGAGGAACGGTCACCATGACACTGAACGGATGGGTGCAGATCGCGCTTTACTGCGTGCTGCTCACCCTGCTGGTCAAACCGCTCGGCGGTTACATGACCCGCGTGTTCGCCGGCGAGCGCACGCTGCTGGCCCCGGTGCTGCGGCCGGTCGAGATCGGCCTCTATAGGATTTGTGGCGTCCGCGAGGACGAGGAGCAGCATTGGGTGACCTACGCGGTCGCCATGCTGTTGTTCAGCGTCGCCGGCTTCGTCTCTCTGTATGCCCTGCAGCGCCTGCAGGACGTGTTGCCGTTCAACCCGCAGGGCCAGGCGGCGGTCAGCCCCGACCTGGCGTTCAACACCTCGACCAGCTTCGTCACCAACACCAACTGGCAGTCCTACACGCCCGAGAGCACCATGAGCTACTTGGTGCAGATGGCCGGGCTGACGGTGCACAATTTCGTCTCCGCCGCCACCGGCATCGCCCTCGCCGTGGCCCTGATCCGAGGCTTCGCCCGCCGCTCGGCCTCAACCATCGGCAATTTCTGGGTCGATATGACCCGGTGCGTGCTCTACATCCTGATGCCCGTCTCCATCGTCGTCGGACTGTTCTTCGTCTGGCAGGGCGTGCCGCAGAACCTGCACGCCTATACCGAAGTCACCACGCTCGAGGGCGCCAAGCAGGTCATCGCGCAAGGACCGGTCGCCTCGCAGGAGGTGATCAAGATGTTCGGCACCAACGGCGGCGGCTTCTTCAATGCCAACTCCGCGCATCCGTTCGAAAACCCGAGCGCGCTGACCAACCTGGTGCAGATCCTGCTGATCTTCTCCATCGGCGCGGCGCTGACCAACGTGTTCGGCCGCATGGTCGGCGACCAGCGCCAGGGCTGGGCGATCTTCGCCATCATGGGCATCCTGTTCCTGGCCGGCGTGTTCGTCACCTACCCAGTCGAGGCCGGGGGCAACCCGGCCTTCGCCGCCATGCACGTCGACAGCGCCTCATCGGCTTTGCAGGCTGGCGGCAACATGGAAGGCAAGGAGGTCCGCTTCGGCATCGCCAACTCGGCGCTGTTCACCGTCATCACCACCGACGCCTCCTGCGGTGCAGTCAACAACATGCACGACAGCCTGCTGCCGCTGGCCGGCATGATCCCGATGGTCAACATCATGCTGGGCGAGATCATCTTCGGCGGCGTGGGTTCCGGTCTCTACGGCATGCTCGCCTTCGCCATCCTGGCCGTGTTCGTCGCCGGGCTGATGGTCGGGCGTACCCCGGAATACCTGGGCAAAAAGATCGAGGCCAAGGAGGTCAAGATGGCCATGCTGGCGATCCTGATCCTGCCGCTCTCGATCCTTGGCTTCAGCGCCCTGGCCGTCGTGATCCCTGCCGGCACGGGCGCGCTGTCCAACGCCGGGCCGCACGGGTTCAGCGAGGCGCTGTATGCCTACACCTCGGCGACCGGCAACAACGGCAGCGCATTCGCCGGGCTGAGCGCCAACGTGCCGTTCTGGAACCTGACGCTGGGCTTCGCCTGCCTGATCGGGCGGTTTCTGTTCATCGTCCCGATGATGGCCATCGCCGGGGCGCTGGCGGCCAAGAAGATCGTGCCGGTCTCGGCCGGCACGTTCCCGACCGATGGCGGCCTGTTCGTCGGCCTGGTGATCGGCACGATCCTCATCGTCGGCGGCCTGACCTTCTTCCCGGCCCTCGCACTCGGCCCGGTGGTGGAACACTTCGCCATGGTCGCCGGCACTACATTCTGATCCGATCGAGGAACACGACAATGGATACCACCAGCAAAGATCGCGGCAGCGTCGCCGCGATGCTCGATCCGGCGATACTCGTCCCCGCCATCGGCAACACGTTCCGCAAGCTCGATCCCCGTGTGATGTGGCGCAACCCGGTCATGTTCGTCGTCGAGATCGTGGCGACGCTGACCACGGTGCTGTTCATCCGCGACCTGGCGACCGGCGGCGGCAATCTGGGCTTCACCTTCCAGATCGTCGTCTGGCTCTGGATCACGGTCCTGTTCGCCAACCTGGCCGAAGCCGTCGCCGAAGGGCGCGGCAAGGCGCAAGCGGCGACGCTGCGCAAGGCCCGCACCGAAACGACGGCCAAGCTCATGCGCGGCGGCAGCAGCGGCAGCAAGACCTGGACCGAAGTTCCTGCCGCCACGCTCAAGGTCGGCGACCTCGTGCTGGTCGAGATCAACGACCTGATCCCGAGCGACGGCGAGGTCATCGAGGGCATCGCCTCGGTCGACGAATCGGCCATCACAGGCGAGTCCGCGCCGGTGATCCGCGAGAGTGGCGGCGACCGCTCCGCGGTGACGGGCGGCACCCGGGTGCTGTCCGACCAGATCGTCGTGCAGATCACCGCGGCGCAGGGCTCGACCTTCATCGACCGCATGATCGCGCTCGTCGAAGGCGCCAGCCGGCAGAAGACGCCCAACGAGATCGCGCTGAACATCCTGCTGGTCGGATTGACCATCATCTTCGTGTTCGCCACGGCGACGATCCCGTCCTTTGCCGTCTATGCCGGCGGGTCGATCCCCATCGTCATCCTCGTGGCCCTTTTCGTCACGCTCATCCCGACCACCATCGGCGCGCTGCTCTCGGCCATCGGCATCGCCGGCATGGACCGGCTGATCCGCTTCAACGTGTTGGCCAAGTCGGGCCGTGCGGTGGAAGCCGCGGGCGACGTCGACACGTTGCTGCTGGACAAGACCGGCACGATCACCCTGGGCAACCGCCAGGCGGCCGAATTCCTGCCCGTCAACGGCGTCAGCGAGCAGGAGTTGGCCGACGCGGCGCAACTCTCCTCGCTCTCGGACGAGACGCCGGAGGGCCGCTCCATCGTCGTGCTGGCGAAGGAGAAATACGGCATCCGCGGACGCGAAATGGCGCCGCTCGGCGCCAATTTCATCCCGTTCACCGCGCAGACCCGCATGAGCGGTATCGATGTCGACGGGTCGTCCATCCGCAAGGGCGCGGTCGAATCGATCCTCGCCTACGCCCAGGGGGGAACCCGTCCGCTCCCGGCCAGCCTGCGCGTGCCGAACGGCGGCGTGGCCGAGGCGATCCGCCCGGCCGGCGCCGACGCCGTCGCCCGCGACCTGGTCGAAAAGGCCGAGCGCGTCTCCAAAGCCGGCGGCACGCCGCTCGCGGTAGCCCGGGATGGCCGCCTGCTCGGCATCATCTACCTCAAGGACATCGTCAAGGGCGGGATCCGCGAGCGCTTCGCCGAGTTGCGCCAGATGGGTATCCGCACCGTGATGATCACCGGCGACAACCCGCTGACCGCCGCTGCGATCGCCGCCGAAGCCGGGGTCGACGACTTCCTCGCGCAGGCCACGCCGGAGGACAAGCTGAAGCTCATCCGCGACGAACAGGCGAAGGGCAAGCTAGTCGCCATGTGCGGCGACGGCACCAACGACGCGCCGGCTTTGGCCCAGGCCGATGTCGGCGTGGCGATGAACACCGGCACCATGGCCGCCCGCGAGGCCGGCAACATGGTCGACCTCGATAGCGACCCGACCAAGCTGATCGAGATCGTCGGCATCGGCAAGCAGCTCCTGATGACCCGCGGCGCGCTGACCACCTTCTCGATCGCCAACGACGTTGCGAAATACTTCGCCATCATCCCCGCGATGTTCCTGGTGTTCTACCCACAGCTTGGGGCGCTGAACGTGATGCGCCTGGTGTCGCCGCAGAGCGCCATCCTGTCGGCAATCATCTTCAACGCCCTGATCATCATCGCGCTGATCCCGTTGGCGCTGCGCGGGGTGACCTATCGTCCGGTCGGCGCGGCGTCGGTGCTGCGGCGCAACCTGCTGGTCTATGGCCTCGGCGGCATCCTGGTGCCGTTCATCGGCATCAAGCTGATCGACCTGCTCATCACCTCCATCGGCCTTGCTTAAGGTCTAGGGACCACATCATGCTCCATCAAATCCGCCCCGCCATCCTGATGATCGTCGTCATGACGGTGATCACCGGGCTGGCCTACCCGCTGGCGATGACCGGCATCGCCGGGCTGGTGTTCCCCCGACAGGCGAACGGAAGCCTGGTCGAAAAAGACGGCAAGGTGATCGGCTCCGCGCTCATCGGCCAGAACTTCGCTGCGGAGACCTACTTCCACGGCCGCCCGTCCGCGACCACCGACACCGACCCGGCCGACAGCACCAAGACCGTCCCCGCGCCGTACAATGCCCAGAACTCGGGCGGCTCGAACGCCGGGCCGACCTCCAAGGCGCTGATGGACCGCGTCAAGGAGGACACCGACAAGCTGGCGGCGGAGAACCCGTCAACTCCGGTCCCGGTCGACTTGGTCACGACCTCGGCCAGCGGGCTGGACCCGGACATCACCCCCGCCGCGGCCCTCTTCCAGGTGCCGCGGGTGGCCAAGGCCCGCAATCTGCCGGAAGATCGGGTCCGTCAACTCGTGGCCGAGCACACCGAAGGGCGCCTGCTCGGCATCATCGGCGAGAGCCACGTCAACGTGCTAAGCCTGAACATGGCGTTGGACGCTCAAGGGAAGGATTGATGCCTGACTCTGCCGACACGGCAGGATGAACGACCGCGACGGCCGTCCGTCGCCGGACGCGCTGCTCCAAGCGTTGCCGCGCGAGGGGAGGGGGCGGCTGAAGATCTTCCTCGGCGCAGCACCAGGCGTCGGCAAGACGTTCGAGATGCTGACCGTCGCCCAGGCCCGCCGCCGCGAGGGCCTGGACGTCGTCGCCGGCATCGTCGAAACCCATGGCCGCCGCGAGACTCTGGCGCTCGTGGAAGGTCTCGAGGTCATTCCGCGCCGGGCTGTCGACTATCGCGGGCACGTCGTCGAGGAGATGGATCTCGACGCCATCCTGGCCCGGCGGCCGAAGCTCGTCCTCGTCGACGAACTCGCCCATACCAACGCGCCCGGTAGCCGCCACCCCAAGCGCTATCTCGACGTGGAGGAGCTGCTCGCCGCCGGCATCGACGTGTTCACCACGCTCAACATCCAGCATGTCGAAGTCCTTGAACGACGTCGTCGCCGGGATCACCCGCATCCGCGTCCGCGAGACGGTGCCCAACTCCATCATCGACCGGGCGGACGACATCGAGGTCATCGATCTCACACCGCAGGACCTGATCCAGCGGCTGAAGGACGGCAAGATCTACATCGCTCATCAGGCCGAGCGCGCGGTCAAGCACTACTTTCTGCCCGGCAACCTGGCGGCGTTGCGCGAACTGGCGCTGCGGCGGACGGCGCAGCGGGTCGACGACCAGATGGTCGACTACATGCGCAGCCACTCCATCAGCGGTCCTTGGGGCGCTAGCGACCGTCTCCTCGTGCATGTCGACGGCCTGCCCGGCAGCATGGCGCTGGTCCGCCACGCCCGCCGGATCGCCGACGGGCTGCGCGGGCCGTGGACCGCCATTCACGTCGAAGGCGGCGGCTGGCGCGAGCAGGCCCGCCAAACCGGCACGGACGAGGCCATGCGGCTCGCCGAGCAGCTCGGTGGCGAAACAATCACGCTGCCCGGCGCCGACCCGGCCACCGCCGTGGTGGAGTATGCCCGGGCGAACAACTTCACCCACATCATCGTCGCCCCCTCGCATCGTGCGCACTGGACCGAGCTGTTCCTCGGGTCGGTCGCCCAGCGCGTCATCGCCCGCGCTGGCTCGATCCACGTCCATGTCCTCGCTGAGGAGAAGACGGCCAAGGAGGGCAAGGAACCGCGTCGCGGCGCCGGCATCCAGTGGCCGACGCTCGGCGCCTCCGGAGGCAGCGTGTTGTTCGTCGCCGTGGCCCTGGGCCTGGCGATGTTGCTGCACCAGATGCTCGGCACCACCAGCGTCGGGCTCGTGCTTCTGATGAGCATCCTCGCCAGCGCCGTCGCCTACGGCCTGGCCGCCTCGCTGCTGGCCTGCCTGTTCAGCGTGCTCGCCTACAACTTCTTCTTCCTGCCGCCCTACTACACCTTCACCATCGCCGACCCCGAGAACATCGTCACACTGGTGGTGTTCGCCGTCGTGGCCGTGGTGGCGAGCAATCTCACCTCCCGGATGCGGGCGCAGACGGTCACGGCGCAGGCGCGGGCGAAGACGACCGAAGAACTCTATCAGTTCAGCCGCAAACTTGCCGGGGCGGTGTCGCTCGACGATGTGTTGTGGGCCACCGTCCACCAGGTCGCGCTGATGCTGAAGGTCCGGGTCGTGATGCTGCTGCCGGGTGAGGACGGGCTGGCGGTGCAGGCCGGATTCCCGCCCGACGACTTTCTCGACGAGGCCGATCTGGGTGCGGCGAAATGGGCCTGGGAGCACAACCGCCCGGCCGGGCGCGGCGCCGACACCCTGCCCGGCGCCAAGCGGCTGTTCCTGCCGATCCAGACCGGCCGCGGTCCAACGGGCGTCTTCGGCATCGACCGCGACGAACCCGGGCCGATGCTGACCCCGGACGGGCAGCGGCTCTTGAACGCGCTCTCGGATCAGGCGGCGCTGGCCATCGAGCGGGTCAACCTCGTCCGCGATGTCGACGAGGCGAAGCTGCAGGCCGAGACCGACCGGCTGCGCTCGGCGTTGCTGACCTCGATCTCGCATGACCTGCGCACGCCGCTGGCCTCCATCCTTGGCGCCGCCACCAGCTTGATGAGCCAGCACAGCGCCTTGGAGGAGGCGGACCGGGTGGCCATGCTCGGCACCATCCAGGAGGAGGCGGAGCGACTCAATCGTTTCATCGGCAACCTGTTGGACATGACCCGGTTAGAATCGGGCCCGCTCCCCTGGCGCGGGGGCCTGGCTGACCTGTCCGACGCGGTCGGCGCTGTCCTGCGCCGGGCCAAGCGGCTGCTGTCGGTCTACCAAGTCCGGGTGGAGCTGCAGCCCGGCCTGCCCATGCTGAACCTCGACATGGTCCTCTTCGAGCAAGTCCTGTTCAATCTGCTGGACAACGCTGCCAAATACTCGCCTCGTGGCTCCACGATCGAGCTTCGGGCCACCCGGCACGGCGAGCGGGTCTGGATCGAACTCATGGACGAAGGCGAAGGCTTGCCTCCGAGCGATCTCGAGCGCGTGTTCGACAAGTTCTACCGCGTGCGGGGCGCCGATCGCCAGCGCGCGGGCACCGGGCTCGGCTTGGCCATCTGCCGGGGCTTCGTCGAGGCCATGGGCGGCAAGATCTCCGCCGCGAACCGCGTGGACCGGCGCGGCGCGATCTTCACGATCGACCTGCCCGTGCCGCTCCAGCTCCCGATCGAAGAGGAGGACGCGGCATGACGGTCAACGCCAATCCGCTGCGCGTGTTGGTGGTCGACGACGAACCGGCGATCCTGCGGTTCCTGCGCGCCGGGCTGTCGGCCCAGGGTTTCGTGGTGTCCGACGTCGGCGCCGGCCGGCCGGCCATCGACAGCGTCGCCCGGCATGCGACGGACCTTCTGGTGCTGGATCTCGGCCTGCCGGACATGGATGGGCTGGACGTCATCCGCGAGATCCGCGGCAGCGGCTCGGCCATCCCGATTATCGTGCTGTCCAGCCGCGACGACGAGGGCAGCAAGGTGGCGGCGCTGGATCTGGGGGCCGACGATTTCGTGACCAAACCGTTCGGGATCGACGAGCTGTTCGCGCGCATCCGGGCCGCACAGCGCCATCAGCTGCAGCAGACAGGCGAGCGGCCCGTGTTCCGGAGCGGCGACCTGATGGTCGACCTCGTGCGGCGCAGGGTGACGGTCCGCGGCGAAGAGGTCCGTTTCTCCAAGCGCGAATACGAGTTGCTGCGGCTGTTCGTCGCCCATGCCGGGAAAGTGCTGACCCATCGGCACATGCTGCAGGCGGTCTGGGGCACGGACACGGACGTTCAGTATCTGCGCATTTACGTCAGAGCACTCCGCCAAAAGATCGAGCCAGACCCCGAGCAGCCCACCCACATCCTGACGGAGACCGGCGTCGGCTACCGCTTGCGGCCAGCGGACTGATCTTTGACTTACTTCCCAAGAGGCCGTGTTTGATGAAATTGACTGACCTGCTCAAACCCGACCGCATCATCCTCGGATTGAAGGCGTCCGACAAAGGCCAGGCTCTCGCTGAGATATCGAAGCGGGCGAGCGCGCATTTGCCGGTGCAGGCACCCAACATTTTGGCGGCGTTGGCGGCACGCGAGAAGCTGGGATCGACCGGCTTCGGACGCGGCTTCGCGCTGCCTCATGTCCGTCTTGAGGGGATCGACAGCCTATTCGGTCTGATGGTGCGGCTGGCAAAGCCGATCGACTACGAGGCCATCGACGAGAAGCCCGTCGATATCCTCTTCCTGCTCCTGATCCCGGTCGAGAAAGGTAACGAGCACGTCGCCGCCCTGGCCGCAGTGTCGCGCAGCATGCGCGAGCAACCTGTGCTCGAGTCGGTCCGCAAAGCCGCCACCCCCGGAGCGCTTTTGGACGCACTCGTTGCCGCCGAGCGCTAGATGCCGCGAGTTCTCGCATGCACGCCCGGCAGACCCGTCGGCGTTGGTGCTGAAGTCGGGCTTCCCTTGGCTGGCTAGATGACCGCTCGCATCACTGCGTCCTAAGACCGAAGCGAACCCCGATCCGGCGTCGCACGGCCTGTGCCCGCGCAAGTTGAATCTCGGCCGAGCCGTCCGCACATCCAGCACAGTTTCGAGCCCGGCGGTTCGGGTTGCGCTGCCACTGGAAGGGAAGATGGATGCCTCTCGTGAGCTTGCTGCTGAACGTCCTGTGGCTGGTGTTCGGGGGCGTGTGGATGGCCGCCGCCTGGGTGGTCGCAGCCGTCTTCATGGCCGTCACCATCATCGGCCTGCCGTGGGCGAGGTCGGCTTTGACGATTGCCGCGTACACGCTGCTCCCGTTCGGGCATACGGTGATCGACCGCGACCCTCAAGGCATCGGGCCGCTGGGGTTCATCGGGAACCTCGTCTGGTTCGTGCTGGCGGGATGGTGGCTGGCCCTGGCGCACCTTGTCACGGCGGCCGGGCTGGCCATCACGGTAGTCGGCCTGCCGTTTGCCTGGGCCCACGTGAAGCTTGCGCTCCTGGCTCTCTGGCCGATGGGCAAGGGTGTGGTGCCCGCCGGGCGCGCCACCATTGCGCGGTACGTCGGCGCGCGCTGAAGCCACAACCGCTTCCCGGCCTGCCTTCCCTGGCCCCCGGGACTCAACATGCACACCGTGGCCGTGGCTCCCACGGAGGTGTTGCGGAGTGCGGCTCACTTCTTGGCGGGATGCCCGGCTAACCACGCCTTCATTCCTGCGATTTCCCGCTTCTGCGCCGCGACGACGTCGCGGGCCAGCTTGAGCATCTTCGGATCCTTGCCGTGAGCGAGCTCGTACTCGGCCATGTCGATCGCGCCCTGGTGGTGAGGGATCATCATCCCGGCGAAGTCGCGGTCGGCGTCGCCGGTCATGGGCACAGCCGCCATGTCCCTCGACATCTTCTCCATCGCCGACATCGAGCTTTCGGCAGGCGCGGCACCCGGTTTCATCGGCATCGTCATTCCGGGCATCGGCGCGGTCTGCTGCGCAAGAACGGGGGCTGTGCCCGCCATCGAGAGAGTCGCGATTACCACAAAGGAATTGAAGAGGGCGTTCATAGTAAGCTCCTGTTTGGTTGGTTGGATTGGGGGCTACTGCGCTGACGCGAAGCGGGCCTGCGCAGTCTTCCCGGACACCATAAGCGACAGCACTGTGGTGGTCTTGCCTGACGCCGCAGCGGGCAGCTTCCCGGTCAGGCTATTGGCCTCACCTGGCGCCAGGACGATGGCTTGGGACTTGCCGCCGACTAGGACGGTGGCCTTGCCGCCGAGCTGGGCAGCCGGAACAGGCTTCTTGTTCTCGTCGCAGACCCAGGCCGTCAGGGTGTCCCCGCTGATGACCAGTTCGATCCAATGCTCGGCCGTATCCTCGGCGACCTGGCCGCCGTGGGACGGTGCCGGCGGGGTGCCGTGGGCGGAGACGGCACCGGGCGCGAGCAGCAGTCCCAGGGCAATGGCGGCGATATTCAACTTCATGATGGTGTTCTCCTGTGGTGGGCGGGTCAGAACGCCTCCGCGGGCCGCAGCCCGTCGGCGTCGGGTTCCATCAGCCGCTCGAGCGGTCGGCGGCCGATGCGAAGGAAAAGGACGGGGGTCAGCAGCGTGTCGAGCAACGTCGCGCTGACCAGGCCGCCGAAGATGGTGATCGCGACCGGGTGCAGGATCTCCCTGCCCGGGGCGTCGGCGCCCACGATCAGCGGCAGCAACGCGAACCCTGCGGATAGTGCCGTCATCAGCACCGGCGTCAGCCGCTCGAGACTGCCGCGCACCACCATGTCCGGCCCGAACGCGCAGCCCTCGTGCAGGACAAGGTTGATGTAGTGGCTGACCTTGAGGATGCCGTTGCGCGCGCTGATGCCCGTCAGCGTGATGAAGCCGACCATCGTGGCTACCGACAGCGGCTGACCCGCCAGCCACAGCGCAGCGACCGAGCCAATCAGCGCGAGCGGAACGTTACCCATGATGAGCAAGGCCAGCACGGCGGAGCGGTACCGCGAGTACAGCACGGTGAAGATCATTGCCAAGCTGACCAGCGACAGCGCGCCGATCAGCTTGGCCGCCGCTTCCTGCGCCTGGAACGTGCCTTCCAGCTCGACGGAGTAGCCGGACGGCAGCGCGAGCTTGCCCGCCTCGGTCCGGATCGCCCCGATGACGGCGCCCATGTCGGAGCCGTCCGTGTTGGCCTGCACCACGATGCGGCGGCGTGCCGTTCTCGCGCAGAACCTGGTTCGGCCCGTCCGTGTCCTCCACGTCGGCGAACGTGCGCAGCGGCACGCGTCCTTTCGGCGTTTCGACCAGCAGTCCGGCCAGGGCCTCCGTGGTCCGCCCGGCGTCGCTCAGGCGCAGCACGACGTCGAACCGCTTCTGCCCGTCCACGACGTGGCTGACGACCTTGCCGTTCGAGAGTTTTTCCAGCGTATCGGCCAGCGCGGCGGGCGTGACGCCGTAAAGGGCCGCCCGGTCATAGTCGAGTCGGACCTGGAGCTGCGGCACGCGCACCTGCCGCTCGATCTGGAGGTCTACCAAGCCGGGGATGGTCGCCATGCGGACGCGCAAATCCTCGGCGAGGCCGCGCAGCGTGTCCAAGTCGTCGCCGTACAGCTTGACCGCGATCGCCGCGTTCACGCCGGACAGCAGATGCTCCAGTCGGTGCCCGATCGGCTGGCCGATGTTGAATGCTGCCGGGAGCACCGCGACCCGCTGCCGTATGTCGGCCTGCACCGTTCCTTTCGGCCGCCCGGGCCGCAGGTCGACGTCCATCTCGGTCGCGTGGACACCCTCGGCATGCTCGTCCAGCTCCGCGCGCCCGACCCGGCGTCCGACGGACTTCACCTCCGGCACGCCCATGATCAGCCGTTCGGCGATACCGCCCAGGCGGTTGCTCTCCGCCAGGCTGATGCCCGGCTGAAACGTCATGTTCAGCGTCAGCGTGCCTTCGTTGAACGGCGGAAGGAACGCCCGCGGCAAGAGCCAGGCGCCGACCCCAGCCGAGCCCACCAGCACCAAAACGATCGCGCCAAGCGGAAGCAGCTTGTCGAACGACCAGCGCAGCAGCTTCTCGTCGACACGCTTGAGAACACGGACAAGCGGGCTCTCCCGCTCCGCCAGCCGCTTCATGCCGGGTATCAGGTAGTAGCAGAGCACCGGCGTCACGGTGACCGACGTCACCAGGCTGCCGAGGATGGAGACGATGTAGGCCACGCCCAGCGGCGCGAAGAGCTTGCCCTCGATGCCCTGCAGTGCGAACAGCGGCAGGAACACCAGAACGACGATGATGGTCGCGTAAATGATGCCGGACCGTACCTCCTGGCTGGCGGCCGCTACTACCTGGAGCACGGCGCGCGGGCTGCCTGCCTCGCGGTTCTCCGTGAGTCGCCGGAGCACGTTCTCCACGTCGACAACGGCATCGTCCACGAGCTCGCCGATGGCGATGGCCAGGCCGCCGAGCGTCATCGTGTTGATGGACAGCCCGGCCAGCTTGAACACCAGGACGGTGAACAGGATCGAAATCGGGATGGCCAGGAGCGAAATGGCGGTGGTGCGCACGTTCAGCAGGAAGGCGAACAGGACAACGGCGACGACGATGATGGCGTCGCGCAGGGCGTTCTCGACGTTGCCGATTGACGCCTCGATGAAGTTGGCCTGGCGGAACAGGACCTTGTCCGCCGAGACACCCCGCGGCAGCGTTCGCCCGAGGTCGGCAAGTGCGACTTCGACGGCTTTCGTCAGCGGTATCGTGTCCGCGCCGGGCTGCTTCTGGATGGACAGGATGACGGCTGGCTTGCCGCCCGCGCCTGCGTCGCCGCGCTTGAACCGGGCCGCAAAATCCACCGTCGCGACCTGTCCCAGCGTGATCGCCTGCCCCTCGCGCATGGTGACCACAAGGCTGCGGAGGTCCTCGATCCGTGTCGTGCGGCCGATGTTCCGGACGACGTATTCGGCCCGGTTCTGGTCGACAAAGCCGCCGCCCGTGTTGGCACTAAATTGCTTTACCGCGCGCTCTACGTCGTCCAGGGACACGTCGAGCCGCGCCATCTGCGCCACGTTGGGAATGATCTGATACTGGCGAACCTCGCCGCCAATCGGGATGACCTGAGCCACCCCGGGAATGGCGAGCAGGCGCGGACGCACGGTGAAGTCGGCCAGTTCGCGAACCTGCATCGGGCTGATGCCGGATGTCTCGTCGGCCGTCATCGCGACCAGCATGATTTCGCCCATGATGGAGGTGACCGGCCCCATCTGCGGCACCACCGCAGGCGGCAGTTGTTCCTTCACGGAGGCGATGCGTTCGGCAACCTGCTGGCGGTTGCGGTAGAGGTCGGTGCCCCAGGCGAACTCGACGTAGAGAATGGACAGCCCGACGCCGGAGACGGAGCGCACGCGTTCCACGCCGGGCATTCCGTTCATGGCGGTCTCTAGCGGGTAGGTGACGAGCTGCTCGACCTCCTCCGGCGCCCGACCCTCCACCTCGGTCGTCAGCGTGACCGTTGGGCGGTTCAGGTCAGGAAACACGTCGACGGGCATGCGGCTCAGCTCGCACCCGCCGTAAGCGACCAGGACGGCGGCAGCCACGAGCACGAACAGCTGGTTGCGCAGGCTGAAGTGAACAAGCGCGCCGAAGAGCCCGCCCATCAGCGGACTTGCCCCAGAAGCTCGGCACCCTGGACGACGACGCGCGGCACGGGATCGGCCGCGAGACCGCCCAGGACCAGCACCCGTCCTGTATCCAGCGCCCGGACCCGGACGGGGCGAGCGACGAAGCGCTCGGCCGAGACGTGGTCCCACACCGCGGGCAAGCCATTGGACTGTCGAATGACCGCCGCCCGCGGCAGGGCGACACCGCGATCCTTGCCGTCCAGCTCGGCAACGACGGTCACGGGAGTCCCGACGGACAGACCTGGCGGCGTTCCGTCGATACGAAACTGGAGCGGCACGGCCCCCTGGCGCAGCGTCATGCCGCGGCCGACCAACGTGATGGCTAACTGCGTGCCGTCCGCGGTCACCGCCGTTGCCGCCGTCACCTGACCGGCGAGAGCCGGGTCGGTCAGGGTAGCCTCGACCCAGAGGCGGGCGGGGTCGACGATCTCGAACAGGATGTCCTTACTATCGACCAGTGCGCCAACCTGGGCATTCGCCACGGACACGACGCCCGATACGGGCGCGCGCAGGATCTCGCCCTGGGTCAGCGAGGGCGACAGCGCAGCCCGCCGCTTCCGGGCGCCGTCGAGTTCGAGGCGCGCGTCGTCGATGTCCTTCCCAGGCACGCTACCCGCCAGCGCGGAAAGCCGGGTCATCTTCGCCTGCGCCATCCTGACGGCGGCATCGAGTTCGGCGACTTGGGCCTGCACGCCGCCGCGCTCGACGGTGCCGATGGACGGCGTCACGACAGCAAGGACATCGCCTTTCTCGACGCGCTGCCCCAGGCGCGCGAGGCCTTGGCCGCCCGGCCCGACGCGGCCGGGCTGACTCGCTTGCACGCGTCCAGCGGCACCGGGGTCGGCGACCACTTGGCCGATCACCTGGACGGTGCGAGCGGCGTCGTTCTCGGTCGCCAGCACGGTCCGGATGGCCAGCAGCCGCTGGGCGTCCTTCGGCATCGACACGCTGCCGTCCGGCTGACGTCGGGGCGCGTCTGTGGCTGCCGGAGGCGCGGGTTCATCGCCGTCATGTCCCGGGTGGGCGAACGCCGCCCCCGCCACGAGCAGGCCGGACAGCAGGGCCATTCCTCCCATCGCCGCGCGCCAGCGGCCGCGCGCCTGGAAGACCAGGGTCGTGAAGACGCCGAGCAGGAAGCCGAACGTCGCGATCACCGGGCTGCGCCGGTCGCCCAGCGCCGCTTGAATACGTGTCCGGAACCCGCTTGAAACGGCGCTGGCGGGGTGGTCGTCGGCGGGCAAGTCGAGAGTGGCGTTCAGCAAGTCTGCGTCGTCACCGGCACTGATGGTGAATACCAGCTCGTGCCGACCCGGCCGCGCGAGCCAAGGAGCCTCCAGCCTGTAGGTTCCGTCAGGCTGCCGCGTGGCCTTGGCGGTGGTGTCGCGTTCTCCCACGTCGATGGACGCGCCGGTCACAGGCTCGTTCGTGGCGAAGCGGTCGAGATAGAGGATCGCCGCGCCGTCCCGAACCGTGGCCACGAGCTCGAACAGGTCCGACTGGGCTTCTGCACGGGGAGCCGCCGTGCCCGACACGGGTGCCGGCGCGTCGTCGCCGTGTCCAGGGTGCGCCTGGGCAGAATTGGGACCGAGCGCGAGCAGAAGCGCGAGAACTGCAAGTGCGTTCATGGCAGGATCCCCAGGGACTGGTTCACGCGGGAGCGGGACAGGCGGACGGTGATTTCGGCGCGTGCCTGGGCGACATCGGCCTCGGTCGCGAGCGCACGGACGCGGATGACGTCGCCGAGCGAAACCAGGCCGCCGCGGAAGGCGGCCTCGGACAGACCGCGCTGCTGGCGATAGACTGCGGCGCGCTGCCTGGCTGTCATAGCGGCCTGTCTCGCCGCGTCGAGCCCGACGCGCGCCCGCGCCGTTTGAAGTTCCACCTGGCGACGGACAGTCGCGGCCGTCGCGGTCGCCTCGGTCAATTCGGCCTGCGCGGCCATCTGCCGGGGCTTGTTCCGTGCCTCGGTCGAGAACGGCAGGCGGAACTGGATGCCGATCCGGTTGTCGTACTGCGTCGAGCCGATCTCGCGCGAGCTGCGGGCGAGGATGCCGATCTCGGGACTTTCTCGCGTCTGGATCTCGGCGAGTCGCCGATTGGCGTCCGCCGCCCCAGCCGCTCCATCGGCCTCGGCAATGCGGGGATGCGATCCGGCACTGGCTTGCGGCGAGTCCGGCTCGTTGAGGGCTGCCGGGTCAGCTTCGACACCCGTGAGCGAGCGGAACGCCAACTTGGCGCCGTCCAGGTTGGCTTGCCGCTCGCCTAGCGCGATCTCGGCATCCATCCGGTCGAGGCGGGCGGCCAGCAGCTCGGCTTCGGCGGCGTCGCGTCCGCGCACCCGCCGTCCCACATCCGCCTCCAGGCTTCGGGCATCGCGCAGGCGCGACGCTGCGCCGACCGTCTCGACCTGCGCCAGGGCCACCGCAGCGAGGGACTCCCGCACCTCTCCGGCAACCGCCAGCCGCTGGGCTAGTTCCTGTGCCGTTATCCGCGACAGATCGGCATCCGCGAGCCGGCGGCTCGCCGTTCCCTCGCCCGGAAGCCACAGCGGCGTGGCGACCGACAGCTCCGCCTCGCGGCCTCCGCGCGCATTCTTGATGCCGTCGCTTACGAAGCCGCCCCCCAGGGACGGAGGACCGGGCATGAAGCTGTCCGCCGCTCGGCCCCGTGCGACCGCCGCCGCTTGCCGACCCGGCGAACCCGCGAGCTCTGGGCTGCGATCCCAGGCGCCGTTCACGGCGGCGCGGAGCCGGGCGGACGCTTCGGTGGACGGCAAGGCTGGCGGTTGCGGCATCGGCCTGGGGGCCGGGAGAGCAGCTCGCTGGACAGGAGTAGCGCCAGCGTCATTGGCAGTCTCCGGTGCTGGCAGACCCAGGCTGGGCAGCAGACGGACCGCAGAGGGTGTAGCTGTCTGAGGCGGCGCGATTGGCGCGAGCGCAGGACTAGATGATCGGGCGGGAGGCGCGACAGTCTGGGCATCCGGAGAGATGAATCCCTGCGCCTCGGCGGCGGTTGTGAAGCACGTCAGCGCTGCTGCCGTCAGCAGCGCTGCATGCAATATTCTGGAAAACATGAAGGTCCTCGTCGCAGGCCCGCACAATGGTGCGGACGCTCTCGTTCAGCGCGGGAGCAGCTTCGGCGCGCAAAACGCGCGCCTCAGCCGCTATGGCCCGCTTGAAGCGGACCTAGCTGTGGAGGACGGTTCTAGGAGGGTCGATATCGTCCGCAGGCCCGACACCTGGACGCGCATGCGACGCAGCTGGATTCCAGCTCGCGACTGATAGGAGCGTGGCCAATGCTGCGGTGTCGGGTAGGACGGCCAAGCCCAAGCAGGAGACGGCGCAGCCGGCGTCCGTCATGCATCCCGGGCAGTGTGAAGAGGTCCCGGTGTCACGGCTAGACGCACTAACCTTGCCGTGTGCTGCTTTCACGACATGGCTGTGGACGGTGCCGTCAGCGTGCTGATGCGTCACTGAAACCGGGGTTGCGTCGCAGGTTGCCGCCGACGCGAGCGCGGGGATTGTCAGCCCAGTGACAAACACCAGCATGACCAGCCATGCAAACCGTCGCATATCCGCCAAGACCATGGGGTCAGACTACCGTTGGTCGGACGGCAAAGTCGAGTTTCGAGAACATCAGCCTATCAGTCTCCGGTCAGCATGACCACATGGTTGTCGCGAGATCGGCCTGTTCGCCGGGGTCGTGGCCAGCCTTCCAGGTGCCAGGTCGGCCACCGTCGAGGAGGCGGGCTCGTTTCGCGTCCCGAGACGCAGCGGCCGTACCGCCACGCAGGTGCTGAACCACCTCTGCTGAACCACTTCTGCATGGATGCGGGGCGTCCTCAGGAGCGAAAATTCGACTCCTGGGCCGGGCGCACGCAGTCGCCGTAGCCGAGCGTCGGCTCTCCTCGAAGCCGTGCGCCGGGAATGGCTTCCCGGTCGCTTGACACCCTTCGTCATTTTTGCAGATATGAAATTATGAAAAGGTTGGAGGCCGTTGCAGCGCTGGCCGCCCTCGCGCAGAGCACGCGCCTCGACGTATTCCGCCTTCTCGTCCAGTCGGGCGCGGACGGGATGGCCGCGGGCCTGATTGGCGAGCGGCTCGGCCTGCCGGGACCCACGCTTTCCTTTCACCTGAACCAGCTCAGGCATGCGGGACTGGTTACCTTCCGTCGGGAGAGCCGGTCGCTGATCTACGCCGCGGAGTACGACGCCATGAACGCGCTGCTCGCCTACCTCACGGAAAACTGCTGCCAGGGCGACGCCGCGGCCTGCGGCCCGGGAGCCATTTGATGTTCGGCCTGCCCGTGCTGCTTCTGTCGCAGAAGGTCCGGACAGGCGGCGCGCAATGGTTCTCCGAAGGCATCGCGACCTTCGGCCTGGTGCTCACCATCCTGGCCGGGATCCGCTTCGAGCGGCAGGCGGTGCCGTGGCTGGTCGGGCTCTACAGCATCGCGGCCTATTGGTTCACGGCCTCTACCTCGTTCGCGAACCCGGCCGTCGCGCTAGCAAGGTCGCTGACGGACACGTTCTCGGGCATCCGTCCGGCCGACCTCCCCGGCTTCGTGGCCGCCCAGATCGCGGGCGCGGTCTGCGGCATGGCGCTGGTGGGCTGGCTCCTGAGGGAACCCGCGGGGCATGTCGCTCCGCTCAAGGCGGAGGCGCAGCTATGACGGTCACCATCTACCACAACCCGGCCTGCGGGACGTCGCGCAACGTGCTCGCGCTCATCCGCAACACCGGGGAGGAGCCGACCGTCGTCGAGTATCTGAAGACGCCGCCGTCCCGGGACGAGCTGGCGGATCTCATCCGGCGCATGGACATCCCCGTCCGCGACCTGCTGCGGCAGAAGGGCACGCCCTACGACGAACTCCATCTGGGCAGCCCGGACCTGACCGATGACCAGCTGCTCGACGCGATGGTGGCGCATCCCATCCTGATGAACAGGCCCGTCGTCGTCACGCCGCTCGGCGTCGCGCTGTGCAGGCCGTCGGAGGCGGTGCTGAGCCTGCTCCCCCGGGAACAAGGCGGCCCGTTCCGGAAGGAGAACGGTGAGCCGGTCATAGACGACCAGGGCCGCCGGGTCGACAGGAGGAACGCCGGATGACGGAGCGCCCGGCGTGATGGACGGCAACGCGGTCGCCCCGGGGCCGGACCTGCCCGCCCTCGACCGCGCCCGCTTCCAGCCCCCGGACCCGGGCCTCCTTCGGGGCCCCGTGTCCCGCCACAAGCCGCGCGTCCTGCTGCTGCACGGATCGCTGCGGGCGCGCTCCTACTCGCAGTTCCTGGCAGACGAGGCGGAGCGGCTGCTCGTCGCCATGGGATGCGAGACGCGACGCTACGACCCGGCCGGGCTCCCCCTGCCTGACGATGCCGACCCGTCCCACCCGAAGGTCCAGGAACTGCGCGCGCTTTCCCTTTGGTCGGAGGCGCAGGTGTGGAGCAGCCCCGAGCGGCACGGCACCCTGTCCGGCGTGATGAAGGTGCAGATCGACTGGTTGCCGCTCGACCAGGGCGGGGTCCGTCCCACCCAGGGGCGCACGCTCGCGGTCATGCAGGTGTCCGGCGGGAGCCAATCGTTCAACGCGGTGAACGCGATGCGCCTGCTGGGACGGTGGATGCGGATGGTCACCATCCCCAACCAGTCGAGCGTGCCCAAGGCGTTCGAGCTGTTCGACGCCGGGGGACGGCTGCCCCGGGGACCGCACTACGAGCGGCTGGTGGACGTGTGCGAGGAGCTCGTGCGGTTCACCTGGCTCGTGCGCGACAACGCGGACGCGCTCGTCGACCGCTACAGCGAGCGGCTCGAGCGCGCGGGCAAGCAGGCTGTGGCCGCTGCCAGCATTGCCGAAGCCAGCACGGGCTGAGGTGCCGTCCCAGGGCGGGGTCCGCCGCAAGGGCGTCGTCGTTTCCGCCCTCGGCCTCACGCAGACGCTCGCCTGGGCATCGACGTACTATCTCACGGCCGTGTTCGCCGACCCCGTGTCGGCCGACCTCCATATCCCGCGCACCTGGTTCTTCGGCGCGGTCTCGGCCGCGCTGTTGCTGTCCGGCGTGCTAGGACCGCTGGCGGGGCGGGCCATCGACCGCCGCGGCGGGCGGGACGTGCTCGCGGCAACGAACCTGGTCTTCGCCGCCGGGCTGGCGCTGCTGTCGATGGCGCACGGCCCCGTCGGTCTGATCGGAGCCTGGCTGGTTCTGGGCGTCGGGATGGGCTTCGGTCTGTACGAGGCGGCGTTCGCGACCGCCGCGGGGCTGTACGGACGAGGGGCGCGCAACGCGATCACCGGCATCACGCTGTTCGCCGGGTTCGCCAGCACGGTCGGCTGGCCCGCGAGCGCCGCATTCATCGAGACGCTCGGCTGGCGCGGCGCCTGCCTCGCCTGGGCGGCGCTCCACCTTGCCGTCGGGTTCCCCCTCAACCGCTTCCTGGTGCCGAAATCGCCGCCGCCGGCCGCCGAGGCAGGAACGGCCGCTCCGGACGCCGGCGGCGTGCCTTGGACGATGATTGTCCTAGGGGCCGTGTTCGGCGCGACGTGGTTCGTCTCGACGGCGATGGCCGCGCACCTGCCGCGCCTGCTCGAGGCGATGGGCGCCACGCCGACCGCCGCCATCGCCGCCGCCGCGCTGGTCGGCCCGGCCCAAGTCGTCGCCCGGGTTGCGGAGTTCGGCCTCTTGCGCCGTGCAGCACCTATGATTTCCGCCCGCCTAGCAGCCGGGCTTCATCCGGCGGGCGCGATCCTGCTGGCGGTGGTCGGCGTGCCCGCGGCAATCCCGTTCGTACTGCTCCATGGGGCCGGGAACGGCCTGCTGACCATCGCCCGGGGCACGCTGCCGCTCGCGCTCTTCGGCGCCGGTGGATACGGCCAGCGGACGGGCCTGCTCGCCGCGCCTGCGCGCATCCTGCAAGGCGGGGCTCCGCTGCTGTTCGGGTTGGTCCTTGACCGCGGCGGCCCGCTGGCGGCACTCCTCCTCTCGGGGGCGCTCACCGGGCTTTCGTTCCTGGCGCTGCTGCTGTTGCACACTTCGGGCGATCAGCAGACGAGCCAGAGCGTGGGGTAACCCGCTTACGCTGTGTCAATGGCTCACGGGTTCGAGGCACTATTCACGTCCGTCACGGCGAACACGCGGCCTCCTGCAACGGTCACGGGGTGCGGACCAGGCCGCGAGCGCCGAACTCAGAAACGATGTCAGCACGCCTCGCGAATGACCTCCCGCCGGAGCTGGTGAGGTGGGGCTTCTCCACCTCCAACCCGCTCCCGAACAGGCGGGACAACCCGGAGGCGGCCCGCGACGCCGACCTCCGCGTCCTTCCGGAAATCGCCCGGGATATGAAAGCCGGTCCCGGCAGCTTGCACCTGCGCGTGTCGCTGCCCGCGGAGGGCGCGACGGGTGTGTTCGACGGCACGCTCACCCTGGCGCGGCGTCAGGTGCGGAGACCGGGGGCTGACCGGGCCAGAGAGGGTTACATCGGCACGAGCACGTTGAAACGTGTGCCGGCATGTAAGTCTCAAACGTCGAGGTTGGCGACTTTCAAAGCATTGCCGACGATGAAGTCGCGGCGGGGTTCGACGACGTCGCCCATCAGGGTGGAGAACATCTGCGCCGCGTCTTCGACATCGCCGACGCGGACTTGCAGCAAGGTGCGGAAGTCGGGGTCGAGAGTCGTCTTCCACAGCTGGTCCGGGTTCATCTCGCCCAGACCCTTGAAGCGTTGGATCGCCAGCCCCTTGCGGCCTTGCGCCAGCACGCGGTCGAAGGCCGTCGCGGGGCCAGCCGCCTTGGCTTCCGTTCGGTCGAAGATCAAGGTTGCAGGCTCGGCAAAACGGGCCTGCAGCGCCTCGGCGCGTTCGGCGAGCCAGCGCGCCTCGCTGCTGCGCAGGGCCGCCGCGTCGAGCGTGTAGCGCTCGGCCACGCCGCGGACGATCCGGGCGAGATGCAGGCCGCGGTCGTCGGCGGTGGCGACCCAGGTGCGTTCGGTCGCGGCCGAGGCGGCATTTAGGCGGTTGACGAGGTCGGTGGTGCGCTGGGTTGCCGCGGCCGGGTCGCTGAGAAGGGCGCCGGCGATCGCGCCCTGCTCGATGATCCAGGTCGGCACGCTCACGGCCAGGCCCTGCACCCGGGCCGAGGCTTCGCGGAGCCAAGCGAGTTCGCCGCGCATCTCCTCGCCCGCATGCTCCTGGCCGTCGGCGTAGCGGAGGCGGGTCTCGGCCAGTGCCTTGTCGAGCAGGTAGTCGTCGAGCGCGCCGTCGTCCTTGAGGTAGCGCTCCTCGTTGCCGCGCTTGGCACGATAGAGCGGGGGCTGGGCGATGTAGAGGTGGCCGCGCTCGATCAGTTCCGGCATCTGGCGGAAGAAGAAGGTGAGCAGCAGGGTGCGGATATGGCTGCCGTCGACGTCGGCGTCGGTCATGATGTTGATGCGATGGTAGCGCAGCTTGCGGATGTCGAAGCCGCCCTGTTCGGGCTCGCCGCGGCCGATGCCGGTGCCGAGCGCGGTGATGAGCGTGCCGATCTCGGCCGAGCCGAGCATGCGGTCGAAGCGGGCCCGCTCGACGTTCAGGATCTTGCCCTTGAGCGGCAGGATCGCCTGGAACTTGCGGTCCCGGCCCTGCTTGGCCGAGCCGCCGGCGCTGTCACCCTCGACGATGAAGATCTCGCATTTGGCCGGGTCGCGTTCCTGGCAGTCGGCGAGCTTGCCGGGCAAGGTGCTGACGTCGAGCACGCCCTTGCGCCGGGTCAACTCGCGCGCCTTGCGGGCGGCCTCGCGGGCGGAGGCGGCGTCCAGCACCTTGCCGATGACGATCTTGGCTTCTTTCGGGTGCGTTTCGAACCAGTGCCCGATCGTGTCCGCGACCGCGGCCTGCACGACGGGCTGCACCTCGGAGCTGACGAGCTTGTCCTTGGTCTGGCTGCTGAATTTCGGGTCCGGCACCTTGACCGAGAGGACGGCGGTCATGCCCTCGCGCATGTCCTCGCCAATCAGCGCAATGTTGTCCTTCTTGCCCATGCCCTCGGCATACTTCTGCACGATCCGCGTCAGCGCCTGGCGGAACCCGGCCAGATGGGTGCCGCCGTCGCGCTGCGGGATGTTGTTGGTGAAGCAGAGCATCGTCTCGTGGAAACTGTCGTTCCAGGTGACGGCGAACTCGACGCGGATGCCGACCTGGCTTTCTTCGGTGGTGACCGAGACCGGCTCGGAGAGGACCGGGGTCTTGCTGCGGTCGAGCCATTCGACGAAGGCGACCAGGCCGCCCTCATAGTGCAGCAGCGTCTCCTGCGCCGGAGTGTGCCGCTCGTCGCTCAGCCTGATCCGCAGGCCGGAGTTGAGGAAAGCGAGCTCGCGCAGGCGGCGCTCGAGCGTGTTGTAGTCGAATTCGGTTTTGGTAAACGTCCCCGAGCTGGGTTTGAAGGTGACTTCGGTGCCGCTGTGCTCCGTCGATGGGCCGACGACCCGCAGCGGCTCGACCGTCTCGCCATGCTCGAAGCGGATCACGTGCTCCTGGCCCTGCCGCCAGATGCGGACGACCATCCACTCGGAGAGCGCGTTGACCACCGCGGCGCCAACGCCGTGCAGCCCGCCGGAGACCTTGTAGCTGTTCTGGTTGAACTTGCCGCCGGCGTGCAGCCGGGTGAGCACGACTTCCGCGGCGGACACGCCCTCTTCGACATGCATGTCGGTCGGGATGCCACGGCCATCGTCGCGCACCGTCACGCTGCCGTCGCCGTTGAGCGTCAGCGAGCAGCTCGTCGCGAACCCGGCTTGCGCCTCGTCGACCGCATTGTCGATGATCTCGAAGGCCATATGGTGCAGGCCGGAGCCGTCGTCGGTGTCGCCGATATACATGCCGGGACGCTTGCGCACAGCCTCCAGGCCCTTGAGCACGGAGATCGAGGCGGCGTCGTAGGCGTCGGGTTCCGGCGTGGGGGGAACGGGCAAAGGATCGGCCTCGGACATGCCGGCAAACTACCTCGAAGAGACGAATTGGAGACGACACATATAGGCGCTGCGAGGCGGAAAGGACAGAGCGGCCCGGCTCTTAGGCGCTCGAGAGCCGCAATGTTCCACCGCCGGTGGACAGATACTCCGCAACGCCGTCCAGGCCGGTGAAGGCGGCGGTGTCCGTGCCGGTCAGGACGGCTTGCGCCGGACCGTCGGCAAGCGCATCCCACAGCGCGGCGCGGCGGTCGGCGTCGAGATGGACGGCGGGTTCGTCGAGCAGCAGGAGCGGGGAGAAGCCGCGCGCGGCGGTGACCAGCGCGGCGTGGCCGAGCAGCACGCCGATCAGGAGCGCCTTTTGCTGCCCGGTGCTCGCGAGACCAGCCGAACGCCCGGTCTCGCGGTCGATGAGCACCATGTCGGCCCGGTGGGCGCCCCAGCTTGCCGAACCGCCCACATCGCTCTGCCGCGACCCGGCCAGAGCGTCGCGCAGCCAATCCTCCACCGCAAGCGCTGGCGCGGCGGCGAGACGATCTGCGATGGCGTCCTCGAGGCCGATCCGCGCGGGTGGGAAGCGCCGGGTGATGCCGGCCGCCATGGTCGCGTTAAGCCGCGCGACGAGGCTCGCTCGGGCCGCAGTGACGGCGATGGCGTGACGCGTCATGCTGTCCTCGATGCCATCGAGCCAGGCCGGGTCCGCATCGCCAGAGCCCAACAGCCGGCTGCGGCTGGCGTTCGCGGTGTCGTAGGCGGCGACCTCCCGGGCATGCCCGGGCTCCAGCGCCCAGACCAGCCGGTCCAGGAAGCGCCGCCGGCCCGATGCCGCCTCGCCGAACAGGCGGTCCATCTGCGGCGTCAGCCAGATCGCGGCGGCCGTCGCGGCGATATCGGCCTGGTTGCGGACGCCCGCGCCGTCGAGGCGGAAGATGCGGCGGTCGAGCGGGCCGTCGGGCGGGGTGCCGGTCGCGATCTCGCTCTCGATCCCGTCGCGTTCGACCCGGCCGACCACGCCCCAGGCGGCGCCGTCGCGCCCGAACTCGCCGATCCGCGCGTTGCGCAGGCCGCGGCCGGGCACGAGCAGCGAGATGGCTTCGAGCAGGTTCGTCTTGCCGGAGCCGTTGGGGCCGGTGACGACCGAGATACGCGCGCCGGGTCGCCAGGTCAGGGCGGGGTAGTTGCGAAACTCGGTGAGCGTCAGGCGGGTGAGGCGGAGCACGTCACCAGGTCAGGACGGGGACATGTCAGTCGAAGATCTGGTCAAGGTCCAAGACGACATCCGGGAGGGCGGCCAGCGCGATGCGAGTTCCCGATGTGATCGTCATGACATCGGCGTAGCCGTCGGCATTGGGTTGGCGGCACACGATGACGACCTGGTTCTGCACATCGACGATCCAGTATTCGGGGATTGCGAACTTGGCGTAGAGTTCGCGCGTGATGGTGTTGTCGTAAGTGAGCGAGCTGTCGGCGACTTCGATGACAACGATTGTGTCAGCGGGGCCTCGTCCCGTCCCTTTTTTCCGGTGCGGTGATAAAGGACGAGGTCCGGCCGGGGCTGGTTCTGCAAGTCGAGGTGAAGGGGATTCTGCACCGATGTGACGGCGCGGCCATGGCTGGCCAGGACCAAGCGCTCGTTCAGTCCGTCGACGACGTCCGCGTGATCGGTGCCAATCGGCGGCTTGTCGATCAGGTCTCCCTCGATGAGTTCGATGCGGTCATGCTCGCCGATGATGCCGGCCTCGGCCATCCCATAAAATGCAGCGACCTCGAGCTTGTGGCGGGTCGGCGCGAGGGGAGCGGCGTCGTTCATGGCCGCGATGGTATCACACCCGCATCGGCATCAGCACGTACAGCGCGTTGCCGTTGTCCGCGTCGCGGACGATCGTCGGCGCAGCTCCGTCGCTGAAGTGGAACTCAACCTGGTTTTCGATTTGGTCGGTGATGTCGTTCAGGTAGCGCGCCTGGAAGCCGATCTCGAGCGGGTCGGACGAGTATTTCACCCGGTCGGCGTCCAACTCCTCCGAGGCCGTGCCTTGCTCGGGGCTCGCGGCCGAGAGCGTCAGCAGGTCCGTCGCGAGCGTCATCTTCACCGGGCGCGAGCGTTCGCTGCTGATGGCCGCGACCCGGGCCACGGCGTCGGAGAAATCCTTCTTGCCGACGCGCAGGACCTTGTCGTTGTCGCGCGGGATGACCCGCTCGTATTCCGGGAACGTCCCGTCGATCAGCTTGCTCGTCAGCGTCACGGCGCCGGACTTGAACTGGATGCGCGTGTCGGACAGCCCGATCTCGATTTCGCCGCTCTCCTCATCGAGCAGCTTGCGCAATTCGCCGACCGTCTTGCGCGGGATGATCACGCCCGGCATGCCGTCCGCACCCTCGGGCGCCGGCTCCTCGACCCGGGCGAGCCGGTGCCCGTCGGTGGCGACGGCGCGGAGCACGCGGCCGATCGCGCCCTCGGCGGAATGCAGGAAGATGCCGTTGAGATAGTATCGGGTCTCTTCGGTCGAGATGGCGAAACGGGTGCGGTCGATCAGGCCGCGGAGCGCGAGGCTGGAGATCCGGAACCGGTAGGGCAGTTGGCCCGCGGTCATGCTCGGGAAATCGTCGACCGGCAACGTGACGAGGCTGGTCGCATACCGGCCGGCGCGCAGCTTGAGCTGGCCGGCCTCGCCCGTGGCTTCGAACTCCAACTCGGCGCTGTCGGGCAGCTTGCGCACGATCTCGTAGAGCGTCGCGGCCGGGGCGGTGGCCGAGCCCGGGCGTGACACGCTGGCGGCGATTTCCTCGACGACGGCGATCTCCATGTCCGTCGCGGTGAACAGCAGCTTGCCCTCCGCGGCCTCGATCTTGACGTTGGCCAGGATGGGGATCGTGTTGCGCTTTTCGGCGACACTTTGGATGTGAGCCAGCGCCTTCATCAGCGTGGCGCGGTCCGCCTTGAACTTCATGGCTCGACGTTCCTACTTCTCGCCGCGAATCGGCAGCCCTGGGCTGTTCAGTGTAGCGCAAGCCCGTGCGGGGGCAACCGCACTTCGTTCTGGTTAGGTTCTCCGACCCTATCGGTCAGTTCTCCAGCATTCGGCGCAGGAGGTCGACCCGCTCCTGGAACTCGGTATCCTGCGCCATCAGTTCGGCCACCCGAGCGACGGCGTGCATGACGGTCGTGTGGTCCCGGTTGCCGAACTTGCGGCCGATCTCGGGCAGCGAGCGGCTGGTGAGCTGCTTGGCCAGATACATCGCGACCTGGCGCGGCCGGGCGACGGCGCGGGCGCGGCGGGCCGATGTCATGTCGGTGAGCCGGATGTTCCACTGCTCGGCGACCTTGCGCTGGATCTCCTCGATCGTGACCCGGCGGTCATGCGCCTTGAGCACGTCCTGCAGCACTTCCTGCGCGCTCTCGAGCGTGATCGGGCGGCCGACCAGATCGGCATGAGCAAAGAGCCGGTTCAGGCTGCCTTCGAGCTCGCGGATGTTGCCGGTGATCTTGTGAGCCAGGAACTCGAGCACCTTGGACGGGATCGGGCCGGCCGCCGTCGCCGCCTTCGATTCCAGGATGGACAGCCGCAGCTCGTACGTTGTCGCATGCAGGTCGGCGACCATGCCCCAGCCAAGCCGCGTGCGCAGCCGGTCCTCGATGCCGGAGAGGTCGGAGGGCGACTTGTCGGCCGAGACGATGATCTGCTTGCCGGCGTCGACGAGGGCGTTGAACGTGTGGAAGAACTCTTCCTGGGTGTTGTCCTTGCCGATCAGGAACTGCAGGTCGTCGATCATCAGCACGTCGACGCCGCGCAGCTCGCCTTTGAACTCCATCGTCGACTGGCTGCGGATGGCGGCGATGAACCGATACATGAACTTCTCGGCCGACATGTATTTGACCGAGATGGCCGGGCCGTCGCGACGGACGAGTTCGAGCCCGATGGCGTGCATCAAATGCGTCTTGCCCAGGCCGACGCCGCCGTAGAGGAACAGCGGATTGAAGCCCGGGCTCGACGGCCGCTCGGCGACCCGGCGGGCGCAGGCGTAGGCGAATTCGTTCGGCTTGCCGACGACGAACTGGTCGAACGAGAAGCGTTGGTCGAGCGGGCTGGCGCCCTCGCGGCCGTAGTGCGGCTCTTCGGCTGATTGTTCCGCTCTTGGCTGGGCCACGGCGGGCTCCGGCGCATCGTCCGCGGTGAGCTCGGGCAGCGCGGGGGCGATCGGCGGGGGCTCCGGCCGGGTCATGGTGACGACGGACCCGACGCGGATGTCGACGCGGCGGATGCCGCAATTCTCTTCCTGCCAGAGATCGTTCAACCTGTTCGCATAATTGTTTCGGACATAGTCACGCATGAAGCCGGATGGCAGATGAATCGTGACCTCATCGCCATCGATCCCGACTAGGGTCATGTTACGCAACCAACTGCGATACTCGACGTCTCCAACTTCGCGTTGCAAGCGGCCTCTGATACGGGCCCACTGTGTCGCGAGTTGTTCGCCCAATGTCGTTTGACTTTCTTGTAATTGGCGCGAGACAGTATTCGAAAGGCGAGATTTCTGCGTCACGCGGGATTGCTTCCATGAAACCGGCTGTATTTATCGTGCCGAACTCAGACGTAACGCTGCCGAAGAAAGCTAATTTACAGCGTATCCAAACGCAATAAGAATCTAAATCAAATGTCATGTGCCTCAAACGAAGAAAAGCATGGAAGTATTACTTCCCATGCTTTTCCCATGACTTGTCCGAGACTGATGGTAGTGCGACGCCAGGGCTGCCGCAAGCGGAATTAGGCGGGCGAAAGCGCCTTGATCCGCGCCGACAACCGCGACAGCTTGCGCGCAATCGTGTTCTTGTGCGCTACGCCCTTGGTCACCGCCCGATGCATCTCCGGCTGCGCCTCGCGCAGCGCGGCACGCGCAACCTCCGGGTCACCACTCGCACAGGCAGTCTCGACCTTCTTGATGAAGGTCCGCATCCGCGATTTGCGGGCGCTGTTGCGGGCGGTACGCTTGGCAGTCTGACGGATGCGCTTACGCGCCGATGCGGTGTTCGCCATGAGTTCTCGACATTTTCAAAACATGAAGCATAGGGCGCAAGGCACCCCAAGAGCGGGCCGTTCTATGGACCGGCTCAGGTGAAGTCAAGTCGCCAGGCGCTCAGGCCGAGAAGTCCGGCTTACGCTTTTCGGCGAAGGCTGCCATTCCCTCGCGCTGGTGCGGCGTGCCGAACAGGGAGAGGAACATGGCGCGTTCGGCGCGCACGCCCTCGGTCAGCGTCGTCTCAAAGGCCACGTTCACGGCGCGCTTGGCCATCGCGGCGGCGACCGGCGATTGCGCCGCGATCTTGCCGGCCGTCTTGAGCGCCAGGTCGATCAACTCGGCCGCCGGGACGACCTGGCTCACCAGGCTGCACCGCTCGGCCTCGGCCGCGTCCATCATTCGGCCGGTCAGGCAGAGGTCCATCGCCTTGGCCTTGCCGATGGCCCGCGTCATCCGCTGGGTGCCACCCGCGCCCGGGATGACGCCAAGGTTGATTTCCGGCTGCCCGAACCGCGCCGTGTCGGCCGCGATGATGACGTCGCACATCATTGCCAACTCGCAGCCGCCACCGAGCGCGAACCCCGCGACGGCGGCGATCACCGGCTTCCTGACCCGCAACACCGTCTCCCAGCGCGCGGCAATGAAGTCGTCGAGGAACACGTTCGGATAGCTGCGATCGCGCATTTCCTTGATGTCGGCGCCGGCGGCGAACGCCTTCTCCGACCCGGTGAGCACGATGGCGCCGATCGCCTCGTCCGCGTCGAACGCCAGCAACTGGTCACCGAGCTCGCCCATCAGCTGGTCACACAGCGCGTTGAGCGCCTCGGGGCGGTTGAGGCGGATCAGGCCCACGCGGCCGTGCGTCTCGACGAGGATCATCTCCGGCATGCTTGCTCCCGCTGCGTTGGCCGCGTCCTACAGACAAACCAGTTCAGGCGCTACAGCTCGCGCCCCCGAGTACGCAGAACCGGGCGCAATGCGGATGGTTCAGGCGCACCGGCTGCGACGCTTCCGCCAAGGTGGCGCCGAGGTCGAATTGCGGATCGTAGGGCAACAGCGTGCAGGCGGCCACGCGAGGGCCGGGCTCGCCGCGGCGGTGGACCACCATGCGGCTGCTGGCGCACATGACGGAGTCCGGGGATTTGTGCAGGATCGACCAGCAGGCCTCGGTGATCTCCGGCGTGTCGGCAGCCGCGTCCATCTCGGGGAACAGCACCAGGCGTTCCGGGTTGGACACGTCGAGCGGGATCGACAGCCCGTCCAACAGCGTCCGGAATCCGCCGCGCGCTGCAGCCTCGGTCTCGCCCGGCAGCCGGCGCGCGGCAACCGCCACGCGGGCACCGGCGGCGACCAGCCACTGCAGCCCGGCGACGGCGATCGGCCATGTGCCGGGGCCGCGCTCTGCCTCGTGGATGTCAGGGCGGTGATGGTCCAGGCTGACCCGCATCGTCAGGCGGTTGCCGAATTGGGCGATCAGCCGGGCAAGGTCGCTCTCGAACCGCCGCATCGGCCGCATCGCATTCGTCAGCACCAGGACGCGGAACCCGCGCGCGAGCGCGGCCTCCATCATCGAGACGATCTCGCGGTTCATGAACGGCTCGCCGCCGGTGAGGCCGATCTCGTCGGTGGGCAGGCCGAGCCGGGCGATCTCGTCGAGATAGGCGATCATGTCGGCGGCCGAGAGATAGAGCAGCGCGTCGTTCGCCGGGGAACTCTCGATATAACAGGTGGCGCAGGTGATGTTGCAGAGCGTGCCGGTGTTGAACCAGAGGGTGCGCAACCCGGACAGGCCGACGCTCGCCCTGCGGTCACCCGAGGCGGTGGTGATGGGATCGCGGAACTTGGCTGCGGCGAGGGCGGGGGCGTCAGGCCGGAACGGAGAGGCGAGCATGGTTGGGATTAGGGGATGCGGCGCGTTTGCGCCAGCAGGCGAGCCCAGCGTTTGAGGCCGGGGCTAAACAGACGGGCGCGCAGGCTGGCGAAAGCGGCCTCCCGCGAGCGCTCGGACCGGGTCGGATAGGCGACGATGGCGCTCGACAGCGCCAAGCGGGACGCCTTCCCGGCCAGCACTTGCGACCAGGGCAACAGCAGGTCGCCGGCACCGGTCCCGACGATGGTCACGCCGACGGTCCGGCCCCGGGCGAGCACGAGCTTGACGAAGCCGGCCGGGTCAGCCTCGGCGACGGCACGGTCGTCGTCGGCGAACGGCGCGACCTCGGTCGTCACGCGGCCGCTTCTGGCGCGCGCCTCGGCCTCGGTCAGCCCGATCTGGGCCAGTTCGGGCTGCGTGTAGATCGCTTGCGGCAAGTGCTTGCGCTCCCGTCTGGTCGGTAGGCCGAGCGCGATGTTCTGCACGACGACGGCGCCCTCATGCCCAGCCACATGGGTCAGCCGCGGCCCGGCGCGGCAGTCGCCGATGGCGTAGATATGCTTGACGTTGGTGCGGCAGCGATCGTCGACGACGATCCCGTCCGGTCCTGCAACGACGCCGGCGCAGCCGAGATCGAGCGTGTCGGTGACGGCGCTGCGGCCGGTGGCGACGAGGACGTGGCTGGCCTCGATCGGCGCACCGCCGCTGCAATGCAGCCGAACGCCCGGCTCGATATGGGTGATCGTCGTATGGGCGCGGATGTCGACGCCCTCGTGGCGTAGGGTGGACAGCACGATCTCGGCGGCGTCGCGGTCCGAACGGGCGAGCGGCAGGCCGGCGTCGACCACGGTCACGGCCGCGCCGAGCCGCCGGAATGCCTGCGCCATCTCGATCCCGACCGCGCCGGCCCCGAGGATCGCGAGATGCTGCGGCAGCACGTCGAGGTCCCACAGCGTTTCGTTGGTCAGGAACGGGATGCCGCTCAGGCCGGGGATGGGCGGCACGACGGGGCGGGAGCCCGTGGCGATCACGATGCGCGGCGCCGAGAGCGTCCGGCCGCCAACCGCGACCCGGTATGGCGAGAGGAACCGCGCCTGGCCGGCGATGACCTCGACGCCGTAGCCGGCCATCGTTTCGGCCGAATCGTGCGGTGCGATGGCCGCGATCGCCCGACGGACATGCGCGCGGACGGCCGCACCATCCACCTGCGGCGGCCCGACGCCGATGCCGAACCGGGGGGCGTCGCGAACCGCATGCGCGGCGGCAGCGGCGGCGAGCAGCGCCTTGGACGGCACGCAGCCGGTGTTGAGGCACTCGCCGCCCATTCGGCCGCGCTCGATCAGCGCCGTGCGCAATCCATACAGCGCACAGCCGCCCGATGCGGTCAGCCCGGCCGCTCCGGCGCCGATGACGATCACGTCAAACCTGTCGTCCTCCATGCCGTGTTATGGCGGGTTCGTGCGGTGGACTCAAAGTGGCAAGCGCGTTCTCGTGACGGGCGCGGGCGGATGGCTGGGGGGCGAGATCGCCGCGCGCCTGGTCGCATCCGGCGCGGTGGTGACGGCGCTGGTCCGCCGCCGGGCCGACATCCGCGGCAACGATGGCGCGCTCGTGCCGGTCGCGCGCACGCTGACGGGCGAGATCTCCGAGCCCTTGCTGGGCTGGTCGCCAGCGGCCTGGCAGGCCGAGGCGCGCCAGTTCGATCTGATCGTGCACTGCGCGGCGCTCACCCAGTTCAGCGCCGAACCCGCGCTCGCCCACGCCGTGAACGTCGTCGGCACACAGAGCGTGGTCGCGCTCGCGGCCCTGGGCGGGGCGGGGTTGCTCCATGTGAGCACGGCGTACGTGAATGCGTCCGCCGAGGGCACGGTGCTGGAGACGCACCTGCCGACCGGTCCGTTCACCAACGCCTATGAGGCGAGCAAGGCGGCGGCGGAGTTAGTCGTGCGCGGAAGCATGGTTCCCGCCGTGATCGCCCGGCCATCGATCGTGCTCGGCACGTGGGACACCGGCGCGGTGCGGGAGTTCGGAACCTTCTATTACCTGCTGAAGGCGTTCGCCGCCGGTTGGGTCTCGCATATGCCTGTCGAGCCCGAGGCGACGCTCGATCTCGTACCGGTCGATCACGTGGTGTCCGGCGTTCTCCGGCTGATCGAGCGGTTCGACGCGGCGGCCGGCGGTACGTTCCACCTCGTCTCCGGCGCGCCGACGCCCATGGCGGCATTCCCGCAGACGATGGCGCGTTTCCCGGGCTTGGCGACGCCTGAGTTCGTCGGACCCGAGCAGTTCACCGAGCCTCCCGGCCGGATGTTCGGCCGATTGATCGCGCCCTACGCCCCCTATTTCCGGCGCAACCCACGCTTCGACGATCGCGCGTTCCGGGCCTTGACCGGGCTGGCTTGCCCGACGGTAGGGCCGGACTGGTGGGAGCGACTGGTCTCCTTCGCCATTGAGGCCGGGTTCATCACCCAGGGGTCGCGGACGGGAGCGAACGGCATCCTAAGCGAGGACGCGATGCCGAGTTCGGCCGGGTCGCGGTAGGCGGGGACTCCCACCGCGATGGTGTCTTGTGGCACGTCGAGGCGGAAGGTGCGGTGCAGGTGGTCCCATAGGCTGAGGCCAGAGGACCAGTTGCTGTCGGTCTGGGCTTGCACGGCCGAATGGTGGATGCCGTGCATGCGGGGGGTGGTCAGCACGCGCGCGAGCAGACGCTCGAGCCGGAGCGGCAGGCGCAGGTTGCTGTGATGGAACAGCACGGAGAGAAAGAAGAAGCCCTGCCACAGCTTGAGCGCGCGCGGGCTGGCGCCGGCGGCCAGAACCTGGAGCGCACGGTATGGCGCCGAGATCGCCATGTCGGCGGCGTGGAAGCGCAGGGCGGTGGTGCTGTCGAGGTCGAGATCGACGTGGTGGACGAGGTGGAAGCGCCAGAGAAACGGGACTTTGTGGGTCAGGATGTGCCAGAGATAGATGCTGTAATCCAGCATCAGAAAGGCAGCCGCGTCGCGGCCCCAGGACGGGAGTGGCAGGGCTTGCGACAGGCCAATGCGCCGTCGCTCGACCAGGCGCGACAACGGCTGCACCAGCGGCGCCTCGACCACCTGCACCATGGCAAGCGCCCCGGCCCCGAGAGCGAGGTTGCGAAGACTGCGCTCCGGTTCGGTTTGGGTCGGCGCGCGCAGCCGCCAGCGCCGCTCGGCCAGCACGATGCCGAGTGTGGCCAGGATCACGGCGGCCGGAGTGAAGCGCAGCTTGAGCATCATACCGGAACCGCTTCGCACGGCGGCGGTTCCGGGCTATGCGCGCCCGATGCCCCCGGCGCGCTTGGTCATCTTCACCCGCTTCCCAACGCCTGGCGCAGCCAAGACCCGTCTCATCCCGGCCCTTGGCCCAGTGGGCGCCGCGTCCCTGCACCGGCGTCTGACGGAGCGCACGGTCTCCGTTGCACGGGCGGCGGGCGTGACGTTCGAGCTATGGACCACCGGCGCCGAACCAGCAGCTTTCCGGGATTGGTTGGGCGACGTCACGGTGCGGCCGCAGGGCGAGGGCGACCTCGGCGAGCGGCTGCTGCGGGCGTCGCGGCCCTATCCGGCCATATTCATCGGCACGGATGCGCCCGACCTGGATCCGACGCATGTGCGTGCGGCCGCCGATGCGGTCGGACGCGGCCGGGCGGTCATCGGCGCGGCGGAGGATGGCGGCTACTGGCTTCTCGGGCTGCCGCAAGCGGTGCCGGAGATCTTCACGGGGATCGCCTGGAGCACGGCGACGGTGTTCGCCGAAACGCTCGAACGGCTGCGCTCGGCCGGGCACGATCCGGTCGCACTCCCGACCCTCTCGGACCTCGATTTGCCGGCCGACCTCGCGCGCTGGCCGGATCTCGCCCGATGAACGACGCGGTCGCGATCGTGATCCCTGCGCTCGACGAGGCCGATGTCCTCCCGCGCCTGCGCCGCCACCTCGACCTGCTCGACCCGGCTCCGGCCGAGATCTTGCTCGTCGACAGCGGCAGCCGCGACGGGACGGCCGAAGCGGCCGGTTTCCGGGCGATCCGCAGCGCGCGGGGCCGGGCGCAGTCGATCAACGCGGGCGTCGCTGCCGTCCAGAGCCCGCTCGTCTGCGTGCTGCACGCCGACACGCTCCTGCCGGACGATGCCATCGCGGTCATCCGCCGCATCATGGCCGACCCGGCGGTCGCGCTGGCTGGTTTCACGCCGGTGATCTCCGGGCCGGACAAGGTGCGGTGGCTGACGACGGCGCATAACTGGATCAAGACCTGGTACGCGCCCCTGCTCTTTCGCCCCCGCATGTTCCTGCGCGGCGGCCGGCTGCTGTTCGGCGACCACGCGATGTTCTTCCGCCGCGCCGACTACCTCGCGGTCGGCGGCTGCGACGAGACCTTGGCGGTGATGGAAGACGCCGACCTCTGCGTCCGCCTCTCCGCGCGCGGACGGGTGCGGCTCGTCAACCGTATCGTCCTGACATCGGACCGCCGCGTCGCCCGCTGGGGCGAGTGGCGGGCGAACTGGATTTATCTCAGCGTGGGCGTGCGCTGGGGGCTCGGCCAGCGCACGCGGCTGGCTCGGGACTACCCCGACGTTCGGTGACCCTCAAGCCGCGTTGCGGGCGGGCGTCTGGTCGAGCGCATCCCGCAGCGTTCTCAAGCCGGCACACACGTCGCGCCAGAACTCGATGCGCTGGTCGTTGCCTTGCTCGCACGCTTCCTCATGCGCCGCGAGCGCGTAGGCGGCGGCGCTGAACGCGCTGGCCTTGAACAGCACGCGGGCCATGTCGTTCGGCGTGGTGACGAGCGTGCCGTCGTTACGATTGTTTCCAAGTTGGGCCATCATGCTGTTCCAGTCTTCACCGGTTTTGGGGACGGCGGCAGCATGAGGCCGGGCGCGGCCGGACGACGTGACCAAGCGCACGGCGCAGGCGGATCAGCGTTGAAGCAGAGGGCAGTAGAAGGTGCTGCGGCCGCCTTGGACCATGCGGGCGATGCCGTCGCATTTCGGTGATCCGGGGCAGGCGGGGCAGGGCTCGCCCTCGCGGCCATAGACCTGCCAGGCGTGCTGGAAATAGCCGAGTTCGCCGCCGGGTTGCACGTAGTCGCGTAGCGACGAGCCGCCCGCGGCGATGGCTTCGTTCAGGGTGGCCTTGATCTCCGGCACGAGGCGTCGCGTGGCGACCGCGCCGGCGAGCCGGGTGGGCGGGATGCGCGCGCGGAACAGCGCCTCGCAAACGTAGATGTTGCCGAGCCCGGCCACGAGCGTCTGGTCGAGCAGTGCCGCCTTGATCGACGTGCGCTTGCCGGCCAGAGCGGCTTTCAGCACTTTCGGCGTGAACGCGTCCGACAGCGGCTCCGGACCCAGTCCGGACAGCAGGCGGTGGTGTTCCTCGGCCGCGGTCGGCACCAGGTCGATCGAGCCGAAGCGGCGCGGGTCGACGAACGCCACCTCCCAACCGTCATCGGTCTGCAGCACCACGTGCTCGTGCAGCTCGGGGTCGTTCCTGCCCCTCGCCCGCAGCGTGATGCGGCCAGACATGCCGAGATGCAGCAGCACGCTGTCGCCGCCCTCGAGCCGCATGAGGATGTATTTGGCGCGGCGGCGGAACCCCGTGACGACCGCGCCGGTCAGCCGGGCCGCCAAGTTCTCCGGCAGCGTCCAGCGCAGGTCGGGCCGGCGCACTTCGGCCTGCACGATCCGGCGGCCTTCGAGCCGCGCCTGCATGCCGCGCATCACGGTTTCGACTTCGGGGAGTTCCGGCATGACCGCGTTGGCTCTATATCTCTGCGCCATGAGCGGCAATCCCGAGACGGATTTCGGCTACCGGCAGGTGCCGGCGGCGGAGAAGAAGGGCCTCGTGCGCGAGGTGTTCCAGAGCGTGGCGCCCCGCTACGACCTGATGAACGACCTGATGTCGCTGGGCGTGCACCGGCTGTGGAAGCGCGAGTTCATCGGCGGGCTGGACCCGCGGCCGAACCGGACCTTGCTGGACCTTGCCGGCGGAACCGGCGACATCGCGTTCGGCTGGCGGGAGAAGGGGGGCGGGCCGGCGATCCTGTCGGACATCAATCCGGCAATGCTCGCGGTCGGGCAGCAACGGGCGCGGCAGCGCGGGCTCACCGGGCTCGAGATCGTGGTCGCCGATGCGGAGATCCTCCCGCTGCCGGATGCGAGTGTGGACCGGGTCAGCATGGCGTTCGGCTTACGCAACTGCACCGACAAGCCGGCTGTGCTGCGAGAGGCGGTGCGGGTGCTGAGGCCCGGCGGCCAGTTCCACTGCCTGGAGTTCTCGCGCGTGCGGGTCTCCGCGCTTGAGGCGCCGTATGATCTCTGGTCGTTCCAGGTGATGCCGTTGCTGGGCCGGGTCGTGGCCAAGGACAGCGAGAGCTACCGGTATTTGGCCGAGAGCATCCGCACGTTCCCGGACCAGGAGGCGCTGGCCGGGATGATGCGCGAGGCGGGGCTGTCGCGGGTAACCTACCGCAACCTCACCGGCGGCATCGCGGCGATCCATCGCGGGTGGCGCTTGTGAACAAGCGGATCCTGCTGATCGTCAGCGGCGGGATCGCGGCCTACAAATCGCTCGAGTTGGTGCGCCTGCTGCGCAAGGCGGCTTATTCAGTCACCGCGGTGCTGACCGAGGGCGGCGCGCAGTTCGTCACACCGCTGAGTCTGCAAGCGCTGACCGAGGAGAAGGTCTACTCGGCGCTGTGGTCGCTCACGGACGAGAGCGAGATGGGGCACATCCAGCTCAGCCGCAGCGCGGACCTCGTCGTCGTCGCGCCGGCCAGCGCCGACATCTTGGCCAAGATGGCGGCGGGGCTCGCCGGCGACCTGGCCAGCACGCTGCTGCTGGCGACCGATAAGCCGGTGCTGGTCGCTCCCGCCATGAACGTGCGGATGTGGCAGCACGCGGCGACGGTGGCGAACATGGCGGCGCTGGCCGCGCGCGGAGTGGCGGTGATCGGGCCGGACGAGGGCGTCATGGCCTGCAACGAGTTCGGGCCGGGGCGGCTGGCCGAGCCGCCGGCCATCTTCCGCGCGATCGAGGGCATGCTGACACGGACCGGGTCGCTCGCCGGCAAGCATGCGCTGGTGACCAGCGGGCCGACGCACGAGCCGATCGACCCGGTGCGCTACATCGCCAACCGCTCCTCCGGCCAGCAGGGGCACGCGATTGCGGCGGCGCTGGCGCAACTGGGCGCGCGAGTGACCCTGGTCAGCGGACCCGTCGGCGTGGCGGACCCGGCGGGGGTGACGGTGCGCCGGGTCGAGACGGCGCGGGAGATGCTGGCCGCGTGCGAGGCGGCGCTGCCGGCCGACGTCGCGGTGTGCGCGGCGGCGGTTGCGGACTGGCGGGTCGCCGAGGCGGCGGGGCAGAAGCTGAAGAAGCAGGCCGGAGCCAATGCGCCGGCGCTGACACTGATCCCCAACCCGGACATCCTGGCCACGTTGGCGCAGGCGGGGCCGCGGCGGCCGCGCCTGGTAGTCGGGTTCGCGGCGGAAACGGAGCGCGTGGTCGAACATGCCACCGCCAAGCTCGCGCGCAAGGGTTGCGACTGGATCGTCGCCAACGACGTCAGCCCGGCGACCGGCATCATGGGTGGCTCCTCCAACCAGGTACATCTGGTCAGCGACGCCGGGACCGAGACCTGGCCGCGGATGGCCAAGTCGGACGTCGCGGCGCGGCTCGCCGAGCGGATCGCGGCGGCGCTGGCGTGAACGTCGAAATGCGCGTGCTGGACGCGCGGCTGCACGAGTGGGGCTTGCCGACCTATCAATCGGACCATGCGGCGGCGATCGACCTGCACGCCTGCCTCGATGCACCGATCGAGATCGCGCCCGGCAGCGCCGCGGTGCTGATCCCGGCCGGCTTCGCGCTGCATATCGCCGACCCGGCCGTCGCGGCGCTGATCCTGCCGCGGTCGGGGCTCGGACATCGCAAAGGCTTGGTGCTGGGCAACACGGCCGGGCTCATCGATCCGGATTACACCGGGCCAATCCTGGTTAGCGCGTGGAACCGCAACGCGGCCGGCGAGCCGATCATGCTGCAGCCCGGCGAGCGGTTCGCGCAGATGATGTTCGTGCCGGTGATCCGGCCCAGGCTCGGGCTTGTCGAGGCGTTCACCGCCGCCTCCGGCCGGGGTGCGGCGGGGTTCGGCTCGACGGGCGCCTGATCCTGGCGTTGACCACAGTCCGTCGATGCGGGATCGTGAGTTCAACGAGCCGCACAGGCTGAGACCGGGAGGCATCGCATGAGACTTCGCCATAAATCCAGCGTGCTTGGGTGCGCAGCCCTTCTACTGTCGGCCACCGGCGCGCTCGCCTCGCCGTTCACCGTCACCACCATCGGCACGATCACCTCGGTGAGCGATGCAACCAATCTGCTCGGCGCCGGCGCGAGCCTGGTTGGCGCCGCCTACACTCTGAGCGTCGGCTATTCGGGCGTCGGCTCGGGCTATTACACCAACGGCACCGGGTCATTCGCTTCCGATACCGGCGACGCGATCCCGGGCTCGATCACGCTGACGATCGGCGGCACGACTATCTCCACGGCATTGCTGTTCAACACCGCCGCGACGCTGACAGAAGATCCCTACGACCTGTACGCGACCAATTCCGGCAACGATGCGGCGGGGAACGACGCCTACGCCCTGCAAAACTTCACCACCGCGGCCCCCGCGATCGCCTACGCGGACCTGCAGAATAGTTTCACCTATCTGCTGACGGGGGCGGACAGCGGGAGCGACAGCTACAGCTTCGCCAATGCGGCAAACACGAGGACGGTAAGCATCAGCGGCACCGAGAGCAGCATCGCCTTCGCGGTGCCGGAGCCGGCGACATGGTCTGTGTTGGGCCTGGGGCTGCTCGGGTTGGCGGTCGCGCGGCGCCGCCGCGGGGCCCGCGTCCTGGCTGGCTGTGCGGTGTCGGCCGGTGCGCTGGCGCTGGCCGGGCCGGCGGTCGCGGCCAATCCCGTCTGCAACCCGGCCACATACGGCGCCGTCGGCAACGGCATCACCGACAACACCATCCCGTTGCAGACGGCGATCAACAATTGCTCGGCTGCGGGCGGCGGCATCGTCCCGCTCACGAAGGCCGCCGGAACCTCCGGCGTCTACCTGATCACGCCGATCCAGTTGAGGAGCCATGTGATCCTGCAGATCGGCGCCGGCGTGGTGCTGCAGGGGACCAATGACGAGGGCCAGTACACGCCGGCCTTCATCGACTACCCCTACCGGCAAAATGCTCCGTTCGAGGCGCTGATCTCGGCCTTCCAGGCCACCGATGTCGGCATCATCGGACCCGGCACGATCGACGGCGCCGGCAACCAGACACAGCCCGGCGGCGGTCCGAGCTGGTGGACGCAGGCCAGCGGGTTCAACGCCTCGCAAACCGGCGCCACCAATCCGACGACCGGGATCGCCTACTACAAGGCCCCCTACGAAGACGTGCCGACGTCCAACGGCATGCCGCGGCCGTGGCTGATCGAGTTCTACCAATGCGCCAATGTCAGCGTCAGCAACATCACGTTGCAGAACTCGCCGATGTGGCACTTGGCGCTGCGGTTCAGCAACAAGATCAACGTGACCGGACTGACGGTCGCCACGTCCGGCTCGTCGCCCAACACCGACGGGATCGACCTGGTGGGGTCGACCAACGTCACCATCGCCAACGCAAACCTGTCCGGCGGCGACGACAACGTCGCGATCAAGTCGGGCTTGCCGCTCAATGCGGAAATTCCGAACGATCCGAAGGAGGTCGGCCTGCCGGTGCAGCCGACGTCGAACGTCACCATCACCAATTCGGTGATCGGCAACGGCCATGGAATCTCGATCGGCAGCGAGGCGGCGTACGGCGTCAATACGGTGCTGATCCAGAACCTGACGTACACCGGCACTGCGGACGGCTTCCGCATCAAGACGGGCCGCGACCGCGGCAGCCAGATCTACAACGTCACGCTGCGCAACATCACGATGACCAACGTGGCGCTGCCGCTCAGCATCCAGGCGTTCTACCCCGGCTCAGCGGCGCCCACGCCGCCGCCGCTGCCCATCACCCCAACGGCGAGCACGCCCTACGTCCACGACGTCACTATCACCGGGCTGACTGCGACGGGCGCGACGAGCCAGAGCGTGATCGAGGGGCTGCCGGAATCCTGCTTGTTTCGCATTAACCTGACCAATGTGAGCATCGCGACCAGCAACAAGGGCCTTGCCTTGGAAAGCGTGACCGGCACGTTCAACAACGTCACCAGCACGCCGGCCAACGGCCCGTCGGTGCCGTTCGTGGTCAACGAGAACGTGTCGATCGCGTCGCAGGGCACGACCCCGGCCGGGCTGAGCAGCGGGGCAGGCACGGCCGTCGCGTGCAGCAGCCAGCCGCAGCAATACTGACGGGCGTGTCAGGCCGCTCCGCGTCGGCCCATCCAGAAAACCTTTGGCTCGTCCTGCGTTGCAGAGGTCTGCTCCGGAGTGTTCATGCGGGCCGATCAGGTCGTCATTGCCTTCGCAACTCCGGTCGGCGTGGGGTTGCTGTATGTCCTGCTCGCAGGCGAGGCGAGCGTGAGCGAAGCGCTCGCCTGCGCGCCGGTTGTGGTGATCGCGAACGCCTATGCGCTGGCCTTGGCGCGCTCCGGAACGGTGGGGCTGCGGATCGCGCCGCGCGGAGTGATGCTGCTGTTGCGCTCATGCGCGGCGGTGGTGCCGGATAGCGTTCGGGTCGGCCGTGGGCTCGCGCGTGCCGTCTGGCGGCGGCCGGCGGAGATGCTGGGCGTCGTCAAGCACGTGCCGTTCCGATACGGCTCACGAGATAGCAGCGAGGCAGGGCGCCGGGCTTCGGTCGTCACGGCGATGTCGTTGGCGCCGAACGCGTTCGTGGTCGGGATGGAGCCGGAGCGCCACGAGTTGATCGTGCACCAACTCGTGCCCGATGCAATTGGCGGTGGACCGGACTGGCCGCGATGAACGCGTGGTCGATCGGCGTTTGGGCGCTGCTGCCAGCCCTGGCCGTGCCGGTCGCGGCCGCGATGCGAGGCACGGTGGCGGCACGGATCGTCGCCGTCCAACTCGCCAACGCGGTGGCGGTCCTGATGCTGATCCTGATGAGCTTCGCGTTCGACCAGCCGTCCTACGTCTCGCTGGCCGAGGCGCTCGCGGTGATGAATGGGGCCGGGACGCTCGTCGTGGCGCTGACGGTGGAGCGATGGCTGTGAGCTGGCCGACCGGCCCGTTCGTGGCGCTCTTCGTCGGAGGGGCGGTAGCGGTGGCCTGGCTTGCGGCTGCCGGGTTCGCCCGGTTGCGGACGCCGCTGGACCGGCTTCACTGCGTCACGTTGGTCAATGGCGGCAGCGGGCTGGCGCTGATTGCGGCGTCCTTGGCGGGCGATGGCATCTCTAATCGGACCGGCAACATCCTGTTCGTCGTGGCACTCAACCTGGTTGGGGGCGCGGCCGGGTCGTATGCGGTGGGGCGGACGCTGCGCGTGCGCGGATCGCTGCCGGAGACGGAATGACGTGCTGATCGACGTCCTGCTCGTTCTCCTCGCCATCACCGGCACCGGCATTGCGCTGACCCGGCAGCCGGTCCGCCAGGTCGTGGCACTCGGCGCGAACGGCTTGGTGCTGGCGCTGCTGTTCATGGCGCTGCAGGCGCCGGATGTGGCGTTCGCGCAGATCGTCGTGGGGACGGCCGCAGTGCCGATGCTGTTCATGGCGATGCTTGCGAGCATGCGGATGGACAGGCGTCCGAAGCAGGACCCTCCGACATGACGCCGAAGGCGCGGACGGTGCTGTTCGCCATCGGCGTGGCAGCGGTGGTGCCGGCGTTGCTGCATGTGTTGCCGCATCTGCCGGCCTTCGGCGACCATCCGATGCCGTATGGCGACGCCGTCACAGCCGACTCGCCCGCGGGGCGGCAGACGCAGAATGTGGTCACTGCGCTGAACTTCGACTATCGCGGGTTCGATACGCTCGGCGAGGAGTACATCCTGCTCTGCGCCGTGACCGGCGTGACCGTGCTGCTGCGCGGCGCGCGCGGCGAACAAACGAGCGCGCGGCCCGGCCAGGTCAAGGGCCGGCCGATCTCGCGGCCGGGTGAGGCAGTCACCCTGATCGCGCGGCTGTTCGGCGTCATCACCATGGTCAGCGGGTTGTCTGTCTCGCTGCACGCGACGTCCACCCCGGGCGGCGGCTTCCAGGGCGGCGTCATGATCGCGGCCGGCTTCCTGTTCGTCTATCTCGGCGAGGGCTACCGGGGCTGGCGGGCGATGATCCGCTCCGAGGTCATGGACGCGGTCGAGGCGGCAGGGGCGCTGGTCTACATCGGCTGCGGCTTCGCAGGCGTGTCTCTCGGGTTGCCATTCCTGACCAACGTCGTGCCGCTCGGCACCAGCGGTTCGGTGTGGGCGGGCGGGCTGATGCTCATCATCAATGCGGGCGTGACGTGCGCGGTGGTGGGCGGGTTCAGCGTGCTGTTCATCGAGTTTCTGGAAGAGACGCGCGTGGATCCGGGAGCCGGCCCGTGATCGAGCAAGCGACGGCATGGTTGCCGTGGGCGGTGGCGGCGTGGCTGTTCGGGGTCGGTCTGTACGGCATGACGAGTAGCCGGCATTTCGTGCACCTGATCGCCTGCCTCTCGATCGTGCAATCGGCCACCTACGTCCTGCTGCTGTCGATCGGGTATCGCCGCGGGGCCGGGCCGCCGTTCTTTCATCCCCATCCGCCAGGAACCCCGGCGGTCGATCCGGTCGTGCAGGTTCTCGTGCTGACCGACATCGTCGTCGGCGCGACCGTGACGGCGCTGCTGCTGGCGCTGGTGCAGCAGCTGCAGCGCCGGCATGGCGTGGTGGACCCGCAGCAATCGGCGCCGCTCAAATGAACGTCGAGGCCCTGTCGCCGCTGCCGGTCACGATACCGATGGCGGTGGCGGCCGTGCTGCTGGCGCTGAGCAAGCATCTGCCGGGCCGGCTTCCGGACGTGACCGCCATCGCGGCCGCGGCGACGACATCGGTGCTCTGCGCGGTGCTGGCGCACACTGCTGCGCTCTCGGGGCCGATTATTTACTGGTTCGGCAACTGGCACCTGGTCGGCGAGCAAGTGGTCGGCATCTCGTTCGTCATCGATGTCGCGAGCGCCGGGATGGGCGCGCTGGTCGGGCTGTTGTTCGCCGCGACCCTGGTGTTCGCTTGGGGCTTCTTTCAAGCAGTGCACGCGCATTTCCATGTGCTGATGCTGGTGTTCATGGCGGGCATGGTCGGCTTCTGCCTGACTGGCGACCTCTTCAACATGTTCGTCTGGTTCGAGCTGATGAGCGTGGCCGGGTTCGCGGCCACGGCCTACGCGCTGCGCCCATCGGCGATCGCGGGGGCGCTGAACTTCACCGTGGTCAACACGGTTGGCGCCTATGTGTTCTTATCCGGCCTGGCGCTGATGTATGGCGAGATGGGTGCGCTCGATCTGGCGGCACTGGGCCAGGGTGTCGCGGCGCATCCCCAGGATCCGGTGGTCGCGCTGGGCTTCGTGCTGATCGCGACGGCGTTGCTGACCAAGGCGGCGCAGGTGCCGTTCCAGATGTGGCTGGGCGACGCGCATGCGGTGGCGCCCAGCCCGGTCTCGGTCATCTTCTCCGGGGCGATGGTGTCCATCGGACTGTTCGGGCTGGCCAAGCTCGGCTTCCGCGTGTTTGGCGGCGCCCCCGAGATCATGCACGGCATCCGGACGGTGATGCTCGCCATGGGGCTGGCCAGCGCCGTGGTCGGTGCGATGCTTGCCCTGGCGCAGCGGCACATCAAGCGCCTGCTTGCGTTCTCGACGGTGTCGCATGCGGGCGTCATGCTGATCGGCCTCTCGCTGATGTCGCGCGACGGCGCGGCCGGGCTGCTCGCGTATCTGACCGGGCATGGGCTGGTGAAGGGCGCGATGTTCATGCTGGCCGGTTTCGTCGTGGCCAAGTGCGGCGGCATCGACGAGATCGTGCTGCGCGGGAAAGGGCGGGAGTATTGGCCGGTCGGACTGTTGATGGCGGTGGGCGGTCTGGCGCTGGCCGGGTTGCCGGCCGGGCCGATGGACGAGGGCTACAGCCTGATCGCCTTGGGCGCCGAGGCAGCCGGGCGGGGATGGGTCCTGGGGCCGGTGCTGTTCAGCGCGGCGTTGACCGGGGCTGCCGTGCTCCGGATGGCGGGGCGCATCTTCGCCGGCTGGGGCGAGCTGGCCGGCGATGAAGAGCATGGCGAGACAGAGGAGGAGCACGAGCCTGGTGACCAGCCGGTGTTGCTGCTCGCGGCGCCTGCGGTCGTGCTGCTCGTGCTGGGCATGATCGGCTGGGATAATGAGGGGGCGTGGGCGGCCCGGGCCGCGGCGGCGCTGATGGGACAGGCGAACGCGCCGCCTCCCGCGCTGCACGGTTCGCCCGGACCGTGGCTCGCCGTCGCAGCCGCGCTCGTCATCGCGGCATTCGAATTGAGCCAGCGGCATCTGCCACGGTGGCTGTTCGCCGCCGTCGAGGCGATCCGGGTGCCGCCGACGCGGGCGTTGCAGGCAATGCAGAGCGGCCTCGTGACGGACTACGTCACGTGGCTCGCGGTGGGGCTGGCCGCGCTGTCGTCGGCGTTCGTGTTCGGGTTCTGAGCGAGGCTAGCGGCGGAAGAGGGCGATCGTCTCGACCTGGGACGACCAGAGGAACTGGTCCACCGCCTCGGCCATGGCGAGCCTGTACCCGGTGCCGAGCAGCGTACGGGAATCGCGCGTCAGGGCGCCCGGGTTGCAACTGACGTAGATGATTGGCGCCCCGGATACGGCCAAGGCCGGCATCTGCGCGGCGGCGCCGTTGTAAGGCGGGTCGAGCACGATGGCCCCGGCCCCTTTCAAGTCGGCGGCGACGAGCGGTTGCCGCGCCAGATCCCGCACCGACGCCGTGACCCGGCCGTTGCCGGCGCCCCGCAATGCCGCCACCGCAGCCGCATCGCCCTCATAGGCGACGACCCGGCCCCGCGTGCTGATCGCATGCGTCAGGCTGCCGCTGCCCGCGTAGAGCTCGATGATGGGCCCTTTGACCTTGTCGGGCAGCATCCGCAGGACAGCGGCCACGATGGCACGTTCGCCCTCGCGCGACGCTTGCAGGAAGGTTCCAGCCGGCACGGCAGTCGGATGGCCGTCGAACGTCAGCATCGGCCGGCTGAGGGCGGCGGCCGGTTCGGTGTCGAGACGGCCCACACGGATGGCGCTGATGCGGGGAACGCCGTTGGCCCGGGCGAAGGCGGCTAGGGCGGTGCGGTCGCGGGCGGTGAGGTCGGCGTCGGTGCGGAGCAGCAGGTCGGGGCCGTTATCGACCAGGTTGACGCTGGCTTCGCCGCGGCTTTTCAGCCCATCGAGCCGGAGCAGCACGGGGCGGAGCGCCTGCACGAGGGCGAACAGCGTCGGGTGCAGGATCGGGCAGGCGTGCATGTCGACCACGTCGGTCGAGCGGCGGCGGTGCAGGCCGATCTGGATGCCGGGGCCGAGCCGGCGGATCGCGAGATCCATGCGGCGCCGGGTTGCGGGCGGGGTGCGGGCGAGGGGGATGGTGGCCAGCCCAAGGGCGGCGGCGGCGCGGCCGGCCTTCCACGCGGCATACGGCTCGTCGGCCCAATGCTGCAGCGTGCAACCGCCACAGGGGCCGAAATGCGGGCAGGGTGGAGCGACGCGGTCAGGGGAGGGGTCGAGGATGGTTGCGTCCGCGGCGAAACCGTCGCCGCGCTTGGTCAGCGGCCCGGGCAGGACCTGCTCGCCGGGCAGTGTGCAGGCCAAGAAGAGCGCCTTGCCGCTCCCGGTCGCGGCGACGCCGTCCCCGTCCGCGCCAATCTTATCGACGCGGACGGGGCCGCAGGAATCAGCCGCCGAAGGCGGAGAGGCCCGTCTGTGCCCGGCCAAGAATCAATGCATGCACGTCGTGCGTGCCCTCGTAGGTGTTGACCGCCTCGAGGTTCATGACGTGGCGGATGACGTGATACTCGTCGGCGATGCCATTGCCGCCATGCATGTCACGGGCGACCCGGGCGATGTCGAGCGATTTGCCGCAATTATTGCGCTTGAGCAGGCTGATCATCTCGGGCGCGGCGCGGCCCTCTTCCATCAATCGGCCGAGGCGCAGCACGCCGTGCAGGCCGAGGGTGATCTCGGTCTGCATGTCGGCCAGCTTCTTTTGGATCAATTGGGTGGCGGCGAGCGGGCGGCCGAACATCTGGCGCTGCATGGTGTAGTCGCGGGCCGCATGCCAGCAGAACTCGGCAGCCCCGAGCGAGCCCCAGGCGATGCCGTAGCGGGCGTTGTTGAGGCAGGAGAACGGGCCGCGCAGCCCCTTCACATGGGGCAGCTCGTTGCCGGCAGGGACGAACACGTCCTGCATCATGATCATGCCGGTGGTGGACGCGCGGAGCGAGAACTTGCCCTCGATCTTGGGCGCGGTCAGGCCCTGCATGCCCTTCTCGAGGATGTAGCCGCGGATCTCGCCAGCGTCGTTCTTGGCCCAGACGACGAACACATCTGCCAAGGGCGAGTTGGTGATCCAGGTCTTGGACCCGCTCACGACGAAGCCGCCGTCGACGGATTTGGCGCGGGTGCGCATGCTGGCCGGGTCGGACCCCGCATCGGGCTCGGTTAGGCCGAAGCAGCCGACGAACTCGCCGGTGCGCAGCTTGGGCAGGAAGCGGTCCTTCTGATCGTCCGAGCCGAACGCCCAGATCGGGTACATCACCAGCGATGACTGGACGGAGAAGGCACTACGATAGCCGCTATCGACGCGCTCAACCTCGCGGGCGATCAGGCCGTAGGCGACGTAGCCCACGTCGGCGCACCCATGACTGTCAAGCGTGGCGCCGAGGAAGCCCATCTCGCCCATCTCGTTCATGATCTCGCGGTCGAACCGCTCATGGCGGTTGGCGAGCAGGACGCGGGGGAACAGCTTGTCCTGGCAGTAATCGTGGGCGGCGTCGCGGATGGCGCGCTCGTCCTCAGTCAGGACGTCGTCGAGCAGAAGCGCGTCATCCCACTTGAACGGCCCGAGCTTGCGCGCCTTGGCGGGCTTGTCCTGGGTGGCATAGGCCTCGGCATCCTCCGGACGCTGGACCGGTGTGACGACGTTCATCGGCGCTCTCCTCGTATAGTCCTGACGCGCCCCAGCCTACTCCGCTTCAGGGTTCGCGTGCACCGTATTCCCGCTCCGGGGCGCCCGGGCGCGGAGCAGCATGAAGGCGGGAACCTCGCCGCCGAAGCCGACCACCGCCGGGCCGAGGTCGTCGTCACGGCGGTAGCGGTCGCGGCGGGCATCGCGGTCGCGCGGCTGCCGGTCGCGGGCCTGAGACTCACGATGGTTGTCGCGCTCCCGGGTGTCGCGATCGCGGTGCTCGCGCTCTTTCGGACGCGTGCGGGGCTCCGGCTCCGGCGCGCGCGCCTCGGCGATGTCGGGCTGCGGTGCGTCGACCGGCATCGGCTCGGCCGCCGGCTTCTTGCTCCGGCTGCGGCGTTTGGGCACCGGGATGGCCAGCGCGGTCGCGTCCTCGAGCGTCTCGGCCTTCGCCTTCGGCTTGACCGGCTTGGCCGCCGTGCGCGCCCGGCCGCGCCGGCGCTTGCCGTCGTCCTCGGCGAACTCGACGGGGTCGAACCCCTCCACAGCAATGCGCGGGATGCTGGCGCCGACCAGCTTTTCGATCGCTTCCACGAAGCCGCGGTCATACGGCGTTGCCAGCGAGTAGGCATGGCCAGTCAGCCCGGCCCGGCCCGTCCGGCCGATCCGGTGCACGTAATCCTCGGCGTGGATCGGCACGTCGAAGTTGAACACGTGGCTGAGGCCGCCGATGTCGATCCCGCGTGCGGCGACGTCGCTGCAGACCAGAAGGCGCAACTCGCCGGCCTTGAACTTCGCCAAAGTCGCGAACCGCTCGGGCTGGCTCATGTCGCCGTGCAGCGAACCGACGCTGAAGCCATGGCGCTTGAGCGACTTGTAGAGGATGTCGACGTCGCGCTTGCGGTTGCAGAAGATCAGTGCGTTCTGGACGTCTTCGCTGCGGATCAGGCGGCGGAGCGCCTCGCGCTTGTCCAGGTCGTCCACCACGGCCAACCCGGCGACGATCGTGGTCGCCACACTCGACGGGCGGCTGACGGCAATCTCCTTCGGCTCGCGCAGGAAAGCGTCGGCAAGGCGGCGGATCTCCGGCGCCATGGTCGCGCTGAAGAACAGCGTCTGGCGCCGCTCCGGCAGGAAGCCGACGATCTTCTCGACATCGGGGATAAACCCCATGTCGAGCATGCGGTCCGCTTCGTCGATAACGAGCAGGGCGGTGTCGGTCAGCAAAAGGCCGCCGCGGTCGAACAGGTCCATCAGACGGCCCGGCGTGGCGATCAGCACGTCGACCCCCCGCATCAGCGCCTCTTTCTGATCAGCCATGCTCTCGCCGCCGATCAGGAGCGCGTGGGTCAGCTTCAGATACTTGCCATATTGGACGAAATTCTCCGCCACCTGAAGCGCCAGTTCGCGTGTTGGCTCGAGGATCAGGCTGCGCGGCATACGGGCGCGGGATCGGGCGCCGGACAGGATGTCGAGCATCGGCAGCACGAAGCTGCCGGTCTTGCCGGTGCCGGTCTGCGCCGTCCCCAGCACGTCGCGGCCCATCAGGATGGTCGGGATCGCCTGCGCCTGGATCGGGGTCGGCTGCCGATAGCCTTTCTCGCCGACTGCGCGAACCACCTCGGCCGATAGGCCCAAGCCCTCGAACCCGTTCTCTTCCGGCTCGGCCGCGACGGGCTCGTCGCTCACTGGGGCCGGCAGTTCGGCCGCGCTGTCCACTGGAGTGCCGACGACCGCGCCGTCGCCGATCGACGGATCGATCGCCGCCTCGTCCGCATGTGTATCGACTTCCGCAGGTGCGGCGGCTGTGTTCATCAAGTGTCTTGTCTCATCCGGATTCGGGCGGCCTCGGTGCCGCGAGGGTCGAGCGCGCGTCAGCACCACGCGTTCTGTGGCGCATATCGGCAAACAGTCGTGGAAAGTCAAGCGGAACGCCGAACCGGCGGGAGAAATGTCACATCGAAACTTACCCGGTGCTGCTACGTCGATGTGTTTCATGGCCATCGCACGCGAGCACTCACTTCCGATCGAACATTACGCACTGATCGGGGATTGCAGGAGCGCGGCGCTGGTCGGGCGCGACGGCAGCATCGATTGGCTGTGCTGGCCCCGTTTCGACTCCGGCGCTTGCCTATCGGCGCTACTGGGAGACGCGACCAACGGCCGCTTCCATATCGCGCCGGTCGTGGCTGGCGCATCGGTTGGGATCGCGACGTCACGCACGTATCTCGGACCCACCGCCGTGCTCGAGACACTGTGGAAGACGGACCAGGGCACCGTCGCGATCATCGACTTCATGGTGCCTGAGGCGGAGTCCGGCACGCTGGTGCGCGTCGTCGAGTGTCGGGCCGGCACCGTCGACATGCGCATGGAGCTTTGCCTGCGGTTCGACTACGGACAAACGTTGCCCTGGGTCACCAAGCGCGAGGGTGGCAACGGCATCGTGGCAATCTCTGGCCCGGACATGGTCGTCCTACGAACCGACATCGACCTGCGCGGCGAGGACATGATCACAGTGGCGGATTTCACCCTCGCCGCGGGCGACCGGGTGCCGTTCATCCTCACGCATTGCGCCTCGCATCTGCCGGTTCCCATGGGGATCGACGCCGCCGATGCGCTCCAGAAGACGAAGGCGTTCTGGGAGGAGTGGTCCAGCCGCTCCGCCTACAAGGGCGAATGGGCCGTGTCCATCAGCCGCTCGCTGCTCACGCTGAAATGCCTGACCGACCGCGTGACCGGCGGCATCGTGGCGGCACCCACGACGTCGTTGCCGGAGGAGATCGGCGGCGTGCGGAACTGGGATTACCGGTTCTGCTGGTTGCGGGACGCGAGCCTGACGTTGTTCGCGTTCATGGAGGCCGGGTATTACGAGGAAGCCGGGTCATGGGCGAAGTGGCTGCAGCGCAGCGCGGCGGGCAGCCCGGCGCAAGTGCAGATCATGTATGGCATCGCCGGGGAGCGCAGGCTCGACGAGTGGGAGGTGGAGGGTCTCGCAGGCTACGAGGGATCCAAGCCGGTGCGCATCGGCAACGCGGCGTCCAAGCAGATCCAGCTCGACGTCTTCGGCGAGGTTTGCAGCGCGTTGAACCAGGCGCGGCGCGGCAAGCTGCTGAGCGACGGGTTCGCGTGGCCGCTGCAATGCGAGTTGTTGGCCCATCTCGAAGCGGTGTGGAGCGAGCCGGACAGCGGCCTGTGGGAGACGCGCGGCGGCGAGCAGCAGTTCACCTTCAGCAAGATCATGGCTTGGCTCGCCTTCGATCGCTCGATCGAGGATGCGGAGGCGCACGGGCTCGAGGCACCGCTCGCGCATTGGCGTGCGGTGCGCGACGAGATCCACCGCACCGTGTGCGACCAGGGGTTCAACAAGGAACTCAATACCTTCGTCCAAGCCTTTGGCGAGACGGCGCTCGATGCGAGCCTGCTGCTCATCCCGGTCGTGGGATTTCTGCCGGGGGATGATGCTCGAATGCTCGGGACGTTGAAAGCGATCGAAACGGGGCTGGTCGAGAATGGGTTCGTGATGCGCTACCGGACCTCTGCGCAGAGCGACGGCCTGCCGGGTCAGGAGGGGGCGTTCCTGGCCTGCAGCTTCTGGCTGGCACAGGCCATGCACCTGGCCGGGCGGCATGCGGACGCGCGAGCCTTGTTCGAGCGCTTGCTCGGCCTATGCAACGACGTCGGCTTGCTCAGCGAGGAATACGACCCGCATCTCAAGCGCTTGGTCGGCAACTTCCCTCAGGCGTTCAGCCATGTGGCGTTGGTGACGACGGCCTTGCTGCTGGAGGGGGGCGTGCGTCAGTAGCCTCGGCGGAAGACGTCGCGGTAGCTGCCCCGCGCAGCATACCCTCGCGACGTATAGTGTGGGTTGAGCGAGCGGTCGCAGCGACAGCGCGTGCTGGTGCTGTATCCGTCCCGCCGCCCGCCTGCTTCAGCCGGGCCCATGGTGGTGAGGACGATAGCCAAGATGCCGAGGAGTAAGCGCATCGCGCTACAATCCTGGGTTGTGTTGACGACGTCAAGCCTCGCATGGATGCGACACTTGGTCGCTTCGGCTCTTCAGCTAATGCGCCCAGATCAGCATCGCCACGACCGCCCAGAACGAGAGCGCGAGGAAAAGCCCGATGGCGAGGCCGCGGCTGATCGGCCCGTTCAGTTGAGCTTCAGTCATGACGAGGTCGGAAGACCTGACCAGATCATGAGGCTGCATCGGCACTGCCAGCGCCGTAGCGTCGATGTGTGACACCGTCCCCTCCGACAGATCGCCTTGATCAGCGATCCCTCTGTGTTGGTGTCATGATTTAGCCATAAAGGACGAACGTTGCAATTAAATCTACGTCAACGACCGTCACTTTCTATGGATTTCATAGCGTCAGCTTGACCTGTGCCATCAGTCGATGGTCGGTGAAGTTGGCTGCGGCTGACAATCCGTTGAGATTGAGGGCAGTCGTGCTGCTGGCACGGGAGATGAAATCGTAGGCGAGCCCGGCCGCGGCGTATCGGTTCAGGAGATAGCTGGCGCCCAGATTGGCCGTGACACGCGTCTGGTTGCGGGCTGAGTTGTAGTCGTTCTGGCCGACGCCGACCGCCGCGGTGAGAAGGACGTTGCGCCGAAGCTCGTGGTCGACGCGCAGGCTGGCGGACAGCGCCGTCACCGCAGCCGTCGTTTCGTCGGCCGAGTCTTGGATCCGGCGCGCGACCGTGCCGGTGACCGTCGTCAGTCCGGTCGGGTTATAGATCAGGCTCAACTCGGCCACGGGCGCCTGGATCGTCGCATAGGCCTTCGACACGAACGACCGGCTCTCGTAGCCAACCAGCGCCCGCACGCGCACGATCCCGTCGACATCGTAGTCCAGGCCGGACAGCACGGAGAGATCGTCGAAGTTCCGCTTCGGAGCGGCGCCAGTTCCCCTGGAGAAGAATGCCGTCGCGTTCCGCACCACCAGGACCATGCTGCGCCGCGTGGCGAAATCATACGCGGCCACGACGCCCGGGGTCACCACGACCCGATTGCGGTAGCTCTGATCGTAGATCCGGCCGCCAGCAAAACCGCTATCGAACGAATACCGCGATGCTTCGACGCTCGGGGTCAGCGAGAGCCGGTTAAAGATCGCCCGGTATTCGGCGCGGGCCGTGTCGATGCCGTACGACAACGGCGCGTCGAGTTTCGGCACGTCCAGGTCCCGCTGCGTCTGCGAGAGGGTGTCGTGGCTGACAAGGATCGCTGCGGTGTCGCGGCCAAGCGCGTAGGTTCCGCCCAGCCTGGCGCTCCAATTGGTGAAGGACTGGTTGGCGAGATCGAGATAGCGGCTGTCAACCACGCTCAGGCCCGTGTTGACGGCGACGCGGGACCCGGCCGACACCGCTTCGATCGACGCGTTCGTTTGCAGGAGCGTGCTCCCGCGCGGCCGCGCTCGCCCGAGCACGTTGCTTTCATAGCCAAACGCCTCGTTGAGCTCGGGGCGGACCATAAAGCTGCCGGCCCGGATGCCGGCGTTTTCGTATCCCGAGCGGACCCGCGACATGACGGTCACGTCGGGCTCGGCTCGTTCGCCATAGACGTTGGCGGGCAGGAACTGGTTAAGAAGCTGCGCCCGTGCCGGCCGGGGATGAACCGCCGCTGCCATTGCGCCGGCGCCGAGCAGGACGAGCGCCGCCCCTCGCACATCCCAAGACGAAGGCCGCCTCTGTTCCGCACCCATGATCACGCCGGACGCTGTCCTATGGGCGGCGCACCGGACGCTGGGGCGGACGGCCCGGCGGCCCGGCTGGCGCCGCCGCCCCGGCACGGGCCAGCGCGGTCATATCTTGCCCATTCACGAGCAGATGGCCGTCACGATACAGGATGTCCCACACGAGGTGGCTCTGTTCCACCCGCCCAATCCCTTTGAGAAAGATCAGCAACGGGGTGAGCTGCGCAGTCTGCGGATCGGCCGACATCGCCTGCTGCAGATCGTCGACGTTGTCGGCCGTGATCTGGCCGGTGCCGCTGAACAGGTTGGGGGTGGAGGCCAGCAGCTTGATGCTGCCGGTGAAACTGGCGCCGGCGACGTCGAGCACGACGTTGTCCAACCCGGCCGTGATCGGGCCCTCGCTGAACAGATTGGCGACGTCGCTGTCGTCCGGGCTCTGCTTGTCGGCAAGCTTCCTGGCCATGGCCGTCAGCGCGCTCGTCGGCACGTTCGAAACGTTCGGGGTGAGCGAGAGCTTCGTCGGGATCAAACGAGCCGTGCTGCCCAGTCCGAGATCGGGAAGCGAGAGCCCCTCGGCAGAGAGTGGCAGCTGTGCGTCGATCTTGCCGCCGGCCGTCTTGGAGGCCAGACCGAGCGATACCCGCTTGAGCGTCCCGCTCATACCCTGCGTGGTGACGGCCAGATCGTTGATGGTCTCGTCGAATTGCACCCCGGTCGCCAGGTCGGCCACCGCGGCGACCAGCGCCATGGACGCGGTGCGGTCGGGAGTTTTGGCCCCTGCGGGCTGGCGTGCCGGGCGAGCCGTAGAGGCGGTGCGGATGATCTCGAGGCTGCGCTCGCGCGACACCCCGATCATGCTGGCCACGAGCGAGACCTTGCCCATCGCGACCGAGACCGGCATCGCAGTCTGGCCGCTCGACATCTTCAGGCTGTAACCGTCGACCGACGCATTGGTGGCGATGTCGACCCGGCCGTCGCTCGTGGGCGTCATGATCGTCGCGCCGATCGCGGATTCCATATGACTGAGCTGCGTCAGGGCTGGCCCGGTCGTGGTGATGGTTACGTCCTTGACCGCCGACGCCGAGGTGGACGGGGTCGCGAACGTGGGGTCGAGCAGAAGGCGTTGATTTTGCTCCCCGGTGGTCACGGTGGTCGTGATTTCCCCGGTCGGCGCGCCGGGCGTGGTGGCGGGGGGAAGCTGGACGTGGAACACGCTGGGCGACGGGAGCCGGATGTCGTCGACGGCCCAGCGTCCGGCGCCCGCGTCCGTCATCTTGCCGGTCAGCCGGGGCGCGTCCGAACGGGTGCTGAGAGGGACGGCGAGATCGTAGTGGTCGCCGGCGGCCGTCACTTCGACCGGGCTGCGGGAAACGGCCACGGCGCTGCCGACCGTCGTCTGCAGCCAGTCCTGGATCTGCTGCTGCAACGATGCGGCACGGTCGGGTGCGGCTTGCGCCCACGCCAGCGCGGGCAGGGCAGGGGCGAGTGTCACGGCCAGGAGTGCGGCGCGGCTCAACATAGGCACGTTTCCTCTATGGATGTCGTTCGGGACCCACGACGCGGAGCGTCAGTCCTCCGTCGTCTCGACGGCGGCGACGTCGAGCAGGCGCTCGATCACGTCGGGCTCTTGCGCGCCGGCGATCGCGTGCCGGCCGGCGACGACGAAGCACGGAACGCCGTTGATTCCGAGCCGATGCGCCCGGAGATTATCGGCGTGGACGGCGTCGATCTCGTCCTCGCTCCGCAGGAAGGCGCCCGCCTGAGCGGGATCCAGGCCGCATGAGCCGGCGATGGCGCGGAGCACGGCATGTTCGCCGATGTCGTAGCCGTCGCTGAAATGCGCCGCGAACAGGGCTTCCGCGACTTCGGTCGAACGGCCGAATGGGGCCGCCCAGCGGATGAGGCGATGGGCGTCAACACTGCTTGGTGTGCGGCGGATCCGCTCGAAGCGGAAGGACACGCCTTCTGCGTCGCCGATCTCGGTGATCGAGCTATACAGGCGGCGGGCGCGATCCTCGCCGCCGAACTTGCGGATCACGTAATCGGCGCGGGTCATACCCAGCCGTGGCATGTCCGGATTGAGCAGGAAGGGGCGCCAGATCAGGTCGTAGAGCAGGTCAGGCCGGCGGCGCATGGTCCGAAACAGGCGCCGAACGCCGAGGTAGCACCATGGGCACACGAGGTCATGGACCACCTCGATCTGCAGGCGTGCCTTGGCGGGAGCAAGACTGTTCACGGCCAGATTCTAAGGGACGCGCCGGTTGCAGTCATCTACTTTCGGCGCCGGTGAGCAACAACGGCTTTTGACAACGCTTGATGTCATCAACCAATCGTGATTTAGATGCAATCCACGGTTGCGCATGTGGGATGTTTGCGTTGTCTGGTCATCAATGAACGTGGACGCACAGAAGCCGCTGGAAACCATCATCGAGGAAGCGCGGCTCGCCACGATCGAGTCGTATCGCCGGCTGGATGTCACGGCCATCGAAGGTCTGTCGCGACTATCACGGGAGACGGCGGTCAGCTTGGCCGCGACCCAGGCGGCCGTCTCGTTCGTCGATGCGTCTCGGGTCTGGTTCGCCGGCGCTTTCGGGTTCGATTGCTACGAGGCTGCGCGCGAGAATAGCTTCTGTGACGCCGTGGTGCGAAGTGCCTCGCCCGTATTCGTGCCAGATGGCCTGGTCGACCCGCGGTTCTGGCAGCATGAGCTGGTGCGTGGCGGGCCGAACCTGCGCTGCTATGCCGGCGCGCCATTGATCGACCATGGCGGCTACACGCTCGGCGCGGTCGCAGTGTTCTCCGGAAAGCCGGCCGCGTTCTCCGCCACCATCCTGCATGATCTGTCTTCGCTCGCACTCCTGGTGCGTGACTTCCTCGCAGATGCGCGTGCCCGGGACGCACTGGTGCCGCCCATGCCGGACTCGGGGCCGGTGCGTCTGGTACAGGGATGGCTTGGCGTCAGGACGTTGAGCAATCGCGAGGGCAAGGCGGGGATCGTTGCGGGGCTGATGGTGCTTAGCGTGGCAAAGGGCAGCCCGGCCGAACGGGCCGGCCTTCGGCCCACCGACATCCTTCATTCCATCGATGGCCGCGACTTGTTCGTCTCGGCGGACGTGGCCGCAGCGATGGTGGGGCGAGCCGCCGGTAGCATGGTGCAGGTGCGCTTCCGGCGGTCCGGCCAGTGGCGCCAGAGCGACGTCGAGATCAGGCCGAAGCGCCGGCGCATCATGGGGCGGTGATCTCGAAGATCGATGGGTCCGCCGGGTCGAGGTTTACGGTGAAACGCTCCGCGCTGATCGGCATGCCGCCGGCGCGCAAATCCAAGATCGTGCCTGGCCGGGAGAGTTCCACGGCGATGCGGCTGGGAGCGGAATAAGGCGCGCTCGCTTGGAGTGAGAGGATCTGGGTCTCGCCGCGGCGAAGCCAGCGTGCCTCGAGACCGGTCGCGCGGGTGCCATTCGGGGCGCGGAAGATGGCGCGTGCCGGCGCGCCCGCTATGCGCAACACGTCGGCCTCCGCCTCGAGTTGGGACGCATCGGGCGAGCCGCCGCGGCGCATGATGGCCTCGGAGACCGGGGCGATGTCGGCCAGCGGCGGCGCATCGCGGCGGCGCAGGTGTCCGTCGTACAAACCGGGCTCCGTGTCGGCGAGGACCGTCCCACCGGCACCCGCGAACGTGCGGATGGCGACAAGCTCCGCTTCCGACAGCGAGAGCACATTGGGCAGGAACAGGACGCGTATGCCGGCCCGGTCGAGCGCGCCCGCCTCGAGCATCGCAGAGGAGATCAGATGCGGTTGCACGCCAAGACCGGACAGGCGCTGCAGCGTCTCTCGGCGGCTGGCGCGCCAGGCATTGTCCTCGTATTCGCGGCCGGAACCGCGGTCGGACCACGGCGCGCCGGAGCGCCGGTCGAGCAGCCATTGGATGCGGAAACTCGCTTGCGATACTAGCACCGCGACCTTGTCGGCGTCGGGCTGACTGCCCAGGAGCGACGGCGCGACGGCGCGGATGGCGGAGACCAGACGGGCGAGTTCGACGCCGCGTGCCGCCGGGCTGCCATCGGGGTGCACGACCTGGTCGCCTTCGTCCCAAACGACGGTGCCGCGGCCGCCCTGCAGCAGGTTGCGCCACGCCTCGGCGCCGTCCCCCGGGCCAAAGCTGGTCCGGAGCAGCACGGCGTCCGGATGCGCGGCGTGCGCGATGGCGAGGTTGTTTGCTTCGTCATACACCTCCAGCACATCGACCGCGGGCGCGAGCTGGAAGTAGTCGTAGCCACCCCAGCCCGGCAGTTGGCCGCCCTCGAGACCCGATCGGGCGTCCGGGTCGGCTTGATGCAGCGCATCGGTGCCGGCGCGGACGGCGCGGGCGAAGGCCACGTCCATCCAGGCCTTGAAGTCGTTCCAGGCCGCGTAGTTACCGTCGGTCCGGGCCAGTGCGGCGTCGGTCAACATGGGCTGCACGGCGGCCCAGTCGGGATAATCGGTGCCCCATTCCAGGTTGAGCGCGGCCAGGCTCGGGTATTGCCCCTGGAGCCACTCCCTGAAGCCAGCGAGCGACGCGCGCGAGATGTCCGCGTCCCACGCGGCGGCAAGGTCGCCAATCCCGGCCTCGTCGGCAAGGTTGTAGTAGAGCGGGTGATAGCGGCTTTGCGCCGCGACGAGTTGCTGCAAGCGCTTGGCGATCCGGGCCTGCCACACCGGGTCGGACAGGCTGGGTTCGCGAACGAAGACGCTGGTGTCGGCCGGGTCTTGCCGCCGCCGGGCCTTTGCCTGTTCGAACAGCCAGGTGACGGATCGGCCGGGCGTGTAACGATGGTAGGGCGCGTAGAAATCTGTGGCGATGTTTTCGAGGAACCACGGCAGGCCGGAGGCAAGATGGGCGCCAAGTTCAGCCGGGTCGACCCGGCCTGCGGTCGCCCGCAGCTTGGTGGCGGTAAAGCCCAGCCGCTTGAGCCCGTCGAGTTCGGACGGAGTGCGCTCCTGCCACATGATGAGCTGGTAGGTATCGAACGGGGCCGCGACGGCGGAACCGGCTCTGAGCAGCAGGAAGGCGGCGAGTAGCCGCTTGACCAGGCTCACTTGCTGGCAATGACTTTGCCGTCGCCTTTGAGGGGACGGACGGGGCCGACGCCGGAGATCCTGTTGCCGGACAGTCGTGCCTCGGTCGCAGTGAGGTTGTCGACGAAGATGGTCGGGTAGCTGCCCTCGTTCCGGAAGGTGTTGTTCTGGATGGTGATCTCCGGGGTGAGCTGGGTGACGCCTTCGGAGCCGATCATGATGGCCGCGGTGTGGTTCTCGGCGTTCGGTCCCTTGATGAGGGTGTTGTTGCGCAGGACGAGGCTGCCGCCGTTGGGCGCCTCGACCTCGTAGCTCGCCGTGCCGTTCGGACCGTCCTCGATGTCGCAGCCGATCACTTCGGTGCGGGCGGCGCGCGACTTGATGTGATGGGCGTGCTGGGTGTCGAAGAAGCGCGTATTCTCGACGTGAAGCAGGTCGAGATGGCCGGCGTAGATGCCGTGCGAGCACGCGTCGCCGCAGAAGCCGTTCTTCTCGAAGTAGGAGTTGCGGATCGTCATCGAGCCGCCCTGCGTGCCCGAGAGGATGCCGTTTTGGTTGTTGATGAAGCGAACGCCGTCGATCGTGATGCTTCTGCTCTCGCCGCGGATGCCGGCGCCGTTCTCGTCGGGCACGCGGGCGCGGGCCAAGGTCAGATTGCGGATGGTGACGTTTTCGCCGCGGATCACCAGGATCGCTTTGCCCTCGCACGTCTTGTCGGTCATCACGACCTGCTCGGCCTTGCCGACGCCTTCCACCCTGACGTCGTTCTTGGCGATGACGGCGCAGTCGAGATACTGGCCGGGGTGAATGGCCACCGTATCTCCGGGCCCGGCGGCGGCGATGGCGTCCGAGGGGGTGGGATACTGCCGGCCAGCGCCGGCCTCGAGGGTGCGGGCCTGCGCGCTGGCGGCGGCGAGGACCGCGACGGAGGCGAGAGCGAGCGGGCGCAGCATGGCGATCCTGTGCGAGGGTGAGGCCCCTGTAGCATCCGAGCCTAGCGGCAAACAACTAAGCCGGCATTAACGCGCGAACCGCCACCGGGTCATGGTTCGGGTGAGGGCTTCGAAGCCTTGGTCGAGCGTGACGGCGAGCAGCGCGACGAGCAGCGCGCCCTGCAGCACATAGGCGATGTTCGAGCCGTTGAGGCCGACGATGATCGGCAGGCCGAGCGTGCGGGCGCCGACGGTGGACGCGATGGCGGCCGTGCCGATGCCGATCACCACGCTGATCCGCACGCCGGCGACGATGACCGGGGCGGCCAGCGGAAGTTCGACCCGAAGCAGGATCTGCGTCGCCGTCATGCCCATGCCGGCCGCCGCGATACGGGCGTCCGCCGGCGTGTTCTCCAGTCCGGCGATGGTATTCTGCACCACCGGCAGCAGGCCGTAGAGAGCCAAGGCGACGATGGCCGGTCGGGCGCCAAAGCCCATGGCCGGGACGGCGAGCGCGAGGACGGCGACCGGTGGGAACGCTTGGCCGGTGGCGGCGACGGTCTCGAGCAAGCCGCGGAAGTCGCGTCCGGCAGGCCGGGTCACGGCGATGCCGGCGGCCACGCCAAGCACGATGGCGATTCCGCTGGCGGCGGCGACGATCTCGATGTGGCCGAGCAGGAGGGCAGGGAAGCTGTCCTGGCGGTAGACCGGATTGTCCAGGCCGGGGAACAGTGCGGCGAACAGCGGCGCGCTGGAACCGAGGCCGAACGTCGCCAGCAGGACGATGGCGAGCAGGACGAGGAACGCGGTCATGCCGGGCGCACCAGGTCGGACAGGTGGAGCGTGCCGAGCGGCGCGCCGGCCGGGTCGACGACGGAGAGGCGGTCTTGGCCGCGCATGACCATCGTGGACAGCGCGACGCTGAGCGAGATGTCGTCCTGAACCGGCTCGCCCGGGACGATGTCGCCCTGCGAGCCGCGGTCGTGCAGACGGTCCGCGATGCGCTGCACACCTAGGAGTTTCAGGCCGCGGTCGGTCGTGCCGATGAAGCGGGCGACCTGCTCGGTGGCGGGCTTGGTCAGCAGGTCGAGCGGGGTTCCCAGCTGGATCAGCTGGCCGCGGTCGATGACGGCGATGCGGGTGGCAAGGCTCAGGGCTTCGTCCATGTCGTGGGTGACGAAGACGATGGTGCAGCCGGTCTCGGTGTGGATGCGCCTGAGTTCGGCCTGCAACTCGGCGCGGGTCACCGGGTCGAGCGCGCCGAATGGTTCATCCATGAGCAGGATGGCGGGATGGGCGGCGAGCGCGCGGGCGACGCCGACCCGCTGCTGCTGGCCGCCGGACAGCATGTGCGGATAGGCGCCGCGCAGGCGGGCGGCGTCGAGGCGAAGCAGGTCGAGCAACTCGTCGACCCGGGCTGCGGTGCGGGCGCGGTCCCAACCGAGCAGGCGGGGCACGGTGCCGACGTTGCGGGCGACCGTCCAATGCGGGAATAGCCCGCCGCCCTGGATGACGTAGCCCATGCGGCGGCGGAGCTGTTCGGGGGCGACACCAGCGATGTCACCGCCATCGACGCTCACGGTGCCGGACGTCGGGTCCTGCAGGCGGTTGATGAGTTGCAGGAGGGTGGACTTGCCGGAGCCGGAGGCGCCGATCAGGACGAGGATCTCGCCGTCCTCGATCGTCAGCGACACGTCGTCCAGCGCCGAAAATCCGGCGTAGCGGCGGCTGACGTTCCTCAGCTCGATCACGCGAGGCCGCCCAGTGCTGCGCGCGACCAGGCGGTGAGCAGCCGGAGCACGAGATCGGCGGCGACGGCAAGCGCGATGACGGGCAGCGCGCCGAGGATGACGAGATCGAGCGCGTTGGCGAACAGGCCCTGGAAGATGATGGCGCCCAGGCCGCCGGCGCCGATGAGGGCGGACACCGCGGCGAGGCCGACCGCCTGGACTGCGGTGACGCGCAGGCCGGACAGGAGCACCGGCAGCGCCAGAGCGGTGTCCACCTTCAGGAAGATTTGGACCGGGCTCATGCCCATCCCTTGCGCGGCGGTTTGGACGGCGCGGGGCACCCCATCGAGGCCCTCGACCGTGTTCCGGACGATCGGCAGCAGCGAATAGAGCACCAGGGCGAGGATCGCCGGGACAGTTCCGATGCCGGACACCCCCGGCACGCGCGTGCCAAGCCACGACAGTGGGCCGATCAGCACGCCGAACAGGGCGATCGAGGGGATCGTCTGGATCAGGTTCAGCGCCGGAAACGCGATCCGGCGCACCGTAGCCCGGCGCTGGGCTGCCACGCCGAGCGGCACGCCGATCAGCAGCGCTGGCACGAGGGCGCCCGATACGAGTGCGACATGCTGGCGCAGAGCGGCATGGAAGGCCTCGTGCTGCGCGGCGTATTCGCGCAGCAGCGAGAGTGGCGCGAGGCTGCCCAGCGCGAGCAGGAGGGCGAGGGGGCCGAACACGGGCAGGATGGCGGCCCAGCCATGGCGCAGGCGCCGGGCGGTGTCGGAGGCGATCAGCAGAAGCAGCGCGGCAAACGCCCAAGCGCCGGCCCCGAGCGAGGTGCGGGAGGACGGCGATGCTTCGGCGGCGAGGTGGTCAGCCGCCGCGGCGCCGATCGCGGCGGCTGCGGCGAGCGCGAGGCCCGCGCCGAACACACCGGCCCAGGACGCGAGCGGCACCGGCCGGACCAGCGGCAGCAGGAGCAACAGGAGCGCGGCTGCCAGGGTCATCGTCCAGATCGGGCCGGCGTGTTCCAAGGCGGCGAGAGTCCCGACCGGCTGGCCAGAGAGGAGCCGGTTCCGGGCGTGGCGGAGGAAGGGCAGGAGCGCGAGCGCCGCGGCGGCGAGGAGCAGCAGCGGAAGCTGGACGCGCCGCACCCCTATCTCGTCAGCCCCTTCTCCTTCAGCCAGGCGGTCGCGACGGCGGTGACGTCCTGGCCGTCGACGGCGATCTTGGCGTTGAGCGCGCGCAACGTCGCGCCGTCCAAAGCGGCGAAGGCGGGGGCGAGGAGACCGGGGATGGAGGGGTTCGCGTCGAGCGCAGCCTGGCGGATCACCGGGCTTGGCTCGTAGACCATCTGCGCCTGTTTGGTGTCCTCCATGAGGCGGAGGTCGAGGGCGGCGATGGCGCCGTCGGTTCCGTAGGCCATGGCGGCGTTGACGCCGGAGGTGCCCTCGGCGGCGGCGCGCTCGGTGGCGGCGGTGTCGCCGCCGGCCAGCACGACGAGTTGGGTGGCGGCGAGCTTGAACCCGTAGACCGACTGGAATGCGGGCAGCGCGGCCGGGCTCTCGACGAACTCGGCCGATGCCGCGAGCTTGACGCCTCCGGCGCCGGCCCAGCGGGCAAAATCGTCCATCGTCTTCAGCTTTTCCTTCTCGGCGGCGGCCCCGTTGACGGCGATGCCCCAGGTGTTGTTGGCCGGGGCGGGCGGGAGCCAGGCGAGGTGATTGGCATCGGCGTCGAGATGGCGGACGAGCTCGTAGCCGGCGCCGGCATTCTGCCAGGCCGGGTCGGTCTCGCGGGCGAAGAAGAATGCGCCGTTGCCGGTGTATTCAGGGTAGATGTCGACCTCGCCGGAGAGGATGGCGGCCCGCAGGATCTTCGTCGGGCCGAGGCGCAGGCGGCTCTCGGTGGCAACGCCGCCGCCCTTGAGCAGTTGAAGGATGACGGTCCCCAACAGGGCGGCCTCCGTGTCGAGCTTGGACCCGACCTTGACCGGCGCGGCGGCGCGGGCGGACGGAAGCCAGGCCGCGGCGGTGGCGGCAACCAAGGCGGTGCGGCGCGTGATCGACGGCATCGGCGCGTGTCCTTTCTGTCTCGGGGTGGCCAGAACAGCAGCCGGCGGCCATCCCGCCAAGGAGAAGATCATGTCGGACGGCAAAGTCGCAATCGTGACCGGTGCGGCGCATGGCATCGGGCTCGCGGTCGCGAGGCGGTTGACCGGCAGCGGCTGGCGCGTCGTCGGCGTGGACCAGCGCCCGATCGGGGCGTTGGAGGGCCTGCGCGCGGTCGTGGCCGATGTGGGCGACGAGGCGGCGGTCAGGGCGCTGGTGGAGGGGATCGGCGCGCGGGAGGGTCGCCTCGACGCGATCGTCAGCAATGCGGGCCGGATGGTGCGCAAGGAACTGGCCGCGCTCACCCTCGCGGAATGGTCAGGCGTACTGACGACCAATCTAACAGCATTGTTCCTGCTGGCGCGTGCGGGTGAGGCGATGTTGCGGGAGGCCAAGGGCGGGATCGTCGCGATCGCCTCGACCCGGGCGCACATGAGCGAGCGCGACACCGAGAGTTACTCGGCGAGCAAGGGTGGCCTGGTGGCGCTCACCCATGCGCTGGCGATCAGCTTAGGGCCGGACGTGCGGGTGAACTGCATCAGCCCGGGCTGGATCGACGTCGCGGGCGAGGCGCTGAGCGAGGCGGACGCGGCGCAGCACCCGGCGGGCCGGGTCGGCCGGCCCGAGGACGTGGCGGCCATGGCGGCGTTCCTGCTCGGGCCGGAGAGCGGGTTCGTGACGGGAGCGGAGTTCGTCGTCGACGGCGGGATGACGCGGAAGATGATCTACGTTTAGGCGAAGGCCCAGCGGAGGGTGCGGGCGACGCCGAGGGTTCCGGCGCGCAGCAGGGGGCGGAACGGCGGGCGAGGGATGCCGTGCATGCGTCGCGCCCAATCGGGCAGCAGGTCGAGGCCGGACTGCATCGTGAGTTGCTGCAGCGGCTCGGCGATCGGGTTGTCGGCGCGCTTGTTGAGCAGGATCCGGGCCACCTCGCGGGTGCGGTCGTCGACGAGCAGAGCGGGACGCATGTCGTTGATCAGGCGGCGAGCCTGGGCCTTGGTCGTGGGCACCGGGTCGGCGCCGAGAGCGCGGCCGACGCGGGCGATCTCGGCAAAATATTGGTTCTGGTCGGCCAGCGTCATCTTCGGTTCGGCATAGCGGACCCAACCCTCGAGGAAACTGGTGGCCTCAGTGACGTGAACCCAGGCGAGCAATTCGGGGTCGTTCGCATTGTAAGGCTCTCCTGTCGGCAGCGTGCCGCCGACGAAGCCGTGGATCTTGCGGACCCGAGCGATCGCGGCCTCGGTCTGGTCGGCGCTGCTGTAGGTGGTCAGCGCGATGAAGCGGGCGGTGCGGCGCAGGCGTCCGTTCAGGTCGCTGCGAAACTGCGAGTGGTCCCATACGCCCGCCAGGACGGCGGGGTGCAGCATCTGCAGCATGAGCGCGGCGATCCCGCCGACCATCATGCCCGCGATGTCGCCGTGCACGCGCCAGACCACCGAAGACGAGTTGAACCAACCGTCGCCGCGGCGCATCACGGGCCGCTCGCCCCGATCGCGGTCGTTGAAGATCGCCGACACTTCGGAGGCGATCGCTTTTTTGACCGGGGCCATGATGCGGAACAGGCCCGCCGTCGTATTGGGGGTAGGATAAGCCATCGCGCTTACATGGGCATCAAGCGGGCGGGGAGCAGGGGGGCGGCGCAGCGGCGACCCACCAGCTCTGCTTCCGGCGCACATCGGCATTGATTAGTGAGAATGGAACTGTTCATCTGGAGGATATCCTGGCGAGCGGCACATGACATTTGACCTGCGATCACTTATCGATGACGTCAAAACGGGCCGCCTCGCGCGCCGAGGCTTCATGCAACGCATGTTGCTGGCCGGATTAACCGCGCCGATGGCGACGCAATTGCTGGCCTTGGGTGGCGTCGCGCATGCGCAGCCGACCGGGAACGGCGGCTACCAGCCCACCAAGCGCGGCGGCGGCGGGACGCTCAAGGTGCTCTGGTGGCAGGCGCCGACGCTGCTTAACCCGCATTTCGCGATCGGCACCAAGGACCAGGATGCGAGCCGCATCTTCTATCAGCCGCTCGCCGGATGGGACCCTGAAGGCAACCTCATCGCGGTGCTGGCGGCCGAAGTGCCGTCCGTCGAGAATGGTGGGCTGGCAGAAGACGGCAAGTCGGTCACCTGGAAGCTGAAGCAGGGCGTCACATGGCACGACGGACAGCCGTTCACTGCCGACGATTGCGTGTTCAACTGGCAATACGGGCGTGACCCGGCGACCGCGGCTGTCACCATCGGCAAATATCAGGACGTCCAAGTCGAGAAGATCGATGACCACACGGTCAAGGTCAGCTTCCCCAAGCCGCAGCCCTTCTGGGCCGATACGTTCGTCGGGAACTACGGATGCTTGATCCCGAAACATCTGTTCGAGAAATATACCGGCGCAGCGTCGCGCGACGCACCTGCGAACCTGGCGCCGGTCGGCACCGGCCCCTTCAAGTTCCGTGAGTTCCGGCCCGGCGACCTGGTTTCCGGCACGATCAACATGGACTACCACGAGCCGAACAGGCCGTATTTCGACACGATCGAGATGAAGGGTGGCGGTGATGCCGCGTCCGCGGCGCGCGCGGTGCTGCAGACGGGCGAATACGACTATGCCTGGAACCTGCAGGTCGAGGATGACGTGCTGACCCGGCTCGAGAAGGGCGGCACCGGGCACGTCTACATCAGCGAAAGCCCGTCGATCGAATACATCCAGTGCAACTTCACCGACCCGACCGTCGAGGTCGACGGCGAGCGCTCGAGCCTCAAGACGCAGCATCCGGTGCTGACCGACCCGGCCGTGCGGGAGGCGCTGAACTACCTGCTCGAGCGCAACGCGGTGCAGAAATACATCTATGGCCGGGGCGGCGTGGCAACGCCGAACGTCGTCAACGTCCCGAAGAAGTACAACTCGCCGAACATGAATGCCGAGTTCAGCATCGAGAAGGCAACGGCGGTGCTGGACAAAGCCGGCTGGAAGCCAGGCTCGGACGGCATCCGCGAGAAGGATGGCAAGAAGCTCAAATTCCTGTTCCAGACGTCGATCAACCAGCCCCGGCAGAAGACGCAGCAAGTGTTCAAGCAGGCCTGCCAGAAGGCAGGTATCGAACTCGACCTGAAATCGGTCGTCGCCTCGGTCTATTTCTCGTCGGACGTGGCCAATCCCGACACCTACTCGAAATTCTATGCCGACTTGCAGATGTACAACACGACGTCCGACACGCCGGACCCGGCGCTATGGCTGCGCATGTTCTACTCGGCCGAGGCGGCGCAGAAGTCGAACAAATGGCAGGGCCGCAACATCATGCGCTGGCAGAGCAAGGAGTTCGACGCGCTCTGGGACAAGCAGCAATACGAGATCGACCCGATCAAGCGGGCGCAGATGCTGATCGAGTGCAACGACCTGGCCTGCCGTAACCATGTCACCCTGCCGATCGTGTACCGGCCGATCGTCGTGGGTGTGAGCAACAAGCTCCGTGCGGCGCCGAGCGGGTTCGAGAGCCAGATGGGGTCGCTGCCGAACTGGTGGAAAGAGACCTGAGCCGGCGTGTCGGGCGCCTACCTGCTGCGGCGAACGCTCATCGCGCTCCCGAGCCTGCTCGGCATCAGCCTCATCCTCTACACCGTCCTGGCGCTGGCGCCGGGCGATCCGTTCGGGGAGCTGGCGAGCAACCCCAACGTGCCGGCGTCAGTCCAGGCGGCGTTGCGCGCCAAGTTCGGGCTCGATGACCCGGTCTGGTCGCGCTACCTGCACTGGCTGGCCGCCATGGCGCGCGGGGACTGGGGGTTCTCGTTCGTCAGCCGGATGGACGTCGACCGGCTGATCATGCAGCGCGTGCCGGTGACGCTCGCGGTGATCGGCGCGGCGCAATTGCTGGCGATCCTGGTCGCGGTGCCGGTGGGGGTGCTGGCGGCGCTGAAGCCCTATTCGCTGTTCGACCAGGTGGCCAATACGCTGGCCTTCGTCGGCTTCTCGCTGCCGACGTTCTTCACCGGGCTGCTGATGATCCTGCTGTTCAGCGTCCAGCTCGGCTGGTTCCCGACCGTGTTCCGGTCCGACCTGCAGGCGACGGGCCTGGCCTGGTGGCGCGAGATGATCCTGCAGTCCATCATGCCGGTCATGGTACTGGGCCTGTTCCAGGGCGCGTCGCTGGTGCGCTACGTGCGCTCGTCGATCCTGGACGTGGTGCGGCTGGATTATGTGACGACGGCGCGGTCCAAGGGCATCGGCAAGGCCCGGGTGGTCGTCCGGCACATCGTGCGCAACGGGATGATCCCGGTGGTCACGCTGGTGGCGCTGCAGATGCCGGTCGTGTTCGGCGGCGCGATCATCACCGAGCAGATCTTCCGGGTGCCGGGGATCGGGTCGCTGCTGATCTCGTCGATCCTGGCGAACGATACGCCGGTGGTGATGGGGGTCACGTTCGTGTTCGCGATCCTGGTTGTGTTGTTCAACCTGATCGCAGACCTGCTCTACGGCTGGCTCGATCCGCGGATCGCGTTCCGTTGATTCTACTTCGCTCTGGATTGCCGCGCCGCCAGGAGGCGGCTCGCAATGACGAGATCCGCTGGTCATGAGTGAGGTCGCGTCCGCCGTCGAGACGGCGCTCGAGAGCGGGCCGGCGCTGGCCGGGTCCAAGCGTCGGGTCACGCCAGGCCAGGACGCGTGGCGGCGGTTCAGCAAGCACCGGTTGGCCCTGGTCAGCCTCGTGCTGCTGCTGCTGATGGTGGCGGTGATCGCCGTGGGGCCGCTGGTATGGCGGGTGGCGATCAACGACATCGATTTCTCGGCGATGCTGCAGGGGCCGACGGCGGAGCATCCGCTGGGGACGGACGACCTCGGCCAGGATATCCTGGCCCGGCTGCTGTATGGCGGGCGGATCTCGCTCGCGGTGGGGTTCGCGGCGATGCTGGTCGCCGTCATCGTTGGGATCGCGGTGGGCGCGCTGTCCGGCATGGCGCGCGGCTGGCTCGACACCGCGCTGATGTGGGTCACCGACCTCTTCCTGTCGTTGCCGCAACTGCCGCTGCTGCTGCTCATCATCTATCTATTCCGCGACGCGCTGAAGCAGGTGTTCGGGGCGCAGGGCGGCGTGTTCCTGATGATCGTCATCGTGATCGGCGGGCTACGCTGGATGCCGGTGGCGCGGCTGGTGCGGGCGCAGTTCCTGAGCCTGCGCGAAAAGGAGTTCGTCGAGGCGGCCCGGGCGCTCGGAGCCTCGCGGCTGCGGCTGGTGGCGGTGCACATCCTGCCGAACGCGCTCGGGCCGGTGATCGTGGCCGCGACGATCGAGGTGGCATCGGCGATCATCGCGGAATCGACCCTCTCCTTCCTGGGGCTTGGCTTCCCGCCCGACATCCCGACCTGGGGGCGGGTGCTGTTCGACGCGAAGGACACGCTGGACGTGGCGCCGCACTGGGCTGTGGCCGCCGGGTCGGCGATCTTCGTCACCGTTCTCGCCATCAACTTCATCGGCGACGGCCTGCGCGATGCACTGGACCCGAGGCGCGTGCTTTGACGGCGTTGCTCGAGATCAGGAACCTGGTGACGGCGTTCAAAACGGATGAGGGCATCGTCCGGGCTGTCGATGGCGTCAGCATGGCGATCGAGGAGGGACAGACGCTGGCCGTGGTCGGCGAGAGCGGCTGCGGCAAGACGGTGACGGCCCGGAGCGTGCTGAAGCTGATCGACATGCCGCCGGGGCGGTTCGAAGCAGGGGAGATCCTGTGGCGCGGGCGCGATCTGCTGCCGCTGCCGTCCGCCGCGATGGACCAGGTCCGGTCGCGCGAGATCGGGATGGTGTTCCAGGAGCCGATGACGTCGCTGAACCCGATCTACCGGGTCGGCGAGCAGATCGGCGAGGCGGTGCGGGCGCATCGCAACATCTCCCGCCGGGCGGCGACCGGCGTGGCCGTGGAGATGCTCAAGCTGGTGCAGATCCCCGATGCGGAACGGCGGGTGCGGGATTACCCGCACCAGTTCTCGGGTGGGATGCGGCAGCGGGTGATGATCGCCATGGCGCTGGCGTGCCAGCCGAAGCTATTGATCGCCGACGAGCCGACGACGGCGCTGGACGTGACGATCCAGGCGCAGATCCTCGAGCTGTTGGACGACATGAAAGCCAAGCTGGGCATGTCGATCATGCTCATCACCCATGACATGGGCGTGGTGGCCGAGCGGGCGCAGCGCGTCGTGGTGATGTATGCGGGCAAGGTGGTCGAAGAGGCGTCGGTCGAGGCGTTGTTCGCGAACCCGCGGCACCCCTATACGCAGGGCCTGATCCGGTCGATCCCGCGCGTGGACCGGGACGCGGAGCATCAGGAGCGGCTGGAGCAGATTCCCGGGTCGGTGCCGAGCCTGCTGCATCCGCCGAAAGGGTGCCGGTTCGCGTCGCGGTGCAAATACGTCATGACCGACTGCGTCACGGCGCCGCCGCCGCTCAAGACCGTGGGCCCCGGGCATACGATGGCGTGCATCCTGCCGTGAGCGCGACGGCTGCGCTGCTGTCGGTGCGCAACCTGACCAAGCGCTTCCCGATCCATGGCGGCGTGCTGGGGCGCGAGGTCGCGGCGGTCCACGCGGTCGATGGCGTGAGCTTCGACGTCAGGGCGGGGGAGACGCTCGGGCTGGTCGGCGAGAGCGGCTGCGGCAAGTCGACGACGGGGCGGTGCATCCTGCGCCTGATCGAGCCGACCGATGGCACCATCTGGTTCGAGGGCCGCGACGTGATGCAGATGCAGGGCGAGGCGCTGCGGCGGATGCGGCGCGACATGCAGATCATCTTCCAGGACCCGTTCGCCTCGCTCAATCCGCGCCACACGGTCGGCAGCATCGTGGGCGAGGCGCTGGTAATCCACGGGTTGGCCAAAGGCCGGCGCGAGGAACGCGTCGTCGACCTGCTGGAGACGGTCGGGCTCCGGGCGGACCACATGACCCGGTTCCCGCACGAGTTCTCCGGCGGCCAGCGGCAGCGGATCGGGATCGCACGGGCGCTGGCGGTCGAGCCGAAGCTGATCGTGTGCGACGAGCCGGTCAGCGCGCTCGACGTCTCGGTGCAGGCGCAGGTGATCAACCTGCTCGAGGACCTCTCGGCCCGGCTGGGACTGGCGTACCTCTTTATCGCGCATGACCTGTCGGTGGTGGAGCATATCAGCGACCGGGTGGCGGTGATGTATCTCGGGCGCGTGGTGGAGATCGCGTCCGCGCGCGAGCTGTACCGCAATCCGCTGCATCCCTACACCGAAGCGCTGCTCTCGGCGGTGCCGATTCCGGACCCGACGTTGAAGCGGCAGCGCATGGTGCTGCAGGGCGACGTGCCGAACCCGATCAGGCCGCCCTCGGGCTGCCGGTTCCGGACGCGGTGCCCGCTGGCGCAAGCCGTGTGCGCGGAGGAAGCGCCACCGCTGCTCGCGGACGCGGACGGGCACGCGGTGGCGTGTCATTTCAGGGGCACTTCGTCATTGCGAGGCGCGTAGCGTCGCGGCGCTACGCGCCTCGCAATGACGGGATGGCTTCGAGCATCGCGAGATAGTTGATCGACCGGTCGGCCGTGCCGCGCCAGGAACGGGTGCGCAGGTCGTAGCTCATGCCCTGGGTCGCCACTAAGCGAAGGCCGGCCAGGCGGGCAGCGCGGTCCAGCTCGGCGGGTGTGACGAAGCGGCGCCAGTCGTGCGTGCCAGTCGGCAATAGGCGGGCGACGTATTCGGCGCCCACCTTAGCGATCGCCAGCGAACGTAATGTCCGGTTCAGCGTCGACAGGAACAGCAGGCCCCCGGGCTCGAGCAGGCCAGCCAGCAACCGCAGGAACTGCGCCGGGTCCGCGACGTGCTCGATCACCTCCAGCGCGGTGATCACCGGAAACCGCAATCCCTCGCCCGCCATCTCCTCCGCCGTCGCGACCCGGTAGGTCACGCCGAGCCCCCCGGCATGCGCCACCGCGGCCCCGATCGGGTCGGGCGCCGCGTCGATGCCGAGCACCTCATAGCCGAGACGCGCGAACGCCTCGGCCGCCAACCCGGCCCCGCAGCCGACGTCAAGCAGGCGGCCGCGGACCGGAACATGGCGGTCGATCCAGCCGGTGCGCAGTCCGTTCATTGCATGCAGCGGCGCCATCGGGCCGGCCGGATCCCACCACTCGGCGGCTAAGCGGTTGAATTTCGATATTTCCTGCGGGAGGGCGGAGCCGGGTTGCGCTGGGGTCATGTTGCCGATGCGAGGTGCGGCCGGTATGTCGTCGTGTTTGGTGGAGCGGGCAAGGTATGGCGCGGATCGTGATGAAGTTCGGCGGCACGTCGGTGGCCGACCTCGATCGCATCCGCAACGTCGCCCGCAAGGTCAAGCGCGAGGTCGATGCCGGCAACGAGGTGGCCGTCGTGGTCTCGGCCATGTCGGGCGTGACCAACCAGCTCGTCGCCTGGTGTCAGAGCCTGTCGCCGCTGCATGACGTGCGCGAGTACCAACTCGGTGGTGGCGACCGGGGAGCAGGTCACGGCCGGGCTCACGGCGATCGCGCTGCAGGAGTTGGGCATCGAGTCGCGATCCTGGGCCGGGTGGCAGATCCCGCTGCGGACGGACGATGCCCATGGCCGCGCGCGCATCACCGGCATCGAGGCCGACGCGCTGTTGGCGGAGCTCGGCTGCGGCCGGGTGCCCGTCGTTGCTGGGTTTCAGGGGCTTGGGCCGGAGGCGCGGATCACCACGCTGGGCCGTGGCGGGTCGGACACATCGGCGGTCGCTCTCGCGGCCGGGTTGAAGGCGGACCGCTGCGACATCTATACGGATGTGGACGGCGTCTATACGACGGACCCACGCATCGTCGCGCGGGCGCGCAAGCTGGAGAGGATCTCGTATGAAGAGATGCTCGAGTTGGCGTCGGTGGGCGCCAAGGTGCTGCAAACCCGCAGCGTCGAGCTCGCGATGAAGCAACGGGTGCGCGTGCAGGTGCTCAGCAGCTTCGAGGACAAGCCCGGCACCCTGGTCGTGGACGAGGACGAGATCTTGGAACAGGCCGTCGTATCCGGTATCGCCTACTCGCGGGACGAAGCGCGCATCACGCTGCGGCACGTGCCCGACCGTCCGGGCGTGGCGGCCGCCATCTTCGGGCCGCTTTCGGCCGCCAACGTCAACGTGGACATGATCGTGCAGAGCGTTTCGGCCGAGGGCACGACGGACATGACCTTCACGGTCGGCCGGTCGGACCTGCCGCGCGCCGAGCAGATCCTGGCCGAACGGAGCGCAGAGGTGGGCGCCGCGGCGGTGTTGACCGATTCGGACGTCGCCAAGATCAGCGTCGTCGGCGTGGGAATGCGCAGCCACGCCGGTATTGCCAATACGATGTTCGGCACATTGGCGGCCAAGGGGATCAACATCCAAGTCATCTCGACGAGTGAAATCAAGGTCAGCGTGCTAATCGGGGCCGAATACACCGAACTCGCCGTGCGTGCCCTGCACACGGCGTACGGCCTTGATGCCTGATACGCTTCAGCCCGACCTGACGGACGCCGGCGCCGCGCCGGAGACCGTGGCGCGGGCTGAACTCGACCGGCTCTCCTCGCGCGGCCGGGCGTTCCTAGGCACGCGTCATGCCATCATGGGCGGCGCGATGAGCTGGGTGAGCGAGCGCCGGCTCGTGTCGTCCATCTCGAACGCGGGCGGTTTCGGCGTCATCGCCTGCGGCTCGATGGGCCCGGCCGCGCTGGCCGCCGAGATCGCGGCGACCCAGGCGCTGACGGATCGCCCGTTCGGCGTCAATCTGATCACGCTGCATCCCGAGCTGCTCGACCTCATCCGGGTCTGCCGCGAAGCCAAGGTCGGCCACGTCGTGCTGGCGGGCGGGTTGCCGCCGGGTCACGCGGTCAGGGCGGTAAAGGAGGCGGGCATGCGCCTGGTCTGCTTCGCCCCGGCGCTCGTGCTGGCCAAGCGGCTGGTCCGCAGCGGTGCGGATGCGCTGGTGATCGAGGGGTCCGAGGCCGGCGGGCATATCGGGCCGGTGTCGCTGGCGGTACTCGCCCAGGAGATTTTGCCGCATATCGATGAGGTTCCCGTGTTCGTCGCCGGCGGCATCGGCCGTGGCGAAGCGCTGCTGGCGTTCCTCGAGATGGGCGCGTCGGGGGTGCAGATCGGCACCCGGTTCGCCGCGGCGCAGGAGAGCGTGGCGCACCCCAACTTCAAGCGGGCCTTCATCGCCGCCCGCGCCCGGGACGCGCTGCCCAGCGTGCAGCTCGACTCCCGCTTCCCGGTCATCCCGGTGCGCGGGCTGGCCAATCAGGGCACCCAGCGGTTCCTCGCCCACCAGGCCGACGTCATCGCCCGCGTGCAGGCCGGCGCGCTGTCGCGCGAGGAGGGGCAGCTCTCGATCGAGCATTTCTGGGCAGGGGCGCTGCGCCGGGCCGTGATCGACGGCGATGTCGAGACCGGGTCGCTGATGGCGGGGCAGTCGGTCGGCATGGTGACGGCCGAGCAGCCGGTGGCCGAGATCATCGGCGAACTCGTGGGTCAGGCCTGTGCCGTGCTCGCCCGCCGGACTCACGCGCTCGCGCGCCCAGGCTCCGGCCACTTCACCCGGCTCTCGTAGTGGCGAGCAGCCGCCGCTTGTTGGCTCGGCTGCGCGAGATGATGGCGGCAGGCGGCGCCGGGCCGACGCCGGGCGCCCAGACCGCCTTGCACGACCTGGCGGTGCTGATCGCCGCCGAGATGGCCGCCGAAGCGTGCGCCATCTACGCGATGCGCAACGGCGACATGCTGGAACTCGCCGCCACGCAGGGCCTCAATCCGGACTCGGTCGGACGCACGCGGTTGCGGGTGGGCGAGGGCATCGTCGGGATCGCGGCAGCGACGGCCATGGTGCAGAACTTGCCGGATGCGCAGAGCCACCCGGCCTTCGCCTATCGTCCGGAGACCGGCGAAGACCCGTTCGCCTCCCTCCTGGCGTTGCCGCTGCGCAGGGCCGGGCGCACGATGGGCGTACTGACCGTGCAGAATCGGCTGCCCCGCCGCTATACCGAGGACGAGGTCGACGTGCTCGAGACGGTGGCGATGCTGCTGGCCGAGCTGCTTGCCGCGAGCGGGGTGACCGACGCTGCCGACGGGCTCGGCAGCGTGCTGCCCCGCCAGTTCGCGGCATCGCCGATCGCACCGGGTCTGGCGATCGGGCCGGTGGTGCTGCACGGCATGGGCGCGCCGGTGCGCCGGTTGCTGGCAGACGATCCACAGGCCGAACTCGCGCGGATCGAGGCGGCGTCGGAGTCGATCCAGACGGCGCTGGACGCCCTGATCGACCAGAGCCGGCCGGACGGGGATGGCGCGCGCGAGGTGCTCGAGGCGACCCGACTGGTATCGGCCGACGAGGGATGGCTGCGGCGGGTGAGCGAGGCCATCATGAGCGGGCTGTCGGCCGAGGCGGCGATCCATCGCGTGTCGAACGAAGTCCGCGAACGGATGCGACGGATCCAGGATCCCTATCTGCGCGAGCGGCTGGCTGATCTGGAGGAGATGGCTGATCGCATGTTGGCCGCACTCGACGGCGGCGATGCGCCCGTGGCGATCCCGACCGGCACGATCTTGCTGGCGCGACGGCTCGGTCCGGCGCAGTTGCTCGAATGGCACGCGCGCGGCATCGGCGGCGTGGCGATCGAGGAGGGGAGCACCGCCGGTCACGCCGCGATCCTCGCCCGGGCGCTGGGCCTGCCGGCGCTGGGCGGCGCGGCCGGCATGCTGGAGGCGGTCGAAAACGGCGACGAAGCGATCCTGGACGCCGATGAAGGCCAGCTCATCCTGCGACCGGCGACCGAGGTGCGGGCCTCGTATCTGCAGGCGATCGCGGTCCGGCAGGAGATCGAGGCCGGCTATGCGGCCCAGCGCGCGCTACCGGCCCGCAGCAAGGACGGCGTCCGGCTCTACCTCCAGCTCAACGTCGGGCTCGCGCGCGAGATGGAGCAGCTCGACAACACGGGTGCGGACGGCATCGGCCTGTTCCGCACCGAGATCGCGATGCTGGCGCGCGGCGAGGTGAGCGACGTGCCGGAGCAGGCCGCCCTGTACTCCCGCGTGCTGGACGCGGCCGGCGACCGGCCGGTACGCTTCCGCACGCTCGATCTGGGCGGCGACAAGATGCTCAAGGGAGCGCCGCCGCAGGTCGAGGAGAACCCGGCCATGGGGTGGCGCAGCCTCCGCATCGGGCTCGACCGCCCCGTCATGCTGCGGCGCCAACTGCGCGCCCTGCTGCTGGCAGCGGGCGGCCGGCCGTTGTCGGTCATGTTCCCGATGGTGGCGACCGTGGCCGAGTTCCGTGCGGCCAAGAGCCTGCTGTTCACCGAAGCGGCGCGGGTGCGGCCGGCGCCCAGCCAGCTCAGCGTCGGCAGCATGATCGAGGTGCCCGCACTCTTGTTCCAGCTTCCGGCGCTGATGGCGGAAGCCGATTTCGTCTCGATCGGCTCGAACGACCTGCTGCAATTCATGTTCGCCGCCGACCGGGGCACGCCAGCCCTGGCCAATCGCTACGACCTGCTCTCCGCCCCGGTGCTCGATGCGCTCGAGCGCGTGGTCGAAGCGGCCCGTCATGCCAACGTGGACGTGTCAGTCTGCGGCGAGCATGCGTCGCGGCCGTTGGACGCGATGGTGCTGGCCGCGATCGGGATCACGACGCTGTCGATGCCCGCGCCGAGCCTGCTGCGGCTGAAGGCGGTGCTCGCTAACGCCGATCTGCATGCGCTGCGCGAGGTGCTGACCGCGCTTCGGCGCACCCAGACCGGTCCGGCCAGCCTGCGCGAACCGATCGCATCATGGGCGCGTGAGCACGACCTCAGATTCTGAGCGGCGTTGGCAAAATCGGCCATACCGGCTAGACGCCTTGAGTTCGAGCGCCGAGGCGCGACGTGATCAGGTACATGTCCGATGGAAGTTCGCAGACCCGAGTTCGATGAGGCGCGCGCGATGATGTCGGCGGCAGAGGGCGGCGCGGAGGGCGGCGGCGCGTCGCGGGTGGGCGCGGAGTTGCGCGCGGCCCGGTTGCGGCTCGGCTGGTCGCTCGAAGACGTGGCCCAGGGATTGCGGATCCGCTTGCCGTTCCTCGAAGCGATCGAGGAGGGCCGCATCGGCGATCTGCCAGGGGCGGCCTACGCCGTCGGCTTCGTGCGCACCTACGCCACGGCGCTCGGGCTCGATCCCGATGAGGTATCCCGCCGGTTCCGCGCTGAGTCGCAGGAGGTCAACCGCAAGACCGAGCTGTCGTTCCCAGCGCCGGTGCCCGAACGTGGCGTCCCGGCCGGCGCCGTCGTGCTGCTCGGCTTGATCCTGGCGATCGGGGCCTATGCCGCCTGGTACAAATTCTCGCCGGTGCGGCATGACGAGCAGGGCACGTCGCCGGTCCCGGAGCGGCTGGCGCCGCTGGCCGACCGCGCCGCGCCCAGCGCCGGGACGAGCCATGTGTCGCCGCAGATCGCCTCGATCCTGCCCCCTGCGTCTTCGAGCCCGGCGTCAGCCGCCGCCCCCGTCCCGGCCGCGGTGCCCAGCCCGGCGCCCGCCATCCCGGTCCCGGTGCCGGTCCCGGTGACGTTGACGCCGACATCGCTCGCGCCGGCGGCGGTTCCGGCCGCCATCGCCGTGGATGGCGGCCGGGTCCTGCTGAAGTTCAAGGCGGATTCCTATGTCCAGGTGCGCGAGAAGCAGGGGGCGGTGCTACTCAACCGCGTCATGCGCTCGGGGGAGAGCTGGCCGGTGCCGAAGGCGCCCAACCTGGTGATGACCACCGGGAATTCGGGCGGGACGGACATCGTCGTGGACGGCATCACCGCCGCGCCGCTCGGGGCAAGTGGCGCGGTGCGCCGCGACATCTCGCTCGATCCGGACGCGATCAAGCTGCCGCCCGGCGTTAAGTTGCCGGCCCAGCCGCGTCAGCAGTAGAAGCAGGTCGGCGCCGGTCCTATTTGACAGCTGGACCAGGTCAACTGGAGAGTCGCATGAGTTACCGGCCGTATCAGCACATCGAGCGTCGCAAGTCGCGGCAGATCCATGTCGGCCCGGTGCCGGTGGGCGGCGGCGCGCCGATCACGGTCCAGACCATGACCAACACCTTGACCACCGACGTCGCCGGCACCGTCGAGCAGATCCGCCGGTCGGAGGAGGCGGGCGTCGATATCGTCCGCGTCTCGTGCCCCGACCAGGAGAGCGCGTTGGCGCTGAAGGACATCGTGCGCCAGGTGAAGGTGCCGATCGTGGCCGATATCCACTTCCACTATAAGCGGGCCATCGAGGCGGCGCAGAGTGGCGCCGCGTGCCTGCGCATCAACCCCGGCAACATCGGCAGCCCGGAGCGGGTGCGCGAGGTGGTGCAGGCGGCACGCGACTACGGCTGCTCGATGCGGATCGGCGTGAATGCCGGGTCGCTGGAGCGGCATTTGCTGGAGAAATACGGCGAGCCGAACCCTGAGGCGCTGGTCGAGAGCGCGCTGGAGCACGCCAAGATCCTGCAGGACCACGATTTCCACGAGTTCAAGATCAGCGTGAAGGCCAGCGACGTGTTCATGGCGGTCGCGGCCTATCAACAGCTGGCCGAGCTGTGCGACCACCCGTTGCATATCGGGATCACGGAAGCCGGGTCGAAGCGCGCTGGGACGGTGAAGTCGTCCATCGGGCTGGGGAACCTGCTCTGGGCCGGTGTGGGCGACACGTTGCGGGTGTCGCTGTCGGCAGCGCCGGAGGAAGAGGTCCTGGTGGGCTGGGACCTGCTGAAGTCGCTCGGGTTGCGGCATCGCGGCGTGAAGATCATCTCGTGCCCGTCCTGCGCGCGGCAGGGCTTCAATGTGATCGACACGGTGCAGACGCTCGAGGACCGGCTGGCGCACATCAAGACGCCGCTGACGCTGTCGATCATCGGCTGCGTGGTGAACGGGCCCGGCGAGGCGCTGATGACCGATCTCGGCGTCACCGGCGGCGGCAACGGGCGGCACATGGTCTATGCGGCGGGCAAGACCGACCACACGATGGACGGCAGCGACATGATTGAGCACATCGTCGAGCTGGTCGAGCGCAAGGCCGAGGCGCTGGCCGCCGAAGCGGCGCCGACGCTCGTGGCGGCAGAGTAAGCTGCTGGGCTGAGCCCACTTTGCTCGAGATAGTCGTAGGGTGGGTTTCTGCCCACTAGAAGGAAAACCGTTGGCAGAAACATTACAACCCGTGCGTGGCACGCGCGACCTGATCGGCGACGAGCAGCGGCGGCATGCGCATGTGATCGACACGGCCCGGCGCGTGGCAGCGCTCTACGGCCTGGACGAGTGGGCCACACCGATCTTCGAGGAGACCCGCGTCTTCGCCCGCACGCTCGGCGACACGTCGGACGTCGTGACCAAGGAGATGTACACTTTTCAGGATCGCGGCGGAGACAGCGTCACGCTGCGGCCGGAGAACACGGCCGGGGTGTGCCGGGCGCTGCTGAGCAACGGGCTGACGCAATCGCTGCCGCAAAAGGTGTTCTACGCCGGGCCGATGTTCCGCTACGAGCGGCCGCAGAAGGGGCGCTACCGGCAGTTCCACCAGATCGGCGCCGAGCTGATCGGGGCGCCGGAGCCGTTGGCCGACGCGGAGGTGATCGCGCTGGGCTGGCAGATCCTGCAACAGCTGGGCGTGGCGGGCAGCGTGGCGCTCGAACTCAATACGCTCGGCGACGCGGCGAGCCGGGACGCCTACCGCGCGGCGCTGGTCGCGTATTTCAGCGCGCACCGCGACCGGCTCTCGGCCGATAGCCAGACCCGGCTCGAGCACAATCCGCTCCGCATTTTGGATAGCAAGGACCCGGGCGATCGCGTCCTGGTCGAAGATGCGCCAACGATCTACGCCTCGCTGACGCCCGAGGCCGGCGTCTTCTATGCCGGGCTGAAGGCGCATCTCGAGCGGTTCGGCATACCGTTCCGCGAAAACCCGCGGATCGTGCGTGGCCTGGATTACTACAGCCACACCGCGTTCGAGTTCGTGACGGACCAACTGGGCGCGCAAGGCACCGTCATGGGTGGCGGCCGTTACGACGGGCTCATGCAGCAGATGGGCGGCCCGGCGATCCCGGCCGTGGGCTGGGCGGCGGGGGTGGAGCGGTTGGCGATGCTGTTGGCCGCGCCGCCGAGCCGGCCGGCGCCGGTCGCAGTCGTCCCAATGGGTGGCGCGGACGAGGAAGCGGCGGCGATCGGGGCGCTGCAGGCGCTGCGGCAGGCCGGCATCCCGGCCGAGATCGCCTATCGCGGCAACGCCAAGCGCCGGATGGAGCGGGCGAACCGGATCGGCGCCCGGGTGGCGGTCATCATCGGTGCCGACGAGCTGGCCAAGGGCGTCGCGCAGGTGCGCGATCTCGTGGGCGGTGGTCAGGAGGAGATCGCGCTCGGGCGGCTGACGGAGCGGCTGCGGTGAGTGCGACGCTCGACAATCGGCTGGACATGATCGTCGGCCGCGCCGCCGAGCTGCGGGCGATGCTGAGCGAGGGATTGGGCGGCGAGGGATTCTCGAAGGCGAGCAAAGAGCTGTCCGAGCTCGAGCCGGTGGTGGAACGGATCGGCGAGTTGCGGGCGGCCGAGCGGGCGCAGGACGAGGCGGAGGCCATGCTGGCGGACCCGGAAATGCGGGCGCTGGCGGAGGCCGAGCTGTTCGAGCTGAAGGAGAGATTGCCGGCGCTGCGCCAGGAGATCCGGCTGGCGCTGCTGCCCAAGGACGAGGCGGACGCCCGCAGCGCAATCCTCGAGGTGCGCCCGGCCGCGGGCGGCGACGAGGCCGGGCTGTTCGCGGCCGAGCTGTTCCAGATGTATCAGAAATACGCCGCCACCCATGGCTGGCGGGTCGAGGTGCTCGATTACGCCGACAACGAGCTGGGCGGGATCAAGGAGGCGGTGGCCGAGATCACCGGCCGCAACGTGTTCGCCCGCTTCAAATACGAGAGCGGTGTCCACCGCGTGCAACGCGTGCCGACGACCGAGAGCCAGGGGCGGATCCATACCTCGACCGTGACGGTGGCGGTGTTGCCGGAGGCCGAGGAGGTCGACGTGGACATCAACGAGGGCGATCTGCGCATCGACGTGTACCGCGCGTCCGGCGCCGGCGGGCAGCACGTCAACAAAACCGAGAGCGCCGTGCGGATCACCCATATCCCGTCGGGTGTGGTGGTGGCGATGCAGGAGGAGCGGAGCCAACACAAGAACCGCGCTAAAGCGATGAAAGTGCTGCGGTCTCGGCTCTACGAGGTGCAGCGCTCGCGCGAGGCCGCGACCCGGGCGGCGGACCGCAAGGGCCAGGTCGGCACCGGCGATCGGAGCGAGCGGATCCGGACCTATAACTTCCCGCAGGGCCGGGTGTCGGACCACCGGATCGGGCTGACGCTGCACAGCATCGACCGGGTCATGCAGGGCGAACTGGACGAGATCATCGACCGCTTGACCGCCGAGGACCAGGCGGCCCGGCTCGCGGCGCAGGAGTAGGCGGCGCTCTCCGTCCGGATCGCGCTGGCCGAGGGTGCGGCGACCTTGGCCGCGGCGGGGATCGACGGGGCTCGGTTCGAGGCGCGCCTGATGCTGGAAGCGGCGACCGGGCTCGAGCAGTCCGCGCTGCTGCGCGAACCCGGCCGCGGCGTCGATCCGGCGCCCTACCGCGCCATGGTCGAGCGCCGTGCGCGGCGGGAGCCGCTGGCGTATATCCTGGGCTGGCAGGAGTTTTGGAGCCTGCGCTTCGCGGTCTCGCCGGCGACGCTGATCCCACGCGCCGATAGCGAGACGCTGATCGAGGCCGCCCTTGCGGCTCGTCCAGCGGGAGTGCGCCGCATCTTGGACCTCGGGACCGGGACCGGCTGCCTGCTGCTTGCCGCGTTGTCGGAGTTCGGCGGGGCGTGGGGCGTCGGCGTCGATCGCGAACCGGCGGCGGCCGCGCTCGCATGGCGGAACGCGACGGACCTGCGGCTGGCGGGGCGCTGCGCGATGCTCTGTGCCGATTGGGCGGCGCCGCTCCGGGGGCGGTTCGACCTCGTGCTGAGCAATCCTCCCTATATAGAGTCCGAGACGATGACCGGGTTGATGCCGGAGGTCGCGCGGTTCGAACCCCGGCGCGCGCTCGATGGCGGGGCTGACGGGCTCGCGGCGTACCGGGCGATCGTCGGCCAGCTGCCGGCGCTGCTGGCGCCAGATGGCGTCGCGATCCTGGAGCTAGGCCTCGGCCAACGCGCGGCGGTGTGTGCGCTGGCGAGGGCGGCTGGCTTTGAGCGGGTCGGATCGAGGCGCGACTTGGCCGGGGTCGAGCGGGCGCTGGTCATCGAGGCAGGTGCAGCGGGGCCCTTGGCATAGGGCGACGAAACGGTTATTTAGGCGTGCGATCCATTGGGATCGACGCGGCGGATGACGCCGGCCGGTGTTGTGTCGGCCGCGACGTCCGCCACCCACAGCTACAGCCTCCTTCGTGCCTTCGTCGACGACGGGCATGGTATGGCCTTGGTAGCCGTTTAAGGACACCCTTTGTGGCAATGAATATGAAGCGGATGCGGGGCCGCAACCACCGCGGCGGGAGTGGCGGCGGCGGGGGCGGGCCGGTTCGGCATCAAAGCGGCAACGTTCCCCTCAACCGCAACCACGTCTTCGACAGCAGCGGTCCGGACCTTCGCGTGCGCGGCACGTCGCAGCAGCTGTTCGAGAAGTATCTGCAACTCGGGCGCGACGCCACGAGTAGCGGGGACCGGGTCATGGCGGAGAGCTATTTCCAGCACGCCGAGCACTATTTCCGGATCCTCAACGCGATGAACCAAGCTGCGGCGCAGCAGCAGGGCGGCGCACCGCAGGGCCAGCCGAACCAAGGCTACGGTCGGCGGAACGACTCCTCTCCGGACGCCAACAACGATGGCAGCGACGAGCAGGACGACGAGCCGGCCGGCATGGGCGACCAGCCCGGCGGCGACCCGTCGCGTGAGCGCGACATCCCGATCGCAGCGGCCCCGCCCGAAGGCTAATTACAGGGCGAGGCTCGGCAGCGCCTCGAACGCGGGCTTGGCGAAAAGATAGCCCTGAACGAGGGTGACGCCGAGCTCGCGCAGAACGGTGAGTTCGGCCTCGGTCTCGACGCCCTCCGCCACCACGTCCAGCCGGAGCTCGGCCGCCATCCGGATGACCGCACCGATGATGATCTGACGCGGGATGTCGTGATCGACGCCGCGGATGACCTCCATGTCGAGCTTGATCACGTCCGGTTGGAAGCGTGCGAGCAGTCCGAGCCCGGCGAACCCGGCTCCGAAATCGTCGATGGCGATGCGCAGGTGGTTGCGCCGATACACGTCGAAGATCTGGCCCAGCAGCTTGACGTCGACGATGGGCTCGTTCTCGGTCAGCTCGAGCACGATCCGGTCGGGCGAGATCCCGGTCTTCTGAGCAGCAGCCAAAGTGGCACGGACGCACGCTTCGGGCCGGTACATCGCGCCGGGAATGAAGTTGATGGACAGCTTGGCGCCGGTCTCCACGATGCCCAGGCGGGCGGCGAGTTCGATGGCGGTCACCCGGCATGTCTGGTCGAACGCATAGCGGTTGACCGGATTGACCTGCTTGAGAACACTTGGCGCAGGTTCGCCACCGGGGCCGCGCACGAGCGCTTCGTAGGCATAGATCCGCCGGCGAGCGATATCCACGACGGGCTGAAAGGCCATCGAGAAGGCGAATGGCGGGGTGATACCGTCCGCACAGTTTCCACAACTTTTTGGCCAAGTAGTCGATTGGCTGTCCATTAGTCGAGACACAGTCCTGGTTTGCGATGACCTTAGACTAGCACCGTAAACCCTAACGAAACCTCAACGTGACCCTTGCGAAAGCGCCCTCCTCAATGCAGCCGCTTCGGAGCCCGTGAGCCGCCCCCGCCGGATGAAAAGGTCGATCAGAACCAGGTTCACGTTGAACTTGAAGTCGTCGGTCCGCCGGACCGTGTCGAGCACCTGGTCCAGCGGCCAGAGCTCGAATGCCTCGACCTCACCGTCGGCCGGCACCGGCGTGAAATCGGACGGCAGTTCGAGATCGAAGCAGTAGAGCGTATCGCGGCGAAGTCCTTCGTCCCGCTCCATGGCGTAGCCGATACGGCCGACGGGACGTGCGGCGGCCGCCAGAGCGGGCGGCAGGCCGGCCTCCTCGGCCCCTTCCTTGATGACGGTGTTCGCCACGGTGTCCCCCGACGCGACGCCGCCGGCCACGAGATGATCGAGCTTTCCGGGATCGAGCGGCTTGTCGCGGGAGCGCCGGGCCACCCAGAGTCGATCGCCCACGAGGCCGTTCAGATGGACGCCGACGGCGCCGATGCCGAACTTCGGCAGAGCGCCCCGATCGATCTGGCCCAGAACCGGGCTGTCCGGATCGGCGCGGACGTCGAACGCCTCGTCGCGCCAGCGGAACAGGCCACGATCGGCCAGAGCGCGGGTGATGGGCTGGATCTGATCGGAGCGGAGATTCAGGCCGGCGGCGTCGCGCCCCGCGCCGAGCTCGGTCGCCGGGTCGGCGATGGCGGGCAGAGCCCAGCCCACACGTTCGCCGTCGACCCAAACCCGGCAGCGGCTGCCGGGAAGGAGGGCGTTGTTGCACGCTTGGATGTGGCGAATGAGTTCCATCTCAGTGCCGATATAGGATGGATGCAGCCCTGTGACTTCTCTTGGCCGGGGTGTGCCGCCACATGACTCCGCATGAAGCCTACCGAGTTCCAGCCCGATCCGGTCAACGCGCGCACCGGGTTGCAGACGATCCGCACCCTGCTGCCGTATCTTTGGCCGTCCGGCGCTCCCGGCGCACGTATGCGGGTGTTGCTCGCGGCAGCCTTCCTCGTCGGCGCCAAGGTGGCGACGGTCTACATCCCGCTGGTGTACAGCCACGCCGTCGATGCGCTGGCGCCGAAGGATCACGTGCTCACGGTGCCGTTCGGGCTGATCGGCGCCTACGCGCTGCTGCGGATTGCCTCGTCCGGGTTCGGTGAGCTGCGCGACGCCGTGTTCGCGTCCGTGCAGCAGAGAACGATCCGCAAGGTCGCGCTGCAAACGTTCGAGCATCTGCACAAGCTGAGCCTGCGTTTCCACCTCGATCGACAGACCGGGGGCCTCTCGCGGGCAATCGAGCGCGGAACGGCGGGCGTCGAGGCGGTCTTGCGCCTGGCGGTGTTCAACATACTGCCGACGCTGTTCGAGGTGCTGCTGGTGACCGCCATCCTGTGGCGGATGTTCGATTGGCGGTTCGCCGCCGTCACTTTCGCGGCGGTCACGCTCTACATCGCGTTTACGCTGCTGTTCACCAACTGGCGCGTCAAGTTCCGCCGTCTGATGAACGACATGGATAGCGACGCCCAAACCAAGGCGGTCGATTCGCTGCTCAATTTCGAGACCGTCAAATATTTCGGTAACGAGGCGCATGAGGCGGCTCGCTTCGACGGCGCCCGAGCGCGCTACGAGCGGGCGGCCGTGCGCAGCCAGGTGACGCTCAACATGCTGAACCTCGGGCAAGCGCTGATCATCTCGCTGGGGCTGGCTCTGGTCATGTTGATGGCGGCTTCCGGCGTGCAGGATGGCACGATGACGGTTGGGCAGTTCGTGCTGGTCAACACCTATCTGATGCAACTCTATCAGCCGCTGAACCTGCTCGGCTTCGTCTACCGCGAGATCAAGCAGGGTCTCGTCGACATGGAGTCGATGTTCCGGCTGATGTCGGTGCACCAAGAGGTGGCGGACCGGCCCGGCGCTACGGCGCTGGCGGCGCAGCATGCGGCAGGAACGTTGGCGTTCCGGGACGTGCACTTCGGCTACAATGCCAATCGCGACATCCTGAAAGGGGTCAGCTTCACGGTGCCGGCCGGGTCGAAGCTGGCGATCGTGGGGCCGACCGGGGCGGGCAAGAGCACGATCTCCCGCTTGCTGTTCCGGTTCTACGACGTGTCGGCCGGATCGGTGGAGATCGACGGCATCGACGTGCGCAACCTGACGCAATCGAGCCTGCGCGCCGCGATCGGGGTGGTGCCGCAGGACACGGTGCTGTTCAACGATACGATCGGCTACAACATCGCCTACGGCAAGCCCGGCGCCACCACGGCCGAGGTCGAGCGGGCTGCCCGATTGGCGCAAGTGCACGGCTTCATCGAAAGCCTGCCGGACGGCTACGCGACCCGGGTCGGCGAGCGCGGACTGAAGCTGTCGGGCGGCGAGAAGCAGCGCGTGGCGATCGCGCGCACGATCCTGAAAGATCCCCGCATCCTCATCCTGGACGAGGCAACCAGCGCGCTGGACAGCCGGACCGAGCGCGAGATCGACGCCGCGCTGCGGCTGGTCTCGGCGGATCGTACCACCCTGGTGATCGCACATAGGCTGTCGACGGTGGTGGACGCCGACGAGATCATCGTGTTGCAGGACGGGCAGGTGGCCGAGCGGGGTACGCATGCACATCTGCTTGCCGAGGACGGCCTCTATGCGCGGATGTGGGCGTTGCAGGCTTCCGAGCAGCACGAGCTGGCCGCAGATGGCGTCCGAGAAGAGGAGAGCGTGACGTGACTGAGGACCTTCCGTCCGACCTGAGCCACTCGGGTGCGATCGTGGACAAGGCGATCGAATACATGCTGGGGCAGAATCTGGACTCGGTCGCGGTTGCCTCGGCGCTGTTGGGCGGTTCGCTCGGGCTGATGGTGCGGAGCATGGGTGACGACGCGATCGCGCAAGTGTTGAGCAACGCGTTGGAATCGGTGCGCTCGGGCGAGCTGCGCACTGAGATGGGCTCCCGGGCCTAGGGCCCGGGTCTTGACGGAGCGGGGCTCGGCAGGCATAGAGCGCGCCTGAGTTGTGCCGGGCCCGGTTCCCGGCGTTTGCCTTTCGAGAGGTTTGTTTCATGTCCCGTCGCTGCCAGTTCACCGGCAAGGGCGTTCAGTCTGGCAACAACGTCAGCCACGCGAACAACAAGACCCGCCGCCGCTTCCTGCCCAACATGCAGCAGACCTCGCTGATGTCCGACATCCTGGGCACGCCGATCCGGCTGCGGCTGACGACGCACGCGATCCGCACGATCGAGCACAACGGCGGTCTCGACGCGTTTCTCCTCACGACCGCGAACCGCGATCTGCCGGAAGCGGCACAGGTGCTTAAGCGCCGAATCCAGCGCTCCAAGATCAAGCGCGACGCGGCGCCCGCGATAGCCTGATCCGCTGCGGATGCGGCGCGTCGGCGTTGCCGACGGGCGCGCGGTCGCAGTCCAGGCCTTTGGCGACCCGAACGGGCCGCCGGTCATCTACTGCCACGGTTGGCCGGCCTGCCGGCTCGAAGCCGGGCTGATCCCGGGCCTGGAAGTCCGGTTGATCGCCTTGGATCGGCCCGGCTATGGCGGCTCGGATGCGCAGCCGGGTCGCCGGCTATGCGACTGGCCGTGTGACGTAGCTGCCGTCGCCGATGCACTCGGCCTCGGCCGATTTCATCTGATCGGGGTATCCGGGGGCGGGCCGTTCGCGGCGGCCGTGGCGAGGGCATTGCCGGAGCGCGTGCGCGGTTTGGCGCTGGTCAACGCGGTGCCGCCGCCGACGACGCCGGGGCTCGCCGGGTCGGGCGTTGCGGCACTGTTCCAACTGGGCCGCCGTCCGCAACGGGCAGGGCGGATGCTGTCGGCGGCGCGGGCCTTGCTGCGGTTCCGGCTGCTGACGCCGGGTCGGATCATAGGCTCCGGGCTGCCTGAGGCAGACCGTGCGTGTCTGACCCGGCCGACACTTGCGGCGATCGGCCGGGTGTGGCGCGAGGCGCTGGCGCCCGGCGTCGCAGGCGCGCTATCGGATGCAACGATCCTTGCGGCGCCTTGGTGCGTCGATCTGGGCGACATCCGGGTGCCTACCACCGTCTGGGCTGGCGCAGCGGACAGCATGGTTCCAGCACGGGCGGCAACCGCCTATGCGGCGATTCCGGGGGCGGCCGTGCGGGTGGTGGCGGACGAGGGCCACTACTCGTTGCCGCTGCTGCATGCGAACCGAATCCTGCGCGCGCTCGTGGGCGGAGGGGACGAGAGGAGCTCGCCATCGCCGGACGCTGCGACCTGCTTGACGTAGCGATACTCGATCGTGCCAGCCATGTCGCCAAGTGCCCGGGTGGTCGGGTCCCTGTGGTATCCGTGCTTCTCGTAAAAGCGGTGGGCGCGAGCAAAGCGGGTGTCGGTCCACAGCGTCAGCGTGCGCGCGCCCGCGGCGATGGCGTGTGCCTCTGCCGTTTGCAGGAGCGCCGGGCCCAGACCGGAGCCGTGCCGATCCGGATGGACATACACGCGGCAGATCTCCCACTCGGTGGCAGCGACGGGACGCGACGCGACCATGCCTGCGCCGTCCTCGGCGATCCACAAGGCGCCGCCCTGCGCCGCGTAATAGGACGCGAGTGCCCGAAGTTCCGGCGCCTCGCCGTCCACGTCCAGTGGGCAGTTCGGATAGTCGGCCCAGCAGCGGCCGATGAGGGCGATGAACCGCGGCGCGTCGTCGTCGCGGCCGGCCCGGATTAGCGCAGGCTTTCGCAAAAGCTCACGATGCGGGCGCATGCCTCGCGGAGGTCGTCGTCTCCGGTGGCGTAGCTGATGCGCAGGTAAGGCGACATCCCGAACGCCGCGCCATGGACGATGGCGACGTGCGCCTCCTCGAGCAGCGCCATCGAGAAATCCTGGTCCGAGCCGATGACCCGGCCGCCCGCCGTGGTCTTACCCAAGCAACCCGCGATGTTCGGATAGACGTAGAACGCGCCCTCGGGCTTGTGGCAGACCATGCCCGGCGCGCGATTGAGCGCGTCGACGACGAGGTCGCGGCGGCGCTGGTAGGCGGCAATCATGGTGGCGACCTCGTCTTGCGGACCGTCGAGCGCCGCCGCTGCCGCGGCCTGGCCAACGGTGCTGATCCCCGCCGAGACATGGCCCTGCATCGTGGTCATCGCCTTGATCAGCCGTTTGGGGCCGGCAGCGAAGCCGATCCGCCATCCCGTCATGGCATATGTCTTCGAGACGCCCGAGACGGTCAGGGTCCGGTCGCGCAAGGCTGGCTGGACGGCCGCCATGGTCGCGTGGTGGTGCCCGTCGAACAACAGATGTTCGTACATGTCGTCCGACATGACCCAAACGTGCGGATGGCGCAGCAAGACGTCTCCCAGCGCGCGAAGATCGGCGGCCGACGCGGCGGCGCCGGTGGGGTTGTTCGGGAAATTAAGGATCAGCCACTTCGTCCGGGGCGTGATCGCGGCCTCGAGGTCCTCCGGGCGCAGCCGAAACCCGTTGTTCTGCGGACAGTTGACCACGACCGGGGTGCCACCGACGACACGGGTCATCAGGGTGTAGGCGCCCCAATACGGGGCGGGCACGATGACTTCGTCACCCGGGTTGAGCGTGGCCATGAGCGCGTCGAAGATGACGCCCTTGCCGCCGTTGGCGACCATGATCTCGTCCAGCCCGACGTCGAGGCCGTTGTCCCGGCTGAACTTGCGCTGGATGGCCTGCTTGAGGGCGGGCACCCCGTCCTGAGGCGGATATTTGGTCTGGCCGGCGAGGGCGGCGCGGTAGCCCGCTTCGATCGCATGCCGCGGGCTATCGAAATCGGGCTCGCCGATGGTCAGCGCGATCACGCCGATCCCTTCGGCCCGCATCGCCCGGGCGCGAATCGTCATCGCGACGGTCGCGGCCGGTCCGATGCCGTCGAGCCGTTGGGCAAGGCCGGGCGTGATCGCGGCGACGTCCATGCTACCGGAGGCCTCGGCAGAAGCGCTGGATCCGGGTGCAGGCGTCACGCAGGCTGTCGGTGTCGGTCGCGTAGCTGATTCGGAAATGGCCCGGATACATGAAAGCGGCGCCATGCACGGCGGCGACGCCCTCTTCTTCGAGCAGCGCCAGCACGAAACTCTCGTCGTTGGTGATCGCGGCGCCGCCGGCGGAAGTCTTGCCGACGCAGCCATGCACGCTCGGGAAGACGTAGAAGGCGCCCTCGGGCGAGCTGCAGTGGATGCCGGGCGCCTCGTTCAGCATGGCGACGACGAGGTCACGACGTTGCTTGTAGACGGCGGTCATCTCGTCGATGAAGCCTTGCGGTCCGGTCAGCGCCTCGACTGCGGCGGCTTGGCTGACGGAGCTGGTGTTGGACGTGCTCTGCGATTGCAGCTTGTCCATCGCCTTGATGAGCGCCTTCGGGCCGCCGGCGAAACCGATGCGCCAACCGGTCATCGCATACGCCTTCGAGCAGCCGTTCATCGTGATGGTCCGGTCGCGCAGCTTGGGCTCGACCTGGACGATCGTGGCCGGCTGGAAGCCGTCGTAGACGAGCTTGTCATAGATGTCATCGGTCAGGATGAGGATGTCGGGGTGGCGGAGCAGCACGTCGCAGATGGCGCGCAGGTCCTGGGCGGAATAGGCGGCGCCGGTCGGGTTGCAGGGCGAGTTCAGCATGAACCACTTCGTCTTGGGCGTGATGGCCGCCTCGAGATCCTCGGCGCGCAGCTTGAACCCGTTGTTCTGGCCGCACGGCACGATCACCGGCGTGCCATCGGCCAGCGAGACGATGTCGGGGTAGCTGACCCAGCACGGGGAGGGGATGATGACCTCGTCGCCCTTGTCCAGCGTGGCGACCATGGCGTTGAAGATGACCTGCTTGCCGCCGGTGGAGACGATGATCTCGTCGGGCGCATAGTCGAGGCCCTGGTCGCGCTTGAACTTCGCGGCGACCGCGCGCCGCAGCGCCATCGTGCCGGCGACATCGGTGTATTTCGTGTCGCCAGCCTGGATCGCCTTGATGGCGGCATCCTTGACGTTCTGCGGCGTATCGAAATCGGGCTCGCCGGCGGCCAGCGAGATGACGTTGCGTCCTTCGGCCTGCATCGCGCGCGCCTTGGTGGCGATCGCGATGGTCTGGCTGGGGCTAACTCGGTCAAGCCGTTCGGCGGTCAGGTGCATGTGAATTCCAGCGAAAAACGCGAGGCAACCTAGGCCGCCGGAGGGCAGGGCACAACCGGATCAATCCGATTTCGGCGGCGCGGCTGGAATGCGTTATGTGGGTCAACGAGCACATCCGGGAGTTCGACCTCATGAAACGCGTTCGTCGCCTAGCCCCTCTGATCGCGGCCATTTGCGTCGCGTCCTCGGCTCATGCCGAGATCCCGAATCACACGCTCAAGATCGGCGTGCTGAATGACCAGTCCGGCCCGTTCGCCGACCAATCCGGCAAGGGCTCGGTCGTCGCCGCCCAACTCGCAGCCGACGACTTCACCAAGGATAACCCGGGCTTGAAGGTCCAGATCGTCTACGGCGACCATCAGAACAAGCCCGACGTCGGCAGCACGATCGTGCGTCAATGGATCGATCGGGACGGCGTCGATGCGGTAGCCGACGCGGTCAACTCCGGGGTGGGCTTGGCGGTCAACCAGATCATGGCCGAGAAGAACCGCACCTTCATCGCCACCAACGTCGGCACCTCCGACCTGACCGGCAAGTTCTGCAAGCCCACCACCGTCCAGTGGACGATGGATACCTGGGCGTTCGGCAACGCCGCCGCTTCGGCGCTGACGCAGATCGGCGCCAAGAGCTTCTATTTCATCTCGTTCGACTACGCGCTCGGCGCCGCCCTCGAGCGCGACACGGCCGAAGCGCTCAAGGCGCTGGGCGGCACCGTCGCCGGCTCGGTCAAGCACCCGCTCGGCACCAGCGATTTCTCGTCCTACCTGCTGCAGGCGCAATCCTCCGGCGCCGACGTGGTCGCCTTCGCCGACACGGGCGCGGACCTCGTCAACGGCGTCAAGCAAGCGGCCGAGTTCGGGATCACCCCCAAGCAGAAGCTCACCGGGCTGTTCACCCAGATCTCCGACGTCCAGGCGATCGGCATTCAGGGCGCGCAAGGCCTCCTGCTGACCGAGGCCTATTACTGGGACCGGAATGATGCGAGCCGGGCGTTCGCCGCGCGGTTTGCCGCCAAGATGCCGGGGCGTGTGCCCACCGCGAACCAAGCCGGCGTGTACTCCTCCGTCCTGGCCTACCTGAACTCGGCCAAGAAGGCCGACTCGATCGAGGGTGACAAGGTGTTGGCGGCCATGCGCTCGGCCCCGATCGAGGACAAGCTGTTCGGCAGCGTGACCGTTCGCGCCGACGGCCGAGCCGTGCATCCGATGTACGTCTTCAAGGTCAAGGCGCCGGCGGAGTCCAAGTCGGAGTGGGACCTGTATACACCGGTCGTGACCATTCCGGCCGACCGGGCGTTTCGTCCGCTTGCTGCAGGCGGCTGTCCGTTGGTGAACTAGCGCGCCGGGTTGCAGCCGCCGGGCTGCAACCCGCCGCAACGGTTTGTTTACCTTCTGCCGGTATCGTTGCGTTATGCCGCGCACGCGATGCCCAAAATGGATCGTTGTCCGACAGGCGGCCGTGCGGCCCGGCCTGTCCGCCTGCGCTGTTTTTCTGGCGGTCGTCGTCGTGACCAGCAGCAATGGGGCGTTGTCGGCCAGCCACTACGCGCTCGATTTCGAGACGGCGCCGACCACGGTTCGCGTCTCGGACGACGAACGCGACATCCTCATCGAGTTTCCTGCCGCTCTGCGCGAGGGCGAGGCGGATCGCGTCGCCAAGTCGCTGGGCCCGCTGCTCGAAGGCTTTGCCGAAGGCTACGGCGCCGTCCGTTATCGCTTGACCGAGCCCGCCACCGCCGCGCTCGACCCGGCCTTCGGCGCGCATACCGTGATGGTCACGCCGCAGGGTCAGCCCGAAGCGACCGAGGATGACCGCCGGCAACTCGGCATCGTTCAGGCGCGCAGCGATGGGAAGGCCGGCAATCTCGAAAGCGCGCGCGTGCGGCTGCTGGACCTGGCCGCCGCACAGCCCGGCGATCTCCAGCCGCTCCTGGCCCTGGCCGAAGTCGAGACGTCGGCGGGACACTGGCAACGTGCAATCGGCTTGTACAACGGGCTGGGCAGCCTCTTTCCCGAGGCGACCGACGTGTTCCGCGACCGCGACGCGCTGGCGCGCACGAACGGCCCCGCGATCCGGATCGATGGCGGCGCGACCTTCGGTGCGGGAGGTGAACGGGCGCAGACCGCGACCGTGGTGGCGAGCATGCCGCTGAGCGAGCGGTGGCGGGTGAGCGCCTCCCTGCAAACCTCGCATGACGAGACCCGCACGCTGCGCCGCCCGTTCAGCAGCACCGCGGCGGCCTTCAGCGGCACCAAGGTGCTGGGCGATATCGGTGTCGTCTACGATTGGGACAAGCCGCTTGGCACGACCCACCTCAACGTCCTCGCTGCCCCCCGCACATTGGGCTTCGAGCTCAAGCACGAGGTCAGCACCCGTTTCGGCGAGACGACCCTGGGGGCGCTCTACCACCAACCATACTGGGGCACGGTGATGTCCTTCGCCGCGGACGCGCGGCGCGACCAGATCGGCGTTTCGCATGCGGTGACATGGCCGGAGTCGTGGCAGGCGCAACTTGGCGCCGGCCTGATCCGCTACGGCATTCCGGGGGAGGACAGCGTCGCGGCCGGACCGAGCGTATCGGCCGAGTTGAGCAGGGGGCTGCCCGCGCGCTGGATGCCCATGGAAGCCATGCAGGTCCGCATCGGCTACCGTCTCGAGGCCGAGTACCTCTCCAAGACCATGACCGCGCTCGCCGGCGGTCTCGCTTTGCCACTGCTCGACATCCGCACGCGCGAGTTTCACAGCCTCTACGCCGAAACGTCGGTGCCGCTCGGCCTGGGCCGGATCAGCGGGTTGCTGGGGTACGCCGTCGATCGGTACGGCGGGAGCGGGCCGTTGGCAACGCTCCGCTATTCCGGCGGCCAAGACGGAGACCGCCTCGCCTTCAGAGCGGAGGCGGGGATCGAGCCCTCCCTCGACGTCAAGACGAGGACACTCTTCCATCTCGGGGGCAACCTCGTCTGGCGCTTCGGCGGTATCTGAGCCATCGCATGAACAACCCGTTTCGCAGCCTGACCAAACTCCGGCGCATGACAGGCGACGACGACCCGCATTTGCGGGCCCGCTTCGGATGGAGCGGCGTTGCCGAAGCGTTGCTGCTGATCGCGCTGCTGCTCGTCCTCGATCGCATGTTCGGCGACGGACACCGCTTTCTGGGTGTCGAGCCGCATCCGTTCGGGATCGCGGTGCTCCTGGTCGCCGCACAGTACGGAACCGCCGAGGCTGCCGCCACGACGCTCCTCGCCTCCGCCGCGCTGCTCGCCTTCAACATGCCGGAACAAGCCTTCGATCAGGACCATTACGCCTGGCTTCAAGGCGTCGTGCGCGACCCGCTCCTTTGGCTGACCACCTCGCTCATCGTCGGCGAGATCACCGGGCGCGCCCGGCAACGTGCGCGCGACAGCGCCGCCACCGCCCAAAACCGCGAAGGCGAGTTGGTCAGCATGGTCGCGGCGAACGGCGAACTCGTGGCTCGCGTGACGATGCTCGAAACCCGGATTGCCGGACAACAGCGGACCGTCACGTCCATCTACGAGGCCGCGCGCACGATGGGTCCAAGCCGCAAGTCGGTGCTCCAGGGGGCGCTCGCCCTCGTGCGGGCCGCCACCGGCGCGTCGCGTTGCTCCGTCTACCTGCTGCGGAGCAACATCCTGACCCGCGTGGGCCACGACGGCTGGAGCGAAGCGGACAGCGTTCCCACCATCGACGCGGACCATCGGTTTTTCGCGGCCATCATTGGCGATCGGCGCTGCTTGCTGGCCAACGACCCCGACGACCGGGAGTGTCTTGGCCCGCTGGGGTTGATGGCCGCCCCCATCTTCACTCCGGAGGGTGCGGCGCTTGGCGCCCTCGTGGTCGAGGCGATCCCGTTCACCCAACTGCATCTCGGGGCGGTTGCGAGCTTCCGTTCGGTCTGCGAGTGGGTCGGCGCTGGGCTCGAGCAGGCCGCGGCCTACGAAGCGGCCGAGTCCGGCCGTTTCCTTGTCGAGGGCTCCAGCCTCGTGGCCGCCCGGCACGCGGATCGCGTCATCAGCATCATGGGCGCGACCGCCCGGCGCATTGGCTTCAATCTCATTATGATGCAGATCGATCTCGCGGACGATTTGATCGGCGAGGCGCTCTCCGAGGGTCGGCGGACGATGGTAACCGTGCTCGAGGCCGTCCTGCGCGACACCGACCTGCTGATCGAGGGTGATGAACATCGGCACCGGGTCAGCGTCCTCATGCCGGGAACACCATTCGACAACGTGGCATTGGTCGCTGATCGCCTGCGCCGGGCCGTCGCGGGGCAGGATGCGAACCTGTTGCCATCTCTGCACATCTCTTGGCTCAGCTTGAACCAGGTCGCGGACCAGGTCGTCGATCGAGTTCCGGAAAAGGCGCTCGCGACTTGACCACTCGATCTGCATTCGGTGCCGCGATCCTGTTATGCGCGCTCGAGTTCGTCGGGTTGATGCTTTGGGGAAGTGACCTGCATCTTGCCGCGGCGCTCGTGCACGTAGTCGCCGTCACTGCGGCCAACGTGCTTGCGTGGCGTCCTGCTGCGGTGCCGGACGCTGCCACCGCCACGCTCCGGATGACGGCGGCGCTGCTCCCGTTCCTTGGTCCGATCGCCCCAGCTCTCGCCCTCATGGTTCTCGCGATTCCAGCGGTGCGTCCGCATACGGTTCATGATGCGGCCGAGTGGCATGAGCACCTGTTCCCCAATCTCGCCGCCGATCCCATCAACGAGCGGATCGACGCCATCGGCCGGCATCAACTCGGCGGGCAGAGCTCCAGCGAGATCGAATCGTTCTACGACGTGCTGCGGTGGGGCAAGTTGTCGGAGAAGGAGCACGTCCTCTCGCTGATCAGCCGCAGCTACCGGCCCGAGTTCGCGCCCGTGCTGAACGAGGCGCTGAACGGGGACGATCTCGGGCTGCGCGCCCAGGCGGCGGCCGGGCTGTCTCTGCTGGAGACGCGAACCTCCGCCCGCCTCGCCACCTTGCAGCACGCGCTGCGGGAGGCGCCGGACGACGCAGCTCGGGTGAAAGCTACGATCCTGCTGGCTCAGGCGCTCAGCACGGCCGCGCATTCCAGCCTTTATGACGAGAACCGCACCGCCGAGATGCGCCGCGAGATCTCCGCGCTACTCGGTCCGATCGTCGCCGCCGGCTCGAGCGACCCGGCGCAGAGCGCGATGCTCCGCGCCATCCTGGGCCGGACCATGATCCAGCTCGGCGACGTGGACGCCGCCTGCGTCACGCTCGAACCCGTCGTCGCCGCCAGCGAGCATGCGGACGCCGCGTTTGGCTGGTTGGTCGAAGCCTTGTTCCGCAAGAGCGACTTCATCGGTCTGACCGCGTTGATCGACCGCCGCCGCGATCTCACCGCCGCCCTCGTCGCCCGCGACGGCCCGCTCGCGCCCGCCCTGGCCTTCTGGGCCACCGCGCGATGACCGCCACGGCCGATATATGCCTTCTTCTCGAAGGCACTTACCCGTTCGTCTCCGGCGGGGTGTCGAGCTGGGTGCACCACCTTCTGCTCGCGCATCCGGATCTCAGCTTCCACCTTGTGTGCCTGACGCCCGACGATCGCCCGCGGCAGCAGCGTTTCCAACTTCCCACCAACGTCCGTTCGCTGACGTCCATCCCGCTGCAATCGCTTCCCATGGGCGCCGGCCGATCGGATCGGAGACTCACTTCGGCCATCCAGGACGTTCTTGCCCTCGTCGACAAGCTGCTGACCGGCACGGCCAGCTTGGAGGATCTCTCCGCCATCGCGCATCACGTCGACGTCATGGGCGGCGTCGCCGGTCGGGCGCTCCTATTGGATAGCCGGATGGCGTTCGCCGCGGTGCGGTCGAGTTACGAGCGAAGCGGCGGCGATACCTCCTTCCTCGACTATTTCTGGTCGTGGCGAAGCCTGGCCAGCGCAGTCCTCGCCGTGTTGCTGCCGCACATACCGCAGGCCCGCTGCTACCACGCCGTCTCGACCGGGTTCGCCGGGCTTCTCGGCGCCCGATTGGCTGCCGCCGGTGGCCGCAAGCTGATCCTGACCGAACACGGCATCTACACCAACGAGCGCCGGATCGAGATTGCCATGGCTGATTGGCTCTACCGAGGAGCAGAGGCGTCGTTCGCGCCGCGCAAGATGGTCCGCGATCTGCGCGACCTCTGGATCGAGGCGTTCGAGGGGTTCGCCCGTTTGACCTATGCGGCCTCCGACCCGATCGTGACCCTCTACCGTGGCAACCAGCGCCTGCAAATCCGCGACGGCGCGGCGCTGTCCCGTTGTACGATCATTCCCAACGGCGTCGACGTCGACCACTACGCCGCGATCAGGCGCGATGATGCGATCCGGCCGCCTACCGTCGCGCTGATCGGCCGGGTCGTGCCGATCAAGGACGTCAAGACGTTCATCCGCGCGATCGGCCTGCTACGGCGCCAGATACCGGATGCGAAGGGGGAAATCCTGGGCCCGCTGGAGGAAGATCCGGGCTACGCGCGCGAATGTGCCGCGCTGATCAGTCAACTCGGCCTCGACGGTGTCGTCACCCTGCGCGGCGGCGTCGAGGTGGCGCAGTGGCTCGGCCGGGTCGACGTCAACGTGCTCACGTCGATCTCCGAAGCGCAGCCGTTGACGATCCTCGAGGCGGGTGCCGCAGGTGTGCCCTGCGTCGCCACCGACGTCGGCGCCTGCCGCGATATGATCGAGGGCAATCCACCTGGCGAACCGCCGATCGGGCCCGGCGGCGCGATCACGCCGGTGGCGAACCCGGCCGCAACGGCTGGCGCAATCGCCCGCCTCCTGGCCGATCCGGAACAGTGGGCCAAGGCGAGCGAGGCCATCCGATCCCGCGTCAAGGCTCGTTTCCTCAAATCCGATTGCGACCGCGCCTATCGCACGCTCTACGAGCGGGCCGCCGCGCTGCAGCCGGCATAGGGCGCCGTCGATGGCCGGCATTGGCTTCGTTCTCCGCCGGCTGACCCGGCGCGATGATCTCTCAGGCGCGCTGCAGGCGTTCACCGCCGCCGCCGCCATCACGTCGGGCCCGTGGTTGCTGACCGTGCTGGCCATCGCCGGCTCTGGCCTCGGCAGCGCTTTCTCGGCGTCACCGGCGGAGTACCAGGATTTCCGGATCATCCTATCGTATGATTTCTGTTTCTCCCTGGTCTTGACCGCACCAGCCACGACGCTCGCGTCCCGGCTCGTTGCCGATCAGCTGTTCGCCGAGAGGATCCGGGAGATCATCCCGACATATCTGGCGACGCTCATCTTTGCCGTCTTGCTGCAGATGCCGCTCGCGATGCTGTTCTGGTTGATCTGCGTCGACCTGACCGCGCCGCAGGCTGCTGCCGCGATCGCCTGCTACGCGGCACTCGTCAGCCTTTGGGTGACGACTGCGTTCCTCTCCGTCCTACGTGACTTCGCCTTCGTCGTCTCCTGTTTTGTGGTCGGAATGATTCTCGCCTGTGGCGGCTCGCTCTTGGCCGGCCAGTTCAGTGGCAGCGCTGGCATGTTGGCTTGTTTTGCAGCCGGTATCTCTCTCGTGGGCTTCGCCGGGGCAGGGCGCCTATTTACGCGCTTCCCCTACGGCGCCCTCTCGACCGCCCAGCTTTTCGGCGCGGCGCGGCGCAACCAGGTGTTGCTGCTGATCGGGCTGCTGACCGCTGCGGCGCCCTGGGCCGACAAATGGGTGATGTGGTTCGGCCCTTCGGCTGAGCGGCTCGCCAGTGGGTTGCGCGATACACCGTCCTACGACAGCGCCATGTTCCTCTCGTATCTTGCCATGGTGCCGGGGTCGGCAGCCTTCTTCGTCATCTCGGAAACCGGTTTCTTCCTGTCCTATCGGCGCTTCTTCGACGAAGTCCTGAGCGGTGCCAGTCTCCCGAACATCGAAAACCAACGACGGGAGCTCTGTCGTCGCATTTCCGATGCCGGGGTGTCGCTCATACTGCTCCAGACCGTCGTTACTGTGACAATCGAGCTTGCAGGGCCGCTTTTGGTGCAAGCGGGCCTGCTCTCGTCGATCCAATACCCCATCTTCCGCTTCGGAGTGCTCGGCGCGCAATTCCACCTCTTGCTGAACTGCTTGCTGGTCGTGATGAGCTATCTTGACCTGCGCGCGGACCAGGTCGCCTGTGCCGCTCTATTCTTGCTGTTGAATGCGGGGCTGACGGCCGGCTTGCTCCCGTTCGGCTTCGAACTCGAAGGCTACGGCTATTTCCTGGCCGGCCTCCTCGGCTTCCTTTTCGCCGCCCTGCTGACGGCCTCGCGCTGCCGCGACCTGATCTACGTGGCCTTTATCCGAAACAACGCCAGCATCCGCGACGTTCGCTGACCGGCTTTCACTCTTTGTCAACCAAAGCGGTGCAAAACTGACCAGGTACACAGAAAGCGTCTCGGCATGATTGATCCGCCACGGTCGCGCCTGCGCGGCGGCGCTGCCTTGCGCCGGTCGTTCGCTCGCGCCTTATCGGCGATCTTACTTCCCGCCGGCATGGCCGCCGCCGGAGCGGGCACGGCCCAAGCTGAACCCGAGCGTTTCGTCGTTTATTACGGCAGTGATGCCGCGATCGAAGACTTCGCACCGTACCGCCGTGCCGTGTTCGACAGTGACCGCCATCCGCCGCTCGCGCCGCTCCAGGAGCGCGATGTCGAGCTATTCGGATACCTCAGCCTTGGTGAAGTGCACGAGGCGCGTGACTACTATCCCGCAGTGGCCGCCGCGGGCCTGCTCCTCGGCGCCAACCCCGATTGGCCCGGCGCCCGCTATGTCGACCTGCGCAAGCCGGAGTGGAATGCCGAGATTCTCGACCGCCGCATCCCGGCGATACTGCGGGAGGGGTTCAGAGGCCTCTTCCTCGACACGCTCGATGACGCCGCGTTTCTCGAGCACGCGGACCCGGTCCGTCATCACGGCATGGTGGCCGCAGCGGCTTCGCTGATCCGCGCCATTCGCGCGCGCTACCCGACCGTGCCGCTCATGCTCAATCGTGCCTACGACGTCGGAGCTTTGGTTGCGACCGAGTTGGACTCCGTCTTGGCGGAGAGCCTTCTGACGACCCACGACTTCAAGACTGGCCGCTACTTCGTGCGGCACCGGGACGATTTGAGCTGGGGCCTGGGTAAGCTTGCCGAGTTACGGCGGCTGAACCCCCGAATACGCTTGTATTCGCTGGACTATTGGGAGCCCAAGGACCGGGCTGGCGTCGCCAAACTCTACGACCAAGAGCGCAAGGCTGGCTTCATCCCCTATGTGGCGACGATCGATCTGCAGCGTATCGTCCCCGAGCCGGGCAAGAACAGCCGGCCGAACGCGCGATGAGGTCCCCAGCCCTCTCCCGCCGCGCGGCGTTGCTCGGCGGTGCCGCCACGGCCGCCATCACGGCCGCTCCGGTCAAGCCGAGTGTGGCGTCCAGCACCGTTCCGCCCGTGCCACGCCGGATCTTGGCCCTGTACGAAGGGACGATCGAGGCTCGTCTGAAGAACACGGATATCCACCGTACGGCTGCGATGCCGCTCGAGTGGCTGGGGCTCACCCTCGAGTATCGCGACGTGAATGCCGAGTTGCCGCCGATCTGGACGGACCCGTCCTATCGCGGCGTCCTGACCTGGTTTCCAGAGCCGAACCTCAGCAACTTTCCCGCCTATGTCGCCTGGATCGAACGCGTCGCGGCGTCCGGTCTGCGGATCGTGCAGATCGGCGACGCCGCGCCCAAGCCCGGCGCGATGCCCCAGGCGCTCGAGTTCGAGTTGCGGCGACGAGCCTTGGCCGCGCTCGGCGTGCGTGCGCTCGGGTCTTGGAGCATGGTGACGATCGGCGACCGGTTGGTCAGCCGCGACGCATCGGCAACCGAGTTCGAGTACAAGTTCGATGCCGGCCTGCCCGCCTACGAGATATACGAGCCGGACCAGGCGGATGCGGCCTCGTGGCTCGTGGTCGAGCGGGCCGATCAGCAGCGTTCGCGCTCGCACCTCGTCATTCTCTCCAAGTCCGGTGGTTTCATCGCGCCCGGCTACGCCGTCGGCATCGACCATCAAACCGGCGTCAAGCAATGGTTCGTCGATCCCTTCGCCTTCTTCGCCGCAGCGTTTGCGACCGAAAGCCTGCCCGCGCCAGATACCACCACCCTTTGTGGCCGCCGTCTCTACTACAGCCACATCGACGGTGACGGCTGGCGGTCCGTGAGCCAGGTCCGCGCTCCGGGCCGCGCCCCGGTGACCAACGCGGAGGTCGTCTTGCAAGCGGTGTCCGCCAACCCCGATCTCCCCGTGACCGTGGCGCCGATTGCGGCCGAGCTGGACCCGGCCTTTGCCGGCGACCTGCGCGCGATCGGCGCCGCACGGGCGTTCTTTCGGCTCGACCATGTGGAGCCGGCCACCCACACCTACACGCATCCGTTCCGCTGGTCGTTCTTCGAGCAATACTCGGCTGCCGCGGAGGCGCCGTTCGAGGGCGAGTACAGAAGCGCGGCCACCGGGCATCCGCAGACCGTCGAGACCGCGGCGACGCCTGCGGCCAAGGGCGGATGTTGCGGCCGGGCTGCGCAGGCAGGCCACTCACCGCCGCGTGCGTTTGGCGGCCGGCCGTTCGATCTAGCCACCGAGATCGGCGGCTCCGCCCGCATGATCGAGGCGATCGCAGGCAGCCCGGCCAAGCGGGTCCGCCTGTTGCAGTGGCCCGGCGACTGCACCCCGTTTCCGGCCGCTCTGCAGGCAGCCGCCGAGGCCGGGCTGCTGAACATCAATGGCGGCGATACCCGCTGCGACACCGAGTATCCGAGCGTCAGCGCGGTTGCGCCGCTTGGCTTGCAACGGTTTGGCACGATCCAGATCTATGCATCCAACAGTAGTGAAGAACTCTATACAGACCTTTGGACAGACCGATATTTCGGGTTTCGCGATCTCCCTGAGACCTGGGATCGCACGGGAGCGCCGCGACGGCTAAAGCCATTCAACCTCTATTACCACATGTACTCCGGTGAGCGTCGGGCGAGCCTCGATGCGCTGCTCGGCAACCTGAGCGCGCTGCGGCAGCGCGGTGACTTCCTACCTGTGTTCGCCAGCCGCTTCGCCGCTCTGGCGGAAGGCTTCTTCCAAACCGCGATCACGCAAGAAGGTCAGTCGGCCTGGCGCGTGCATGATCGTAGGGGGCTGCAAACGATCCGCTTTGCCAGTGGCGCGCAGCGTGGCCTTGACCTCAGCGCGTGCGATGGCGTCCTCGGGGCCCGTTTGATCAATAATGACCTCTACGTCGCGCTCGACCCGGTGCATCACGCGCCTCTCGTCACGCTCGCGGCCCGTCATGACGGCGCACCGCTCCGACCGTATCTCGTGGAAGCGGCGTGGGAGGTGAGCAATTTGCTGTTCACGTCCGACCGCTTCAGCTTTGCCGCGCAAGGCTTCGGGGCCGGCGCGATGACATGGCGAGTGCCCGCCGCTGGTGCTTGGCGGGCGCGCTGCGGTGACCGGACGTGGTCCGTGATGGCCGGCGCGGATCACGTGCTCGAGTTCTCGATCCCCGCACCAGGGACCGGCGGCGTGCAGGTCGCGCTCGAGCGGGACGTGTGAGCGTGCTCGCGGCGATCGGGAGGCATGCTGGGGTTGGAGCGCTCTTTCCGTCACGCTACAGGTCCCTGATCAGTCTGATGGGCCTGGCCGTGATTGGCAGCCTCGTCTCGTCGCTTTGGTTGCTGCCGAGCCGGCTGGAGCGGGTCGCCGTTGCAGTCGAGCAGGGTGCTCCGTTGCTCATCCGTCAAGAGCTCGATCAGGCGACCAGGGAAGCCGCCGATCCGGGCGAGGTTCGGGCGCTGGTCGATGTCGCTTTGACGATCGGTGCGCCCGAACTCGCCGCGTCGATCCTGGATCGCCTGCTCCTGACCCGGCCCAATAGCGTCGAGGCGCTACGATTGCTGCTCGGGGTGCAACGTCAGCGGCACCTCATGCGGCACGTGGCCGCCCTCGATGAGCGAGTGTACGGGCTGACCGGCGATGTCGAGGCGCTTCGCGATGCCGCCGACATCTACGCGAGCGCGCATATGGCGGCAGAACGCGTCGGCGCTCTCCGTCGGTTCGAGGAAATCGGCCTAGCGTCCGCCTCCGATATGAATGAGCTCGTGCATCGAATGGCCGACCTTGGTGACATCAGGGGAGCGCTCGAGCACTTGATGGCGTGGTTGGGCGTGCCGGGGCATCAGCCCCCGCCGGCGGAACTCGTCGGATTGGCCGCCGGGCTCTCGGCGACCACGCCGGCGGCGCAGACGATTGCGAGCGAGCTCGGCGCTTTGATCGGCCGAACCGGTCAGATCGGGCCGCTGCATGTCCTCGTCCAGACGTATGCAGAGCGAGGGCGTCCGGACTTGTCGCTTGCGGCGGGTGATGCGCTTGGAAGCGGAATGGCGGCGCGGCCCGATGTCGCGTTGGTGTTGGCCCAGCTCGAGGCTCGGCAGGGCAAGCTCGTCGCGGCGCGTGAGCGGCTCGACGCTTTGGCGCGTGCCGGCAAGCTCGTGCCGGCCGGGCTCAGCATGCTGGCCGAACTGACGCTGCAAGCGGGTGATCTGCGCCGGGCTGTTTCAATGGTAGCGTCGCTCACGGCCGACCAGATCAGCGAGGGATTGCCGCATCGCCTGGTGGAAGCCGTTGATGCCGCGGGGCGCCCGGAGCTGCTCGCTGGCTTGCCGCTGGACCGGATTGCAGCGTCCTCGCCCGTGAGCGCCGCCTCGGTGGCGATGGCGCAGGGCGATCGCGTCCGGGCCGCGGCCCTGGCGCGGGAAGCCCTGGCGTCCAACAACAGCCCGGACGACTTCGGACCGGCGTTCGGGCGCGTCGTGCGAGCGCTCGGCCTCGAGCACGAGGCCATCGCGCGCCTGCTCACGGCGTCGAACACCCATCCTTTGGACGATCGGTCGCTCTCGCTTGTCATCCAGCTCGCCGAGAACAGACCGGGCGAGTTGCGGCCGTTGACCGACGCTCTCCTGCTCCAGCGGGACGGCAACCCGCGTGCCGGGGCAACCTGGTCGATCCTCGCGGCGCATAACGGGCAGAGCGCGGCAGTGGTGTCATGGCTAAAGACCGCTGCACCGAAGCTGCCTGTCCAGGCTTTGATCGACCTGTTGGTCGTGGCGTCGGACCGTCGTGACCGATCGCTGGCGGACGGCGCTGCTGCTGCCCTGGCGGATCGGACTGACCTGCCCGCTGGTTGGACTCAGGACGAGATCGCGCTCACGCGCCGCTCTTACGAGCCCATGAACCCATCGCGGCTCCGCGCCGCTCTCGACGTCATGGGCGGCCCGAAAGCCGACGCGGCTGCGCGCGATCGGGTGGCGGCGCTTCTGGTCGCGACGCCGCGCCTCGTGCAAGTGGCACAGGGCTTCCGTGTTGACGCAAGCGACCCGGCAATCGTTTGGCTCCAAGCCGTCCTCGAGAAAGAGATCAGTCCCACCAACGACGTTGCGCGGCTGATCTTGCTCGCGACACTGGCGCCAAATGAGGCGGTTCCCCTGCTGTCACACCGGCTTTCGGCCGATCGGCTGGGTCTGACACCGCTCTATGTTGCGTCTCTGTTGCGGACTAGGCAGACCGCAAGGGCGCAAGCAGAGCTTCGTTCCTTCATACATGACCTGTCTCCCGCGCAGCAGGATGCCAAGCTGCACGAGACGCTAGGGCTGCTTCCGTCCGGCGAAGCGCTTTCCGTGTTCCGGGTTGCAGCCTCGTCTGTCGCGCGGCCAGACTGGATCGCGGCATATGACGAGGCGCTCGCCAAGGCCGGGCTGCTCGATGAGTTGCGGGCGTCGTTGCGCGCTCGAGCGACGGCGGCGGGACACGACCCGACACGGTTGCAGGCACTCGCGGCTCGGTTGGTCGAGCTGAACGACAGGGCGGGCGCCGTGACGGTCATGCTGGCCGCGGCGGCTGGAAAAAGGCCGGCCGCACCGGAGGTCGAACAGCTTATGTTTTTGTGGGGCCCGCGCGAGGCGCCGGAGGCCGTTGCCTGGACAAGTGACCAGGCGCTCGCTGCGCCGTTGTCGGACGTGCCCAAATGGCTCGAGCATCTTGCCTATCTCGGCGCTTCAAGGGCGGTGATTGCGGTGGCCGAGCGACGTCAGGCGGTGTTCGCGCAGAGTGCGGCTTCGGTTCGCACCTATGGCGCCGCACTCGCCACTGCGCGCGTGAGGACGGCATTGGACCTGGGATCGGCCATCGCGTCGGCCTCCACACCGGAGGTGCTGACCGCTTTGGCCCAGCTCGCGCTCGATTCCAAGCAGCCGGCCGTTGCGTGGCAGGCGGCGCGGGCGTCGGCGGCCGCACAACCGGGCAGCACGGAGACGCTGCTGCTTGCGGCTCAATCGGCTGCCGCGTTGCGCCGCACAGACGATGCCGCATCGCTATACCTGCGCCTCGTGGCTGCGGGTGCGCAGTCAGCCGACATCTATGTCGATGCCGGGGACGCCCTCATTGCGGCACGGCGAGAGATGGAGGGCCGAAAACTGCTCCAGACCGCGCTCGACCACTTGCCGGCACACCCGACGACGCTTGGGGCGGCGCGGCTGGAGGCGCGCGCTTTGACGCTGCTCGGGCGCACGTCGGACGCGAGGGCGCTTCTCAGCTCCTGGCTGGCTCGGGCACCGGGTCATGCAGGGTTGAGGGCCGACCTCATGCAGTCCAACCTGGCCCTGAGCCCAGGCGACCGGGACCCGACCCGGTAACCTGTTCGCGCACAGCCGACCACGGCGCTTGCCCGGCGAGCCCGACCGGTTCAGCGTCAGGCCCTGAAAGCTTGGAGGCGGCATGAAAAAGCGCGGCATGCAATTTGGCATTTTTCTCGCGCCATTCCATCGCGTCGGCGACAATCCGACGCTGGCCATCCAGCGCGATCTGGAGCTGATCGAGCATCTGGATCGACTTGGCTACGACGAGGCCTGGATCGGCGAGCACCACTCCGCCGGCTGGGAGATCATCGCGTCGCCGGAACTCGTCATCGCGGCCGCGGCGGAACGGACCAAGACGATCCGGCTCGGCTCCGGCGTGACATCGCTGCCCTATCATCACCCTTTTCTCGTGGCGCAACGGTTCGTCCAGCTCGACCACATGACGCGCGGCCGCGCGATGCTCGGGTGCGGCCCCGGCGCTCTCGTGTCGGACGCCTACATGCTCGGAATCGATGCGGCCACGCAGCGCAGACGCATGGACGAGGCGCTGGACGCCATCATGGCGCTGCTGCGTTGCGATGGGCCGGTGACCCGCAAGACGGATTGGTTCACGATGCAGGAGGCGCGGCTGCATCTGAGACCATACAGCGATCCGCATTTCCCGATCGCGGTCGCCAGCACGCTGACGCCATCTGGCCCCGCGGTGGCTGGCAAGCATGGCGTCGGCATCCTCTCGCTCGGCGCCGGTGCGCCCGGCGGCATGGCGGCCATTGCGGGGCAGTGGCGCATTGCCGAGGAAGAGGCGGCCAAGAACGGCAAGACAATGGACCGGGCGGATTGGCGCATGGTCATGAACGTTCATGTGGCCGAAACCGACGACGCCGCCATGGAGCAGGTGCGCATCGGCGAGCGGCTGGAGACGGTGACGTATTTCGAGGACGCACTGGGCCGTCCGCCGGGTCGCTCGGAAGACCCGCTGACCGATGGCGTGCGCGCGGGCACGACGCTGGTCGGCAGCCCGGAGACGGTGGCGCGCGGCATTCAGAAGCTGTGGGATCACAGCGAGGGCGGGTTCGGCGGGTTCATGTTCCGCGCACACGACTGGGCCGATCGGGAGCAGAGTTGGCGCAGCTACGAGCTGTTCGCGCGCTGGGTGATGCCCCGCTTCCAGCAATCGCTTGACATGCCGCGGGCAAGCCACGAGTGGGCGGTCGCCAATCGCAAAACGATCTTCGGCCCCAATGTCGACGCGTTGCGGAAAGCATTCACCGATTCCGGGCGGGCCGTGCCTGATTCGTTTCATGTCCGCGCCTCCGGTGCGCGCGACGTTGAGGTCAGTACCGACCGGGGACGACTAGTTCACTCGGCGGGGTGCGCAAGCGCCGCTTCGAGCAGGGTCCGCGCGACGACCTTGAGCGCAAGCGTCTCTTCGGCGCCCTCAAAGATTGAGAGCACGCGTGCGTCGACGAAGTAGCGGCTGACCGGTGTTTCTTCGGCGTAGCCCATCCCACCATGGATTTGTAGCGCCTCGCGGGTGACCCACTCGGCGGAGCGGCACGCGAGCAGCTTGACCAGGCTCGCCTCCATGCGGCCGCCGCCGGCGTCGATTTGCCGCGCGACCGCGTAGGCGAGATGGCGGCACGCCGAGAACCGGGCCGCCATCGTCGCTAGCTTAACGCGGGTGAGCTGGAAGTCCGCGAGCGGTGCCCCGAACACCCTGCGGTCCCGAGCGTAGCGGATCGCGGCAGTCAGCGCGGCCCGCATGACACCGAGCGCGCGGCCGGCCGTCTGGATCCGTCCGCCGACCATTCCGGCCATCGTCAGATAGAAGCCCCTGCCCAACCCGCTTTCGCCGCCGATGACGTTCTGGTCGGCCACGAAGACGTTCTCGAAAGCCAAATCGAAGGAGTGCATCCCGCGATAGCCGATGGTTGGGATCGATCGGCCGGCCAGGACGCCGCCGCCGGGCTGCTCGTAGCGGAACTCGTGCCCGTCGTAGGACGGCTTCTCGACGAGGAGAAGGCTGAGGCCACGATGGCCGAGCGACCGGTCCGGATCGGTGCGGGTCACAACCATGAGCACGCCAGCTTTGCCGGCGAAGGTGCACCATGTCTTGGCGCCGTTGAGCAGCCATCCGCCCTCGACCCTGGTGCCGCGCATGGCCAGGTCGGCCACGTTGGAGCCGTAATCGGGCTCAGTGATGGCGATCGCGCAGAGCGGCTCGCCGGCGGCAAGCCCTGGCAGCCAGCGTCGCTTCTGGTCTTCGGTGCCGCCCTGCAGCAAGGCCCGCGCCAGGATCTCTGGCCGGGTGATCATGCTGCCGGCCGCGCCAAGCGAGGCTTCCGACAGCGCCTCGGTTACCGCGATCATCATCGGGGTGCTCTCGTGTCCCGCGGGCGCGCTGCCGCCATATTCCTCCGGGATCGATAGGCCGAATACGCCCATGTCGCGCAATGGCTCAAGGAGCGCTTCGGGCACCATGAGATCCTGGCGGTGGATCTGGTCGGCGAGCGGGCTCACGACGTCTTCGGCGAAGCGACGGAACGAATTGCGCGCCAAGGCGGTCTGCTCGTCGATCATAACGTCGGCGAGTTCGCCCGACATTTCGGCGACCGCGCTCCCGAGTGCGGCCAGCGTCTCCGGCCTGGCGGCTGCTCGGCGCAAACGACGCAGTGCCTCGCCCGACGCAATACGCTGCAGTGACACCGGGTCGGCGTCGGTCGCAAGAGCGATGGCTTCGAGCCGCCCGATCGTCGTCACGAGGGCGTCGGCAATGAAGGCGAGCCCGAGCCCGGCGTCCAGCTCGGACGTGTTGCCGCCGGCCTTGGCGAGCGTGCGCGCGGCCAGAAGGTCGGCCTTGGACAGCGCGAGCTCGTAGGAGCTCCATTGATGGGCGTCGAGCAGTTCTGGGGCGAGCCTACCGTCTTTGCTGCACGAGGCCGCGACACGGCCGACGGTGCCGTCAAAAACCACCTCGAGTTCTTCGACCAGCGAGAGGGCCAGCGCTGCGAGCGCCGTGCGATCGTCAACCATATCATCTCCTATGGGCGCATCTTTCGATGCCGTTATGGCACGATGGGGCGTTGCCGGATTCGTCTCGGAAGCGAGGCTTGAGCCGTAAGGCGAGACTTGTCTTATTTTCGCGCTGCGGTTGTATTGCCGTCCTTCGGCGTGCTAATTAGCTGTGATCTATTGCGTAAACTTTCAGGTCTGGACGAGACTGCGTGGAAGGTATCGCCGTTCGTAGCGATCATGCCGACCTGGCACCCATCGAGCTGAGCCTCATCGGCCCGCTCCGCGCCTCCACGTCCGATATACCTGACATCCTTCCGACGTTGCGCAAGGCACGCGCCCTGTTCGTGGTGCTTGCGTTGGCCGATGGGCAGACGGCGACCCGGCGATGGCTGGCCGCGCTGCTGTGGAGCCGGAACGATCCGGCGCAGGGCTTGGCCCGGCTGAGGGACACGCTCAGCACTCTCCGGCAGGGCCTGAAAGACGTTCTCGGCGACACCGATCTGATCCGGGTCACGGCGGATCGCGTCATGCTGCGGCCGGGCGCAATCAGGATCGACATCGAGACCGCCTCAGCCGGGGTGTTGCAGCCATCGCTGGTCAAAGGCGAGATCGGCGCCGATCTCGACGGAATCGACCCGGCGCTCGACAGCTGGTTGCTCGCCCTGCGCGGCCGGTACCGTTCTAAATTGGAGGTGCAAACCGCATCGCCTGCACAGGCCGCCTCGCTCGCAGGCGGGGTGAAGCGCGGCGTGGTGATCGCCATCTCGGCATTGCATGTGATCGGCACGGGGCAAGAAAGTGAGCTTGCCTTCGCCGTCGCCGAGGAAATCGCGACATCGCTCGCCCGGATCCGGGGCGTGAGCGTCGTCTCCAATGCCTGGCGCGGTGGAGTGCCGACCGAGGTTGGCCTCGACTTCAAGATCGAAGGATCGCTGCAACGGCTCGGCGGACGGCTGCGGATCGCGGTCAAGCTGGTGGACACATCGTTCGGCGTCGTCTGCTGGTCCGCGCAATTCGACTACGATCATGACGATCTCTTCCATATCCAGCAGGATGTCGCGGCGCTGGTGGCGGCCGGGCTGGAGCCGGAACTCCCGACGATTGCCGCCGAGCGCATGCGGCGGGCGGGAGCCATGGGGGATGGCGCCTACGTGCTGATGCTGCGAGCGATCTCGCTCATCCACCTGTTGGACCGCCGGTCGTTCAATGAGGCGGGCGGGCTGTTGACCCGGGTCATCGAGATCGAGCCCGAGTTCAGTTCGGCCTATAGCTGGTTGGCGCTATGGCATGTGTTCCTGGTTGGGCAAGGCTGGGCGCGGGATGCTCGGGCGAGCATATCGCGCGCCGGCGAGGTGGCGGAGCATGCGGTCATGCTCGATCCGAACGATGCTCGCGGACTGACGATCGCGGGTCATGTGCGAGCTTTCTTGCACCGCCGCCTGGATGAGGCGCTGCCCCTGCACGAGCGAGCGTTGGCGATCAATCCCAGCCTGCCGCTGGCCTGGCATCTGAGCGGCGTGGCGCAGGCCTACAAAGGCAACCTCGACGAGGCGCGGCGGCGTCTCGAGCATTGCCGCCATCTCGCACCTCGTGATCCGCACAGTTTTTTCGCCGATGGAGCGTCGATCATCGTCGAATTGCTGAGTCGCCAACACGAGGTCGCCGCCGACATCGGGCGCAAGGTGACACAGCTGCACCCCCGCTTTTCCGCGGCCTACAAGCCTTACCTCTCAGCGCTCGGCCACCTCGGCGAGGAGCGGGAGGCTGCGCTGGTGCACCGCCGGCTGTTGCAGCTGGAGCCGGATTTCAGCATCAGGAGCTTTCGAACCTCCGCGCCGTTTGCCCGCCGCGACCACATGGATCACTACACGAACGGGCTCACCCTTGCTGGGGCTCTTTGACGCTCGGCAGCATCTCGGCCCGCCGGCGCCGGCGAACCTGGGCCGCGTCGTGCCCGAGCGGCACCGCTGCTGCGGTTGCGGGCCGAACGGCCGTGCGGCCATACGCAGCCCAGTCGTGATCGTCCAGGGACGCCAGTCCGACATGGCAGGTGAAATCGTTGAGCCTGTCGTCGGCATACGTGGACCGATGCAGCGGTTGCGCTTGAAAGAGGGGATAGTCGGCTTCGAACGACACAGGCGTGTCGGTACGGGTCAGGCGGACATTGGTGAAGAGCGGTCCGAACCATCGATCCGTCTCCACGATTCCTTCGAACAGGTCGTAGCCCGGGCGGGGTAGATTGGCCGGCGGCCGCAGGAGCAGGCTCCACTCCGGGGCGGTGCGGGCGAGCAATCCGGACCAGACCTGGACGACGCCGGGTTCGGGCAGTGCGGCAAGGAAGGGCGGGGAGAAGCCGCTTATGCCGGCGGGGGCGGCGTGATCGAACTGATTGGCAAAGCCGGGAAATTGGGCTCGGCCGAGCGAATACCAGTCCTCCGCGCCGTCGAAGGTCCAGGCCACCTGCTCGCCGGTCCAGATGAGACTGAAGTTCATCGGCGGGAAGATGTACCAGCCGAAGGCAGCGGCGGTCGTGACCGGTTCGCAAAACCGGAAGGCGCGCGTCGGCAGCAAACCGCCGGCGGAGCGATCCGCCCGCTGCGGCGGGCGAGCCGTGTCGATCAGTTGATGGAATCGCGCCAGCTTCTCTGACGGTTGCGCGGTCATGAGCAGCGTGGCCTTACAATGGTGTCGTTCAGGGTAGTTGCTCGCCGGAGTTGTGACAACCGGCAAGCAACCCCTTGATCCGGTCAGCCTGGTCGAGGCCGGCCGGTCAACCTGCGTCTATCGGAACAGCGGGCCCTGACCGCCAAGACGAACGCGGCCTGCGTCGGCGATGGACGGGCGGCGGAAGGCCGGGCCCTGGCCACCGAGGCGGACCTTGCCCGCGTCGACGATGGCTGCGGTCCGGAACACTGGCCCTTGGCCACCGAGGCGGACCTGCCCAGCATCCTTGATGGAGGCGTTGGCGAGAGCGGGAAGACGGAAGGTGACAACGGCATCAACGCTGCAGGAACCACTATTCAAGGTTGTATTGTTCATGGGAGTTATCCTTTTCTGACGTGGTCTGTTCGAAGGTTCGCGCTTCCAGAGCCATATAGGCGTTCTGTTCCCTAAAAGTCCACTGTTTGTTCTCATCTGCGGAAAAAATGCAACCATGTTCGCACCCTCAGCCGCACGCTCCTCGACATTGCCCCTGCTCACGGCGTTGTTCGCCTTGAATGCGGTCGCGGTCTCGACGCTGTATTGGGCGCAATCCGTAGCGTTGCTGGCCCGGATGGAGATGGGCTCCTCGTTGTGGGCGAGCATGATGCCCAGCGCGACGTTGGCCGGCTATGCTGTCGGCGTTGCGATGCTGGCGGTGCTTGCCCGCGACATGACGACGGCGAGCGGGCTCGGCTTCCACGCATTGCTTCTTGGGGCGGCGCTGGGTAGCGCTGCAGTGGCGCCCTCGGCGCCATTGATCACGCTGGCCTGTCTCATGATCGGTATCGGCTGTTCCCTGACCCAGCGCGCGCTCGCCTGCGCGGCGAGCGCCGTCTCGTCCGTCCATCGTGGACCCGTCATCGGCTGCGTCATCGCGAGCGGGCTGCTCGGAATCATCTGTGCTCGCGCCTTGGTCCCGACGGCGTCCGGCGTCCTAGGCTGGCGTATGATGTTCATGCTCGATGCGGGGCTGGTTTGCTGCTGCGGGCTCGTGGCAGCGATCGCCGCCCAGCGCGTGGACCGGCGCGCGTGGAACATCACGCCGGTGCCGCTGCCGAGCGCGCGCGCGCTGTGGCGGCGCGAACCGATCCTGCGCCGGGCTGCATTGCAGCAAGGTTTCGTATTCGCGATGTTCAATTTCGGCTGGGCGTTGTTCCCCCGAGTGGTGGGTCACGAGGGTCATGGCGGCGCCGTCTCGATGGGTCTCATCGCGTCACTCGGCGCGGTCGCGGCCTTGATCGCGGGAGTGACCTGCAAGCGGCGATCCCCCGGGAGCGTCGCGAGCAGCGGCCTCGTCGCCGTCGTGCTGGCCGGCACGGCGGCCGTCGCGGCCCAAGGTACCGGGCCGCTGGTGTTTGCCGCCATGGCGCTGCTGGACATCGGGACGCAGATCTCGCTCGTGGCCAATCAGGCGCAAGCGCAGCATCTGGCTACGTCACCGGCCATGCGGGGGCGAGTAGCCGCGATCGTGACCACGATCGGCTTTGCCGCTGGCGCGCTGGGGGCGGCTATCGGTAATGCCGTCCCTTAACCTTGCGTTAAGAGGTTCGCCGTAGAGTGATCCCGCATCAAGCGACGCACTTCCGACGCTAGCCGACGCTGGTTCGACGGGCGGGTATCTGCCAGCTTGGCTAGCATTGGTCATCACGTCGAACCACGAGGCGGCACATGCGAGACATCCTGGCAGGAGGCATTCTGGTCACCCCCGATGCGACGATGCCGGTCTCGTTCAAGGCGGCCTACTCACGCCGCCGCGCCACGGTGCGGGGGCGCACCGCCGTCAGGCCGATGCCGAAGGCGCCCTGCAACCACGTGCAGCCGGGACAGTTGACCTCACCGCTGTTGAAGTTCGGCTTTCCGTCCCTGGCGATGCACTAAGGCCTCAGCTCTTCGTCAGATTGCGGAAGACCGTGCGATCGGACAGCGCGCCTTGCGTCAGCCCGGCCGTTGGTCTGCGCATGACGACACTGCCGACTTCCTGCAACAAGATGGCGAAGGGTCCGCGTTCCTGCAGTTGGCGCTGCATGTCTTGATACATCGCGACGCGCTTGGCCGAATCTAGCTCGCGCACCGCGGCCAGGCTTTCGTCGGTGAGTGGCTTGTCCTGCCAATTGGTCTGCCAAGCGGTCGTGCGGTTCTTGGACGCGTCCGAGTTGTCGGTGTTTTCGCAAAAGGTTTGCGCGTTGCTGTTGGGGTCGAAGTAGTCCGAGCCCCAGAGCGCGATGGCGAGTTGATGCTGGCGCGCCCGGATGCGGGTGAGCACCTGACGGCCTTCGCCGGCGAGCAATGTCAGCTTGATCCCGATCAAACGAAGTTGCGCCTGCAGCGCCTGCGCGATTTCGGCGCGGGGCGAACTGGACGCGTGATCGAAGGTGAGTTCGAGCCCATCGGGATAGCCGGCCTCCGCCAGCAACGCCTTAGCCTTGCCGGGGTCGGCGCGGAACGGGGTGCTCTCGAGGGCAGCCGGGAAGCCGGCGGGCAGGAAGGCCTGGTGAACCCGGAACGTGTCTTTCACCAGGTTCTGTTCGATCGCGTCGTAATCGATGGCCCAGCGGATCGCCTCGCGCACCTGCGGCTTGGCCAGCGCAGGATGCGCGGTGTTCATCGAGATGTACATGAGGCTCGCCTTGGGCCGGGAGTCGACCGTCAGCGCCGGGTTGGCCCGGGCAATGGCGAGCTGCTCCGGCAGCAAGTCGCGCGCGACGTCCGCGTCGCCGCGCTGCAGCAGCAGGAGCTGGATGGACGGGTCGGCGACATGGCGTATGACGATACGCTTGACCGGAAGTGGTTGCGGATAGTTGGGATTGGCATCAAGCGCGACGAGCTCGCTCGCGCGCACAGTGCGGAGCACATACGCGCCCGACCCGGCGCTGTTGCTCTTGAGCCAAGCGTTCCCGAGGTCGCCGCCCTGCTCGTGGTCGAGCACCACCTTCTTCTCGACCACGCCGCCGACGGCTGCGCTCAGGCAATAGAGCAGGAACGTCGGCGCCTGTTGCTCGGGAATGTCGATCGCCAGCGTGTGCGGGTCGGTGGCCCGGATCCGCTGTGCGACGTTATCCTTGTCGAAACCAAGTTGGGCGATGATGAAACCCGGCGATTTGTTGAGGATCACCGCGCGCTGCAGGCTAAATGCCGCGTCGTCGGCCGTGACCGGGGCGCCGCTGGCAAATTTGCGGCCGGGGCGCATTTTGAACACCCAACTTTTGCCGTCCGGACTCGTCGTCCAACTCTCGGCGAGGGTCGGCACGATCTTGGTCGGCTCGGCGTCGTCGGGGGTGACGAGCTTCTCGTAAACGTTGCCCGAGATCTCCGTGCCCGAATATTCAAAGGCTTCCTGTGGATCGAGACTGATGATGTCGTCGATGCGCTTGGCCATCACAACCGTGTCCTTCGGTGTGTCGGCGAAGGCGCGGGCGTAGAGCAGCGGAGTGGCGGCTGCGGCGGTCAGCAGCGTGCGTCGGTTCAGCATGGGGTCACTCCTCGTCATCGAGGAAGAACTGATCCGCCTCCTCGTCATATGAGTACAGCTCGGCGAACCGGCCCCAGCTGATCACGGCACGCAGCGTTTCGTCTGCGTAATCGGGCGACATCGTATCCTCCAGCTCGTCCCGGAAGCGGACCGCGGAGGCGCGGTGGCCGGGACGGTCGTCGAGCACGCGGCGGATCTGCGCCGCCAAGGGCACGTTGGCGCGGAGCGCGCTGGCAAAGATCTGCTTGCGGTCGTCGGTATCGGCATCGACGAAGGCGCGCCCGGTGTCGGTAATCCGCAGATCGCCCTCCTCGAGCACGCCCATGCCGAGCAGCTGCAGGCCGTCGCCGATCGGCAGCAGATCGTCCAGCTCGAGCTGCAGCGGTCCGGCCAGCGCCGGCAGGTCGGCGCGGCCGTTGTACGGCGCCCCGGCCAACACTTCGAGCAGGCCGGCAAACAGGTTCGAGGAGACGGGATGGATGCGCACGGCCTCGGTGGCCGACAGCGCGGTCGATGTGCGCGGCGCGGCGCGGCGCGTCATCACGGCGTAGATGTCGTCGACGACTTTGCGGAACGCCGGGTCGAGCCGGTTGCGCGGGTGCGGGAAGCGGACCCGCAGTTCCGTCGCGACCCGGCCCGGATTGCTGCTGAACACCAGGATGCGGTCGCACATCAGCACGGCCTCCTCGATGTTGTGCGTCACCATGAGGATCGACTTGATCGGCAGCTTGCCCTCGCTCCAGAGGTCGATCAGGTCGGTGCGCAGCGTCTCCGCGGTCAGGACGTCGAGCGCGGAGAACGGCTCGTCCATGAGCAGCAGGTCCGGATGGACGACGAGCGCGCGGGCGAGGCCGACGCGCTGTCGCATGCCGCCCGACAGCTCCTTCGGGTAGGCGCTCTCGTAGCCGCCGAGGCCGATCAGGTCGATCGCGGCTTCCGCCCGTTCAGCGCGTTCGGCCTTGGCGATGCCCTGAGCTTCCAGCCCGAGTTCGACGTTCTCGTCGACGGTCAACCAGGGGAACAGCGCGAAGCTCTGGAACACCATGGCCACGCCGGGCGCGGGCCCTTTGAGCGGCTGCCCGCGCCAGACCACCTTGCCGTCGGTCGGCGCCAGCAGGCCGGCGATGATCCGCAGCAGCGTCGACTTGCCCGAGCCGGAGCGGCCGAGCAGGCCGACGATCTCGCCGGGCCGGAGTTGCAGGTCCACGTTGTCGAGCACGACGAGATCGGCCGCGCTCTCCTTGTGATAGGCCTGGCGAACGCCACTGATCTCGAGCAACAGGTCCGGAGACACGGTTCCTTGGGCGTTCTGGTCCATCCGCGTCACCCCAGTGTCAGTCGCCGCGTGGCATAGCCGTATAGCGGCCGCCATAACAGCCGGTTGAAGCAAACGACGAAGGCCGACATCATCGCGACGCCGAGCACGACCTTCGCGGTCTGCCCGTCGGAGGTCGCGTTGGCGATATAGGCGCCCAAGCCGCGCGCTTGGAGCTTGGTATCGCCCCAACTCGCCACCTCGGCCACGATGGCGGCGTTCCATGAGCCGCCCGAGGCCGTAATGGCGCCGGTAACGTAGTAAGGGAACACCCCCGGCAGGATGACCCGGCGCCACCACAGCCAGCCGCCGACGCGGAAGTTGCGCGCCGCCTCCTGCAGGTCGCCGGGGAAGGCCGAGGCGCCGGCGATGACGTTGAACAGGATATACCACTGCGTGCCCAGGATCATCAGCGGCGTCAGCCAGATGTTCGGGTTGACGCCGAAGCGCACGATCAGGACGACGAAGATCGGGAAGAACAGATTGGCCGGGAATGCGGCGAGGAATTGCGCAATCGGCTGCGCCCGCCGGCCCCATATCGGCCGCAACCCTAGCCAGACGCCGACCGGCACCCAGACGATCGTCGCCATCACCATCAGCACGACGACGCGCACGAGAGTGAGCAGACCGAGCAGGAAGGCTTCCATCACCTCTCGCCAGGTCAGTGCGGCCGAGGCGAACTGGTAGATGAGATAAAGCGCCCAGATCAGGCCGACCCCCAGCACGCCAAGAAAGAGCGCGTCGCCCACCTTGGAGGGGCGGCGCTGGCGAACCGCGCGCCGCGGCAGCGACAGACGCAGCCCGGCCAGCGCGTTGAACCCTGATCCGATGATCTCGGTGCCGGCCCGCAGCAGCCGGGTCTGCCGGAGCAGCTTGAGCACCCAGGGATCTTCGACATTCTCGGAGGCGGTGAGTTCGAAGCGGAACTTCGACGACCAGGCGACCAGCGGGCGGAAGAGAAGTTGGTCGTAGAGCAGGATGACGACCAGCATCGCCACGATCGCGTAGAATACCGCCGGAATGCTGCGCTGTTCCAGGGCCGCCGCCACGTAGCTGCCGATGCCAGGAAGCTTGAACGTGGTGTCGCCAACCGTGATGGCCTCGCTGGCGACCACGAAGAACCATCCGCCGGACATGCTCATCATGGTGTTCCACACCAGGCCCGGCATGGCGAACGGCACCTCGAACCGCCAGAACCGCTGCCAGGCCGAGAGGCCGAAGCTGCGGGTCGCTTCGTCCAGGTCGCCGGGCAGGGTCTTGAGGGACTGATACAGGCTGAACGCCATGTTCCAGGCCTGGCTGGTGAAGATGGCGAAGATCGCGGCGAGTTCGGCGCCGAGCACCTGGCCGGGAAACAAACGCAGGAAGAAAACGACCGTAAAGGTCAGGAAGCCAAGGATCGGCACCGATTGCAGGATGTCGAGCACTGGGATGAGGATAAGCCCGGCCCGGCGGCTCTTCGCAGCCCAGGTCGCGTAGGTCAGCGTGAACAGCAAGGAGAGCGCCAGGGCGGCGAACATGCGTAGCGTGGTCCGCACGGCGTAAACGGGCAGGTTGGCCGGATCGAGGCTGATCGTGGTCGCCTCGGGCGCGTCGAGCGGCCCGAACGTGCTGCGGGCGATGTTGATCACGTAGATCAGCGCCGCCAGGATGCACGCGCCCGCGACGATGTCGAACAGGTTCGGCAGACGCCGTTGCGACGCGAACGCGGGGAAGGGGGTGTCCGACATGGGTGGCTGTTAGCCGGTCCTACCCGGGCTGTCAGCAGCCCTGAGATGTCGGTTGCGTGACGCGCGGGCCGGGCGTGGTCGCCACGACCAGGATGGCGGCGAGCAACAGGGCGACGGCGGCCAGGGCCGACGCGCCCCAATAGCTGCCGGTCATCTCGGCCAGCGCGCCGCCCAGAACAGGGCCGAGCGCCTGGCCGAGGCTGAACCCGATGGTGATGATGGCGAAGCGGCGTTCCTGGCCCTGGCTGCCGGCCGTGCGCGCGACCGCGAAACCGAGCGCCGTGATGCCCATGAACGTGCCGCCCAGCAGGGCGCCGCCGGCCAGGAGCCCTGCCGCACTCGGCCAACCGCCCGCGAGAAGTACGCCCGCGGACTCGAGCACGGAGGCGACGGCATACGCCCGTCGCGGCCCGATCCGCGCAGCGACCGTTAGCCAGAGCAGCAACGACGGTGCGGCCGTGACCCCGACGACGGTCCAGATCAGCGGCTCGACCGACCGGGTGTCGGGTGCGGCGCGGGCCATGGCGATCAGGAAGGTGGCGGTGACGGCGTAGCCGAAGCCGAACAGGAAGTGGCAGAACGAGAGCGGCAGCATGGCGCGGCCGACGGGCGCGGGCCGGGCCGCCGAACCGGGCAGCGCCGGCCGCCAGCGGAGGACGGTTGCCGGGAGGGGCGTGAGCGCCAGAGCGATCAGCCCGGTCACGACCCAGAGTGTCCGCCAGCCGGCGCCCTGGGCGTTCAGCAGCGCGACGACGATCGCCGAGAGCGCGATGCCTAGGCCGACCCCAGCGTAATGGAGGGCGCCGAGCCCGCTGCGCCCGGCGGCGGCCAGCGTATCGATCACGGCCGCGGTCCCTAGCACGAGCACGAATGCGCCCGCCGCGCCCCCGGCGAAGCGCAGCAGCAGGAACGCCGGCAGGCTGCTCACGAGGCCCATCGCCAACGTGGTCACCGCGCCGATGCCGAGGCTGCCGACGAACCAGGCGCGCCGGCCACCGGGCAGACGACGCGCCGTCGCGCCAATCGCGCCCGAGAGATAGCCGGCGAAATTGGCCGACGCGATCAATCCGGCAGTGCCCGGACCGAGACCGAGGCTCGCGGCCATGACCGGCAGAATCGGGGTGTACACGAACCGCGCGATGCCCATGGCGGACGCGAGCGCCAGCATGCCGCCGAGCGCCACGAGAGCGGGTGACGCGACGGTCCGAGGCGGCTCCTGGTCTGGCATGGGCAAATCCTTGCGCCGGCACCCCGACCGCACAAGCGTTAGCCTCCGCACGTCAGACGTGCTTGGATTGCCGGGTCGATTTGGAGTTCCGGATGCCCGCCAGACTGCCGCAGGAAGATTTCGCCGCTCTCGTCCGCCGGGCGGGCGTGGCGCTGTCGCCTGCCGAGATCGACGAGCTTTACGGGGCCTGGGCCAACGTGGAGTCGATGCTGGAGCGGGTGAGGGCGGGGACGCGGCCGCGCGAGGCCGAGCCCGCGCTCATCTTCCGGCCGGAGAGCCTATGATGGCGATCGCGACGATTGCCGAGGCATCGCGGCAGCTTGCGGCGCGCAAGATCTCGCCGGTCGAGCTGACGCAAACATGCCTCGACCGCATCGAGGCGCTCGACGGCACGCTGAACTGCTTCATCAAGGTCACGCCCGATCGTGCGATGCAGGATGCGCGCGCGGCGGAGCAGCGGCAGATGAGCGGCGCGGCGCGAGGCCCGCTCGACGGTATCCCGATCGGCCACAAGGACATTTACGGCACGGCCGGTATCGCGACCACGGCGCACTCCAAGCTGCTGCAGAACTGGGTGCCGGACACCGACGCCACGACGGTCCGGCTGTTGCACGAGGCCGGGACCGTGATGCTGGGTAAGCTCGCGACGCACGAGTTCGCGTTCGGCGGTCCGAGCTTCGACCTGCCGTGGCCGCCGGCGCGTAACCCGTGGGACCCCGATCATTTTACCTCCGGATCATCGTCGGGCACCGGTGCGGCGGTGGCGGCCGGGCTGATCCTGGGCGGCACCGGGTCGGATACGGGCGGTTCGATCCGCGGGCCGGCATCGTTGTGCGGCATCGCCGGCATCAAGCCGACCTACGGCTTATGCAGCCGGGCAGGCATCCTGCCGCTGTCGTTCTCGCTCGACCACGCGGGTCCGCTGGCCTGGACGGTGGAGGACTGCGCGATGCTGCTGCAGGCCATGGCCGGCTACGATCCGCTGGACCCGGCCAGCGCCGACCGGACCGTGCCGGATTACACGGCCGGGTTGGGCGATGGGGTGAAAGGGCTGCGCGTCGGGATCGTGCGCCGTTGGCACGAGCGCGACCGCCCGGTGAGCCCGGCAGTGCAGGCGGGCATCGACCGGGCCGCCGCCGTTTGGCGTGAGGCTGGCGCGGTGGTGAGCGACGTCGAGCTGCCTTCGCTGTTCGATTTCCAGGCCGCCAACTTCGTCGTCCTATGCGCCGAGGCGTTCAGCCTGCACGAGCCCTGGATGCGCGACCGTTTCCACGATTACGGCGAGCGTTTGCGCAGCCGCATGATTTTCGGCGGCTTGTTCGCGGCCACCGACTACGTCCAGGCGCAGCGTTTCCGCCGCGAGTTGTGCGCGGCGACGTCGGAGGCGGCGCGGGACTTCGACCTGCTGCTGACGGCCGGCGCGGCCGCCGAGGCGCCGCGGATCGACGACGTGCCGAAATGGGACGGCCTGCAACAGCCGGGCTTCACGGCGCCGATGAACCAGACGGGCTGGCCCGCGATGTGCGTGCCCTCGGGGTTCGGCGAGCGCGGCCTGCCCGTCGCCGTGCAGCTCTGCGCCAAGCCGTTCCAGGAGGCGATGCTGTTCCGCGCGGCCGAAGTGCTTGAGCGCGCATTGAGCGAGCGGTCGCGGCGGCCGGCGCTGGCATGCTGACGCCGTTGCTCGTCGCCGGCGTTGCGGCACTGGCGCTGGCGGCCGTGGGCGGGCTGGTGACCGAGATCGGGCCGTGGTACCGGCAGCTGCGCAAGCCGAGTTGGCAGCCGCCGGATTGGGCATTTGGCCCGGCGTGGACAATCATCCTCGGTCTGGCGGCATGGTCGGCGTCGCTGGCTTGGGTCGCGGCGCCTTCCGCCGGCGGGCGAACCTTGGTTGTCTTGCTGTATGGCCTGAACGCTCTGTTCCACCTGCTGTGGAGCCCGCTTTTCTTCAAGCTCAAGCGTCCCGATTGGGCGCTGCTTGAAGTTCCGCTGCTGTGGCTATCCATCCTGGTGCCGATGGTGCTCGTCGCGCCGTTCTCGCCCCTGGCAAGTTGGTTGCTGCTGCCTTACCTGCTGTGGGTCAGTTTCGCCGCCTACCTCAACCTAACCATCGTCAGGCTCAACCGGCCGTTCGCGGTCAGGTAGGGAGAGCGGGCAGCTGATGTTTGTTTCCCTTCCGGCGTTGCCCGTCTAGGCTGCGGCAAAACGGGAGGAAACATGATGCGGACCATCACGCGGCGCCATGGCTTGGCTCTTGGCGCGGGTCTGGCGGCAAGTTCAGTACTGCCAGCCCGGGCGGCCATCACGGCGGCCGATGTGCAGCCCCCCAAGCTCGATATCGAGAAGGGGGCCAGCCTGCGCGTTTTGCGGGCGGCGAAGTTCGTCGATGGCGACGAGATGGTGTTCAACGAGAATACCAAGCGGTTCACCGACCAGACCGGGGTCGCGGTCAAGGTCGACTACCTGGCGTGGGACAACATGCCGACACAGACGGCGGTGGTCGCCAATACCGGCGCCGGGCCCGACATCGTGATCGGGTTCGGGCCGGATCCGCATGTGTTCTCGAGCAAGCTGGTCGAGCTGACCGACGTCGCGGAGTATCTGGGCAAGAAATACGGCGGTTGGTTCCAGTTGGCCGAGTTCTACGGCAAGAAGTGGAAGACCAACGATTGGATCGGGCTGCCGATGGGCGGCTCGGCCGGTCCCTGCGTCTTCCGGACGTCATGGGTGAAGGAAGCCGGGTTCGACAAGATCCCGGATGATCTCGGGAAATTCCTCGATCTCGCCAAGGGGCTCAAGAAGATCGGGCATCCCTGCGGCTTTGCGCTCGGCCACGCCCTGGGCGACGCCAACGCATACGCGAACTTCCTGCTCTGGGCGCATGGCGGCAGCATCGTCGACGAGGCGGGCAAGGTCTCGCTCGACAGCAAGGCGACGCGGCAGGCGATCGATTACGCCAAAGCCATGCAGGAGACGATGATCTCCGGCACGCTCGCCTGGGGCGACCCGAGCAACAACAAAGCTTATGCCGCCGGCGATATCAGCCTCACCTCGAACGGCGTTTCGGTCTATTACGCGGCGAAGACCTCCAAGGACCCGGCCGGGCAAGCCATCGCCGCCGATACCGACCACGCCTTCATGCCGAAGGGCCTGGCGAAGGGCCCGCCGCAGAGCTGCACGACGCTGAATGCGATGGTGTTCAAGCACAGCAAGGTCCCGAACGCAGCCAAGAGCTATTTGATGTTCATGCTGGAGGCGCCGCAATACGATCCGTGGCTGACCGCCAGCCTGGGCTACTGGTCCGAGCCGCTGAAGGCCTACAAGGACAGTAGTTTCTGGGACACCGATCCCAAGCTCAACGTCTTCCGCACCGCGATGGATACGCCGTTCTATCAGGGCTATGCCGGGCCGGTGAACGAGGCGGCAGGGACCGTCTACAACGACTTCGTGCTGGTCGACATGTTCGCCCGCGTGGTGACCGGCGACAGCACGCCGGACGACGCGATCCGTACCGCCGTCCGGGCCACCCAGCGCTACTATCGATGACGGGCACGGCCCCCTCTGAGAAGGAGGCTAAACCGCACCATCGAAGCACGCGTTAGCTGCCGAGCCGTTCGGCGATGTCGTGGAACAGCCTGGCCGGAAGCGTGCTGCCGGTGACGCCCCGGGTCGGACGGTCGTCGTCGTTGCCTAGCCAGACCCCGATGATCGTCGACCCGGCCTCTCCGATGAACCAAGCATCGCGGTAATCCTGCGTCGTCCCCGTCTTGCCGGCGACGAACCGACCCGGGACCGCCGCCGCCCGGCCGCTGCCGCGCGCGATGACGGCGGCGAGCATCGCCCGCATCTGGCCTGCCCGTTCCGCGTCCACGACCCGGACCGGGCCCCCGCGATCGAGCGGGACGGGCCGTCCGTCCGCCTCGATCCGGTCGATCCCGCTGGGGTGGACGCGGATTCCGCCGTTCAGCAGTCCGGCATACGCCGCCACCATATCGATCAGGCGGACCTCGCCGGTGCCGAGTGCCAGCGACAGATTGTCCGGCATCGCCCCAGTCACGCCCAGGCGCCGCGCCACCTCGGCTGCCGCCCGCGGGCCGCCGGAGGCTTGCAGCAGCCGCACCGATACGGTGTTCAGCGACTGCGCGAGCGCGTCCTCAAGCGTGACCTCGCCACGATACGCTCCGTCGAAATTCTGCGGGCTCCAGCCGCCGATGCGCAACGCCGCATCCAGCACCCGGTCACTGGGCTGCATCCCGTGTTCGAGTGCTGCCAGCCAGACGAACGGCTTGAAGGCCGAGCCAGGTTGCCGCTGCGCCGCCACCGCCCGGTTGAACCCGCCGGCACGGTAATCCCGCCCGCCCACCATGGCCCGCACCGCGCCCGTCGCCGCGTCGAGCGCGACCACCGCACCTTGCCCAACCCCGGCCAACGCTCCAGGCCCATCCAACAGAGCGGCGAGCTTCGTCTCGGCCACCGATTGCAGCCGCGCGTCCAACGAGGTGTGCAGCACCGCATCAGCGCCGGCCGGCACCAGCGTCTGCGACTCCTCGGCGACCCAATCGGCGAACCAGCCCGAGACTGCGGGCGGCGGCGCGACGATCGTGGCGGCCGAGGCGGCGGCGCCCTGCTCTTTGGTGATGGCGCCGGTCTCGACCATGGCCGCCAGCACCTCGCGCCCGCGCGCCGCGGCGGCAGCCGGGTCGGCGCGCGGATTGAACCGCGAGGGCGCTCGCGGCAGCCCGGCGATCACCGCGCTCTGCCACAGCGAAGCCTTGCGGGCCGAAACCCCGAAATAGAGCCGCGATGCTGCGTCCACCCCCCAGGCGCCGCTGCCGAGATAGACGCGGTTGAGCCAGATCTCGAGGATTTCCTGCTTACTGAAGCTGTGTTCCAGCCACAGCGTGAGCATCAGCTCCTGCACCTTGCGCCGGAATGTGCGTGCGTTGGTCAGGAAGAGCGTCTTGGCGACCTGTTGCGTCAAGGTCGAGCCGCCCTGCACCAGGCGCCCGGACCGCAGGTTGACGACCGCCGCGCGGACGATGCCGACCGGGTCGAGGCCGAAATGGTGGTAGAAGCGTCGGTCCTCGACGGCGACGGCCGCCTCCGGCAGCCAGCGCGGGATTTGCGATAGCCGGAGTGGCTCGCCGACGATGTCGCCGTAGGTGGCGAACACGTGCCCGCTCCGGTCCTCCAGCGAGAGGCCTGGCAGCCGGGCGGCATCGAGCGCGGTCTCCGGCCGCGGCAAGTCTCGCGCGAACCAGATCAGGACGGCGCCGATCGCCAACACGCCCCAGATCGAGACGATCAGCAGGACCCGCGTCAGCCTCCAGATCAGGCGGCGCCGCCGCGGAACCGGTGCGGATTGCGACGCTACCGGAAACACTGGAGATAGACCGTCGACGGATTGGCGATGGCGTCGATCTCGTCGGCGCGCTTCTCCGGACCGATGCTCGGCGCTACCCCGGGTTGGATGGCGTTGGCCCGCAAGAACGCGAGCGCCTCGCTGCCCTTGACCGCGAAGTTGACGTTCTGCGGGATGTCGCCGCCGGTCATCTCCGCCACCCGCGCCGCATTCAGCTTGGAGACGACCACGCCGATGACGTGCCCCTGGCTGTCGAACAACGGACCGCCGGAGTTGCCGGGCTGCACGGCGGCGCTGATCTGATAGTTGGCCGGATTGTCGCGTAGCCCGGCCAACGCGTTGATGTTTCCGGTCGTCAGCGTCGGGCCGGAGGACAGCAATCCGGAGAGCGGAAAACCATAGGTGATGACGCTTTCGCCGCGCCGGACCGGTGGCGTCTCGCGGAAGACGAGGGCCGGCCCGGCTGGCTTGTCGGTGCTCAGCAGGGCCAAGTCGCGGTCGCGGTCGGCGGCGATGAGCTTGGCCGGCATCCGTGTCCCGGCAGCATCGCGGGCCACGATCCGCTCGCACGCGGCGACGACATGCCGGTTGGTGAGCAGACGCTTGTCGGCGACCACGAAGCCGGTGCCGCTGTCGAACCCGCGGTCGAACGGGGCTTCGGCCGGGTCTCGCGGGATCGGGGTTCCGTCCCACGGCACGCCGAGCGGCGGCGGCTTACCCTGCGGCACGCCCGACGCCGGCGGTCGCTTTTGCGCGGCAGCAGGAAGGCCGCTCCCAAAAGCGCAACCGACGGCGCATGCCAGAATCGCTGCCGGAAGCGGGAGCCGCATGGGCCGGACCATGCGCATCCCGCCCTTGCCGCGTCAACGCCGCACCTCCAAGATCGCGCGCAACAGATTGGAGCCGGGATGCGCGGGTTGTTTTTGGACGCAGGTGACGAGTTGGCGAGCATCTTCGAGGCCGTGTCCCGCCCCGGCGATCCGCCGATCACGGTCAACAAGCAGGAACTAGTCGAGCCCGCCGACCTGCCGCGCCTGCTCGCCGGCTATGATTTCATGCTCGACGACCACAGCACCTTGCCGGTCGACGCGATGCGCGCCTGCACCGGCTTGCGGCACGTCATCTTTCTCGGCACCGGCGCGCGCAGCTACATGGACCCGGAGGCGCTGGCCGAACTCGGCATCACCGTGCACACCATCCGCGGCTACGGCGACACCGCGGTCGCCGAGCACGCAATCGCGCTGATGTGGGCGGCGGCCCGAGGCCTGTCGGTCATGGATCGCGGGATGCGCGCGGGCCAGTGGCCGCGGATGGAGGGAATGCAGCTCACCGGCAAGACACTCGGGCTCGTCGGCTTCGGCGGCATCGCGGCGGAGGTGGCGCGCATTGCCTCGGGTGGCGGAATGCGCGTGCTGGCGTGGAACCGGTCGCCGCGGCGGGCCCCGAACGTCGAGTTCGTCCCGCTCGAGCGCGTGCTGGCCGAGAGCCACGTGGTCTCGCTGCACTTGTTGCTGACCGACGAAACGCGGGGTTTCCTCGGGGCCGAGCGGCTGGCGCACATGCGGCCGGGCGCGATTTTGGTCAACACGGCCCGCGGCGCCGTGGTGGACGAGGCGGCGATGATTGACGCCTTGCGCTCGGGCCGCCTGGGCCATGCGGCGCTGGACGTGTTCGACGTGGAGCCGCTCCCGCCGGGTCACGCGCTGGCGGCGCTGGAAAACGTGACGCTGTCGGCCCACAGCGCCTTCCGCACGCCCGAGGCGAGCGAAAATCTGATCCGCCGCGCGCTCGACATCGCCTGCCAGGTTTCCGAGGCCGCGCCAGCTTGATACAAGCCGGGCTGTGCCCGCCTGGCGGAATTGGTAGACGCAGCGGACTTAAAATCCGACGTCCGTGACAGGGCTTGCCGGTTCGAGTCCGGCGGCGGGCAGCAGATTGCGCGAGGCGTCAGGCCGTGAAGCGGATGGCTTGGGCGCCCTGCCACAGCGTCATCTTGCCGAGCGGCACGAGGTTCTCCAGGCCCTCGACCAGCGTCAGGAAGTGGTTGCCCGAGAGCTGGCCGGCTTTGCTCGCGAAACATACGGGGCCGTAGGCGAGCAGGATCTCCGTTTCGCTCACGCCACCCGGATAAAGAATGATCTGACCCGGCGCGGGGAAGCTCGTATTGTTCTCGTAGCCGAGGCCGAGATCGAGGTCGCCCAGAGGAATCCAGCACCCCTCGCCGCTCCAGCGCACATGGATGATCCGTTCCTCATAGGGCAGCAGGGTGCGGAACCGGGCGCACGTCTTGGGGGCCAGCGCGTCTTCGAAGCGGGCCCGGAAGGTGAACGGTCCTGCGGTGATGGTGATCAGATCCATCGTGCGAGTGTATGGATCAGCCGATCGTGCATGACCATATCGTCCTGTGATACGCTCGGGCAGGAGAGGTGTGATGCCGGCAAAGAGCAAGCAGTCGACAGGGGCCGCCGAGAAGGAGCCATCCGTCAGGAAACGCAAGCCGACCGTCGCCCGTGCGCAAATGGTTGATCGATCCAAAACCGACCTGAATCAGCAATGGGAGCAGATCAGAGTGCGCGGCGAAGAGATCAGCGCCGACATAAAGATGTTGCTCGCCCGGCTCAGCTAATCACGCGTCAGTGTCGGAACGAACGTCGTTTGCCGAAGTGAGCCAGGCTGTCGTCGCTGTCAGGGTGTTACAGCAACAGGTGGCCGATCTGACGGACGCCGTGAAGCTACTGACCAAGCGGCTCGAAGCCGTCGAACAATCGATGGCGCGCCGTGGTTGAACCCAACCCGCGCTGGCCGCCCGGCGTTCAACCGATGGTCGTGCAGGACCTCGAACGTCTCGGGACCGACAAGGACAACCGCCTGTATTGGGATGGCAAGCTCGTGCGAATGCCATTCACCTTGACGACGCCGCAATCCATCCTGGCACTGCTGGCCGCCCTGGCCTCGATCGCCACGATCTTCACCGGGTTGAACAACGCCTCCCTCTTCCTGTGCGCGCGCGATATCCATTGGCTCGGCTGCCCGCCGGCCCAGGTCGCCCCACCGCCGACGCAAAATCCTAGACGATCCCTTCGGACGCCAACGCTTCGATCGCGTCCGGCGTGAGGCCGAGCCATCCCTGCAAGACGTCGTGCGTGTCCGCGCCCAGGGCCGGCGGCGGGTGGCGGTAGGTGACCGGCGTTTCGGACAGGCGGACCGGGTTGGCGACGAGCTGAAGGGCGACGCCATCGCGTTCCATCGCGTGTTGCACGCCGCGGGCCTGGACGTGCGGGTCGGCGAAGACTTGGTCGAGGCTGTTGATGGGTCCGCAGGGAACGCCTCTGCTCTCGAACACGCCGACCCACTCGGCGGTGGTGCGCGTCCGCGTCGCGTCGGCCAGCGCCGGGACCAGCGTGTCGCGATTGGCGATGCGGGCGGTGTTGCCGACGTAACGCGCATCGGTGGCCAGGTCAGGGCGGCCGAGCGCGTTGCACAAGCGAGTAAACTGGCCGTCATTGCCGACCGCGATGATGACGTCGCCGTCGGCGGTCGGGAAATCCTGGTATGGAACGACATTGGGATGCGCGTTGCCCATCCGCTGCGGCGCCACGCCGGAGAACAGGTAGTTCATCGTCTGATTGGCCAGGCTCGCGATCCCGACGTCGAGCAGGGCGAGGTCGATGTGCTGGCCCACCCCGGTCCGGTCGCGATGGGCGAGGGCGGCCAGGATCGCGGTCGTGGCGTAGAGCCCGGTCAGCACGTCGGTCACCGCGACGCCCACCTTCTGCGGTCCGGCGCCGGGCTCCCCATCGCGCTTGCCCGTGATGCTCATCAGGCCGCCCATGCCCTGGACCAGGAAATCGTAGCCGGCGCGGGGCGCGTAGGGCCCGGTCTGGCCGAAGCCGGTGATCGAACAATAGACCAGCCCGGGATGCTCGGCACTCAGGGCAGCATAGTCGAGCCCGTAACCGGCGAGGCCGCCGAGCTTGAAGTTCTCGATGACGACGTCGCATTCCCGGGCCAGCTCGCGGACGAGGCGCTGGCCCTCGGCTTTGGTGAAATCGATGGTGACCGATCGCTTGTTGCGGTTGGCGCAAAAGAAATAGGCGGCATCGGCGCCGTCGCTGCCATCGGCGGTTTTGACGTAAGGCGGCCCCCAGGTCCGGGTGTCGTCGCCAGTGCCGGGTCGCTCGACCTTGATCACTTCGGCGCCGTAGTCGCCGAGGAGCTGACCGGCCCAGGGCCCGGCCAGCACGCGGGACAGGTCGAGGACTTTGATATGGGCGAGTGGGCCCGCGCGGTTCGTCGATGCCATTCGCGCAGAGTGACGACAATCGGTCACGCTGGGTAGAGCGTGGTTTGACCAGCGGGGCCGCGCAGGTATCTTGCCTCGTCGTCTCGTTAAGGAAATCGCCATGCTGGATCGCCGCACTCTCCTCGGGGCCGTTGGCGCAAGCCCGCTGATCTGGACGTCGGCGTTCGAGACGGCGTTTGCAGACACCCCGAAGGACGTCGTCGTCATGGCGCTGCAAATCGACGACATGATCAGTTGCGATCCGCAGGAGAGCTTCGAGTTCAGCGGCAACGAGATTACCGGCAACATCTACGAGAAGCTGATCCATCCCGATGTGAAGGATCCGACGAAGATCCTGCCGAAGCTCGCCGAAAAGTGGGAGACCTCGGCAGACGGGCTGACGACCACCTTCCATCTCGCCGCCAACCGCAAGTTCGCGTCCGGCAATCCGGTCACGGCCGAGGACGTGGTGTTCACCCTCACCCGCGCCGTTCTGCTGAACAAGGCGCCTGCGTTCATCATCAGCCAATTGGGCTTCACCAAGGACAACATCGCCGAGCGAATCACCGCGCCGGATGCCCGGACCGTGGTGCTCAAGCTCGGCGAGCAGTTCGCGCCGACCTTCCTGTTCTATTGCCTCTCGGCCAACGTGGGAGGCGTGGTCGACAAGAAGACCGTGATGTCTCACGAGCAAAACGGCGATCTCGGCAATGGCTGGTTGAAGACCAACAGCGCCGGGTCCGGGCCGTTCGCGCTGCGGGCCTGGCGGGCGAGCGAGTTGGTCGCACTCGACGCCAACCCGAATGCGACCGTCCAGCCGAAGATCAAGCGCTTGCTGATCCTGCACCGTCCCGACTCGAGCGCCCAGCTTCTCGCGCTGCAAAAGGGCGACGTCGACATCGCCCGCAATTTGAGCCCCGAGCAGATCAAGACCGTTCAAGCCAATCCGGATTTTCTCACCGTTCAGGCCAGCAAAGCGGTGGTGCTGTTTCTGGCAATGAACCAGAACAACCCGAACCTGGCCAAGCCGCAGGTTCGGCAAGCCATCAAATGGGCCATCGATTGCAAGTCGATCGCCACCAACATAACGCCCAATATCTTCGTCGAGCAGCAAGCGTTCTTGCCCAAAGGCCTGCCCGGGGCCCTCACCGACCTGCCGTTCAGCAAGAACGTCGAAAAAGCCAAGGGTCTGATGAAGGAGGCTGGGGTCGAGGGCGGCTTCGAGCTCACGCTCGACTGCCAGAACGTCTCGCCCTACGCCGACATCGCGCAGGCGTTGCAGGCCGATCTCGGCGCCATCGGGATCAAGCTCAACATCCTGCCGGCGGAGTTCCGGCAGGTGATCACCAAGACGAGGGCGCGCAAGCATGAACTCGCGCTGACGCGGTGGGGCTCCGACTACATGGACCCAAACAGCAATGCGCAGACCTTCTGCGAGAACCTCGACAACGGCGACGACGCCCGCGACCGGACCCTGGCTTGGCGATCCAGTTGGCAGGACAAGCAGTTGACCGGGCGCTCGCAAGCGGCCGTTCGCGAGCAGGACGCGGAGGCGCGCGTGCGCGACTACGAACGCCTGCAGCGCGACCTGCAGGAGCAGGGCCCGTTCGCGATCATGCTGCAGCAGGTCGAGATCGCCGCGCTGCGCAAGGGCGTGGGCGGCATGCAGATCGGGCCGCTCTCCGACAGCACCAACTACGCCGAGCTTCAGAAAGCTTGAACCGGCTGAGATCGCTCGCTGCCACCGCGGCGAGCATCCCGATCACGCTGTTCGGTCTGGTTCTGATCACGTTCCTGATCGGGCGCGTCGTCCCGATCGACCCGGTGCTGGCGGTCGTCGGCGACCGCGCGCCGCAGGAGGTGGTCGAGCGGACCCGGCACGAGATGGGGCTCGACAGGCCGCTGCCGGAGCAATTCGTGCGCTACGTCGGCGACTTGGCGCAAGGCAATCTCGGCCGGTCCGTCATGACCAGCAACCGGGTGACGACCGATATCGCCCGGTTCTTCCCTGCGACGCTGGAGCTGTCGAGCGTCGCGCTGGTCATCGCCATGCTCGCCGGCGTGCCGCTCGGCGTCTATGCGGCAGTGCGGCAGGGGAGCTGGATCGATCAGATCATCCGCGTCGTGTGCTTGTCCGGCCACTCGATCCCGGTCTTCGTGTTGGCCCTGCTCGCGCTGCTGGTCTTCTACGCGACGCTCGGCTGGGCGCCGGGGCCGGGTCGTCAGGATGTGCTGTTCCAGGACATGGTGCCGCAGGTCACCGGCGTGCTGTTGATCGACGCGACTCTGGCCCGGGACTGGGACGCGTTGCGGGATGCGGTGGCGCATCTGGCGCTGCCAGCGCTCGTGTTGGCGGCGTTCAACATGGCCTACATCGCCCGCATGACCCGGGCCTTCATGCTCGACAGCCTGCGCGGCGAATACATCGTGACCGCCCGCGCCAAGGGTCTCTCGGCGGCAACGATCATTTGGCGGCACGGCTTCGGCAACATCCTGGTCCGGCTCGTGACCGTTCTGGCGCTGACCTATGCGGGGCTGCTGGAAGGCGCGGTGCTGACGGAGACGATCTTCAGCTGGCCGGGGCTCGGCCAATATCTCACCGGCAGCCTGCTCAACGCCGACATGAACGCCGTGCTCGGGGCGACGCTGGTGGTCGGGCTCAGCTACGTGCTGCTCAACCTGTTCGCCGACCTCATGTATCGCGTGCTCGACCCGAGGGTGCGATGAGCGCGTCCACCCGCGATTGGCTCCTCACCGAGACTCCCGCATCCCGGCGTCAGGCGGCATGGGGCCGGCGATATCGGCTGTGGCTGCAGTTCCGCTCGAACCCGCTCGCCATGGCCGGGCTGATCGTCGCGATCGCCCTCATCGCGATCTCGTTGGGCGCTCCGCTGCTGACGAGCCAGGACCCCGGTGCCCAGGACCTGGCGCATCGGCTGGCGCGGCCGTCGGCGCAGCACTGGCTCGGCACCGACGAACTCGGCCGAGACATCTATGCGCGCGTGGTCTATGGCGGCCGGGTCACGCTGGGAATGGTGGTGGCGGTGGTGGTCCTTGTGGCGCCGCTCGGCCTGGCGATCGGATGCGTCGCGGGATACGCGGGTGGGGTCTGGGACCGGCTGCTGATGCGGATCACCGACGTGTTCCTCGCCTTTCCTCGCCTCGTTCTCGCACTCGCCTTCGTCGCCGCCCTCAAGCCAGGCGTGACCAGCGCGGTGGCCGCGATCGCCCTGACGGCGTGGCCTCCCTATGCGCGGCTGGCGCGGGCGGAGACGCTGGGGCTGCGCGGCGCCGATTTCGTGGCGGCCGTGCGCCTGACCGGCGCGTCTGCCGGGCGGATCGTGTTGCGCCACGTCGCGCCGCTCTGCCTGCCCAGCCTGATCGTCCGGGTGACGCTGGACATGAGCAGTATCATTCTGACCGTCGCCGGACTCGGCTTTCTGGGCATGGGCGCGCAGCCACCGGCCCCGGAGTGGGGCACCATGATCGCGACCGCGCGGCGGTTCATCCTCGAGCAATGGTGGGTGCCGACCATCCCCGGTATTGCGATCTTCCTGGCCAGCCTCGCGTTCAACCTGCTCGGCGACGGCCTGCGCGACGTGCTCGACCCGAAGCAGGGCGGTTGATGCTGGTCGAGATCAGGAACCTGCGGATCGCGTTCCCGACGCCCTCCGGACCCGTCGATGCCGTGCGTGGCGTGTCGATGACTCTCGGCCAGGAGAAGCTCGGCATCGTGGGCGAGAGCGGGTCGGGCAAGTCGCTGACCGCCCGGTCGCTGCTAAGGCTGCTGCCGGGGCACGCGATCGTCCAGGCGGAGCGGCTGGCGTTCGACGGGGTGGACCTCCGCGGTGCGTCAGAGCGGCAGATGCGTAGGATCCGTGGGCGCCGGGCCGGGCTGATCTTACAGGATCCGAAATACTCGCTGAACCCGGTCATGACCGCGGGCGAGCAGATCGCCGAATCCTGGCGTGCCCACAAGGGCGGCAGCCGCCGGGCCGCGATGGCGGCCGCGGTCGACCTGCTCGACCAGGTCCGCATCCGTGACCCGGCGCGCGTCGCCGCCAGCTATCCCCACGAACTCTCGGGCGGCATGGGGCAACGCGTGATGATCGCGACCATGCTGGCGCCCGACCCCGAACTGCTGATCGCCGACGAGCCGACCAGCGCGCTCGATGCCACGGTGCAGGCGGAGATCCTGCGGCTGATCGAAGACCTCGTCAGCCGGCGCGGAATGGGGCTCATGCTGATCAGCCACGATCTGCCGCTGGTCGGGCATTTCTGCGACCGGATCGTTGTGATGTACGCCGGCCGGGTCGTGGAGGAGCTGCAGGCCGGCGAGTTGCAGCAGGCGCAGCATCCCTACACGCGGGGCCTGCTCTCGTGCATGCCGTCGCTGACCCACCCGGCCGCGCGTCTGCCGGTGCTGCAGCGCGATCCGGCCTGGCTGCAGCCTTGATCGAGGTCGAGGGACTTCGAATCCGGTTCGGCACCAAAGAGGTCGTCCGCGGCGTGTCGTTCGCGGTCCCGGACGGCGGCAGCTTCGGCCTGGTGGGCGAGAGCGGGTCGGGCAAGAGCACCATCCTGCGGGCGGTCTCGGGGCTCAACCCCGACTGGACCGGACGGATGGAGATCGGCGGCGTGCCGATGACGAAGCGGCGCGGGCGAGACTTCTTCCGCCGCGTGCAGATGGTGTTCCAGGACCCGTATGGCTCGCTGCATCCGCGACAGACCGTCGATCGGGCGCTGAGCGAACCGCTGATCGTTCATGGCTTGGGTGATCGCGATGGCCGGATCGCGGCCGCGTTGGCCGACGTCGCGCTGCCTGCCAGCGTGCGGTTCCGCTATCCGCACCAGCTTTCCGGTGGGCAGCGGCAGCGGGTGGCGATCGCGCGGGCCCTGATGTCAGAGCCCGACATTCTTCTGCTCGACGAGCCGACGAGCGCCCTGGACGTATCGGTGCAGGCAGAAATCCTGAACTTGCTGAGGGACTTACAGCAGCAGCGCCGGCTGACCTTCGTGCTCGTGAGCCATAATTTGGCGGTGACCGCCCATTTGTGCCCGCAGATCGCAGTCATGCAAGCCGGTGAGATCGTCGAGATCGTGAGCGCCGACGATCTCCGGTCCGGCCGTGTGACCAACGCGCACACGGCCGAACTCCGGAGGTTGAGCGTCGAGTTGGAGGGTTAGGCCTTCAGCTCCAGCCCGGGCTCGTCGAACGGCGATTGGCCGGCGGAAGGCACTTGGCCGTTGGGCGTCATCTGATCGACCGCGTGCGGAAGCAGCTTGGAAAGCTCTGAGAGGATTTGATCATGCGGCATCCCGGACTGCTGTGACCATTGATTGACCTGGTCGTGGCCGAGCACCTGTCCGAGCTGGCCCGGGTCGATGCTTTGGTTGGGTCCGTTGCCGACCCAGGAGTTGGCCACATTGCCGAGCCCAGCCTGGCTCATTTTCTGCAGCAGACCGCCAACGCCGCCCTGGCTCGCGATGACCGATCCTAGGATCGAACCGAGTGCGCCCTGGTTGGGGTTGTTGCTGCCGAGAACGCTGCCGAGGATACTGTCGAGTAAGCCCATCGAAATTGATCCTTTACAGTGTCGAGCGGCGCCCGACGATGGCGTGGTAGATCCATAGGACGACGATCGCGCCGATCACGGCGACGATGAGGCTGTAGATGTTGAAACCAGCGGTCGTCTGGATACCGACCACACTGAACAGGAAGCCGCCAACGACCGAGCCGATCACGCCCAAGATCAGATCGACGATGAAGCCTTCGCCCTGCTTGTTGACGATCTTACTCGCGATAAACCCAGCCACGACGCCCAAGATGATCCAGGCAATGAAACCCATGTCACTCTCCACCCTAACTACATAGCAGTCTTAACTGCATGCCGGGGCGCTGGTTCCTCCGGCGCAATTAAACGTTGAAGCGGAAGAGTAGGACGTCGCCGTCGCGAACGACATAGTCGCGTCCCTCGACCCGCATCTTGCCCGCCTCCTTTGCTCCGGCCTCGCCCTGTCCGGCGATGAAGTCGGCATAGGCGATCGTTTCGCACGCGATAAACCCGCGCTCGAAGTCATTATGGATGACTGCCGCGGCCTGGGGCGCCTTGGTGCCGGCGGTGATCGTCCAGGCGCGGGTCTCCTTTGGGCCGACCGTGAAATAGGTGCATAGGCCGAGCAGGCCATACCCGGCGCGGATCACGCGGTCGAGCCCGCTATCGTGCAACCCAAGCCCTTCGAGGAACTCGGCGCGCTCGGCCTCGGCCAGTTGCGCGACTTCGGCCTCGATGGCGGCGGAGACGACGACGGAGGCGGCTCCCTCGGCTACGGCCCGCTCCGCAACCCGGGCCGATTGCGCGTTGCCGATCGCAGCCGCACCTTCCTCGACGTTGCAGACGTAGAGCACGGGCTTGCTCGTCAGTAGCTGGAGGCCCTTGGCCGCCGGCTCCTGGCCCGCGGGGATGGCCGTGCGCGCCGGTCGTCCAGCCTGCAGCGCGGCGACGATCGGCTCCATCAGTGACACCTGCGCCTGGGCCTCGCGGTCGTTGCCGCGCGCCTTCTTGGTCAGCGCGGGCAGGCGGCGCTCAAGGCTGTCGAGGTCGGCCAGCATCAGCTCGGTCTCGACCGTCTCGGCATCGCGGAGCGGATCGATGCTGCCCTCGACATGGGTGACGTCGGGGTCTTCAAAGCAGCGGAGCACGTGGACGATCGCGTCGACCTCGCGGATGTTGGCGAGGAATTGGTTGCCGAGACCCTCCCCGCGCGAGGCGCCGCGCACGAGTCCGGCGATGTCGACGAATTCGAGGCTGGTCGGGACGATCTGCTTGGATTTGCCGATCGCCGCCAGCGCCTGAAGCCGTGGGTCCGGCACGGCGACCCGGCCGACATTCGGCTCGATGGTGCAGAACGGATAGTTCGCCGCCTGCGCCGCCACGGTTGCGGTCAGCGCGTTGAACAGGGTCGATTTGCCGACGTTCGGCAGGCCGACGATGCCGCAGTTGAAACCCATGTCTAAATTCCTTCGGTCGCGAGCGCGATCCGGCTCATGAATTCTTCCGGCTTCCCGCTGACCAGCAGTGGAGCCTGATCGGCGACGGCGTCGAGCAGGGCTGCCAGCCAAGCCTGGTCGACTTTGGCGAAGTCTCCGAGCACATGACCGGTGACGCGGTCCTTGTGGCCGGGGTGGCCGATGCCAAGGCGGACCCGCCAATAATCGGGCCTGCCGAGGCAACGGTCCATGCTGCGCAGTCCATTATGGCCGGCCGCACCGCCCCCCAGCTTGACCCGAACCTTGCCCGGGATGAGATCCAGCTCGTCGTGGAACGCGGTGATGTCGGCGGGCGCGAGCTTGAAGAACGACGCGGCGGCCTGGACGCTTTCGCCCGAGGCGTTCATGTAGGTGCCGGGCTTGAGCGCGAGGATCTTCTCGCCGTCGATGATGCCCTCAGCCACGACGCCTTTGAAACGCTGGCGCCATGGGCTGAAACCGTGGCGCTGCGCGACCCGGTCGACCGCCATGAAGCCGATGTTGTGCCGCTGGCGCGCCATGCCGGGCTCGGGATTACCGAGCCCGACCCAGAGCCTCATGCTCTACTTCTTGGCGGCGGCCTTGGCGGGAGCCTTGGTGCCCTTGGCGGGCGCAGCCGCTGCTGCGGCTTCCGGCGCGGCTTCGGCGGACTTGGTCGGCGGCGTGATGGTGGCCAACGTGATCTCATCGATCGCGCCAACCGGCTGGACGCCTTCCGTTCCCTTCAGATCGCGCCAGTGCAGCGACGTGTTGATGTCGAGCTGGCTGATGTCGGCGGTGAAGAACTCGGGCACCGTCTCAGGGTCGGCCAGCACTTCGATCGCGGGGCGGACGACGTTGAGCAGGCCGCCCCGCTTGATCCCGGGCGACGTCGCTTCGCCCTGGAAATGAATTGTGACCGCGATGCGGATCTTCTCTCCGGCGGCAAGCCGCTGGAAATCCACATGGATCGGCTTGTCGGTGACGGGGTGGAACTGCACTTCGCGCATCAACGCGCTGACGGTGTCGCCGCCGACGCTGAGTTGGTACGGGCGTGAACGCCAGCCGCCGCGATGCAACTCGCGCATGATGATGCGCGGGTCGAGCTGGCAGATGGTCGGCGTCTGTTTGGCGCCGTAGATGACGGCGGGAACCATGCCCGCCCGACGAGTTGCGCGTGCCGCCCCCTTACCGGCTCGCTCGCGCGCCTCGGCCTCGATCGTGGTGACATTGGCCATGGGTTGCTCCTGAACACAAAAAGCGCCGGCCTCCAGGGGTGCCTGCGCGGGCGGTGCTGTAGCCGAATGAGCCATGCAGGGCAACTCCCGCGACGCGTGGGGCTGCATGGCCTTGCGCCGTAACACGTCGGCGAACCTGCTTCGTGAGGAGATCGACTTGATAAGAAGGTATTTGTTGGCCGCGACCAGCGTCGTCCTATTGGCCGGAGGCGGTGTCGCTCTGGCGCAGATGCCACCCCACGGTGGTCCCGGCGGCCCGGATGGCGGGCCGGATCAGCATGGTGAGCGCGGGGGCATGATGCATCGCATGGGTCCGCGTGGCGATGGCGCCGCGTTCTTCCGCTTCCGTCGCGGGGATACCGAGATGGATATCAAGTGTCCGATGACCGAGAACGTCCAGGCGTGCGTGTCCGCCGCCGGGTCGCTGATGGACAAGGTCAGCGCGATGCAACCGCCGAAGGCGCCTTAACCTCGTGCAGGGCTGATAGGCAGATCTGCTCGAACCGCTTGGTGACGACCGGCCATCCGAACCGCGTCGCCACCAGGTGGCGGGCGTCGGTCGAGAGGCGCTGCTGCAGAGCCGGGTCGCCGAGGATGCGCGCAAGAGACGTGGCGAAATCCTCAGCGGTGTCGGCGGCGAGGTAGTTGGCTCCGTCGGTGACGTCGAGACCTTCGACACCGAGCCGGGTCGAGACGACCGGGCATCCCATCGCCATGGCTTCGAATACCTTGATGCGGGTGCCGCTGCCGACCCGGAGCGGAATCGCATACACATGTCCGCTCTCGACGAACGGGCGCACGTCGTCGACGAAGCCAGTGAAGGTCCAGTCGTAGCCGCGGGAGGCGGCGGCCTCGGTCAGGCGTGCTGGCGGATTGCGGCCGGCGACGATGGCGCGGGCTCTAGGCCGGCGCTGCAGCAACTGCGGCCAGACTTCGTCCATCAGAAACTCGATGCCGTCGATGTTCGAACGGGAGTCCATCGACCCGGTGAAAACGATGGTCCCGCCGTCGACGGGTGCGGGGGTGGGGGCGTTGTAGGCGTAGAAGTCGGTGTCGACCCCGGTCTCGATCGGTTCCACCCCGGTCAGGCCATAGGTCTTCTCCAGGGCCCGTGCGTCCCGCTCGGAAACGGCAATCACCTTCTGGCACCGGGCGATCGCATCGCCTTCGAAGCGGCGCATCTTACGGGCCTGATCCTGCCAGATGCGACGCATCGGGCCTGTGGCGACGTCTGCATGCCGGGCGAAGATTTCCGCCTCGACATTATGGGTGAAGATGATCGCAGGGATTGCGAGCCGGGACGGCAGGAGGATCGCCGCGTGCGGGAAGTCGACCAGGATCGCGTCGGCGCCGTTGGCGAGTTCTGCCGCGACCACCGCGCGGCCTTGGGCCGAGTTGTCGGTGGCGACCGCGACCGGAACCGGGCTCGCCAGCGCGACCACCTTGCGCGGCGTCGACATCGGCGTTTCAGGCCAGGACACGAACCGGTCGCAGAGACGCTCGGTCTCGGCCGCCCAGCGGCCCGCGTCCGCGGGCGCGGGCGAGAGCAGCGTGATGTGGAACGCGCCACCTTTCAAATGCCGCAGCGTGTTGGCGGTGCGGATGCGGCCGCCCTGGTCGAGCGGGAAGAGGAACCGGGGCGAAAGAACGAGAAGCCGAAGCTGCGTCACCAGCACAGGCCTTGGTAGGTGATGCCCTTGTGCTCACGCAGTTCGGGGATGCCGGCAAGGTCGAGCACGTGCCGGCCCTCGAGCGCGGCCAGCAGGTTGGGGCGGTCGGGTTTTGCGATGTGGCCGACGACGACCAGCTTTGCGCCATCCACGGCGTCCTGCGGCTCGGCCGCGAGCAGGCGCTCCAAATGCGGGATTTCGCGCTCGATATAAGCCCGGTTGCTGCCCGTCAGACGGGCGACCTGCACCGAGCGGTCGAAGATGCTGACGTCGTAACCCTTGCCGATCAGCTTCTCCGCCAACACGACGAAGGGGCTTTCGCGCAGATCGTCGGTGCCCTGCTTGAAGGCCAGGCCGAACAGGGCGACGCGTTGCCGGCCGTGCTGGGCGATGGCGTCGAACGTGCGGTCGATCACGGCCTGGTTGCTCGGAAGCACGTTCTTCAAGAACGGCGCCGGTACGTGCGCATGGTCGGCCAGCGCGAGGAGGCTGCGCATGTCTTTTGGCAGACACGAGCCACCGAAGGCAAAGCCCGGCGTGAGGTAAGCCGGCGAGATATTGAGGATTCGGTCCTCGCAAAACAGCCGGTACGCCGCCCGCGCATCCACGCCCATGGCGGCGAGGATCGCGCCGCCTTCATTGGCGAAGGCCAGCTTGACCGCATGATAGGCGTTAGCAAGCATCTTCACCGATTCCGACACGCGGAACGGCGCGACATGGACCTCACCACTCACGCCCCTGTAGATTTCCCGCACGGCCGTGGCGTCGTCGCCCGGCGCGGCGCCGATCAAAGTGTAGGGCGGCGTGTGGAAGTCCTTGACCGAACTACCCTCACGCAGGAATTCCGGGTTGGAGTAGTAGCGGAAACCCTCGCCATGCCGCTTGCCGGAATGCTGCTCCAATGCAGGAATGACGCGGTCTTCCGCGGTGCCGGGCGGCACGGTCGAGCGCATCACCACGACATGATCGCCGGTCTTGTTCTTGATCGCCGCACCGATCGTGGCGACGACCTCATCGACTGCCCGCAGGCTGACGCTGCCATCCGGCCCGCTCGGCGTGCCGACCGAGATGAACGACACATCGGTTTTCTGCACCGCGTCCGTCACATCCATCGTCGCCGTCAGACGGCCTTGAGCCACGGCGTCGGCGATTAAGGTGTCGATCTCGTCCTCGACGATGGGCGATTGCCCCCGTTCCAGCATCGCAACCTTGTCCGGCGAAACATCGACGCCGATGATCTCGTGCCCCGCTCGAGCGAGGCAGCCGCACGACACGACACCAACGTAACCGATGCCAAAGACCGATATTCTCATGAGCGCGCGTTAACCCTATCCGGGCCGTTGATACAAGGCCTGGTTGTCAATGCCATGAAAACGGAAACTTATGGTTAAGGCGACGTGTCGGTTGCAGGAATCAGCGACCAGGGCGCATCACCGGCGCCGGGTTCGCAGAAGAACGGCGTGCCGTTGGCCAAGCGGACGCCGGGCTCGAGACCCATTGCCGAGCGGAGCGCCCGAAAGACGGCGCCGTGGGCAACGATCAATACTGGGGCGTCCAGCGTCAGCGCCCGATTGACGGCCTCGACCGCCCGCGCGCGCAGGTCGGCGAAGGCTTCGCCGCCGGCCGGCGTATAGTTCTCGGCGACCCAGTCGTCGAACCACGCCGCCAACATCGGCTTGGCCTCGTGATCGCCGAAGGAGACCTCCTGCAGTTCCGGGTCGAAGCGGACCGGCTGCCCGATCACGGCGGCGGCGGCTTCGGCCGTTTCCCTGGCGCGCCCGAGCGGAGATGCCACGATCGTGCGGATGCCGCGCCCTTTCAGCAGTTTTGCAGCCGTGACGGCCTGCGCCTTGCCCACCGCGTTGAGCGGAATGTCGGTCCGGCCCTGTGCGAGGTTCTGCGCGTTCCAATCCGTCTCGCCGTGACGCAGGTACCAGAAGGCTTGGCGGGTCAGCTGCATGGTCGTTCTCCGCCTAATCGAACAGCGAACTGACCGAGGTCTCGTCCGAGATGCGCTGCATCGCCTCGGCCAAGATCGGTGCGATGGTGAACACGCGGATGTTGGACGCACTGCGCGCGCTATGGGTCGGCATGATGCTGTCCGTCATCGTCAGGCTCTCCATCGTGGAGGACTCGATTTTCGGCACCGCCTCGCCGGACAGGACGCCATGTGTCACATAGACGTCGACCGATATCGCGCCGCGTGACTTCAAGGCGAGCGCCGCGTTGATGAGCGTGCCGCCGCTATCGACCATGTCGTCGACGATGACGCAGGATTTGTCCCGCACGTCGCCGATGACGTTCATCACTTGCGATACGCCCGCCCGCTCGCGCCGCTTATCGATGATGGCGAGGTCGACATCGAGGCGGGAGGCGATCTCGCGCGCGCGGGGAACCCCGCCCACGTCCGGCGAGACGATCATCAGCTCGCGATTGCCGAAGCGGTCGTGGATGTCTCGGCTGAACAGCGGCGCGGCATAGAGGTTGTCGACGGGGATGTCGAAGAAACCTTGGATCTGGCCGGAGTGCAAATCCATCGTGAGCACGCGGTTGGCGCCGGCCTCGGTGATCAGGTTGGCCACGAGCTTGGCGCTGATGGGCGTGCGCGGTCCGACCTTGCGGTCCTGACGGGCGTATCCGAAATACGGGATCACGGCCGTGATCCGCCGGGCCGATGCGCGGCGGAGCGCGTCCAGCGTGATCAGCAGCTCCATCAGGTTGTCGTTGGCCGGATACGACGTGCTCTGGATGACGAAGACGTCCTCGCCGCGAACGTTTTCGAAGATCTCGACGAAGACCTCGTTGTCGGAGAAGCGGCGAATCGCGGCATTGGCGAGCGTCAGGCCGAGCTCCTTGCCGACCGCTTCCGCCAGCGGGCGGTTGCTGTTGCACGCAACGATCTTCATGGATGGAGGGTCCCCGGGGCGTGGCGTGAACTGGCCGGGGGCGGTGTAGCAACCCGGCCTGTCGATGTCACCCCGACGTCACTGTTTCGGCCCCGCGTTGCCGGGGTCTGCCCCGACCCGGGGACCAGCGGCGTTGAACAGGACATCCTTGATGCCGCCGGCCGCCTGCTCGGCCGCGACGACGGCCACGTCCCCCCAGTAGCGGCTGAGCGAGCCGCCCGGAACTTCGTTCAGCTGCACGACCCGGCCGCGCTCGCCGCGCGAATCGTCCACGATCCACTGCAGCTCGATCTTCAACTGTCCGCCCGAGCCCGGCGACGTGTGGACCTCGCAGCGGACCCGGTAGTCGGCGCCGGACGCCGTGTCCTGCACCGTGATGCCATAGTTGCCCAGCTTCTGCTTGATCTGAGCGTCGAGGCTGCGGTTGCCATCGCCCGGCGCGCCGCTGACGCCGGCGACGTAGACCCGGGCGGGCCGGTTCTGCAAGCTGTTGGGGTCGGCATGCAGCCGCGCCGCCTGGATGCGCGTCAACAGGGCGTCGACTGCCGGCGCTGCCTGGGCCGCGGCGGCTTGCAGCGTTGGCTCGCCATCATTCGACCACGCGATGGCCGACACCGGCGCACCCTGCGCCTTGCCCTGCGAGGTGCCGGTCGGATCGAGCACCTCATACGTCGGTACGACCGCTTGCCCGCTCAGCGAGGCAGACAGAACCAGCCGCCAGTCGCCCTTCGTCGCGGGCCCGTAGGAGGCTGGCAGCGACATGTCGGCGAGCGCTTTCGCCATCGCCTTGGCCCAGGCGGCCCCGGCGGCATCGGTCAGCAGCGATTGGGCTGGCTGCAGCACGGCGAGCCTTGCTGGCGGAGGAGCGGAGAGGAGGGCCCCCTCGCGCCCGGGATCGCCGAAGAAAGGCTGCGGAAGGCCGCCGCAGCCGGCGAGAAGGCAGAGGAGAACGAACGGAAGGGCGCGCATATCGGGCGTGCCTATAACATGATCGCGCTGATCTGGTGCCCGATGGGCCCGCTCGCTTCGAGGGTGCGGCGGCGATGGCTGAAGAAGCGGTCGGGCTCGGCGGCGGTATCGGCCTGGATCACGTCCACCGCCGAAAGGCCGGCGAGGCGAGCGGCGCAGTAGCCGGCCAGGTCGAACTGCCAGTGGCCAGGACGGGCGTCGGCGAAGAAGCGAGCATCGTCCGGGGCGCGGGCGAGCACGGCATCGCGGAGGTCGGCCCGAACCTCGTAGCTCGGTTGACGGATCGAGGGGCCGATGGCGGCGGCGATGTGCCTTGCGCCAAGATCCCGCATGGCGCGCACCGTCGCCTCGAGCACGCCGGCCAACGCGCCACGCCATCCAGCATGCACCGCGCCGATCACCCCGGCGCCGCGATCCTCGAGGAGCACCGGGGTGCAGTCCGCGGTGACGATGCCGAGCGCGATCCCGGGCCGGGCAGTGACCAGCGCGTCGGCACGGGGGCCGCTGCCGGTGGGCCAGGGCTCGCTCACGGTGGCGACGTCGGGACCGTGGACCTGGGTCGCGCCCAGCAGGTGCGTCGCGCCGAGCGTGGCGGCGACGGCGGCGCGATTGGCGGCGACATGAGCCGGGTCGTCGGCGCTGGAGACGCTGCAGTTGAGGCTGGCATACGGGCCGGTGCTGACGCCGCCGCGGCGGGTGAAGAAGCCGTGGCGCGCGGAGAGCGCCGGGCTCTGCAGGTATTCTGGGCTCATTCGGCAAAACCGGGGGGCACGGGCAGGCCGGGCTGGGTCAGCGCCATGGCCTTGAAGAGACGACCCATGTGGACCGGTTCCGCAAGGCGCTCGGCTGCTGACAGGATGGCTCCGGCGCGGCCGGGCTGCTGCCCCTGGGCGAGGCGGTAGGACCGCTGGTGCAGGCCGAGCCGGGCGAGGAACATGCCTTGCGGAATGGGGCCATGCACGGCCGCGCCGCGAGCGCGAGCCGTGCGGGCCAGCGGGCCGAAATCCACATGCGCGGTCAGGTCGGCCTTGCCGGGGTCGGCGAACGGGTTGGCTGGACGAGCGCTGCCGATGGCCTGCAGCGTGTCGCCACCCCCCTCGTCAGCGCCGTAGTCGAGGAACAGGGCGGCCCCGCCCGACGACGCCAGCCGGGCCGCGACGGCCGACACCAGCGCTTCGCCCGCCTCGCCGATCTCGAGCACCGTCCCGTCCGCCGCCGACCGGCTCGGCGGCACCGCGTCACGCTCGATGAGGCGGCCGCACTCGACCCAGCGCTCGGTCCATCCCCGGCCGCGGCGAACGAACTGCCGGATCGGGAGCGCGTCGAGGAACTCGTTGGCCACCAGGATCAGCGGACCCGGCGGAAGGGTGGCGGCGTCGGCATGCCACGTCGCAGCGAGCCGGTCGGCCTGGAGCGCGCGCAGGCGCTCGGACGTCTCGACCAGGTGCAGCGACAGCGCCGCGGCGAACCCAGGCGAAACCCGGCGTATGGTGCGCAGCGCGTCCTGCATGAGCGTGCCACGGCCCGGCCCCAACTCGGCTAAGACGACCCCGGCCGGGCTCCCCATGCTCTCCCACACGACGGCCGCCCAGGCCCCGAGCAGTTCGCCGAACACCTGCGATATCTCCGGCGCCGTCGTGAAGTCGCGAAAGGGGTCGTGGGTCGCGTAATACACGGCATTGCAGCGCGCCATGAACGAGTCCAGCCGTTCCATGGCGGCCCTAGCGAGTGACCGCCGAGCGGCGACGTTTCACCCGTGACAGGGGGGCTGGCACGTAGGAGGCGTGCGGTCGGGCGCGGACGATGAGATACATGCCTGCGATGATCATGGGAATGCTGAGCACTTGGCCCATCGTGACGCCGGCCCAGAGGAAGCCCAAGAACGAATCGGGTTCGCGGAACATCTCGCCGATGATGCGAGCGCAGCCGTAGCCGACCAGGAACACACCCGTCAGCACGCCGAAACGGGCGCGAATGCCGGGCCGGTTGAGCAGGATGAGCATGATCGTAAGCAACACAAAGCCCTCCATGAAGGCTTCGTACAGTTGGCTGGGGTGAACGGGCGTCGAGAGCGGGGTGGGTTGCATGGCCCAAGGCAGCCAATCCGGCGCCTCGCGGCCCCAAAGCTCGCCATTGATGAAGTTGGCGACACGGCCGATGCCGAGCCCCATCGGGACGATCGCCGCAATCCGATCGGCAAAGCCGAGCAGGGCGATGCCGTTCTTGCGGCAGAACAGCACTAGCGCGATCGTGACACCCAGCGCGCCGCCGTGAAAGCTCATACCACCCTGCCACACTTCGAGAGCGTCGAGCGGATGCGTGAGGTAGTGCCACGGCTGGTAGAACAGGATGTAGCCAAGCCGGCCGCCGAGCACGACGCCGAGCGTGGCCCAGGTGAGGAAGTCGTCGACCTGCTGCTCGGTCGCTACCGCCGGCGCCAGCTTGGCGAACCGGCGCACGAACTGCCAGCCGACCACCAGGCTGACGATATAGGCGAGCGCATACCAGCGAATGGCGAGCGGCCCGATATGGACCAGCACGGGATCGAAGCCGGGGTAGAGCAGGACGGGCATCATGGGCCTGCGTCTTACAGAATTGCGACGCGGGCTGACATACCCCTTGGTCCGTTCCCATTTAAAGGACAGCATTGGAGGCTGAGATGACCGATCGACCCAAATTCTTCGACGACTTGGCCGGCGTCGCCGGTGGCGCGATGTCGGCCTTGGCCGGGCTGCGGGAGGAGGCCGAGGGCACGCTGCGCGCCCGGGTCGAGGATGTGATCCGCAAGCTGGACCTGGTCCGGCGGGAAGACCTCGAGGCGGTGCAGGAGATGGCGGCCAACGCGCGGTCGGCGCAGGCGGCCATGGAGGCTCGCTTGGCTGCGCTCGAAGCGAAGGTCGTCACGCTGACGGCTGCGGCAAGCACGGCCGCCAGCGCCACGTCCACGGCGCAGGCGAGCGCGAGCGCGGCGGCCGAGCCGGCGCTGCCTGCGACGCCGGTCGCGCCGCGGCCTCCGGACGACTCGGCCGAGGGCTCTCCGTCTTAGCGGCATTAGCCAAACGTGACAGGGAACGTGACTTGCTGCGGTAGCGAATGCGCCGTTACTGTAGGGGTGTGACGATTCGCGGCTGAGGCGGGCGTCGCACGACGGCCCGGCCTGCCTCTTCACCAGGGAGACCTAGCATGTCCGCCTCCACTTACATTGCCGAGAATGCGGCAAACCCCCTGGATATCGTCGAACAACTCGTCAGCGCGAATGAATGGGCATTCGATCGCCGTACCGAGTCGGAGATGGCGGCCGAAGCTCCTGGCAAGTGGTGCGACTACGGGCTGCATTTTTGCTGGTCGCAGGAGATCAGCGCGATGCACTTTACCTGTGCGTTCGACCTGAAAGTGCCTGAGAAGCGGCGCGCCGCCCTCTACGAATTGCTAGCGCTAGCCAACGAGCGGCTGTGGATCGGGCATTTCGGCATGGATAGCGACGACGGCATGCCGCTGTTCCGGCATTCGGTGCTGCTGCGCGGCGCACCGGGCGCGAGCGCGGAAAGCCTCGAAGACATGGTCGACATCGCCATCACCGAGTGCGAGCGGTTTTACCCGGCATTCCAATTCGTGCTCTGGGGCGGCAAGACGCCGTCCGAGGCGTTGCAGGCCGCCATGTTGGAGTGTGTGGGCGAGGCATGACGTCATAGGCGTGACCGGGCGCCTGCCTCCGCTGCTGTTGATCGGTGGCGGCAAGATGGGCGGGGCAATGCTGGCGGGCTGGCGCGAGCGTGGGCTGTCCCGCTGCGTGGTCGTCGAGCCGGCGGGTGCCGTGGCGCCGGGGGACGGCATCGAGATGGTGCGCTCGGCAGAGGCGGTGCCGCCGGATTTCCGTCCGGAGGCGGTCGTGATCGCGGTCAAGCCGCAGGTCGCCCACGAGGCAGTTCCGCCGGCGGCGCCGATGTTCGGCGATGCGGTGGTGCTGTCGATCATGGCTGGCAAGACCGTGCGGGCGATCGAGGCATTGGTCGGGGCGAGGCGGCCGGTGGTGCGTGCGATGCCGAACACGCCCGCGGCGGTGCGGCAGGGCATCACGGTTGCGTTTGCCGGGCCGACGGTCGAGGTCGGGCAGCGCGACCTGTGCCACGTGTTGCTCGAGGCGATCGGGGCGGTGGACTGGGTCTCGGACGAGGCGTTGATCGACCCGGTGACCGCCGTGTCGGGCGGCGGACCGGCCTACGTGTTCCTGTTGGCGGAGTTGCTGGAGCAGGCGGCCATGGAGCAGGGGATTCCGGCGCCGCTCGCCCGCCGCTTGGCCCGGATCACGATCAGCGGCTCCGGCGCGCTGTTGGCGGCCAGCGAGCAGGACGCAGCGGACTTGCGGATCGCTGTTACGAGCCCAGGTGGCACGACGCAGCGGGCGCTCGCGGTCCTGATGGCGGAGTGGCCGCAGGCCGTGTCGCGCGCCATCGAGGCGGCGACGACCCGGTCTCGCGAACTGGGTGCCTGAAGGAGACCAAGAATGGACGATGCCGCGTTCGACCAGGCCGTCATCGGCGCCGTCTTTTCCCAGGCGGCGCTGCGGGGATGGCAAGAGGTGAGCTTGGTCGAGGCGGCGCAGGACGCCGGGCTGGACCTTGCGCGCCTGCGCCGCCGTTTTCCGAGCCGCGGCGCCGTGTTGATGCGGTTCGGCGCGGAGGCTGACGCGAGAGCGCTGTCCGGAGTGCCGAGCGGGACGCCGCGCGAGCGGCTCTTCGACATCGTGATGAACCGGTTCGAGGCGTTGCAGGCGAATCGCGATGGCGTGCGCGCGCTGCTCAGCGCGCTGCGTACGGATCCGGCGACGTCGATGCTGCTCTACGCGGCAACGCTGCGGAGCATGAGATGGCTGCTCGAAGGGGCCGGGGTGCCGGCGAGCGGCATCAGCGGCGGCCTGCGGGTCCATGGCCTGTTGGCGCTGTGGCTGTATGCGCTCCGTGCGTGGGAACAGGATGACAGCGCTGACCTGTCGAGCACGATGGCGGCGGTTGATCGCGGCCTGGACCGGGCTATGCAGGCCGAGCAGAGCCTACCGGGACGGATGCCGGACATGCCCGATGCTGCGGTCGACCCGGTGGGCACCACGGAGCCCGAACCTGATCCGGCGCCCATGATCGGCGATTTTCCGGAGCCACCTGCAACCGTTGTCTGACTCGCGGACTGCGGATAATGCCGCTATAGGCAGCGCAGAATCCGGGACCAGAAAGGTGTCATCATGGCTGATACGAACGAGAACGCCGGCGACGCGGTCAACAAGGTGACCGACCAGACCACGCAAGGCATGCAGCGTGGCACGGAGGTGGTGCAAGACATGACGCGCAAGGCGCAGGAAGCTGGCAAGCAAGCCAGTCAGAAGGCAATGGAGGCGGGACGTCAGACAATGGATCAGTTCAACCGGGCCACTCAGGACGTCACCAAGCGGACGGCCGATGCTGGAATGGCGGGCATGGCGGAGTTCACGCGCATGTTCGGCGAAATGAAATTCCCGATGATGCCCGACATGGAAGTGTTCCTGTCCGCGCATCGGCGCAATATGGAGACATTGTCGGCGGCCAACCGTGTCGCCCTCGAGGGTGCGCAGACCGTGGCCAAAAGGCACATGGAAATCGTCCAGCAGACCATGCAGGAGATGACCGACACGATCCGCGAACTCAGCTCGTCCGAAAGTCCGCAGGCCCGCGCGAGCCGGCAGGCGGAGCTGGTCAAGCAGGCCTATGAGCGGGCGGTGGCGCATATGCGCGAGTTGGCCGACCTCATACAGCGGTCCAACGGCGAGGCGCTGAGCATGCTGAACCAGCGCTTCACCGAGGCGATGGACGAGGTCAAGGCCATGGCGCAGAAAGCCGGCCAGAAGTAAGGGCGGACCCAGCCTGACGACAACGGCCCTGGCGTGATGGACGCCGGGGCCGGGTCGGTCAGCCCTACTTGAAGTTATACGATCCCGCGGGGATGGCGGCGGCGTTGCCGTTCGGCGATCTTGTCGACGCTTTGCATGATGCGTTCGCCGTGCCGGCCGAAACCCCGCTCCGACATCATCATGCACTGAACGACGGCGCGATGCTGCTGCTCATGCCGTCGTGGCAGGGGCGCTATGTCGGCGTGAAGATCGTGACGGTGCACCCCCGCAACGCGGCCCGCGGGTTACCTGCGGTGCACGCGACCTACGTGCTGTCAGATCTTGAAACAGGAGCGCCGGTCGCGTTGCTGGACGGCGACGTGCTGACGGCGCGGCGGACCGCGGCAGCGTCGGCGCTGGCAGCGCGATTTCTCGTCCGGGCGGATGCCGCGCGGCTGCTCGTGGTCGGCGCCGGCCGGGTCGCGAGCCTGTTGGCGCAAGCCCATGCCGCGACATGGGCGGTCGGCAGCGTCGAGATCTGGAACCGAACGTCAGAGCGGAGTGAGCGTCTGGCCGAGGCATTGCGCCGATCGGGCATGCAGGCCCGGCGGGTCGACGATCTTCGCGGGGCGGTGGAGCGGGCTGATGTGGTGAGTTGCGCCACGCTCGCCGCAACGCCACTCATCGAGGGAGGCTGGCTGCGGCCAGGCACCCATGTCGACTTGGTCGGCGCCTACACGCCAGCCATGCGCGAAGCAGATGCAGCGGCGCTGGATCGGGCATCGGTGTTCGCCGACACGGAGGCGGCGCTGTCGGAATGTGGGGAATTAGCGGGCTGGACCAGAAACCGACTGACTGGGACGCTGGTCGAGCTATGCCGCGGCGAGGTGCCTGGGCGGCGATCGGCGACGGAGATCACGCTGTTCAAATCCGTCGGCACCGGCCTGGAAGATCTCGCCGCAGCGACCCTCGCGGTGTCGGGCAAGATCGGCGCGGCAGGGCCAGGCTCCGCCGCGCCGGGTTGATCAATAAGCGGTGGTGCCGACCTTGCCGGTGTTGGTCGTTACGGGCGCGCTGACGGCGGCTCCCTGAGGCAAGCTGTTCGGGGCTTGCGGCATCTGTGACGAGGCAGAGGGGGCGGTCGAGGCGGCGCCCATCGGGCTGGCACCCGTCGCACTCGTGCCGGTGTAGCCGGGGGAACAGGCCGCGACGCTGAGAAGAAGGACTGAACCGGTTGCGATGAAAGCGAGACGCATCATTATACCTTTCGGATGAGAGCGAAATACCGCTCAGCCAAGCGTGCCAAACGTGGTCGAACAACGTCGTTTGAAACTGTAAGTTTCTCGGCGTTCAACATTTCGACAGAACACTGTTTCCCTAGGGGATGGGCTTACCCAACTTGGCGAGCGCGGCAACGTTCCGGCTGAGCATGGACGCCACGTAGCCGGCGACCGGCACGTCCCGCAGCATCGGTTCGGGAGCCCTGACGTGCCACGGGCGGGCGAAGGGCCACAGCTTCAGGAACACCAGCTTGGAGCCGGCGCGCGGTTTGAGGGTCACGTCGCCAGTGCCATCGGCTCGCACCCGAACCGCGACGGCCGCGATCTGCGGCAGGGGAATGCTGATTGTTTTGGGCAACGCGAGACCGCACTGCATGATGACGCGGTGGGTGGTGACGGTGTAGCGCGTCGTCCTAGCGCTGCACCAGGCGAGGATGGCGAAGATCGCCAGCGCGCCGAAGGTGGTCATCAGGCCGGGGATCGTGGCCTGCAGCGCGGGCCACAGCGTCAGCCCATGCATCTTGGCCTGCACGAGGTCGGCCAAGGTCAGCAACACGCCGTACGCGCCGACCATTCGGATGTGATAGAGCCGGACCACCATGGATCCGAAGGTCGGGCCGCCCTCCCACAGGATGCGCTCGACGGGAGCGAGTTGGACCGGGCCGGGGGCGGACCAGGGCCACGGTGAGGCGGTCCTCGGCCGCGGCGGCGCGGTGCCGCGGCCGGGCATGTCGATCAGGCGGGCTTCACGCGCCTGAATGACGGTTTCAGCGACCGAGGCGCTCATCCGGGATACCTCGGCACCAGCGACTCACCGGGTGCGAGCGGAACGCTCCCGCCGGCATGGCCGCGTCCATACATGTGGGCCGCACTGAAATAGGCGTTCACCTGATCCTCCTCGCGCGCGGTGATGACATCCGGGTTGGCCAAGCGCGGCGCGAGCCGGACGTGGCCCGCCAGCATCGCGTCGATCAGCACGACCCGGCGCTTCTCGCGGATGTTGGTGCGGAACAACGGCACGATCACGTGCGGCGCGCCCGGGTCGCCGTCCAGCTCGACTTCGAGATAGCGTAGGATCTTGACCCCTCGGTCGACCCACAAGTCGGTGACGGTGCCGACCTCTGTCTTGCCGGCATCGAGCACGCGCATCCCGCGCGGGTCCGTATCACCCCGCATCACGTCCCAGCCCTGGGCGACGCGCATCGGCTGCACCTGCGGGGTGCCCTCGGAGAGCAGCGGTTCGGCCTTGCGCATCGGATAAGCGCCGGGTCCGACTTCGGCCAGCATGGCATCCCCGATGGGGATCAGCGGCGAACCGAAGTAGTTCTCCGCCGGCAGGGCGCGGGTGGCAGATGGCTCGAAGCGGTGCGGCATGGTCGTCGTGCCGCCTTCCATGAGGAGATAGACCTTCGTCGGCGGCACCGGCGGGAAGCCTTCGATCGGCACGGTGCGGGGCGTGACGTCCCAGAGCGGGTAGCCTTCCCGCTTATCCTCGCGACGCAAGTAATAGATCAGCGCGGCGAACAGCAGGAAGAAGATGGCGACCAGGATCTGGGTGGCGTCGAGCTGGCTGGTGAATGCGCCGGGAACCATCACTTCGCCTCCGCATGTTGTTCGCTGGCTGGGGTAGGTGGGCCCACCAGGGAGGGATAGCTGCTGATGACGTCGGCGCCGCCCATGGGCTTGGGCCGCGCGTAGTGGCAGGTCGCGCAGACGGCCAGACCATTGCCCTCGAGGACGCCTTTTTCAGTAGCGGGCAGAACCGGCAGCGAAGTCTCGTGCACGCGGATCCGCTTCATCGGGATCGCGTCCGCCAATTTGAGCAGGAAGCGGTTGTTGAGGTCGCGGATCTGGTGGATCGCGTAATAGGCGGTCCAGCGCATCGGCGTGCTCTGCGACCAGTCCCAGAACGCCCGGCTGTTGTGGCAGAAGCCGCAGTTCACGCCCATGCCGTCCGATTGCTGCATCATCATCTCGTAGATGCGCTTGTTGGCGAGCAGGGAGTGGACCTGGTGGTCCGGCAGGGCCGAGAGCGACTGGGCCGAGATGTTCTCGTCACCGACGTAATATTCCGCCCAGCCCGCATCGGGGAAGAACTTGCGGACCGTATCGGCCGCCTCGTTGTAAGGTTCCTGCTTGGCCACGAACGGTCTGTCCGGCTGGGGCCTCTGCGGGAACCACGTTTCGGCCGGGATCGGCTGGCCGCGGTGGCACGTGAAACAGGTCACGCCCGCCGGGGCGACGTGGTTGGTCCAGTCCGCGTTGATGGTCCGCGTCATCGAGAGCATCAGCCGGGCCGCGAGCTTCTGCGGCTTGGCGTCCGACGCCCAGTCGTCGCCCTCGTGACAGAAGCCGCATCCCTGCTTGGGCGACACCCATTGCGTGATGGCGTCCTGCAACCGCATGAACTCGGCCTGGTCGACGCCGCCGAGCACCTGAACGTTCTTATAGACCGCGCTGGCCAGTCGCCCGCTGGGCGTGGCCGGCGGAAGCGGGGCCGGCGCCACCTGCGACACCGGCTCGACCTTCTGGCCCTGAGGGAACAGGATCATCGAGCTCGGCGACGGGGCGAGCTGGACGCCGGCCGCGGAGGGCGCGGTCCATTCCGGCACGGCTAGCACGAAGGCGATGCCCGCGACCGCGCCGCAGCCGGCGATCCACTTCAAATAGCCTGGGATCACCGCATGCCTCCGGGCGTGTTGAGCGAGGGCAGCTTGACGTATCCGGGCGGCAACATGTCCGGCCGTCCGGCGATGGTGTGGTAGTCCGGCGCGATCCCGTGCTTGACCCCCCAGAGGAACCAATTGTCGACCAGCGTGCCGGTGATCAGGATGCCGATGCCGCCGGTCAGCGTGGTCAGGATGGCGAACCAGTAGATCCAGCGATGGATCAACTCGAAGTTGGCGTTGAACCCCATCGTCCAGCGCCAGAAGATGGCCGCTCGCTCCATGGCCGTCCCGCGTTCGGCGATTTCGTGCGCCTCGCGATCCCCCCCGAACGGGGTGACCGCGAGGATGGTCCCGGCATGCATGGCGAACAGCAGCGTCGAGCCATACAGGAACACGATCGAGAGCATGTGGAAGGGGTTGTAGTAGAGGTTGCCGTAGCGGACCGAGAAGGTGGCGGTCCAGTTGAGGTGCTCGACGATGCCGAACGGCACCGCCTCGGACCAGCTTCCCATGCAGATCGGGCGGATGAAGCCCAGAACCAGATAGAGCCAGATGGCCGAGGCGAAGGCCCAGGCGACATGGGTCCCCATGCCGATCGCCTTGGCCCGGCGGTACATGCGCACCCACCAGAGCAGGATCGACGCGGTCAGGAAGAACCCGGCCAGGAGCCACCAGCCGCCTTCGGCCAGCGGCGGGAACAGGCTGAGGCCGTATTTCGCCGGCGGGGGCTCGATGGCGAGGAACGGCAGCATCTTGATGAAGCGGATGAGGTTCCAGTCGACCGCGGCCAGGAAGTTGAGGCCGATGATCTCGATTGCGATGAAGCCGCAGGCCAGCGACAACAGGCCGGTAACGCCGAGATAGGTCGGGAAAAGCTGGGTCTCGCCGATGAGGCCGAGCAGCTTGGAGTGGAACGGCCGGCCGACCCGAGTGCCGAAGGTCGACCCCGACATCGGGATTCCTTCTTCGAGGGGCCCGGTGACTTGGATGGCGGTGTAGAGCGTGTGGAACCGAGCCATGCCGGCCTCCTTCTCGTTAAAAGCCGGACAGGCCGTAGGCGTCCCAGATCGGCATGTTCAGGTACCAGCTCATGAAATACGGCCAGCCGCGGGTCCAAAATGGTCCGGAGATCAGGATGCAGATGGCGCTCCAGATCCCGGCGTTGATCGCCAGGAAGTAGCCGAGCCGGTGGATGCCGAGCTCTCCGATGGAGTAGGTGATGGTGTCGCGGAAGTAGACGCTCTCGTGCAGGTCGGCCTTGAGCGCCAGCCCCTTGCCCGGGTTGGTGGCGGCGAGGATCTCACCACCATGCAGCGCCAGTGCGAAAGTAGTGGTGAAGAAGCAGGTCACCGCGATCATGTGCGCGGGATTGTAATGGAAGTGTAAATACTGGTAGCCGACGTTGGACACCCAGTCGAGATGGCTCATGATCCCGTAAGGGAAGCCGTAGCCCCAGGCGCCCAGCAGCATCGGCCGGAACACGACGAGCGATGCGTAGGCGAAAATCGCGGCGCTGAAGGCGAACGGGACGTGCAAGCCCATGCCCAGCTTGCGGGCGATCTCCACCTGCCGCAGCGCCCAGGAGCAGAATGCGCCCAATGCGCAAATGGTGATCAGCTGCCACAAGCCGCCATCGGCGAGCGGCGCCCAACCGAGGCCGTAGCTGATCGGCGGCGGATTGATGCTGATCTTGAACAGCGCCCAGGTGGGGCCGATGGCCGCGCCATAGACGATCAGCAGCGTGCCAAGAGCGGCGAAGAAGATCGTCGTGACGCCGAAAAAGCCGACGTAGAACGGCCCCACCCAGAAGTCGAACAGGTCGCCCCCGATCAGGGTGCCACCGCGGACGCGGTATTTCGCCTCGTACGACATCACGGCCATGCGGCACCTCGCTCGAGAGTCATCGTGCTTCCGGGTTTGTGGGTGGCGTCTTCAGCGCCTACTTGTCATTATGAGTTGACACTTGATACTGTCAATCAGGCAAGACAAATACAGGAGGCCTTCGGATGGCGATGTTCCGCTTACATCGGCTTAACATGATCGTGAGCGGCGCCACGGTGATCCTGGCCGCGATGCCGGCCGTCGCGGGTGCGCAGACCATGACGCGGTTCACCACCTATCTGCACTCCGGGCCCGGCCTCGAGTTCAGTGTGACCGACGAAGTCCCCGGCCAAACGGCGCTCACCCTTGAGCCGTGCCGGGCGGGCTGGTGCCGAACGACCTATGGCGGCGCATTCGGCTGGGTGGAGCAGAAGCTCCTGATCAGCGGGCCAGCGACCGCCCAACCGCAGCCCGGCGAGCGGCCGACCGAATGCATGGATTTCGCCCGCACCGGGTGGCCGCACCAGGGTGACCTGGAGCGGGTTTGCATCTTCGCGCCGGTCAAGCCGATCGTGCTCGACAAGCCGGCGGGCTAATCGCGCCTCGATCAGCGGTCAGGCGCGCTTGATCCCGGTGAACTGGACGAGGCCCTTGGGCACGTTCGTCAGCGACGAGGCGTAGGCGACGGGCTGGTAATACGAGCCGACCGGCAGGTAAGGGACATCGGCGAAGGCTTGCTCCTGCATCTGGCGGGCCAGCGACACGTCTTGCGACCGGTTGGGGGCGTAAAGCCATTCGTCGCGCAGGGCTTCGAGCTTGGGCAAGGTGGGCCAGCCGTTGTAGGCTCCGGCGCCGTTGCCGCGCATCAACTGGTGGCACCCCGGGTTGCTCATGTCCCAGCCTCCGGAGAAGGCGGCGAACATGTGCCAGCCGCCCTTCTCCGGAGGCTGGCGGCTGACCGAGCGCTGCACCGTCGTGCCCCAGTCGGTGGCGATCACGTCGACGTTGAAGCCGAGCTTGCGCATCATGTCCGCACCCACTTCGGCGATGGCGTTGATGCGCGGAACGTCGGTGGGCTCGAGATAAGTGATTTTCTCGCCCTTGTAGCCCGCGTCCACGATAGCCTTGCGCAGGGCGGCAAGGTCGGTCTTGCCGTCGAGTGCCTGCATGCCGGCATCGTTGGCGAGCGGGGTCCCCGGGGTGAAGAGACCGGTCTTGGCATCGAACGGCGCGCCGGCGCCGACGACGGCCTCCATCGAATTCGTGCTGATTCACCGCCTGTATGACGGCGCGGCGGATGGCCGGGTTGTCGAACGGCGGGAAGATCTGGTTGAAGCGCAGGAAGCCGATCAGGCCTTTGGTCTCGATCAGGTCGACGGTGATGCCGCGGCTGGTCCGAAGCGAGGGAACGAGGTCCATCAGGGGCTGCTCGACGTAGTCGACTTCGCCATTCTTGAGCGCGGCGACCTGGGTGGCCGGGTCCGGGGTCGTGATCCACTCGACCCGGTCGAAGTTCACGATCCGCGGCCCGGCGCACAAGCTCGCCACGCCCTCGCGCGGCACGTAGCGGTCGAACTTGGCATAGACGTTGCGGGCGCCAGGGACGCGCTCGCCCGCAACATAGCGGAACGGGCCGCTGCCGACCATCTCGGTCAGGCGCTTGTCGGCGGGCGTGGCGGCCAGGCGTTCCGGCATGATCACGGCCATGGTGTTGGTCGGGTGAGCGAGTGCGTCGGGCAGCAACGGAAACGGTCGCTTGAGGCGGAAGCGGATAGTCTTGTCATCCGGCGCGGAGACGTCGTCGGTTGCCGCCGCCAGCGCCTGGCCGAAGGCGTCGGCGATCCACCAGCGCTTGATGCTGGCGACGGCGTCGCGGGCGAGAACGGGCGTGCCGTCATGGAACGCGAGCTGGTCGCGCAACGTGAGGGTCCAGGTGAGGCCGTCGGGCTCGGTGACGAACCCGGCCAGCATTTGCGGGCGAGCGATGCCGTCGAGGTCCCAGGCGAACAGGGTGTCGAACACCATCAACGCATGGTTTCGGGTGACGAAGGCGCTAACGGCCGGGTCGAGCAGGGCGAGATCGGCATAGGGCACGAACTTGAGCGTCGTTTGCGCTTGCGCGCGGACGATGGCAGGGCGCGCGAGGGCGGCCGAGCTGGCGAGGCCGGCGATCAGGGTGCGTCGTTGCATGGCGTTCATCCTCATCGAGGCCACACCCAATGCAATTCTAGTGCCGGCGGTCGCCCATCATGGCGGCGACCATCGGCTCGATGGTTTCGGCAAGCCGGCGCTGGGCTTGCGCGGTGGGGTGGAGCGGCGGGTCCGGCGGCGTGAGCTGGTCGTCGAGGAACTGAGTGCGGTCGACCTCGCCAGCACGCATGAACAGGCCTGTGACGTCCGAATAGGTCAGCGGGCCATTGGGCGGGAAACTCTCGGCGAGGGAGCGGTTGATCTCGATCGTCGTGCGGGTGACGTACTTGTTGCGGATGCTGGGCAGGACGCTCAGCAGCAAGATCTTGGTTGCAGGCAAGCGACGGCGGAGGTCGGCGATGATCGCTTCGATGCCGGCGACGGTCTGCTCGGCGTTCCAGCGCACCCGGCCCATATTGTTGGCGCCGATCAGGACGACGGCAGCTTTCGGCTGGATGCCGTCGAGTTCGCCGTTCTGCATGCGCCACAGCAGATGCGACGTCGTATCGCCTTTGAAGCCTAAATTGAGGGCATGCCGGTCGCCGTAGAAGCGGCGCCAGACTGGGGCGAAATCGCGCCACTCCGGCGGGCCTTCGAGCTCCCAATCCTGGGTGATGCTGTCGCCGAGCCAGACGAGATCGACGGGGCCGCGCTTGACCTCGGCCAGTTTCTCGAGATGGCGGGCCTTCCACCAGGGCGTGTCGAGGCGCGAGATCGGCGTGGCCGCGACGGGAACGCGGTCCGCGGCCGCCACCGCGAGCGCGGCGGGCGCCAGTAGGAGGGAACGGCGGCGCATCAGCGCATGAAGAAGTAGGCTGCCGACCCGGCCCCGAAGATCAGACAGTAGATCGCGAACGGCGTCAGGGCCCAATCGTCGTTGCTGCGGAACCAGCGCATCAGCAAGTAGGTGGCGATCCAGGCGGTGACGCCGGCGACGACGGCCGCGATCAGCGCCTGCTGGAACACGCCCGCAGGCACGCCGGCATGCAGCAGGTGCGGCACCTCCAGCACGGTGGCGCCCACGATGATCGGCAGGGCGATGAGGAAGGAAAAGCGCGCAGAGTCGTAATGGCTGAAGCCGCGGAGCAGCGCCCCGGCAATGGTGGCGCCCGAGCGCGAGATGCCCGGCAACAGCGCGCCGCACTGCCAGCAGCCGACGATGAAGGCATCCACGGTCGTCATGCTCGCGCCGGGCCGCTCGGTGCCGGTCGTGCGACTGCGCAACTTCTCAGCAAGCAGCAGCAGCAGGCCGTTGATGAACAGGAACACGCAGGCATAGAGCGGGGTGGCAAACAAGGCGCGGAAGAAGTGGTTGAAGACGTAGCCGAGGATGACGGCCGGGATCGTGGCGATGACGATGAGCAGCAAGAGCCTGCGCTGCTCGCGAGCGACCTCGGCGCCGTTCATGCCGAGCACGCCGGTGGCCAGACCGAGCCAGTCGCGCCAGAAATACAGCAGCAGGGCGGCCGCAGTGCCGGTGTGGAGCAATACCAGGAAGGGAAGGTATTCCGGCGATTTCTGGTCGAGTGGCCAGTTGAAGAGCGCCGGAACGACGACCGCATGCCCAAGGCTGCTGATCGGGAACAGTTCCGTAGCGCCCTGGAGGATGGCAATGGCAATGGCGTGCAACGTATCCATGCTGCGATGCAATGAAGAAAGCGCGGCGGGATAGCAAGCCGCGCTCTTCCCGTTTGTGGCCTGTACGGGGTAAAACCACGGTGTTCCAGCGAGGCATTTTGATGACACGCAAAACCGGCCGGCAGTTCTTCAGCAACCCGGGCCCGACGAACATCCCCGACAGCGTCTTGCGGGCGATGGACCGGCCCACGATCGACTTCATGGATCGCGAGTTCATGGGCGTCTATCAGCAGGCGGTCGCCGGGCTGAAGCGCGTGCTGGGAACGCAGGGGGAGCTGTTCTTCTACACCGCGTCCGGTCATGGCGCGTGGGAGGCGACGCTGGCGAACCTGCTCACGCCGGGCGATACGGTGCTGGCGATCGAGAGCGGTTGGTTCAGCGAGGGCTGGACCACGATGGCCACCAAGTTCGGGATCAACGTCGAGACGGTCGGGGCGGAGTGGCGCCGGGGTGTGGACGTGGGCGCCGTGACCGCGGCGTTGAAGGCCGACACGGAGGGCAAGATCAAGGCGATCCTCGCCGTGCACAGCGAGACGTCGACCGGCATGGCGCTGCCGATCCCCGACCTGCGGACCGCCATTGATGAAGCCGGACATGACGCGCTGCTTCTGGTCGACACGATCTCGGCGCTGGGCTCGCTCGAGTTCCGGATGAGCGACTGGGGCGTGGATGCGGTGGTGGGCGGGAGTCAGAAGGGGCTCATGCTGCCGACCGGCATCAGCTTCACGGCGACCTCGGAGAAGGCGATGGCCGCGCACAAGCACGCGGGCATCTCGCGGCATTATTTCGATTGGTCGGAGATGATGTCGCGCGGGTTTCGCAGCTTCACCGGCACGGTCCCGACCAGCTTTTTCTACGGGATGGTCGAAAGCGTCCGTCTCATCGAGGAGGAGGGGCTTGACGCGGTGGTGTCGCGCCATCATCGGCTGGCCGAGGCCACGCGCCTGGCCGTGCGCAGTTGGGCCGGCAATGCCGGGCCGCAACTCTACTGCCTCAACCCGGCCCGCTACTCCGACAGCGTCACGGCAGTGCTAATGCCGGACGGGTTCGATGCGGAGAACGTGCGCAAGACGGCGCTCGACCGCTTCAACGTGTCGATCGGCGGCGGCCTCGGCAAGCTCAGCGGCAAGGTGTTCCGGATCGGCCACCTGGGCGACCTCAACGAGCCGATGATCCTCGGCACGCTGGCGGCCGTGGAAATGAGCCTCGGCAAGAACGGCGTCCCGCACGGAAAGGGAGGGGTCGCGGCGGCAATGGACTATCTCGCCGCCGCTTGAGGCTCACGCGCTCCGGATGACGGATCGCGCGTCCTCGGCCGTAAGCCCGGCGCGCATCCGCTCGAGCAGCAGGCAGGTCGCCCGCTCGCGCTGACAGGCCACGATCGCGGCCACGCGGCCGCCGGCCACGAGGAGTGCGACGAAATCCTGTTCGTCGAGCGTGCCCTCGATAATGACCTCGTCCCAGTGCTCGGCATGGCCGAGGTATTCGAAACGCTGGCCGAAGTGATACGTCCAGAAGAACGGCACACCGTCGTAGCGGGCCTGGCCACCCGCGATGTTGCGCGCGGCGACGCGGGCGTGTTGCTGGGCCAAGCGCCAGTGCTCGATCCGCACGGCGCCGCCATCTCGCGGAAAGTGGGCGACGTCTCCCACGGCATACACGCCGGGAGCGGCCTGCAATCCGCCATCGACCTCGATGCCGCCATTCTCAGCCAGCGCGAGCCCCTCGACGAAGCCTGTGACCGGCGTCACGCCGATGCCGAAAAGGACGATGTCGGCCGGTATGTCCTTGCCCGATGCCAGTATCGCGCGCTCGACCCCGCCGTTTCCCTCGAGCCGTGCGACAGTCGTGCCGGACAGGAAGCGCACGCCGTTCTTTTCGTGCAGGCGACGGAAACTGGCCCCGATCTCCGGGCCGAACTGTTTGACGAACGGGATGGCGTCGGGCGTGACCACGCTCACCTCCATCCCGTGCTTGCGCAGCGCCGAGGCGCATTCGAGGGCGATGAAACTGCTGCCGACCAGGACGGCCCTGCCGCCGCGCTTGGCCGACTGCATGATCCGGGCCGCGTCGGCCCTCGAGCGCAGGGTGAACACCCCGCCGAGGTCAGCGCCCGGAATCTGCGCCCGCTTCGGCGCGCTACCCGTGGCGATGACGGCCGCGGTAACGTCGAGCGTCCGCCCATCGCCCAGGGACACGCGGCGCGCGGCCGGGTCCAGTCCGGCGACGTCGCCCTGGATACGCTCGATGCGATGGTCGGCATAGAAGCCGGCCGGCAGGAGGGGCGCGACGTCGTCAGGCGCCTGGCCGCCCTCGAGCACGAACTTGCTCAGCGCAGTCCGGTCATACGGCTCGTCCGCTTCAGCCCCGATCATCGTGATCCTGCCGCCGAAGCCGAACTCGCGCAGCCCGGCGACGCAGGCAGCGCCCGCGGCGCCCGCGCCGAGCACGGCCACGTGGCGGTCATCCGGGCGTGGCGCGGGAATGACCCAATCCCGTCGGACCGGGTCGACGAAGATGGCGCCGTCACGGATTTCGGTGCGGAAGCTGGCGAGTCCGCTCAGCGCCGGCGGCTCGAGCAGCGCGCCGTCGCTGACCGCGAAGGCGGATTTGTGCCACGGGCAGACTATCTTGCCGTTGCAGATGGCGCCCGCGGCGAGTGGAGCGCCGGCATGGGGGCACTTGCCCTCGAACGCCCGGACCGTCGCCCCGTCGCGCACGAGGAGCAGCGTCTGGTCACCAAGCTTGATCTCGGTGCCGCGGTCCTCTTCGACGTCGGCGAGCATGGCGACTTGCTGCATGGTGCGGCTCCGGCGGGTATGCAGCGCTAACGGCATGAAGGGTGGGGGCGGTTCCCCGGAAAAGCGCGGCTCGGCGCGCGCCCGGATGCTCGTCATTAACCTCGCGCTAACCGGCCGGAGCTAAGTTTGGCGCTGGATCAGGAATAGCGGCGCGCCCGTCCCGAGGGGAGGCGGCGCCGGGTCGAGCCGGTTCGCACCGCTCTCCTAATCCCGAGCCGGCAGCCGTTTCGGGCGGGCACTCATCCTATCGCAGAAGGCGCTGATCGCAGCTGCTCCGGACCGCGGAGCGCATCGGAGAGCCGTGACCGGTTCCCGTCGATCCCTACAGCGGTCCACGCGGCCAAGACGGGCGCAGCCATTCACATCGTGAAGCGGCCGCCTCCGTCCCGAGCGACGACGGCCGCGGGAGTCGCCCGTGTCCGACTATGCGTTCGAGGGGCCCAGATGGGCGAGCTCCGCCATTTCATGGAGCTTCGCCGCCGCCGGTGGCAGTTTCACCGGCGCGATCGCCCCCGCTTACCAGGCGACCGTCGAAGCCGCGATCGCGCGCTGGGCCCAAGTCGCCAATATCACGCTGCAGCACGTGTCGGACTCCGTCCCGGGAGTCGATATCCGGATCGGCTGGGGCGTGTTCAGCGGCAACCAGATCGGCGAGACGGACTACTCGTATCAGTCCGGCGCTAACAGCACGTTCGTGCCCGGCACGCTTGTCCGGTTGGAGGATCCGTCCGCGCTGCCGGTCGGCACGAGCGTGATGTCGAGCTACCAGGGCACAGCGACGATGCTGTTTCAAGTGGTTCTGCATGAATTCGGCCACGCGCTGGGCCTGGATCACAGCACCGATCCGAACGCGATCATGTACCCGTCCCTGGGCTACAACAATTCCAACCTGGATTCGTCCGACATCGCCGGGATCCAGGCTCTCTACGGCGCCAGTTCAGCCGTCGCCACGCTGACAACGCCGCCGGCTCCGAGACCGGTCGTGCTGCCCAGCGCCGTCACCCTGCCGGGAGACGACGTCGCGGTCTACCGGTTTTTCGACAGTCGGACGGGCGCTCAGTTCCTGACGGGAGACGTCGCCGAACGCAACACGCTCATTACGACGCGGCCCGATTTGACCTATGAAGGCGTGGGCATCGCCGGGATCGCGGCGAACGCCGCCGATCTGAACGCGACGCCGGTCCATCGCTTCTTCGACACGACGACCGGTACGCACCTGTTCACGACCAGCTCAGCCGAAACCGCCACGATCGCTCGGACACGGCCGGACCTGGTCGCCGAGGCGAGCACCTTCGACGAGCACCTCGCCGCCCAGCCCGGCGACAGCCCGGTGTACCGCTTTTTCGAGAGGACCGACGGCACGCATTTCTTCACGGCGAGCAACGACGAACGCGCCACCCTGGCCGCGACCCGGCCGGACATGGTCTATGAGGGGATCGCCTTCTATGCGCCGACAATGACGTAGCGGCGTTGCCGCCGATGCCATCGCTTGTGCGCATATTATGAGCACAACTCGTTCTTGACGCGATCCGGGTTCAATGGGTTCCGCTATGGCCCGGTGGCACGGCGTTTGCTGGTTCCGCTCTCGACGGTTCGTTCGGGAGGGAAAACAATGCTTAGTCGTAGAGAGCTATCGCTTTCGGCCATCGCCACGATTGCGGCCGGCGTCGCGGGTTCGGCGCGCGCGCAAAGCAGCGACCCGATCAAGGTCGGCGTGTTGCACAGCTTGTCGGGCACGATGGCGATCAGCGAGACGACGCTGAAAGATGTCATGCTGATGCTGGTCGACGAGCAGAACAAGAAAGGCGGCGTGCTGGGCCGCAAGCTCGAGGCGGTCGTCGTCGACCCCGCCAGCAACTGGCCGCTGTTTGCCGAAAAGGCGCGGGAGCTGATCTCGGTGCAGAAGGTCTCGGCCTGCTTCGGCTGCTGGACATCGGTGTCGCGCAAATCCGTGCTTCCCGTGTTCGAAGAATTGAACAACCTGCTGTTCTACCCCGTTCAGTACGAAGGTGAGGAAAGCAGCAAGAACGTCATCTACACTGGTGCGGCGCCGAACCAGCAGGCAATCCCGGCGGTCGATTACCTCGAAAAACAGGAGAGCGTGCAACGCTGGGTGCTGGCGGGCACCGACTACGTGTACCCGCGTACGACCAATAAGATCCTTGAGGCGTATCTGAAGTCCAAGGGCGTGAAGTCCGAAGACATCATGATCAACTACACGCCGTTCGGGCATAGCGACTGGCAGACGATCGTCGCCGACATCAAGAAGTTCGGCTCGGCCGGCAAGAAGACCGCGGTCGTGAGCACGATCAACGGCGACGCCAACGTGCCGTTCTACAAGGAGCTTGGCAACCAGGGGATCAAGGCCACCGACATACCGGTGATGGCGTTCAGCGTCGGCGAAGAGGAGTTGGCCGGCATCGACACCAAGCCCCTGGTCGGCAACCTGGCCGCCTGGAACTACTTCATGAGCGTCGACACGCCGGAGAACAAGGCCTTCATCGAGAGATGGCAGGGGTTCACCAAGAACACCAAGCGTGTGTCGAACGACCCGATGGAGGCGCACTACATCGGGTTCAACATGTGGGTCAAAGCGGTCGAGAAGGCGGGCAGCTTCGAGCCGGCCAAGGTGATCCCCGCGTTGATCGGGGTATCGGTGCCAAACCTCTCCGGCGGTTACTCGGCGCTGATGGAGAACCATCACATCACCAAGCCGGTGCTGATCGGAGAGATTCAGGGCAACGGCCAGTTTAACATCGTCTCGCAGACGCCGGGGCTGATCGTGGCCGATGCGTGGTCGCCATACCTGGAAGGATCAAAGGACCTGGTGGCCGATTGGCGCCCGCCGCTGAACTGCGGCAACTACAACATGAAGACCAGCAAGTGCGGCGGTAGCGGGACGTAAACATTGCCGACCCCTCCAGACAAACCCCTCTCCCGCTGGCGGGAGAGGGAGGCGGGCGGATGGCGTCGTTTCATGGCCGGGCTTGTCGTTTTACTCCTCCTGGCCTCTCCGGCGCTGGCGCAAAGCGACTTATCGCCGCTCGCGTCGACCAATTTCGACGAGATACGCCGAGGCGTGGATGCGCTGGCGGTGTCGGGCGATCCACGGGCGGCAGCGGTTCTGGAGGCATTGCAGTCGGGCCGGCTGATGGTCGGGGCGGATCGGGCGCTATTCATCAAGGACGCGTCCGGCGCAATGACGTCGGCCCAGAGCGGCGAGGCTGCGCAGCCCGTCGGGGCGACCCGGGCGGTTCGGCTAAACAATGCGGTGCGGCGGGCAATCGACTCGGCGCTCGGGAGCCTGCGGCTGTTCGCGCGCGACCCGGGTGAGCGGGCGACAGCGGCGGAGGCGGTGTTCAAGGCGCGCGACGCGGCGGCGCTGCCCGTGCTGGATCGGGCGCTGGCGAAGGAGACGGATGCGGGCGTGCGCCGGGTCATGGAGCAGGCCCGGGCGGCAACGATCCTATCGCTGCCCGACTCTCCGGAGGCCGACAAGCTGGCGGCTGTCGGCACGGTGCAAGACAGGGGCGATTTGGACGCGCGCGGCTTGCTGGCCTCGCTGTCCGGCCAGCCGGCGGCGGTGATGGCCAAGGCCGCGGCAGGTGTGGCGGCGATCGACCGGACGCTGCAGTTCTGGAGCCTGGCGCAGGGAGCGTTCTACGGGATCAGCCTCGGCTCGGTGCTGTTGCTGGCGGCGGCGGGGCTGGCGATCACGTTCGGGGTGATGGGCGTCATCAACATGGCACATGGCGAGATGGTCATGATCGGCGCCTATGTGACGTTCATGGTGCAGGAGGTGATTCGGCATCAGGCGCCGGCGCTGTTCGGGGTGAGCTTGCTGATCGCGGTGCCGCTAGCATTCCTGGTCTCGGGCGCGATCGGTGTGCTGATCGAACGGACGCTGATCCGCTATCTGTACGGGCGGCCGCTGGAGACGCTGCTGGCGACGTTCGGCCTGTCGTTGGTGCTGCAGCAGGCGGTGCGGACGATCTTCGGGCCGACCAACCGCGAGGTGGGCACGCCGGCCTGGATGAGCGGGTCGGGCGTGGTTGGGCAGTTGACGCTGACCTATAACCGGGTGGCGATCATCATCTTCGCCGTCATGGTGTTCGCGGCGCTGATGGCGGTGCTGCGCTACACGCCGCTCGGCCTGCGGATGCGTGCCGTCACGCAGAACCGGCGGATGGCGGCGGCGATGGGGATCAACACCCCCTGGGTCGATGCGCTGACGTTCGGGCTGGGCTCGGGGGTCGCGGGCATGGCGGGGGTGGCGCTCAGCCAGATCGACAACGTCAGTCCCAATCTGGGGCAGGGCTACATCATCGACAGTTTCATGGTGGTCGTGTTCGGCGGCGTCGGCAATCTGTGGGGAACCGCCGTGGCGGCACTCATGCTGGGGGTGGTCAACAAATTCCTCGAGCCTGTCGCCGGCGCGGTCCTGGGCAAGATCGTGGTGCTGGTGCTGGTGATCCTGTTTATCCAGCGGCGGCCGCGCGGGTTGTTCCCGCTCAAGGGCCGGGCTGTCGAGGCATGAGCCGGGCGTCGGCCCTCGTCGTCGGTCTGGTGCTGGGCGGGGCTTTGCTGCTGGCGGGATTGAACCTGTTCACGGCCGGGTCGAGCCCGGTGCACGTTCCGACCTACGCGGTGTCGCTGGTGGGGAAGTATCTCTGCTATGCGATCCTGGCGCTCGCGGTTGACCTGGTGTGGGGCTTCGCTGGCATCCTCAGCCTTGGGCACGCGGCGTTTTTCGCACTCGGCGGGTATGCGATGGGAATGTACCTGCTCCGGCAGATCGGCAGCCGGGGGCAATACGGCAACCCGATCTTGCCGGACTTCATGGTGTTCCTGAACTTCAAGGAATTGCCGTGGTATTGGCTGGGGTTCAACTGGTTTCCGTATGCGCTGCTAATGGCCGTGCTGGCGCCGGGCGTGCTGGCCTATGTCTTTGGATGGCTGGCGTTTCGCAGCCGGGTCAGCGGCGTGTATCTGTCGATCATCACGCAGGCGCTGACCTATGCGCTTCTGCTGGCGTTCTTCCGCAACGACATGGGCTTCGGCGGCAATAACGGCCTGACCGACTTTAAGGAGCTGCTCGGCCTGCCCCTGCAACTAGACTCCACAAGGTGCGCTCTGCTGGTCGTGACGGCGATGCTGCTGTGCGGGCTGTATCTGCTCGCGCGGGCGCTGACGGTCTCGAGGTTCGGGAAGGTGCTGATCGCGGTGCGCGATACCGAGAGCCGGACGCGCTTCCTGGGCTATCGGCCGGAGCACTACAAGCTGGTGGTGTGGGTCATCTCGGCGGTGATGGCCGGGCTGGGCGGCGCGCTCTACGTGCCGCAGGTCGGCATCATCAACCCGGGCGAGTTCGCACCGGCCAATTCGATCGAAGCGGTGATCTGGGTCGCGGTCGGCGGCCGCGGGACGCTGTATGGCGCGATTCTGGGTGCGGTGCTGGTCAACTTGGCCAAGACGCTGTTCACCGGGTGGCTGCCCGAGTTGTGGCTGTTCGCGCTGGGAGCGCTGTTCATCCTGGTGACGCTGCTGCTGCCGAAGGGGATCGTCGGATCGGTCCGGCCCCGGGAAACAGCCGCCATCCCCACGCCGCCGGTGCCGGTGGTCAGCGAGGAAACCGGCGTCCGCGAGGCGGCGGAGTGACGATCACCGGCGCGATCGACACGCTGCTGTACCTCGATGGGGTCAATGTCAGCTTCGATGGATTCAAGGCGCTGAACAACCTGGCTTTGGTCCTGGCGCCGGGCGAGATGCGGGCGGTGATCGGGCCGAACGGCGCCGGCAAGACGACCATGATGGACGTCATCACCGGCAAGACCCGGCCGGACGGCGGCGACGTCGTGTTCGGGGCCAGCACCGACCTGACGCGGCTGGACGAGCCGGCGATCGCCGCGCTGGGGATCGGGCGGAAGTTCCAGAAACCGACAGTGTTCGAGCCGCATACCGTGTGGGACAATCTCCTGCTGTCGCTAGCCGGCGATCGGCGGCCGTGGTTCACGCTGCGGGCAAAGGTCAGGCCGGAGGAGCGCGACCGCATCGAGGACATCCTGGTCACGACCCGGCTGACCGAGCACCGGCACCGGCGCGCGGCCGACCTCAGCCACGGGCAGAAGCAGTGGCTCGAGATCGGCATGTTGCTGGCGCAAGAGCCGCAACTGTTGCTGGTCGACGAGCCCGTCGCCGGCATGACGGACGCGGAGACGGAGCAGACGGCGATCCTGCTGCGCGAGATTAACCGGACCCGCAGCGTAGTGGTGGTCGAGCACGATATGGCGTTCGTGCGCGCGCTGGGTGTGAAGGTGACGGTGCTGCACGAAGGCTCCGTGCTGAGCGAGGGAGCGATCGACGCGGTCAGCGAGGATCCGAAGGTGATCGAGGTTTATCTTGGCCGGTGATGCTGTGCTGCGGGTCGAGCGGGTCAGCCTGCATTACGGGGCGGCGATCGCGCTGCGTGGGGTGTCGATCGGGGCGGAGGCGGGAAAAGTGACCTGCCTGCTCGGGCGCAACGGCGTGGGCAAGACGAGCCTTCTGCGCGCCATCACCGGAGCGAACCCGGTGAGTTCCGGCCAGATCATGTGGCGGGGCGACGACATCACCAAGCTGCCGACGCACGAACGGGCGCGTCGCGGGGTGGCGTGGGTGCCGCAGGGGCGCGACATCTTCCCGCTACTGACGGTGTGGGAGAACCTGCAGACCGGGTTCGCGGTGCTGCCGCGGGGCGAGCGCCGGGTCGACGACGAGATCTTCGAGCTGTTCCCCGTGCTGAAGACGATGCTGCGGCGCCGGGGTGGCGATCTGTCGGGCGGACAGCAGCAGCAATTGGCGATCGCGCGGGCGCTGATCACCAAGCCGCAGCTGCTGGTGCTCGACGAGCCGACGGAGGGCATCCAGCCGAGCATCATCAAGGACATCGGCCGGGTCATCGCGCTGCTGCGCAGCCGTGGGCAGATGGCCATTCTGCTCGTCGAGCAATACTATGACTTCGCCCGGGAGTTGGCCGACACGCTGTGCATCATGGACCGCGGCGACATCGTGTTGGCCGGTCCGCCAAACGACCTGGACGAGGCAGAGGTCAGGCGACGGCTGTCGGTTTGAACGAGTAACCTGGAATGGATGCCGGACGGGACGGTTGAAGAAGATCGCAGATGACGTTGTCGGGCTCTATCAGCGACACGGACTGGCTTGGGCGCGGGATCGGGACCGGCAGGACGCCGAGGCGATCTGGCTGGATCGGTTTCGGGCGCTTGTATCGGACGAGGGCACCGTGCTCGATCTTGGTTGCGGTTCGGGCGACCCGGTCGCGCGATATCTGCTTGATCGCGGTCTGGGGGTCGTCGGCGTCGACACGGCGCCCGATCTGTTGGCGCTGGCGGGGCAGCGCTGCCCCGAGGGTGAGTGGCGCCTCTACGACATGCGGACACTCGACCTGCAGCGTCGGTTCGCTGGCATTCTAGCCTGGAACAGCTTCTTCCATCTCGGGTTCGACGACCAGCGGAACATGTTCCCGATCTTCCGCGCGCATGCCGCGCGCGCCGCGCCGCTGATGTTCACCAGTGGCCCAGCCCATGGCGAGGCGATCGGTAGCTACGGCGGCGCGCCGCTGTATCACGCCAGCCTCGACCCGAGCGAGTATCGCCGGTTGCTTATGGCGAACGGATTTGAGGAGCGGGCGCATGTGGCGCAGGACCCGGCATGCTACGGGCTGACGGTGTGGCTCGCCCAAGCGATGTGACGAGTGCGCCGCACCAGCGCGCCCGCGGCGAGTTGGTCGTGGCGTTCAAGCAGCGGGACGGGGCGAGCGTGCTCGACCGGTTGCGGCAGGATGGCTGCTTGAAGGCCCGGTTTCCGCGTCTGCAAGACGGGGGATGGGCCGGCGCGGTGACGCTCAACAGCGCGGGCGGGGTTGCCGGCGGGGACCGGTTGGGCACCTCGGTGATCGCCGGGGAGGGGACGGCGGTGACGATTGCGTCGCAGGCGGCGGAGCGGTTCTACCGGGCGCTGCCGGGCAGCATATCGACGGTGGACAACGCGGTGACAGTGGAGAGCGGCGCGGCGCTGGAGTGGTTGCCGCAAGAGACCATCCTGTTCGACGGCAGCGCGCTCCGCCGGCGCCTCGAGGTCGACATTGCCGCTTGCGGCTGGTTCTTGGGGGTCGAGAGCCTGGTGTTCGGTCGGACGGCGATGGGGGAGGTGGTGCGCCGGGTCGCGCTGAACGATCTGCTCCACGTGCGCCGGGAGGGTCGGATCGTGCTGCACGATCGGATCCGGTTCGACGGTGATGCGGCGGCGGCACTGGGGCGGCGGGCGGTTGGCGCTGGGGCCTGCGCGGTGGCGACGCTGCTGCTGGTGGCACCCGAGGTCGGCACGCTCGTCGAGCCGCTGCGGGCTGCGCTGGCGCCGTTCGAGGCAGGGGCGTCGGCCTGGGACGGGATGCTGATCGCGCGGATCGTCGCGGAAGATGGGGCGTGCCTGCGGGCGGCGGTCGTGGCAGGGTTGGGCGTGTTGCGCGCCGGGCGGCCGTTGCCCCGCGTTTGGTCGTGCTAAGGCGCCCTTCTTGGAGAGACGATGAACCTGACGCCGCGCGAGAAAGACAAGCTGCTCATTGCCATGGCGGCGACCGTCGCCCGGCGACGGCTGGAGCGCGGGGTCAAGCTCAACCATCCGGAGGCAGTCGCGCTGATCTCGGACTTCGTGGTCGAGGGCGCGCGGGACGGGCGCTCGGTGTCCGACCTGATGGAGGCGGGGGCGCACGTGATCTCGCGCGCGCAGGTGATGGAGGGGATCGCCGAGATGATCCATGACGTGCAGGTCGAGGCGACGTTCCCGGACGGGACCAAGCTCGTCACCGTGCATGAGCCGATCCGATGATCCCCGGTGAAGTCATGACGGCGTCTGGCGAGATCGAGTTGAACGCCGGTCAGCCGACCACGACGCTGACCGTCGCCAACACGGGTGACCGGCCGGTGCAGGTGGGGAGCCACTACCATTTCGCCGAGGCCAACCCGGCGTTGCGGTTCGATCGGGCGGCGGCGCGGGGGCAGCGCTTGGACATTGCGGCGGGAACGGCGGTGCGGTTCGAGCCCGGCCAGTCGCGGGAGGTGGTGCTGGTGCCGTTTCGCGGGCGCCGGGTCGTGTTCGGGTTCCGGGGCGACGTGATGGGGGCGCTCTGATGGCGCGACTCAGCCGAGGCGCCTATGCCGACATGTATGGGCCGACGGTGGGCGACCGCGTTCGCCTCGCCGACACCGAACTATTCGCTGCCGTCGAGCAGGATCTGACCATCTACGGCGAGGAGGTGAAGTTCGGCGGCGGCAAAGTCATCCGCGACGGCATGGGGCAGTCGCAGGCGTCACAGGCCGAGGGTGCGGTCGACACGGTCATCACCAATGCGCTGATCATCGACCATTGGGGGATCGTAAAAGCAGACGTCGCGTTGCTGAATGGCCGGATTAACGCCATCGGCAAGGCCGGCAACCCCGACGTACAGCCCGGCGTCACCATCGTCATCGGCCCCGGCACCGAGATCATCGCCGGCGAAGGCAAGATCCTGACCGCGGGCGGGATCGACGCCCATATCCACTTCATCTGCCCCCAGCAGGTCGAAGAAGCGCTCGCCTCCGGCATGACCACGCTGGTCGGCGGCGGCACCGGGCCGGCGACCGGCACTTCGGCCACGACCTGCACGCCAGGGCCCTGGTACATGCAGCGCATGCTGCAGGCCGCCGAAGGGCTACCGGTCAACCTGGCGTTCTCGGGCAAGGGTAACGCCTCGCAACCCGCGGCGCTGGAAGAAATGATCCGCGCCGGCGCGTCGTGCCTGAAGCTGCACGAAGATTGGGGCACCACGCCCGCTTCCATCCGCTGCGCGCTCGAAGTGGCCGACCGCTTCGACGTCCAAATCATGATCCACACCGACACGCTGAACGAGAGCGGCTTCGTCGAGGACACCATCGCCGCCTTCGAGGGCCGCACGATCCACGCCTTCCACACCGAGGGCGCCGGCGGCGGCCATGCACCGGACATCATCAAGGTGGCCGGGCTGCAGAACGTGCTGCCGTCCAGCACCAACCCGACCCGGCCCTACACCGCCAACACGCTCGACGAGCATCTCGACATGCTCATGGTCTGCCATCACCTGGACCCGGCGATCCCCGAGGACGTCGCCTTCGCCGAGAGCCGCATCCGCCGCGAGACCATCGCCGCCGAGGACATCCTGCACGACATGGGCGCGCTGAGCATGATCTCGTCGGACAGCCAGGCGATGGGCCGGGTCGGCGAGGTCATCATCCGCACGTGGCAGACAGCGCACAAGATGAAGGTGCAGCGCGGATCGCTCCCTGGTGACGGCGACGCGGATAATGCCCGGATCAAGCGCTACGTCGCCAAATACACCATCAACCCAGCCATCGCGCAGGGCCTCTCGCACGAGGTCGGCTCGATTGAGCCCGGCAAGCTGGCCGATCTGGTGCTGTGGTCGCCGGCGTTCTTCGGGGTCAAGCCGGATCTGGTGATCAAAGGCGGCATGATCGCGGTGGCGCCCATGGGCGACCCGAACGCTAGCATCCCGACGCCGCAGCCGGTGCACTATCGCCCCATGTTCCAGCAATTCGGCCGCGCGATGGCGGCGACCTGCATCACCTTCGTCAGCGCCGCGGCGATCGAGGCCGATTTCGCCCGCAACCTCGGGCTGCACCGGACGCTGTCAGCGGTGCGCAACACGCGCGGAGGCATCGGGAAGCGAAGCATGATTCTGAACGACGCGACGCCGGTGATTGAGGTCGACCCGGAGACCTACGAGGTGCGGGCCGACGGCGTGCTGCTGACTTGCGAACCCGCCACCCTGCTGCCGATGGCGCAGCGCTACTTCCTGTTCTAACCATGCCGGATCGTTCGATGCTCCTGGACGGGCTCGACTGGCTCTACGCCCGGGTCGCCGGCGATCTCGGGACCGCGCTGGTGCCTGCGGGCGGCGAGGCGGACATCGATCACTGGATCCGGCTCGCCTACACGCAGGCGGGGGCGACCGGGTTCGTGACAAATCTTGGTGGGGTGCTGGCGTTACCGGTGGCGCTGCCGGCCAATTTCATCGGCACGGCAGCGGTGCAGATGCGGCTGATCGCCAAGATCGCGGCGGTGCGGGGCTATGACCTGCAGAGCGAGGAGGTGAAGGCCTTCGTGTTCGCCTGCCTGCTCGGCAATGCCGCAATGGACGCGCTGAAGGATGCGGGCGTGCGGATCGGGGCGCGGGTCGCGCCGATGGTCTTGCAGCGGCTGAACCAGACGGTGATGGCGCGGCTACTGGCCCGGTTGGGGGCGGCCGGGGCCATGAACTTGACCAAGGTCGTGCCGCTGCTGGGCGGGGTGGTCGGCGGCGGGCTGGATGCGGCGAGCACGCGCGTGATCGGGCGCATGGCCAAGCGCGTGTTCGTGCGCAAGGATGCGCCGCCGGAGCCGGCCCCTGTGCCGAAGCTGCTCACCGGACCGGAGGCGCAAGCGTGATCCAAGTGGAGTCGATCTTCCCGGCGGGGAGCTGGAGCGGCACGGTGGACGACACGGTGTCGATCGATTTCGACCGACGGCACCGGCGGCGTCACGTGCTGACCGCCGCGAGCGGGGCGGAGTTGCTGATCGACCTGCCGCAAGCGGTCCGGCTGCGCGACGGCGACGGGCTCGGGCTTGCCGACGGCCGTATGGTCCGCGTGGTCGCCGCGCCGGAAAAGCTACTCGAGATCCATGCGCACGGGCCGGCGGAACTGGTCCGCATCGCATGGCATCTCGGCAACCGCCATCTTCCGGTGCAACTCCGGGGCGACCGCATCCGCATCCGCGCGGACCACGTGATCGAGGAAATGGTGCACGGGCTGGGCGGGCATGTGGATGCGATCGACGCGCCGTTCGACCCGGAGGCGGGGGCGTATGCTGGGGGGCACTCGCACAGTCACGACTAAAGTCAGCCGAACAGCGCGTCGCTCGTGGTGCTCTGCCCGTCGAGCAGGGTTGCCGCAGCGTCGATCGCACGGCACGCGTCCTCGATGATGACGACGTCATAGCCAAAGGCGGCCGCGTCGAGCGCCGTATAGTGGACGCAGTAGTCCCGCGCCAAGCCGGCCAGGAACACGCGCCGGAACTTTCGCTCGGTCAAGTAGCCGTGCAGGCCGGTGAGCGTGGCGCGGTCGTTCTCGCGAAAGGCGGAATAGCTGTCGATCCCGGATCGGAAGCCTTTGCGCAGCACGAGCTCGACCCGGCGCAGATCGAGGCCTGGCTCGAACGCCGCGCCCGGGCTGCCGGCGATGCAGTGGTCCGGCCACAATGTCTGCGCGCCGTACGACAGCGTCGTGGTCTCGAACGGATGTTTGCCGGCGTGCGAACTCGCGAACGAGGCATGACCCGGCGGATGCCAATCCTGCGTCGCGACGACATGGTCGAACTTCGAGATCAGCCGGTTGATGGGCGCGACAACGGCGTCGCCGTCGGGCACGGCCAGGGCGCCACCGGGCAGGAAATCCGCCTGCACGTCGACCACCAGCAGCACATCACGCGGGCCGAGGTCTCTCATCGACGCGGGCCCTTCCGCCACGCGCGGACGAGGCGGTCGGAGGGCGATGTCGCGAGAGCGTGCAGAAGCAGCATGCGGGCCATTCGGCTATGGTGGGCGGATCATGTCCAGCCTTTCCCTTCTGCTCACCTGGCTGTCACCGGCATTTCCGATCGGCAGCTTCGCCTATAGCCACGGGCTCGAATGGGCGGTGGAGGCAGGCGACGTGACGGATGAGGCGACGCTGGAGGCGTGGATCGCCGACGTGCTGACGCTCGGGAACGGCCGGAGCGACGTCATCCTGCTGCGGCAGGCCTATCGGGTGGATCGCGCCGGGTTGCGGGCGTTGGCGGAATTGGCGGAGGCGGCGCAGCCGTGCCGCGAGCGTAAGGCCGAGACGATGGGGCAGGGAACGGCGTTCGCCCTGGCCGGGCAGGTTTGGGGCGGGATCGAACTGGATCGCGTGGCATACCCGGTGGCGTTCGGGGCGTTGGCGGCCGCCAACGGGGTGGATGAGGACGAAGCGGCGCTGGGGTTCCTGCATGCGTTCGCCACCAACTTGGTGAGCGCGGCGGTGCGGCTGGTGCCATTGGGGCAGACGGCCGGGCTGCGGACGATGGCGGCGCTGGCGCCGGTGCTCGCGGGGGTGGCGGCGGGGACGCGCGGGGCTGGGCTCGACGAGATCGGCGGGGCGTGCTTTCGCTCGGACATCGCAGCCATGCGGCACGAGACGCAATATACGAGGTTGTTCCGGACATGAAGTCAGCACACGGGCCATTGAGGGTGGGCGTCGGCGGTCCGGTGGGCACCGGCAAGACGGCGCTGATGGACGCGCTGTGCAAGCGGTTCTCGCCACGGTTCGACATCGCGGCGATCACCAACGACATCTACACCAAGGAGGATGCGGAGTTCCTGACGCGCGCCGGGTCGCTGCCGGCGGAGCGGATCATGGGCATCGAGACCGGCGGCTGCCCGCACACGGCCATCCGCGAGGATGCCAGCATCAACCTGGCGGGCATCGCCGAGATGCGCCGCCGCTTCCCCGCGCTCGACGTGATTCTGATCGAGAGCGGCGGCGACAATCTGGCGGCGACGTTCAGCCCGGAGTTGGCGGACCTGACGATCTACGTGATCGACGTGTCGGCGGGCGACAAGATCCCGCGCAAGGGTGGCCCAGGCATCACGCGGAGCGACCTGTTGGTGATCAACAAGATCGACCTGGCCCCGCATGTGGGCGCCAGCCTCGAGGTGATGGACCGCGACAGCAAGCGGATGCGCGGCGACCGACCCTTCGTGTTCACCAACATCCGGGCCGGGCAAGGGGTGGCGGAGGTGGCGGCGTTCATCGAGCGGAGCGGCGGGTTGTCTTAGATAGGGGTGCTCGAGGATCCGATCGGGCGCGATGCCCGATCGGATCGTTCGATCTACCGCTTGGCGGAGCGCTTCCGGCGCATCCCAAGAAACCCAGCCAAAGCCACAGACATCACGGCAAGGCTCGCCGGCTCCGGCACGTTGGTCTCGAGCGCCAGGCCATGAATGCCCGGCAGCCCGGTCACGAACGGCGTCACATTGCCGCTGATGGGATCGACGAACCCGATCTCGCTGAGGCTGCCGATGCTCGCGACGAGCGTGTTTGGCGCGATGCCGGAATAGTCGATTGCCAGCACCTGATCGGTATTGGTCACCGCTGCATAGATCCGTCCGCTCCCGGAGGTGAGGTAGAGCGAGTCGTCGGTGCCGGCCACCGACGCTCCGCCCGCGGTCAGCGGCAGGTAACCGATGCTCTGCGATGCCGTTCCGGCGTTGCGGATGAAGGCGAGCGTGTTCCGGCTTCCGGTCGTCTGCACGAGGTCGCCGTTCGGCGCCACCTTCAACGAGTCCGTATTGGCCGCTGGCAGCACGTAGCCCGTCTGCCCGGTCACGAGGTTGGTTCCAGGCGTGCCGGCGGTGGCCAGCGACGTCACCGCGATCGGATTGGTCCCGTCGACCACTTTCTGGAGCGTTACGTCGGTGGGAGCGGACGGGTTGGTGTAGCTCAGAAAGGTGCCGTTGGCTGTGAACGCGACGTCGTCGACGCCCTGAGTCGGCGACGTCACGGCGAAGTTGACCCCTGTCAGGGCGTTCGTCGCCGGGTTGATCAACGTCAGATGTGAGTTGGCGTCCTGGTTTTGCGTTGCCCAAACCAAGCCGGTGAATGGATTGTATTTCAGGCCATCCACGTCGCCGGCGATCTGGTAGGTGTTCTGTATGGCGCCCGCCGGGCTGTATCGCACGACTGTGCTGAAGCCAGCCGGCTGCGAGCCGTCCGAACTGAGTGCATTGCCATCGTAAGCCACCCAAACGGAACCGGCGCCCAACGTCACGGAGTCAGGTCCGCTCGCACCCGGAGGCGCGACGGCGAAGACTTGCGAGGTGTAAGCTGGGGCCGCATGCGCCGCCACCACCGACGCCGAACTCAAAGCCGCTGTCACAAGCAGCCGACGGATCACGACGGTCATCTGCGTCTCCTCTAAAACCCCTTCCTGCAATGCCGCCATCGAGGGGCTTTGTGGATGAAGATTTAGAGATCGTTACTCGCGAATAGTTGAACCTCGTCGACCTGAGTGGAGCATTTGTTGCGCACGCGGATGCGTTCGTCACGCCAGGGTTGGGAGCCGATCGGCGGCCAGAAGGGCGAGGCCTTCGGCAACGGAAACGAAGTCGCCGGTGCCGGAGAGGCGGGAGGGGCCGAACCGGTCGAGGAACAGCGCGCGGACGGAAGGGACGAAGGCGGTGCCGCCGGTCAGGAACACGCGGTCGATGGCCGAAGCGGGGAGCCCGGCGTCGGCCAAGGCGGCGTCGATCGTTGTGGCGAGGCGGGCGAGGTCGGGGGCGATCCAGCGTTCGAAGTCGGCGCGCGCGATAAGCTGGTCCAGCACCATGTTCTCGTGCCTGAAGTGCAGCACGGCGGAATTGGCGGTCGAGAGGGCGGCTTTGGCGTCGGAGACCGCGCGGTAGAGGGCGTAGCCCTGCTCGTCCTCGATCAGGCTGCGCAGCGCGTCGATGCGGTCGGGGTGATCGGCGGTCCGGCGGACGTCCTCGAAGTCACGCAGCATGCGGGGGGTGCGCATCAGCGAGAGGCGGTGCCAGCGGGCGAAGGAGGAATACCACTCGGCCGGGACCGGCAGCGCGTTGCCCCAGGGGGCGTAGTGCGTGCCCTTGCCGAGCAGGGGCGCGACGACGTTGTCCATGATGCGGGCGTCGAACGCGTCGCCAGCGATGCCGATGCCGGCGCGGCCGAGCGGGGCGAGGCTGCGGTCGGTGCCGGGGGTGAAGCGCAAGATGGAGAAGTCGCTGGTGCCGCCGCCGAAATCGCCGATCAGCACGGTGGCGGGCGCGTCGAGGGCGCGGGTGAAGCGATAGCCGGCCCCTTCGGGTTCCAGCGCGAAGTCGAGCGCGGTGATGCCGGCCTCGGCGAAGGCGGCGCGGAGGCGGCGCTCGCCGAGGGCGTCGTCGGCGTTGTCGCCGGCGAAGCGGACGGGGCGGCCGGCGACGATATGCAGATCGGCCGGGTCGAGGGCGGCGGCGGCCAGCAACTCGCGCAGGAAGAGGCCGATGAGCTGTTCGAGGGTCCAGACGCGGCCGAGCAGGTTGGTCGAGGTGAAGCTGGCGCTGGCGAGGTAGGTCTTGGGCGACATGACGAGGCGGCTCTCGAGCGGGTCGTCGAGATAGGCGGCAATGGCAGCCGGGCCCGCGGCGTGGCGCAGCGTGGAGCGGCTGTTGCGGACGTCCTGCCAAAAGCAGAGGACGCTGCGGAAGACGTCGTGCGCGGTGTCGCCGGAGGTGAACGTGACGGTGCGGGACAGGCCGGTGGCGGTGTCGAGCGCGGCGACGACGCTGTTGGTGGTGCCGAAATCGATTCCGAGCACGATCGCCATGGAGTGCTCCTGCTCAGGTGGGTCGCGCGTTTAGACTTCCGGTGGCAGTGGCGTCAAACATCTCGCGACGGAGGGTGACGGCGGAATGGCGAAGAAGCCTGAGGTGACGGAGTTCGAGCGGGGCTGGCAGGCGGCGATCCTCGCAGCCCGGCATTGGCACGAAGCGCAAGCGATGCAGGCCATGGTGCAGTCGCGGCGGTCGCGGTTCCCGAAGAACTTCGAGCGGGAGGCGGACCTGCACAGCCGGTGCGCGGCGATGATGGAGACGTTGATCCCGGAGGACACCTAGGCGGCGTTATGCGTCGGGGGCGCGAAGGTTGGGGACGGGCCGGCCGCCGCGTGTGGCGGCTTGGGCGAGACGGTCGAGGGCGTTGAGGAAGGCGGAACGGTCCGACGCGGTCAGCGCGGAGGGGCCGGTGGTCTGGACGCCGGCTTCGCGCAGATGCTGGCCGATGGCGCGGCCGGCGAGCGCGCTGCCGATGTTGTCGCCGGTCCATTCGCGGCCGTTGAAGGCCAAGGCGCGGGCGCCGCGGGCGAGGCAGCGGGAGGCCAGCGGGATGTCGGCGGTGGTGCAGATGTCGGCGGCGGTGATGCGCTCGGCGATCCAGTCGTCGGCGGCGTCGGGGTCGGCGGGGACGATGACCATCTCGACGTTGGGCAGCCCGGGCGCGCGGATCGGGCGGGAGCCGTTGGAGACGACGATGACGGGGAGCGCGAGCCGGGTCGCGACGCGGAAGACCTCGTCGCGGACGGGGCAGGCGTCGGCATCGACGTAGATCGTCGTCACCGGTCGATCCACACGGGCTCGGCAGCGCGGAGGGGGCCGGCGCGCTCGGTCCAGTGCATGGGCGCGCCGTCGATGGTGACCGGGGGGCGGAGGCGGCGGGCGGGGCCCCAGGCGGTGGGTTCAGCGGTCGGGCCGAAGTCGGCCTCGGCTGCGGCCAGGGCCCTCACCCGACCCTCTCCCGGGGGGAGCGGGCTGTCGGGCGCGAGCAGGGCGGCGGTGCGGGCGAGGGAGGCGCGGGCTGTAGTGCCGGCGCCAGTCTGGATCCGCAGCGTCAGGGCACGCAGGGCCGTGGTGGCGAGGATGTAGCCGGTAACGTGATCGAGCGCTTGGGCGGGCAGCGGGACAGGCTTGTCGGCGCGCGCCCAATGCATGCCGGCCTCGGCGATGCCGGTGCTCATCTGGACCAGGCTGTCGAAGCCGCGACGGCCGGCCCAAGGGCCGGTCCAGCCATAGGCGTCGAGGCTGACGTCGATCAAGACCGGGTTGAGCGCGCGGCGGCCGGCCTCGGCGAGGCCGAGATGGTCGAGCGCACCCGGCCGGTAGCCGTGGACAAGGATGTCGGCGCCGGCGAGCAGGGCGCGGAAGCGGTCGGCGTCGCCGGGCTGGCGGAGGTCAAGGCCGGCGCAGCGTTTGCCGAGAGTCATTTCGGGTTCAAGCGAGGGCTCAATCCAGAACGGCGGGTCGATGCGGAGCACGTCGGCGCCGAACGCGGCCAGGAAGCGGGTGGCGGTCGGCCCGGCGAGGACGCGGGTGAGGTCGAGCACGCGGATGCCGGCGAGCGGGCGCGCCGGGTCGATGCGGCGAGGCTGGGGCATGGCGCCGGGGTGGGTCGTGCGGTGGACGAGGGGTTCGGCGGCGACGGCGCGGCCTTGCGGATGGTCGGCCCATGCGGCGGCGGCGCGCATGGTTGCGGCGCAGCCGCCCGCGGCGACGATGGCGGCTTCGAGGGCGTCGGCGGGCCAGGTGGCAACCGCCGCGGCGACAGCAGCCCGGTCGGGCGCTGTGCCGAGGACGGCAAGCGCGGCGCCCCGATGATGCGGGGCATTGGTGTGCAGCCGGATCCAGCCCTCGGCGGCGCGGTAGTCGCCGGCGACGGCGTCCCAGGCGGGCGGAAGCGTCCAGCCGACCGGCTGGATCGAGGATGACAGCCAGAGAGAGGCAAGCCGGCGGTCGACTGAGACTGCGGGGCGGTGGGGGGTGGTGGCCGCAATGAACTCGGCCACCGCCGATCCGGCTGCACCAATCGCACCGGCCGCCACGCCCGTCACGTCGAAGGCGGAGGGCAGGCTTTCCGCTCCGGTGATGGTCGCGGCCAGGTTGCCGGGATCTCCGGCAGCCGACCAAATCGCCTCCCCGGGATGCATCCTATTTCTTCGCGGCGGGCGGAAGGTCCTCTTCCAGGATGGTGATGTGCAGGGCGTAGGAGACCTCGCCGTCCTCGTCATCGCGGTGGATGGTGCCGAGGAACTCCTTGTCGATCGTCACCTCGACCGACGCGCCTTTGCGCTTGGGAACCGGGATCTCGATCCGGGCCGTGCCCAAGACGCGGCGAAGGTAGGTTTCTACCCGGGTGATCTCGGAGGGGGTCATTCTAGTCCCTTCTTGGTGATGGGGAGAGGGTCGGTCGGCAAGGCCGGCAAAACAAGAGGACCGGAGGCACCCGGCAGGCAGGCGGCGAAGAGTTGCGCCATAGCGCGGGCGCGGTGGCTTGTGGCGGTTTTCTGGGCCGGATCCATTTCGCCATAGGTCTGGCGCAAGCCGGCGGGAATGAAAATGGGGTCGTAGCCGAAGCCGAGGGTGCCGCGGGCAGCGGGGGCGACGGTGCCGTCGACGCGGCCGATGAACGTCGCGGTCTCGCCATCGGGCCAGGCGAGACACAGGGCGGAGACGAACCAGGCGCGCCGGTCGGCGGCGTCGCCCATCTCGGCTTGGACGCGACCGATGGCGGGGGTGAAATCCTTCGAGGGGCCAGCCCAACGGGCGGAGAACACGCCCGGCGCGCCGCCGAGCGCGGCAACGCAGAAGCCGGAATCGTCGGCGAGCGCCGGGCTGCCGGTGGCCGCGGCGGCGATCGCCTTGAGGCGGGCGTTGCCGGCGAAGTCGGGAGCGTCCTCGATGGGCTCGGGCAAGCCGAGATCCCCGGCCGAGACCGCCTCGACCGCGTGTGGGAGGAGCAGGTCAATCATCTCGCGAAGCTTGCCGGGGTTGTGTGTCGCGACGATGAGGCGCGCGCCAGGCTGAAGCCGGCGCATCAGCTGGCCAGGGCCTCGCGTTGCAGGGTGAAGAGACGGGTGGTGCCGGTCCGGGCATGGGCCATGAGGGCGAGGAATTGCTGCTCGGAGAACGGGTCCTTCTCGGCGGTGCCCTGGATTTCGACGATGCCGCCGGCTTGCGTGAGCACGAAATTGGCGTCGGCGTCGGCAGTGCTGTCCTCGGCATAGTCGAGGTCGAGCACGGGGTGGCCCCCAACCAGGCCGCAGCTCACGGCGGCGACCTGGCCCGTGATGGGCGAGCGAGCGAGCACGTTGTTGGCGACCAGCTTGCGCACGGCGAGCTCGAGCGCGACCCAGGCGCCGGTAATACTGGCGCAGCGCGTGCCGCCATCGGCGTTCAGCACATCGCAGTCGATCGTAATGGTGCATTCGCCGAGCGCCTTACGGTCGACGACGGCGCGCAGCGCCCGGCCGATCAAGCGCTGGATTTCCTGGGTGCGGCCGGATTGCTTGCCGCGGGCGGCCTCGCGATCGCCGCGGGTGTGGGTGGCGCGGGGGAGCATGCCGTATTCGGCGGTGACCCAGCCCTCGCCCTTGCCGCGCAGGAACGGCGGGACCCGGCCTTCGACGCTCGCATTGCAGAGAACCTCGGTGCCACCCATGCGGATGAGGCAGGAGCCCTCGGCGTGATGGGCGAAGCCGAGGTTGAAGGAGACGTCGCGAAGCGCGTCTTGGGCGCGGCCGGAGGGGCGCATGTCAAGGTATCCGATGTGATGGGGGACTGTGTTACCAGCAGAGCCGTTCCTATAGACAGGAGTGGACGGGAACGGGAGAGGGAAGGTGGACCCTGGTTAGAAGCCCTGCTGAGCTCGATCCGCGCTCGGCCGCGGTGTTGCGCGAGATCGTGGAACAGTACGTTCAGACCGGGGAACCGGTCGGTAGCCGGACGCTCTCGCGGCGATTGCCGATGGGCGTGTCGGCGGCGACGATCCGCAACGTGATGTCGGATCTGACGGATGCCGGGCTGCTGTTCGCGCCGCATACCAGCGCAGGGCGGCTGCCGACGGAGCGCGGGCTGCGGCTGTTCGTCGATGGATTGCTGCAATTCGGCGATGTGGGCGAGGAGGAGCGGGAGACGATCTCCCGCGCGCTCGAGTTCGCGCGGGCGCAGCCTGCAGGACACGCTGGCGGAGACGAGCGCGATGCTGTCGGGGCTGGCGGGTGCGGCCGGCCTGGTGATCGCGCCGAAATCGGACGGGGCAGTGCGGCACATCGACTTCGTGCCGCTGGGGCCGGGGCGGGCCTTGGTCATCCTCGTGGGTGCCGACGGGCAGGTGGAGAACCGGGTGATCGAGACGCCGCCCGGGCTGCCGCCGGCGGCGCTGACGCAGGCGGCCAACTACCTCAATTCGCGGCTGTCGGGGCGGAGCCTGGCCGAGTTGCGGCGGACCGTCTCGGGCGAGATGGCCGAAGATCGCACGCACCTGGACGAGCTGACGACGCAGATCGTCGAGACCGGGCTGGCGACGTGGTCGAGCGAGGGGCGGGGCGGTTCGCTGATCGTCCGCGGGCAGGCCAAACTGCTCGCCGACGTCACGGCGCTGGAAAGCCTGACCTCGATCCAATTGCTGTTCGAGCGCCTGGAGACTCAGGAGACCATGCTGCGGCTATTGGAACTGGCCGAAGAGTCCGAGGGGGTGCGCATCTTCATCGGGGCGGAGAGCGGGTTGTTCGGGGCGAGCGGCGTGTCGATGGTGGTCGCGCCCGCACGCAACGCGGCGGATCGGATCGTGGGCGCCATCGGCGTGATCGGGCCGACGCGGATCAACTATGGACGGATCATCCCGGTGGTGGACTACACGGCGCGCGCGATCGCGCGGCTTCTCGGGTAGCCATCTTAACCTAGATCACGTTGTCGGGCGGCCCGGAAAAGCAGCAAACGCGACCGTGACCGCTCCGTTATCGCCTCATGGAACCTTTGATCACCCGGTGTTTGTTGTTGGTCGAAGACGATCCGCTGGTGCGGGAGACGGTCGCGGCCATGCTCGAGGACGAGGGATACGAGGTCGTCGAGGCTTGCGATGCGGCGGCGGCGCTGGCTTTGGTCAGGGACGGGCTGGACGTCCCGCTCATTGTCACCGACGTGGATTTGGGGGCGGGACCGAACGGGGCCGAGCTCGCCGACATGCTACGCAGGCTCCGCCCGGAGTTGCGAATCATATTCATTACCGGGCGGATGTCCTCCTTGGCGAACCGCATTCCGGACTCTCACGAAGCGATCCTGCCCAAGCCGTTTGCCGGCGAGGCGCTCTCGCGGCTGGTTCGGCGCATGACGAGGTGACGGGTCAGTGGGCGGCTGACCAGGTGGGCCCAGTGCCGGTCTCGACGACGAGGGGGACGGAGAGGTGGGCGGACGCCTCCATGACGGATTTGGCCAATGCTGCCGTCGCCTCTGCCTCGGCCTCGCTCGCCTCGAACAGCAACTCGTCGTGCACCTGCAGCAGCAGGCGGGCAGAGAGGCCGGCCGAGCGTAGCGCGGCCGGCAGGCGCACCATCGCACGTTTGATGATGTCGGCCGCGCCGCCTTGCAGGGGCGCGTTGATGGCCTGCCGTTCGGCGTAGGCCCGCTTGGCGGGGATCTTCTCCTTGATCCCGGGCACCCAGCAGCGGCGGCCGAACGGCGTGAGCACATAGCCGTTGATGCGCGCTTCTTCCTTGGTGCGTTCCATGTAGTCGCGGATGCCCGGGTAGCGCTCGAAATAGGCGCGGATGTAGGTCGCGGCTTCGCCCTGCTCGATGCCGAGCTGGCGGGCCAGGCCAAACCCGGAGATGCCGTAGATGATGCCGAAGTTGATGGCCTTGGCTCGGTTGCGGGTCGTGCGGTCCATGCCCTCCATCGGCACGCCGAACACTTCGGAAGCGGTCCGGGCATGAATGTCCTGCCCGGTGGCGAACGCCTCCTTCAAGGGGCCGATATCGGCGACGTGGGCCATCAAGCGAAGCTCGATCTGGCTGTAGTCGGCGCTGACCAGCACATGGCCCGGCTCGGCGATGAAGGCCCGGCGGATGCGGGCGCCTTCCTCGGTGCGAATCGGGATGTTCTGCAGGTTCGGCTCGGTGGACGAGATGCGGCCGGTGGTTGTGTTCGCCTGGCCGAAGCTGGTGTGCACGCGGCCGGTGACCGGGTTGATCTCTGATTGCAGCGCCTCGGTGTAGGTCGAGCGCAGCTTGTTGAGTTGACGCCAGTCAATGACGCGGGCGGGCAGGTCGTGGCCCTGGTCGGCGAGACCCTGCAGGACGGAGACATCGGTGCCCCAGGCGCCGGTCGCCATGCGGCGGCCCCCCGGGAGCTTCTGCTCGTCGAACAGGACTTCGCCGAGCGCCTTCGGGCTGCCGAGATTGAACGGGTGCCCGGCCATTTGATGGATCTCCGCCTCGATGACCGCCATGCGGTCGGCGAAATCGGCCGACATGCGGCGGAGGTCGTCGGCGTCGATCTTGATCCCGGCGCGCTCCATGTCGATCAGAATGGGGACAAGCTGGCGCTCGATGCGCTCGTAGAGGTGCAGCGCGCGGCCGGTGCGCAGGCGAGGGCGGAGCACGTGCCAGAGGCGCAGCGCGAGATCGGGGTCCTCGGCCGCGAACGCCGTCACCCGCTCAATCGGCGCTTCGGCGAAGGAAAGGCGGCCGCGGCCGGTGCCTGTGACGCTGTCGGGCGTTGTGGCCTTATGGCCGAGATCGCGCATCGCGGCTTCGTCCAGGCCGTGGCCATGGGCGCCGGCGCCGAGCGCGTAGGAGATCAACATGGTGTCGTCGACCGGTCCGACGCGCAGCCCGGCCCGGCCAAGCACCAGCAGCCCGGCCTTGCCGTTGTGAACCACCTTGAGGACGGCGCGATCGGTGAGGAGCGGCGCCAGCGCGGCGAGCGCCGCATCAGCCTCGATCTGCTGGAGCGCCGGCACCGCCTCCGACCCTTCCAGACTCGGCTGGGCGGCGCTGGCGGGCAGACGGTGGCGCAGCGGGATGTAGCAGGCGCGGTTAGGGCCGGTCGCCAGGCCGATGCCGAGCAGCTCGGCGCGGTTCGGGTCGCGGCCGTCGGTCTGGACGTTCAGGCCAACGAGTTCCGGCGGTGGTGGCGTCCACGATCCAGGGCGCGAGCGCCTCGAGCGTGGTGACGGTGACGTAAGGGCCGAACGGGGGCTGTTCGGGCGCAGCCTCGAACAGAGCGGGTTCGGGGGAGGGCGGGGCGGCGTCTGCGAACAGGCCGAGCCGGGTCGCGGTGCTGCGAAAGCCCATGGAGATGAGCCAGCGGGTGAGGACCGGGTTGTCGGGCGGGCGTGCGATGAGGGTGTCGAGCGGTTGGGGAAGCGGGCACTCGCGGCAGAGCTCGACGAGCTTGCGGCTGATGCGGATCTTGTCCCGGTGCTCGTCCAATAGGTCGCGGCGCTTGCCGGGCTTCATGGCCGGGATGGCGGCGATGACGCCTTCGATATCGCCATGTTCGAGGATGAGCTGGGCCGCGTTCTTGGGGCCGACACCGGGGACGCCCGGCACGTTGTCCACGCTATCGCCCATGAGGGCCTGCACCTCGGCCACCTTGTCGGGCGTGACGCCGAACTTGGCGAAGACTTCCTCGCGTCCGATCGGCTTCTGCTTGATGGGGTCCAGCATGCCGACCCGGTCGTCGATCAACTGCATCAAGTCCTTGTCGGACGAGATGATGGTCGTGCGGAACCCGGACTTGGTGGCGGCGGTCGCGTAGGAGGCGATGAGGTCGTCGGCTTCCCAGTTCGGCAGTTCGATGGCGGGCACGCCGAACGCCGCCGTGGCGTCGCGCACCAGGGCGAATTGGGGCTTGAGCTCGTCGGGGGGCTCCGGCCGATGGGCCTTGTACTCACTATAGAGTTCGTTGCGAAAGGTCGTGCGGCCGGCATCGAAGATGACGGCGATGTGGGTGCCCTCGTGCTTCTCCAGCAGGCGCGCGAGCATGTTGGTGAACCCGAACACGGCGTTGACGGGCGTGCCATCGGACCGGGTCATCGGTGGCAGCGCGTGAAAGGCGCGGAAGATGAAGCCGGAGCCGTCGATGAGCACGAGATGCGGCTCGGCCGCATTGGGCTCGGCCGCCGGTCCGGGGTCCGATGCCGCGACCGCCGCATCGGGCATGTCAGTGTCCGTGATCGTCTCCTGCGCCAGGGGCGAGGCGGAAGATGCGGGAACAATAGGGGCAGAAGGTTTGCTCATGCACGATGTGCAGCCACACCCGGGGATGGCCGAGCGGCCCGTCGCCGCCGTCGCAGGCGACGATGCGGTTCTGGACGACGATCGTCTCGGTCTCGCCATTTGCGGGCGTAGGCGTGTTGGCGCCGAACGGCATCGATTGTCCTTGGAGGCAGGGGTGCGCGGATGATAGCGCCGCCCGCGCTGCTTTCAACTGCGTGAGCGCTATTGGGCGATCCGTTCGACCTGGCAGAGCGCCAGCGGAGGAGCGATGGAGGACGTGACGGGGCGGCACGCGTCGGTGCGCCGCAGCCCGAAGATGGCCAGCGACTTGGCCGCGGAGTCCGTCGGCGGGCCGGGGTCGGAGATGCTCCAGAGCGGGCCGGTGGCGTCGGCGAGGGCCTGCCTGATGAGCGTCTCCAAGCCGATCCTCCGGTTTGCGGTAACCAGATTGTTGTTCAGGCCGACGAAGCGGACCGAGACGGGCTCGAACGGCGCAAGGAATGCACCCTCGTAGATTCCGAGCAGGAAGACGGTGCTGTTGGCCGGCAACTTGGGGACATCGGTGCTCACGACCCGGTCGAGGTAGGGGCGGTGCCGCTCCCAGGTCGGGAGCACGAGGCTCGCGATGAGGGCGACGGCAATGCCGAGCCCCACGGCCAGCCTCGGCCAGACCAGGCGCGGTGCGACCCGGGCCAGCGGCAGCGCGAGGGCGCCGAGAATGAGGACGCCCGATAGCATTTCGAGTGCGGCGGCATAGCGGAGGATGGAAAATGTCTTCAGCCACAGCGCGTACGCCACGATCGCGAACGCCGTGCACCATGCCAGGCTTCCGATCCTCGCCACCGCCGCGGTCCCGCCCCGTAGCCGCACCACGACGGACGACGCGAGGAGCACGAGGGTCGCCATCATCTCGAAGACCATTCGCGGGTCCCGCACCAAGGGTTCGGACGAGCGGTTCGACGGTTTGAAGGCCCATTCGATTGGATAAGTCAGCCATTCCCTCGCCGTCTGCGGGAGGAAGCGGTTGTCGAAGAAGTTCTCGGGCAGGTAATAGGGCGAGTGGAACACCGCATTGTAGAAGGGGAAGAGCGGGTTGCCGAAAACGCGATAGACAGCCAGCCACCAGGGGCCGCCGAGCGCGGCGAGCGACAAGGCGGCGCCCAGGCCGAACGAGAGCAGGCCACCCAGTCTGGGCAACCGTGGTTCCAGCAGCTTCAGCGCAACGATGGCAGGGCCGAAGGCAATCAGGTAGGGCGCGGTGGTGAGTTTCAGGGCGACCGCAGCCCCCGCCAGCAGCCCGGCGCCCGCATACCGGGGCCACAGCCTCTCGCCCCCCCGGGCTGCTTCGTCAGCGCGCAACACCAGCCAGATCGCGCTGAACAGGGCGAGGTTCGGGATAGCCTCGCTCATAGACGTGCCAGTGACCGAGAGGCCTGCCGCGCTACTTCCGCCGATCAGTGCGGCCAGGATCGCCACGGGCGTTCGTCCGTATGGCATGAAGCCGAACGCAAGGCGCGCGACGTGGAACAATACCCATACGGCGATCGCTTGCGGGATCGCCCAGACGAAGGTGAACAGCCGCGGATGGACGTTCAACCAGCGCAGCACGCGGTAGTAGATCGCGTCGAGCAGCGGGTGGATGTAAGTCTGGAGTTGGGCTGGGGCGATGTCGAAGCCGACAGGCTTGTTCAACAGCGCCCAGCCGCCATAGTAGTGATAGTTGCGTAGGTCGCCGCTGCCATCCGATCCAAGAAAGACAGCGGTTGTGCCGAGGGCAACGATGGCGGCGGCGAGGACCGAACGTGACACGAGCCGATCAACCCGCACCTCGTCACGGCGCCGTCGGGAGGCTGTTTCCAGGCACATGCGGCATCGTTTAGCCGGGAGACCGCGGCGGTGCTAGCGCTGCGCCGCAGGCATTTCGGCGTGCTGATTGGCGCCTCGTTGGGCGGGTGCGCGAGCCTACCAGTCTACGACCCGGTGCTGCCGCGGCTGCCGGCCGCGTCGCTTCGGGTCGACGAGATCGCGACGATGGCGGATGGGGCGCGGTTGCCGGTGCGGGTGTGGCAACCGGCCGGCCCGCCGCGGGCGGTCTTGCTTGCACTGCACGGGTTCAACGACAGCCGCGACGCGCTCGAATTGCCGGGACCGGTGTTCGCCGGGTCGGGGATCGCGGTGTTCGCGCCCGACCAAAGGGGCTTCGGCGCGGCGCCGTTGCGGGGGCGGTGGCCCGGCGCAGGCGCGATGCAGACCGATGCCGCGACGCTGCTGCGGCAGCTGCGCGCGCGCTTTCCCGGCGTGCCGCTCTATGCGATGGGCGAGAGCATGGGCGGCGCGGTGCTGATGACGCTGGCCGCCAGTGGGTCGGCGCCGCCCGTCGATGGCTGGATCCTGCTGTCTCCGGCGGTGTGGGGACGCCGGCAGATGGGTATCGTGCTGAGTTCGGGCCTGTGGCTGGTCTCCAACACGCTGCCCGGCCTGAGCGTGACCGGGGGCGAGGTGAAGCTGCGGGTGGTTGCGAGCGACAACCGCGATGCGCTGATCCGGCTGGCGCGCAATCCGCTGACCATCCGGCGAACGCGGTTCGACACGCTGCGGGGGCTGACGGACCTGATGGACGACGCGCAGGCGGCGTCGCCGCGCCTGCCAGGCCACGTGCTGGCGTTGTATGGGGAGAAGGACACGATCGTGCCGGAGGCGGCGGCAGCGCGCGCGTGGCGGCACATGCCCGGGGGTGTTCGTCTGGGCCTTTATCCGTCCGGCTACCACCTCCTGCTTCGCGACCGCGGGCGGGAGTCGGTGATCGCCGACATCGTGAGTTGGATTGCCGATCGGCGGGCGGCGTTGCCGTCGGGGGCGGATCGGTGGGCGCGGCTGTGGCTCGAGTGGCGCGAGCGCGGGCCGGATGCCGATTGAAGCTTGGCGTGATGGCGGGGCCGGGCTATGAGGAGGGCGTGGACCCGTAGCTCAGCTGGATAGAGCGCTGCCCTCCGAAGGCAGAGGTCGTACGTTCGAATCGTATCGGGTCCGCCATCTCAGCTCGTCGAACATACCGGTCGGTGGACGGTCTCAAGCGGGTGGCGGGCGACGCAGATCGCCGAGATGATGGCGGCCAGCGGCAGCAGCCAGATGAGGCGGCCTTGGTAGCGGGCGAAAACCCCGCCGAACGAGCCGCACGCCACGGCGTTGGCCAGCAGCACCACCAGGATCGTCCCAGTCAGCGTGGCCGGCCGGGTCATTCCGCGGGCGAGCAGGCGCGGGAGAGTTCCCAGTGCAACCAGCAGGCTGATGGCGGTGACAACCGCTTGAAGAGCGTTGATCCCGTCCAGCGCATGATCGTCCAGCGCGCCTTTCGCCTGCCATGTCGTGGCGAAGGCGGCCGCCCCGGGCGTGTCGCTGGCCAGGAAAGTCGCCCACTGCGCGGCAGTGACTTGTGTTTCCGCCTCGAACGTCACCATCTGCCGCAGCGCATTGGTCAGCGCGTGCCAGGCGACCTGGGCAGGAAACATGGCGATCGTGCCCCGGACGACCTGGCTCTGCTCGGCTTTGATGCTGTAACCGTCGGCGCTTGGCACTGTGGACATCATGCCCCACATGAAGCCGTCCTCGGTGAGCGGGAAACGGTTCAAATAGCGGCATAGCGTGTAGCCTGAGTCTGGGCAGGTAGCGCGGAGGTAGTCGACCCCAGGTCCATCGGCGAGCACGCGGGCAAGAAGGTGGGGCGGGCCGTTCGGCTCCAGTGTCAGCCGCTGGAAGACCGCAACGGAGAACCCGAGCACTGCGACGACGGCCAGGGCCACGGTGCGGCCGCTCGGACCGGCCGCGCCCAGCGCCGGCCGGACACCGCAAGCAGGATGGCCAGGCCGACAATGGCGGCGCCAACCGGAAATGCCGTCAAATGCAGGCAGGCCGACCCGGTCGCCAAAAGCGACAAATAGATCACCTCCGCGCGCCGTAACGTCTCGCTGCAGAACGCCAACAAGAACAGCGCGAGGGTCATGACCGCCAGATAGATGTCCGGCAGCAGATGCGAGACGTGGAACGACACGGGCGTGAGTAAGACCAGCGCCGCCGTCAGCAGTAGAAATCCGGCCGGCCGCAGTGCCGCGCCCACAGCGCGGATTGTCATATGAATGATGTGACTAAGCACCAAGGCTTGCATGAACAGGGCGAGGCTAAAACCTGCGATCCAACCGAACGGCACGACGTCGTGACAGATCCAGATGAGGACTCCGTAGAAGGGCGGCCGGACGCCGTAGGGGGCATGCCGGTGCATGAGCCGGTCCGCGTCGATGAGGTAGGAGCCAGTATCGTTGTAGTAGATCGGGCCGACGTTGATGATGGCGACGGTGCAGAGCATCAGGGCGGCCAGCGTGAGCGTCACGAGCCAGTGCACCGTCAAGCGGGACTCTCGACCCGGGTGTCGAAATGCCGCTAGGGGAGACATTGAGCGCACCTCGTCCGAAAGCGATTGATGGAGCCGTCGACCTGTTATGCCGGCTGCCGTGCTGTCAAGCCGATCACGGATGACACGGCCGCCGGGTTTGGCCGATGAGCGGCTTAGTTCGCGTCGGGATCATTGGCACTGGCGGGATCATCTCTGGGTACGATCGGCACTGCCGTCCCGATCCGTCAAGATTGGCTTTACAGTAGGAAATCAGGGCTGGACGATTGAACATCGTGAAAGCTCATGGCGTGCGGATGGCCTCCCGATCCAGGCTGCCGTGGCCGCGCGGCAGCGGAATCAGGCAAACGTTCGCCATATACTAGGGCGAGCCACTAAGGTGCTCCACGGGTGGGCCGGCAGGTCAGAAGCGGACGGGGTTCGCCACGAACTCGGCGAATGCGGCCAGGGTCTTGTCGGAGACGTGGTGTTCGATCCCCTCCGCGTCCTGCTCGGCGGCCTCGCGCGGGACGCCGATCGCCAGGAGGAGGTCGACGACCAGGCGATGGCGCGCCCGCGCCCGGGCCGCGAGTTCGCGGCCGGTTTCGGTCAGGAACACGCCGCGGTAGGGCCGGGCGGTGACCAGGCCCTCGCGCTTGAGCCGGCTCAGCGCCTTGATCGCCGTCGCGTGCGAGACGCCGAGACGCTTGGCCATGTCGGTCGTCCGCGCCTCGCCGTCCTGACTGAGCAAATCGGCGATGAGTTCCGCATAGTCTTCCAGCAGAGCCGTCGATTGCGCCGTCCGCGCGCGGGCGAACCGGTCGGCTTGGATCGGTGCGTCGGGAAGTTCGGGCGAGTCGGACATCACGCGCCAATGCTATCCCAAAGCAGTTTCAGGTTCAGCAGAATGACGAGGGCGGTGATACCCCAGGCGACGCCGCCCATCGCGCGCGACACGACGAGCGGTCCCATCAGGTGTCGGCTGCCCACGAACATGACGAGCGGCACCATCGCAAACGGGAGTTGCATTGAGAGGACGATCTGACTGAGCACCAGCAACTGCCCGGTGCCGTTCTCGCCGTAGAGGGCGATGACCGCCAGAACCGGGAGGATGGCGAGGCCACGCGTGATCAGGCGGCGCTTCCAGGGCGCGAGCCGGACGTCGATGAACGCCTCCATCACGATCTGGCCGGCGAGCGTCGCGGTCAGGGTCGAGTTGACGCCGGAGGCGAGCAGGGCGACCGCGAACAACGTACTGGCAACTCCGGCGCCGAGCATCGGCGCGAGCAATGCGTGGGCGTCCCCGATCTCGGCGATGTCGGTGCGGCCGCTCGCGTGGAAGACGGCGCCGGCCAGCACGAGAATGGCGGCGTTGACGAAAAAGGCCAGCGTGAGGGCGACGGTGCTGTCGATCACGGCGAACCGTGACGCCTCTCTGCGGCCCGCCGGCGTGCGCTCGTAGTCGCGGGTCTGCACGATGGCGGAGTGGAGATAGAGGTTGTGGGGCATGATGGTCGCCCCGATGATCCCGATCGCCAGATAGAGTTTCTGCGGATCGGTGACGATCGACGGCTTTGGGATCAAGCCTGCCGCCACCGCGGCGATCGGAGGCGCTGCGAGGACAATCTGCAGCAGAAAACAAAGTGCGATGATGCCGAGCAGGGCGACGACGAACGCCTCCAGCGCCCGGAAGCCATGGCGCATCAAGGCGAGCACGACGAAGGCGTCGATGATGGTCAGCGTCGCGCCGATGATGAGGGGCAGGCCGAATAGGAGTTGCAGCGCGATGGCGGTGCCGATGACTTCGGCCAGATCGCACGCGATGATCGCGGCCTCGCAAGCCAGCCAGAGCACGATGCCGATCGGGCGGGAGAATCTCTCGCGGCAGATCTGGGCGAGGTCGCGCCCGGTCGCGATGCCGAGGCGGGCGGCGAGCATCTGCATGACGATCGCCAGCACACTGGAGAGCAGGACGACGGCGAGCAGGTCGTACCCGTATTTGGACCCGCCGGCGATGTCGGTCGCCCAATTGCCGGGGTCCATGTAGCCGACCGAGACAAGATATCCGGGGCCAGCGAATGCGAGGGCGCGGCGGACCATACCGCCGCCCACGGGGACGCTGGCGTGCACCTCGGGAAGGCTCGGGTTCAGTGTCGAGCTGAGAGGGTTGGCCATAGATTCAAATGCCCGAAAACAAGTGTAGCCAATGCTACATGCTATGACATCGGCTGAATTCAACGTCCGGGTTGTCAGGCGCGAGACATCGACGTTGGAGCGGTGGCCGAGTTAGAGAACTCTCCAGCAGCATACCGGGCCAAGGTCTGCCGCAATCGTCCTCGACCGAGTGCGAGGAGGGATGACGCACTGGGTAGCTGCCTTAACTAAAAATTAAACGGCGCCCCGCATGATCGAGCACATGCAGGATGAACGGTCATCGACGTTCGATTAGGTGCAAAGCGCCCGTCAGCCGCAAAATCTGATAATCTGCACGAAAGCAAACTCGTTTGAGAATCGCCCAATACGATATAGCCGAGATATCCCGGCCGGCTCCGGCCGAACGGCATTCGGCAATCGACGACCCTTCTAGAACGTTTCAACTGCTATGAGGGATCATGGCCCGCCTGCCTGGTGAAGACGAGATAACTGGAGCTGAGAGCCCCTCGACTCCCCAACCGAATGCCCCGCTGCGCCGACACACGCGTCGGCTCGAAGACAAGCTGTTGGTCGGCTTTCACCACGCCTGCGACGTGTCGGACATTGAGGTCGCGCGGCATGTCTTGCAGGTTCTGGAGCTGATGCTGTCGCGCAAGCCATCCCAACCCGATCCCAATCGGCGCCGCAACATGGAGGGACTCGTCGCTGCGCACGAGCGGCTATGGAACCTGCGCCATCGAGAGAATTGATCTCCGGCTAGACGTCTAGTTCCTGCGTCTCGACGAGGCGGGCGTGCTCCTGGATGAACTGGAACCGCAATTCGGGTTTGCGGCCCATCAAGCTCTCGACCAGCGCATTCGTCACTGCCCGTTCTTCGGGCAGCGCGATGACTTTCAGCAGAGTGCGCCGGGCCGGATCCATCGTCGTCTCGCGCAATGCTGCGGGTGGCATCTCGCCTAGACCTTTGAAACGGCTCACCTCGACCTTGCTGCCAGCCTTGAAATCGCGCTTGATCGAGCGGTCCTTGTCGCCGTCGCTCATCGCGTAGACCGACTTTGCGCCCTGGGTCAGCCGGAATAACGGTGGCTGCGCCAAATACAGGTGCCCGTGGCGAACCAGTTCCGGCAATTTGCGATAAAAGAACGTCATCAGCAGCGAAGCGATGTGGGCTCCATCCACATCCGCATCGGTCATGATGATGACCCGGCCATACCGGAGCCGCGCCCGATCGAACCGATCGCCCGCACCGCATCCCAAAGCCTCGACCAAGTCCTTCAGCTCTTGGTTTTGCATCAGCTTCTCGTCGCTGGCGCTCGCCACGTTCAGGATTTTGCCGCGCAACGGCAGTACCGCTTGCGTGTCACGGTTGCGCGCTTGCTTGGCGGATCCGCCTGCGCTGTCGCCCTCCACCAGGAAAATTTCGGTATCGTCGCGGCTCTCCCGCGTGCAATCGGTCAACTTGCCCGGCAACCGCAAGCGCCGGGTCGCGGTCTTGCGTGAGACGTCCTTGCTTTCCTTGCGCCGCAACCGCTCCTCAGCCCGCTCGATGACGAACGCCAGAAGATTGTCGGCCTGAGACGGATTGCCTGCGAGCCAGTGGTCGAAGCGGTCTCGCAACGCCTGTTCGACCAGACGGGTAGCCTCCGGATTGGTCAGCTTCTCCTTGGTTTGTCCCTGGAACTGCGGCTCACGGATGAAGGCCGACAGTTTCGCCGCCATGCCGCCGAGCAGGTCCTCGGCCGTGACCTGGCTAACCCGGCGGTTGCCACGCTGCTCGCCCCAGGACCGCAGCCCCTTCAGCAGCGCTGCGCGAAAGCCAGCCTCGTGCGTGCCGCCGAGCGGAGTCGGCACCGTGTTGCAGTACGAACTCAGCGCGCCGTCGCCGGTCTCGAGCCAAGCGGCCGCCCACTCCACCCGACCGCCGACATTGCCGTGTGCGTCCGCGGGCAGGTCGGCTTCGCCAACCCAAAGCTCGCTCACTGCGAGGCTCGCCGCGCCGAGATCCTCGACCAAGCTGTCGCGCAATCCGCCCGGGAAATGCAGGGTCGCTTCGGCCGGAACATCGCTGCCCCGGACCATCGCCGGATCGCAGGACCACCGGATGCGCACGCCTCGGAATAGGTATGCCTTCGAGCGGCACAGCCGATACAGTCGCACCGGACTGAAATGCAGCGGGCCGAATATCTCGGCATCGGGGTGGAAGCGTATGCTGGTCCCGCGCCGGTTCTGCACCGGCCCGGCCTGCTGGAGCGGAGTTAGCGGCTTGCCGCGGGAGTAGTGCTGCCGCCAGAGCACGCGGTCGCGCGCGACCTCGACCTCCAAGCGATCGGACAACGCGTTGACCACGGAGCTGCCGACACCGTGTAGCCCGCCCGACGTCGCATAGGCCTTGCCGCCGAACTTCCCGCCGGAATGCAGCGTCGTCAGGATCACTTCGAGTGCACTCAGGTTTTTAAATTTGGGATGCGGATCGACCGGGATGCCGCGTCCGTTGTCCCGGATCGTCAGCCAATCGCCCGCCTCGAGCGACACCTCGATCGCGCTGGCAAACCCGGCCACCGCCTCATCCATCGCATTGTCGAGCACCTCCGCCGCGAGATGATGCAGCGCGGCTTCGTCGGTGCCGCCGATATACATGCCGGGCCGGCGCCGAACCGGCTCCAGCCCTTCGAGCACTTCAATGTCGCTGGCCGAATAAGCGTTCCCGCCCTCGGCCCCGTTGAGGTGTTTGAGAAGGTCGTTCATGCTGTGTTCCCGATCCTGCGCCGGACCCTAGGGGCCAAGGCAGGATCGGGCAAGCAATTCGGCTTACTCGCGGAAGGTGCCGCTCGGCTCCTGGACATGCGCTTCGAGGAACCAAAGCTGCTTGTCGAGACCGCGCGAAACCTCGGTGAACAGGTCCGCCGTGTCGGGGTCACCCGCCTCGTCGGTATCCTCGATGTTCTGCCGGATCGCGTTGGCGCAGGCCGCATAGCGCTCGATCAGGGCAGCGAGATGATCGGCGATCCTATACGTGTCGGTCGGATACGGCTGCAGCGACGTCCGTTTCGTCACCTCCTGGGCAGTGCCTTTGGCGGTCCCGCCCAGTTGCACGATCCGTTCGGCAATGCTGTCGGTCCATTCGTCCTGTTCGTCGCGAAATTTGTCGAGCATGAGATGGATGCCGATGAACTGCGGCCCTTTCAGGTTCCAGTGCGCCTGCTTGGTCACCAGGCCGAGATCGAGCGAGTCGGCCAGCCGCGCCTCGAGACACTCCATCGACACGGCCTTCGCATTGTTCTTCGTGTTGTTTTTCGTCTGGTGCAGGCGAGCGTTCTTCGTCTGCGCCGGCACTTCGTTTGGGCTGTCCGCCATGGGGCTCTCCTCAAGGGTGATGCTTCAGCAACGTGCTTCGCCTCCTCGCGTTGCGCCTGGCCGGCCGAAGACGGGCGCACTCTTTCCGCGGACGACGTTCTGAACGAAGGTGCGGCACGGTGCCCGGGTCGGCGCCCGTCGAGGGGAACGCAATGAGCTTGCATGGTAAGGTGGCGCTGGTGACCGGATCGACGAGCGGGATCGGTCTTGGCATCGCCCGCGCGCTGGCCGCCGAAGGCGCCGACATCATGCTCAATGGCTTCGGTGATACGTCTTCGATCGAGCGCGTGCGCGCCGACCTCGCCGGGACCGCTCGCGCGGTCGCCTATGACGGGGCGGACCTATCCAACCCGGAGCAAACGGCCGGCTTGGTGCGCAAGACCATCGAAACCCTCGGCCGGCTCGATATTCTGGTCAACAATGCCGGAATCCAACACACCGCGACGATTGCCGAATTCCCGGAAGACAGATGGGACCAGATCATCGCCATCAATCTCTCGGCGGCCTTCCACGCCATGAAGGCGGCCATTCCAGCCATGACGGGCGCCGGCTGGGGTCGCATCATCAACATCGCCTCGGCGCACGGCCTGGTCGGCAGCCCCGAGAAGTCTGCATACGTCGCCGCCAAGCACGGCATCATCGGCTTGACGAAAGTTGGCGCGCTCGAGTTGGCCAATACCGGGACGACCGTCAACGCGATCTGTCCGGGCTGGGTCCTGACTCCGCTCGTGCAGGCCCAGATCGACGCGCGGGCAAACGCCAGTGGCACGTCGGCGGACGACGTGGCGCGCGGGATGCTCTCGGAGAAGCAAGCCATGGTCGAGTTCAGCACGCCCGAGGGGATCGGCGGACTGGCGGTGTTTCTCTGCTCCGATGCCGCCCGGACCATCACGGGTGCCTCGCTCTCGATCGATGGAGGGTGGGTGGCCCGATGATGACGGCGGGACGCCAACGATGACCGTCATCGTCACTGGCGCGGCCGGGTTCGTCGGATCCCACGTCGCTCACGCGTTGCTGGATCGGGATGAGGCGGTCCTCGGGTCTGGACAATTTGAATGACTACTATGACGTCCGGCTCAAGCACGCGCGGCTGACCCGGCTTCAGCAAAGATCCGGCTTCCGCTTCGAGCGGGTCGAGCTCGCCGATAAGGCGGCCGTCTTCTCGGCGTTCGGTCGGGCTCCTGACGCAAGCCGCGTCGTGCATCTTGCGGCGCAAGCGGGGGTCAGACATTCGATGATCGACCCGTACGCGTATGTGTCGGCGAACGTGATGGGCCACGTGACCGTGCTGGAAGCGGCGCGCACGCTCGGTCGGCTCGAACACGTGGTGTACGCGAGTTCCTCCTCGGTGTACGGTGGAAGCAAGGC
>CAWIEF010000006.1:312500-346036 GCA_963835135.1 uncultured Alphaproteobacteria bacterium
AAGTCGTTCGAACGAGAGTTCGAGCAGAAGTCCTGCGTAGGGATCTGCGCAGGCATCAGATCGTGACCGCAGGCCGACATGGCATTGGTCGCCGTTGGTTTGATATCTTGGGGTGGCTTTCGGGTGCACCTCAGAGGCGCCGTCAACATATCCGTATTTTCCGTGTTTCATTGGGGCTAGTAGCTCAGCTGGTTAGAGCACACGCTTGATAAGCGTGGGGTCGGAGGTTCAAATCCTCCCTGGCCCATTCTTTCACCCGCGGACGCGAGTGGCTCAGCTGGTTAGATCGGGGAGCAGCGCTCACCGATCGCTTGATGAGCGTGGGGTCGGAGGGTCAAATCCTCCCTGGCCCATTTTCGGGTGGCAATGGCCAGAGATCAGTGGCCGGGAGTAGTCGGTCATTCTGGCCACTGATGTGTGGCCACTGGCCACTGAGGGGGCTTAGCTCAGCTGGGAGAGCACCTGCTTTGCAAGCAGGGGGTCGTCGGTTCGATCCCGACAGTCTCCATGCAGTGTTCAGGGGCCAGAGTTCAGGGGCCAGGACACAGACGGTTAATGTTGGGTCTCGAGCCTTGCTTGAGGTCTGACCTTAGTCGAAAGACGACGGTTTGGTTGTGGTCATTGGCCTCTGGTCCCTGGCCACTGACATGTTCTTTGGTAATTGTGAATCAGGTTCTGTTGCGTCCTCTGGGGCGTGTGGAACGGCTCGGGTGTAGGCGGTGATCGCAAGGTCAGTTGTCTGCAAGCGGGGCGTTCTGTGCGTGGTCTCTGGATCACTCTCGTGATCCATTGTTATCCCGGACCAAGCCGAAGGTTCTCGGGGGATGTGATTGTGTGTGTATGTGAATTGTTTGGATCCGACGATAGGTTCTGACGCCTGTTGGATGGGTCCTGTGCGAGGTTTTGAGGACATGCTTTTGACTGTTGGCTCCTGGCCACTGGTCTCTGGCCGCTGTCCTCTGTGATTGAGTATGAGAAGGGCATCTGGTGGATGCCTTGGCGCTAGAAGGCGATGAAGGACGTGGCACGCTGCGAAAATCTTGGGGGAGCCGCGAGCAGGCTTTGATCCCGAGGTGTCCGAATGGGGCAACCCCCCTCTTTGAGGGATCGTAATCTGAATCCATAGGGTTACGAGGCGAACCCGGGGAACTGAAACATCTCAGTACCTGGAGGAATAGACATCAACCGAGATTCCGGCAGTAGTGGCGAGCGAACCCGGAGTAGGCCAGTAGTCTTTTGAGTGTGAGTCGAACGGTCTGGAAAGTCCGGCCAAAGCGGGTGATAGCCCCGTAGGTGGTAATGCTCTTGAGATTCTTGAGTAGGGCGGGGCACGTGAAACCCTGTCTGAACATGGGGGGACCACCCTCCAAGCCTAAATACTCTCTAGCGACCGATAGTGAACCAGTACCGTGAGGGAAAGGTGAAAAGCACCCCGATGAGGGGAGTGAAAGAGACCTGAAACCGGATGCCTACAAGCAGTCGGAGCGGATTGTTCCGTGACGGCGTACCTTTTGTATAATGGGTCAGCGAGTTTCTGTTGGCAGCGAGCTTAAGCCGTGAGGTGTAGGCGTAGCGAAAGCGAGTCTGAAGAGGGCGCTGAGTTGCCGGCAGAAGACCCGAAACCGAGTGATCTAGCCATGGCCAGGCTGAAGGTGGGGTAACACCTACTGGAGGGCCGAACCCACGCCTGTTGAAAAAGTCGGGGATGAGCTGTGGCTAGGGGTGAAAGGCCAATCAAACTCGGAGATAGCTGGTTCTCCGCGAAATCTATTGAGGTAGATCGTCGGGTGGTCACCCTGGGGGGTAGAGCACTGGATGGGCTCGGGGGCCCCAAAGGCTTACCAACCCCAACCAAACTCCGAATACCCAGGAGTGCAGCCCGGCAGACAGACGGTGGGTGCTAAGGTCCATTGTCGAGAGGGAAACAGCCCAGACCACCAGCTAAGGTCCCCAAATCGTGGTTAAGTGGGAAAGGATGTGGGAATTCCAAAACAACCAGGAGGTTGGCTTAGAAGCAGCCATCCTTTAAAGAAAGCGTAATAGCTCACTGGTCTAATAGAAATCCTGCGCCGAAGATGTAACGGGGCTCAAACCACGTACCGAAGCTGTGGGTTACACGTTTTGCAGCGTGTAGCAGTAGCGGAGCGTTCCGTAGGCCTGCGAAGGTATACCCGTGAGGGGTGCTGGAGGTATCGGAAGTGCGAATGCTGACATGAGTAGCGACAAACAGAGTGAGAAACTCTGTCGCCGAAAGTCCAAGGGTTCCTGCGCAAGGTTAATCCGCGCAGGGTGAGCCGGCCCCTAAGGCGAGGGCGAGAGCCGTAGCTGATGGGAACCAGATGAATAGTCCTGGGCCTGCTGGAAGTGACGAATGCAATCTGTTGTCTGGTCTTATTGGATTGACCGGGCTTTGGGCGCATTCCAGGAAATAGCTCCAGCGTATAGACCGTACCCTAAACCGACACAGGTGGACTGGTAGAGAATACCAAGGCGCTTGAGAGAACGATGCTGAAGGAACTAGGCAAATTGCTCGCGTAACTTCGGGATAAGCGAGACCTCTATACGCGCAAGCGCGTAGGGGTGGCACAGAGCAGGGGGTAGCGACTGTTTAGTAAAAACACAGGACTGTGCGAAGGCGCGAGCCGACGTATACGGTCTGACGCCTGCCCGGTGCCGGAAGGTTAAGAGGAGATGTGCAAGCATTGAATCGAAGCCCCGGTAAACGGCGGCCGTAACTATAACGGTCCTAAGGTAGCGAAATTCCTTGTCGGGTAAGTTCCGACCTGCACGAATGGCGTAACGACTTCCCCACTGTCTCCAGCATCGGCTCAGCGAAATTGAATTCCCCGTGAAGATGCGGGGTACCCGCGGTCAGACGGAAAGACCCTATGAACCTTTACTGCAGCTTTGCAGTGGCATTAGGAGAGCACTGTGTAGGATAGGCGGGAGGCTATGAACCCGGGGCGCTAGCTCTGGTGGAGCCATCCTTGAAATACCGCCCTGTGCGCTTCTGATGTCTAACCGCGACCGGTCAGCCCGGTCCGGGACCCTGCATGGTGGGCAGTTTGACTGGGGCGGTCGCCTCCCAAAGTGTAACGGAGGCGCGCGATGGTGGGCTCAGGCCGGTCGGACATCGGCTGTCGAGTGCAATGGCATAAGCCCGCCTGACTGCGAGAGCGACAGCTCGAGCAGAGACGAAAGTCGGCCATAGTGATCCGGTGGTCCCGCGTGGAAGGGCCATCGCTCAACGGATAAAAGGTACTCTAGGGATAACAGGCTGATCTCCCCCAAGAGTCCACATCGACGGGGAGGTTTGGCACCTCGATGTCGGCTCATCACATCCTGGGGCTGGAGCAGGTCCCAAGGGTTCGGCTGTTCGCCGATTAAAGTGGTACGTGAGCTGGGTTTAGAACGTCGTGAGACAGTTCGGTCCCTATCTGCCGTGGGTGAAGGAGACTTGCGAGGCGCTGTCCCTAGTACGAGAGGACCGGGATGGACGCACCTCTGGTGGACCGGTTGTCGTGCCAACGGCACAGCCGGGTAGCTATGTGCGGACTGGATAACCGCTGAAAGCATCTAAGCGGGAAACCACCCTCTAAACCAGGTCTCCCTGAGGGCCGTGCCAGACCAGCACGTCGATAGGCCAGGTGTGCAACTGCGGTAACGCAAGCAGCTAACTGGTCCTAATCGCCCGAACGGCTCAATCCCAGTGACCAAGTTTCCGTGGCCAGTGGCCAGGAAATCAGGTCCAAAACCTCCACAGCACTCATCCAACAAAACACACCACACACACAAAACACCCCGGTTCTCCTGGCCCCTGGCCATCGAACCCTGGCAACCGAACCATGCATTGGACGACCTGGTGGCCATGGCGGAGGGACCACACCCGATCCCATCCCGAACTCGACCGTGAAAACCTCCAGCGCCTATGATACTGCACCCCAAGGTGCGGAAAAGTCGGTCGCCGCCAGGTCCTCCAATGCAATACAACACAACAAACCAACCAGTTTCCCGCGGGGTGGAGCAGCCCGGTAGCTCGTCAGGCTCATAACCTGAAGGTCACAGGTTCAAATCCTGTCCCCGCAACCATCTTAATTTGCACCGCCAACGCCTCGGCCTCACCGCCGGGGCGTTTGCCGTTTCCGGCAGAGCCCAGGCGCAAGATCGCCGCCAGTTCGCCACGAAGCTCGATGCGCAGGCTGCCCTCCTCGGGAACGAGCCGGATTTCATCGACAAGGGCTGCGGACGAGGTTGCGAAGTTTGGCACTGTCGGCGTCGTCAGCGAGGGCGTCGATCAATGTGGCCACTCTCTCGCGGTAGACGACAGCAAGGTTGGGGTGCAGCCGCGGAGCAGGGGCTACCGCCGTCGCCAGTTCCGCTCTCGAGCGCAATCCGCCGTCTACTCGAGCGTTTCCATCCGGTTCTTGATGCGCTCACCGGCGTGCCTGCGACTAGTGCGTCCACTAACCGCTCGAGTTGCCCTTAACTCGGGCAAGTTCCGATCTTGCGCGCCTCAGTTCGCCGCTCGCCTCCGCTTGAAGCCGGTTCCATTCGAGAGTGAACTCGGCGGCAAACGCTTTGAACAGGTCGGAATCCATCAGGCGCTCGCGGAGACGTCGAGGACGTGCTCTCCAGCCGGTCTCTCCGAAGTGTCAGCATGTTACTGCACGCGGTCGCTCCTTTGTTCCGGGCCGTCGAGCAGCCAAAATGGGCGGCGCTGATTTAGAAAACCCTCCGCCACACATCCCGCACCGCATCAGGCCAGAGAAAAGATATCTAGGCCGCTGCTGAGACCAATAAGGCGTCGGCCCGGAACCGACCTCCTTTTGAGGGCTGAGTTCTGCCTGGCGGGTGCGCACGGCCTCCCAAAAGTCTTGTTCGATGATGCGCAGCGCGCCGCGGCCCGCGGCGGTCGTCGCCGGGCTCCTCGCCGACCAGGCCGCCACTGCGCGCAGCAGCCATCCAAGCCTGCACCGCCCCCGTGCGGAATCGGCACCTCGAACAAGAGCGTGCGTGTTGCGCTACACTAATGCCGTCGAGATCCGGGCGCCATGCGAGTCGGTTAAGAGACCTCGCATCACATCGGTCCATTCCTGGGTGTCGGGTGGGGACAGCAAGCTTGTCTCCGAGGCAAAGAGCGGTAATTTCGCGCAAGCAATTTTTACCGGAGTCACCAAAATGGAGTTCTTTCTGCTCGAATTGTCCTACTCGACCAGCGGCTGGCACGATATCGTGCAGGAACGGGCAAGCTTCGACCAGCGCCTCGCTAAGGTTCGCAGCCTGATCGCCGACCTCAAAGGCTCGTTCGCCAACTTCCACTTTTACGATCGTACGCCGTTCACCGCCGACCATCCTCCGGTCATCGTCACCGACAAGTTCGCGCAATTCGGATCGCACGATTTGATGGCGATCCTTGCGATGCCGGACAAGGAGGCGGCGCACGCGTTCCAGATCTCGGTGCGCTCGTTCCCGCACATCGCCAGCGCCAAGCTGACCGCACTGATGCCGTGGGAGCAGACGATCAACAACTCCGTGCAACGCGCGCATGATGTGCTGTCGACCAAACGCTTCTCCGGGCCGGAGGCGCCACAGCAGTAAGCCCGGCTATGCGATAGGGGCTACTGAATGGCGGATTGCCCCCGCTGCGGAAATGCCGCGCGCGACACGGCGCGGTTCTGCGACAGTTGCGGGCAGGAGATGCCCGCCGACGCCTATTTCCGGAGCGAGCTGAAATACGTCACCGTGTTGTTCGGCGATGTCGTCAACTCGACTGAGCTGATCGCCGGGCTGTCGCCGGAGGAGGCGAAGACGATGCTGACGCCGGCGGTCAACGCCATGGCCGCAGCAGTGCGCGAGTTCGGCGGCACGGTTCATTCGGTGTTGGGCGACGGCGTACTGGCGCTGTTCGGCGCGCCGGTGAGCCAGGAGGATCACGCGCTGAGGAGCTGCCACGCGGCGCTGCGGATCCAGCAGGCCGCGTCGGCCTTGCGCGAGGAGATCCGATTCCGCGTCGGGCTGGCTTCTGGGCCGACGCTGTTCAGCAGCCAGGGCGGGGTCACGCAGGGTGATCTGAGCGCGTTCGGCGCGACGATCCATCTCGCCTCCCGCCTGCAAACCCTCGCCCGCCCTGGCACCACGCTCTGCGCCGAGACGACGCGAGCTCTGGCCGGGGACGTGGTCGAAATGGAGGCGCTCGGCAAGCGAGCGCTGCGCGGTTTCGGCGGCATGCAGGAGGTCTTTGCGCTGACCGGGCTGAGCCGGGCCGAAACCGGATTTCGCCCGGCGCTGCTGCGTGATCTCAGCCCGTTCGTGGGGCGGGAGCGGGAGTTGGCGCAGATCTTGGCGCATGCGCGGGGGTCTCGTGACGACGCGCGCCCGGCGATCGCGATCGTGGCCGAAGCCGGAACCGGCAAGTCGCGCCTGGCGCTCGAGACGGCGCGGGTACTGGCGCAAGAGGGCTGGGCGATCTTCCAGGTAGGCGCCGCGTCGTATGGGCGCGACGTGCCGTATCAGGTGCTGGCGGGGCTGGTCAGCGCCGCGTTGGGGATCGATCAGCGAGAGGCGGCGACGGCGCCGGAGCGGGTCCGCATGGAGTTGGCGCGGCTGGGTGGGGACGTCTCACTCGCGCCGGCGCTGCTATCGCTGCTCCGACTGAAGCTGGGCGATGCTGCGGCTGGTTGGGATGCGCTCGACCCGGTCCGCCGCCGCGACGTGATCGCCGCCGCGACCCGCGCCGTGCTGGACGGCATCGCCCAACGGCAGCCGACCCTGCTGGTAATCGACGATCTGCAATGGACCGACGCGGAGAGCCTCAAAGCGTTGGATTTCGCGCCAGATGCCAACGGCGCGCTGCTGATCACCACGCACCGGCCGGATTTCAGGCCGAACTGGCAAGCCCGTCCGCTCGATACATTGCGGCTGCCGCCGCTTTCGCCCGACAGCGCCAGCGCGATGGTGCAACAAGCGTTTCCGGGCTTGGCCGATATGTTGCGAATCCGGCTCATCCTCCGCGCGGAGGGCAATCCGTTTTTTGTCGAGCAGTTGGCGCGGGATGCGCTGGCGATGCCGGCCGGGGTCGAAACCAACGGCATCACGCTGCCGCCGACGATCCAGACCGTATTGGCTTCGCGCGTCGACCGGCTGGCGGCCGAGGACAAGCTGATCGTGCTGACGGCCGCCGCCCTGGGGACTCGGTTCGCGTTGCGGCACCTGCGCGCGCTCTTCCGCGAAGCGCCGGAAGGGCGGTTTCACGAGCAGCTCACCCGGCTGGCGAACTCCGGCATCCTGCAGCCGGTCAATTTCGGTGACGACACGGTCACGTTCTCGCACGCGCTGGTGCAGGAGGTGGCGTATGCCGGGCTGCCGCGCGAAGAGCGGCGCGGGCTGCATCACCGTATCGTCCGCGCGCTCAAGGATGGTGGCGGCAGTCTGCAAGATCAGTCGGAGACGCTAGTTTATCACGCCGCCCGGGCCGAAGCCTGGGAGGAGCTGATCCCGGCTGCGCGTATGGCGGGGCAGCGGGCGGCGCGGAACTCAGCCTATGCCGCGGCCGCCCGCTTTCTGCAGCAAGCGATCGACGCGTGCCGGCGGCTGCCGCAGACCAAGGCGCGCATGGCCGAGGAGATCAATCTCCGGTTTGATTTGCGGATCAATTTGTTCCCGACTGACGCGATTGCGAACAGCTTGGCGAATTCCACCGAGGCCGAGTGGCTGGCGCGCGAACTTGGCGATCTTGACCGGCTCGGCTGGGCCACCGCCTATCTGGCCCGCGACCTGCAGCTCGTCGGACGGCCGCGCGATGCCAAGGCGACCGCGTCACGCGCGCTTACCTACGCCAACGACGACGCGAAACTGCACACGGCCGCGCAGTACTTCGCGGCGCAAGCGGACTACGCCATGGGCGAGTATATCGAGGCAGCGACCCGGCTGGCTGAGCTGATCGCCAGGCTCGAGGCGACCGATCCGGGGGCTTGGACCGGCACGACCGGCCCGGCCATCGTCATTTTTCGGGTCTGGCTGATCTGGTCGCAGGCGCGGCTCGGCCGGTTCTCCGAAGCGCTCTCCGAATCTGCGCGCATGCGCGAGCTCGCCGAATCCTCCAACTTGCCGCTCGGCAGGATGCTTGCGCAACTGAGCGAGGGGTATGCGCTGGCGCATGCGGGATCGCTTTCGGCCGCTGAGACGGTGTTGCGCTCGAGCCTCGCGCTGTGCCGCCGCTGGGAGTTGTCCGCGTGGTCAAACAGCATAATGTCGTGCTTGGGCCATGTGCTGGCTCGATTGGGGCAGTTCCACGAGGCGTTCGACATGATCAACTCGTCGATCACGCGGCGGCGCAAGATCGGCGTGCTAGTCAACATCGCGCAGGAGCTAGCTTGGCTGGCCGATGCGCATCGGTTATCCGGCGACTATGGGCTCGCATGCGAGATCGCCGACGAGGCGATCGCGGTGGCGCGGCAGCACGAGGAGCGCGGCAACGAAGCGCTGGCCCACTTCGTCCGCGGCGAGGCGCGGCGAGACACGGGCAACCGAGCGGACGCAGAAGCGAGTTTCGAAAAAGCGATGGCGATGGCCGAGGCGACGGGCATGGCGTCGCTGGTGGCATCCTGCAGGGAACGGCTCGAATTAGCGGGGAGTACACATGCGCGAGGATCCGAATGATATCTTAAACTGGTGGCGGATGGATGAGCGGGTGACGACCTCGGGGCAGCCGAGCGTCGAGCAGCTCAGGCGGATCGCAGCACTGGGGGTGCGCGAGGTGATCAATCTCGGGCTGCACACCCACGAGATGGCGCTGGCCGACGAGGCCGGCACCGTGATCGAGCTGGGGATGCGCTACACACATTTGCCGGTTGATTTCAAATCCCCTACCGCGGGCGATTTCGACGCCTTCGTGACCGCATTCGAAGCGACCGCGCCGCTGCCGGTCCATGTGCATTGCATCATGAACTGGCGCGTTTCCGCCTTCTTCTACCGCTACCGCCGCGACATACTCGGCCTTGACCCGGTGGCGATCCGGCCCGACCTGTACGCGATTTGGTCGCCCGATCCGGTCTGGACCGAGTTTATCTCAGGTGGCTAACGGCTCCTCAAGCCTTCAACACCGCCGATAAGCTTCGCCGCGCCGAGGATCTCGTAGCTAAGGCCCTGAGCGTCCGCGACACCGCAGCACACCTGAAATCGGCGAGACCGCGCTCTACGAGGCGCTCAGGCCACACACCACCTGAGTTGGCCCTCCGTTCACGTCAACCGGACACTCAGCGCACTTCGTGTCCGCACGCTATTACCAATAAGGTTCGTTGAGGCGGTAAGCGTCCGGTCACAGCCCGTGTTTGTAGACATTCCGCATCGTGAATGTCGCGATGAGGATCGCGAATAGGTTTCCGATTACGATTCCGACGACCCGCCGATCGGCATTCGCCTCGTAGGCTTGAACAATTTGGGCCAGGAGCAGAAGCCCCACCGCCACCGCCATGTGCGCGACAACGTATTTGCGGCGGATCGACCTAGGGGCCGAGTCGCTCCATACGACATCGTCGACAGCAAATTTGATGCTCAAGCTGTCTTTCTGCGGATAGCGCCGAGTGGTTTCGGCCAGAGCCGGAGCATAGCCCCAGAGAGCTACGCAGAGGGATAGAATGAATAAAGCGATCATCATGCTGCCAGCCGCTGATCGAGGCGGGCGTGCACGCCGATCGCATTCCACGGCAGCAGGTCGCCGACGCGGTTGACCGGGTGATCGGCGACGCGCTCGAGCACGTGGCGCAGATATGCCTCAGGATCCAGGCCGTGGAGCTTGGCCGTCTCGACCAGGCTGTAGATCGCCGCCGCACGCTCACCACCGGCGTTGGATCCCGCGAACGTCCAATTTCGCCTGCCGACCGCGATCGGGCGCATCGCTCGCTCGGCGGCCGAGTTATCGATGCATGCGCGGCCGTCGCGCAGGATCAGCGTCAATGCATCCCATCGCGACAGCGCGCAGCGGATCGCCGCGGCGAGATCGCTCCGCCCGGAGATGCGCGAGCGGGTCGTGTCGAGCCAGTCGCTTAGGTCCCTCATCAGCGGCGTCGTGTGCGCGACGCGGACGGCGAGGCGCTGATCGGGTGGCTTGCCTCGGATGGTGTCCTCGATCCGATACAGCGCGGCGATGCGGTCCAGCGCCTCGCGCGCGAGCGGCGATTTAGCCGCTTCGTGCACGTCCCAGAACTTGCGTCGAGCGTGGGCGAGGCACGCGGCCTCGACGATGCTCCCGTTGTCGTAGAGCTTGGCGAACCCGGCATAGCCGTCGGCCTGGAGAATGCCGCGGAACTCGCTCAGATGCGCCCGCGGGTGCTCGCCTTTGCGGTCCGGCGTGTAGCGGTAGAACACAGCCGCCGGGTCGGGACCGGCGAACGGGCGGTCGTCGCGAACATAGACCCACAGCCGCGCCGTCCGGGTGCGGCCGAGACCGGGCTCGAGCACCGGCACGACGGTGTCGTCGGCATGCACCCGCTCGCCCGCCATCACGTGCTGTCCGAGCGCATCGACGAGCGGGCGCAACAGGCGTGCGCTCTGGCCCACCATGTCGGCCATCGTCGAGCGGCTGAGGTCGATGTCTTCGCGGGCGTAGATCTCGGCTTGCCGATGCAACGGCAGATGGTCGCAGTATTTGGCCACCAGCACATGCGCCAGCAGCCCGGCGCCAGCCCGGCCGCGGCGGATCGGCAGGCTAGGCGCCGGAGCCTGCGTGATCGTCTCGCAGGAGCGGCAGGACAGCTTGGGACGGACGTGCCGGATGACGCGGAACGAGCCCGGCACGTAGTCGAGCAGTTCGGTCACGTCCTCGCCCAAGGGGCGCAGAACGCCGCCGCAGGCGACACAGGCACCAGCGACGTCGCAGGGCGCCGCATGCTCGATGATGTCGCGTGGCAACGCCGGAGGCAGCGGACGACGCACGGGCTTGATCGGGTCGGCCGCGATGGGCTCGACGGTCGGTGTCTTTGGGCTCCGTCTCGGCGATCCTCTCGTCGAGATCGGCCAGGGTCAGCTCGAGCTGTTCCAATTGGTCGCGCAGCTTCTCCGACGAGCGGCCGAATGCGACGCGCAGCGCCCGGGCCAGCCGGGCCCGCAGCGCCTCGATCTCGTAGCGCTGCTCGAGCAATCCGGCGCGTGCCGCGGTGAGTTCCGTCCGCTGCGCCGCCACCATGGCCCTCAGCGTAGCGACATCGCTCGGCAGGTCATCCGGGTCGATCGGCATATGCACAGAATCTCGCACGTCGCCGCGTCGCGCCAAGCAGAACCTGCGCTTAGACCGATTTCCGGCCGCCACGTCCGCACCGGCGCCCGCCAGTCGATCCTTCGGTCAGCACGCCAACTGCGCCGGTGTGAGCGACACCGCGCCCACGCCCTCGCTCGCCGACGGCCACACGAAATGCCCGCGCTCCAGCCGCTTGGCGTAGAGCACCAGGCCCTGGCCATCCCAGAACAACAGCTTGATGAGATGACCCCGGCGCCCCCGAAAGGCGAAGATCTGGCCGCTGAACGGATCGTGGTTGAGCTGCTGTGCAACGAGAGAAGCCAAACCATCGAACCCGCGCCGCATATCCGTGGCACCCGCGGCTAGCCAAATCCGCACGCCAGCAGGCGGAGAGATCATCCGCGCAGCGCCGTCACCACCCGCCGCAACGCCGCTACGCTGACATCCGTATCCACCCTGACACGGATGCCGTTCTCCAGCTCAATCTCGATCTGCCCCACCCGCTTGGTCTCTGGTTTCGGTCGAGCCACCACAGCGTTCGACTCGCCCTTGCGCGTCTCCGCCACACGCACCGGCACGAGCTTGACCGCGGGCGCATTCAGCGCCGGACCCGACGTCGTGCGTCGCCACCGATAGATCAGGCTCGTGCAGATCCCATACCGCTGAGCCACCTCCTCCACCCGCACGCCAGGTGCTGACGCGGCTGCCACGACCCGTGCCCGGAAAGCAGCATCGTGCGATCGCCGACGCTCCTCGACAATCTCGATCCGAGGCAACGAAGCAGCATTTGTGGCAGCCAAAGTGGCTGCCACACCGGCAGCCTCGCCATCGTGCTCAAGGTAATCCATCTCCCAAGCACAGACGCTACACGCAGGCAAAACAAGGCGGTCTCGGGCGGACGCCTACGGCGGAGAGGGTGTCCGCAATCAACGCCCTATTATCACAGTGTTGCAACCCGACAACTCATCTGTCCCCCTGTCCATTCCCTGCTGGTCAGGCAAGCAAAACACTTCGGAGCGAGTTTGCCAGGAAGACTGGACTGGGGTGCGCCGATCCTCGCAAACACTCGCGGACGGCAGCGCACGAATCCACGCTAGCTCCCGCAGGCGAATCGCGGCGAAACCAACCCCGTCGGCATTGCGCCAAGAGCGGTCGATCCAGGTCGCTCAGCCGGCGCCGGAAAGCGGACAGCCAGCATTAGAGTGATCGAACTGCCTCGGTTGGCTCTGCCGCGAGCGTGGCGAACGAGGCCGCGCGGGGTGTCGCGACGGGATCGCCGCTCTTCCCCGCGGATGATCGAGCCTCGATCGCCGTCGCTTAATCGCGGTCTTCCGATGCGGCTTAGGGCCGAGCCTCCAGAATCATGTTGAACGGCGTCTCCGTCGCCTTTCGCACCTCGGCGAACCCGCCCTCCTGGATCGCCGACGTTAGCCTGCGCCAGGCCCGCCTGGGCGCCGAGCGCCGCCCCGACCGGCTGGTCGAGCGAGGTCGGAACGCAGATCATCGTCGAGGCCGCGAAGAACAGCCGGCTCGACCGGGTTCAGGTTGTCCTCCAGCCGGTCGCCGGCCAGCGGCTCGACGATCATCCAGCGTCCGTCCGGCTTCAGCGTCTGCCGCACATGCCGCGCCGCGCCGACCGGATCGCCCATGTCGTGCAGGCAATCGAAGAATGTCACCAGATCGAGGTCCTTGCCGGGAAAGTCGGCGGCGGAGGCGACCTCGAACCGTGTGTTGGCCGTCACGCCATGCTGCTCGGCATGCGCCCGCGCCTGCTCGATCGAGCCGGCGTGGAAGTCGTAGCCGACGAAGGTCGAGCGTCGGGAACGCCTTGGCCATGATCACGGTCGAGAAGCCGTGCCCGCAGCCGACGTCGGCCACGGTCGCGCCGCGCTCCAGTTTCGCCGACATGCCGTCCAGCGCCGGCAGCCAGGACTGCACCAGGGCGTTGTGATAGCTCGGACGGAAGAAGCGCCCGACGGTGCAGAACAGGCACGGCGATTGCTCGCCCCAGCCGACGCCCTTGCCGGTGCGGAACGCCGGCTCGACCAGCGCCTGGTTCTCCAGCATGACCGCCGCGAGGTCGAACGCGCCCTGCAGGTAGACGGGGCTGTCGGTCTGGGCGAACACCATCGCCTGCTCGGGCGACAAGGTGAACGCTGCCGGCCGCCGGCGTCGTAGTCGAGATAGCCGGACGCCGCCTGATGCGACAGCCACTCGCGCGCGTAGCGTTCGGCGATGCCGGCTTTCGCGCGCCAGTTCCGCCGCCGTCATCGGGCCGCTCTCCTGCAACGTCCGGTACAGTCCCAGCCGGTCGCCGATGCGCACCATCGGCACGCTGAACGCCCCTCCGAGATCACCGAGCATCCGGCCGACGAACTCGTTCAGCTTGGTTTCGTCCATCACGATCACCCTTCCTTCTGTTTTCTGTCGTTGATGCGAAATCTCTAGCGTCGCGGCGCAAGCCCCGGCGTAGGACGATATTGCCAACGATCTGTCGCGGGATGATTGTGCGAGCGCCCGAAGATGTCGCGTCTGTCGCGCCCGGCGCGGCGCAGGAGATCGTCGTCCATCAAGGGGTTACGTGGGCGTAACAACGAGGAGCGCGACAGACGCGACAAAGCCGGCCCGCGCGCACGACGCGGCCGCGACCGAAGTCTGCGACTATGCGCAGAGTCTCGACCGAAGGAGCCGCGCAATGAGGGAGCTTGATCTTGCCCCTGCGGGCCGCGCCGACCCGTCAGCCATCGCGGGTGCCGCGGACATGCTGCGGGAGTTGCAGGAGGCGCACGAATACCGGATCGCGACCAGCGACATCCTGCGCGTCATCAGCCGTTCGGCGTTCGACCTGACCAGCGTGCTGCTGACGGTGGTCACAAGTGCGACCACCCTTTGCCGGGCGGAGATGTCGGTCCTGTTCCGCTACCAGGACGGTGCCTATCGCTTCGACGTCGGCCACGGCCTGCTGCCCGAGTACGAGGCGATGGAACGGCGGGAGGCCATCCAGCCGGGGCCGGGCACCATCATCGGCCGCGCGGCGCTCGAGCGGCGGACTGTACAGATCGTGGATGCGTGGTGCGAGGACGACTACGCCAGAAAGGCCGATGCGCGGCTGGGTAAGGTCCGCACCATGCTGGGCGTGCCGCTGCTGCGCGAGGGCGTGCCGATCGGCGTGATCGGGCTGGGGCGGGCGAAGGTCGAGCCGTTCACCGACCGGCAGATCGAGCTGGTGTCGACCTTCGCCGACCAGGCGATGATCGCGATCGAGAACGTGCGGCTGTTCGAGGAGCTCCAGTCCGCCCGCAAATCCGCCGAGCGCGAGCGCGACCTGGCCGAGGCGGCGCGGGTCGAGGCGGAAGCGGCCGACCGGGCAAAATCTACCTTCCTTGCCGCGATGAGCCACGAGATTCGCACGCCGATGAATGGGGTGCTCGGCATGATGGAGGTGCTGGAACGCTCGCGGCTGGAGACCGCGCAGGCGCGCTGCGTCGCCGTGATGCGCGACAGCGCCCAGGCTCTCCTGCGCATCATCGACGACGTCCTGGACTTCTCAAAGATCGACGCCGGGCGAATGGACGTCGAACGACTGCCCTTCAGCCTTGGCGAGCTTGTCGACGGGACGGTCGAAGCAATGCGGCCGCAGGCGGTGCGCAAGGGCCTGGTGCTGTTTGTCAATCCGCCCTCAGGCGGGCCGGACCGGATGATCGGGGACCCGATGCGGGTGCGCCAGATCCTGTTCAACCTGGTCGGCAACGCCATCAAGTTCACCGACCGCGGGTTCGTCCGCGTCAGCACCGCCAGCCGCGCCGAGGCCGGCGGCGCCGTGCTGGTCAGCATCGCCGTCAGCGACAGCGGGATCGGCATGGACGAGGCGACGCGCGCACGCCTGTTCCAGCCGTTCATGCAGGCCGACAGCTCGACGACGCGGCGCTTCGGCGGAACCGGCCTGGGTCTGTCGATCTCGCGCCGGCTCGCGCACTTGATGGGCGGCGACGTGACGGTCCGCAGCGCCCCCGGTCAAGGCAGCAGCTTCGTCGTCACGCTGCGTCTGGACGGGGCGGCCTCCGCCGAGGTGCCCGAGGCGGCAACGGCGCGCCACGTTCCAGCCGTCGGTTCGCCGAGGCGCGACGCGGCGCGGATCCTTGTCGCCGACGATCATCCGGTGAACCGCGAGGTAATCTGCCGCCAGCTCGAGCTGCTCGGCCTGTCGGCCGAGATCGCGGAGGATGGCGCGGCGGCGCTGGCGTTGTGGCGCGCCGCCCCGTACGGGCTCGTGCTGCTCGACCTGCACATGCCGGCGCTGGACGGGTTCGGCCTGGCGGCTGCGATCCGCGGCGACGAAGCGGTACGCGGCGTGCCGCGCACCGGACTGATCGCGGTGACCGCCGACGCCCTGAAGGGCGAGGACGCGCGCTGTTACGCCGCCGGCATGGACGCATTCCTGCCCAAGCCCGTGTCGGTCGACGCCCTCGCCCGCGCGCTCGCGCGCTGGATCCCGGACCTCGCCGCGGGCGGAGCGGCCTCGGGCGAGCCCGCCGGCGCGCTGTTCGATCCGGAGGCGCTGCGCAGCCTGTTCGGCGTCGGCGCGCGCCTCGCCGGCATGGTGCAGAGCTTCGCCGAGACTGCCATGCGCGACGTCGCTGCAATCGGAGCGGCGCAGGATGCCGCGCGGCTCGCGGCCTGCGCGCACCGGCTCAAGGGCGCGGCGCAAATGGCGGGCGCACGCCTGATCGCCGAGCAGGCGGCCCGCGCCGAGGCGGCGGCCAGGACCGGCGACCTCGCGGGCGCGCGGCAGGCCTCGGCCGGCATGGAGAAGCTGCTGGCTGAGACGCTGCGTGTGATGCGCTCAGCCGCCTGAAGGCACGAACATGTAGCCCACGCCGCGCACGCTGCGGATCACCTCCGGTTTGGCCGGGTCGCGCTCCAGCTTCCGGCGCAGGCGCATGACGCGGTTGTCGATCGCCCGGTCGAATGCCTCGGCCTCGCGATGGGCGACGGTCTCCAGCAGCCAGTCGCGGGTGAGGGGGCGGTTCGGGTTCTCGACGAACAGGCGCAGCAGCTCGAACTCGCTGGCGCTCAGGCTTTCCGGCGAGCCGTTGGCGAGCGTGAGCGTCCGGCGTTGCAAGTCCAGCATGGCGGCGCCGACCCGCACCTCCGTCAGCCTTGGCGGCGGCGGCGCGCCGGCGGCCGTGCGGCGCAGCAGCGCCTTCACGCGCGCGACGAGTTCCCGCGGTTCGAACGGCTTGGCGACATAGTCGTCCGCGCCCGACTTCAGCCCCACGACCCGGTCGATCGTGTCTCCGGCCGCGGTGAGCATCAGGATGCCGACGCGCGCCGACCGGCTGCGCAGCCAGCGCGCCAGGGCGAAGCCGTCCTCTGCCTCGTTCAGATGTACGTCGAGCAGTGCGACGTCCGGCATGGCGTGCTGGGCCAGTCGCTTCAGTTCGGCGCCGGAGGCGAACGTGGTCGGACGCAGGCCATGCTGGGCCAGACACTCCGCGACGACCTGTCGCTGGAATGCCTCGTCTTCGACCAGAACGATCTTTGCCGGGCTGTTCAAGCTGGTTTCTCGTTGGTTCGCTGTGCCGCCGAAAGCAGGTGAATGATACGCTCACGCGATACGGGCCGCCACTGAGCCCGTCTCGGCCGTTACCGCGCCTCCTCGCGATCTTTGCCTCCCTACTTTCGCGTCCGCTTTAAAGCTCTGGTGGTTTCAAAGCCGCTCTTCCGTTTCGGCTAAATGCCCCTCAATCAGCTCCATCGTTCCGTGGCCGCCATCACGCGGCTAGGGAGAAACGTCGTGAAACGCACATCGTCGGAAGGCCCAGTAGCAACTGAACGGAAGGTCGTACCCTGGAACAAGGGCGCCTTTGTTGGAGAACTCAAGCCGAAGCAGGTGTGGTCGATCCGCCTCAACCTGCAACGAGAACAGCGGATACGAGACCTCGCCCTCTTTGACCTGGCAGTCGATAGCAAGCTGCGCGGGTGCGACCTAGTGCAGCTGCGCATCGGCCAGCTCGTGATAAATGCCGCGGCTCGGCACCGCGCCACGATCGTTCAGCAGAAAACCCAGAAGCCTGTGCAGTTCGAACTGACGGATCAGATCCGAGAGAGCTTAATCGCTTGGCTCACCCTCCGTGGAGGCGGGCTGCAGGATTACGTCTTCCCAAGCCGGATCGATCGCGCAGACCACATCAGCACGCGCCAGTATGCCAGATTGGTGGGCGACTGGGTCGAAGGCATCGGGCTAGGTCGATCGGCCTACGGCACGCACAGCCTACGCAGGACGAAGGTGGCGCTGATCTACAAGCGAACAGGCAATCTACGGGCGGTGCAACTTCTGCTCGAAACAACGACATACTGCCCGCAAACACGCGGCTGAAGAGCGGATCTACTATCGGTTCCACCCCCGGTGCGGCGAAACCGTTCTGATAATCAGGCGCTTCGCCTATCGCGGTATTGAACTGGTCGTCATCCAGCAGCCCGATAACTCGATCGCATGCATACCGGCGTGGATGGTGCAGGAATCAGCAGCGCAACACGGCCTGTGTGCAGAGCCGCAGTTCCCCCTTGAAGTCGTTCGATCGCTGCGCAGCGAGATCGATGCCCTTCTAGGCTTTCTCCAGCTCAACTCGAAGAGGGAGGAAGACAGAAATGATGCGCCAGTTCGAACATCCCCAGCCGAGTCTGTTCGACGAGGACGAGCCGCGCGTCGAGTTGGCGCCTGCACAAAAGACCGAGTTGGCGACGTTGGTGAAGGCCCTGCTGCTCGAGATCGCGACAGCGCTGGCAAACGGGGAGATCGGCAATGACCAAGATCGCCTCTGAGCACCTCGTGCGCGGGGCGTGCATCTATATCCGTCAGTCGACGGCCGATCAGCTCGTGCACAATCATGAGAGCCAGCGCAGGCAATACGGGCTCGCCGATCGCGCCCGGCAGCTCGGTTGGACTTCCGTTGAGGTCATCGACGATGATCTGGGTCGATCGGCTGGCGGGGTCAACCGGCCTGGCTTCGAGCGCCTGCTGGCAGCGATCTGCGAAGGCCGCGTCGGTGCGGTGTTCGCGATCGAGGCGTCCCGGCTGGCTCGCAATGGGCGCGACTGGCACACGCTGATCGAGTTTTGTGGATTGGTTGGGACCATCCTCATCGACGAGGACGGGGTTTATGATCCTCGACATCCGAATGATCGGTTGTTGCTTGGTATGAAGGGAACAATGAGCGAGCTCGAACTGTCGCTGTTCCGCCAGCGGTCGCATGAGGCACTGAAACAGAAAGCGCGTCGGGGCGAGCTATTCCTCGGCGTTGCTGCTGGCTATGTGAAGGCAGGGCGCGTGCGGATCGAGAAAGACGCGGATCAGCGGGTCCAGGAAGCATTGAAGCTCGTCTTCGCCAAATTTGCCGAGTTCCAAAGTGCTCGTCAGGTTCATATCTGGCTGCGTGACGAAGGCATCGTAATGCCGGCCAAATCCCACAAAAGCGAGGGGCGTGCTATCATCTGGAGATTGCCGGCATACAACACTGTGCACAACATTCTGACCAACCCGATCTATGCCGGGGCATATGCCTTCGGGCGGACGACGAGCAAGGTGAGCGTCGAAGACGGTCGTAAGCGCGTGAGACGTGGCCTGCGCCGCCCGGTGGCCGAGTGGGATGTTCTGCTCAAGGATCAGCACGAGGGCTACATCACGTGGGAGGAGTTTGAGAGGAACCAACGCGTGATTGCCGACAATGCGAACGGCAAAGGCAGTGCCACGGTCAAAGGGGCGGTGCGGCGCGGTGAGCTGTTGCTGGCCGGGTTGCTACGCTGCGGTCATTGCGGCCGCAAGCTGCATGTGGCCTACAGCGGCAAGGTCGGCCGCTATAACTGCTACGGTGCTCGAACGAATCACGGCACGAAGCGGTGCATCTCAATTGGTGGCTTGGGGATCGATGCTGCTGTCAGCGCAGAGGTTCTGCGCATCTTGCGGCCACTCGGCATCGACGCCGCGGTCAAGGCGCTCACCGCGCAGGCGGGCGAGATGTCAGCCGCACAAAGGCAACTCGAGTTGGCGCTGCAGCAGGCGCGTTACCACGCCGGCCATGCGCGTCAGCAGTACGATGCCGTCGATCCAGCCAATCGCCTCGTGGCCGGCGAGCTGGAGCGTCGTTGGAACGAGGCGCTTGTGGCGGTGCAGCGTATCGAAGGCGAGATCGCTGCCATCGTGGCACGGAAACCACCGCCCCTGGGCGAACCGGAGCGGCAGCAGTTGATGCGGCTCGGTGCCGATCTCGAGCTTGCTTGGTCGCATCCGGCCGCGACCGCCGCAACACGCAAAAGGATCCTGCGCGCAGCGCTCAATGAGATCGTCGTGCGCAGGGAAGTCGCCGTCAACGACATGGTGCTGCACTGGAAGGGTGGAGATCATACCGCGCTGCAGGTCAAGCTCAGGCTGAATGCGGCGGGCAGGCATCATTGGCCGATCCCCGAGGATACGATGTCTCTGGTTCGCGAATTAGCCCGCCTGATGCCCGATCGGCAGATCGCAAAGCTCCTCAATCGCGTCGGCAAGCCGACCAGCCAAGGCAATGGCTGGACCGAAGCGCGGGTACGTTCATTCCGAAACTATAGCGATATTGCCGTCTATCGTAAGGGTGAATGGGCCGAGCGCGGCGACGTAACATTGGAGGCTGCTGCCGAGATCATCGGCGTCGCGACAATGACCGTGCTCCGCATGATCCGACGCGGCGACATCAAAGGAAGGCAACCATGCAAAGGAGCGCCCTGGGTCATCAAGGCTGACGATTTGGCAGCTCACGGCGGTGCCGGCAGATCGAAAGGGTCGATAACACCAAATTCTGCACAGCGTCGCTTGGAGTTTCAATGACATAGAAGGGTGCGCATTATGACGCTTGGCTGCTCGGGCACACCAAGCTCGAGAGCACGGTGCGCTACCTCGGCGTGGACGCGGAGGACGCGTTGATGCTGTCCGAGGCCACTGAAGTTTGAAGGGAGTGGAAGGGCGGCTCGCGCGCTGATCGCGCGGTCCGTCCTTCGTACCAGCAAGCGCGTGCCACATGCGAGATCTGCTTCGTCCCACGAAGCGAGCGTACCCGGCCGCGCGGTCGGTGGCGGGGTTGGGTCGTTAGCGGACTGTCCGCTGTGAGCGGCAGCGTAGTTAGGCAATCAAGTCTATCGGCAACGTTAGACTGGAGGCGTTCCGCCGGAACTGGGTGGACGAGGCGGCAAAAGCATTGTTCTTTTTTCTTGACGCAAAAACCTAGGGTCGCCAGGCTTATTTTTATCGATGCGGGGGTTCAAACGTGCAGCAAACGTGGAATTCCATGATGAAACGGGCACAACTTGCCTCAATAGGTCTAGTCGTTAGTTTTACCGTTTGTGTGCCGTATCGGGCCAGCGTGGCCGCTCCAATCTACAACTTCGACAACTTCGAATTTCCTGGCACCAATGGTGTGACCGAAGCCAATGGCATCAACAATGCCGGACAAGTCGTGGGGAACGGCTGGGTGCGCGGCGCTGATGGCGGCTTCACCGCGCTGGATGTTCCGAACAGCACGTTCAACGATGCAACGGGCATCAACAATGTCGGGCAGATCGTCGGGACTTTTGGGGTCAGCGGCGCCTTCAGCTACAATCAAGTTTTCTTGTACGACCAATCAAGCGGCAGTTACACTAAGTTGGTAAATCCGCTGTTTACTGGCAGTAACGTCTTCTCGGGCGCTATTAATGATTCCGGGCAGATCGTCGAAGTAGCCATTAATCGATACTTCTTCGAAAGTCTTCTGCGTTCTTCGGACGGCAGCTACACGAGCCTACCCCAGCCGACTGTGTATAATTACCAAAATAATATTGTGCGCGCCACGGGAATTAACGATGCCGGGCAGATTATAGGTAGCTACTACGTTACAGATATTAATCCTGCTGGTCACTCTGTTGGATTTGTCTTTGACTTTGCAAGCGGAACCTACACTACCCTGAGCGACCCAGCCGCAAGATATCTAACAACAATCCCATCGGGTATAAACAATCTTGGACAGATTGTGGGGAACTACCTGGACTACAACTATCAGGTTCAAGGCTTCCTGTTCGACCCTGCAAGTGGGACCTACACCACACTGAGCGACCCAGCCTATACTGGTGGCTTGAAAGACTATGGCACATACGCCCAGAGCATCAATGACGCAGGCCAAATCGCAGGTTACTACTACGACCCCATTATCGGCGAGCACGCATTCGTTGCCAGCCCTCAGCTGAGTGCTGTGCCGGAGCCCTCCAGCCTCATGCTCCTCGGCACCGGACTCGGGCTCATCGTGTGCCGTCGCCGCAACATACAATTTGCTCGGCGCCGATCGAATGAGCGCGTGCTTAGCCAACTCTAGATTGGGCCTGTCGGAAAGTCCGGCATTGAACGTCCGCTCTCAAGCTTGGCAGTAGCTTCCATGAACGTCCGGGAAGGGTCGGAAGCTGCCGGCAGGCAGCCGGCAACGTCTGTCCAATTCCGCTACCTTCCGCTCCACAGCGGACCGCCTGCTCTCGGCCCATGCTTGCAAATACGGCCTGCTCAGCATTTCAATTCGAAGGTGCGAGAACATGCCGAGCGGTTGCCCAAGGTCGAGCGCCGTATCGATCGTTGTCGAGCGGGGTGAGTTTGCCGCGCCCGCTGGCCATGTCGCGCATGTACTGCAGGCCCTGCCAGATCGGGAACGGCGCCGCGCTGCGCGGGCTGAGCGTTCGCGTGACCGCGATGGCCGCGCTCAGGAGACCGATGCCGCCAGCGCGGAACGGGCTGAATTTCGTCCCGGTGAGCTCGGTCATGATGTCGGCCAGTTCTCGCGGGCTCACGCTGGCGCCCGCAATCCGCAGGATGCGGGGTGCCGCGTCGTCTTGGGCGACTGCTGCTGCGTAGTCGGCCACGTCGTCCTTGGTCGTGAAGTCGAGCTTCTGATCTGCGTCGCCCCAGTAAAGGATCCGGTGCCGCCCGTGCAGGATGATCGGTGCCTGCCCGGTCAACAGGTCTGCAAACGCACCGTTCAGCACGGAGGTCGGCCGGATCGGCATCGCGTCGATCCGCTCCATGAACCGGCGCCGCAGGTCGAGGTTCCGGTTATCGCCGGGTCGGGTCTTGGTGAAGTCGAGCGAATAGTCGGACGGCATGAACCGCGGTACGGCGGCCGCGATCGCCGCGTCGAGCAGCCGGCCTTGCAGCCCGATCATCACCGGTTCCAGGCCGTTGAGAGCGGAAACGAGGCACGATCCGCCCGCGCAAGCCTCACGCAGGGCGGCGCCGTTCTCGAAGTCGACGGCCACGATGTCGGCTCCCGCCGCCCGCAGCGGCGCGAGGTGCTCGGCGGCAGTTCCGGAACGGACAAGGGTGCGGAACGCCAGGCCGCGCCTGCCCAGCGCCGCGGCGATCCGGCCGCCGAGGTCGCCGGTGCCGCCTGCTAGGACGATGGGGCCCGTCACTGCCGCAGTCCGCGAAAGCTCGTCCTGAGCTCGTCGACGAACAGGCCGGGCTGCTCCAGGGCAGCGAAATGGCCGCCGCGCTCAAGCTCGTTGAAATGCACCAGATCGGCGAAGCGCGTCTCGGCCCAACGGCGAGAGATGCGGACGAGCTCCTTGGGAAACATGCTGATGCCCATCGGGGTGTGCATTGGATCGGCGGGCGGCGTGGCCATGTCGGACTGGGCTTCCCAATACAGGCGCGCGGAGGACGCGCCCGCGTTCGGCAACCAATACAGCATGATGTCGTCGAGCATCTCGTCGTAGGTGAATGCGCTCTCGGCGTCGGCGTCGCTGTCCGACACGTCCTGCAGCATGGCGTAGATCCAGGCTGCCTGGCCCACGGGTAAATCCGCCAGCGCGTAGCCGATGGTCTGCGGGCGAGTGGATTGCAGCTTGGCGTAGCCGGAGAGAACGTTTTGATAGTGGTTCATGCTGTCGAGCATGGCCCGCTCGTGCGCCGTTGCGTCGGCCATCTCCTCCGGCGTGGGCCGGAACATCACGAAATTCAGGTGGATGCCCACGCAGCCCGGCGGTGCCTGATGACCGATCGCGGTCGTCACGGCCGCACCCCAGTCACCGCCCTGCGCGACCCATCGCGCGTAGCCGAGCCGCACCATCAGGGTCGTCCAGGTTTCGGCGATGCGGCCGATGCCCCAGCCGGGCTCCGCCGGCTTCTCGGAAAACCCGAAGCCCGGCAGCGACGGGAGAACGAGGTGAAACGCATCCCGCCGGTCGCCGCCATGGGCGACCGGGTCGGTCAGTGGACCGATCACGTGGCGGAACTCGAGGACAGATCCGGGCCAACCATGCGTCATCAGCAGCGGCAAGGCGTCCGGCTCCGGCGAGCGTATGTGGAGGAAGTGGATCCCCAAGCCGTCGATGGTGGTGCGGTGCTGGCCCAGTCCGTTGAGCAAGGTTTCGCATCGCCGCCAGTCGGTACTGGTCGCGCCAGTAGTCGACCAGCGCCCGGAGTTTCTCCAAGAGAGGGCCCTGGCTCGTGTTGTCGACGGTCGCAGGCTCCGGCCAGCGGGTGTGCCGCAGTCGTTGGCGGAGCTCGTCGAGTTGCGTGTCGGGAATCGTGAGCCGGAAGGGCTCGATCAAGTCGGACATGGGGTTCGCTCCGTTGCTGTGACGGAGGTGGTGCGTTCCGTTCGCATCGATTAGCCTGCCCGAATGCGACAGGGTGTTGCGGAACGGGAACGCAGATGGAGCTGAGCGACGTCCGCGCGTTTGCCCGCGTCGCCGACCTCGGGAGCGTGTCGGCCGCGGCGCGATCGCTCGGTCTGCCGAAATCGACGATCAGCCGGTCGCTCACGCGCCTGGAAGTCAGCGTCGGCGCAGTGTTGATCGACCGCTCGACCCGGCATCTGCGGCTGTCCGATGCGGGAACCCTGTTTCGGCCCTATGCCAGCCGTATCCTGGCCGACGTCGACGAGGCGGGAACTGCTCTGGACAACTTTGCCGGGCTTCCGCGCGGAACGCTGCGGGTGAGCGCGCCGTTCACCTTCGTCGTCGCGGTCGTCTCGCCGATGCTGCCCGCGTTCCTGGCCCGCTATCCCGAGATCCGCGTCGTGCTGGACGTCGACAACCACTTGATCGAGTTGCCGGTCGAGCCGGCCGATCTCGTCATCCGCGTCGGCGCCCTTCCTGATAGCAACCTGATCGCGCGTCACCTCCTGTCGACGGAAACCTGGACCTGCGCCAGTCCCGACTACCTGGCTGCGCACGGCACGCCGTCCGACGTCGCCGGGCTGCGGCGGCACGCGCTGATCGGCTACGCCGACCGGCTCTCGACCTGGTCCTACAGCGGCACGGCAGGGGTCGAATCGATCGAGTTCCGGCCCATCCATGTCGTGTCGGACTCGGCAGCCCTGGCGCCAATGTTGATCGCCGGCGGCGGCATCGGACGGCTACCGGACTTCATAGCCAGAGGCGCCATCGCGGCAGGCGCTCTCGTACGCCTGCTACCGGATCGCGAAGGCGACCGACTGGACATACACGCGCTCTACACGAGCCATCGTAGTCTCTCGGCCAAAGTTCGGGTGTTTATCGATGCCCTCGTCGAGCTCCTCGCGAAGGGAGGCGCAGCTCCCGGCTGAGTTTAGAAGCCACGGTCAGCTTTACGGCGATAGTGTCCGCTTCTTGCAGGTTGCTGCTCCAAAGCGGATGGGCTGCTGACGGCCACTACGGAACGCAATGCCAAGGCGGAGCCCTCGCCTGCCTTGAAGGACACTCGGCCTGGTCCTCACACCGAGCGGGGCGGGTGCCAGGCAACCGCCCTCGGCGCCGCAGGCGCGTTCAGCGCCCTCCCGTCTGGAACAGCTTGAGGTCTATGCTGTTCGCCATCGCCGCGTATCCGGCCGGGCTCGGATGGAGGTGGTCCCCTAAGTCGAACTCCGGCCGCGACCGGGTCGGCCGGTTCGAGTCCTGCACCATGGCGGCAAAGTCAATCACGCCGTCATAGGCGCCACTGGTGCGGATCCAGTCGTTTAACGCCTGCCGCTTCCTCTCGCCCTCCGGGGTCCAATAGGCGGCGCCCTCGAACGGCGTCAGCGTGGCGCCGAGGATGCGCAGGCCCCGCGCATGGGCCCGTTCGATCATCTGCCGATGCCCGGCGATCAGCTCGGCAACGCTCGGCGAGGCGTTGACGCCACCGACGCCGATGTCGTTCACCCCTTCCAACACCGTCACGAAACCGACGCCGGGCTGCGCCAAGACGTCCCGGTCGAACCGGGCCAGGGCATTTGGGCCGACCCCGTCCTCCAGCACCCGTCCGCCGCCGATCCCGCCGTTCACGACGGCCATGCGCGTGCCGGCGGCAGCGAGGCGGGCGCCCAGCAGATCGGGCCAGCGCCGGTTCTGGTCGGTGCCGGACTGCGTGCCGTCCGTGATCGAATCGCCGAATGCGACCAGCACGCCCGCGGCATCCTGCCGGGCCACCTCGACCCGGCTGAGGAAGAACGACGAGGCGGATGCGAGGCCGTCGCTGCGGCGGTAGGCCGTCGTGCCCGCGACCGGGAAGGTGGGCGCACCCGAGTGGTCACCGGGTTCCGACACGTAGTTCACCTGCCAGGAGGCGTAATGCATGCTTACGGGCGACTTCCAGGCGGACAGGTCGTCCGGCAGGTAGAGGTCCACCGCGAGGTCACCGCCATCGGGCACGGTGAGATCGACGGGATCGCTGACCAGCAGGGCGCCGGCGGGAATAATTGGGTGGGGAAGCCCGCCGAAGGTGAGCACATGGTCGGTGGCCGGTATGATCGAGGCGCCTGAACCGCGCAGCGCCACGTGCGCGGCGCCGACCCGCAGCGGCAGAATGCCGAGGCTGTTGGACAGCACCACGCGGACGCGCGGGCCGCCGAGCGAGACATGGGCGATCTGCCGGAGCGTCTGGTTCCTGATCTGCAGGGGCGACATGCCGCCAACCGGCAGCTCCTGACCCGGTGCCACATCCTTCACGGCCTGCGGCACGTCGCGCACCCAGGGAAAGGCCTGAGCCGAAGCAGGCAGGGATTGTGGCGGCTGGTCCACTCGCGCGGCCTGCGGAGCAGCCCAGGTTGCGATCCATGGTTCGGTCCCGCCTTGCGGGTCGACCGTCTGCGCGGCAGCGGGCACGCTGGCCAGCAGCCCGGCCGCAATCAGCAGTACTGGCCGCAGTTTTTCCAGGGTCTGCTGCTTGCGACTCCTTTGATGGGTGATTGCACCATCGGGCCAAGTGGTCCTGCTGGGGTCGGGCAAGTCGTCCTCCGGTGTTCTTGGTTCTTTGTTGAGCACGACGATAGAAGCACGTGCCCCGGGGTGACAATGGTCCGACGTAGCACCACTTCATTGCCTAGCGGCCCTTACCCGGAGCGGACGATCCGCTATCGGCCAGTGAGGCCGGAGCTACTTCTGCACGGGGTGGAATCCGGACCTTCGACCCGGGTGGCGGGGTATCGTCCATTATGGAAAACTGCGCCAGTGAGGCAGGAGGACGGGGATGGAAGGTGGGTGCCTGTGCGGCAACGTCCGCTAGGCCATAGACGGCCGGCCAGCCCGGCCGCCTCGGCAGCAGCCTCGACGACGAGGCCGAGCTGGCGGGTGGTAATGGCGTTGGCAGGGTCCTGACCGGGGAAAGCCAACCACCAGGCCGCATGACGCCGTCGCGCCGGCCCTCGTGCCACCAGGCGCGTAGGAGGCTCAGAAGGTCGGGCAAGAGTAGGACATGACGGGTGCGACCGCCTTTGCCGCGCACGACACTGATCAGCATGCTCTCGCTGTCGATGTCGCCCACCTTTGAGCGAAGCGACTTCAGCCACCCGCAGTCCGGCGCCGTAAGCGACCGACAGCGCCGCGCGATGTTTGAGGAAGGTCGTCGCCGCAATCAGGCGGGCCACCTCGTCAGGCGCGAGCACGCTCGGCAGCTTGCGCGGATATGGAATGTGGATGAGTTGCGGGCCAGATCAGGCCGGTCGAGCTTGCAGGCGAAGAAGAACCGCAGCGCAGCGACGTTGGAGTTCATAGCCGGTTGCCCATGCCGCTTGCGGACTGCTGGACCTGAAAGCGGCGGAAGTCCTCGGTGGTCGCGGTCGCGGGCGACTGTCCGAGGAAGGCGACAAACTGGCGGCGATCCGGATGTAGCCGCGGCGGGTCTTCTCGGAAAGTTCGCGGACGGTCATGCTCTCGATAAAGCGTTCACGCAGGGTGCCCGGCTTTGCAGGAGAGAGGTGGTTCGCGATGAGCTCCTCGGGTTGAAGGAGCCCTGATCGTCCAAGCCGGCCGCAGCCCGCTCAATCTCAATCCGTGTCGTCATGACCCGTGAAGCGACGTCACACGCCAAACGCGCTACTCCCGCGATAGCGGGTTCGTCCGCCGGCCCAACTGACCCGCTACCATGGCGCAACACTACTGTACGGATACGCCGGATGTGTTCGGTCACCAACCGACGTAGAACGCATTAAATCTTGCGATGGTTGATCTTCATTGCGATACGAGATGAAATCCCGCCGCCAGACCAGGCAATTCAACGTAAGAGAACGATAGCAGCTTCGGCACGGCTTCACCTTGGTGGCAGGAGAATGCGATGGACGAAGTACCGGACTTGAGCGATGGCCTCCCTGGGAGGGTCGGCACAGCATCGGTGCCGACCGCCGGCGAGACGTCGGAAAAGACAAGTTTCTCGTCTGACGACAGCTTCGAGGAGTGGCACGAGGTGACCTGTCGCAACTACTCGCGCTCGGAGTTCAAGCGCGACGCGGGGGAGCCAGTTCTCTGCCAACATCGTCCTGCGGACCTTACGGCGCGCTTGGGCTGACGGATGGCTGGTCCGATGGCGGGGCGGCAAGCCTAAGACGCGGAGCCCGGCCCATCTTGGCTCAGAACTCGCGGGACCATTACGCACACTGTCTACGTCACTGCAGGGGCGATCGGCATCGAGCAGGAGGGGCGGGCAAGTGCTCGGGAAACCCGGCGACTTCTTCATCTAGGAGCAGGCCCGACCGATCGGTCTCGAGTTCAAGTCCGTTTATCGCGCCTGGATGATCGGCATTCCACGACCGATGCTCGAGAGCCGGGGTCGTCATACACACGGTCCTACACGGCGCGCGGCGATCGGCAATACTTCCAACATGGGCCGGCTCGTCGGTAGCATCATCGGGCAGATGGATATGTTTTGGCGCCGACACCCAGCCCGGCATCCTCGATCGCATTGGCAACTCGACGCTGGACCTCGTCGGCGACAGCGCTGGCCGCGGAGGCGGGCGGCACCATCCCAGGGTCCGGGGATGGAGCACCGCCTCCTCGGCGCCGCCGTCGCGTTCCTCCGCGCCAACCTGGGGGACGACGCAACGCTCGATCTGGAAACGATCGCACTGCAGGCTCCACACCTCGCCACGCTCGCTCAACCGGGCGTTCGCGAGCGAGGGCACAACGCCCATGCGGTGGCTGTGGCAGCAGCGGTCTGGAGGCGTGCAACCGGGCGATCTCGGAAGGGCGCGTCAAGAACATCACTGAAGCCGCGTTCAGCTACGGCTTGGGAGTCACCGTCCCATTTCAGCCGCGCGTTTCGAAAGGCGTTCGGGCGGTCGCCCAGCTCGTTAGCCAGCGCTGAAACCTGCTCAGTCAGCGGAGCACACCGGGCGCCACCACCGTCTCGATCCTGCCCGTTGCAACATGGTCCACCAGGGCCCGACAGCCATAAATCCGCCGGGGATCTGAGGATCCGCGCCCTCAGTGCGGCAATGTCGACCGCGACGGCCTTATAGGGGTCGGTAATTGCCAGCGCATTCCAGCCGGTTCGGGGCGATGCCCATGTGCCGGGCGAGGAGATCGGGCGCATGGCGGTGGCAACCGATGATGCCGCATTGGGTGTGGTGCAGGACGATCGAGGGTGCACCCGGTCCCCAGCGGCTGCCCGTTCGCGCTCGGACACCGCTTGCAGCAGGTTTAGCGTCTCGATCATTACGCAGGGTGACCAGGCCGCCGACGTTGCGGATGATGGCCGCCTCGCCGGGCTTGAGCTTGAGGATGTCCATGGGATCGACGCGCGGGTCCACGCACCCGATGATCAGCGTCCGGGTCGAGAGGATGATCTTCAGCTCGGCTAGGAACCCATGTTCGGCGAACTCGGCATTGCGCGTCGTCAGTGTTTCGACGAAATCCATAACCACATCTCCAAATCAGTGTGACGCGGACGCCAACGGATATTTGAGTTCGAACTGAGCCTGATTTGCTTTGATGAAATCCTCTACTTTCATCAAAGCCTGTCCCGCTATGACCGCGCCGAGGCTGTCTGTTCCAGCCAACAAGCCTTCCTGCTGGTCGATCGTGACTGCTTGGGAGTGGCGGAACTTGGCGGCGTCGTTCTGCAGGCCGAAGAGATCGAGGAACGTCGTGACCGTGAGGCGTTCGTAGGGCGTTGGCCTGCCGAGCACCCGGCCCACTTCGGCAGCCAGTTCCTCATGGCTGTATTCGATCGGTCCATGGAGGGAGATGATCTGCACCATATTTGACCGGGTCGGCAATGATACCGGCCACGAACCGGGCAATATAAGGCAATCGGCGCAAACCGGCTGCTCGCATCGTAAGGCATGACATAGCGGCCATGGCGGATCAGTGGGGCGATGTAGAGCAGCCACTCCTGAAAAGACGTAATTAGAAGAGTGTCGATGTCACTCCGGACCAGTCGAAAACCTGCTCTGAAAGCCAATGGTTTTGCGTGGCCTTGCTGCGCGCCGGCGGGGCGGGATTGCTTGTGGGAATTGTTGACGATCAACTCGAGCTGCTGCTCTTTCGCGGCCTGGGCGAAGATCACCAGGCCGCCTCGACCAACCCTTCGGCCAGCGGATAGCAGAAATAGGCCCTTTGGGCGCCATCCAGCGCGATCCTGATGCTGCAAAAGCTTCATCATGTCGCCCAAGACCACCTGGGCACCCAGATCGCGCAAGCGTTGGGCGCGGGCGTCGTCTGTCCTGACAAGCGCCCGCACGTTCAAGCCTTTCTCCAGTAGGAGCTCGACACAAGGGCGACCAGTGTCACCTGCCGCGCCAGTCACAATTACCGTTGTCATGGCGGTCTTCCTTCACCTCGAATTGCGGCCTATCCCTTGATGAAAGCCATGAGCTTGGCATTCACCTGGTCGGCGTGGGTCACAGTCAGGCCGTGCGGCGCGCCCGCAATTTCCTGCAAGGTGCCGTGCGGCAGGAGCTTCACGGATTGACGAGAGGCGAGGTCGATGGGGACGATCTGATCGTCGTCGCCTTGCAGCACCAGCGTCGGCACGGTCATCTTCCTGAGATCGGTCGTGAAGTCGGTTTCGGAGAACGCCTTGATGCAGTCTGGTACTCCGCCTTGACGCCGCCCATCATGCCTTGTCGCGGGAACGAGTCGACCTGGCCTTGCGACACGCGCGCGCCGGGTCAATTAGGACGAAGAAGGGCATGGCGAGGCCGCGGAAGAACTCCGCCCGATCGCCCAGGACATTCTGCCGCAGCCCGTCGAACACCTGCATCGAGTAGCCGTCGGGCTGTCGGTTGCCTGCGCCGAGATAGACGGGTCGGCGGCGATCAGCGCGGCCCCATGCGGGACGTTGCATGCCGTGCCGACCAATGTAGCGCGCGACCTCGCCCCCGCCTGTCGAGTGGCCGACCATGGTGGCCTGGGTGACGTTGAGATGTTCGAGCAGCGTCGCCAGGTCGTCGGCGTAGGTGTGGATCTCGTTGCCGGACCACGTCTGGTCCGATCGTCCATGGCCCCGGCGATCATGCGCAATCACCACCCGGAATCCCTGCGTCCCGAAGAACATCATCTGCGCATCCCACACGTCAGCCGAAAGCGGCCAGCCGTGCGAGAGAGGTGATCACCGGGACCACTCCCCCCAATCCTTGTAGAAGATCCTGGTCCCGTCGTGCATCGAAACAGTCGTCATGCTCGTTGCCTCCTGAGGTGTGGGTCGGGTCGCGGCGGATGCCCTGCCGATGGCCGAAGCGGCGGCGAGCGCCCCGGCACCGGCCAAGACCGTTCGGCGGGACGAGGACATTCGGCGTCAATCGGCATGATGGGGCGCCTTCGCGAACAGCAGGTTGAGACCTTCGGCGATGGTCGGGTGGGCGATGATCCCGTCCCGGAAGGCCGTGTAGGACAGGCGCCCCCACATGGCGGTTTGCACGACGGCCACGATCTCGCCGGCCTGCGCGCCCAGCATCGCAAAGCCCAGGATGCGGTCGTCGGCGCCGATGATCGCCTTCATCAACCCACGCGTCTCGGACAGCGTGCGCGCCCGCGGGACCTTGCCCATCGGCAGAGTCACGACACGGACGTCCAGGCCGTCCGCCCGTGCCTCCGCCTCGCCGAGCCCGACGCGGGCGAATTCTGGCTCCCAGGAACACGGCATAGGGCACCAAGCGTGACCGGGTTGTCCGATCGCCGCCCAGGATCACCGATCGCGCGACCCGGGACGTCGTCGAGCGCGACATGCGTGAACATTGGGCTGCCCGCGGCCTCGCCCATCGCCCAGATACCCGGCGCACTGGTCGCCAGATGCTCGTCCACCGCAATGAACCCGGCGGCGTTCACTCGCACGCCCGCTTGCTCCAGACCGATCCCCGCCGTCTGCGGCACGCGCCCGGCGGCGACCAGGATGTCCGATCCAGTAAGTGTAAGCGGGCCATCCTTGTTCGAGAACTCGGACCCTGACCTCGTCTCCGGACCGCCCCTCTACCGCCTCGACCGTCGTGTCGAGGTAGACCGCGATCCCGTCCCCGCGGCACAGATCGAGGATGGCGGCGGCCATATCGGCGTCCTCACGCCCAAGCAGCTGACCGCCCCGCTCGATGATGGTGACGAAGCTGGGGAGATGACGGAAGGCCTGCGCAAGCTCCAACCCGACATAGCCACCACCGAGAACCAGCAGATGGGCCGGCAGCCGCGCCAGCCGGAGCGCCTCAACATGGGTCAAGGGTGCGGCGGCCCGCAGACCCGGAATTGGGGGCACAGCCGCGCGCGTCCCGAGGTCGAGGAAGATGCGCCCCGGTCATGTGCCGCGTGCTCCCGTCCTGGTGGCACACTTCGACCGTCCGTGACCCGGCGAACCGGCCTTCCCCGATCACCAGCTCAAAGCCGCTCTCGGCAAACAGCTTGGTGTGGTCTTCGACCATGCCGGCAACCACGGACGCCGTCCGCGCGGCCACCATCGCCATATCTACTTTGGTTGGCCCAGACTGCAGCCCAAACGAACCTCGCTCGCGAACCAGCCTGGCAACCTGCGCAGAGCGGATCATCGTCTTCGCCGGGATGCAAGCGATGTTGATGCATGAGCCGCCGATCAGCCCGCGCTCGATCAGGGCGACGCCATGCCCGGCTTGCGCCATGTCCATCGCAAAAGTCTTTCCGGCCTTGCCTCCGCCGAGGATCAGCAGTTCGTAGTGTTCGACGTCGGGCAAGGTTGACCCCCTTTCCGGGCCGCGATCAGTTGCCCGGCGGCGTGAGCAGCAGCCCCAACGGGCTCAGCGGCCCAAGCGGGATGACCTGAAACTCCATCAGCCCGGCGCCACCCAGTGGCAGTTGCCGCAGCATGACCCGGGCCTGCTCCGGATCGGTGACATTGAGGATGAAGATGACGCCGGTCTGGTCCTGCTTGACGAACCACTGGTCCAGCTTGCCTGCCAGATACAGCGGGACAGTGACAAACTCGGCAGGCAGCAGTTGCCTGACGGCTTCGGGGGTTCCATTGGCCGTCCGGGTGCCGATCGCCATAAGCTTTGTGGTTGGAACGCCGACCCGTCACTGCTTTCGTGACTGGGTTTTGTGATGCCGGCTCGGTCGTAGCAGCAGCGGGGGAAGGTGCGGCGGCGGCGACCGTCATGATGCCCGCCAACATTGCTTTGAAGAAAGTCACGCTAGCTGCGCCGGAGTGATGGGATTCGGTATGCGACATGCTTTCCTCCCGTGAGCCGATCACACAGGCTGGGGCAGGCGGACCGACATCTTTGCCTGGAAGGCTTTCGGGTCGGCTGTGGAAGCCGGGTAAGCAGCCCGTGTTTGTGCGCCCGCCGCGATCTCGTTGTTTTCACCCCGCTCCACCGCGTCTAGCGTGTCTATTAGACCCGCCTCCTCCGGCGACATGCGCGGTGGAGGCATGCGGGAGCCGAGGGCAGTTTCGGTCTGGACTCCAGGAGACTCCAACCACCGCGGTTCCTTGGGCCGCGAGTTCGGCCCGAACGCTCCGGGTCAGAGAAAGGATTGCCGCTTTGGAAGCCGAATACGTCCCCGTTACAGGCAGGCTGACTAGGGCTGCCATCGACGAGCTGTGTTGAGAATTACGCCTCCA
>CAWIEF010000007.1:0-59986 GCA_963835135.1 uncultured Alphaproteobacteria bacterium
ACGCCGGCAACAGTTTATGAGACATCTCGGTGAGACGGATCGACGCTGTGTCAACAGCTCTGCTGCCACACGGCCAGCGGTCTTCCTGGTTCATCCAGCCGGGCAACTTGTGTATGCCCATCTCTCGCGCCTCCCGCACTTGGGAAGAGAGACAGACTGTATCGCGAATGGAGCGGCCGGCGAGCAGTTTCCCTGGTTATGCTCCATGAGATTGGCATTCCTCCGGGGAAGAGGGTATCTCGTGTAGCCACCGGTGTCCGCGTAACAAACGGGGGACCATTGCCGTCATCGACGTCCGTCGTGATTATGGACCCGAACCGTTGGTCCCGTCGACTGATGGTGATCCTCCATGCCGATATGGTTGGCTACAGCCGCCTCATCGGCCGAGACGACGCCGGGACGTTCCTGCGCCTCCGCGATCTGCGCCGCGAGATCATCGACCCGGCGCTCGCCACCCACGGGGGCGACCTCCGCAACACCGCGGGCGACTCCCTCCTCGTCACGTTTGACAGTATCGACCATGCCGTCGACGCGGCGCTCGCGATCCAACGGGGCATTGCTGATTCCGAGGGCCGTCATGACGATCCGATTCAGTTTCGTATCGGGATCAATCTTGGGGATTCGATCCTCGATCAGCGCGACCTGTACGGCGACGGCATCAACGTGGCCGCAAGACTGCAGTCTGCCTGCCCGCCCGGCCGGATTTGCGTCTCCCGCGCCATTCGCGATCACGCCCGCCAGCGCCGCGATATCCGCTTCGAACCACTCGGCCCGCTCTCGCTCAAGAACATCGACAAGACGGTCGAAGCCTTTGTTCTCGCCGAGGAAGCACCGCTCGGACGGGTGCGACAAGCGTTCCGCCGGGTCCACGCCGTGGTGCCAACCTGGCGCTTCCGGAAAGCCTATGCCGCGCTCGCAGCGATCATCCCGATTGTTTCCCTCGTGGGGATCGGGATCCGTTACTACGCGGACGCCGACACATCGCGCTCGCAGCGGGAGCAGGTCGCTGCGCTGACCGCCTCGCAGAAGGTCCTGGCCGAAGCGATCGCCCGCGATAAGGGTGTCCCGCTCGCGGTCGTCGCTCGGGTACTGACGCGGATCGAGGAGAGCGATGCGACGCCGCGACCCGAGGGCGCGGCCGACATCGGCACCCTGCAGAAGCGGCTCGAAGCGAAGGCCGACGAGTTCGTGACACTTCGGCAGCAACTCAAGCAGTTTACGGGTGACGACCCGGCGGTACAGGATGGTCGCGCGCAGGCAGAGGCAGCGCTGGGGCGGGGTGACCTGCCGCGGGCGCAGGACAAGCTGCGCCAAGCCGCAGATTTGGAGGTGGCGGCCACGAGCACGTTGACGGAGCGCGCGCGCGCTCGCGCCGATGCTGCGTGCAAGCTGTTGGAGAAAAGCGCCGGCCTCGCGTCCGTCACCCTGCATTATCGCGACGGTGCCGACGATCTTGGCAAGGCCGCCTCGATCATCGCCCCGTTTGACCGGCGTTCGCAGTGGAGACTGGAAACGAAGCGCGCCGACATGCTGCGCCAGCAAGGCCAAGACTTTGCTGACCAGCCCGCGTTGATGGCGGCGATCGAACGGTATCGGTTCGCGCTGACGCTTGTTGCCGACGATGCCAGTAAGCCGGACTGGGCGGCGACCGAGAGCGAGCTTGGCCGCTCGCTCGCCCGGCTCGGCGAGCTTCAATGGGGTTCGGCCGGGCTAGAGCAGGCGGTGGCCGCGTTCCGGTCTGCGCTCACCGTGCAGACGCCGGGAGCAACCTCGCGCCTATGGGCACGCACGCATTTGTACCTCGCCTCCGCGCTCTGGCGGCTGGGTGAACGTGAGACCGGAACGGCGAGGCTGCACGAGGCGGAGGCGACGCTTCAGGCGGTCGTGCAGGTGCGTTCACGCGCCGACGACCCGCTCGCATGGGCTCGGGCGCAGAGTTTACTCGGCAACGTACTCAACTTGATCGGAATACGCGAAAACTCCTCCAATACGCTGGAGGAGGCATTGACGGCGAGCCGCAACGCCGCGGAGGAACTCCGGCTCCACGGGGAAACGCGGGACTGGGCGGAGGCGGAGAACAATCTCGGCGCGACACTCTCCCGCCTTGGGTCCCGTGAGCCGGGAACTGCTCGGCTCGAGCAAGCGGTCGCCGCATACAACGCGGCGCTGACGGTGCGCACCCGCGAGCGCTCACCGCGGGAGTGGGCCCGTACCATCGAGAACCGTGGGATCGCGTTGTCGCGCATCGCCGTGCGCGAGGACGGGACAGATCGTTTCGAGCAGGCAGTGGCTGATTTTCACGCCGCGTTGGAGGAGCGGACGCTGGCACGGAGTGCGCGTGATCGGGCGGAGACCCAGACCCAGCTCGGCCGTACATTGCTCGCGGCCGCCGAGCGGCAGGCGGGAACGGCTGCAGTGGCAGAGGCGGTGACGGTGCTCCGTGAGGCGTTGAGCACGAAGGATCGTTCGCTGGAGCCTCTCGCTTGGGCGGGCGCGCAGGTCGATCTTGGCAACGCACTTGTCAGGCTGGGCGAGCGCGAAAGCGGCAATGCCGCGCTCCAGGAGGCCGTGATCGCCTACCAGAACGCGAACGCCGAGCGCCCGCGTGAACGCTACCGGGCGGCCTGGGATGATAGCGAGGCCAGGCGGGGCTGGGCGCTGATGCGGCTCGGCGAACGCGAGGCCGGCACGGATCGCTACGAAGAGGCTTTGGCGATCGAGCGAGCCGTGCTCGAGGATCATCCGCGCGAGCGCGGGCCCGAGCTTTGGGCACAGAGCCAGCATCTCGTTGGCGTGATGCTCATGCGCCTCGGCCAGCGCGAACGCAGTGCGGCAAAGCTGCATGAGGCGATCGCCGTATTCCGAGCGGCCAGGGAGGAACTGCCCCGCGACAAGCGTCCGGCAGATTGGCTCGCGACGAGCTTCGATCTCGGTAGCGCGCTAGAAGCTGCCGGCGAACTCGAGGACGACGCCACGCTGCTGCAAGAAGCGACGGACCTGCACCGTCAGGCGATCGCGACACTGCGGCCCACGCGCTCGCCCTACCAATGGGCGCGCTACACCTGCTATCTGGCGAAAGACTTGAGCCAGCTCGGCATCCGCGAGACCGGGACGTCGCGTCTCGAGGACGCGGCGGCGGCGTTCGACGCTTGTCTGCCGCTCCTCGGCGCCGGGAACTCCGAACCGTTGCAGACCACGTCAGAGGCAAGCCGAACTTTCGTCAACGCGGAGCTTGCCCGCCGACGCGTAACCCCGCCGTAACGGGTTCGCATGTGAACCGGTCATCGCCCGCAAGAGGGCGCCAGAGTGCGCTCATTAAACGTGCGTGACTGCTCGGGCCGGGCGCGGGACTGTCGCACTCGCCTAGGTCCAGGATGCCGCGAACAGCCACGGCGCGATTGGGATGGTCGATATCGACGCCGGGCGTGAGCAGATGCACGACCACGATATCGTCGGGCCAGCTCGCGGCGGGCACGCAGAACGGGCAGTTCGGCAGCGGGCTGCGCGAGAGAACGAAGTAATCGGCCTCGGCCATCATCGGTGGAGACATGAAACCGATCAGTTCGACCGGCCTTCCGGCGAGCGCGCCCGCTGCACCGATCTCGATGCCGAACAGACCGGTGCTCGCGAACAAGCCCTCCCAATCGATCCTCTCGGCTTCCGCGCGCGCCCACTCCGCCGCGCCTGCCGCCCCGACGATGCCGCTCGCCCGCAGCGCTTGCCTGGGCCGGGCGATAACCGGAAAGGCGACCACGACGTCAGGCCTGATGAACGATGCGGCCGTCGACCAGCGTGAGCGTACTGTGCAGGTCGCGGATGCGGTCCTCTGGGACGCTCATGTAGTCGTCCGACAGCACGGCCAGATCAGCGAGTTTGCCCGCCTCGATCGACCCGGCGCGGTCCTCCATGAAGTCGACGTCCGCGCTGCCCATCGTATAGAGGCGCAGCGCCTGCTCGCGCGAGATCGCCATGTGTGGACCGAGCGGCGCAGCGATCTTGCCGCGGATCTCCACCTTGCGCGTGACCAGCCACCAGAGCGCCACGAACGGGTTCCAGTGCGCGACCGGCGCGTCGGTTCCGGCGCCGGTTGGGATGCCGCGGTCGACCACCTCGCGCACCGGCGTGCACCAGGCGGCGCGCTCCTCGCCCCAGTAACGCAGCATGTTGTTGGCCAGGCGGACGGACTGATCCTGCACGGTGGTGCGGATGCCGAGACGCTTCATGCGGTCCAGCGCCTCGGGCCGGGCGAGCATGATGTGCATCGCCGTCCAGCGCAGGTCGCCGATCGGATACTCCTTGGCGACCTGCTCCCACAGATCGAGCACGTGGTCGGTGGTCGCGTCGCCCACCATGTGCACCTGGAACTGCCAACCGCGGCTCGCCGCCAATCGGAACATCTCAAGCGCCTCCGCGTCTCCGCCCGCAGGCCCGAGCAGCTTGCCGCGGAAGGCCGGATCGGACTGCTCGCCGTCGACGATGCGATACGGGTCATAGGTCCAGGCGCCCTCGACGCCACCGTCGTAGAGCGTCTTGAAGCCGCCGATCCGCAGCCAATCATCGCCGAAATTGGGTGCCAGAACGGCGGAGCGCGACTTCACGTCGGCGAGCCCCATGGCCCATTGCATCATGCGCACGCGATGCTTCATGCCGCCCATGCGCCAGAGATCCATGTATGCGCCGATCTCGTCCGGCGTGGACCCCGGCTCCGTCGTCGCGGTCACGCCCAATCCGGCCAGAACGGTGCTGAACCGCGCGAGCCCTTCCGTCAATCGCTCCCGCGGCATGGGCGGCAGCAGGCGCCGGACCAAGTTCATGGCCGGCCCTTCCACGAGAAAGCCGGTCGGCTCTCCGGTCGCGTCGCGGACCAGGATGCCACCCTTGGGGTCCGCCGTATCGCGGCTGACGCCGGCCAGTTTGAGGGCGGCCGAGTTCGCAACGGCAACATGCCCGCCGCGGGGGATGTAGACCGGATTGTCCGGCGAGATGCCATCCAACTCCTGCCGGGTCGGCATGCGTCCTTCTTCGATCTGCCCTTCGTGCCAGCCGGAGGAAGCGATCACCCAATCGCCGGGTTTAGTGATGGTGACGCGGGCGGCCAGTGCGGCGTTGACCTCCGCCAGGCTTCGCGCGTCCTGCAAGGCGACGTTGAAGATGTCGCGCGCGGCCGCGAGCGTGTGCAGATGACTATCGCGCAGCCCTGGGACGACGGTGGCGCCCTTGAGATCGATCACCCTCGTCGATCCAAGCGCCAGCGCCGAGATCTGCTCATCGTCGCCAACAGCCAGAATGCGATTCCCGGCGACTGCCACGGCTTGCGCCGTCGTGAACGCCCGATCGACGGTGAGGATGCGACCGTTTCGCAAGATGATGTCGGCCGGCACGATCGGCGCCGCCCGTCCGTTCCGCGGCAAGCTCGTCAATCCGGCAGCGGCCAGCACGCTTGCCATCAGGCGTCGACGTCGCTGCTTGAACCAGCCCTCGTCGTTGTCTGGCATGTTCATGCCATGCCCCCTTCTCGTCAGCGTCTTTGTCTGGAACGATGCGCCGGGCCTCTGTTCGTCACAAGCTCTAACGGAGTGCATCCGGCAGCGCCGTCGAACCCGCGGACTCCGCCACGCTCCGCTGTCTTGACCGCTTGTCGGTCCATGACCACCAGTGACGGGCAAGCTGAGCGGTCAAATTTTGTGAGCTTTCGTCACGAGAGTTGAAAGACTCTGGATGACGAATTGGCAAGCAATGGTTACGTTTCGGTGATCAACCGCGCGCGAGACGCTGGCGGACAAGAGGGGGAAGCAATGCGATCCAAATTGCTGCTGTCGGTCGCGCTGTGCGTGGCGGTGTTTTCTGGTGCGAGAGCCGCGTGGGCGCAGCGGCATTTCAGCTTCGCCTACGACCAGCCGAAAACGACCGGGTTCGGGGTCGCCGCCGACATGTTCGCGGGCACGCTCGAACGGCTGAGCAAGGGGCAGTTGCTGATCGACCAGTTTCCCGGCGCGCAGCTGGGCCAAGAGCCGCAAGCGCTTCAGAAGATCCGCACCGGCGACATCGACTTCATGGTCAGCAGCACCGCCAATGCCGCGACGCTGTCGCCGCAATCGGGGGTGATGAGCCTACATTACCTGTTCAGCTCGGACGACCATCTACTGAAATCCCTCGGTGATCCGGAGATCGTGAAGACTTTTCGCGACATGTTCGCCGAGACGGTGACGGGCGTGCGGGTGCTGGGCCTGGCCACGCTCGGCTTCCGCGACATGTATGGCAAAAAGGAGATCCATCGCGTCGACGACATGAAAGGCCTGAAGATCCGCGTGCAGGCCACGCCGACCGAGGATGCGGCGTTCCCGGCCTACGGGGCGCAAACCGTCCACATGCCGTTCGGCAGCGTCTACACCAGCCTGCAGACCGGCGTCGTGGACATGGCCGAGAACGGCGTCAACGTCTATCTCGCCAATAAGCATTACGAAGTAGCACCGGTCATGTCCATGACGCAGCACGAGGCGAACAATTCGCTGCTGACCGTGTCGCAAAAAGTGTGGGACAGCCTGACCGAGGAGCAGCGCGGCTGGGTGCAGCAGGCCGCCGACGATGTGTCGAAAAACCAGCCGGCGAAAGCATTGGCGCTCGACAAGGAGAGCCAGACAAAGCTGATGAAGATGGGGGTGAAGTTCGTCACCGACGTCGACACGTCAGGGTTCATCAAGGCGGCAACGCCGTTGCAGGATGGTGCGGCCAAGGATCTCGGACCGTACGCGGTCAAACTGCTGACCCTGATCCGCGCAGTTCAATAATGGCGGTCGAGCTTATCCAAGGCAGCGATCGTCACCTGAAGTGGCGAGCGCTGGATAAGCTCGAGCGCATACTGATGGTGCTGTGCGGGGTCTGCCTGGCTGGCTTCACGTCGTCGGTGCTGGCCGATGTCGTGACCCGGGAGATCGGGCATCCGTGGCTCTGGCTGCAGGAGCTTACGAGCGCGTGGTTCACCTATGGGACCTTCTGCGGGACGGCCGTTGCGACCCGGCGGCAAGACCATCTGCAGCTTTCCGCACTGACGGAGGCGATGACGGGGACGGCGCGGGTGTGCTCCGAGGTGCTGGTGCGGGGAGTCGTCCTGGCGGTAGGGCTGGCGATGGTGGTGTTCGGGTGGCAGAACTTCCTCTCGGGCTTCAACAGTTTCCGCATGCCGTCGATGTGGCCGATTGCCTACTTATATTGGCCGATCCCGGTCTGTGGCGGGCTCATAGCCCTCTTTAGTCTCGAGCAGATCTTGAATGGTCTGCAGAACGGATTTGAACGGGACCGCGTACTCAACACGGAAGCCTTGGAAGCCATCCCTTAATGGCCGCGCAGAATGCGGTCATCTTAGGCGTCATGACGGCGCTGTTTCTAGCGCTCGGCTATTTGGGCGTTCCAGTTGCGTTTGCGCTTATTGCTGGCGTGATGGTGGGGACGGTGTTCACGCCGATCACCTTCCAAAGCATGATCGGGCAATTGTTCAACGGGATTGACTCGGAGAGCCTGATGGCGATTCCGTTCTTCCTGCTCGTCGGCGAGTTGATGACCTCTGCGGATGTGGTGATCCGGATCGCCAACCTGTCTCAGGCGCTGGTCGGGCACATCAGGGGCGGACTCGCGCAAGTCACGACCGTATTCAGCATGTTTTTTTCCGGAATGTCGGGCTCGTCCTCGGCGGACGTGGCGGTGCTGACGCGGACGATGGCGCAGCCGATGGCGCGAGAGGGGTATCGCCCCGAGTTCGTCGCAGCGTTGATCGCAGCGGCGAGCACCATCGCAGCACTCGTGCCGCCGTCGATCATGGCGGTCGTGTATGGCGCGATCGGGAACGTATCGATCGCCGGGCTGTTCTTGGGCGGGATCGTGCCAGGGTTGCTGATCGGGCTCGGGTTGATGGTGTACTGTTACTTCTTCGGGCCGGTCGGCTTGCGTCGGCCGCGGGCGACGATGGGACAGCTAGGGTCTGCCGCACGGATGGCGGTGCTGCCAATGATGATCCCGGTGATCCTGCTCGGAGGGATTCTGACCGGGTGGTTCACGCCGACCGAGGCGGGGGTCATTGCGGTGACCTATATTCTGGTGGTGGTTCTGCCGCTCTTGAAGCCGCAGCATTGGCGGCAGTTGCCGGCGGATTTCGTGCAGGCCGGGCTGGTGTTCAGCCTGCCGCTCATCACCATCGCGGCGGCGAGTGCGTTCGGGTGGTTGGTCGCATATCTGCGGGGGCCGATCGTGGTGTCGGCCTGGATCGGAAGCGTTGCTGGTACGGATCCGATGGCGATCATGTTCCTGCTGGTTCTGGTGTTCGTGATCGTGGGCGATTTCATCGAGCCGATCCCGGCGATCATCATCTTCATGCCGGTCGTGAACCAGTTGAGTGAGTTGGCGGGGATAAACAGCGTGCACATGGGCGTGGTGCTGATCGTGACGCTCGCGTTCGGTCTGATTACGCCTCCGTATGGGCTGGCGCTGCTCATGGCGTCGAAGTTCGTCAACACGCGGTTTTCGACGGCGTTGCGCGCGTCGTTGCCGATCTACGTCATCTTTTTCGCGACGATCGCGTTCACGATCTTTGTACCGGATGCAATCCTGTTTCTGCCGAAGACCCTCTTTCCAGAGTCGGTTGGGTGCTTCAAGGCACCCGGGGGCGCTGGATACATTTGCCCCTGAACGTATCGGTTACTGCGATCGACTTCGGACGGATCGGTGATAACTGGACCGTGCTGGTGGTGCCGTATCGCTCCGGATCTTTAGAGGTTGTTATAGTTTTCGGAGCATCATGATGCCGGCGTGAACCAGATTACCGAGCGCAAGAGATGTCCAGCCCATGCGTCAACCCGTGGTTGCTATCCGGAACGTCATAGCAGGTCTCGGCACGTGCAGCATTGCCACGGCTCTTGTTCTAGCGAGTTTCGGGCTGTTCGCTTCCCACGTCCAGAAGGCGGGGCTGGACAACATCATCTTGCTCCAGACCACGCTTCACAACCACCAAAGTGTCAAGTCGGCCATAGACAATCTCCGGACCGACATCCTTCGCTCCGAAGGGGATAAGCTTGGATGGAACCAGGAAGGCACGGCCGCGATCGGCGGCGATGTCTGGACGCATGCTTCCACCGCAAGGGATGGCATTCAAGAGAACCTGGCCCTTCCGCTTCCGGCTAACTTGCACGACCGCTATCTCCCCATCGTCGGGTTGGTGGATCACTTCCTGTCTGCGTTCGACGCGGCGAACCTGGAGCTCTCCCATCCGCTGAGAGACAAGCGGAACTACGACATGTTCCGCGCGACCTTTACTCCGCTCGAGGACGCGATGAACGAGGTCCGCGACGTCCTCGAGTTCCGGCTATCAAAGGCTGAGGAGGAAGGCGCCGGGGTTGCCGCGTTCTCGCAACAGGTCATTATCGGGTCGGTGCTGGCGGGCGTGATGGTCCTTGCCCTGATCACCTGGGTGGCCATGAGGATCGTGCGGAAGATCGCGCTCGACTTGGCTTCCTCGCGCGCCGAGGCCCATCGGCTGGCGTTGCACGACACGCTCACCGGGCTCCCAAACCGCGCGATGTTTGCCGAACGCGTGACCGACGCCCTCGAGCAGATGCGCCGCAGCAATCATACGATTGCGATGCTGTGCGTTGATCTCGACCGCTTCAAGCAGGTCAACGATACGCTCGGACATCCCAGCGGCGATAAGCTGCTCGCCCGCGTCGCGGATCGGCTGCGCACGACTGTGCGGGACGGCGACACGGTCGCACGACTTGGCGGCGACGAGTTCGCGATCGTGCAGTGTCCGATTGCAGGCGCGTACGAGGTTCGGGCGGTCGCCGAGCGGCTGATCCGGGCGCTCTCCCTGCCGTACGACATCGATGGTCAGCAGGTCACGATCGGCGCCAGCATCGGCGTGGCGTTTGCGCCGGATGACACCGTTGATGGCGCAGAACTCCTCAAGCTGGCCGATCTGGCGCTATACAGGGCGAAGTCGGATGGCCGGGGAGTGTTCCGCTTCTTCGAAGCGGGTATGGACACCAACCTGCAGGCACGTCAGAGGCTGGAAACCGAGCTGCGGGTCGCGGTCGACGAGCAGCAGTTTGAGGTCTTCTACCAACCGCTGATTGAGCTTGCGTCCAACCGCGTGATCGGCTTCGAGGCGCTGATACGCTGGAGGCATCCAGATCGTGGCCTGGTGTCGCCCGATGATTTCATCCCGATCGCTGAGGAAACCGGCCTGATCGTGCCGATGGGCGACTGGGTTCTACGTCAAGCCTGTGTGGATGCGATGGCGTGGCCACCGCACATCTCGGTGGCCGTGAACATCTCCGCAGTGCAGTTCCGCAGCGACGCGCTCAAATCGTCGGTGCTCGACGCACTTGCGTTCAGCGGCCTCGAGCCGAGCCGCTTGGAACTTGAGTTTACCGAAACCGCGCTGCTCACCGATGCCCGGTCGACGTTCACCATCTTGCAGCAACTGCAGGCGTTCGGCGTCCGCATCGCGATGGACGATTTCGGCACCGGGTATTCGTCGCTGAGTTACTTGCGCAGCTTCCCCTTCAACAAGATCAAGATCGACCAAAGCTTCGTCCGTGAGATCGAAACTGACCGCGACTGCAAGTCGATCGTCCGTGCCGTGGTGGCATTGGGGCTGAGCCTTGGCATTTCTACGACGGCCGAGGGCGTCGAGAGTCAATCGCAAGTCGAATACCTCAGGGCAGAAGGGTGTGACGTGGTGCAGGGCTACTACTTCAGCCGTCCCGTCCCAGCGATTGAGGTGCCCCATCTTCTCAGCCGCTTGGTCGGGTCGATACCGGACAACAAGCGGGAGAGATGCGAGTCGGAAATAAGCACGTCGGTACCGGCGTAGGCCGGAATGGCACTAAAATGCCTGCCGACTGGGCCGAACCACACGAGCAGCGTTCGATCGATTTAGCACAGCCAAGATGGACCATGAGCCGCCATGACGCACAATAACCTAGGGCGCCGACAACTGATCGGAGGCGCCGCCGCCGGATTAGCTTTCGCGGGGAACCCTGCCCGGGCAGCCAGCGGCATGCTGACTATTGGCTGCCTGTTGCCACTCTCCGGGGACTACGCCGACCACGGCGTATACTATGAGAACGGCATCAGGACATTTCAGGCGCTTCACGGTGCTAGCGTCGCGGGCCTGCCGGTCAAGCTGGTGTTCCGCGACGACCGGGGACCGGCATCGGGCGATCTGTCCCGGCGGATGACCCAGGAGCTGATCATCCGCGAGAAGGCCGACGTGGTCCTCGGGTACGCCTTCACTCCGAACGCCATGTCTTCCGCCTCGGTGCTGACAGAGGCCAAAGTGCCGGGCGTGATCATCAACGCGGCCACCTCGGCAATCACGAGTAAGTCGGCGTATTTCGTCCGCGCCTCCTCCACCCTGCCCCAGGTTTGCTATGTATTCGGCAGATATGCCGGAGAACACGGCATAAAAACGGTCTACTCCATCGTGTCCGACTATGGGCCGGGCATCGACGCCGAGACCTGGTTTCGGAAGGGATTGGAGGAAAGTGGGGGGAGGGTCGTCGGCGGTGTCCGGACGCGTGTGTTCGAGACGAACTACGCTCCGTTCCTGCAAAGCGCCATCGAGGCCCGGCCCGATGCGGTCTTCTCGTTCGATTTGGGGGGCGATGTGGCAGTCGCATTCATGAAAGACGCTCATGAAAGTGGCTTGTCTGCCAAAGGCATCAAGTTGTTGGTCACCGGCGATGTCGTCGAGGACAACAACCTACTGCTTTTCGGTGATGCGTTGAAGGACGTTGTTTCGGCCCACTTCTACCAGACCGGGCTAACCAACCCCTCCAACAAGGCATTCCTCACGAAATTCGCGGAGCTGTTCGGGAGGGATGCGGTGCCCAATTTCCGGACGGTGGAGGGGTATGACGGAATGGCGCTCATTTATCAGGCCGTGACGAAGGCCAAGGGCGACCTTTCTTCGACGGCACTCATGGCGGCGTTCAAATCTGCATCGGTCGAAAGCCCTCGCGGCGCGCTCACCATCGATCCCGAGACGCGCGAGGCGGTTCAGACAGTCTACATCCGCGATGGCCGCCGGGTCGACGGCAAGTGGCAGAACGTGGAAATTGCGTCCTTTCCGGCCAGCAAGGACCCGACGAGATAGCCCGCGGAATATCGATCGCCCGACGCGGCTAGCCCGTGGCTTTTGGTCGGCTTCGCGGCGCCCGTCCATGGCTGAACAGGCTCTCGTACGCACTGCGCAGTTTGTCCTGATACGCCAGCTTGTATGATGTCGTGGCGCTATTGTAGCGCCCGGCCGCGTCCCAAAGGTCGCCTCCGGCAGCGCGCATGTTGTTCCGCAAAACATAACCGGCTGCCCAGATGTTGAAGCATCCATCGTCGCGCAGTTTGGTTTGAACCTCGGCGGTGGGACGCCGAAGCACGACGGCGAGGGTCGGTGCCCAGGTTTCCATGTTGATCTGGGCCGGGCCGCAATCGTGCGAGCCATTGGATTGCAGCGTGCACGCCCCGACTTGGCCACCCTCGGTTTTCAGAATGGTCCAAAGCAGCGGCTCTGGCACTTGGAACAATGCCGCCGCTCCCGCGATGCAGGCCGCCGTCAAGGGCAAGAGCATCGATCAGTGCACCAATTGCATCGCATAGGCGAGCGCCGTCGCACCGTCCCGCTCGAACTCCCAGATGTCGACCACGGAGACCCCTGGCGGCACGTCGAGGCGAAACAGGCGCGAGAACGTGTGCGCTAGGGCAGCGGGGTGCAAGGCCGGGTCGCCGCTATGTTGCTTGAGCGCGTTGCAGATCGTCACCAAATCGCCGCAACCCGGCTCGAACAATTCGCCGTCATGCTGTTGAGCCACCTGGTCCAGGATGACCCGGGCGATGCGGCGATGGTGGGAACGGGGGAGCGGCGCCTCGAAGCGGGAGAACGCGACGCGGACGGCGAATTTACCTCTCGGTGTGGCGAGCGCTCGCTGAACCGCGGCCAGCAGTTCAGTCTCCTCCGTCATCCCTTCCGGGCTCATAAATCGTTCCACTGCACGTCCCTTTTGCAACGAGGCACTGAGACGGGAAGTATGGGAGCAAGAAGTTAAGAACTGATTTCGCGATCAGGTCCTGGCGCGATTTAATCTGTTGTTCACTCATCTGGGCCAGAATGCACATCGTCGCCGGCGGCTATGGGCACAACACGATGAAAACTAGCACAACTTCTGGCGCAGAGCGGCGCCGAGAGCGTCGATACCAAGTCGAGCTTCCCGCAACCGTGCAGGGCACTCGAGCCGGTGGTGCCGTCTTGCCTGTCTCCGTCTCAGACCTTTCGGCGTCCGGAGCTTTGATCAGCGTGGACGTAGCGCATGCCGAATATGAGCTTGGGGAACGGATCGTCCTGGTCGTGGCTGAGTTCGGGCCGATCGACGCGCAGGTCGCCCATGTCGGCTCCCAGTTCTATGGCCTGCAGTTCCTGACGCCGCATCTCCACCGAGACCGGCTGACCGCTTGGCTGCAGCTCGAGGCCAACACTGGCCAGGCGATCTAACCGTGTTGACGATGGTTCACGGCGCGGCTCTCGGGACGTTCACAGTGGCCCTCTTGGTATTGACCGTCTTCGACGTCAGAACGGGCCGCCTTCCTGACCGGATCGTATTGCCATGCCTATGGGTGGGGCTCCTCCTGAACAGCAGCCCGGCCGCCCTCGTACCGGCAAGTGACGCCATCGTCGGCGCGGCCGCCGGTTACGCCGTGCTGAGATCGCTCGGCACCCTCTACGAGCTCCGGCGCACCGGAGCCGCGTTCGGCCGCGGGGATATGAAGCTGTCCGCGATGATTGGCGCATGGCTCGGCGTAGGCGCGCTGCCCTCCGTTTTGCTCGTCGCTTTCGTGTCAGGGACTGCGGCTGTCGTCGTGCCTCTGCTGCTGCGCAGACTGAGCTTGAAGCACAAGATCCCGTTCGGCCCGGCGCTCGCGGCTGGCGGCGCGCTCACCCTGCTATCCGGGCCGTCGCTATTTGGGCTGCTCTCATTATGAATGAGCGAAAATGAGGGCTTGTATACAGAATTCCTTAAGCAATTCAGGCCACAGTGAATCGTGCGCAGGCCCAAGCCCGCGTTAGCTTGAAAACAGGATTGAGACATGAAAAAGGTTGAGCAAACCCAGCCCCCGGCAAAGGAAGAGGGCTTCACACTCGTCGAGCTGATGATCGTCGTCACGATCATCGGCATCCTGGCTGCAGTAGCCATCCCAAAGTATCTGTCATACGTTAGGACTAGTCAGACCGCCGAGGCGGGAAATACGGCTGGTTTGATCGTCAGCGCGGTCCGTGCCTACATGGATGCGCAGGGATTGACCGGGCCAACATTCAACAATTACTTCCTGGCGACGAATGGCGATACCAAGCCGACCGGCGCGACCACCGATCTCTCGACCGTGCTGCCGCAGCTTGCTCTCCCGTCAACCTCCACATTCAACTACGCCGTCACGTCGAGCGCGACGACGGATAATGGCAGCGACGTCCAGTTCTGCGTCACTGCCTACAGCCGCAACTACTCGCCCGCGATCGTGCTCTTCTCGTCATTTCCCGCAAAAGGAACCAACGCGTCGTGGCAGGGCCGGATGTTCACGGGTAACTTCGTGAATGGCGCGACGGCGGTTGCTGGCGGCTACTGCTCGGTTCCCTCGGGTGCCCCGGCTGCCACGAGCGCGACGCAGAGTTAGTCACGTTAGCGGACAGGGGCTAACGATGTATGCGACGTCGTTCCGCCGAGCTACCGATCGTTATACCGGCTGGCGGTTGATCGGAGAGGGCGGAACGGCTCGGGTGTTCCGGGTGGAGGACGGCGAGCTCGGAATCCCGCTGGCGGTCAAGATACTGCGGCCCGAATTGTGCGCCGACGGTCGGCAGGTTGAGGCCATGCGGCGAGAGGTTCTGATCTCGCGGGCATTGCGGCATCCCAATATCTGCCCCGTTCACGACCTCTACGAGGGCTCCCAAGGTGTGGGCGTCATCATGGATTTGCTCGAGGGGCAAGACCTCAAGCAATGGATCGACGGGCACCGCGGTCGGCTCCTGGACACGCTCGATGATCGCTTTCTCGCATTTCGCAGGATCAGCGAGGCGCTGGCCTTGGCCCACCGCCAGATCATCCACCGTGATTTGAAGCCTGCCAACATCTTCCTCCGGAACGGAGACATCGGCTTTCCGCTCATCATGGATTTCGGCCTCTCGCTGCAAGGAACCGCCGGCGAAGGATTCTCGGGCGGCACCCCGAAATACATGGCGCCCGAGCAATACTTGGCGCCGGCCACGGTCGACGGCCGGACCGACCTGTTCTCGCTCGGGGTGATCGCCTACGAGCTGCTGACGGATGGGCGCATCCCGGAAAGCAGCCTGCGTGACCTTCTCCGTACGCGGGTCGTGCCGCAGGTCGGCGACGGCGGATTAACGCCGCCCAGCGCGTATTGTCGGGCCATTCCGGCCGCCCTCGATCGCCTCATCGTCCAACTCGTTCAGAGCGACCCGAACTGCCGGCCGCGCTCTGCCGAGGAAGTATCGCGTGCGCTCGAATGCATCCAACTCGGTGCTGTCGTGCCCGAGGCACCCCAGGGCAAGCTGGGACCCATGCATGAGGTGCCCGGCGGCTTGTATTCCGTGGGCACGGCCCGTAAGGCCGGTGGACGTAAGTTGCGTCAGGTGAAGATCTCACCGTTCCGGATCGCTCGCAATCCGGTCACGAATGCCGAATACGCCAGCTTCGTCGAGAGCACCGGCTATCGCGTGCCCGCGTTCATGGGCCAAGCCGGGTTCGCCTTGCCGAAGGCCCCGGTGGTCGGCATAACATGGCAGGACGCTGCCGCGTATGCCGCGTGGGCTGGTGGACGCCTTCCCACGGAGATTGAGTGGGAGATCGCTGCCAAGGCTGGCGACGAAGGGGCGGAATACCCCTGGGGCGCAGGTGCACCAACGCCGACGCAAGCCAATATCGACCGGGTTTGCGACCACCCGACCGAGATGGAGAGCTACCCGAGCGGGCGAAATCCTTGGGGCCTTTCGGATGTGTGCGGCAACGTGTGGGAGTGGTGCGCCGACGGCTGGGACGATGAGCTGTTCCGGCGGTTGGTCGAAGGCCAGCTCGATCCGGTCGGCCGCGACAATCCCCAGGTGCGCGCCATTCGTGGCGGCAGTTTCGACAGCTTCGCAACCACCGGCCGTTGCACATTCCGAGGCAAAGCCCCGGCAAATGAAGTGCGCGCCGATGTCGGCTTCCGTCTTGCGGCCGGTCCCACCGATCGATGACTGACCAGGAAACCGCGGTCGACACGACCGTAGTGGCCGAGCTGCCGCCGACACCAACGGCTGCAGCGACCAGTTCGGCCTTCCTGCAAGCGATGCGGAAGTCCGTGCTGCAGGTGAATGCGCTGGACAAGCGGATGCAGGCAGCCAATGCCGCAGCGACAATCGCGTCGGAAACGCCTGCCGATGCGACCCTCGTCGAGGCGACCCTGCCCATTGCGACCGGCGCGGACGCTCCGGTCCTGGACGGCGCTCTGGCAGCCCCTGCCGTCCGCCTCGACCTCTCCCCTGTCCCTGCCCCTGCTGCAGAGCGTTCGGTCTCCGCACCCGCATCCCCCCCGCGGCGGCTATCGTTGCTGGGTGGCGTGTCAGCCACACTGGTCAAGAGTGGCCTCCTCAGCGAACGCCGGGCCGTTGCGTTGGGCTTGCAGGCCAGAGAGTTGGGCGAAACGCTGCTGCGCGTGCTCGCCCGCGAGGTACCCGCCGCCGACCTAGAGGCGATCTATGACGTCCTCGCCGGCCTCTTCGGCCAGGAGCTGATCCGTAGTAAGAACGATTTGATGGATCGCGTGGTGGACGCCACTTGGCTTCCCCTGGTCGTGGCGGAAAAGCGCGGCATCCTCCTGCTCCGAGCCGAAACGCCGGGTGAAGCTCCGTACGCCGCGCTCGATCCGTGCGACTTGCCGACCCGCGACTGGGTCGCTCGCCTGTCGGGCAAGCGTGCGGTGACGGTGCCGGCCCTGCCGCACGTGCTGCTCGAGACCATCGGTCGTCTGCGGACGCGCACCCAAACCGAGGGCAAGAACAAGCCGTTGGTTCCGATCGACATCAACTGGGAGCAGGAGCAACGCATCCGCGCCCGGCCTGAGGCGGCCGACATCCCGACCATCGTCGATTTCATCGTCCATACCGCCTTCGAACAAGGTGCCTCGGACATTCACGTCGAGCCCGTCGAAGATACGACCGTCGTACGACTACGCATCGATGGCATCCTGCACGAGGAATGTCGGATGCCGACTTCGCTGCATCCCGCCATCACGTCGCGCATCAAAGTCCTGGCCGGAATGGATGTCGCCGAGCGCCGGCGGCCGCAGGATGGCCGGATCAGCGTCCAGATCCGCCGTATGCCGCTCGACATCCGCGTGTCGAGTTCGCCGACCGTATTGGGCGAGAAGATCGTCATGCGACTGCTCGACGAAAAGGCGCTCCGCCCTGCCCCGGAGCAGTTGGGCCTGCGCGACAACATGCTTCGCCTGTTGCTGGACAAGATCTCCGCGCCGCACGGCCTGGTCATGCTCAGCGGTCCCACCGGTTCGGGCAAGACGACGACGTTGTATTCGTGCCTATCCGCGCTGGATCGAACCCGCCGCAACGTGCTCACCATCGAGGACCCGGTCGAATACCGGCTCAAGGGCGTGCACCAAATGCAGGTGAACGACCGGATCGGCCTCACCTTCGCCAGCGGCCTACGGAACATCCTGCGCCAGGATCCGGACGTGATCATGGTTGGCGAGTGTCGCGACGTGGAGACGGCCAAGATGGCCATCCAGGCATCGCTCACGGGACACGTGGTGTTCTCGACCATTCATGCCAACGATGCTGTCGGGGTGATCACGCGGCTGATCGACATGCAGATCGATCCCTACCTCGTTGCGACCGCGCTTTCGCTGCCGCTCGCGCAACGTCTGGTCAGGGCGATCTGTCCGCAATGCCGAACCACCATCGACGGCGGCGAGGTGCTCGCCATGCTGCGCGCCGATGGCGTCTCGGACTCCAAGCTTGCCCGCCTTGGGATCGAGATCGATGCGCGCGAGCCGTGCCATCACGCAACGGGCTGTGTGAACTGCCGGCACACAGGCTACGCCGGGCGGCAGGCTGTCTTCGAGATGTTCGAGATCACGGAGCCGATGCGGGACCTGATCGCGAGCAAGACATTCAGCGCGGATGCGCTCCGCCGGGTCGTCCTGGAGGACGGCGCGGCAACGCTGGTCGAGAATGCCCTCGCCTTGGCCGAGGAGGGCGTCACGACCCACGCCGAAATCGTCCGTGTCTTCGGCGACGGCGCAGGATGATCTCGGAGCATCGATGAGTTTCGGCGGCGCCCACCTCCTGATCTTCGCCAGACAGTTCAGCTCGATGACGCGCAGCAATCTCCGGCTGGTCACCGTGCTCGACAACCTGGCGCGCGAGACCCCGCAACGGCGGCTGCGGGCCGCGGTCGCCGACGTTGCCCGCCAGGTCACGATGGGGACCGACCTGGCCGACGCGCTCGATCGCCATCCCCGCCTGTTCGGCGGCGTGTTCGTGGGACTTGTGCGCTCCGGCCTCGAAGTGGGGTGCCTGGGCGAGTCGCTGGGCCATGTGGTCGAGTATCTGGACCGGGTCCAGGAGGTCAACCGGCGGGTTTCGTCCGCTGCAGTGTACCCCGTGTTTGTTCTGCTGACCTTTCTCGGCGTGGCCAGCGGTATGATCTTTATGGTTCTTCCGCAATATCAACGGGTCTTTGCCGGCTTCGGTAAGGCGCTGCCTGGTCCGACTCAGTTTTTGCTGAGCATCGGTGACTTGCTTCGCGACCACGCATTGACGCTCGGCGTGTCCGCCCTGCTGTTCGGCACGCTCGCGTCGGTCACGCTTTCGACCCGATCGGGGCGCCTCGCGTGGGACCGGGCGAAGCTGCGCGTCCCGCTGTTCGGACAGATTTGGCGGCTGGCCGCGCTGGCTCGGTTCAGCCGAACGCTGGCGGTGCAGACGAGCAATCACGTGCCGATCATCCGCGCGCTCCGGCTGGCCGCCGCCGCAGCGGGCAATGCGCATGTTTGTTCGTTGGTCGAGGGTATCGCTGACGACGTCGAGGTCGGCGCCAGCGTCACGGAGGCGTTCCGGAGCCGCGAGATGTTCGCGGGCATCGTGGTGCAGATGATCGGCGCCGGAGAGGAGGCGGGGCAGCTAGATGAGCTGCTGTTGTCCGCCGCGAACTATTTCGACAGCTTGCTGATGCAACGCATCGAGATGGTCACCGGCTTGGTCAACCCGGCGCTCACCGGCTTCGTCGGGCTCTCCACGGCCGGCATGATGATGGCCTCGTTCCTGCCGGTGTTCGATATGCCAGGTGCGATGCAATGAGGAACCCGGCCGCTGCACTTGCGCCCGTTCTGGCCCCCCTGCGCACGTGGCTCGGGTTGGGGAAGATCGCGCTCGATCGTGGCGACGTCCTCTGTATCTCCGTCTCGGAACTCGAATGGCGTACAACCGTGCTCGGCCGCGACATGTCCGCGCCCACGATCGCTCAAGCTCGAATGCCCCTTGACAGCAAGGTTGCGACGGTCGACGTGCTCCGGCGCGCTGTCCGATCGATTGCGCCGGCGCAGCGCGAGCGGATCGGGGAAGTGCGCGTGCTGTTCGATGACCCGGCCACTTGCCTCGTGGACAATCGCTCGATCCGTATCAAGAGCGACGACCCGGTGGCCATCCGGCAGGCCGGGGCGCAGGAACTTGGCGCGCCTGGCGCGACCTACGCCTCGCAGCCCTTCGGCGAGTCGAGCGAGCATGAGCTGCCGCGCGGTATCTACGCCTTCCTATCAACGTCGCACATCCAGGACTACTTTGGTGCACTGGACAGTCTGGCGATAAAGTTAGTCGAGTTGGTGCCGTCGGGGCTCGTTCGCCTTGCCAAAGCCGCCGACGCGCCGTTCGCGCTTCTGGACGTCCGAGTGGCCGCTTCCACGCTGCTGCTGGCCGATCCGCGAACCGGGCTCGTCTGCAGCCGCGAAATCCCCGTCGGAGTGCACAACTTCGCCGCCGCGATTGCGGAGGCAACCTCGGTCTCGGTCACCGAAGCCGCGTCCGGACTTGAGCGTCGTTCCTGCTTTGCGACCAATGCCGGGGCTGAAGGCGCACCACCTCCGGTCACCGCCACAGAGCGGGCGCTCGCACCGATTCTGGCCCTACTGCGCGAGCAGATTGGTGCGTCGCTGGAGTATTTCGTCTTTCAACGCTTGGCCCGACCGCCTGAGCAACTTGAACTTACGGGCGAAATAGAGCGGGTGCGAGGACTCGGGGCGTGGCTCGGCGCCGTCATGGAGTTGCCCCCGCAACCTGCGGCCGACCTGCACGCCCAAATGTTGGAGCAGCCCAGACCTGGCTTCGGCAATCTGCTCAGCACTATCCCGAAAGGGCTGCTCAAGGTCGGTAAATCCGAATACCGGTTTGTGGACGGCCGCTTCGTCCCGGAAGGCGGCCATAAGCCAACGCCCTCCCGTCCGGCGGCGCAGGCCGCGGTCTCGCCGGGACTGAAGAACATGACGCGGCGACTCGGCGACTTCGCGGTCCCGGCATGTATCGCCGCGATCGGGCTCCTAGGCGCGGCGGCCGTTGCGTTCACCGTCACGGTCCAGGCCGAGACGGTGAACGCAGCCAATGGCACGCTCTCGTCCGCATTGGTCGAGGATGGGATCATCCGCAGCGGGCTGGCCAAGTGGGTCCAAGAGGCGCCGCATGCACCGCCGTTATACTGGACAGAGAAGTTGAGCGCGATCGCGGCGGCGATGCCGGCAAGCTTGCGCTTGGTCAAGCTGTCCAGCAGCGAGGAGGGGACGGCCGGCAATCGCGGGGCCAAGTTGCTGCTCGAAGGCGAGGCAGAGGCCGGCACGGACTACCTGCGGCAGATCAGCGACCTGATCAGCCAACTCTCCGGCGATCGTCGATTCATGCGCGATACTGCGGCAATCAGCTTCGATGGAGCCACCGCCGACCGGGGTGGGGCAACGAACTCTCTCGGGAGCGTAATGATGCGCTTTGGCGTCACGATCACGTTGAAGCCGAAGGAGGGTCAAGGCTCATGATGCCACAGCTGCGCGCCGCACTGGGCCATGTGCCATCGGAAGCACGCCCGCTTCTTGGTGCCGCCCTCGCGCTCGCGGCGGCAGCCGAAGTCTTCGCGTATGCCGGACCAGGCGGAGCGAGCCGTGAACAGGCCGCCGCGATCATGGCGCTTGCCGATCAGGTCCGCAGCGACGATGCCCAGGTTGCGCGCCGGGTCCGCGACCAGCGTGCGCCCGCCTCGTCCTCAGCCGGCAGTCCCGCGATGTCCGATCCGCTGCCGCGGATCGACGCGGCGGTCGGCCGATCCGGCATCCACGTCGTCCGGCTGGCGCCACGGCCCGGTTTGCCGGGCCAATACGATGTAGAAATCGACGCTACGTTCGCCGACCTAACCCGCTTTGCTGCCGCGGTAGAAGGGCCTGGGAGCGGACTGCGAGCGTTGCAGATCCGTCAAGCGGAAGAGATGCCGGGGCGCCTCATCGCGAGCTTCGTGCTTGCCGTCTCGGCAACCGGCTCCATAGCGTCGCAGGCGGCCGAATGGGCCGGGCCAGGCCGGGATCCGTTCGCTCGTGTCTCCGCCGTCATCGCGCCGCATCATCGCTTGACCGGTGTAACCCGGGTCGGCGAGCAATGGACGGCGACGATCGACGGCAAGGACTACGTGACCGGCGACGCGCTGGGCGCTTTCTCCATCGGAGAGGTTCGTGAGGAAACCGTGGTGCTGCACGGTCCGACCGGTGAGAGCGTCCTGAGTTTCAGCAATACGCGGTAGGTCAGGTCAGCACGTCGTCATTGCAGAAGGGCGATCGACGCATTGTCTGGAGCACCGGCTTCAAGGACGGCAGCGAGCAGCGTGCGCACGGCAGCCCCGGCGTCAGGCTGTTCGATGAGGATGGCGGTCGTGCGCGCGTCCGGAATCGGGCCCCAGACGCCGTCGGTGCACAGCAGCAGCCGATCGCCTCCGAGAAGCTGAATGCGCCCCGTATGCGGGATGACCGGCGCGAGCGATCGGCCTCCCCCAATGCTGCGGGTCAGTGTCGAGCGCTGACGCGAGCCCGACCTGCCGTCCTCGGCGTCATCCACGCTGAGTTGGGTGAACCGCCCATCCCGCAGCAGATAGACCCGGCTGTCGCCCACATTGAACCAACATGCGTTGCCGTCGCCCGAGAGCGCGACGCCGGCAACCGTCGTGGCCATGCCGGCGGTTTCGGGCGCTTGCATCGTGACGGCATGTAGGCCCAGCGCGGCGCGACAGACCGCATCGATGCAGGCGGACGGCTCGGCATCTGGAGGATCTTGGGCCAACAGATTGGCAATCAGCTCTCGGCTGGCACGTGCCCCGTGCTGGCGGCCGCCGACACCGTCAGCCACCGCGAACACTCTTCTGCCCCCATCGAGAGAGCCGGTGACCGGGTCGGTCACCTCGCCCGTGAGCAGCAGGTCGGCGGCGGCCACGGCGTCCTCGTTGGACCGCCGTTTCAGGCCGCGGGATGTCACGGCGGCAAATCCGATCACGCTACGGCCCCGGCACAGGCTGAGGCTCGGCGACGAGTTGCCGGAAACGCGCGGCCGGCATCGGCCGACCGAGGAGGAAGGATTGCCCCTGATGACAACCGAGCGAGGCCAAGAACTGACATTGAGCCTCACGCTCAATACCTTCTGCGACGAGCGAAAGACCAAGTGCGGTCCCGAAGCTGATGACGGCCCTGGTGATAGCCGTGTCGTCATGGCGGCGCAGAACGCCGCGCACGAATAGGCGGTCGAGCTTCAAGGCCGTCAACGGGAGGCGCTTCAGGGTGGCCAGGCTTGCATATCCCGTGCCGAAATCGTCCAAGGCGAGGCCGACACCGAGGTCTCGTATTTCCGACAACACGAGCAATGTCTCGATCGAGGCGTCGACCAGGACTGATTCGGTCAGCTCGAGTTCCAGCCGCTCCGGATGCAGTCCGGAGGCGTCGAGTGCGGAACGGACCTGCTCGCACAGCATCCCGCTACAAAGTTGGTGTGCAGAAACGTTCACCGAGACGCAGAGCCCGGCCGGCCAGCCGGCTGCTTCCATGCAAGCGGCCTGCAGTATCCAGCCGCCGAGCGGCGTGATGACACCGGCCTGTTCAGCCGCAGGAATAAACCAACTGGGTGGGATCATGCCATGGCGCCGGTGCGGCCACCGGGTCAGAGCCTCGGCGCCGACGATGCGGCGAGTGTTCAGGCATAGCCGGGGCTGGTAGGCGACCGTCAGCTGACCACGGGCCAGAGCATGTTGAAGCTCGGAGCCGAGTTCGAGACGGCCCAAACGATCAAAGGCCGTGCCAAGTGGGACAGCAAGGGTTGGCAACGTCGAACGCTCAGGTCGGGACGCACTCATGCTCGCCCATTAAGCACGTCAAAGGTGAGGATAAGCTTAACGGCGCCGTCCGAGCGCGACAGGACTTCTTTGTCGGTCGGTTAACAAAGCGCCAATCATTAGAGACGAGAATGGCACTGCTGCGGGGGTCTGATACCACGTCGCCCGGACGACAAGGACCATCATGGACGAAGATACGACTTTCCTGACGTTCCCCGGACTCGACACGGTCGATGTTGGAGCGTCTCGCAACAGTCATCTGCTCATCATGACAGATGCAGAGGCAGTGGAGCACCGGATCCCGCTTGGTAGCGATCCGGTTCTGGTCGGCAGGACACTCCCCTGCGGGGTCGTGCTGCCGAGCGGCTCGGTCTCTCGTCAACACTGCCAATTCAGGGTGAGCGGCAGCCATGCCGAAGTGACAGACCTCGGGTCCACCAACGGCACCTTCGTCAACGGACAGCGTATCACCCGGCCGACGATCCTTCAGCACGGCGCAGTCCTCCAGGTTGGCTCATACGGCTTCATCTATGAGTGCCGCAATTCTCGCGAGCTCGAACAAGCGGAAGCGGCAGAGGAGCAACGGCAATCGGCGAGCCGGTACGTCCAGATGCTCCTGCCGAAACCGATCCGTCAGGGACCGGTGCGGGCAGAATGGCTCTTTCTGCCCTGCGCCAGGCTGGGCGGTAACGCATTCGGCTATCGCTGGATGGGCTCGCAGGCGTTTGCCGGGTTCATGATCGACGTAGCGGGTCATGACACGGAAGCAGCGATGCATTCCGTCGCGATCATGAACATGCTGCGCCAGCAGGACGTGCCAGGCGCCGATCTCCTCGACCCGGCTTCTGTATTGGCTGCTTTAGCCCGAGCGTTTCCGCCGGACGATCATGCCGGGTTGTTCTTCTCATGCGCTTATTTCGTGTTTGAGCTTTCGAGTAGAACACTGCGCTATGCGTCCGGCGGCCGAAGCCCCGCCTATCTCTGGCGTCCCGACGCCGAGGTGTTGGAGCTTCACACCCATGATCCGGCGGTCGGCCTCGGTAAGATCACCGGCTTTGCCGTGCAGCAGGCGACCGCATCGCCGGGTAGCCGCCTCTATCTGGTCAGCGAAGGGATTAGCGAGTGCCTCGACCGCTTGAACTCGCCTGGCGCGTCAAGCCCCCTACCTGAGCTGATCAGCTCTGGCGCCCTGGCCGAAATACCCGAACCGTCGCGCCTCCATCATGCGCTGCAGAACCTCATGGGATCGCGGAGACTGGACGATGATTGTGCCATCCTGACGTGCAGCTTCTGACCCGTCGGGCCTATCCATCCCCCGAAACGGCTGCGGATCTTAACCTTTTGGAAAGACGGTTGCCGTAACATCACCCGGATTAGCCACAGGAACAAAAATGTCGTTCCGGACGCCACTTACTGGGCCAGCTTCCATTCTACTCGCGCTTCTGCTGTACTCAGCCAGCGCAAGCTCCGTTTTAGCCCAGGACGGGTCAGCGCGGATTCCTTGGAGATCGGGGCTTTCGTTCTCGCGCAACTCCGTCGACGATGACGTGCGCAACGTCTTGCGCGCAATCCTGACGGCAGATGGTCTCTCCGTCATTTTCCGTCCTGGCGTGGATGGCCGCGTGTCGTTCAACTTCCGGGACATGTCGCTTGAGGCTGCGTTCAGCCAAGTGCTGCAGGAAAGCGGGCTCCACGCCCGGTTCAATCCTTCAACGCAGACCGTGACGATCATGCCTGGGGCTGAGACCGCCGGGACCGGCTCGATCCGCTTCATCACGCTCCAAAGTCTCGAATGGCCCTCGCTCCGCCAGATGCTGACAAGTTTCGGCTTGGGCACCGACGGGATCAGTTTCGACCCTGCGACGTCCGTTCTAGCGGTCAGCGGCGACCCCACCCGCATTGCGCAAGTCGAGGACCTCATCAAGACGTTGGAACAACACTACGGCGCCCAGCGCGACCAAATGCTGACCAATACAGAGAATGCGGCAAACGTTCAGCGGTCGGACCTCGAACGGCGGATGTACGAGGACGCCATCAACGTCCAGACCAAGGTGTTCCGGCTGCGCTTCGCCGACGTGGGACCGACCACGCGCAATTTCCACGGCCGGACCATCACCATCCCGGGCGTGCTCGACACGCTGCAATCGATGCTCGGCACGTCCGGGGCCGGCCAACCCTTCACCACGCAATCCAGCGCCGGCAGCTCTTTCCGTCCGTCGATCGGTCCCCGTGGTGCCGCACCGGCGGCACCCGGCCCAGGGAGCCCGCCGGGTGCTCCGAGCGGTGCCATGCGGGCGGAGCTGATCGGTAAACCGAACATCTCGATCGACCAGCGGACCAACTCCGTCATCGTGCGCGGCAGCCCCGGCTCGATTGCTGCGGTCGCCGACGTCCTGCGCCAGATCGACCAGCCGGTGAAGATGGTCGAGATCGAAGTGATCATCGCCACGGCAGAAGTGGGCGTCGTCGATCAACTCGGCATCGCCTACCGCGGATCGCTCGGAAGTCGGGTCGGCTTCGACACGGGCAGCTCTGGCGGCGAACTCGGCAAGGTGCCAGGCTACGACGCGCTCACACTGCTCCCCTCGGCCGCAGCCGGCGCCACCGTCGCCTCGTTCGTGTTGGGCAAAGGCAACCTTTCCCTCAACGCGCAATTGCAGGCGCTCTCTGAGCGGAACAAAGCCCGCGTCCTGTCCGCACCCCATCTCGTGACGCTCGACAACATCACGGCTCGGATCACGCGCGCGCAGGACATTTACGTCCCGGTCGATACCGGAGGCCTGAATGGACAGGGGCTGTCCCAGATCCAGACCGGCCTCACGCTCGAGATCACGCCATCCATCGTGCCGCCCGCGCCCGGCGGCGGCACCGCCGATCAGCTTGTCCGGCTGACACTGGACGCGACGAACTCCGCTCCGGGATCGGGCACCGGAAACCAGATCAACGTCACCTCGCAAGAGGTGCAGACCGATGTGCTCGTGCCCAACGGCGGAACCTTCGTGGTCGGAGGCCTGTTCGACAACTCTCGCCTGAACGGCCGGTCCGGGATCCCGATCTTGAAAGACATCCCGCTGCTTGGCGGCCTGTTCCGCTCGAACAATGAGCAGCAAAATCTGGGGCAGACGGTCTTTTTCATCACGCCCCGGATTGTGGAGCAGCAGCAGCTCGTCAATCGGGAGGTGGCGCTGGACAGCTCGGTCGGGCTCGGAACCGCCGGATACATGGATCAGCAGCGTCAACGCCTGTCCAGCGTCGCCCAGACACTGAACGGCAGCAAGAGCAAGGCATCGGCCCTGATCGAGGAAGATCAGTGAACAGCCGCTTGGGAGCCACGCTGCTCTGCGGCGCGGCCGTGCTGCTGGCCGGAGCTGGACTGACGGTTCCGTTCGGAGACGGCGAGCTCCTTGCTCGCAGCCGGGCGACGGCGCGCGACGGCTTGCAGCGGATCATCGCGGCCGAGCAGACCCGGTCGCAGAAGGGGCGTTTCGCCGCATTCGGTCCGGCGGAGGCGGAGCGACATGCGGCGCTGGGCTCCGAGACCGATCTCGGCCCGGCCGCCGAGCTATTCACGTTCGACGCGCTGCCGGACGGTCCGGGACGAGTGCGGGTTCGTGCCGTGAGCCGGGCGGAGGCGGTCCGGTCGGGCCGGGTTGCTCCCCTGCTCGAGACGGCGGACCTCGAACAGAAGAACGACACGGCTCCAACAACGGAACCCTGAGGCGAACATGCGGAAAAAGGTAATTCTGGCAGTCGTGTCCATGCTCGCTCTGGGCGGCTGCTCGGCAACACGATGGGCCGAGCCCGGGGCGGCGGCCAGTCCGTCCGACAGCGTGCAATCCGTTAGCGCTCCTTCGTGGCGAGTTCGGGTCGGAATGGGAATATAATGACGGCTACGGCCTAAAGACCACCCGGATCAATGGCGCGCTCACGACGTTCGAGCGGCTCGACGACCCACGTCAGTGGGTGACGCGCCGCGGCTTCCTGCGAGAGGATGCGCAGTCCGCAACGAACTTACGCAAGGTCGTGTTCGAGGGCGTGCCGTCCGGCGCCGGGCAGGTCCTGTCCTCCTCCGGCCCCCTGACGTATCGCCGCGAATTCATGTCTTCCGGCGTGCAACGCACTCACGCCACCTCGTGGACGGTCGAGGGACGGGAGACTGTGAAAGTCCCGGCCGGCGAGTTCGACTGCATCATCCTCGTGATGCGGACGCGGAACGTCGAGGATGGATGGACCGGCTTCGAGCGCTGGTGGTTCAGTCCCAAGGTGCAGAACTTCGTCCGGATGGAGTATCGCTACGGCTCAGATCCATCCGGCTCGCGCGTGCTGACCCGCTATCGCCTGGCAAGTTGAGCGCGAGGACGAGGGGTGCTGTGTCGAGGTGAGTGCGCAGCCTAGAGCCCGAAGCCGACGATCAGGCCATGGATCATCCGCATGCCCAGTGGGCAACATGTCCGGCCGAACCAGGAGCGCGACACCGAGCAGCATGACAAGTCCGGCCGCCACCCCGAAACCGACACGAACTTGGCTGCTGTTGGCCGTGACGCTTGCATTGGACATCCGAGGTCTCCGCTAGGCCGGCATATCCCGGCGCCCGCCCAGTAGAGGCCAGCCGGTGGCTCGACGGAAATGCCGATCGGTTATGGTTTGCATGCCGGGTCGCGGCCGCCGTTGACGCCGCCGGGACAACTCGGCGACGGTCGCGCGGGCAGCGGGGGACTCGCGATTGTGACACACCAAGCGAGCTTCGCCGGTCGGCCAGCTTTCGGTGCGCAGAACGGGCGAACCCTGTGACGGGCTCCCCGATGGCGATGGGCATTCCGCTCGACGAGATCGCCCACACGATCCAGGTCGCCCTGACGCCGGTGTTTCTCCTGTCCGGCATCGCGTCGTTGTTGAACGTCATCAACGCGCGCGTGGGCCGGGTCGCCGATCAGGCCAAAGCCGTGCAGGAGAGCATCGCCGCCATGCCCTACGCCGGCGTCGCCGATCTGCTCGGCCGGGCCGCGCGGCTCCGTCGCCGGCTGTATCTCTTGGATGCGGCCCGCGGCTGCGCAGCCCTGGCCGGCACGGCAATCTGCGCTGCCACCTTCGCGCTGTTTCTCGGCGCGTTGCAGAACACCGCCGTCGCCACCGTCCTCTTCATCTCGTTTGGCGCCTCCGTTCTGCTGACCATGGCGGCGCTGGTCGCCTTCTTCATCGAGACTCTGCTCTCGAGCCGCCGCGGCACAACCGAGCCGACCCTGCTGGATGGGAAACCTTGATGCGCATCGAGCCAGCCCATCACCGCGCGTCGTGGAAAATGATCCCCATCGTGTGACGCCGGCCGGAGCGCACCCGGCTGACGCCATGCCGCATGGCGACCCGGTATACGCCGCGCCCGCCCCGAACCGGGCGCTGATTGACGGCGAAGATCACGGCTTCGCCCTGTCGCAGCGGCACGACCTCGACGCGCGACTGCATGCGCGGCCGCTGCTCGGTCAGCACGAACTCGCCCCCGGTAAAGTCCTCGCCCGGACGATCCAGCAGGAACGCGACCTGCAGCGGGAAATACAGCTCTCCATAGAGGTCCTGATGCAGGCAATTGTAGTCGCCAGGGCCGTAGCGCAGCAGGAGCGGGGTCGGCCGGAGCTGTCCCTGCGCATGGCAGTGCTCGAGGAATTCGACATGGGAGGCAGGGTATGCCGCGGGCTGTCCCGCCGCGTGCCGCCAGCGGTTGGCGATGGTCGCGAGGGGAGGATAGAGCGACGTCCGCAGCAGCTGGATCGGCGCCGGCAGGGGATAGTCGTAGTATTGGTATTCCCCGCGTCCGAACCCGTGCCGAGCCATGGTGACGCGGCTCCTGAAGGTGCCCGGCCGATCGTATCCTGCCGCCAGTTCGGCACAGAGACCGGGCGGGAGCAGCGATCCGGTCGTCGCGCAACCGGTCGCGTCGAGGTCCGCGGCGATCCGGTCCCATGCCAGGGCCGCCACTCCGGCGATGAGGTCAGAACCGGCTTGTTCCATGAGCATCGGCGCGAGCAATGGATCCTCTCCCTTCAACGCTGTGCGCGACCAGTGCCGGGATTGATACCCTGTCACACTCCGCCGTTTGCGCAGCTATTCGGCTGCCCTCCGCCCGGCGGTTCAGTTGCGCCATGACGTCGGCGTGGTGCAACTTCCTGGGCGGATGAGGCGCTGCGCGAGTGGCATCGGAGCTAGCAAGCGCCGGAGCTCCTCCAGAAGCCAAGCCAAGCCAAAGGGGGTCAATCATCAGCGCACTGCCTGCGCTGGGCCAACAGTAAATTTTCACCAGCACTATACAGCGCAGAATCACCTAGTCGCGTTCCGGCCTCCAACAGGCAACGGGCTTGCTCAAAGCGGCCGCCAAGCTTCTCGGCTTCTGCCGCGGCGTGATCCCAGCCTCTTTTTGCCTTAGCCTCGCTTCCTCGCAGATGGCTGAGCGTGGCCTGCGCGCGCAGCGCCGGCACAAGCGCGATGCGGTATCGGCGCCCAGTCGCAACCGCCGCCCTCACTGCCAGCTCCGCCTCTGCGAAACGCGCTTTGCCGGGCGCGCGCTCGGCGTTCTGGACCGCGCCGGCGGCGATGCCGAGGAACAACGCGGCCGTGGTGTGCCCGCGCACGCCTCTCGTCCGAGCTCCATCGAGGCCCTGTTTCAGCATCTCCAGCCCCTCCTGCAGACGATCGCACTCGAGCAGGCAGCAGCCCAACTCGCCATGAGCGGCGGATAGATTGATAAAGTCGCGGGCCTGCAGCGACAGGCGAATTGACCGTTCTAGGCAATCCTGAGCTTCTTCAAACCGCCCGAGCCGCCGCAGGGCCTTTCCACGCGCGACCTCGGCCCATCGCGTTGCGGGTCCGAACGCCGCCTGCCGCCCGATCGCCGTCATCGCGTCGGCATCGGCCATCACCTGGGCGAGCTCGCCCAATTCGCACAGCAATTCACATCGCAGGATCGTCGCCGAGGACCAAGTATGGAGGTCGCCCGCGTCCTGCGCGAACGCGCGCGAGCGGTCGAAGCAGCGCATTGCCTCGCCCCAGCGCCCGGTGTGCAGGAGATGGATCGCCATCAGGTCATGGGTAAGGCCGATGGCGGCGAGGTGCCCCGATCGCTCCGCTGCGTCGACCCCGCGCCGATGATAGGCCGACGCGCTGCGGTGTGCGCCGAGCGTATTAAGGACGAAGCCTAGAGAACTGGTCGCCTTGGCAAACAGCTCCGGCCGATTGATATGCCGCGACCGGGTGGCCATGCGCAACGTCGCCAACAGCAGGAGTTCGTGGTCGGAGAAAAAGAACATCCACGCCATCAACTCGTATAGGGCGCCATAGACCTCCAACTCCGCTTCAGTCTGCTGTCGCGGCCGGAACCGGTCCAGCCACGGAGCGACGCGCTGCGACAGGTGCTGCGACAGCTCCGCGACGATCGCTCGCCGCACGCCGCCGCGATCTGCGGGAAGCGAATCGCCGAACTGGGCGAGCCCGGCCTCCAGATGCTGGCGAGCCCGGTCAGGCTCGCCGCGGCGTAAATAGATTTCACCCAGCCGATGCTCGACGCCAGCGCGTTGCGCCCGGTCCCACGACAAAGTCTTGGCGCGGGAGAGCGTATCGAGCGCCTCTTCGTAGTGCAGCAGCGCCTCGTCATCCCCCGCCATTCGCGTGGCCTGCTCGGCCGCTTCGAGCAGGTAACGCAACGCCTTGTCCGACTGCCCGGCCCGCGCGAAATGCAGCGCGAGGATGCTCGCAAACTCCTGCGAAGTGTTCGGGAACAGCGCCTCGATATGGTCGGCAACCGCCGCGTGCAGACGCCGTCGTCGATCGACCAGCAAACTTTCGTAAATGGATTCCTGCACCAGAGCATGGCGAAAGATGTACGTGATTTCTGGCGCGATCTCGTCGTCGTCGATCAGCTCGACCCCCTTCAGCCGTGCGAGCCGCTCGTCCAGTTTATCCTGCTGATCCGCGATCGATCGCAGCACGCGGTAGAAGAACCGCCGGCCGATCACCGCGGCCATGCTCAACACGTCCTTCAATCGCTCGTCTAGCCGGTCGACCCGGGCCATGATCACGCCCTGCACCGTATCCGGTATGATCGGCAGCTGCCGCTGCGCGGCCGCCCATCTCCCCTCCGGCGTGCGCACGATCGCATCGGCGTCGATCAGCGCCCGGATGATCTCCTCGAGGTAAAATGGATTGCCACCTGCCCGATACAGAACCTGGTCGCGAATTCGCTCGATCGAGTCCGTATCGGTCCGCAGCAGCCCGCTCACCAGCGCCTGACTCTCGCCGATGCTAAGGGGCTGCAGGGCAATTTCCGTGAACGCTTCGCCCTGCAGCACCGACGCCCCGGTTTCGCGCAAGTGCAGCACCGGCGCCTCACCGTCGCGGCCGAGTGTGCAGATGAGCAGCGGCAACTCCGCTGCAACACTCAGCAAATGGTCGAGAAGCGCAGCCGAGGAGCCGTCAAGCCAGTGCGCATCGTCAATTACCAGCACCACAGGCCCGTCCTGCGCCAGCCGCTCGAACAGGCGCCATCCCGCGCGCAGCACCTGCCTGGCCAAAGTTTCACTGTCGAGATAACGTACTCGCTCCGACAGCGGCGCCGGCACGTCGATACCGAGCAGCGTCGCGAGATAGGGTAGCACGTCCTCGGCGTCAGCCGGGAACAGCTCGGCCAGGCGCTGCTGCAGCGCAGCCCAGGTGTCGGCCCCACTGGCGACCATGCTGACGCCGAGCAAGGATTTGATAATTCCAATAAACGGCCAGTAGCTGAGCCGTTGCCCAAACGAGAGCGCGTGGCCGGCTAGATACAACAAATTCGGCGGCAGCAACGGGCTGACTTCCTCAAGCAACCGCGTCTTGCCGATACCGGCATCGCCCGTCACCAGGAGTAAGCCGCCGGTCGCGGTCTCGGCGAGGCGTCCGAAGAAGCGGCTCATCGATAACACTTCCATACCGCGACCAATCATCGGCGACGGCCTCAAGGCGTCGCGGCCGATCCCCGATGTGCGCTCCGAAATCTTGTCGTCGCGCTTCTTCTCGCCCAGGAGCCGGAATACCAGCTGCGAGCGCTTGAAGCCCTTCAACGCCGCAGGACCCAGCGGAGCGAACTCAAACCGCTCGCGCTCCAGCCAGCACGTGGCCTGCGAGACGCAGATCGTACCCGGGGCCGCGCTGTTCTCGATCCGCGAGGCTAGATGGACCACAGCCCCACTTGCATCGTAGCCGACAATCTCGCCAGAGGCGTTTTCAATGGTTGAAATCAGCACCCGGCCCGAGTTGAGTCCGACTCGAACTCGTAACTCGACCGGTTCGCTGCCGTCCAAGCGGCTGTCGTAGCCGGCAATCGCCGCCTGCAGTTCGAGCGCGGCGCGGCAGGCCCGCCTAGCGTGATCTTCCGCCACTGCCGGCACGCCGAAGATCGCGAGAATGCCGTCGCCGGCGCGGTTGATGACCGTCCCGCCGCAATCGCGCACGCAGGCTGTCATCAACGCAATCGCCGGGCTGAGCAGCTTCATCGCAGACTCGGCGTCGGCATTCTCGATCAGTGCCGTCGAGCCGACTACATCAGCGCAAAGAACCGTAACCACGCGCCGGTCACGCGCTTTTGGATCGGAGCTGGGGAGTGCCCCGTTCGGCTGGCCGATGCTCTCCAATTCGCGCATGACCGAAACAATGGTAATGCCGCGATCGTGGAAATTCAATGCACCTTGAAACGACTTGCGTCCGTGAAAAGCGCTGTCAGGGTGGTGGCGATGGCCGAGCTACGGCGGCTTTCAAAGCATGGCAACAGGCGCGAACCACTAGGGCAGGCCTGCCCGGGTCCGTTACTACCGTGCCACTGAGTCAGTGATGCTTTGTTGCGGTCGGCTCTGCTGGTGGACCGTTGTGCCGCACGTATTCGCGGCACCGGGTTTACGCTTTCTCAATGAATTTGACGGATGCTGTGAACGAAGCTGCCGCCTGACACTGTAGAAAGTGGCCACTGTGTTCCTCGGACGATTCAGCGTCTCTGACCGCTTTCTGCTGGTGCTCGCGACTGGATTGATGATCCAGATCGGCATCTCCGGGCTGTCGCTCGTCAAGATCCGGCAATCTCTGGTGGAGGACCGGATCTCTGAAGTAAAACATCTCGTCGATGCCGCATACAGCACCATCAAGTTCTACCATGACCAGGCCAGCAGTGGCCTCATCACGGATGATGCGGCACGTCGGGTTGCCGCCGACGCGGTGCGCGCGATGCATTACGACGGAGGCAACTACTTCTTCATTTGGGATCTGAACGGGACCAGTGTCGCACACGGCGCCCAGCCGGCGCTGGAGGGCCGAACCTTCATCGACGCGCCGGACGCGCTGGTCAATCCGGTCGTGGGTTACATGGTCCGCCAACTGGTCGACGTCGCCAAGAGCCCGGCCAAGGAGGGCGTGACCAGCTACCAGATCCCGAAGGCCGGGCAGTTCAAGCCGTTGCCCAAGATCGCCTATTCGCGCCTGTTCGAGCCCTGGGGCTGGTCGGTCGGGACAGGCGCTTACACCGACGACATCGAGGACGCGTTCCTCACACAGGCGCTGGCGGGCGGGACTCTCCTTGCCGTCTTGGCCGCGCTGGCCTGGGGGGTGTGCTGGCTGATCGGCCGCGACATGGTGCGCACGTTGAACCATCTGTCCGGCCGCGTCGCTGAGATCGCCCATGGCCAGCTGGACGGCAGCATACCAGGGGTGGAGCGGGGCGATGAGATCGGCGTTATCGCGCGCGCGCTGCTCGTCCTGCGCGATACGAGCCGCGAGGCAGCCGAGCTGAGGCTCGATCATCTTACCGGGCTGCCGACGCGCAAGCTGATGATGGATCGTTTGTGGCAGATTAAGGCCCATAGTGCGCGCAACGGAAGTTGGTGTGCCTTGCTCCTGATCGACATGGATCGTTTCAAGTTCCTCAACGACACCCATGGTCACGATGTCGGCGACCTGATGTTGTGCGAGGTCGCCCGCAGGCTGAGTTCCAGCGTGCGCGAGGGCGATACTGTGGCGCGACTTGGCGGCGACGAGTTCGTGGTGCTCCTGGCCGATGTCGGCCATACTCTGGATCAGGCATGCCAGACGGCGGAGCAACTCTGCCGAAGCTTGGCGGGAGTTCTCAGCACGACCTACCATTTGGGCAGTATCGTGCATGACGCCCGGGCGAGCATCGGCATCACACTCTTTGCGGGAGAGGCGTGCTCGGCCGAGGTGCTGCTGAAGCAGGCCGACTTGGCAATGTATCGCTCCAAGGAGGCCGGCGATGGCTGCTGCCGCTTCTTCGATCCGCATATGGAGAGATCGGCCGGAGCTCGCCGGGCTGAGAGTAGCGGTCAACGTCAGCCCACGTCAGTTCCAGCAGCCTGACTTCGTGTCCCGTGTACTCGCGACTGTGCGCGCCTGCGGCGCCGACCCAACCCGTCTGACCCTGGAGCTGACCGAGAGCATGTGGGTCCACGACGTGGACGACCTGATCGGCAAGATGGGAGAGTTGAAACGGGAGGGGATCAGCTTCGCACTCGACGATTTCGGTTTGGGCTACTCCTCGCTGAACATCCTCAAGCGGCTGCCGCTCGATCAGCTCAAGATCGATCGTTCCTTCGTCGGCACGGTCCTGACCGACGAGATCGATGCAGCGATCGCCAACATGGTCCTGGCGCTTGGGCGAACCTTGCACCTCGAGGTGGTTGCCGAGGGCGTCGAAACGGAGGAGCAGTGGGCCTACCTGTCAACCTCCGGGTGTGATCTCGCCCAGGGCTATCTGTTCGACCCGCCGCTCCCGCTCGCCTCGTTCGAGGTTAATGCCCACGCGCGACTTTCGAAAGGGGTGATCGTTCCGTTGCTGACGGCACGCCGGGCATACAGCTGAGCTGTGGAGAACGCAGCGATGCTCGTCATCCCGATGACGAAGGTTGCTCGTCATCCCGATGACGAAGGTTGCTCGTCATCCCGATGACGAAGGTTGCTCGTCATCCCGATGACGAAGCCGACAGCAAGGAACGGCCGAGGTGGTCCGCGACCGTCGTGACCCCTGGTAGCGCGAAGAAGTAGCCCCCACCGAAGGGCTTGATGTACTCTTCAAGCGCTTCGCCGTTCAGCCGGTCCTGTACCGTCAGGAACCCGGCCGCGAGATCGGCTTGGAAGCATCCGAAGATCAGCCCCATGTCGAGCTGCCCGGCCTTGGTCAACCCTCGGGAGTAGTTATACGCCCGGCGCAGGATGAGGCTCGGCTGCGTCTCGGCAGTGCGCGGGTTGGCCAGGCGGATGTGCGAAGCGAGCGGAACGCCGGTCCCCGCAGGGTCGGCAGCATAGTTGGGCACGTCGTGTTCAGCCGCCATTCCGAGCGGCGCGCCCTCCGCCTTGCTGCGTCCGAATATGGTCTGCTGCTCGCCCAGCGGCGTGCGATCCCACCGCTCGACCAGCATGCGGATCAGCCGCACGACATGGTAGCTGCCGCCCGCGGTCCAAGCTGGCTCGCCCTTCCCCGTCCAGACCAGGCGATCCATCGCCGCCGTATCGCCGGGGTCGAGGTTGGCAGTGCCGTCCTTGAACCCCATCAGGTTGCGGACCGTGTCGCGCCCCTGCGTCTTGATGGTATGCCGCGGCAGGAAGCCCTCCATCTTCCAGCGTAGGGCGATGGAGTCGGGCATGGATTTCAGGATGTCACGCAGGGCGTGGATATTCGTCTCGGCGGTATTGGCATTGAACTGCAGCAGGAGGTCGCCATGGCAATAGTCGGCGTCCAGGGCGTCATTCGGGAAGCCCGACATCCGCACCAGCGCGCGGGGACGCAGCGCCTGCAGGCCAAAGCGGTCGTCGAACAGGGACGCGCCGACCGACGCCGTTACGCTCAGCGCGTCCGGCACCACGCGCGGCCCAAGCACGCCGGAATCCAGGGGCGGAAGCTTGGGGTCCAGCTCCGCCACGGCGCCGCCGGCCGCCAGGAACGAGCATCGCCGGGTCAGCAGGCGGAACATGTCCGCCAACTCCGCCCGGTCCTCGGCCAGCACATCGAACGCGGCAAGCAGCGCCGCGGCGGGCTGAGGTGTCGCGATCCCGGCTTGGTGCGAGCCATAGAACGGCACCACATCTGCGGTGCCACCCGCCTCCTCGCGAGGCTCCAGCGGGCGATCGTCCGGGAGGGTGGCCGCGCGGACCGCGGCCGCCGCACCGGCCGAGCCTAGGCCGAGTAGAAGTCCGCGCCGGCCGGGCCTCATTCGACGCCTAGCTTCCCGCGCAGCGTGGAAAGATCCTCGGCCAGCGCGGTGATCGGCCGCTTGAGCGCATTCTTGTCGGCGCTCGAGAGCTTGTCGTAGTCCTCAAACCCGCCGCCGTGCCGGTACTTCGCCAAGGTCGCGTCCACCCGGGCAAAGTTGCCGTCGACGCGGGCCACCAATTGCGGGTCCTTGGCGCTCACCAATGGCTTGAGCACACCGAATACTTTCTGCGCCCCGTCGGTATTGGCTTGGAAATCCCACAAATCGGTATGGCTATAACGGTCCTCCTCGCCGCTGATCTTCTTGGCGGCGACCTCCTCGATCAGGGACGCCGCCCCGCCCACGACGGCCTTGGGCGGCAGATCGAGCGTCTCGAGCCGCCGACGGAGTTCGACCGTGTCGGCGGCCAGCGTGTCGGCAGTCGCTTCCATGCCGGCCGTCGACTTCACGACCCAGAGCGCCTGTTCGAGCCGGTGAAACCCGGTCCAGGCCGGGTCGGCCTCTTTCTTCTCAAAATCGTCGACCCTGGCGTCCATCGATTTGTCGAGGTCGTCGAACAACTCGGCAACGGGCTCGATCCGCTCGTAGTGCGCTCGGGCCGGTGCGTAAAGGCGCTGGGCCTCGGCGAGATGGCCGGCCTTGACGGCAGTGGTGAAGGCGGCGGTCGAGGTGACCAGGGCGTCGGCTTCGGCGACGACGTAGGCCTTATACTGCGCGATCGGCAGGGTGAGTTCCTCGGGCGTCACGATCGCGTCCTGCCTGCTGCCAGACACCGTCACCCTCCCTTTCGGGTTGCTCAGCAGGCCGCACGTCATCTCGTATTCGCCAGGCGCGAGGGTCGCGCTCAGCGGCTGGGTGAACCCCGGCAGGATGTTCTCGCGCTCGGCGACGACGCTGACGCCCCGAAGGATCTCCCATTCCAGCGCGCGGCGGCTCTCGTTCTTGACCCGAAACGTGGTCTTGCCGGCGACGACGGACAGGGCGTTCGGAACGCATCCCCTATCGGTCACGACGATGGAAACGGGTCCGGCAGGCATGTCGGCAGCGTGGGCTGCCAGCGGTAGCAGTGCGGCGAGGCAAACGGCGCGGCGAACCGCGAGGGGCCGCCGGACGCCGCCGCCGAGCAGCAGCAGGGCGGGAACCAGATAGGCCAGGTAGATCAGCACCTCGCCGGCCGTGGGCGTGTCACTGTAGCCGAACAGGCCGGACAGCAAGGTTCCGGCGACGCCATCGTTGGGGATGGTGGTGCTGAGGTCGAAGGCGGTCGTCTGCAGGTGGTCCCACACGCCGGCCTCGTGCAACGAGCGCAGCCCCGACGCCAGCAGCCCGGCGGCCACGAAGATGATGAACACGCCGGTCCAGCGGAAAAACAGCCGGAGGTTCAGCCTGACGCCGCCCCGATAGATCGCGTAGCCGATCGCCACGGCGCCGACCACACCCAGCAGAGCCCCCGCCGGCGCCGCCCAGCCCTCACCCTGCTGGAACGTGGCGAGCAGGAAGAACACCGATTCCAAGCCCTCCCGCCCGACGGCGAGGAACACCATGCCGACCAGGGCCCAGCCGGAGCCTCCGGGCTTCAGGGCCGTGTCGACGGACGCGTGCAACTCTCCCTTGATCGAGCGGGCTGCCTTGTGCATCCAGAACACCATCGACGTCAGCACGAGTGCGGCAAGCAACGCCACCGCGCCTGCGAACAACTCCTGCTGGGCTTGCGGGAACTCGGCACTCGCGAGGTCCAGTCCCACCCCCACTGCCAAACACAATCCAACGGCTGAACCCACCCCAGCCCAGACCAGCGGGAGCAAGCGGCCTCGCCCGGTCTGCGCGAGGTATGAGGCGACAATTCCCACGATCAGGGCGGCCTCGAGACCTTCGCGCAACATGATGAGGAAAGGGATCAGCATGGAAGCTCTCGTGCAGTTGGCCGGGATCGGGTGAGCGCTCGTAACCCAGTTGCAAGTGCTTCGCAATCGCTATTGTGCGGCGCGCTCCTTTTGCCTTGACCACGGCCCTGCAGCCGACAAGCTGCATGGAGCTAGTTGGGGGCAACATGACGCAGGCGATGAGTTGGGCCGAGTGGGCCGCCCACGATGCCACGGCGCTCGCCGGTCTGGTGCAGGACGGCGACGTCACCGCTGCCGAGCTTGCCGAGCAAGCCGCGGCGGCCATCGCCCGGGTCAACCCGAGTTTGTCCGCCGTGATCGAGACGTTCGCGGACGTCGTGGCCGACCCGACCCGCGACGGCATGGACCCGGGTGGCGCGTTCGCCGGCGTGCCCTACCTGATGAAGGATCTCGGCCCGACGCTCCGCGGGCGCTTGCAGGAGATGGGGTCGCGGCTGATGCAGGGCCATCGCGCGGACGCGGACAGCGATCTGACGCGCCGCATCCGGCGCGCCGGGCTGAACATCATCGGGCGGACTACCACGCCGGAGTTCGGCTGCTGCTCGGCTGCCGAGAACCCGGCCCTCTACGTCACGCGCAACCCGTGGGACACAGGCTTCACCTCCAACGGCTCGTCGGCGGGGACCGGGGCGGCGGTCGCCGCCGGGGTGCTGCCCCTCTCGCACGCCACCGACGGCGGCGGGTCGATCCGCATCCCCGCCGGCGCCTGCGGCAATATCGGCCTCAAATCGTCCCGCGGCGTGTTCTCCATCGCGCCAGCCGCGTCCGATCTCACCGGTCTGGTCTCAATTCAGGGCTGCCACACCCGCTCGGTGCGCGACACCGCGCTGTTCGTCGATCACTGCCGGGGCGGCGCGCCCGGCGAGTTCATGCCATTTTGGACGCCGGCCGAACCCTACACCGACCTGATCCGCCGCGACCCGGCTCCGCTGCGCATCGCGCTGTCCCACGAATGGGGCGACTACCGCGCGGTGCCGCATTTCGTCAGCGAACTCGAGCGGATCGGGAGATTGCTCGAAGGGCTTGGCCACCATCTGGACTGGGTGACACCGCCGATCGATTTCCGCGCCGCGTTCGCCGCGCAGACCACGTGCTACATCAGCAACTTCGCGCAGACGATCGGCACGCTGATCGCGTCGCTCGGCTTGGAGTGCCCGCCCCCCGACCGGGTCGAGCCGATGAACATCCGCATCTGGGAGGCCGGTCGCACCACGAGCTTCGCCGAGCGGGCGCGCATGCAGGCGGTGTTCAACACGACGTCGCGCGAATTCGGCCAGTTCTTCGAGACGTGGGATATCATTTTGACGCCGATCACGGCGCTGCCGACGCCGCCGATCGGCACGACGGAGTATCTGACGCTCAGCGACAATTCCTCGGTCCTCGATTGGTTCGGCAATCTGTGGCGCAACTTCGCCTACACGCCGCTCGCCAATCTTTGCGGCATCCCGGCGATCTCGCTGCCGCTCGCCACGCAGGAGACCGGGTTGCCGCTCGGCATCCAGGCGCAGGCAAAACAGGCAAACGATGGCCTGCTGCTGCAACTCGCCGCGCAGATCGAGCGTGCGATCGGTGGGCGATGGAACGACGCCCGCACTCCGGCCGTCCACGTGACCACGCGGGCGTTGGCATAGGGAGCGCGCGATACGCGGCTCCCTATGGGTGAGCATGGTGGGCCCGGTGGGACTCGAACCCACGACCACAAGATTAAAAGTCCCGTGCTCTACCAGCTGAGCTACAGGCCCACAGGGCGGCGTCTCTACTGCGTTTGAGCGAGGAGCGTCAACGCAGGGTCCATCCGGCCCGCGGGCCGGGTGGGTTTTGCCTAGCTGATCGTGGCGTGGATGATCTTGTCCGGGTTGCTGACGCTGCCGCTGCCGCCGGCCCCGCGCTTGATCTTGTCGATGCACTCCATGCCGGACACGACCTGGCCGAAGATGGTGTATTGGTTGTCGAGGTGCGGCGCCGGTTCGAACATGATGTAGAACTGGCTGTTGGCGCTGTTCGGATCGTTGGTGCGGGCGGCGCCCACGGTGCCGCGCAGGAAGTGGGCCTTGTTGGTGAATTCGGCCGGAACGTTCGGTAGCTTGCTGCCGCCGCTGCCGGAACCGGTGGGATCGCCGCCCTGGGCCATGAAGCCCTCGATGACGCGATGGAACGGCGTGCCGTCGTAGAAGCCCTCCTTCGTCAGCGTCTTGACCCGCTCGACCATTTGCGGCGCGAGGTCCGGCCGGAGCTTGACGACGACCTTGCAGCCATCCTTCAGCTCCAGGTTCCACATGTTCCCAGCATCGGCTTGTTGGGCGTCGGCAGCGTCGGACATCAGAACTCCCATTGAAACTACGGCGAAACCCGCCATCAACACGCGGCGAAACATGGCCACTCCCCTTACTCCTTCACCCGCTGCAGCGTGCGCTGCAAGGTCAGCGGCGGCACGAAGCTGCTCACATCCCCGCCAAGCCGGGCGATCTCCTTGACGAAACGCGACGAGATGAACTGGTGGCTCTCGCTCGCCATGAAGAACACCGTCTCAACCCCCGGATCGAGCCGGTGGTTCATCCCGACCATCTGGAATTCGTAGTCGAAATCGGTCACCGCCCGAAGCCCGCGCACGATCACACCGGCGTTGACCGAGCGGGCGAACGAGACCAGCAATCCCTCGAACTGCTGCACCACGATGTCGGTACCGGTCCGCTTGGCAATTTGCTCGGCCTCGGCGCGCACCAGTTCGATGCGTTCCTCGAGCGGGAACAACGGGTTCTTGCCCGGGTTGGCCGCCACGCCGATGACCAGACGGTGCAGCATCTTGGCGGCGCGCGCGATGATGTCCGTGTGGCCGTTGGTCACCGGGTCGAACGTGCCGGGATAGACGCCGATATGCGCCCGGTCAGACATCGGCCGGCTCGTCGTCGGTCGCGTCTCGGTCGGGCGCCGCCTCCGCATCGCCGCTGTCGAGGACACTGTCGATGACCGGGAATACGCTGCTGACCCGCTCGGTCTCGCCGAGGCGGAACAGCGTGACGCCCATCGAGCTCCGGCCGGTGACGCGCACCTGGTCGGCGGGCACGCGGATGAGGCGGCCCTCGTCGGTCACGAGCATGACGCCGTCGCCGGGCCGGACGGGGAAGCTGGCGACGACGGAGGCGCCGTTGCGCGAGGACAGCGTGATGTTGGCGATGCCTTGGCCGCCACGCCCGCTGACCCGGTATTCGTAGGCGGACGAGCGCTTGCCGAAGCCGGCATCGGTGACGGTGAGCAGAATCTCCTCGGCCGCCTCGAGTTCGGCGATGCGCTCGGCGGAGAGGCTGATATCCGGGACGTCACCCTCCTCCCCGGCGGCGGTGACGTTGACCGCCTCGTCCTCCACCCCGATCCGGCGGCGGGAGGTCTTGAGGTAGGCCAAGCGGGCGGCGACGTCGGCCTCCACATGGCGCAGCACCGACAGGCTGATGACCCGGTCGTCGCGCTGCAGCCGGATCCCGCGGACCCCGGAGCTGTCGCGGCCGGTGAACACGCGCAGCGTCTCGTCGGAGATCTGGAAGCGGATGCAGCGGCCCTTTTCGGTCGCGAGGAACACGTCGTCGCCCTCGCGGCAGGTCGCGACCCCGATCAGCCGGTCGCCTTCGTCCAGCTTCATGGCAATCAGCCCGGAGGCGCGGATACGGCCGAAATCGGACAGCTTGTTGCGCCGGACGCCGCCGCTGGCGGTGGCGAAGACGAGATGCAGGTTCTCCCACAGGCTCTCATCCTGCGGCAGCGGCAACACGGTGGTGACGGTGTCGCCCCCGAGCTCGGGCAGCAGGTTGACCAGCGCGCGGCCCTTGGCGGTGGGGCTCGCCTCCGGCAGGCGCCAGACCTTCTCGCGGAACGCCTTGCCGCCGCTGGAGAAGAACAACACCCATTGATGGGTGTGCGCGTTGAAGCTGCGGGTGACGATGTCGTCGCCGCGGGTGCCGGCGCCGGTGCGGCCGCGGCCGCCGCGGTTCTGCTGGCGGAAGATGTCGAGGGACGTGCGCTTGATGAAGCCGTCGCGGGTGATGGTGACGACCATCTGGCCGGGCTCGATCAGGCTCTCGTCGTCCTGGTCGGCCAGGCCGTCGACGATCGACGGTGCGGCGCGGCGAGCCGATCTCGGCGCGGACGGTCAGCAACTCGTCGCGGATGACCTCGAGCCGGCGCGGCCGGCTGCCGAGGATCTCCAGTAATGCAGTGATCTCGCCGGCCACCTCGGTGAGGTCGGCCTGGATCTTCTCGCGCTCGAGGCCGGTGAGGCGGGCCAGGCGCAAATCGAGAATGCCGCGGGCCTGGGCGTCGGTGAACCGGACGGTGTCGTCGACGATCTGGTTGCCGCTGTCGTCGACCAGCGCGAGCAGCGGCGCGATGTCGGCGGCCGGCCAGTCGCGACCCATCAGCGCGGCCCGCGCGGTGGCGGAATCGGGGCTGGAGCGGATGACCTGGATAACGTCGTCGATATTGGCGACCGCGATGGCCAGGCCGATCAACAGATGGGCGCGGTCGCGGGCCTTGTTCAGCTCGAAGCGGCTGCGGCGCAGCACGACCTCCTCGCGGAAGGCGAGGAAAACTTCCAGCGCGTCCTTGAGGCCCATCAGGCGTGGGCGGCCGCCGTCGAGGGCGAGGAAGTTGACGCCGAAGCTCGTCTGCAACTGGGTGAAGCGATAGAGGTGGTTGAGCACGACCTCGGGCGTCGCCTCGCGCTTGAGCTCGATGACGATGCGCATGCCGTCGCGGTCGCTCTCGTCGCGCATGTCGGAGATGCCTTCGACCTGCTTGGCGCGGACGAGTTCGGCGATCTTCTCGAGCAGCGTGCTCTTGTTGACCTGGTAGGGGATCTCGTTGACGACGATGGCGACCCGGCCGCCCTTCATGTCCTCGAACGCGGCCTTGGCGCGCACGACGAGGCTGCCGCGGCCGGTCTCGAACGCGCTGCGGATACCGGCGCGGCCGAGGATGAGGCCGCCGGTCGGGAAGTCCGGACCCGGCGCGATCTTCATCAGATCGTCGAGCGGGGTTGCCGGGTCGGCGATCAGGGCCAGCGTGCAGTCGATGATCTCGGTCGGGTTGTGCGGCGGGATGTTGGTCGCCATGCCGACGGCGATGCCGTTGGAGCCGTTGACCAGCAGGTTCGGATACGAGGCCGGCAGGACCTTCGGCTCGTGCTCGCTCTCGTCGTAGTTCGGCTGGAAGTCGACCGTGTCCTTGCCGATATCGTCGAGCAGGCGCTCGGCCGCCTTGGCGAGCCGCGCCTCGGTGTAGCGCATCGCCGCCGGCGGATCGCCGTCCACCGAGCCGAAATTGCCCTGCCCATCGATGAGCGGCACCCGCATGGAAAAGGGCTGGGCCATGCGGACCATGGCGTCATAGATAGAACTGTCGCCGTGCGGATGGTATTTACCCATCACGTCGCCGACCACGCGGGCCGACTTACGGTATGGCTTGTCGGCGGTGTAGCCGCTCTCGTGCATCCCGAACAGGATCCGCCGATGCACCGGCTTCAGCCCGTCGCGCGCATCCGGCAGCGCGCGGCTGACGATGACGGACATCGCGTAGTCGAGATACGACCGTCGCATCTCGTCTTCGAGCATGACGGGCGGGTAGGCGGGGCCGGGCGTGTCTGGCGGAGTCGGGGGTGTGTCGCTCAAAGCGAAGATTTCCGTTGCGATGGGGGGCCGCGGGCGGCGATAGTCCCGGCCCTGAGAGTGCGGTTTGGTATCGCGGATATGTGGCGCGCCGTAAAGATGTGCCAGGGTCAGCGCCGCGAGGCGCGGCCCATCGGCCAGGGAGCATCGATCTGAGCACCGGGGCTTTCATCTGGTACGACCTCGCCACCACCGACCCGGCGGCGGCCTCCAGCTTCTACGCGAGCATCGTCGGGTGGCTGCCTGAGGCGGTGCCCGATAAGCCCTACACCGTGCTCAAGACCGGAGCGGCGATGATGGCTGGCCTGATGCAGCTTCCGCCGCATCTGCAGCAGCAGGGCGTGCCGCCGCACTGGTCCGGCTACGTTCACGTGGACGACGTGGACGCGATGCTGGCCAAGGCCGAGGCCGCCGGAGCCAGCCTCAGATATGGGCCGGAGGCTATTGCCGGGGTCGGCCGCTTCGCCGTGCTGGCCGATCCGAGCGGCGCCGTGTTCTACCTCTACACGCCTGCCTCGCACGGGGCGGAGCCGCGGCCCATGGCGACGGGGAGCATCGGCTGGCGGGAGTTGCACGCAGACGACCCCGAGTCGGCGTTCGGCTTCTACGCCGGGTTGTTCGGCTGGGAGCGGAGCCGGGCGATCGACATGGGGCCGATGGGACCCTACCAGCTCTTTGCGTATGACGGGCTCGACCGCGGCGGGATGATGCGCACCCAAGCCGGCATGCGCTCGCAATGGCTCTACTATTTCGTGGTCGACGGGATCGACGCCGCGCAGGAACGGGTCAAGTCGGCCGGCGGCACGATCCTGTTCGGCCCCGTCGAGGTGCCCGGCGGCGCATGGACGTTGAATTGTAGGGATCCGCAGGGCGCGTACTTCGCGCTCGTCAGCCCGACGAAATAGGCGTTCCCCCGCGACTGCGGTCTTCGGCTAATCGTGGGCCATGATCCCGCAAGTTCCCCGGGCCGAGCCCACGACCGTGTGGCCCGCGATCGTTCAAGTCGTTTGCGGGGTCATCCTGTTCTCGATGTCCGACACGATGGCAAAATACCTCCGCCACGCCGACCTGCCCTCGGTCGAGATCGCTTGGTTGCGCTACACGGTTTTCGTGCTGATGGGCGTCGTCGTGGCCGCGCGCCGGCGGTTCGTCGGGCTGCGCCCGCGGCGTCCGTCGATGCAGGTCCTGCGCGGGCTGACGCTGCTGGGCTCCTCGGTGCTATTCATTGGCGGGCTCAGCGCACTGCCGTTGGCCGAAGCCGCGGCGATCTCCTTCGTCTCGCCGGCCTTCATCACGGCGCTCTCGGTGCTGATCCTGCGCGAGAAGGTGGGCGTGCATCGCTGGGCGGCGACGCTGGTCGGGCTGGCCGGCGTGTTGATCGTGATCCGGCCCAACGGCAGCGCGCTGCAGTGGGCGGCGCTGTTTCCGCTGAGTTCGGCCGCGTGCTGGGCGGTCGCCATGATCGCGACCCGGCTGATCGGCGCCTCGGACCGGAGTGAGACGACGCTGCTCTGGAGCGCGACGGTGGGCTTGATCGTGCTGACCGTCTTGCTGCCGTTCGGCTTCCGGACGCCCACGCTCGCCGAACTCGGGCTCGGCGTCTGCATCGGCATCTTCGCCTCGACGGGACAATATCTCCTCATCCTGGCCTACCGCCGCGCGACGGCGTCCGTGCTGGCGCCGTTCTCCTATATCCAGCTGCTCTCGTCGGCTGCGTTGGGTTACGTCGTGTTCGGCGCCATGCCCGACGCCATCGCCTTCGGCGGCGCCGCGATCATCATCGCTAGCGGCCTCTACATCGTCCATCGCGAACGCGTGCGCGCGCGCACGGCAGTGAGTGCGACGGGCTAGAACGGCATGACCGGCGGCACCAGCGGGCGGCGCCGGAGCGTCATCAAGAAGCAGCGGCGGTCGCCGCGGGTCGCCTCGGTCAAGATCAGCCAGCGGCGGCGCTGCAAGCCGTTGCGCCAGCGCGGTTGCACGCCGGCGACAGCGACGATGACGACGGGGTGAAGCTGGCGGCGCTCGCGCACCCGGCGCATCTCGGCCGGGTCACGCAGGCGGACGTGGCGATGCCCGGTATGATCGAGGCCAAGATGGAAGTGGAACGGACGCCGGATCACGCCCGCAGATCCCGGAAGAAGGCGATGATCTCGCCGGCCAGCGCCGCGGGCTGCTCGAGGGCGGCGAAGTGGCCGCCTTTGGCCATGGGCGTCCAGCGGCGGATGTCGGTGTAGTAGCGCGATGCGATACTGCGGGGCGGACGCCTGATCTCGCGCGGGAACGCGGCGTAGCCGACTGGCACGTCCACCGTCTTGTCCGCCGGAATGGGCGCGTCGCCGTGCAGCCGGGCGTAGTAGGGCCAGAACGAGGAGCCGATCGCGCCGGTGAACCAGTAGAGCGAGATGTCGGCGAGCAGCCGGTCGCGGTCGACCGCGGTCTCGATCGTGCCGTCATTGTCCGTCCAGCTGTGGAATTTCTCCACGATCCAGGCCGCCAGGCCGGCCGGGCTGTCGGTCATGGCGAAGGCGAGCGTTTGCGGCTTGGTGCCTTGGATGGCCGTGTAGCCCGCCTCCTCGGTGGTCCAGTGCTTGACCTGGTCCAGATAGGCTTGTTCCTCCGCCGTCGGGTTCGCCGGGGGCGGCGCGTCGATCGGGAGCGATGTCAGGTTGAGATGCAGCCCGAGCAGCGAGCCGGGGTACCGGGCACCCAGGTTGCTGCCGATATGCGCCCCCCAGTCGCCGCCCTGCACGGCAAAGCGGGTGTAGCCGAGCACCTCGGTCATCAGCCGGTGCATCGTATCGGCGATGTCGGAGATGCCGAACCGCTTCTGACCCGGCTCGAACGACAGCCCGTAGCCGGGGAGTGACGGCGCCACGACCGTGAAGTCAGCCGTCAGGCGGGGAAGGATGTCGATGAACTCGAACACCGAACCGGGCCAGCCATGCATGAGCAGCAGCGGAGTCGGGTTCCGCCCCTGTCCGGGAACGTGCAGGAAATGCTGCCGCCCGCCGTCGAGCGGCATGACGAATTGCGGGAACGCGTTCAGCGCCGCCTCTTGCGCCCGCCAGTCGAAGCCGGTGCGCCAATACTCCGCAAGGCCACGCATGTAGGCGACGTCGGTGCCGTAGCTCCAGGGCTCGCCCGGAGCCTGGTCCGGCCAGCGCGTGTGGGACAGCTTTGCCTTCAGCGCATCGACCGCGTCATCGGCGATCGACAGCGTGAACGGCTCTGGTCCCATCAGAATGGGATCTCGTCGTCCAAGTCGCCGGCGCCGCGGCCGGAATCCCATGATGGGTTGCCGCCGCCTCCGCCGCTGCGGGCCGGCGCGGTGCGGGGCGACGAGGCGGTGCGCTCGCGCGAGAAGCCGCCGCCGCCAGCGTCCATGCCGCCCTCCTCGCCGCGTCCGCTGAGCATCGTCAATTCGCCGCGGAACGGGCCGACGATCACCTCGGTGATGTATTTTTCCTGGCCCGACTGGTCCTGATACTTCCGGCTTTGGATCGAGCCCTCGATATAGACCTTGGCGCCCTTCTTGAGATAGCGCTCGGCGATCTCGCCCAGCTTCTCGTTGCGGATCACCACGTTGTGCCACTCGGTCTTCTCTTTGCGCTCGCCGGAGCCGCGATCGTTCCAAGTCTCCGACGTCGCCAGGGTGAAATTGACCACCTTGCCGCCGTTCTGGAAGCTGCGGGATTCCGGGTCCTTGCCGAGATTGCCGACCAAGATGACTTTATTGACTGAGCCGGCCATCGCTACCGTCCTTTTCGGGCTATCGGTCCTCATGTGTCATGCGCGACCGGGCGCCACAAGGGTTTCAATCCCCTCGGCTCGGTGCCATATAGAGGTGTGAACGATTAGCGAACAAAACGGCCGCGGGGCACTGAATGTCGGGCTTCATTCGCGTGCGCGGGGCGCGCGAGCACAATCTCAAAAACGTCGACGTGACGATCCCGCGGGATCAGCTGACGGTCATCACCGGGTTGTCGGGCTCGGGCAAGTCGAGCCTTGCGTTCGACACGATCTATGCCGAGGGGCAGCGCCGCTACGTCGAGTCGCTTTCGGCCTATGCGCGGCAGTTCCTCGAGCTGATGGGCAAGCCGGACGTCGACAGCATCGAGGGTCTCTCGCCGGCCATCTCGATCGAGCAGAAGACCACGAGCCGCAATCCGCGCTCGACGGTCGGGACTGTGACCGAGGTCCATGACTACATGCGGCTTCTCTGGGCGCGCGTGGGCGTGCCGTTTTCGCCGGCGACCGGGTTGCCGATCGAGGCGCAGACGGTCAGCCAGATGGTGGACCGGGTCATGGCCATGCCGGACGGCACGCGGCTGCTGCTGCTGGCCCCGGTGGTGCGGGATCGTAAGGGGGAGTACCGCAAGGAACTCGGAGAGTTGCAGCGGCGCGGCTTTGCCCGGGTCAAGGTGGACGGCACGCTCTACGAGATCGGCGAAGTGCCGGCGCTGAACCGCAAGATCAAGCACGAGATCGAGGCGGTCGTGGACCGGGTCGTGGTGCGCGCCGGTACCGAGCAACGCCTGGCCGACAGTTTCGAGACGGCGCTCGGCCTGGCCGACGGCGTTGTCTATGCCGAGAACGCCGATGGCGGGGAGCGCACGGTGTTCTCGTCGCGCTTCGCCTGTCCGGTCAGCGGCTTCACGATCGAGGAGATCGAGCCACGGCTGTTCTCCTTCAACTCGCCGCACGGCGCCTGCCCGGCGTGCGACGGGCTCGGCGTCGAGACGTTCTTCGACCCGGCCATGGTCGTGCCGGACGAGCGCCTGCCGCTGGCCGGCGGCGCCATCGCGCCGTGGACCGGCTCGCAATCGCCCTATTATGACCAGACGCTGCAGAGCATCGCGCGACACTTCAAGGTCAGCACGAGGACGCCCTGGCAGGAATTGCCGGAGGCGGTCCGGCGCACCGTCCTTCACGGCGACCCGGCGCCGATCGAGTTCAGCTACAAGGATGGCGTGCGCGCCTACGCCGTTACCAAGCCGTTCGAGGGCGTGCTGCACAATCTCCAGCGGCGGTTCGCGGAGACGGACAGCGCCTGGGTGCGTGAGGAAATGTCGCGGTACCAAGGCGAGAAGCCCTGCGCCAAATGCGGAGGCGCCCGGTTGAAGCCCGAGGCGCTCGCCGTCAAGATCGCCGGTTCGGACATCGCAGCGGCCAGCGATCTGTCGATCCGCCACGCGCTGGCCTGGTTCGAGACGGTGCTGGACACGCTCACGCCCCAGCGGCAGGAGATCGCGCGCCGGATCCTGCGCGAGATCGTCGAGCGGCTGCAGTTCCTGGTCGACGTGGGGCTCGATTACCTGACGCTCTCTCGCGGCAGCACCACCCTGTCCGGCGGCGAGAGCCAGCGGATCCGCCTGGCCAGCCAGATCGGCTCCGGCCTGACCGGCGTGCTGTATGTCCTGGACGAGCCGAGTATCGGCCTGCATCAGCGCGACAACGAGCGCCTGCTCGGCACGTTGCGGCGGCTCAAGGCGCTGGGCAACACGGTGCTGGTCGTCGAGCACGACGAGGACGCCATTCGCGCGGCCGATTACCTCATTGACATGGGTCCGGGCGCCGGGCTGCTCGGCGGCAACGTCATCGCCCACGGCACACCCGCCGAGGTCGAGGCCAACCCGGCCAGCGTCACCGGCGCCTTCCTCTCCGGGCGTGAGTTCATCCCGGTGCCGACCCGGCGCAAGGCGGACCGCAAGCGCATGCTCACCATCATCGGCGCCAGCGGCCATAACCTGAAGGACGTCACCGCCCGCATCCCGCTCGGCACCTTCACCTGCGTCACAGGCGTGTCTGGCGGCGGGAAATCCACGCTCGTCGTCGACACTCTATATAAGGCGGCGAGCCGACGCTTGATGGGGTCGGGCCAGGTGCCGGCCAAGCACGAGCGGATCGAAGGGCTCGACCTGCTCGACAAGATCATCGACATCGACCAGTCCCCGATCGGCCGCACCCCGCGCAGCAACCCGGCCACCTACACCGACTTGTTCGCCCCGATCCGCGACTGGTTCGCCGAACTGCCGGAAAGCCGCGCCCGCGGCTACAAATCCGGCCGCTTCAGCTTCAACGTCAAAGGTGGACGCTGCGAGGCGTGCCAGGGCGATGGGCTGCTCAAGATCGAGATGCACTTCCTGCCGGACGTGTTCGTGACCTGCGATACTTGCAAGGGCGCCCGCTATAACCGGGAGACACTGGAAATCAAGTTCCGCGGCAAGTCGATTGCCGACGTGTTGGCCATGACGGTGGACGAAGCGGTGCCGTTCTTCAGTTCCGTCACCAAAATCGGCGATCGGCTCAGCATCCTGCAGCGTGTCGGGCTCGGTTACATCACGCTCGGCCAGCAGGCCACCACGCTCTCCGGCGGCGAGGCGCAACGCATCAAGTTGTCCAAGGAACTCGCGCGTCGAGCGACAGGGCGCACGCTGTACATCTTAGATGAGCCGACCACCGGACTGCATTTCGAGGACGTGCGTAAACTTCTGGACGTGCTGCATGCCCTGGTTGAGCAGGGCAATACCGTCGTGGTCATCGAGCATAACCTCGAAGTCATCAAGACGGCCGATTGGGTGCTCGACTTGGGGCCGGAGGGCGGTGACGGCGGCGGGACGATTGTCGCCGAAGGCACGCCCGAAGCCGTCGCGGCAACCTCGGCCAGTCATACCGGCCGCTTCCTGCGTCCACTGCTGCCCGCCTCGAGACTGAAGCAGGCAGGGTAGCAGGCTACTTCTGCTTAGAGCGGTAGCTCGGCGTCCACCAGCGGACCGGCTTGGGCTCCTTGGTGGATAGGCTGCGCGGCTTGCGGGGGATCGGCTCGGACGCTCTGATGTCGCGCCGCACCTTCTCGGGGGCGACGGCGTCGAGCCTCTTGCGCTCGGCGGCCTCGGCCTGCAACGCGGCCAAGGCCTCTTCGGCGGCTCGGCGTAGGTCGCGTTCCGTCCGCAGCGCTTCACCGTTGGACAGTTCCGTGTGGCCGAACCGGGTCTGCATCGCCTGGTTGGCGTGCTGCGCGTCCTGCAGCGCCCGCCGGGTCGCGGCATGGGCGGCACGCTCCATCTCCAGCGCGTGCTCGGCCGCGGAGAGTCGCTCCTTCAGCCCGCTCGTCTCGCTATCGGTGCGGTTGAGCATGACCACGGGAACGGCGCCATCGGCCACGAAGCGGTGGCGTTGACGGGCTTGTTCCGGCCGTTGCTGATGCGGCGTGCTGCTGCCGTTGGTCTTGAGGCCGAGTGCTCGGCGGACCCGATCCTCGTCGATCATGTCGAGCGAGAGGGGAGTGTTCGTGTTGTCGGTTTGTCTGCTCATTGTCTCATTTCGAGTAAGGTCCGATCGTCGGCTGGCCGCAGCTTTACGATTTACGGCTGGAGGGGTCGAAGCCGACCGGACGGCAGCTTCCTCGAATTCCGCCCCCGGCTGGCTCTAGCGCCACTGGCCTTGTCGCCGTCGTTCTGCGCTAAAGCAAAACCTCCATCATTAGTGCCGAGTCGTCAAGTGGCGACTTCAGGACCATTAGCAGTGGCATGATAAAGCTTGCGATCGTGCCGGCATCGTCCGTCACAGGGCCAGCGCTGGCTGCGGCTGCGACGCACGGCGGTCGCGTTACACAACCGAAAGCATGATCTTGCCGATGTGGGTGCTACTTTCCATGAGGCGATGCGCCTCGCCCGCCTGATCGAGCCCAAAAACGGTATGGATCACCGGGCCGCACCGCCCGGCCTCGAGCACAGGCCACACTCTCTCGCGCAACGCCTGGGCGATCTCGGCCTTTTGTGCCGCCGTGCGCGGCCGCATGGTACTGCCGGTGACGGTCAGCCGGCGGACCATGATCGGCGTCAGATCGAGGCCTTCGGCCTTGGGGCCGCCGAGGAAAGCGATGATCACCAGCCGGCCATCCATCCCCAGGCAGCGCAGGTTCTGCGCCGCGTAGGCGCCGCCGACCATGTCGAGCACCACGTCGACGCCTGCCCCGGCGGTGAACTGCTTGATGGACGCGGCGAAATCGGCCTCCTTGTAGTTGATCGCCGCGTCCGCGCCGAACGACACGCAGGCATCGCATTTCTCGCGCGTGCCGGCGGTCGCGTAGACCCGGCTACCAAACTCGCGCGCGAGCTGGATGGCGGTCAGGCCGATGCCGCTGGTGCCGCCATGCACCAGGGCACGCTCGCCGGGCTGCAGGCGGCCGAGCTGGAACAGATTGGCCCAGACCGTGAAGTAGGTCTCCGGCAACGCCGCCGCGCGGATCGCGTCGTAGCCACGGGGCCACGGCAGGCACTGGCTGGCCGGGGCGACGCAGTATTCGGCATAGCCGCCCCCGTTCGCCAACGCACAGACCTTGTCGCCGATGCCGTAGCCCTCCGCCTCGTCGCCGATGGCCACCACTTCGCCGGCGACCTCGAGCCCGAGCAGCGGGCTGGCGCCGGGCGGCGGCGGATACGCCCCTTTGCGCTGCTGCACATCCGGCCGGTTCACCCCTGCCGCCGCGACGCGGATCAGCACCTCGCCCGCGCTCGGCGCCGGCACCGGCCCATTCGTAACATGCATCAATTCCGGGCCGCCCGCCTCGTGGGCAATGTGACGCATCTGGGTGGGAAGGCTCATGCGGCAACTCCAAGACCTGCCCGACGCTAGACCGGCGTGGTCCGGAGATGAACCGCCAATCCATGCCGCCGTTACGCTTGCACCGCTCTCATGCTTGCAGGAAAGTCTAAAAATCTGATCGGAGCCTTCGGATGACGCTTCATCGCCGCGCTGTCCTCGGGAGTGCGCTGGCACTTCCCGCGATGGCGCGTCGCGCATGGAGCCAGGCGGACCCGCTCCCGCTTGGGGCGCTGTACCCGTTCTCCGGCATGCTCTCGCTGTTCGGTGACGAGAGCTATCGCGGACTCGAACTTGCCGTCGACGAGCGAAACGGCGCGGGCGGCCTATTCGACCGGCCGCTGAAGCTGATCAAGGGCGACGCCGTCGATCCTGGCGCGGCCGCGACCGAGGCCAAGCGCCTGATCGGCCCGGAGAAGGTAGGCGCAGTGTTCGGCAGCTTCGCCAGCCCGCTCGTCATTGCCGCCAGCCAGGTGACCGAACTGGCCGGCATCCCCTTCTTCGAGCTCGGCGCTATTTGCGACCCCGTGCTCGACCGCGGCTTCCGCACCCTGTTCCGCTCCTGCTCGAGCGCCACGATGCTCGCCGCGCTCAGCGTGGACACCATCGGCGAAACGCTCGCCCGGCAGTGGCACCTGGAGAGCGAGCCGCAGCGCGCCGATCTCCGCGTCGCGATCCTGCACGAGGATGGGATGTACGGCAGCACCGTCGGCGCTCTCCAACTCGCCCGCTGCAAGGAGCGGCGGCTGACCGTGATCGACAAGCTCGCCTATAGCGCGACCGGACCCGATTTGGGCAACGCCGTACAGCGGTTCCGCGGCGCCGACGTCACCGCCGTCCTGCACACCGGCTACCAAAGCGATACCGTGATGTTCTACCGACAGATGAAGCAGGCGGCATGGCAGCCCCGCATGATCGTGGGTGCAGGCGGCGGCTATGCCCTGGTCGACACCGCCACGACGATCGGCCCCGACTTCGACGGCACCCTCAATGTCGGCTTCCCGCCCTACGGCATCAACCCAGACGTGGCGCCCGGCCTGCACGACGTGGAATCTGCCTACGAGCGCAAATACGGCACCAAGCCGCGAAGCGGGCACAGCCTGGCCAACTATGTTGGCGCGAAGCTGTTCTTCGACGTCCTGCTGCGGGCCGGGAGCCTCGACAAGGACAAGGTGCGCGATGCAATCCAGACCTTTGACATCCCGCTCGATCACACCGCCAACAGCTGGGGTGCCCGGTTCGACGAGAAGGGCCAGAACACCCTGGCGCTGCCGGTCGTCGCGCAATGGCATGGCAATGTCTTGCGGACCGTGCAACCCGCGGACGCGTCGGTCGCCACCCTGCGCCCGCAGCTCGGCAGCTAGGCGCCCAATGTCTGCGCGAGCTGGACGAAGTCTTCGGCGACCAGTTCCCACTCCTGCTCTGGCCGCAAATCGCTCGTCTGACCCGGCCCGTGCTCGGCCGGCCGCGGCACGAAGGCCGTCATGAACCCAACCCGGCGCGCCGCAGCCAAGTCGCTGTTGTGCGCCGCGACCAGGCAGACCTGCTCCGGTCGGAGGGCCAGGACGTCGGCGGTCCGCAGATAGGCCTCTGGCTGCGGCTTGTAGGCCTGGACGACCTCGGCACCCAGGATGGCATCCCACGGCAGCCCGGCGCGCTTGGCGATGTCGAGCATCAGGATGATGTTGCCGTTCGAGAGCGGCGCGATGATGAAGCGCTGCTTCATCATCGTCAGCCCGGCGATGGCATCCGGCCAAGGGTCAAGCCTGTGCCACGCCAAGGTGAGCGCATCGAGCTCGTCGTCCGGCACGTGGCCGATGCCGAACTGCGGCAAGATGGCCACGAGGTTCTCTCGATGTAGCACGTCCAGCCGCGCGAACGGCCTCCGGCCCGTGCGGACCTGGTTCATGGCGGGCTGGTACTGGGTGCGCCATGCGTCGGCAAAGGCGGCCGGGTCGGCCCCGGGCGCATGCCGCGCGAGGAACGGCGCCGCCTCGCGCGCGACCCCGCCGCGCCAGTCGACCACGGTGCCGAATACGTCGAATACCAGCGCCCGCACCCCGTCCATCGAACCCATGGTTTCCTCCTCAGGCGCCGCGCCGCGCCGCACGCATGGCGCGCCACCGCTTGCTGCGCAGAGCGAGGGCCGGGTTGCCCAGCCAATCCAACAGCGCGGGCAAGAAGATCATCGTCGTCAGCAGCGTGCATCCGAGGCTCAGCAGCAGCAGCTTGCCCATGCTCGCCGTGCCCGGGTGCTGCGACAGGCACAGCGATCCGAACGCGGTCGACGTGGTCAGGGCCGAGAACAGCACCGCCCGCGCCGTCGCCGAGCCCAGCGGGGCCGACCGCCGGGCCCGCCAGTTCATCACGAAATATACGTTGAACGACACCCCGACGCCGAGCAGCAGCGGCAGCGCGATCACGTTGGCGAAGTTGAGCTGCATCCGGAGCGACACGGCGCACACGACCGTGAGCAACGACGAGACGATCAGCGGCAGGATCACGAGCGCCATGTCGAGCAAGTGTTGCGTGGTGATGGCCAGCAGCACCGCGATGGCGATGATGGCGAGCAGGGCCGCCATTTGGAACGCGCTGATGATCGATTCCGCACTGCCCGTGATGACGATGGCCGAGCCGCCCGCATCTGGCGCGACGCTCTGGATCTCGTGCACGAACCGCTCCAGCCCGTCCGGACTCCGCGCGACGGCGAGCTTGGGCGAGACCTCGATTTTGGCGCGGCCGTCGGGAAGCACCCATTCGCGCCGGATTGCGTCCGGCACGTCGGCCTCCGTCACCGCGGTGGCGTCCAACGCAGCGCGCAACCGGTCGAGTTGCAGCGGCAGGAAGCGCGTCAGGGCCTGGTTGGTCTCGAGCAGGACGTCGTCGGGAGCGTCCGACAGGCGCTGGAGGTCGCCCATCAACGGCAGGACCGGGCTGTCGGCCGGCAGCTTGGGCTTGGCGGCGAGCAGGGCGGCCGCCGCGTGCTTGATGGACGCCCGCAGCGCCTCCGCGTCGGGCGGGGCGGGCGCGGCGGGTGCGGCCAATGTCGTCCGCAGCACGCTCGCGGCATCGTCGAGCAGCGGCAGCTTCTCGGCCTGGTCCGTCGGCACGAAACTGCCGAGCCAGAGCACGGTGTCGGCCGTCGGCAATGTGCCGAGCCGCTCGACCAGCGGGCGCGCGGCATCGAGCGACGGCGCGAGCACATCGGCGGTGTAGGGGTTGGTGACCGGATCGTCGAGCAGGTCGTTCAGCGTGCGGACCGCTTCCGAATTCGGGTCCTTGGTGTGCAGCGGGTCGCTGTCGAAATCGAGCGCGGGCAGCAGTGCGAGGCCGAGTGCCGCGACCGCGGCGAACACGATCACGACGGGACGATGCCATCGATGCAAGATGGGATCGAGCGGCCGCAACCAAGCCAGCCCGACCTCGACGGCGCCGACCCGGGGCCTGAACGCGGCCAGGAAAGCCGGCAGGAAGGTGATCGTGCAGCAGAAGGCGATGAACATCCCCACCCCGGCGATCAACCCGAGTTGGGCCACGCCGACGAAGCTGGCCGGGGTGAAGGCGAGGAAGCCGGCCATGCTCGCCAGGGCCGCGACGAGAATCTGCACGCCGGCCCGGCGCGCGGTTTGCAGCAGCGCCTCGTTCATCGGCGGATAGAACATCCGCGCCTCGCGGAACCGGACGGCGAACTGGATGGTGAAATCGACCGCGATGCCGGTAAACAGCACGGCGAACGCGACCGAGACAAGGTTGAGCGTGCCGACCGCCAACGCCGCGAACCCCGTCGTCGCAAGCAGGCCCAACAGCAGCGTCAGGATGATCGGCACCGCGATGCGCCAGGTCTTGACGGCCAGGAACAGCAGCATGCCCACCAGCGCGAAGCTGATCAGCAGGCCCTTGACCGCGCCGTTGGCCACGGTGCCGAACTCCTCGTCGTCGAGCGCCACCTGGCCGGTCAGGCGCACGCTGGCCCGGCCCTTGCGCACGTCGGGGAGGACCGCGGCTGCCGCCCGCACCCGGGCCGACGCCGCCGCGCCCGGCTCGAGCGCGCCGTAATCCAGCACCGGGCGGATCAAGACGAAGCGATACTTCCCGGCCAGATCCGTCACCGACCCGGCCAGCAGCCGTTGCCATGACAGCGGCTCCGGCTTGCCGGCGGCGGCGCGGGAGAGCGCCGCATCGAACCCGGCCAGCGCTGGGGTGAACGCGCCCAGATCGGTCTGCCCCGCATCGACCCCCTGCGCGATCAGACCCAGCGCGCTCATCAGGCCGCGCAGGCTTGGATCGGCCGCGAGCTGGCCCAGGAAGGGCTGTGCGTCGATCGTCGCGTTCAGAAGGTTCGTCAGCGTGTTCTTATCGAGGAACAACAGCCCGTTGCGGACGAGGTAGGGCGAGTTGTCGGGTCGATCGACCGATTTGAAGTGCGCCTGGTCAGGCGCGATGGCGGCGGCCAAGGCATCGGCCGTCTCCTCCGCCTCCTCCGGCGTGGCGCCGCCGACGACGGCAACGAGCAACTCCTGCTGGCGCGGGAAGGCACGCTCGATCGCCATCGCACGCTGACGCCAGGGCAGCGAGGCGGAGAACAGGTTGCCGGTATCGGTGGTCACGCCGAGCCGGGTCGCCGCCAGCCAGAGACAGAGCAGCGCCAGGGCGGCCGCGGCGATGATCGTCACCACCCGATGCCGCGCACAGCCGCCGCTCCAGCGGCCGAGCGTCCGCGAGATGAACGACGCGGACGGGCCGGGTGGCCGCGGCAAACCCGGGCGCGGCGGCGACGGCGGCAGCGTGCGCGCCGGATCAGGAAGTGTGGCGTCGTTCAACCGGTCTCAATCCCGAATGCTCATGCGTGCGCTCTCACATCGGCCATGCAGAGACAAGAGCAACTTGTAGCGTTCTTTGCTGCACTGCGGTTGCGTTCGCGTTGACCCGCTCCACGTCAACCGATACGAACCAGCCATCAGTAGGCCGTGGCGGGCGGGAGTGACTTTTCCGATGCAGGATGTTCGTGACGCGCTGTTAATCGCGCATACCAGCGACGGGACGTTGGTCCGCCGCCCGCTTTCACCGCACCTCCAGGTCTATGCGCCGCAGATCACGTCGGTGCTGTCGATCATGAATCGGATCACCGGGATCGCGAGTTCGATCGGCACGCTGCTGCTGGTCTGGTGGCTCGCGGCGGCGGCGAGCGGGCCTGCCGCGTTCGCGCGGGTCCAGGGCTTCATCGGATCCTGGCTGGGCCTGTTCGTGCTGTTCGGCTGGACGGCATCGCTATTCTATCACCTGTTCGGTGGCCTGCGGCACCTGGCCTGGGACACTGGGCACGGTTTCGGGATCGATCAGGTCCACCGGAGCGGCTGGGCGGCAATCATCGCTTCGGTCGTGGCTACCGTCCTGGTCTGGGTCATCGGCGTCGCGGTGTGGCCCCGGTGAGCCAGCCGATCAACGACCGCGTGTCGATCAACGTCATGCGGTCGCAACTGGGCCGCGCGCGCGGTGTCGGCGCGGCTCATGCCGGCGTCCATCACTGGTATGCCTCGCGCGTCACGTCGATCGCTCTGGTGCCGCTTACGATCTGGTTCGTGATCAGCATCCTGCGGCTGATTGGCGCGACGCAGCCGATGGTGGCGGCCTGGGCCGGCAATCCGATCAATGCGGCGCTGCTGCTCGCGCTGATCGGGATAACCTTCCATCACATGCAACTCGGCATCCAGGTCGTCATCGAAGACTACGTTCCGAATCCCACCAGGATGATGGCATTCGTTTTGGTTAATAAGGCCGTGGCTCTTCTGCTCGGGCTGATCGCTGCCATCTCAGTGCTGAAGCTTGCGCTCACGTGATCGGCTTCGGCATTTGACACGAGGACTGCCGTTATGAACGCCATCAGCTCTCCCTCCCCGCGGGCCTATACGGTCATCGACCATACCTACGACGTGGTGGTCGTGGGCGCTGGTGGGGCCGGGTTGCGGGCGACGCTGGGAATGGGTGCGGCCGGGCTGCGGACGGCTTGCCTGACCAAGGTGTTCCCGACCCGCAGCCATACGGTCGCGGCCCAGGGCGGCATTGGCGCCGCGCTCGGCAACATGGGTGAGGACGATTGGCGCTGGCACATGTACGACACCGTGAAGGGGTCGGACTGGCTCGGCGACCAGGACGCGATCGAATACATGTGCCGCGAGGCGATCCCGGCCGTCTACGAGCTCGAGCATTACGGTGTCCCGTTCAGCCGCACCGAGGACGGTCGCATCTATCAGCGTCCGTTCGGCGGCCACATGATGGAATACGGCAAGACGCCCGCCATGCGCGCCTGCGCCGCCGCCGACCGCACCGGCCACGCGATCCTCCATACGCTGTATCAGCAGAGTCTGAAGCACGAGGTCGAGTTCTTCGTCGAATACATCGCGCTCGACCTCATCATGGAAGACGGCGCCTGCCGCGGCGTCATGGCCTGGTGTCTCGAGGACGGCACGATGCACCGCTTCCGCGCCCAATCCGTGGTGCTGGCGACCGGCGGGTACGGCCGCGCCTATTTCTCCTGCACCTCGGCGCACATCTGCACCGGTGACGGCAACGGCATGGCCATGCGCGCCGGCATCCCGATGCAGGACATGGAGTTCGTGCAGTTCCACCCGACCGGCATCTACGGCTCGGGCTGCCTCATCACCGAGGGGAGCCGGGGCGAGGGCGGGTATCTGACCAATTCCGAAGGCGAGCGGTTCATGGAGCGGTATGCGCCCACGGCCAAGGACCTGGCGAGCCGCGACGTCGTCTCGCGGTCCATGACGCTCGAGATCAACGCCGGCCGCGGGGTCGGCCCCAACAAGGACCACATCCACCTCCATCTGGAGCATCTCGGCGCCGAACTGCTGCACGAGCGTCTGCCGGGCATCAGCGAGACCGCCAAGGTGTTCGCCGGCGTCGACGTGACGAAGGAGCCGATCCCCGTGCTGCCGACGGTGCACTACAATATGGGCGGGGTGCCGACCAACTACCGCACCGAAGTGCTGCGCCCTACCGCCGAGAACCCGGACGCGGTCGTACCCGGCCTGATGGCGATCGGCGAGGCAGCGTGCGTGTCGGTGCATGGCGCCAACCGCCTTGGCACCAATTCGCTGCTCGACCTCGTGGTGTTCGGCCGGGCTGCCGCT